>CAVYOK010000004.1:0-169743 GCA_963770165.1 uncultured Actinomycetes bacterium
ACAGCCCGAGCGTCGCGAAGGTGAAGTCGAGGCAGCCGGCGACCTCCTCCTGCACCTGCTCCTCGGTGCAGAAGATGTGCGCGTCGTCCTGCGCGAAATGCCGCACGCGCAGCAGCCCGTGGAGCGTGCCCGACGGCTCGTTGCGGTGCAGCAGGCCGGGCTCGCTGTAGCGGATCGGCAGCTCTCTGTAGGAGTGGCGCTCGCTCGCGTACAGGTGCGCATGGCCGGGGCAGTTCATCGGCTTGATCGCCATCTGCCGATCCTCGGCGCTCGTGACGAACATGTTCTCGCGGTACTTGCCCCAATGGCCCGAGGTCTCCCACAACACGCTGTCGTAGATCTGCGGCGTCTTGACCTCCGTGTAGCCGTGGCGCTCGCCCATCTCGCGCGACAGCGCGACGAGCGCGTTGAACACGCGCGTGCCGTTCGGCAGCCAGAAGGCCGCGCCGGGGGCGACGGGCGAGAAGCGGAACAGGCCCAGCTCTCCGCCGAGCTTGCGGTGGTCGCGCGCCTTCGCCTCCTCCAACCGCTCCAGGTGCTCGGTCAGCTCCTCTCTGGAGAAGAACGCGGTCCCGTAGATGCGCGTGAGCATCGTGCGGCTCGCGTCGCCGCGCCAGTAGGCGCCCGCGACCGACTGCAGCTTGAACGCCTTGATGCGCTTCGTGCCCGGGCCGTGCGGACCGCGGCAGAGGTCGGTGAACGGACCGTTCGTGTAGAGCGAGACCGTCTCCACGCCCTCTCTTCTGATCAGGTCCTCGATCAGCTCGACCTTGTACGGCTGCCCCTCGCGCACGAAGCGCTCCAACGCCTCCCCGACCGACACGTCCTCGCGCACGAAGCGCTCGTCGGCCTTGACGTGCTCGCGCATCTTCGCCTCGATGCGCTCGAAGTCGGCGTCGGAGACGACGACGCCGTCGGGAAATTCGAAGTCGTAGTAGAAGCCCTGCTCGATCGGGGGCCCGATCGAGATCTTCACGCCGGGATAGAGCTCCATCACCGCAGCGGCGAGCACGTGCGCAGCGTCGTGGCGCAGCAGCTCGAGCGCGTCGTCGTTGGAGGGCGTGACGATCTCCAGCCGTGCCCCGTCGTGCAGCGGAGCGGCGAGATCGCGCAGCTCGCCGTCGACCTTTACCGCGAGCGCCGCGCGCGCGAGGCCGGCACCGATCGCAGCCGCCGCGTCGGCGCCCGTGGCGTCGTCGTCGAGCCGCAGCTCGGTGTCGTCAGGCAGCAGGATCCGCATCGGAAGCGCATCCTACGGGCCGTTGACCGGGGGTTGTCCCCACCCCCACACGGTGCCCCGCCGCACCCCTGCTCGCCCGCCGCCCGCATGGGCGCGCGGCCGCGCCGTTGCGAGCCTGCGAGACGTCAAACGACCACGGGAGGGACGCCGCCATGACATCTCGCAGCTTCGCCGCACGAGCAGGGCGCTGGAGCGCGCACCACCGCAAGGCCGCCGTGCTCGGCTGGATCGCGTTCGTGCTGATCGCATTCGCCTTCGGCAACGCCGTCGTAGGCGTCAAGTCGATGTCCGAGGACGGCGGGCCCGGAGAGTCCGGCCGCGCCGAGCAGATCCTTAGCGACGCCTTCCCCGATCGCGCCGAGGAGACCGTGCTGGTGTCGTCCGTGCGGGCGGACGCGGGCGATCCAGCCCTCCGCGCGGCCGTGGCCGACGTCGTCAGACGCATGCGCGCGCAGCCGCAGGTGCGCACGGTCGACGACCCGTACGCGCCCGGGAACGCCGGTCAGCTCGCGCCGGGCCGCCATGCCGCGCTCGTGACGATCGAGCTGCGCAGAGACGAGGGCGTCGACGTGAAGCCGCTGCTCGCCGCGACCGCCGCCGCGCAGCGCGCCCACCCCGACCTGCGGGTCGAGCAGTTCGGCGACGCGAGCGCCGACGAGGCGATCTCGAAGATGTTCGAGGACGACTTCAAGAAGGCCGAGCTGCTCTCGGTCCCGATCACGCTCGTGATCCTTGTGGTCGCGTTCGGCGCGCTCGTCGCAGCCGGGATCCCGCTGCTGCTGGCCCTCTCGAGCGTGATGGCGACGCTCGGCCTCGTCGCGATCGGCTCGCACGCGATCCCGATCGAGAACAGCGTCGGCTCGGTCGTGCTGCTGATCGGCCTCGCGGTCGGCATCGACTATGCCCTCTTCTACTTGCGTCGCGAGCGGGAAGAGCGTGTTGCGGGGCGTTCCGAGCAGGCTGCGCTGGAGGCCGCCGCGGCGACGTCCGGCCGCGCCGTGCTGATCTCCGGCCTGACCGTGATGGTCGCGATGGCGGGCATGTTCATCGCCGGCGATTCGACCTTCTCCGGGATGGCGATGGGCGCGATCCTCGTCGTCGGGGTGTCGCTCGTCGCGTCGCTCACCGTGCTGCCGGCGATGCTCTCGAAGCTCGGCGACCGCGTCGAGCGTGGACGGATTCCCTTCCTGATGCGCAGACGCAGCGGCGGCGCCTCGCGCGCGTGGGGTGCCTTGATCGACGCGGTGCTGCGCCGCCCGGTCGCCTCCGCGCTCGCGACCGGCGGCCTGCTGCTCGCGCTCTGCATCCCGGTCCTCGACATGCGCACTGCTCTGCCCGGCACCGACTCCCTCCCGCGCAGCCTGCCCGTTATGCAGACCTACGACCGCATCCAGGCGGCCTTCCCCGGCAAGGAGATCGCCGCGACGGTCGCGATCGAATCGACGCGATCGGCACGCCGGCCGGCAGAGCCGCAATCGCCGACATGCGCAGACGCGCGCTTGCGAGCGGCGTCGTGAATGATCCGATCGCGGTGAAGGTCGCGCCGAACGGACGCGTCGCCGCAGTCGACCTGCCGATCGACGGCGATGGCGCGGACGCCGCCTCCCGCCGCGCGCTCGAGACGATCCGCGGCGAGCTGACGCCGGCGCTGCGCGCTGCGCTGCCGCCTGGAGCGACCGTCGCCGTGGCCGGCATGACCGCCTCGACGGCCGACTTCAACGCGCTCATGAACAGCCGCATCGGCTGGGTCTTCGCGTTCGTGCTGACGCTCGCGTTCCTGCTGCTGCTCGTGACGTTCCGCTCGGTCGTGATCGCGGCAAAGGCGATCGTCTTGAATCTGCTCAGCGTCGGCGCGGCGTACGGGCTGCTCGTGCTCGTCTTCCAGCACGGCTGGGGCGAGTCGCTGCTCGGCTTCAGATCGACCGGCGCGATCACGTCGTGGCTGCCGTTGTTCCTGTTCGTCGTGCTGTTCGGCCTCTCGATGGACTACCACGCGTTCATCCTCAGCCGCGTGCGCGAGGCGTACGACCGCGGCATGTCGACGAACGACGCGATCCGCCACGGGCTCAAGACGACGGCGGGCACGGTCACGAGCGCCGCGATCATCATGGTCGCCGTCTTCGGCGTGTTCGCAACACTCTCGGCGATCGAGTTCAAGCAGCTCGGCGTCGGGCTGGCGGCGGCGATCCTGATCGACGCGACGATCGTGCGCGCAGTCCTGCTGCCGGCCGCGATGACGCTGCTCGGCGACGCCAACTGGTACCTGCCGCGTTGGCTGGAGTGGCTGCCGCGCGTGAGCGGCGAGCGCGCGACCGAGCCGCTGCCGGCACGACCGCGCAGTGTGCTGGAGCCGGAGCGCGAGCCGGTCGGCGCGTAGTCAGTCGCGTCCCGCGAGGAGGTCCGCGATGCGCTGCCGGCGCGCGCGGATCTCCTCGCGCAGCTCGTCGAGCTCCGCCGCGCGCCGCTCGACCGCTGCGAGCTGGCGCTCGGCGAGCGCGTCCAGCCGGCGCAGGATGCGCGCCCGCTCGGCCGGCGCCTCGGTGCGGCGCAGCTGGCCGCGCAGCACGGTGCGCTCGTCGTCTACGGAGATCAGCTCGCGCAGCTCCTCCAGCGGCACGCCCAGCATGTTGCGCATCCGCAGCAGCTCGCTCAGCCGCTCGACGTCCTGGTCGTCGTAGAGGCGGTGCTGACCGGCGGCGCGGTCCTCGGCCGGCGGCAGCAGCCCCTTCTCCTCGTAGTAGCGGATCGTGCGCGGGGTGGTGCCGACGAGCTTGGCGACGTCGCCGATCCGCAGCAGCGTCGTCGGCTGGGCGCTCACGCGGAGGCTCCCTGGCGCGGACGCATCAGCGACACGATCGCACCCAGCACGGACACGGCCGCGAGCACCCACAGCGCGGTGTGCATGTTGTGGATGAAGGGCGCGAGCTGCGCGGGCGAGAGGCCTGACGCGATGCCGGAGAAGATCGCGAACAGGACGTCTCTCGGAACGGCGGCGGTGATGACCGCGAAGACGAACGCGATCGACAGGATCGCGCCGGTGTTCTGCAGCATCATGCGCGCGCCCGCGGCGATCCCGCGGCGGTGCGGCGGCACCGTGCCCATCATCGCCGCGGTGTTGGGCGAGTTGAACATGCCCGAGCCGATCCCCACGACGAACAGCCACACGCTCGAGACCCAGTAAGCCGAGTCCGCTTGCAGGACGGTCATGCCCGCAAGCCCGGCGGCGGTGACGACCATCCCGAGCGCGGCGAGCGTGCGCGAGCCGCGGCGGTCCGCCCACCAACCGGCGAGCGGTGAGCTGATGAGCATGCCGAGCGCGAGCGGCGCGAGCTTGATCCCCGCGGTGATCGGGTCGTCGCCCTGTGCGCCCTGGAAGTAGAAGACGAACACGAACATCAGCGCGAAGCGCGAGAGGCCGTTGATGAAGGCGGCCGCGGTCGCCGCGGCGAACATGCGGTCGCGGAACATCGTCAGGTCGAGCATCGGCGCGCGGCCGCGCGCCTCGATCCAGAGGAAGAGCGGCAGCAGAACCGCCGAGCTGGCAAGGCCCGCGAGCACGACCGGGTCGTCCCAGCCGGACAGGCCGCCGCGCGAGATGCCGAGCACGAGGCCGGTCAGGCCCGCCACGAAGGTGAGCGCGCCGAGCGGATCGAGGCCGCGGCGCTCGTCGGGCTTCGCCAGCTCGTGCAGCACGAGCGCGCCCCACAGCGCGCCGGCCAGCGCGAGCGGGACGTTGAACCAGAAGACCCACTGCCAGCCGATCTCGATCAGCGCACCGCCGAGCACCGGGCCGAGCACGAGCCCGACCGCGGCGACCATCACGTTCGTGCCGAGCGCGATGCCGAGCTGCTCGCGTGGGAACGCGTCGGTGACGAGCGCCGAGGCGTTCGCGAACAGGAACGCGGCGCCGGTCCCCTGCACGATCCGCCACAGGATCAGCTGCGTGCCGTCGGTCGCGAAGCCGGCGCCGAGCGACGCGAGCGCGAACACCACGAAGCCGGCGACGTACGCGCGCTTGCGGCCGAACAGGTCCGCAAGGCGGCCACAGGTGAGCAGCAGCACGGTCGAGGCGATCAAGTAGGCGAGGATCACCCACACGAGTGCGAGCAGGCCGGTGTGCAGCTCCCGCTCGAGCTCGGGCAGGGCGATGATCAGCGTGCCGGAGTTCGTCGTCGCAAGCAGCATGCCGAGGCTCGTGCACGACAGCGTCCACCACTTGTAGTGCTCGTGGTCTGCGGTGACGCCCAGCCGACGACGTCGGCGCGCGGCTGCGGTCGTGTCTGCTGCTGCGGCGATGATTTTGATCCTAACGTCAACGTCAGGTTCTAGCGTTGATGTTTCTTGAGTATTCAAGGCACACAGCTCATCTGTCGATGCACCTCTCAATGGCCGGCTGGGACGTCGACCGCCTGACCGACATGATCTCGGCGCACGCGCCGGACGGGACGTACCGCTTCGTGTCGGCCGCATCGCGCGAGCTGCTCGGCTACGAGCCGGAGGAGCTCGTCGGCACCTGGGCGTACGACTACTTCCACCCCGACGACGTGCCGAAGGTCAGCGGCGTGCACCGCAGCGTGCTCCACGGCGCGCCGGCGACCGTCGTCTATCGCCTGCGCCGCAAGTCGGGCGAGTACGTGTGGGTCGAGACGACGACGCGGATCGTCGATGGCGAGGACGGCAAGGCGCGCGAGATCGTCTGCTGCACCCGGCCGGCACGGGAGGGCATGCCGCAGCCCGACAGCGCGCACTACGAGGCGTGCGTCGCACGGATCGCGGGGGCGCTGCACACGGACGCGATCGTGCCGGTCTTCCAACCGGTCGTCTCGCTCGCCGACGGTCGCGTGATCGCATACGAGGCGCTCGCGCGCTTTCCGGGCGACCCCGGGCACACGCCCGACCGCTGGTTCGCCGACGCGTGGCACGTGGACCTCGGGATCCCGCTCGAGCTGCTCGCGGTGCGCACCGCGCTCGCGGCGCTGCCACTGCTGCCGGCGGATGTCGCGCTGTGCGTCAACGTCTCGCCCGAGACGGTCGCCACGTCCGGCTTCCGCGACGCGCTCGGCGACGCGGCGGACCGCGTGATCGCCGAGATCACCGAGCATCGCCGGCTCGAGGAAGCGGACTTCGAGCAGCGCCTCGCGCCGTTGCGCGCCGCCGGCGGCAGAGTCGCGATCGACGACTTCGGCGCGGGCCACGCGAGCCTCAGCCAGGTGCTGGCCGTCTCACCCGACTGGATCAAGCTCGACATGACGCTGACGCAGCGGCTCGACGACAGCCCGGTCGCGCGTGCGCTGGCGTCGGCGCTCGTGTCGTTCGCGGCCGAGGTCGGCATCGGCGTGATCGCCGAGGGCGTCGAGGACGCACGCCAGGTGCGGACGCTCGAGACGCTCGGGATCCGCTACGCGCAGGGGGTACCACTTCGGCCTCCCGGCGCCGGCTGAGACGCTGCTGGCGCGGGCGTCGGCCTGAGCCCGCCTGCGTCCGCGCTACTGCCAGTACTTCTCGACGACCTCCGCGGAGCGCTCGCTCGCCTCCTCGGGGTCGCGGCCAGCCTCGCGCAGCGCATTGCGCTGACGCAAGAGGTCCCACAAGCGGTCGAGCTCGACGCGGATCTGCTCGAGGCGGGCGACGTCCTGCGCCTGAGTGGGGTCGCTCTCCCCCTCGCGCTCGAACAGCGCGAGCCGCTCCTGCTCGAGCGCATCGATCTGCTCCTGGATCTGCTCGTCGGTCGGCATGGGATGACCGTACCCCGGTTCGCCGCGTGCGACCCGGAGGACCGTCGCGGCTCGTCGCCGAGCAAGCACGTACAGTCCGCGGATGCTCGTCGATCCCACCGCGCACGACCGCTTCGTCCTGCGCCAGCTCATCCGCCCGGTCATCAACCACTACGAGTTCAGCCTGCCAGGCGCCGACGGCGCTCCCGGCGAGCCGTTCGCGTTCGTCGAGCAGAAACGGTTCAAGTTCAAGGAGGACATCCGCTTCTACGCCGACGCCTCCAAGCAGCACGAGCTGATGCGGATCAAGGCGCGCCAGGCGTTCGACCCGCGTGCGCGCTACGACGTCACCGACGCCGACGGGACGGAAGATCGGCGAGATCCAGAAGGTCTTCGGCGCGAGCCTGCTGCGCTCGACGTACGGACTGTTCGATGCGGCCGGCGAGGAGCTCGCGCGGGTCAGCGAGCGAAGCCTCCCGGTGGCGCTCTTCCGGCGCCTCGTCGGCCTCGTCCCGTACGTCGGCGACTTCGCCGACTGGCTCCCGATCCCCTACCACTTCGACTTCAAGCGCGGCGACGCCGTGCTCGGCACCCACGAGCGCCAGCGCTTCAAGCTCCGCGACGTCTACACGATCGACATGAGCGGCGACTCCGAGCGAACGATCGACCGCCGGCTCGTGCTCGCCCTCGCCGTCGGCATGGACGCGCTGCAGGCGCGCTGAGGCGCCGCGCGGAGCAGCGCCGGCACAGGCCGGCTGCAAGCAGATGCTGCATGCAGCCAAAATCCGGGGCAGCGCGGATGTCGTACGTGCCCGCCCACCCGGTCAGGGTTCGTCGCCGAGCGATTCGAGCAGGCGCACGTCGGCGAGATCCTGGGGCCGTCCGGCGGCGCGCTTCATCGTGAGCAGGTCGTCGCGGTGAGCGATGGGGATGGAGAGATCTCCAAGCTGCACGTTGTGAGCGCGAGCGCGCACGTCGGCGAACGAGCCAAGGTGCGCCGGCAGCGTGAGCACGTCAAGCGGCCCATGCGCGGTGATGAGGTGCCACTGGTCACCCGACGCGAGCAGCGACGCCGACGGAACGGACTTCGAGCGCTGTCCGTCCGGACCAAGGATGCGCCCGTCAACGTCCGCCAGAGCCGCCCCGAGCCGCTGCATGTTCTCCCGCGACGCCGCGATGGCCACGTCGAGATCCTGCGTCATGCGCTGGCCGCCGTAGGCCTGGATCGCCACGCCGCCGACGGTGACGTACTCGACCCCGTGACGGCCGAGCGCGCGAAACAGCTCCAGCGCGTCGAAGTCGGCCGGCTCGGTCACTGGCGCGTGGTCGGGCGTCTCGTCGCCTCAGCGACGCCGGAACGGAGCTGTGACGCGAGTCTGTTCCAGCTCAGCGCCAACGCCAGCCGCTCGGCCATCGGGCGCTGCCGCGCGGCGAGCACTGCCGCAGGATTCGCCAGCGGGTCGCGGACGCCATCGGCATCCGACGAGGGGCTCGGAGGGACTGAGCGTCTTGCCGATGCCACGGGAGCAGCCTACCTCGCCTCCCCGACCGCTCGGCTCCGGCTGATACGTGCGGTGGATCGCCTGCTGTCCCCCGTACATGCTCACCGTCGCCAAAACCGCATCTACAGGCAAGCCCTACATGTCCCCGCGGTTTGGAGCGCGATGCTGACTCGCAGGAATGCTCTCCGATCGGCCTCGCGCTGCTCGTGTTCCTGCTGGATCCGGCCTCGCAACTCGTCCAGCACGCTGCGCAACTGTTCGATCTGACCACCAAGCTTCCGGCGCTGCTCGGAAACCTCGCGTTCCAGCCCGAGCAGGTTCATCTCGATGACCTCGACGCGTTGCTCGATGGTCGCACCGTCCGGCGCGTTGCTCCACGCGCGTCCGCTTGCGGAGACAGTGCCGCCACACCGAACACTCGCCGCTTTACGCGCCACAGCTCCCACGCCACAAGGACGAAACCCAACAACTGGAGGGCGCCTCCGGCAATGATCAGCTCCGGGCAACCGCCCATCGTCGTCAGCGGTCGTAAGCGCGTCCGCGAGGCAGCACCCGGATGACGGCGATCACCCGGATGGCCTCCTCACGCTCGAACAGGACGTGCCAGTCACCGACGCGCAGCCGCCATTGCTCCTGCCCGGTGAGCTTGACCACGTCGACCGACGGATCGTCAGCAGCCAGCCGGTCGAGTGCCGCGAAGACGCGCCGCTGCACCGGCGGATCGAGCCGCCGCATCGCGTTCGGCGCGCCGGACGAAGTCCACGCGCCATGGTCTGCGGCTCAACCGAGAAGTTCCCGACGAAGGTCTTCCATCGAGGTCACGCGACCGGCGGCGATGTCCTCGTGCGCCTCGCGCAGCGATGTGCGCTCCTCGTCCGTCAGCGGCTCGTCATCGAGCGGCGCCGCGTCGAGGCGACGGGCGAGCGGGTCGCGACCGCGAGACACGATGTAGTCCAGCGTGGCGGCAGCCTCCTGCTCGCTCATTTCGTCCACCACTTGGTGCAGGCGATCCTTCGTCGTCATGACGTACTCGGTACCGCCCGCCCGACGTTCCGAGCAACGCTTGCAGGAGCCGTGGCACTCCGTCCAGCGCGAGCCCGCAGAACTCCCCGTGTGCCGGCTCAGGCGCCGTGACCTTAGTCAGGCACGCGCGGCGTCCCGCGTGGCTCGACCTCCGCAACAAGGCTGCCCACGGCCACTATGAGGAGTACGAGGCGACACATGTAGACGCGCTGATCCGCGACGTGCGTTCCTTCATGGCGTCACGCCCGGCGTAGACGCCTAGCTTGTCAACGGCCGTGGCATTTCTTGTACTTCTGGCCGCTCCCGCACGGGCACAGCTTGTTCCGCCCAACCTTCTGCACGAGCATCGGTCTCGCTGACCCGGATCCGTCAGCAACGGCGATTCTCGGGTCTCTTATTGCGATCTGCATACTGGGCAGTGAGATGACCTGGCTCGTCCCCTCGACGCTGTAGCTGGCTCCCATCGGGTGGTACCCGAACTGAAGGGGAACTTGGCCACGATCCAGCTCCACTGGGCGGGTAGCCGGGAGGACCGTCGATGACAGGTCTCGTCCGATCAGTCCTCGTGCCGTATCTCGGGCTGCGATTGAGCGCACGACGCCGACGCCAGCATCGATGATCGCCTGAGCAGGCGCGCGACGCTCGAGCATCTGTCGGAGTCTGTGACCGTCGTGCGCATCGTCCATGGCGATCCAGGCTCCGATCCGCTGGATGTACGTCGCCTCCTCCGGTGGTGTCCCAGGTCTGATCGACCAATATGTGGCGGTGAACTCGTCCCAGGGCTCCTCGTCTCTCCCGCTTCCCAGATTCTGGAAGTTGGTTACCCATGCGGCGATGAGGTTTGGTGCTGGCCGTGCGTCGTTGTAGCCGGTGAACAGCACGGAGAGGCCACGATGCCGGCTCTCGACCGATCGAAGGTCTCTTCGCGAGAACCGCTCTGTGGCAAGCGCGGTGAATCGCTCTACGGTGCTATAGGCCTGGTGCTCCGGTTGGGAGGCTTCGAGCAGTGCATCGAGTACCCAGTCGCCAGTTCGGAAGCGACCCGCGCGTGCCAACCCGGCGAACCCGACAAGAAGACGCGAGTCGGCGAGGCTCAGGAGCGTCGTCTTGTTGGCTGGGAGAACGCAGGGTTGGCCCTGCGAGTCCGTCAGTTGGCGATCGGAGACTTGGACCACTTGGTCACAGTTCCCGAGAGCGAGGACAAGCGTCACGTTTCGACAGTCTGATCAGACGGCGTCGAGCGTCGCTGCGCTTCTGGGCGGCAGCTCTACTTCAGCCGGATGCGTCCGTCCCCCGCGCGGAACAGTTCTCCGTATCGACTCGCTCGCGCAGACACCTGCTTCGGCGGCGGGGGCTGGCCGTTGACATGCCGCACGTAGGTGCCGCGTCGCGCGATCTCATCGGCCAGCGCTCGTGCTGAGAGTCCTGCCGGATGCTCGCCGAGAATCTCTTGCATCGCCTCGTGAAGAAAGAGACGTTCTGCCATGAGGAATGACGATATCGGCGTCGCCTCTGCGACGTCGGCCTTGAGATCTGGCGGCGAGTCTGGTCTGGTCGTCCGCCGACAACGTAAATTAGGTGGCCCGGGCGGCGCAGCGACGCCCCCGGGCCTGGCACCGAAGGGGTACCTTCGATGCGGGAATACCGTATCCGTGTGGTGCGGGGGTGGTCTATCGCGGCCGTCGAGATAGTACGTGGGGGACGGGTTGTCGGGTGGGCACGATGAGCGCCGTGGCGGCGCGCAGGACGCGCAAGCAGTCGCCGGCGCATGTGGCGCTCGGTCACGCGGTGCGTGAGCTGCGCGCCCGCCGAGGCCTGAGCCAGGAGGAGCTGGGCTTCTGCTCGCGGCTGCATCGTAACTACGTCGGCGCGATCGAGCGGGGCGAGATCAACCCGACGTTCCGGATCTTGATCGCGCTCTCGCGCGGCTTGGCGGTGCCGCTCTCGGAGCTGTTGATCGTCTTCGAGCGGCAATTCGTGGCGTTGCCGTCGCGGGATGGCGAGGAGGCACCGACAAATGACTGACACGGCGCTGACAGGCTGTCAGAGCACGGCAAGTCGGTGTACCGCGGAGGGGGTCGGATTGACATCTCTGTGGTGTCTCGACTCTTGCGCCGGTCGTCACGCATATGCTGAGAGAATCGCTTGGGCTGATGGTGGTGATGAGCGAGGAGCAGGAGCGCGAAGCGATAGCACGATAGGGACAGAATCATGATGCTAGTGATAGCATTTTGTCCATGGTGGATTTCTCTCCCTCGCTCAGCGTTCGCGAGGCTTCCCAACGGCTCGGTGTCAGCCCACTCGCGGTGCGCCAGCACATCGCCTCCGGGCGACTTGCCGGCGTCAAGCGCGGGCGCGACTGGTGGCTGGACGCTCGTGCGGTCGAGCGGATGGCACGCCAACCGTCGGGCGGCGGACGGCCACTGTCGGCGGCGATGGCCTGGGCCGTCGTCCTGCTCGCCTCCGGCGAGGACGCAGCGGCCAAGGAGGTCGCTGGCCGGGACCGCTACTGGTCGCGCGCACGAGCGTGGGTGCGCGACCACTCCCTGGTTGAGCATGCGCCGCGTCTGCGCGCACGGGCACAGATCGAGCAGCTCGACGCGCACTCGTCCGAGCTCAAGCGCATCCTCGAGCGACCGGACGTGATTGCCACCGGAACGTCAGCCGCCGATGCGATCGGGCTCGTGGGATCCGCGTCAGCGATCGAGGTCTACGCGCGCGCCGGCCGTCGCGACGCGATCGTCGGCGAGCACGCGCTGATGCCCGGCCCCGGACCGGTCCTCATCCGCTGGGTACCAGATGAACTGTGGCCGCATCTGCTCGGCCACGGCGACCGCCGCGCTCCGCAAGCTGCGGTCCTGCTGGATCTGCTTGAGAGCGACGACCCGCGTGCACGCCGTGAGGCCGCTCGCGCACTGGCGTGATGAGCACGATCGACCTCGATCTCGACGACGCGCAGACGCTGACCCTGTGGACGGCACTCGGCGAGCTCGCCGAGCGGCTGCCAGGCGAGTGGACGCTCATCGGCGGCCTGATGGTCCAGCTGCACGCCATCGAGCACGGCGGCGCGTCTGCCACAGCCGACCCCGTCTGGCTGCCGCCGATCGACCTGGCGAACGGAAGCGGCGGCGTTGGAGACATCACGGCGTCGATGAACGGGAGAGGCAACGCGGTTGTCGTCTGGCGCGAAAAGCACAACTTCTTGGACGAGATGAGCGTGCACGCGGCGATTCGCTCCGGCGGAGTGTTCGGTTCGCCTGCAGAGCTCTCGCCGCCTGATCCCGACGGCGTAGAGCCTCATCCGCAGGTCGTGCTCGACACGGCCGGCAACGCGCTCGCGCTCTGGGAGCTGTGGCCCTGGACGATCCAGATGGCCCGGCGGCCGGCGGGCGCCGCCTTCGGCCCGCCGGTGAAGGTCGACGGCCCTGACCCGGCCGTGCCCGATTCGGGTGCCTACGGCTCTCCCCACCTCGCCGTCGCACCCGCCGGCAACGCGCTCATCGCCTGGATGACCGGCAGCAGCAGATTCCTGGTGCATGTCGTCGACGTGACCGCTACGGGCGCGCTCGGGCCACGCGCGACGATCTCTCAGCCGGATGACAGCGACGGCAGCCCGCGTGTCGCGTTCGGTCCAAGAGGCGAGGCGCTGTTGGCCTGGAACGACATCTGGGCGGGCTACCTCACGACGGCCGCGCTGCGCGCGCCGGGAGGCGTGTTCTCGACCGAGGTCCCGCTGTCAGGCCCGAACATGCCGGGGAGCGGCATTCGCGCTGTGATCGACGCCGCTGGCGATGCGATCGTGGCGTGGGTCGCCGAGGACGGCCCCGATCAGGTCATCGAGGCGGCGATCCGGCCAGCCGGCGGGGTCTGGAGCAGACCCGTCCCGCTGTCAGATCCTGTATCGGAAGTCGGTCCGCCCGAGATCGCCACCGGCGGCGACGGGACCACGACAATCGTGTGGTCGCGCTCCGGCACAGTCCAGGCGGTGACCCGGCCGCCTGGCGGCAGCTTCGGTAGACCCGTCGATCTCTCCGCTCCTAGACAGTTCGAGTTCGCGACTGCGCCGCAGATCGCGGCCGGGGCGGACGGGACGGCGATCGTGACATGGGCTCGCGTTTACAGCATCAACTGGTGGGTCCAAGCCGCGACCCGGCCGCCCGGCGGCGCTTTCAGCAGACCTGTCGACATCTCCCCCGTTATTGACAGTCCCCTGTCGCCGGACGTGGCGATCGGCGCCACAGGCGACGCGCTCGTCGTCTGGACAGGGTGGGACGACAGAGCCAGACATTCCCTCGCGGACGCGGCTGCATACGACGCGTCCCCGCCGCAAATCGACGCGATCTCGCTCCCCTCCACAGCGACCGTCGGAAGCGCTACGCAGATGTCCGCGGCGACGTCCGACATCTCCTCTCGCGTGATGACGACGTGGTCCTTCGGCGACGGAAGCGCCGCTGACGGCACCGCAGTCACGCACGAATATGCGCATCCCGGCAGCTACGAGGTGCGCGTGACCGCGACAGATGCCGTTGGGCGAACCGCGACCGCAACGCGACAGATCACGGTTACCCCACCGTCGCCCCCGCTCCTCGAGGGGCCGGTGTTGACGCGGCTGCGCCTGAGACCGGTCGCCTTCTGCGTCGTCAGCTCAGGACGACACACGGCCCGCACCAGAACATGCAGAGGTCGAACCGGCTCCAGTGTGCGATTCCGGCTCGACGCGAGCGCGAGGGTGACGTTCACCGCCGAGCGCCGGACGACCGGCCGGCGGGTCCGCGGACGCTGTGTCAGAGCCACACGCACGAACCAAAGCGCCAAACAGTGCACGCGCAATGTGCTCGTGCGCGGTGCCCTCACGCGATGACTCCTCGCGGGCAACGGTCGACTCCGGTTCACGGGGCGCCTGAACGGCCGTGCGCTTACGCCCGGCAAGTACGTGCTCATCGCGACGCCGTCAGCATCAGGTGCCCGAGGCCGAAGCGCCCGCGCCCGGTTCCGCATCCTCAGCTGAGGAGTTGACTGCTCCGGCGCCTGCGAGATGCTGCCGGTGCGCGCGTGTGCCGCTTACGCGTGCAGCCGGGCCAGACCAGCACCAGCCGCCACGCCCACTTCACCGTCGTCGAGGGCTGAGCTCATGCGAGCGGGCCACCGTTCCTCCTCCGGCAGCCACAGCGGCGTCCTGACGCCTCAAGACGTCGCATTTGAACCGAGTCGGGGAGACAGGACGCGACGCCCCCAGCCGCGGGCAGTTGCGCGGGAGCGTGTGTGCGCCGGCGTGTGCGGGGGTCAGCGATCCGCGAGGAGCCCTGCCGCGCGGCAGGACCCACTGCAGAGGCCGGTCAGCGCTGGAGCCCGCGTCAGGCCAGCTCGACCGGCCTGACGCCCGGCTCCTCGCCCCCGCTCCAAGCCCCTACGGGCCGTACGCGGCTTTGATGCGAGAGGCGCAGGCCGAGTAGCCCATCGCTGCGGCGATCGACGCCGCGGCCTTCAGGCGACCATCGACGTGCCACTGGGTGATTGCGAGCCCCGTCGCCGCCCCCGCTCCGGTGCACGCCGCGCGCACCTCCTCCTCGCTGGGCTTGGCATCCGTGATCAGCGGCTTGAACACGAGCGCGAGGATCACGAGCACGAGCGCGCCCAACGCGATGGCGCCGAGCGTCTTCTGCTGTTCCTGCGACATCGAACCGTCCCCTCCAATCAGACCCGCCCGGAGGCAACCAACCTTATCTTAGTGCATCGGGTACTGCTGGGCCAGTCTGCGCGACGCGCGGCTCAGCCGCGCTTCGGCAATCAGCTCCTCCAGCTCGGCGACATCGGCAAGCGCTGCGGCGAACATCGGCGTGTGGCGCCCCATGAAACGGTCGTAGTGCTCGGCCGGCGCCGCGAACTGCACCCTCTAGCCAACGGCGGAGGGTCGTGGGGTCAAGGCGTCGACCCCTCGCCCGGACCAGAGACCGATCCTCCGTGCCCACAGCGGCGGCCTGACGCCTCAGGACGCCGCACTGAACCGAGTCGGAGAGACAGGACGCGGAACCCGGCGCAACCGGCACTCGACGTGTGCATTGGCGTGTGCGTCCTACCTATCGGACCTTCACGTCATCTACGCCCCCACGGAATGGCGCTGAGAGCGTCGGCGGACGAGCCGTTCGCAGAGTCCCAGACTCAAACTCGGGAGACCACGATCTCAGGTACCTCAAACGGCCTATGTGCAAGGTGTCGGCTAGCAGCGGAAACGCGATCCCGCGCGCGGGTGAGGGGGCCGAGAAGACACCGACTACAAGCTCGACTTCACCGGCGCCGTCGAGTAGCGCGCCGAACCCTCATGCGTCCGGCGCGTCCATCAGCGCCTAGGCTGGGCGCCGCGCACCCGAAGCGGCCTGGCCACAAGTCTCGTAGCGCTAGCATCGCCGGATGCGGGGCAGCGCGCCAGAAGTCGTTCCGTTGTGAGCGACACGATCAGACCGCCGATCGCCGACGACAGCGGCTACTGCGTTCGCAGACGCGATCTGCAGTTTCTGAGACTCACCTCCAGATGCGTCACCGGCTGGCGGTCCCAGACACGCCCGCTCGGGCTGTCGTCAATTCAGTTTCAGGGTCTGGTCGATGGCCTCCGGACCGCACTGACCGCCGACGGGATCAACTTCGACACCTGTGACATCCGCCTTAAGGGCAGCTCAGCGTGCTTCTTCTCCGGCGTCCACAAGTCGTTCCCGGCGACGCGCGACGAGATCATCGACCTCTTCCGCGAGCAGCGCCGCCGCTACCCCGACGGCTGGGAAGTCGACGAGATCATGCACCGCCTCTCGCAGCAATGGATCCGCGATAGCTCCTTTCCCAGGCGCCGTCCATTCGACTCGCTCTACCTACTGGGCGTCGAGCCATGGCCGAGCGACATCGACCTGCAGCTGTCCGACGACCGGATGATGCGGCGCTGCGAGGATCTCGTCCTCGCACGCGGCCAGACCGCGGACGCAGCGCGCATCAGACACAGCACCTACAACTTCGCCAAGAAGGATCTTGTGGAGGCGGCGTTCCCGAACCTCTACCTGTTCTCCCTGAGATTCTCGGACGCGGTGCGCCGACACGTAAGCCTCGCGGTCTTCCCGTCGTCGGGTCCGCCCGACACGTCCGCAGAGGACCCAACCCTCTCCGCACACTTCCGCCCCGACGACTGGCGCATCAGATGAGCGGTCCCGCGATCCACTGGCGCGAGCAGGTTCACGGCGGCCTCCTCACCGACGTTGCGTGCGACCACCTCAACTCCCGACTCGGCATTCGCTTCCACGGGGTCACGGCGCTCGGGGCGAGCACCGTCGGGCATCGCTTTATCACCGACGAGGAGGCAGGATCGGTGGTCCTGCGAGCGGTCCACACGAGCGCGGACGAAGTCGCGATCGAGCTGGCCGCGTTCGGCCCGGTCGATGTCGATGTGAGCCTGAGCGCCAACCTCCGCGCGCTGACGCGCGAAGCGCTCGCCGACCTTCCGCGCCCACAGACAGAGGCGGCGATAGGCGAGCTGGTCACGCTCCGCCAATCGGAGCGCAGTGCGCGCGGGGCCGGTCTGCATCGCTCGCGCGTGCCCGCCTGGTCGGGCGATCTCGCCGTCGCCGAGGTCGCCCCTCGCATCGAAACCGCGGCCGTCGAGGAGAACCGTGGTTCCTTCACGATCGAGCCGCTCGACCGCGGGTTCGGCTACACGTTCGGCAACTCGCTGCGGCGCGTGCTGCTGAGCTCGCTCGCCGGCGCCGCCGTCACGAGCTTGCGCATCGAGGGCGTTGCGCACGAGCTCTCGACGATCGCCGGCGTCAAGGAGGACGTGACCGACATCGTCCTCAACCTCAAGGGCGTCGTCTGCCGCATGCACTCCGACGCGACGGAGATCGAGGCGCCGCTCGTCGTCACCGGCCCGGGCGAGATCACCGCGAAGGACATCGACCTGCCCTCCGGCGTCGAGATCCTCAACCCGGACGCGCACATCGCGACGCTCGAGAGAAGAACGAAGCTCGAGGTCTACCTGACGATCGGCCGCGGCCGCGGGTACCGCCCGGCGGAGGAGAACAAGTCGGCCGACCAGCCGATCGGCGTGATCCCGATCGACTCGATCTTCTCGCCGGTGCGCCGCGTGGCGTACGCCGTCGAGCAGGCGCGCGTCGGGCAGAAGACGGACTTCGACAAGCTGACGCTCGACATCGAGACGGACGGCTCGATCGACCCGCACGCGGCGCTGCGCGAGGCGGCCGAGATCCTGATCAGCCAGCTGGCGATCTTCACCGACGCCGACCGCGTCGTCGAGCTGCGCGACACGGGCGGCCTCGGCGCGCTCGAGCCGGGGCTCGTCGGCGGGCCGGGCGAGCCGGGTGCCGGCCCCGGCGGCCGGCCCGCGAATGCGATGGACGACATCCTGATCGAGGAGCTGGAGCTCGGCGTGCGCTCGTACAACTGCCTCAAGCGCGCGGGCATCCAGACGGTCGGCGATCTGATCTCGAAGACCGAGAACGAGCTGAACGCGATCCCGAACTTCGGCAAGAAGTCGATCGACGAGGTGATCGAGACGCTCGAGGGCCGCGGACTGCACCTCGAGCAGGACCGACACTAGGCACGCGACGCTCGACCGCCGTCGCGCACCATGTGGCTATGCAAGCTGGGATCAAGGGAGCTGCACGTGCCACCGCGCGCGGTGAAACGGAAGAAGGACCGTCCTCCCGAATCGGCCTTCGGATGCGAGGCAGCGGCTTGAGATAGGCCTCTATTGGGCCCAAGGATCGTCTCGAAAACGGCGAAAGCCCCGGCGAGCCGGGGCTTTCTGAAGGTGGGCGATACTGGGCTCGAACCAGTGACCTCCGCCTTGTCGAGGCGGCGCTCTCCCAGCTGAGCTAATCGCCCTGGGAGACGCAAGCCTACCAACGCTCGCCGCGACGCGGCGACGTGATGGGTCGGGCGGCGAGCCGCCCTGGTCGACTACGCTATGCGGCCTCAGGGCGACGTGGCGGAGTGGCTACGCAGCGGCCTGCAAAGCCGTGTACACCGGTTCGATTCCGGTCGTCGCCTCTACCGCCTCGGGCGGGTGCTGGATCTCGCGCGCGAGCCGCCGCGTCTCGCGGGGCCTCTCGCTCTCGCGCTTCCACTCCCTCTGGTTCTGCCACTCGCTCTGGCTCTGCCGCTGGCTCTCGCTCTCCCGGCTGCTCCGCCTCTGCGTCTGCGTCTCGCGCTCGCTCTGCGTCGCACCGCTCTCCCTGCGCCGTTCGCCGACGTCCGCTGCGCCGCCGGTCCCTCGATCTCCGACACCGGCACCTCGTCGTGCACGACGTCCATCGCCAGCTCGGGGATCAGGTCGCCGAGGTACGACGCCATCCGCTCCTCCTCGCGCAGGATCTCGCGCGCGAGTCTCGCCGTGTCTCCGTCACCGACCGCGCTCGCCAGGCTGCCGATCGCCCGGTAGGTCGCGATCTCCTGTGCCTCCTCGCGGAACTCCGCACGCGCGTTCTCCAGCATCTGCTGCTGCTCGCCCGTCCGTCGCACCGTGTGCAGCGAGTGCTGCACGGCCGCGGTCGCGCGCTGCACGAGGCCCTGCGCAGACTCGAGCTTGTCCGCCAGGCCTTCCGGCCCCGGGATCGAGACCGTCTCCGGCGTGCCGCCCAGGCTCGTGATGCGTTGCTCGAGCTTGGCCGCGTGGCCTCTCGTCTCGCTCAGGTGCTCGCGCAGCCGCCGCGCGTACTCCGGCCGCGTGGTGGCCGCGGCGTGGGCGGCCAGCGCCACCTCCAAGCGCCGCTCGTTCGCGTACGCCTCGTTGAGGTAACGCACGACGGTGCTGTCACGCTTCGTCATCTCGGACACAGGCGCTCCCTTCCTCACAAGTCATGTTCTGCGCGGCAGCCGGCGAGACGTGGGCGCGCAAGGGAACTAGGCGCGGGATCCGCCATGGTCTCCCCTCCAGGATCGATTAGGCCCCGTGGTACCCCGAAACCCCAGGAATACGCGCAAGCGGGCTCGCGACCGCTCGCGCGGCGCTCAGCCGCCGTGCGTCGGAAGCGACTCGCGCAGCACCGTCAGCAACGTCCCGAGCAGCACCGCCGCCAGCGCCGCGACGCACGCGCACGCCGCGACGAACGTGGCGTTGAGCGTCGTCAGCTCGATCGCCCCCACACGACCGCCGGCGACGATCGCGACCGTGATCAGCCAGCCGGTCGCCAGCGCGATCGCCGCCAGCAGCACGTACCCCTCGAGGTCGTTCCCCCGCGCCCAGGTCGACCGCGACGCGTCCGGGTCCTCGCCGCGCTCGGACCCGAACGCGCTCGGATCGAAGAGCGCGACGACCAGCACGACCGCCGCCGCCCATCCCGTCACCACCAGCAGCGCGCCCGCTACGTCGCTCGGCCGGTGCCAGCCAGCCGCGATCGTCGCGACGCCGATCGCGGTCCCATACAGCAACGCACCCGCCGCGACCGCGCGCCGCCACCGCGGCGGAGCGGCCAGCGCGGCCGCGATCCCGCCGGCGAACGCGGTCGTCGTGTGCCCACTCGGAAAGCTGTTCTCGTCGATCGTGGTCGGGACGAGCCACGGGCGGGTCGAACACGAGGTGCTTGAGCACCTCCGTCAGCGCCAGTGCACCCACGACGACGGCGACCGCGACGATCGCCAGCGCCACGCGACGGCGCAGCAGCGCCTGCCCCGTCAGCAGCACGAGCACCAGCACGAGCGATCCCACGCTGATGGTCGTCAGCAGCTGATCGGCGGCCGCGCGCGCGTGCATCGACCCCAGCCGTCCGTTCAACGCCGCCTCGTCGATCCGCTGCCCGGCATGCGTGCGCACGAACACCACGTAGGCGACGACGAGCGCGAGCGCGCACGCGATCGCCAGCGCGGCAAGCGGCAGCGGGCGAAGCGGGCGCGCAGTGCTCAGGCGACTGCCGAGACGATCCACGTCGAGGCCGGGCGCGACGAGGGTGCCGTCGGCTTGAGCGAACTCCGACAGACCCTCGCGCAGCGCGGCGTCCACCTCGCCGTGGAGGTGCGCGGCGCGCTCACCCGCCAGGCGCAGGATCTCGCCGGCGGGCCCAAGGCTCATCACGAGATCGACCGCCTCGTCGACGCTGTTGCCGACGAGGATGGGCATGTCGCAGCGGCGCAGCGAGACGTCGGTGAAGCCGGAGCTCTGCAGCACGTCGCTCGTCGTGTCGGCATCGGCCATCGAGAACGGCCCGGGCCCGCACGTCGGCTCGTCGTGCTCCTCGGGACGCTCGACGATCCCCTCGACGATCGTCTGCCCGCGGTAGAGCCAGTCGTTGTCGATCCGCCGGCGCCACACGACCATCGTCAGCAGCCCGCCCGGCTCGAGCGCCGCGTGGACGTTGCGCAGCGCCCACACCGGGTTGGCGAAGAACATCGTCCCCATGCGCGAGAAGGCGCGGTCGAAGCGCTCCTCGAAGCTGGTCGTCTCGACGTCGGCGACGGCGAAGCGGGCGTTCTCGACGCCGGCCTCCCGCGCCTCGTGGCGCGCCGCGTCGATGAAGTTCGCGGCCGCGTCGACCCCGAACGCCTCCCCCTCCGGCCCGACGATGCCGGCGATCCGCTGCGTCGTGTCGCCGAAGCCGCAGCCGATGTCGAGCACCCGCTCGCCTGGCTGCGGTGGGAACAGCTCAAGCGCCTTCTCGCCGTGCGCGCCGAGCCCGGTCGTGACGATGTGCCGGAAGCGCACGAAGCGGTCGAACAGCGGCCCGTCCCACGCCGTGATGGCCTCGGCGTTCGCGCCTTCGCCCCATTGGGAGTCTGCGGCCGTCATTCGAAGCGGATGATGGGACTCGAACCCAGCCCATGACATCCTGAGCGCCCGCCTGCGCTGTATCGCCCCCAAAGAGCCGAAAAGCGCACCGGAGCGGGCCTTTCGAAGAGAGCGGATGAAGGGACTCGAACCCTCGACCTTCTGCATGGCAAGCAGACGCTCTAGCCAACTGAGCTACATCCGCAGAGGGCCGGCAGTATAGCCGTCGAGCGGCGCTTCGTCAGTCGATCGTGACGGCGCGCAGCGGACGCGGACGTCTGGACGAGCGGCGGCCAAGGCGCTCTTCCGTGCCATTGCCGTCGCGCGCGGGATCGTGCTCCGGCACGCCCTCGGCGTCGAACAGCATCAGCACGGCGGCGCTGCGTCTGAGCGCTGCCTCGTGATCCTGACCGGACGCCTTCACGCGCTCGAGGCTCTCGTCCTGCAGCCGATCGACGCATTCCATCAGTCTGGCCAGCTCCCCGGCGAGCTCCTTCCAGCCTTCATCGTCGAGCGCGACGACGGTTCGGCTGAGATGCGCGTCGCCCCGGTCGAAGCCGCCCTGGGCCGCGGCCGTGTTGATGAAGCCCGTGATCTGCTGCAGCGAGGCGCCGACCATCGCGCGCTTGACGATCGACGGCGTCTCCGCCCAGCCCTCGTCGGTGACGTGCGGGCGCGCCTTCGCGCGGTAGTGGTGCTCTATCGCGCCGCGGCGCGGCGTGCGCTTGACGAGCTCGAGAAAGCCAAGCGCGTGCAGGCGGCGGACGTGATAGCTCATCACGCCGAGCGAGACGCCGAGCTCGTCGGCCATCTCGTTCGGGCTCGCCATGTCGCGCGTTTCGAGGATGGACAGGATTCGCACGCGCAACGGATGCGCAAGCGCCTTGATCAACCGTGGATCGTTGATGTCGCTATAGGGCTTCATGCAGCAGCGTCCAATGCCTTGCGCAACCGCCCACGGAGCCGATGAAGTCGGATCTTGACGGTTCCTTCCGGGATTCCGAGCATGCGAGCCACCTCCGGCTGGGTCAGATCGCGCTCATAGCGTAGTGCAAGGAGCTGTCGGTCGGCAACGCTGAGGTCGCCGACGACCTGCTCGACCTCCATCCGCAGGAGCATCCCCTCCTGCTGCTCGAGCGCGTCGTCGTCGGCCACGCCCGCCAGCAGCGTCTCGTCGTCGAGCAGCTCGAACTTCGAGCGCCGTCTGCGGCGCTCGAGCAGTCGCAGCGCCTCGTTGCGCGCGATTTGGCGCATCCACGGCATGCGGTCGTCCCCGTGGCAGGTGCTGCGCCGCCTCCACGCGCGCACGAGCGCCTCCTGCACGACTTCGTCGACGTCATGGGCCGTGCCGACGTAGCGACGCGCCTCTCGCACGGCGATGCCCCGCATCAGCTTCCAGTTCCAGTCACCGCTCGGCAGATGCGAGCGGTCCCCCTCGCTTGCAACAGCCACCAGCGCAGCATCGCCGAGGTTGCGTAGAAGTTCACGAAGTATGTGAAACGTTCGTGAGCGTTTGAAGGGTCTTTGTGGTCATGGCGACCATGACCGCGAATCCGGCGCTCGTCGCGTACGAGCGACTCGCGCCCGTCTACGACGACTTCACCGACGGCTACGACCACGACGCGTGGGTCGGCCGCCTCGAGCGAATCGCCCGCAACCACGGGGCGAACGGCCCGCGCGTGCTGGACGTGGCGTGCGGGACCGGCAAGAGCTTCGCGCCGCTGATCGAGCGCGGCTACGACGTGTGGGCGTGCGACATCTCTCCAGCGATGGTCGAGCGCGCACGTCGCTGCGCGGGCGTCGATCCGGAGCGGGTGCTCGTCGCCGACATGCGGGAGTTGCCTGAACTTGGCGCGTTTGAACTCGTCACGTGTCTCGACGACGCCGTCAACTACCTGCTGAGCGCCCAGCAGCTCGTGGCCGCGTTCGCGAGCGTCGCCCGACTCCTGACGCCAGACGGGGTCTACCTGTTCGACACGAACACGCTCGCGACCTATCGCGCCGGCTTCGCCGAGGGCGCCGTGTTCGAGCGCCCGCTCGCCGCCGCCGTCTGGCGCGGGGAGACGTCCGCGCCGATCGAGCCGGGCGCGCTCTGCATGGCCGCGATCGAGCTGGTCGGCGCGGACGAGCGCGCGATCAGCCGTCACTTCCAACGCCACCACCCGGAGCCCGTCGTCCGCCAAGCCTTGACGTCAGCCGGTCTCGCCTGCCGAGCCGTACTGGGCCAGTCCACCGGCGGCGTCCTGCACGAGGACGCCGACGAGGAGGTCCACACGAAGCTCGTCTACGTCGCGGGACGCGGCGGCTGACGTGCCAGCACCAGCACCAGAGAGGAGGTGAACGAAGCGATGAGCATCATCCGGCCCATCATCCGTCCGATCATCCGTCCGGCGATCATCCGCCCGTAGCGCCGCAGACCGTCGCGGGGCGTCGCCGGCCTCCCGCAGTGCCGGCGACGCCCGCGCGAAGCGACGTGCGATGCGGAACGAAAGATCGCGCGAGCGATTTGCACGGAACGGGTACGTGGACCACAGCGTGTCCGTGACCGAGCCCATCCGTCCGACCGAGCATTTCGTCTACGTGCTCGACCACGATGTCGGTCTGCGCAGCGTGCTTTCCGAGGCGGAGCGGGCACGTGCGCGCCAGCATGCCGTCGCCGGCGTGATCGAGCTGACGACCGGGGACTGGTCTCCCGAGCGCGAGGAGGGCGCGGCGGCTGAGCTCGGCCTGCTCGTGCTCGAGGGGTTGATGATTCGGGACGTGAGCGTCGCCGACGCCCGCTGCGGCGAGCTGATCGGCCCCGGCACGCTGTTGCGCCCTCGCGACGACCGCGGCGCCGACGCGCCGATGCGCCACGAGGTCGGCTGGCGCGTCGTCGAGCCGACGCGGCTCGCGATCCTCGATCGCCGCTTCCTGCGCGTCGCGGCACACTGGCCCGCGCTGATGACGGCGCTCGTGTCGCGCGCCACCGAACGCGCGCACAACCTCGGCGTGATGGTGAGCATTCACAGCCTCAAGCGCGTCGACACGCGTCTGCTCGCGTTCTTCTGGCACCTCGCCGACCGCTTCGGCAAGGTGACGGCCGAAGGCGTGTTGATCCCGCTCCAGCTCACCCACCGACAGCTCGCGCTGCTCGTCGGCGCGCAGCGTCCGTCGGTGACCTCGGCGCTCGGCGCGCTCGCCGAGCGGGAGCAGCTGCGCCGCGACGAGCGCGGGAACTGGCTCCTGGCGCTCGCGGCGGACGACTGCGACGAGGTCGTCCTCGAGTCAGACGACCTCGTCGGCGCAGGCGACGCGCGCCCGCCTAGGTAGCGGCCGAGGCAGTGGCAGTCGGAGTGGAGCCGGTCATCTCGGCGGCTGCGATCGGTCGCGCGGCCTGCGGACGCCCCATCGCGATCAGCTCGTCGATCAGGGCGAGCGCCCCCGCGTGGGTGCGGTCGCCATGGCGTCGAATCGAGCGTGCCGCGTAGGTGCCGGCGGCGTCGAGCCCGAGACGGCGATCGACCGAGCCTGGTCCGCTGCGGGCCACCCAGCGCAGCGGCCGGCGCCGCTGCCGGCGCATCGCTTCGGCCCACTCCAGGCACCGGCGCTCGCGCGTGTGCTCGACCTCAGGGGTGCCGCGCGTGCCGACGGCCTCGCTCGCGTAGCGGTAGAGGTCCTGGCGACGCTCGTCGTCGACGCGGTCGTTGTACGCGCGCATGAAGCCGGCGATCACCGGGCAGACGGACGACGGCCGATCGCTGAACGGCTCGCCCGCGAGCATCGACGCGAGCTCCATGACGCAGGCCCCCTCCGTGGGCGAGGCATGCTTGCCCTTGCTGAGGCGGATCGTCTGATGGCTTGCGGGTGCCACCGTGCGCTGCTCTCCCATCGGTCACCCCTTTCCTCTCGAGCGCAAAGAGAGGTATCCCCGCTGGCGCGCGGTGCGAATCAGCACCGCGCCGGCGCGGTGCGGTGCCACGTCAGCTCACGAACCCGCGTATCGGCCCAAATGGGCGCGCTCGAGGTTAGGCCGCTGCGTCGAGCGCCGCGTTGACGAGCGCATCCGCTGTCGCGTTCTGCGCACGCGGAACGGTTCGCACGCTCCAACGGTCGAAGCCCGCGAGCGCCTGCCGTGCCTCCGCGTACAGCGGTCTCAGGCCGACGTGCTTGACCTTGTACTGCCCCGTCACCTGCTTGGCGACGAGCTCCGAGTCTCCGACGACCTCTACCTCGTCAGCGCCGAGCGCGCGCGCCCGCTCGAGCCCGCGCAGCAGCGCGCGGTACTCGGCGACGTTGTTCGTCGCCTCGCCGATCGTCTCCGCGACTTCTTCCAGCAGCCGCCCCTCGGCGTCGGAGACGACGACGCCGATCGCTGCCGGACCCGGGTTGCCTCGCGCGCCGCCGTCGACGTGGACGACCAGCTTCACGGAATCGCGCGCTGCGCCACCGGACGCTGCCGGCGATCGCGCAGCTTGCGCTTGCCGCCGCCCGTGTCGCCCTTCGCCCGCCGCTCTGCCTTGCGTCGGTCGACGATCACCGTCACGTTCGGGTCGTCGGCGTAGTAGGCGACGAGCTTGTCGTACAGCTCGTCCGCCAACGCGGCGGGAACCACGCAATAGATCATCGGCCAAGCCTCATCGGCGGGCCATGCTACCTCTCAGGCCGGCGCGAGCGTCCCGTACTCGTCCGCCGCCGCGTTCGCCTCGACGCGATCCTCGACGGGGATCTCGGCCAGCTCGTAGCCCTGACCCGCGAGCCGCACCGCGGCACCGCCGTCGGACAGGTCGACCTCGTAGCGGTACCAGCACAGCTCCCACGAGACGACGATCGAGATCAGCGAGTCCTGCTCCTCCGTCGGTCGCACGACGACGACCGGCGCCCCGAGCGAGCGCGCCACGCCCGCGACCGTGCGCGGGTGCTCGCTGCCGTTGAAGCGCTCAATCGCGTTGACCGTGCGCTGCTCGACGCTCGTCGGCACCGCGTGCACCTGGCGCGGCTCGGGCGGAAGGCTTGGGGCGGCCTCCCGCCGCTCGGTCGGCTCGTGCCGACCGTTGCTCCCGCCGTTTCCGTCGGCGGCCACTGCCCCGCTGTCGCCGTCGGCGTGCCGTCCAGCCCCGGAGCGCCTCAGGCGCCCGAGCAGCGACCGGCGCCGCTCGCCGCCGAAGCTGCGCGGGGTGCGTTCGAGCGCGAGGCCCTCGCGCACCCACCCTTCGTGCACCGCGCGCGCCGTGCACAGCTCGCAGACCTGACGGCGGCTGCCGCCGGCCAGATACGTCTCGGCGTGCTCGCCGCGCAGCAGCGTGCGGCCGCAGACGTCGCAGCTGACCTGTACGTGGGCGGTGCGGATGTCCTTTGTCATCATGCGGCCGCCGAGCCTAGCAACGGCTCCCGGCCAGCCGAGGCGTGGCGCGTCGGCGCTCGTCATCGGCCGACGCGCTGGGCACGCCGGTCAGGCGGTCGCCTCCGCCCCCGCCCGCGTCTGCGCGACGACCTTCTCGACCAGGTGACCGGGGACCTCCTCGTAGCGCGCCAGCTCCATCGTGAACTCGCCCTGCCCCCCGGTGATCGCGCGCAGGTCCGGCGCATAGCTGAGCATCTCCGCCATCGGCACCTCGGCGCGAACCTCCGTCATGCCGCCGGCGGGTTCCATGCCGAGCGGTCGTCCGCGACGGCTGTTGAGGTCGCCGATCACGTCGCCGACGGCGTCGTCCGGCACCGAGACCGTGACGTGCATGATCGGCTCCAGCAGCACTGGGCTCGCGGCCTCGAGCGCCTGGCGCATCGCGAGCATGCCGGCCGTCTTGAACGCCATCTCGGACGAGTCGACCGAGTGGTAGGAGCCGTCGTAGAGCCGCACGCACACGTCCTTGACCGGGTAGCCGGCGACCGCACCCCGCTGCATCGCTTCCCGCACGCCTCTCTCGACCGCCGGGATGAAGCCGCCGGGGATCACTCCGCCCTTGATCGCGTTGACGAACTCGAACCCGCTGCCCGACTCCAGCGGCTCGATCTCGATGTGGCAGTCGCCGAACTGGCCGCGCCCGCCGCTCTGCTTCTTGTGGCGCCCGTGCGCTCTCGCGCCGGCGCGGATCGTCTCCTGGTAGGGCACCCGCGGCGGGTGCAGCTCGACCTCGGCGCCGAAGCGCTCGCGCAGCCGCGCTATCACCACCTCGACGTGGATCTGCGAGAGGCCGGCGACGATCTGCTCGCCGGTCTGCTCGTCGCGGTGCAGGTCGATCGTCGGGTCCTCCTCCTGCAGGCGCCGCAGGGCGGTGAAGACCTTGTCCTCGTCGCCCTTCGTCTTCGGCTCGATCGCGAACGCCATCACCGGCGCCGGCAGCGCGATCGCGGGCATCTCGATCGGCTCGTCGCGCGCCGCCAGCCAGTCGCCCGCGCGCGTCTCCTTCAGCTTTGCGACGGCGCCGATGTCGCCCGGGCCGAACTCGTCGACGTGCTGTGTGTCACGTCCGCTGAAGGTCAGCAGCTGACCGATCCGCTCCTTCGTGTGCGCACGCGTGTTGAGCACGTGGCTGTCGTGCCTCAGGAGGCCCTGGTAGACACGGAACAGGTTGATCCGGCCGGCGAACGGGTCGGCACGCGTCTTGAAGACGTAGGCGTAGAGGTCCCTGTCCTCCTCCGGCTCCAGCGTCATGCCCGCCACCTCGAGGCCGCCGTGCTTCACCGGCGAGGGCAGGTCCTCGACGATCGCGTCCAGCAGGCGATTCGTCGCGAGGTTGCGCGTCGCGACGCCGCAGGTGACGGGGAACAGCGCGCCATGGTTCGTGCCGTCCTTGAGCGCGCCGACGATCTCGTCGTGCGAGATCTCCTCCCCTTCCAGGTAGCGCTCCATCAGCGCGTCGGAGTTCTCCGCGACCTCGTCCATCAGCTTCTCGCGATACTCCTCCGCCAGCGCCGCCAAGTCGTCCGGGATGGGGATCTCTCTGCAGTTCTCCCGCCCGTCGCCGTCGTAGGCGTAGGCCTTCATGTCGACGAGGTCGACCACGCCGGAGACCTCGTGCTCGGAGCCGATCGGGATCTCGGTCGCGACCACGTGCGGGCCGAACGCGCCCTTGAGCGCCTCGAGCGTGCGGAAGAAGTCGGCCCGCTCGCGGTCGAGCATGTTCACGAAGATCAGCCGCGCGAGGTCCAGCTCCGCGGCGCGCTGCCACAGCCGGGTGGTCGAGACCTCCACGCCCATCACCGCGTTGACGACGAAGATCGCCGACTCGCACACGCGCAGCGCGCCGAGCGCGTCGGCGACGAAGCTCGGCTCGCCCGGTGTGTCGAGCAGGTTGACCTTGCGCTCCTGCCACGTGAACGACGTCAGAGCCGCGGAGATCGACATCTGCCGCGCCTTCTCGTCCGCGTCGGCGTCGGAGGCGGTCGTCCCCTCGGTGACCCTTCCGAGCCGGTTCACGGCGCCGGCGGCGAACAGCAGCGCCTCGTGCAGCGACGTCTTCCCGCTGCCGCGGTGTCCGACGAGGGCGACGTTCCGAATCCGGTCGGCGGGCGTGTGCATGCCGGGTCTCCTCTCGGTGAGCTGGAGATCCGAACATACCCCGACGCGGGGGCCGAGCGCTAGCGCAAGTCGTCGTCGCCGTTCTCGCTCAGGCGCGAGCGCAGGCGCAGGACGGCCTTCGTGTGCAGCTGCGAGATGCGCGACTCGGTCACGCCGAGAACTTCCCCTATCTCACGTAGCGTCAGGTTCTCGTAGTAGTAGAGCGCGATCACGAGCTTCTCGCGCTCGGGCAGGCGCGCGATCGCGTCGGCGACGCGGTCCTTCAACTCGCTCGCGTCGACGATCTTCTCCGGGTCGGGCGCGTCGGGATCGTGCAGCGTGTCGAGCAGCGAGATCTGGTCGCCGCTGGAGTCGGAGACGGTCCACAGCTCGTCGAGCGCCGCGATCGTCGAGTTGGAGATCTGCACGAGCGCGTCCTGGAACTCGTCCATCGACATGTCGAGCTCGTTCGCCATCTCCTCGTCGGTCGGCGCGCGCTGCAGCTTGTGTTCGAGCTTCGCGTTCGCGCGCTCGATCTCGCGCGCGCGGGCGCGCACGCTGCGGGGCACCCAGTCGAGCGAGCGAAGCTCGTCGATGATCGCGCCGCGGATGCGCGGGATCGCGTACGTCTCGAACTTGATCTCGCGACCGAGGTCGAAGCGCTCGATCGCCGAGATCAGGCCGATCAGCCCGTACGAGATGAGGTCCGCTTCCTCGACGTGCGCAGGCAGTCCCGAGGCCATGCGGCCCGCGACGTACTTCACAAGGGGGGAGTAGGCGACGACCAGTCGCTCGCGGGCCCGCCCGTCGCCGCTTGCCTTGTAGCGGCGCCAGAGGTCCTTGAGCTCGATCGCTTTGACGTTCGTTTCCAGCGCCGCCTCCCTGCTAGGCCCGCGGATGGCTGCGTGCGTAAGCCGATCTCAACCGCGCGGACTCTACCCGAGTGTAGACCTGGGTCGTACTGATCGAGGCGTGACCGAGCAACTCCTGGATCGAGCGCAGGTCGGCTCCGCCGTCCAGCAGGTGCGTGGCGAACGAGTGCCGCAGCGCGTGCGGCGAGGCGCCCGCGACGCCCGCCGCCTGCCGCGCCCACACGCGCAGGCGTCGTCGGACGTCTGACGTGGAGAGTCGCTTGCCCGACTTGGAGATGAACAGCGCCGGCGTCGTGTCGGCGGTCGCCAGCGCCGGGCGGCCGCGCTCGCAGTAGCGGCTGATCGACCGCAGCGCCGGCTCGCCGGTCGGCACGATTCGGGTCTTGCCGCCCTTCCCCTCCACCCGTACGCATTCTCCGTCGTAGTCGATCGCGTGGCGGTCGAGGTTCACGAGCTCCTCGGCGCGCAGGCCCGACGCGTATGCCAGCTCGAACAGCGCCCGATCGCGCAGCGCGAGGGCGGTATCGGCGGGGATGCGGTCGAGCAGCGCGGCGACCTCCGCTGTCTTGAGCACGCGCGGCAACCGCTCGCCGCGGCGCGGCGCGGACAGCAGGTCGGCGGGGTTCTGTTCGAGCGCGCCATGCTCGACGAGCGAGCGGAACAGCGCGCGCATGGACGCGAGCTTGCGCGCCACGGTGCTGGGCGCCTGCCCCGTCTCGGTGAGTCGTGCCGCATAGCGCCGCAGCAGCCGAGGCGTGATCGCGTCCGGCGCAAGCCGCTGGGCGGCCGCCCAGTGCGCGAACTGTCGCGCGTCGACGGCGTAGGCGTGGCGCGTCTTCTCCGCCGCTCCCCGGCGGCGCAGATCCTGCTCGAGCAGCGCGAGCGCGGAACGCCAACCGTCGGTGGGCGGTCGCTCGACGCTAGGCTCAGGCGCGGTGGCCGTCTTCTTCATCGACACCGACACGGGTCAGGTCGCGACGCGTCGAGCGCTGATCGAGGCTGGTCTCGCGAGCGCGACCGAGCCGCCGCCGCATTCCTGGCTGCGAATCCAGGGCAGCGACGACGCCACGACGATGTGGTACGCGGTGCTGCGCAAGCGAGAGCGTGGCATCTTCATCGGTGCTCTCGCTATTCGCCATGGGGACCATCATGCCTCTTTGTTGCAAGGCGGCTGGGAGGAGGTCGGGCTCGACGAGCTGCGGCGCGGCCCCCGCGGCGCAGCCCACGGTCAGGCGATGTAAACGGTGGTGCCTACCGGCGTCTCGTCGTAGAGCTCGATCACGTCTGGGACCGCCATGCGGATGCAGCCGTGCGAGGCCGCCGAGCCGAGCGAGCTGATCGAGTCGGTTCCGTGGATGCCGGCGCCGTTGTAGATCCCCATCCAGCGCGCCTTGAGCGGGTTGGACGGCCCAGGCGGGATCTGCTTCCCGGCGAGGTCGCCCGCCCAGTCGCTGTGGGGAACGTTCCAGACCGGATCGACTGCCTTGTTCTGGATCGTGTACAGCCCAGCGGGCGTCTCCAACCCCACCGCGCCGACGGCGATCGCGTACGTCTTGGCGAGCTTCAGGTCCTTCCACAAGCGCAGCTTGAAGTTGCCGCGGTCGACCGTGATCACGACGGGATACCGCTCCGCCAGCTGGGCCGTCGTGACCTTCGGTCTCACGATGCGCGCGCGGACCGCCACCGTGCTCGGGGCGTCCGCATCCGTGAGCGCCCGCACGATCGCCCGGCGCAGCAGCCGTCGCTGGACGGTGATCCCGTCCTGGGCCGTGACGGGCTCCAGCGACGTCGGCGAGAAGTCGATGCTCGCGTCACGCGGCAGGCGATCGAAGCCGTCGCCGACCTGCGCGACGAAGTGCGCGACCGCCAGTCTCGAGTAGACGACGTGCGGCGGGACATCGGCGTCGACAGTGCCGCCCGTCACGTCGCGGGCGACGCGCGACAGGAAGAAGCCGTCGCGGCTGCGGGCGAGTGCGTCGTCGACCGCCTGCTCGACGTTCAGCGCGACGCCCGCACGACGTGCCGACAGCACGACGCGTCTGCCGTGGAAGGTCGCGACGACCGGCCGCCGCAGGCGGCTCAGCAGCTCGTCGCGCAACGTCGTGCGCGCCTCGCCGGCATTCATCCCACCGACATCGACGCCACCGACGTGGACGCCCTCCGCGATCGTCTCGCGCTTGCCGTGGTCGTACGCCCACGCCCCGACGGCCGCGATCACCAGCGCAACCGCCGCAACTGCCAACCCGATGACGACTCGACGACCGCGCACAGCGCCTCCTACGCGATTCTACGCGGGGTGCAGGCGTTCAGAGAAGGACTGCACGGGATTGCCCATCCGCCATGGACGTCCGCCGGCGCGCGTCAGCGTGCGCGGATCGGCGCCGCGAGCAGCGGTCCGAGGCGCTCTCCCAGCTCCTGCCAGTCGGCGGCGCAGATGACGCCCTCCTCCCGGCACAGGTCGCGATTCCAGGGATGCGCGATCGTGGCCGGGACGATGCCGGCCTCCTGTGCGCGCAGGATGTTCTGCGGGCTGTCGTCGATCAGCACGTCGATGTCGATCTCGGTGCAGCGCGTGACCTTGTCCCACGAGCAGTGCAGGTCGTCGAAGGGAAGGCCGATCCGCTCCAGCCACGCAGCCGTCGTCTCGTGCGCCTCGTTCGCGCGGTGGCTCGTGACGTGGATGAAGTGACCGCCGCCGTGCCATGCGGCAACCGTGTCGACGGCGCCCGCGTACGGCGTCGCGCCGAGCACGTGCTCTGGCCGGTGGCTCTCTGCCACGAGCGCGGCGACCTGCTCACGCCGCAGCTGCACGATGTCCCAGGTGACCTGCTCGTCGTAGCTCAGCGTCACGCCGAAGCGGCGGCGCGCAAGCAGCGCGAAAAGATCCCAGTAGTGGTGCAATGTCGAGTCGATGTCGATCGCGATCCGCATGTCCGCCACAGGGTAGACCGACGCGCCATGGGAGACCCCTCACCCCTCCTCGACGGCTATGGCGCGCAGGGGCGATCTGCCTGGCTGGACATCGACTGGCCGGCGCACCAGCGCTGGGTCGACGTCGACGGCACGCCCGCAAACGTGATCGAGCTCGGCGCCGGGCCGCCGCTGCTGTTCGTCCACGGCCTCTCCGGCTGCTGGCAGAACTGGCTGGAGAACATCCCCTACTTCGCGCGCACCCATCGGGTGATCGCGGTCGACTTGCCCGGCTTCGGCGCCTCGCCGATGCGGCGTGAAGCGATTTCGATCCCGGGCTATGCGCAGTTCTTGGAGGGCGTCTGCGACGCCTTGTCGATCGATGCGGCAGCCGTCGTCGGCAACTCGATGGGCGGACACATCGCCTCCGAGCTGGCGATCCGTTCGCCCCAGCGGGTCGAGCGCCTGATGCTCGTGGCGGCCGCCGGCATCAGCGCCGAGCATGTCCAGCGGAACGCGGTGATGACGGGCGGGCGAGTGATGGCTGCGATCGCGACCCAGTCCGCCGCCCGGCACGCGTGGTACGCGAGTCGGCCGGGGCTGCGCCGGGTCGCGCTGAGCTTCGTAGTGCGACACGCCGACCGGCTGTCGGCGCCGCTCGCGCACGAGCTGATGTCCGGGGCCGGCAAGGCCGGTTTCCTGCCCGCGCTCGAGGCGGTCATCACGCATCGCATCAGCGAGCGGCTGCCGCAGATCGCGTGCCCGACGTTCGTCGTCTGGGGCACGGACGACCGGGTCATCCCGGTGGGCGACGCGAGCCGCTTCGCGGAGCTGATCCCGAACGTGCGCGTGGAGATCCTGCCCGACACCGGCCATGTCGCGATGCTGGAGCGGCCGGCGACGTTCAACGCCCTGCTGGAGGCGTTCCTGGCCGAGAGGCCGGGCGAGCGCGTGGCGCCGGCCGAGCCGGAACCCGACGTCGTCAGCGGGTGACGGCGCCCTCTGCGGCGCTGCCGACGAGCTTCGCGTACTTGCGGATCGCGACGTTGACGCGCCCGTCGTCGGTCGCGCGCGGCGGAGGCACGTAGTCGCGCAGGCGCTCGGCGATCTGCTGCTCGGAGAGCGCGACGTCGATGCGCCGCCGGTCGACGTCGATCGTGATCTCGTCGCCGTCCTGGAGCGCGCCGATCGGACCGCCGCGCGCCGCCTCGGGCGCGACGTGAGCCGCCATGAAGCCGTGCGTGGCGCCCGAGAAGCGGCCGTCGGTGATGAGCGCAACCTGCTCGCCCAGCCCCTCGCCTTGGATCGCGGCGGTGACCGCGAGCATCTCGCGCATGCCGGGCCCGCCGGCGGGACCCTCGTTGCGGATCACGACCACGTCGCCCGGCTGGATCCGGTGCTCCAGGACCGCGGCCATCGCCGCCTCCTCGCCGTCGAACACGCGCGCCGGACCAACGTGGCGGCGGCGCTCGTGGCCGGCGAGCTTCACGACGCAGCCATCCGGGGAGACGTTGCCGCGCACGATTGCGAAGCCGCCGGTGGACTTGATCGGGTCGGACAGCGGGCGCACGACGTCCTGCCCATGTGCCTCCTGCGCCTCGTCGGCGTGCTCGCCGATCGTGCGGCCGGTGACGGTGATCGCGTCGCGGCGCAGCAATCCGGCCTCGTCGAGCCGGCTGAGGACGACCGGCACGCCGCCGGCCTCATAGAGATCCGTCGCCGCGTATCTGCCGCCGGGCTGCAGATCGCACAGCAGCGGCGTGCGCTCGCTGATCGCGTCGAACTCGTCGATCGTCAGCGGCACGCCCATCTCGAACGCGACCGCAAGCAGATGCAGCACCGCGTTCGTCGAGCCGCCGCTCATCGCGACCGCGGCGATCGCGTTCTTCAACGCCGGCTTCGTGATCACGTCGCTCGGCCGCTGCCCGCGGCGCAGCACGTCCATCACCAGCTCGCCGCACTGCCGCGCGACCTCGCGCTTGCGGCCGTCCTCGGCCGGCACCATCGCCGAGCCGGCCGGCGAGATGCCGAGCACCTCGAACGCCATCGCCATCGTGTTCGCGGTGAACTGGCCCCCGCACGCGCCAGCGCCGGGCGAGGCAACCTCCTCGAGCTCGTGCAGCTCCTCGTCGCTGATCCGGCCTGCAGCATGGGCGCCGACCGCCTCGAACACCTGCTGGATCGTCACCTCGGCGCCCCGGTAGGAGCCGGGCCGGATCGAGCCGCCGTAGAGCATCAGCCCGGGGATGTCGAGCCGCGCGAGTGCCATCACCGTGCCGGGGATCGTCTTGTCGCACCCGCTGATCACGACGAGCGCGTCGAAGTGGTGCGCGCTCGCGACCAGCTCGATCGAGTCGGCGATCAGCTCTCGCGAGACGAGCGAGGCGCGCATGCCTGACGTGCCCATCGTGATCCCGTCCGAGATCGCGATCGTGTTGAGCTCCATCGGCGTCCCGCCGGCCGCGCGGATCCCCTCCTTCACGCTCGCGGCGAGCACCCGGTTGTTGAAGTTGCACGGCATCGTCTCGATCCACGAGTGCGCGACGCCGACGATCGGCTTCGCGAGGTCCTCCGCGCTGTAGCCGATGCCGCGCAGGTACGCACGCGCCGCCGCGCGCGCCGGCCCCTCGGTGAGAGCGCGGCTGCGGTGCTTGACGTCGAAGGCGGCGTGCTCGCTCACGCGCGCCGACTCTACTGTCCCGCGGGTGCCTGCCGGCGTTCGCCTTCGTGCGCGTCGTCGGCGAGCGTGCGGGCGCGCTCGCGCTCCCACTGGCGCAGGCGCCACAGGTCGCGTCTGACCTGCCGCGGGTCGAGCTGGCGGCCGGGCAGGTGGAGGTTCGCCGTCTCGATCAGCCGGCGCTCGCCGCCGGTCAGCGCCATCCACTTCGCGAGGGCGTCGTCGGAGTCGGGCAGGCGCGCGCTGCCGTAGGGGCGCGTCTCGTCCGGGAACGCGACGCAGTACTCGTTCAACAGCCGGCCCGTCTGCGGCAGGTAGGCGAGGATCGGCTTGTGCGGGTAGATCAGGTACGCGTACGGCGTACCGGCCGCCGCGTCGTGCTCGCCCGGCCGCTCGGACTGCATCCCCCACACGCGGATGAAGCCGAGGTCGCGGTACATCGCCCACTCCGCCTCGTTGACGCACGACTTCAACAGCTGGCGGGCGCGCGCCTCTGCGCGGCGCTCGCGGCCGGGGTCGTAGTCGGGCGTCGCGATGAGCTTGCGGCGCGCGCGGTGGCGCTCGAGCGCCTCGCCCAGCCGCGGCGCCGTGGTCTCCCACAGCAGCGCGATCGCGACGAGCGCGGTTGCGGCGAGCGCGAGCAGCATGGGCGGTGCTACCCGCCCGCGGCCCGCGGGAAGAAGATCACGCGCTCGGCGTCGCGCGGCACGTCGGCGAAGCTGCGGGCGAGCTGCGCGGTGCGCCGGCCCTGGCCGCTGAGCGGGACGGCGGCCCACATGCCGGCGTCGAGCTGACGGCGGAACTCCTCCACCAGCCGCTCCTCGTCCTCGCGCACCTCGACGTCACCCTCGGCGATCAGCACCTCGCCGTGACCGGGCTTCATGCGCAGGAACCTCATGCGCCGATTATGGCAGAGGATTATGTGCCCGCCGGCGCCGTCGGCGGCAGGCGCGGAGCGCGCGCGCGGACCCCCAGCACGTCCACCGGACCGGCCCCCGCACCGATCTCGCGCAGCCCGTCGCGCACGGCGCGTGCGGCGACCGCCTTGGCGGCGCGCGCTGCCTCCAGCGGCGGGAATCCGTGCGCGAGATGCGCCGCGAGCGCGGACGAGTGGGTGCAGCCGGAGCCGTGCGCGGCGCCGTCGGGGAAGCGCACTCCAGGGATCTCGACGAGCGCCTCGCCGTCGAAGAAGACGTCTGTCACGGCCTCGCGGTGGCCGCCCGTGACGACGACGCAGCGCGGACCGAGCGCTTGGATCGCGCGCGCGAGGTCGGACGCGTCGAGCGCGTCGACGTCCGCGTCGCCGACGATCGCGCGGGCACGCTCGGCGCCCGCGACGATCGCGCGCGCCTCCGGCAGGTTCGGGGTCGCGACGCTGACGCGCGGCAGCAGACGCTCGACGAGCGCCGCGCGCGCCTCCAGCGTGAGCAGCTCGGCGCCCGACTCGGCGACCATGACGGGGTCGAGCACGACCGGCGTGCCGGGCCCGAGCTCGGCGAGCGCCCGCTCGACCGCCGCGATCGTCTCGACCGTCCCGAGCATCCCGATCTTGACCGCGTCGATGCCGATGTCGCGCTGCACGGCACCGACCTGCGCGACGATCAGCTCAGGATCGACGGCGCCGACCGCGTCGACCCCGACCGTGCTCTGGGCGGTGATCGCCGTGATCGCCGTCATGCCATGCACGCCGCACGCGGCAAACGCCTTCAGGTCGGCCTGGATGCCGGCGCCGCCGCCCGAGTCGGAGCCGGCGATCGACAGCACGGCCGGCAGACGGTGGTCGGGCGTCGTCACGGCGCGCAGGTTAGAGCGTGGCCAGCCCGACTGTCCGCTCGCCACCGCGTGTCTGCGCTGCCTACGCCCTTGCCGAGCGCGCCAGCTACGCCGTGACCGTGTAGCGCCCACCAGGTCCCCGCCGCACGAGGCCGCGCAGCTCCAGCTGCGCGAGCCCGGCGAGCACCGCGTCGACCGCGCCGCCGCGCCCCGCGAGCGCCGCGACGGTGTCGCAGCCGCTTCCCACCTGGTCGAGCAATGCCCGCAGATCTGGCTCCAGGCCGCCTGCGCGATCGTCCGGGCGGGCCGGAAGCAGCTGGAGCGCAGCGGCGCCGAACAGCAGCTCGAGCACGTCGCCCGGACCGCGCACCAGCTGTGCGCCGTCCGCGATCAGCGCGTTTGTGCCGGCCGCCAGCGGCGCGGTCACGAGACCCGGGACGGCGGCGACCTCGCGGCCGAGGTCCGCCGCCTGCCCGGCGGTGATCAGCGATCCGGACCGCTCGCCCGCCTCGACGACGACCGTCGCCTGCGAGAGCGCGGCGATGATGCGGTTGCGTGCCGGGAAGCACCAGCGACGCGGCGGCGTTCCCGGCGGCAGCTCGGCCAGCACGGCGCCGCTCCCCGCGATGCGCGCGTGCAGGCGGCGCTTGCTCGCGGGATAGGCGACGTCCGGACCGCAGGCGAGCACAGCGACGGTGAGTCCGTCCGCCTCGAGCGCCCCGCCGTGCGCGGCAGCGTCGACGCCGAGCGCCATCCCGCTGACGACCGCCAGCCCGGCGGCCGCAAGCCCGCGCCCCAGCCCGCGGGCCTGTTCGCGCCCGTACTCGCTCGCGCGTCGTGCCCCCACGATGGCGACGCGGTCGGTGGCCAGCGCCGCTTCGAGACGCGCCGCGTCGCCGTGGACGTAGAGCACGGCCGGCGCGTCGCTCAGGTCGGTCAGCGGCGCCGGATAGCGCGGATGACAGTGGCAGATCGCCGCGACCCCGCGTCCCTTGCAGCGCCGGCGCAGCGTCGCCGGCACGAAGCACTCGTACTCGTCGGTCAGTGCACCGCGCTGCACGCCGCCGAGTGCCGCGATCAGGTCGGCGTCGGTGAGCGTCAACAGCGACGCGCTCCCGCGACGCGCGCTCCAGGCGATCTCGATGTGTCCCGCCAGCCGCGCGATCAGCCATGAGCGGCGCAGGCAGGCATCGCACGCGCTCATGCGGCCACGACCTCATCGGCGTCGGGCGCCTCACGCGCGCGCAGCGCGAGCGCCTGCAGCACGTCGTCCAGGCCGACCTCGTCGCGCCCGGCCAGGTCGGCGATCGTCCGGGCGACGCGCAGCACCCGGTCATGGCCGCGCGCGCTCAGGCCACCGCGGTCATACGCCTGCGCGAGCGCCCGCCGCACCGCCGCGCTGACGCGCACATGCGCGCGCAGCAGGCGAGCGTCGAGCTGCGCGTTCGTGTGGGTCTGCGTGCCTGACAACCGTGCATGCTGCCGCTCGCGGGCGGCGAGCACTCGCTCGCGCACCGCCGCCGACGAGGTCAGCGGCGCCTCCGTCAGCGCAGTGGCGCGCGGACGCGCGACCGTCACGAGCAGGTCGATGCGGTCGAGCAACGGCCCGCTGAGGCGCCGCCGGTGTCGAGCCAGCTCGTGCTCGCCGCAGCGGCACGGCCGCTCGCTGCCGGCGTAGCCGCAGGGGCACGGGTTCGTCGCCGCCACGAGCATGAAGCGCGACGGGAAGCGCAGCGCCTGCTGGCCGCGCACGACGACGATCTCGCCGTCCTCGATCGGCTGGCGCAGCGCCTCCAGGCTTGGACGCGAGAACTCGGACAGCTCGTCGAGGAACAGGACGCCGTGGTGCGCGAGGCTCGCCTCGCCTGGAGCCGGTGGCCGCCCGCCGCCGACGAGCCCGGCGGGCGAGACGGTGTGATGCGGAGCGCGGAACGGCCGCTCGGTCGCAAGGCCCGAGCGGTGTCCGATCCCGGCGACGCTGTGGATGCGCATGACCTCCAGCGCCTCGTCGCGCGTCAGCGGCGGCAGCAGGCCGGGGAGCCGCCGCGCGAGCATCGTCTTGCCGCTGCCCGGCGGCCCCTCCAGCAGCAGGTTGTGGCCGCCGGCGGCGGCGATCTCGAGTGCGCGCAGCGGCAGCTCGTGGCCGCGCACGTCCGCGAGGTCCGGCGCGCCGGGCAGGAGCGCAGCCGCGCCGGGCGCCGGCGCGGACGGTGGCGGAGGCGGTGGGTCGCCGCCGCCGAGCAGCGACGCGATGCCTCTCAGGTCGTCGACCGCCGCGATCGTGACCTCGTCGACGAGCGCCGCCTCCTGGGCGCGCTCGCGCGGCACGACGAGCCCCGCGACGCCGGCGCGACGGGCGCCCTCTGCGGCCGCGAGCACGCCGCGGCACGGGCGCAGCTCGCCGCTCAGCGACAGCTCGCCGAAGATGGCCCAGCGGCCGAGCGCATCGGCCGCGCATTGGCCGCTTGCGGCGAGCAGGCCGACCGCGAGCGCGGCGTCGAAGCCCGGCCCCACCTTGCGCAGATGCGCCGGCGCGAGGTTTGCGGTGATCCGCCGCGCGGGGAACTCGAAGCCCGAGTTGAGGATCGCCGCATGGACGCGCTCGCGCGCCTCGCGCACGGCGGGGTCCGCGAGACCGACGATGCGGAAGGTCGGCAGACCGGGTCGGATGTCGACCTCGACCCAGACGGGCCGCGGGTCGATGCCGTCGATGGCGAAGGTGACGACGCGGGCGAGCACGGCCGGCACGCTACGAGCGCGCTCGCGACGGCACGCGCGCGATTCGCGTCGACCCTGTGGCGGTGCGTGCGCTTCGTGGCTGGTCGGCTGCGCACCGGCGCGAAGCGGGTGCCGATCGGCGCACGACGGGACGTAGCGTCGTCGGTGTGTCGAACGACCTGCGTCACCAGCTCGGCCGCGCCGGCGAGCAGCTCGCCGCCGAGCACCTCGAACGACGCGGCCTCGCGATCGTCGCGCGCAACCACCGCACCCGCTGGGGCGAGATCGACGTGATCGCCGCGGACGCGCAGCGGATCGTCTTCTGCGAGGTGAAGACGCGACGCGTCGGCACCTCCGGTCCGTTCGACGGGCTGCGTGAGGCGCAATGCCGGCGGCTGCGGCGCATGGCCGCGGCGTGGCTGGCTGAGCATGCCGATCGACCCCGGACGCCGGAGCTGCGCTTCGACGCGATCGGCGTCACGATCGACGCGCGCGGACGGCTCGTGGCGCTGGAGCACCTCGAAGGCGCTTTCTGACGACCGCCGTCAGAGCGAGAGCTGCTGGTAGGCGATGCTCTGAAACGACAGCCGGTGCAGCGGGGAGACGCCGAGGCGCTCGATCGCGGCGCGATGCTCCGGCGTCGCGTAGCCGACGTGGCCGGAGAACTCCCAACCGGGATGGAGGGCGTCGGCGCGGCGCATGTAGCGATCGCGCGTGACCTTCGCGATCACGGACGCAGCCGCGATCGCCGCGCTCGTCGCGTCACCGCCGACCACGGCACGCTGCGCATAGCCGACGTCGCCGACCGGGAAGCCGTCGCTCAGGCAGATGCAGCCTTCGCGTCCCACGCGCGCGAGCGCGTCGCGCAGCGCGGCGAGGTTCGTCCTGTGCAGCCCCCGCCGATCGATGCCGGGCGCGCAACGGGATACGACCGCGACGTCGGCGGCGAGGCGCAGGATCACCGGGTAGAGCGCTTCGCGCCGCTCCTCCGTCTGCTGCTTGGAGTCGTTGAGCGCGGCGAGCGCGCGCACGTCGGCCGGCCGCAGTCGCTCGTAGTCGAACAGCACGGCGGCGGCGACGAGCGGCCCGGCGAGGCAGCCGCGGCCGGCCTCGTCCGCGCCGGCCACGAAGCGCACGCCGAGCGCGCGGTCGAACGCGAACAGCTTGCGCGCCGGCGGATGGACTCTCGCTCTGCGTCTACGCGGAGGGCTGACGGTTGCGCTCACAGGCGAGTTCTACCGCGAGCGGGAGACGGCGCACCGAACCGGGCACCGCGCGGGTCAGAGCAGCCCGACCTGCTTCGGCGGCCAGTAGCTGACAAACGCCCCGCCGATGATCCAGTCGCGCGGGACTGGCCCCCAGTAGCGGCTGTCGTCAGACGCGCCGCGGTTGTCGCCCATCATGAAGTAGTGATCCGGTGGGACGGTGATCGTGCCGAGGTTGCAGTCGGGCCCGCCGCCGCAGGCGTGGATGAACGCTTCTCGCTGCTCGACGCCGTTGCGCACGACGTGACCGTCGCGGATCGAGATGCGGTCGCCGGGGAGTCCGACGACCCGCTTGATGAAGTTCTGATCCGAGCGGGTCGCGGTCGGTCTGGCACATGGGAGGCGGCTCTTCGGCCCCTCGTAGAACGGTCCCTGCCCGGGGCTACCGCATGCGTTCGTCTCCGCGCCGCGCGGCGGGTGGAAGACGACGATGTCGCCGACGCCCGGCGCGGCGAAGCGATTCCCGATGCGGTTGACGATCACGCGCTCGCCGACGGCGAGCGTCGGCTCCATCGAGCCGCTGGGGATGCGGTACGGCTTGACGACGAACGCTTGGACGACGAGCGCGATCCCGAGCGCGACGGCGACGACGAGCACGAGCTCCAGCAGCGAGCCGGCGCCCGACCTGGCCTTCACTCGTCTCTGGCGTCGGGCGCCTCGGCCGTGTCCACCGGCTCGGCCGAAGAATCGGCCTCGGTGACCGGCTCCTCCGCGGTCTCGGCGGGGACCTCAGTCTCGGCGGCCGGCTCCTCAGGAGCCGCAGCCTCGGCAGCAGGGGCCTCGGCCTCCGGAGCCTCGGTCGCGGCGTCGGCGGCGAGCGCCTCGACGTCGGGCGTCTCCGCCTCCGGCGCGTCCGGTGCCGCGCCGTGCAGCAGCTCGCGCTCGACGACCTCCTCCGGTCCGATCGAGCGACGCTCGCGGACGCGGGCGCGCTTGCCGACGCGACCGCGCAGGTAGTAGAGCTTCGCGCGCCGCACCTCGCCGCGAGCCGCCACCTCGATCTTCTCGATCTTCGGCGAGTGCAGCGGGAACGTGCGCTCGACGCCGACGCCGAACGACTGCTTGCGGACGGTGAACGTCTCGCGCACGCCGTGGCCCTGGCGCTTGATCACGACGCCCTCGAACACCTGCGTGCGCCGGCGCGTGCCCTCGATCACCTGGAAGTGCACGCGCACGCGATCGCCCGCGTCGAACGACGGCAGACGGCGCAGCTGGGCGCGCTCGAGGCTCTCGATGACCGTGCTCATGGCGTAGAAGTGGCGGCCTTGTGGCCGCCGGCTGCGCAATGGTAGCGGAAGGGCTCAGCGCGGGTCATCGTGAGAGGCGCGCAGATCCGCGGCGTCTCGCTCGCCCACGGCGCGCTGCCGGCTCTGCTCGCGGCGCCACTGCTCGATTCGCGCGTGGTGGCCCGACAGCAGCACCTCCGGGACGCTCCAGCCGCGCCATTCGGCCGGGCGCGTGTAGTGCGGATACTCGGGGGCACCGTCGAGCGCCGTGCTGTAGGACTCCTCCAGCGCCGACTCCTCGTGGCCGAGCGCTCCGGGCAGCTTGCGCAGAACCGCGTCGGCGACGACCATCGCGGCCAGCTCGCCGCCGGCGAGCACGTAGCGGCCGATCGAGACCGCCTCGGTCGCGAAGTGCTCGACGATCCGCTCGTCGAAGCCCTCGTAGCGACCGCACAGCAAGGTCAGCGTCGGCTCCGCCGCGAGCTCGTCGACGAGCGCGTCGTCGAGCAGGCGCCCGTTCGGCGCCAGGGCGATCACGCGCCGGCGCTCGCGCAGCGCCACCGGGTCGGCGTTGTAGCGGGCGCGCAGCGCCGCCTCCACGACGTCGACGCGCAGCACCATGCCGGCGCCGCCGCCGAACGGCATGTCGTCGACCTGGCCGCCGGTGAGCGGCGTCGTGTCGCGGTAGTTGACGCAGTCGAGTGCGTGGCCGTGCGCGAGCGCGTTCGTGACGTGGCGCTGCGAGCGGAACCAGTCGAACGCCTCCGGGAAGAGGGTGAAGACGTCGATTTGCATCACGCCTCCCCCAGGAAGACGAGGTCGACGTCGATCCGCTTCCCCTCGACGTCGACCGAGCGGACTGCGTCGCGGATCAGCGGGACGAGCAGCTCCTCGCCCCCCTTTCGAGCGACGTGCAGAACCTCGCACGAGGGCAGCGCGCGCAGCTCGCGCACTACGCCGACCTCGCGCTCGCCGTCGTGGACGGCGCAACCTTCGAGCTGCTCGGGCCACCACTCATTCTCCTCCAGCTCGGGCGCGCGGTCTGCCGGGACGAGCAGCTCTCTGCCGCGCAATGCCTCCGCCTGCGTGCGCGTCGTGCAGCTTGCGAGCCGCACGATCGGTCTCGCGTCCGTGCCGGCGCGTCGCACGATCTCCTCCTCGTGGCCGTCGACTTGCAGCATGCCGCCAGCGTCGAGCAGCGCGGACTGCGGCTGCGTGACGTGGAAGCTGCCGTCGAGGCCGTGCGGTCTGCCGATGCGCCCTGCGTGGAGCAGGTCCGACATCGCTAGTCGACGATGTCGACGAGCACGCGGCGGTCCTCCTTCACCGCCGCGGCCTTCACGACGAGGCGCAGCGCGTTCGCGGTGCGTCCGCCGCGGCCGATCACCTTGCCGTAGTCGTCGTCGGCGACAGTCAGCTCGAGCACGAGCGTGCCGTCGTCCTCCTCGAACTCTTCGACGGCGACCTCGTCCGGCTCGTCGACGAGCTCGCGGGCGAGGTACTCGAGCAGCTCGCGCATCGAAGTAGCCAGGTGAGCTAGCTGCCCGCGGGGCCGCTGATGCCCTGCGTCTTGAGCAGCTTGGCGACGGTCTCCGACGGCTTGGCGCCGCGCTCGAGCCAGTGGCGCACGCGCTCCTCGTCGAGCACGATCGTCGACGGCTGCGTCTGCGCGTTGTAGTGCCCGATCGTCTCGAGCACGCGGCCGTCGCGCTTGGAGCGCTGATCGGCGGCGACGACGCGCCAGATCGGGTTCTTGCGCCCGCCGACGCGGGTCAGACGAAGTCGTACTGCCACGATTCCCTTTCAGAATTGGGTCAAGACCGACGAGAGAGACTAGCGAGCCTGCCGCATCAGTGCCCCGATGTCGGGCGTCTTGCCCGACTGCATCGCCTTCATCAGCTTCTGCATCTGGGCGAACTGTCTGATCAGCGCCTTCACGGCCTGCACGTTCGTGCCGGAGCCTCTCGCGATGCGGATGCGGCGCGAGCCCTTGATCAATTCGGGTCTGCGGCGCTCCTCCGCTGTCATCGACAGGATGATCGCCTGGATGCGGTCGAACTCGCGCTCGTCGACCTTCATCTTCGACAGCTGGTGACCGCCGAGGCCGGGCAGCATCCCGAGCAGGTTCTGCAGCGGTCCGAGCCTGCGGATCTGTCTCATCTGGTCGAGGAAGTCGTCGAGGTCGAACTCGGACTTGCGGATCTTGCGCTCCAGCTCCTTCGCCTGATCCTCGTCGAACTGCTGCTCGGCCTTCTCGATCAGCGTCATGACGTCGCCCATTCCGAGGATGCGCTGGGCCATGCGGTCGGGATGGAAGCGCTCGAACTGGTCGAGCTTCTCGCCCGTGGAGGCGAACAGGATCGGCTTGCCGGTGACGGCCTTGACGCTCAGGGCCGCGCCGCCGCGTGCGTCGCCGTCGAGCTTGCTCATCACGACGCCGTCGAACTGGGCGGTCTCGGCGAACTGCTCGGCGACGTTGACGGCGTCCTGGCCGGTCATCGCGTCGACGACGAGCAGCACGTTCGTCGGCTTCGTGACCTGCTTGATCTCGGCGAGCTCCCGCATCAGCGCCTCGTCGACGTGCAGGCGGCCGGACGTGTCGACGATCAGCACGTCCTTGCCCTCGCGCTCGGCGCGCTCGCGCGCCCACCTGGCGATCTCGACGGGGTTCGCGTCGGTGCCTCTCTCGTAGACGTCGGCGCCGACCTGGCCGGCGACCTTGATCAGCTGATCGACGGCGGCCGGGCGGTAGACGTCACAGGCGGCGACCGCGACCGAGGAGCCGTGCTGCTCCTTCAGGTAGCGCGCGAGTTTGCCGGTCGCGGTCGTCTTGCCGGAGCCCTGCAGGCCGGCCATCAGGATCACCGTCGGCGGGCTGGAGGCGAACGCCAGCTCGCGCGAGGCGCCGCCCATCAGCTCGGACAGCTCCTCGTTGACGATCTTGACGACCTGCTGGCCGGGGTTGAGCTGGCCGATCACGTCAGCGCCGAGCGCGCGCTCCTTGACGGCCGAGGTGAACGACTTGACGACTCTGAAGTTGACGTCCGCCTCGAGCAACGCGAGCCGGATCTCGCGCATCGCGGCGTTGACGTCGTCCTCGGTCAGGGTTCCACGCGAGCGGACGTCCGCGAGCGTGGCCTGCAGCTTCTCGGCCAGGGAGTCGAACATGGCCGACTGAGGCTACCGATCAGACGGCGCGCGGCGGAGGGGGCGGCGGACGGTCGTCGCCGCGACCCAGCTCGTCGACCTTCCCGCCGAGCGCCTGGCCGATGCCGCCGAGCGCCTCGGTGAACTCCGAGGGGATGATGAAGATCTTGCTCGCCTGCCCTTCGGCCAGCTTCGGCAGCATCTGCAGGTACTGGTAGCTGAGCAGCTCGCGGTCGGGACGCCCCTGGTGGATCGCGTTGAAGACGGTCTCGATCGCCTTCGACTCGCCCTCCGCTCTGAGGATCGCCGCCTGCCGCTCGCCGGTCGCGCGCAGTACCGCCGCCTGCTGTTCGCCCTCGGCGGTGAGGATCTGCGACTGCTTGACGCCCTCGGCGGTGAGGATCGTGGCGCGACGGTCGCGCTCGGCGCGCATCTGCTTCTCCATCGCCTCCTGGATCGAGCCCGGCGGGTCGATCGACTTCAGCTCGACGCGGTTGACGCGGATCCCCCAACGGCCGGTCGCCTCGTCCAGCACGACGCGCAGCTGCGAGTTGATGTTGTCGCGCGAGGTGAGCGCGTCCTCGAGCGTCATCCCGCCGATCACGTTGCGCAGCGTGGTGACGGTGAGCTGCTCGATCGCCTGCAGCGGGTTGGCAACCTCATAGGTGACGGACTTCGGGTCGGTGATCGTGAAGTAGAGGACGGTGTCGATCTGGACGACGAGGTTGTCCTCGGTGATGACCGGCTGGGGCTGGAACGAGACGACCTGCTCGCGCAGGTCGATCAGCGGCTTCACGCGGTCGATGAACGGCACGACGATCGTCAGACCTGGCGACAGCGTGCGGTTGTAGCGGCCGAGCCGCTCCACCACGCCGGCGCGCGCCTGCGGGATGATGCGGACGGTCCGCATCGCGACGATCAGCACGAAGATCGCGATCACGACGAGGACGATCAAGCCGGCCATCAGGACTCCTTTTGCTGCCTACTCGCTCACGAGCGCCGTGGCGCCCCGGATCTCGACGACTTCCACCGGCGTGCCGGCCTCGATGACGCGCTCCTCGTCGTAGGCGCGCGCGGTCCACACCTCGCCGTCGATCTTCACGCAGCCGACGCCCTCGTCGTTCGCGATCCGCTCCAGCACGATCGCGCGGCGGCCGACGAGCGCGGCCGTGCCGGTGCGCAGCTGCGGCGGCTGCCGGAGGTGGGCGCGAGCGATCGGTCGCACGACCCACAGCAGCAGCAGCGAGACGACGATGAACGTGCTCCAAGACCCGACCGCGCCGATGCCGAGCGCCGCGACCAGCGCCGCGACGAGCGCGCCGCCGCTGAAGGGCGCGAGGAAGAAGCTCGTGGTCAGCATCTCTCCGATGCCGAACGCGACGGCGACGAGAATCCAGATCACCCAGGCGTCCATGTGTCCGCGAGCTTACCGCCGGGAGCGGGGGATTCAGCCGAGCAGCGCGCGCGCGAACTCGTCCGCGTCGAACGGACGCAGGTCCTCGAGCTGCTCGCCGATCCCGATCAGCTTGACGGGGATGCCGAGCTCGCGCGCGATCGCGAGCGCGATGCCGCCCTTGGCGGTGCCGTCCAATTTCGTCAGGACGATCCCCGTCACGTCGACCGCCTCCGCGAACAGCTTCGCCTGGCGCAGGCCGTTCTGGCCCGTCGTGGCGTCGACCGTGAGCAGGATCTCGTGTGGCGCGTCCGGCAGCTGCTTGGCGATGACGCGGCGGATCTTCGTCAGCTCCGCCATCAGGTTGTCCTGCGTGTGCAGGCGGCCGGCAGTGTCGACGAGGACCACGTCGGCGCCGTCGCGCACGCCCTGCTGGACCGCGTCGTAGGCGACCGAGCCGGGGTCGACGTCGGGCGCGCCCTTCACGAATGCGACGTCGGCGCGGCGAGCCCACTGCTCGAGCTGCTCGACGGCAGCGGCACGGAACGTGTCGGCTGCGGCGAGCACGACGCTGCGCCCCAGCTCCTTGCGCAGGTGCCATGCGAGCTTGCCGAGCGATGTCGTCTTGCCGGTGCCGTTGACGCCCGCGACGAGGATGACTGTCGGCTTGGCGGTGAGGTCGATCTTGTCGTCGTCGGTGCGCGCCGCGTCGGCCAGCAGCTCGACGAGGCGGGCGGACAGCTGCTCGCCGCCAGTCAGGTCGCCGGCCTGCGCCTCCTGCTCGAGCTGCGCGACGATCTCGGCGGTCGTGCGTGCGCCGACGTCGGCCATGATCAGCGCCTCCTCGAGGCGCTCCCACGTCTCGTCGTCGAGGTTCTCGAACAGCGTCGCCTGCAGCTCGCTCGTGAGCGCCTCGCGCGTCTTGCGCATGTTCTCGCGCAGGCGCCTGAAGAAGCCGCGGCGCTGCTCCTGCTGCTCGGGTGCGTCCGCGTCGTCGGTGGCCGTCGCGATGCCGCCGTCGCCGAGGATGAAGAGGTCCTGCCAGTCACGTGCCATGGAGATCGGCGACGATACCAGCGTGTCCTCGCCCTCCATCGCGATCCGCGCCACGCGCGCCGACACGCCCGAGGCGGTGCGGCTGCTCGCCGACTACGGCGCCGAGCTGGTGGCCCGCGGACGGCCTTACTCCCCCGTCGATCCGCCGCCCGGAGCGGCCGGCGCGAGCTGGGTCGAGGTGCACGAGATGGAGCCGCCGAGCGGCGCCTTCCTGCTGCTGGAGGAGGATGGAATGGCCGTCGCGTGCGGCGGCCTGCGCACGCTCGCCCCCGGGCTCGGGGAGATCAAGCGCATGTACGTCGTACCGGACGCACGGCGGCGCGGCCACGCGCGGCGGCTGCTCGCCGCCCTGGAGGACGCGGCGAGCGAGATCGGCCTGACGCGGCTGCGGCTCGACACGAACGCCCAGCAGCCGGAGGCGTTGGAGCTGTACGCGGCCTGCGGGTACGCGGAGATCGCGGACTACAACGGCAGCCCGTCCGCCACGCACTGGTTCGAGAAAGCTCTCCTGCACCGAAGCGGCTGAACGGCGCACCAACTGCGACACAAGTTTGACAAGCGCCCAGAACTCAGGCGATTCGCGGCGAAATTCCTCAATGGCACGCATGCAGGCGAGGACTCTGCCACATCTATATGGCCCGCCGCTTCGCAGACTCCTCTGCATGACGCGAATGGCAACATGGCGCGCCCCGCGATCTCACGTCAGCCATGCGCCGTGAGCGTACGCCTTACGCCACTTCAGCTGCGGGCTCGACGGGCTGCGCTGGCGGGAGCTTGCGGCTGATGACCTTCGAGATGCCGTCGCCGCCCATCGAGACGCCGTAGAGGCTGTCGGCCGCCTCCATCGTGCGCTTCTGGTGGGTGACGACGATGAACTGCGCGCGCGCGGCGTAGGTGCGCAGCAGTCTCAGGAAGCGGTCGATGTTGAGGTCGTCCAGCGCGGCCTCGACCTCGTCGAGGATGTAGAAGGGACACGGCCGCGCGAGGAAGACCGAGAACAGGAACGCGAGCGCGGTCATCGACTTCTCGCCGCCGGACAGCAGCGAGAGGCGCTTCATCGCCTTGCCGGCCGGCGTGATCTCGATCTCGACGCCGAGCAGGTCGTCCTCCTCCCGCTCCTCCGCGTCGGCCGCGGCGTCGACGTCGTCGGGGCTGGTGGCATCGTCGCCGTCGGCGTCGAGTCTCTCGCCGCCGAGCACCGGCCGCGGACCGGCGTCCTCGCGCACGAGCCGCAGGCGCCCGCGGCCGCCCGGGAACAGCTGCTCGGCGAGCTCCTCGAAGTTTCTCGCCGCGGCCTCGAACGTCGCCTCGAACGTCTCGCGGATCTGGCGGTCGGTGTCGTGGATCAACGTGTTGAGCTCGCGCAGCGCCGCTTCGAGGTCGGCGCGCTGGCGCTCCAGCTCCTCGACGTGCGCGACCGCCTCGTCGTACTCGTCCTTCGCAAGCGGATTGACCGGTCCGAGCTGCTCGCGACGGCGCTGGAGGCGGGCGATGCGATCGGCCAGCTGAGCGCGCTCCTCCTCCGGCAGCGGCTGCTCTGCGGGCTCCGGCGCCAGACCGAGCGGCTCGGCGACCGCTCTCAGCTCGGCGTCGGCCTCAGCCATGCGATCGCGCGCCTGCTGCGCGCGCACCTCGGCGCCGGTGACCGCCTCGCCGTCGCGCTTGAGGCGACCGTGCAGCTCCGCCTCCTCGCGGGCGCAGGCGCGCAGCTCGACGGCGACGTGCTCGCCCGCCTGGCGGTGCGCAGCCAGCTCGGCATCGAACACCTCGACGCGGGCGGCGATCGCGCTCGCGGCCTCGGCGAGCACCTCGACGAGCCGCTCCGCCTGCGGCACCAGCGCCCGCTCGCGCTCGAGCCGCTGCTCGGCCTGGGCGATCCGCTCGCTCCGCTCGGCGCGGTCGCGCTCAGCGCGCTCCGCGAGGCGGCGCTCGGCGGCCAGCTCGGCCTCGATCTGCGCCCTGCGGACGGCGCCCGGACCTTCGTCGTCGGCGCTGCGGCGCTGCTCGATCAGCCGCACCACGCGAGCCTCCTGCTCGGTCGCCTCGTCGTGCGCGCGGACCACAGCGCGCACGGACGTCTCGGTCTCGTCGCGGGCGGCATCGGCGGCCGACACCGCGGCGGCAAGCCCTTCGAGCCGCTGGACGGCCTCGTGCTCGGCACGCGCGGCCGACTCGCTCTCGCCGACCAGCTGGTCGCGGCGGTTGCGCTCGGCCAGCACGCGCTCCTCGCCGCCGGCGGGGACCTGGCGCAGCTCGCCCCACGCGCCGATCCACACGCGTCCTTCGCGCGTGACGGCGGTGCCGGCGAAGCCGGCGCGCACAGCGGCGACGTCCTGCACGACCCACGTGTCGGCCAGCAGCGCCGCCGCGAGTGCGAGCGTGTCGACCGGTCCGCGCACGTGGTCGAGCAGCCGCTCGGCGTCGGGCGTCGGCGGCTTCGAGGGAGCCGGCGCCTGCGTCGCGGCGTTCGCGACGAGGGCGCTGCCGCCGTCGCGCCCGGCGCGCTCGAGCAGATCCGACCCGGCGGCGCGGTCGGCGACGACCGCGGCGCGCAGCCGCCCGTCGAGCGCGGCCGCAAGCGCCAGCTCGAGCCCATCGTCGACCTCCAGCGCGTCGGCGAGCGCGGGCACCCCGCCGGGCGCGCCGGCGTGGGCGCGCAGGAAGTGGTTCGCGGCCGCCAGCTCGCCGCCGACGCGAGCCGCCTCGCGGCGCGCGGCCTCCGCGGTCCGCTCGGCCTCGCGGCGTCTCGCGCGGGCGGTCTCTGCCGCCTCCTCGGCCTTCGCCGCCTCGGCGCGCGCAGCCTCGACGTCGGCGTACAGGCGCTGCGCCTCGGCCGCCGCGCCCGCGCGGCGCTCCTCCAGCTCGGCCAGCTCGCGCTCCAGCGCGGCCTGCCGGTCCTGCTCCAGCGCGACCAGCTCTGTTTCCATCGCCGCGACGCGCGTGGCCGCCTCGGCGTCCGGCACGTCGGCGGCGGCCTGCTCGCGCAGCGCGTCGAGCTCCGCCTCGTGGCGCACGATTCGCTCGCCGAGCGAGCTGACGGTCGCGCGTGTCGTCTCCAGCCGCATGCCGACGCGCTCGCCGGCCGAGCGGGCACGATACGCGCGCTCGGACAGCGACTCGCGCTGCTCGCTACGCGCCGCCAGCGCCTCCTCGGCCGCCTCGCGCCGTCTCGCGACGGCGGCCAAGGCCTGCTCGGCCTCGGCGCTGCGCTCGCGCGCCGCACGCGCCGCCGCCTCCGCCTGCTCCAGCTCCAAGCGGCTCGCGCGCAGCGCGTCGCGGCCCAGCTCCCAGCGCGCCTCGAGCGACTGGCGCTCCAACCGCGCGTGCAGCTCGGCCGCTTCGGCCTGGCGCTTGAGCGGGCGCAGCCGTGAGCGTGCCTCGCGCTCGACGTCGAGCGCGCGATCGAGGTTGTCCTGCGTGCGCGCGAGCTTCAGTTGTGCGCGACGGCGGCGCTTGCGGTGCTTGCCGAGCCCGGCGGCCTCCTCGATCAGCAGGCGGCGGTCGCGCGGCTTCGAGGTGACGATCGCCTCCACGCGACCCTGCGAGACGACCGAGTGCGCCTCCTTGCCGAGGCCCGTGTCGGACAGCAGTTCGAGCACGTCGACGAGGCGGCAGCGCGCGCCGTTGAGGCGGTACTCGCCGTCGCCGGAGCGGTCGAGCCGGCGCAGGATCGAGACCTCGGAGAAGTCGAGCCCGAGCGTGCCGTCGGAGTTGTCGAGGATCAGCTCGACCTCGGCCTCCTGGCCCGCCTTGCGGCCGTGGCCGCCGCCGAAGATCACGTCCTGCATCGTCTGGCCGCGCACCGCCAGCGGCGACTGCTCGCCGAGCGCCCACAGGACCGCGTCGGTGACGTTCGACTTGCCCGAGCCGTTCGGGCCGACGATCACGCTGACGCCCGGCCCGAAGGCCAGCTTCGTGCGGTCGGGGAAGGACTTGAAGCCCTTGAGGGTGAGGGACTTCAGATGCATCGACCGCTCACTCTCCCATGGCCTCCAATGCGACGCGAGCGGCTTCCTGCTCGGCGTCCTTCTTCGAACGTCCCTCGCCCTGGCCGACCTCGACGCCGGCGACCGTGGCCTCGACCGTGAAGATGCGGTCGTGCGGCGGCCCCTCCTCGGCCGTGACCGCGTACACGACCAGCTCGCCGCGGCGCGCCAGCCGCTCCTGCAGCGCCGACTTGAAGTCGACCGGGTGCTCCATCGCCTCCTCGATCTCCGGCGCGAACGCCTCCACGACGGCTCTGGAGGTGTCCTCGTATCCGAAGGCGAGGTAGCAGGCCCCGATGCCGGCCTCGATCACCGACGCCAGGACCCGCTCCGTGCGCACGAGCGCATCGGCGTTCTGCCCCGTCGCCTCGGGCGCAGCCGCGCGCAGGCGCTCCGGCATCCCGATCCGCTCCGCAACCGCCATGCACGAGCGACCGGAGACCGCCTGCGCGCGGATCTTCGTGAGCCGCCCCGCACCGAAGCGCTCCGCTTCCAGGCGCGGATACAGGTGCGTGGTGACGGCGAGCGACAGCACGCTGTCGCCGAGGAAGGCGAGCCGCTCGTACGAGTCCGAACGGCGCTCCGTCCAAGAGGAGTGCGTGACCACCTGCCGGGCGAGGTCGTCCGGCAGCCGGGCGAGCAGGTCGGCGAGGGCGCTCAGCGGTCAGGGCCTCGGCTCGCGGTCGTCGGTCGCGGCGGCACCGGAAAGCACGAAGTCGACCGCCTGGCCGACCGTGAAGATCTTCGCCGCCTGCTCGTCGGAGATGCGGATCCCGTACCGGTCCTCGAGCTCCTGCACGAGCGTGTAGAGGTCGAGCGAGTCGGCCTCGAGATCCTCGCGGAAGCGGGTCGACTCGCCGACCTGCTCGGGATCGACCGCCAGCTCGTCGGCAAGGTGTGCGCGCACGCGTTCGAGGACCTGCTCGCGGGTCATTGGGATGGGACGCTAGCCGCCGGCTCGGACGATGGCGCCTGCCGCAACGCGCCGGCCGCCTCGAGCGCGCTGAGCGTGCGGCCGACGACGTCCTCGCGCACGCCGCGCGCGGCGACGTCGATCGCGCGCGCGAAGCCGGTGCGCGTGAAGCGCCCGTGCGCGACGACGCCGGTGCGGCGCAGTCCAAGCATGTAGGCGCCGCCGGCGAGCTCCGGATCGATGTCGTCGCGCAGTCCGCGCAATGCGCCGCGCAGCAGCAGCCCGCCGAGGCGCCCGCGCGGGCTCGCCATCGCGACGTCGCGGATCGTGCGCAGCAACTTGCTGGAGACGCCCTCCATCAGCTTGATCGTGATGTTGCCGGTGAAGCCGTCCATCACGACGACGTCGGCGACGCCCTCGGTGATCTGCGTGCCCTCGACGTTGCCGACGAAGTTCAGCCGCGTGGTGGCACTCTCGGCGAGCCGCTGATGGGCGGCGATCACGTCGGGCGTGCCCCGCTCCGGCTCCTCCCCGTTGGACAGCAGCGCGACGCGCGGCTGCTCGACGCCGAGCACCGCCTGGGCGAAGGCTGCCCCCATGTAGGCGAACTGCACTAGGTGCTCGGGTCGCACCTCGACGCTCGCGCCGACGTCCAGCAGCAGCACCGTCGCACCGGGGACCGGCATCGCGATCGCCAGCGCCGGACGGTGGATGCCGCGCGCGCGCTTGACGTGGAAGAGACCGGCCGCGAGCGCGGCGCCCGTCGAGCCGCCCGAGACGAGCGCGTCGGCGCGCCCCTCGGCCACTGCCTTGCTGGCGAGCACGATCGACGCGTCCGGCGTCGAGCGGACGGCGTGCGCCGGATCGGGCGCCTTCGCGATCGAGACGGGCGCGTCGATCACCTCGACGCCGCCGGGCGTCGGGCCGATCGCGCCCTGCGGCCCGAACAGCAGCACACGGACGCCCTGCTCGGCGGCGAGCGCGGCGCCGGCCGCGACCTCGGCAGGACCGAGGTCCGCGCCGTTCGCGTCCACGGCGACCGTGATCGGCGGCACGAGGCGGCGCGTGGGTCTAGGCGTCGTCGCCGGAGGCGGCGACCACGTCACGCCCCGCGTACGTGCCGCACGTCGGGCAGACGCGGTGCGGCATGCGCGGGCTGTGGCACTGCGGACACGCGTGAATCGACGGCGCCGAGATCTTGTGCTGCGAACGGCGCTTGTTCGTGCGCGCGTGTGACTGCTTCTGCTTCGGGACGGCCATAGGTCGGAGGAGGGTACCAGGCGGTCTGGGGGCCCGCCTCCGCCGACCACATGGCCGGCTCCGGCACGCCTACAGCTCCAGCTCGCGCAGCTTCGCCCAGCGCGGATCGGGGTCGGGCTCGTGCCGATGCTCCGTACCGGCCTCGTTGAGGTTCTCGCCGCAGATCGCGCAGAGGCCCGCGCACTCCTCGCGGCACAGCAGCTGCGCCGGCAGCGCGAGCGCGAGCGCGTCGCGCGTCCAGGCCGCGAGGTCGACCTCCTGCTCCTCGACGTACGGGCTCTCAAGCTCCTCCCCGCCGTGCGGCTGGTCGAACTCGCGCGCGTCGATCGCGAAGCGCGGCGACGCCGGCTCGAGGCAGCGCATGCACGGCCCCTCCAGCGTCACCTCGAAGCGCAGCCGCAGCGCCCAGCCCTGATGCGTCGTGCGCGCGACGTCGAGCCGGAGCGGGACCGGCGAGGGCCTCACCGCATACCGCTGGCCGCCCAGCTCGAACGGCTCGATCGGCTGCGCGAGCTCGAGCGAGCGACCCTCGCCGGCGCTCAGCCGGAGGGCGGCGAGGTCGAACGTGTCGGCGCGCGGGGGCACTTCCCGCAGGGTAGCGACGAGGCCGCGCGGGCCTAGACCAGGTCCCGCTTCAACACCTTGCCGGTGGCATTGCGGGGCAGCGCGTCGACGAAGACGATCTCGCGCGGGACCTTGAACGAGGCGAGGTTCTGCTTGACGTAGTCCTTCAGCTCGTCCTCGTCAGCGCTCTCGCCGTCACCCAGCACGACGACCGCCTTGAGGCGCTGGCCCCAGTCCTCGTCCTCCACCCCTACGACCGCGACCTCGCGGATCGCCGGATGGCCGGCGAGCAGGTCCTCGACCTCGACCGGGAAGACGTTCTCGCCGCCCGAGACGATCATGTCGTCGTCGCGGCCGTCGATGAACAGCCGCCCCGCGGGGTCGAAGTGGCCGACGTCGCCGGAGGACATCAGCTCGCCGATCGTCGCCTTCGTGTCGCCGCCGGTGTAGCCCTCGAACGGGAACCCGCTCGCGACGAAGATGCGGCCCGTCTCCCCCTGCCGGACCTCGCGATCGTGCTCGTCGAACAGCTTCACGATCGTGCCGAGCGGCGGCTGGCCGGCGCAGCCGGGGGCGGCGCGCAGGTCCTCGGGCGTCGCGATCGTCGCCCACGCGACCTCGGTCGAGCCGTAAAGGTTGTAGAGCACGTCGCCGAACTGGTCCATCACGCGCGTCGCGAGCGGGCCGGGGAGCGCCGAGCCGCTCACCGCGATGATCCGCAGCGACGAGGTGTCGTAGCGGTCGAGCGTCTCCTGCGGCAGCTCGAGGATGCGCTGCAGCATCACCGGCACGACGACGAGCGCGGTCGCGCGGTGGCGGGCGATCGCGCGCAGCGTGCCCTCGGGGTCGAAGCGCCGGCGCAGCACGAACGTCGATGCGAGCGGCACGCCGAGCGTGTAGTTCGCGAGGCCCCAGGAGTGGAACAGCGGCGCGGCGATCATCGTCGTCCCGCGTGCTCTGTAGGGGATCTTCGACAGCAGCGCAGCCGCCGAGGAGAGGCCGGCATGGCTCCGCCGGGCGCCCTTCGGCGTTCCGGTCGTGCCGGAGGTGAGGATCACGACGCGCCCTGGCTCCTTGGCCGACGGCACGCCGGCCGCGTCGCCGGTGGCGATCAGATCCTCGATCAGAGGGTCCCCGTCCGCCTCGCCGGCGGCGGACTCGCCGTCGTGCCACGCGACGAAGCGCTTGTCGATCCCTCTCACCTGGCTCAGCAGCGCGGCGAACTCCTCGTCGTAGACGATCGCTCTCGCACCCTCGCGCGCGACGACGTCGGCCAGCTGCGGCGCGGCGAACATCGTGTTGAGGTAGAGCGCATGCGCGCCGAGGCGGGACGCCGCGACGGTCGCGTCCATGAAGCCGCGATGGTTGCGGCACATGATCGCGACGCCGTCGCCCGGACGGACGCCGTGGGCGGCGAGCGAGCTGGCGAGCGCGTTCGCGCGGCGATGCAGCTCGCCGTAGCTGAGCGTTCCGAGCTCGTCGACCACGGCCGGCTGGTGCGGTGCCCTCGCGGCGGCGACTGCGATCGCGCCTCCGGAGGTCGTCCCCCAGCGCAGCAGCGAGCGGCCGACGAGCGCGAGGCGGTCGGGACGGACCGGCTCGATCAGGCCGGCGTCGAGCAGCGTCCTCGCGACGCGAGCGTGGTGCAGGAGCTTGTCGGTGACTGCGGGCACGGGCGGTATTCCAGCACGAACCCAAGCGGTGACGTGCCAGTCACGTCACGGTGACAGATCCGCACGTTACGACTCGGGCAGCTCGAGCCCGGGCGGCAGCTCGCCGCGATCGACGAGCGCGTGGATCTCCGCGACCCGTCGCGGGTTCAAGCGCACATGGCGCTGGTGGACGCTGATCTTCTCGACGAGCAGGTCGGCATTCAGGAGCCGTTCGCCGATCGCCAGCGCGAGCGCGCGGTCGTGACCGGCGAACCCGCGCGCAAGGTGGGCGATCTCGGTGTGGTAGCCGCCCCACTTCCCCATCCCCATCAGCCGCTGCAGCATGCGCCGGGCGACGCGCAGCGACGGATCGGCCTCCTCGTGCGGGCGCGCGACCTCCGGCGTCGGATCGAGCACCGCGAGCACCGCCTCGTCGTGCTCGGCGACGGACGCCGCGTCGGCCGGGCGGCCGCCGAAGCGCGCGACCGCCTCCGCGATCCGCAGCGGATGCAGCTCGCCGATCGGCAGCTTCAGCACGGGCACGTCGCCGAGCGCAGTCGTAGGGATCGCGTATGCGCGCGCCTTGAGGCGGTCGACGTCGACGACCGCCTCCTCGAACGCCTCGACCGCCAGCTCGACCGCCACGAGCACGTCTTCGGCGTTGACCGGGAACGCGAGCGCCAGCCAGCCCTCCCATTCGCCGGCGTGCAGCTGCAGGTCCTGCGGACCGCCGGCGGCCATCGCGGCGGCGCCTTCGACGAGCGCGCCGACGAGCACGGCGGTGAGCGTCCAGGCGCGGTCGTTCGCGGCGTTCGGGTCGGCGCGCAGCGCCGGGTCGACGGGGGCGATCGCAAGGAGCGCCTCGCCGAACGCCGCGAGCCCGACGGGGACCGGTGTGTCGTAGCCCGAGCGCGGGAGCGCCAGCTCCTCCGCGCCGGCCGCAAGCGCATCGAGCAGCTCGGCGCGGATCTGCGCCGCCCGTTCGCGCGGCGCGCGCAGCCCGCCGGCGTCGGCCAGCACGCTGCCGAGATGGGTCGTCGGGAGGTCGTTCGAGGCAGGGATGGCGGGCCGAAATCTACGAGATCGGCGCCGATGGCAGATCGGGTTGGCGGACGCGCGGATCGACGCGCTCGAGCGCCGTGAGCTCGCGTCCGACGGGCACGACGCCGTGCGCCCCGTCCGCAGCCCTCTGCCGACCACAGGATGGGCGGCGGCGGTCCGGCGTGCGCCGGCCGCTAGGAGACCTCGGCGGTTTCCTCTTTGCCCTGCAGGCGCTCGCGGCCGCGCTGCACAGCGGCGATGAACTTCGAGAGGTTGACCTCAAGCGTGTTGAGGATCTCGTCGGCGTAGTCCTCCGCGCCGAGCCGGATCTCGCGCTCGCGGGCGCGCGCGTCCTCGATGATGTCCTCGGCGGCGCGTTCGGCCTGCTTCGTGACCTCCTCCTCGGAGATCAGCCGCTCCTGGCGCTCGCGCGCCTCTCTGACGATCCGCTCGGCCTCGCGCTTGGCCTCGGCGAGCATCTCCTGACGCTCCTTGACGATCCAGCGCGCCTGCTTGATCTCCTCGGGGATCGTGGCGCGCATCTGGTCGAGGATGTCGTAGATCTCCTCCTTGTCCACGCGCACCTGGTCCGTCAGCGGGACGGGCTTGGCGTTGTGGACGAGGTCGTCCAGCTTGTCGATCAGCACGAGGACGTCCATCGCGAACCTCTGTTTCGTCAGCGGCCGAGCTCTTCCTTCAACCGGGAGGCTACGTAGTCTGGCACGAGGTCGTCGATATTCCCGCCAAAAGTGGCCAGCTCCTTGACGCCGCTCGAGCGCAGGAAGCTGTACTGCGAGGAGGCCATCAGGTAGACGGACTCGATCTCGGGGGCCTCGCGGCGATTGAGCTGGTGCATCTCGAGCTCGTACTCGAAGTCGGAGATCGCACGCAGGCCCTTGACGATCGCCCGCGCGCCCACGCTCTGGGCGAACTCGACGACGAGGTTGCTGAACGGCTCCGCGCGCACGTTGCCCATGTGGGCGGTGGCGCGCTCGACGAAGCTGATGCGCTCCTCCGTCGAGAACAGCGTTCTGCCCTTGCGTACCGGCACGTTCACGACCGCCACGACGACCTCTTCGAACAGCTTCGAGGCGCGGCCGATCACGTCGAGGTGGCCGTGGGTGATCGGGTCGTACGAGCCGGGGCAGACGGCGATGCGGTTACTCAGTTCGCTCATGGGTTCGGATCACGGTGTCGCGGTAGCGGCGTTCGTCGGTCAGCGGAAGGTCCGGGTCGAGGTCGAGCGGAGCACGGCGGTCGCTCTCGCTCACGACCCGCCCACCGGGCGCGAGGACCGCGGCGATCAGCGGCGAGAGCTCGCGTCCCAGCTCGGCCGCGAGTCGATATGGAGGGTCGAGCAGCACGAGATCGTATTCGTGACGAGCCGCACGTGCGCCGCGCAGGAATGCGCGCGCGTCCTGCCGGCGGACATCGACCTGCTCGGCCGGCAGCTCGAGCGCCGTGACGTTCGCGCGGATCGCCCTGATCGCCGCGGGGGCGGCGTCGACGAGCGTCGCGTGCGCCGCGCCGCGCGAGAGCGCCTCGAGCGCGAGCGCGCCCGAGCCGGCGAACAGGTCGAGCACGCGCGCGTCGTCGAGCGGCCCGAGCCGCTGGAAGGTCGCCTCGCGCACGCGGTCGCTCGTGGGGCGGGTCGCGCTGCCGGCGGGCACGGTCAGGCGGCGACCGCCGTAGCGTCCGGCGACGATCCTCATGCGGCGACCGTCGCCGTCGCCCCGGCACCGTAGGCGGTCGCGAGCGCCTGCGCGAGCAGCGTGTGCTCGGGCGCCTCCAGCTCGGGATCGGCGTCGAGGATCGCCCGAGCGCGCAGGCGCGCGCGCTCCAGCAGCGCCTCGTCGTCAGGCAGCTGCGCGACGCGAAACTGCGCGAGGCCGTGCTGGCGCACGCCGCCAATCAGCTCGCCCTCCTTGCGCAGTCTGAGGTCGATCTGCGCCAGCTCGAAGCCGTCGCGGTGCGCGGCGAGCGCCTTCAGGCGGGCGGAGTCCTTCGGCCCGAACAGCAGGCACAGCGACGGGTGCTCGCCGCGACCGATCCGCCCGCGCAGCTGGTGCAGCTGGCTGATGCCGTAGCGCTCGGCGTCCTCGACGAGCATCACGGTCGCGTTGGGCACGTCGATCCCGACCTCGATCACCGAGGTCGCGACGAGCACGTCGGCGCCGCCGGCGGCGAACGCCGCCATCGCCTCCTGCTTCTCGCGCGGGCGCAGCTGGCCGTGCATCAGCACGACGCGGAAGTCTCTGAGCTCCGTGTCGCGCAGCCGCTCGAACTCGGCGCGCGCGGCCTTCGCCTGCAGCGCCTCCGACTCCTCCACGAGCGGGCAGACGACGAACGCCTGTCGGCCGGCGCGCAGCTCCTCGCGGATGCGCTCGTACGCCCGCGCGCGCTCGCGCTCGCCGGAGGCGACGAACGTCTCGATCCGTCTGCGCCCGCGCGGCAGCTCTCGCAGGACGGTGTAGTCGAGGTCGCCGTGCTCCACGAGCGCGAGCGTGCGCGGGATCGGCGTGGCGGTCATGTGCAGGACGTGCGGCGTGAGACGTTCGTCGTCGGTCGCGGGCCCTTTCGCATCCAGCGCCGCCCGCTGGCGCACGCCGAAGCGGTGCTGCTCGTCCACGACGGCGACGCCGAGTCGGGCGAAGCGCACATCCGGCTCGATCAGCGCGTGCGTCCCGACGACGAGCTGCAGCTCCCCGCTCGCGAGCTTGCCGAGGACGTCGCCGCGGCGGGATGCCGTCGTCGAGCCGGTCAGCAGCGCGGCCGGGATCGCCTCCCCCGGCATCAGCGCCTGGATCGTCGCGAAGTGCTGCTCCGCGAGCGTCTCAGTGGGGGCCATCAGCGCGCCCTGCCAGCCTTGCTCGACCGCGCGCAGCAGCGCGAACAGCGCGACGACGGTCTTGCCGGAGCCGACCTCGCCCATCAGCAGGCGCTGCATCGGATGGCGCTGGGCGAGGTCGTGGTCGATGTCCTCGAGCGCGTTCGCCTGGTCGTTCGTGAGCGAGAACGGCAGGCCGCGCTCCAGCCAGCGCTTCGTCAGATCCCGTGCGGCGTCGAGGGAGGGCGCCGCGGCCGCCCGCTCTCGCCGCGCGCGCCGGCGCAGCAGGGCGAGCTGGACGAGCAGCAGCTCGTCGAAGGCGAGCCGGCGCCGGCCTCCCTCGGCCTCCCCCTCGCCGCCGGGGAAGTGCAGCGCGGTGAGCGCGGCGGGTCGGTCGGGCAGGCGCTCGGCCGTACGGATGCGCGCCGGCAGCGGCTCGAGCGTGTCGGCGATCGCGTCGCGGTGCTCGCGCATCAGCGCGAGGATGCGCGTGGAGTCGATCCCCTCGCTCGCGGGGTACTGCGCGACCTGCGCCTCGGCGGCGACCTGCAGCTCTGTCGGCGCGTGCGCGGTGACGGACACGCGGCCCCGCGGGTCCGTGCGCACGGTCAGCAGCAGGCGCGTGCCCGGCGGGTAGCGCTGCACGAGCCACGGCTGGTTGAAGAACGAGACGCGCGTCGAGCCGGTGTGGTCGGCGACGGTCGCCTCGACGCGCGGCTTCATGCCGCGGCGGCGGACTGAGCGGGTGTCGATGCTCCGCACCTCCACCAGCACGGTCGCCGTCTCTTCGCGCTGGAGCGTCGCGACCGTGCGCGCCTCGCCGCGCGCGCGTGGAAGATGCTCCAGGAGGTCCCCGACGGTCTGGAGGCCGAGCGTCTCGAGCGCTCTGCCGGCTCTGGGGCCGAGGTCGTGGGCGAGCGGCGCTTCGAGGCGACTCGGATGCGGGAGGCGGACGAGCGCCGCTTCGAGCTGGGTGCGGTCGAACGGCTCGGCGCTCGCGAACGGCGTGGGCACAGGCGAACTATGCCGGCGCGAGCGGCCGAAGCGAGGGGGCCCTCACTCGGCCGACAGGAGCCACCAATAGTTGGACTGGCCGCCGGCCACGATCTCCAGCTCGGCGCCGTCGGAGAGGGCTGCGACGTCGGCGTCGCCGAGGGGTGCGCCGTCGCCGATGAGGCACGTCACGAGCTCGGCGTCGTCGGCGAGCGTGGCGAGGACGGAGCGCAGGGTGTCCTCGGGCGCGCCCCAGGCGACCAGCTCGTCGCCGACGAAGCCGACCGCGTCGCCGGCGCGAAAGCGGCCGTTCGCGTCGTCGCGCGCGGCCGGGGCCACCGCGCCGGTGCGGACCCGATCGAGCGCGTCGGTCAGCGCGGCGGCGTTCGCGGCGCCCGTCGTCGACGGGTCGAACGCGAGCGCCGCCGCGAGGCCCGCCTGCTGCGAGCGCGAGCGCACGACGTGCACGCGCTTCTCCGACAGCTCGGCGGCGCGCTCGGCGGCCATGAAGACGTTCGCGCTGTTCGGCAGCACCACGACCTCCTCGGCGGGGACGGCGTGGATCCCGGCGAGCAAGTCGTAGGTGGACGGGTTGAGCGTCGCGCCGCCGTCGAGCGTGTGGAAGCCGAAGCTCTCGTAGAGCTCGCGGATGCCATCGCCGGAGACGACCGCGAGCGCCCCGCATGCGGTCGCGGCGGCGGCCCTGCCGTTCCCGTTGCCGGCGGCCGCGGCGAGCTTCGCGTCGCGCGCCTCGATCTGCTGGTGCATGTCGGCGACGTCCAGGTGCGAGAGCGTGCCGGCGCCGTCGAACAGCGCGGTCGCCGCGTCCGGGTCGTCGGTGTGGACATGCACCTTGAGCGTCGTCTCATCCCCCACGACGAGCACCGAGTCGCCGATTCGCTCCAGCGCCTCGATGAACTCCCGTGGCCGCAGGCCGCTGCCGGTCACGGCGAAGTTCACGCAGTAGCGGTAGGTCGAGGACTCGTGCTGCGGGTGCGTCACGCGCGCCGCCCGATGGTGCGCGACCTCCGGGGGCTCGCCGCCGCGGAGAGCGGAGATGACACCGGCGAAGAGGACGGTCAGCCCGTAGCCGCCGGCGTCGACGACGCCGGCCTCGCGCAGCACCGGCAGCAGCTCAGGACCCCGCGCGACCGACTGCTGGCCGGTCTCCAGCGCGCGCTCGAGCACCTCGGCGATCAGCGCGTCCTGCTGCTCGTCGGTGACGCTGCGATCGAGGCGCGTCTCCTGCATGTGCGCGAGCTCGCTCGCGATGCGGCCCGCCATCTCGCGCACGACGGTCAAGATCGTCCCCTCCGCCGGCTCGCGCACCGAGCCGTACGCCTGCTCGGCCGCGCGCGCCATTGCCGCGCCGATCAGCACGGGATCGACCAGCTCGCCCGGGCGGCTCGCCAGCTCCTCGGCGGCGCCGCGAATCAGCTGCGAGAGGATCACACCGGAGTTGCCGCGCGCGCCCAGCAGCGCCGCGCGCGCGACCGATCTGACGATCTCGTCACGGCCGATCTCATCGAGCGTGCGCTCCTGCGCGGCGGCCGCCAGCCGGTCGAGCTCCTGCAGCACCGCGCGCAGCGTCAGCGCCATATTGTCGCCCGTGTCGCCGTCGGCGACCGGGAAGACGTTCAGCTCGTTGACCTCGTCGCGGCGCGCCTCGAGCTGGGCGAGCGCACCCTCGACGGCGGCACGGAAGCGGAGAAGGCTTGGATCGGACACGGGGGCGCGGCAGACCGTAGCGCCTGCGGGCGACGAACGGGAGACCGGCGCGCGACGCGGACCCGGCCGCCCGCGGCCGCTACGCCTTCGTGACCTTGCCGGCCTTCAGGCAGCGCGTGCAGACGTACACGCGCCGAGGCGCACCGCCGACGTCGACGCGCACCCGCTGGAGGTTCGGATCGAAGCGGCGCTTCGTCGCGACTCTCGAGTGCGAGCGGCTCTGCCCGAAGGCAGGACCCTTGTTGCAGACGTGGCAGACCTTTGGCATGGCCGCAGCAGTATACGCAGGGTCCGCGTGCGAGCGACGCGCCGTCAGGACGCGGCGAAACCGGCGGCGCGTGGGCGTCTGCCCAGCTCGTCCTTGACCACGAGCGAGGCGAGCACCGCCTCGGCCGCGTGCGCGCCGGAGTCGCGCTTGCCGCCGCCCCGCACGCGCGCGAGCGCCTGCTCCATCGAGTCGACGGTCAGCACGCCGAAGCCGACCGGAACGCCCGTGGCGAGCTGCACCTGCTGGATCCCGCGCGCGGTCTCGCCGCAGACGTAGTCGTAGTGGTCGGTCTCGCCGCGGATCACGGCGCCGAGCGCGACGATCGCGGCGTAGCGGCCCGACTCGGCCGCGTACTTCGCCGCCAGCGGCAGCTCGAACGCCCCCGGCACGTCGAACACGTCGACCTCGCCGTGCGGCTCGAGCAGCTCGCGCGCGCCCGCGACGAGCGCGTTCGCCAGCTGCTCGTAGAAGCGCCCGACGACGAGCGCGAAGCGGCGGTCAGGCACGGTCGCCTCCGGCGGTCGGGGCGTCGGGGTCCGCGGCGCGGTCCGCGCGCTGCTCGTCGAGCAGCATCTCCTCGTCGAGCGGCAGCCCCTGGTGGTGCAGGGTGTGGCCCATGCGGTCGCGCTTGGCGCGCAGGTACGCCTCGTTGTGCGGGTTGGGCGTCGGCTGGATCGGCACCTGGCCGGCGACCGACAGCCCGTAGCCCTCGAGGCCGATGATCTTCTTCGGGTTGTTCGTGAGGATGCGGATCGAGGACAACCCCAGGTCGGCGAGGATCTGCGCGCCGATGCCGTAGTCGCGCAGGTCGGCCGGCAGACCGAGCTTGAGGTTCGCGTCGACCGTGTCGAGCCCCTCCTCCTGCAGCTTGTACGCCCGCAGCTTGTTCAGCAGACCGATCCCGCGCCCCTCCTGCGAGAGGTACAGCAGCACGCCGCGGCCCGCCTCCTCGATCATCGCGAGCGCCGATTCCAGCTGCTCGCCGCAGTCGCAGCGCAGCGAGTGGAAGACGTCGCCGGTGAGGCACTCGGAGTGCACGCGCACGAGCACGTCCTCCGCCCCGACGACGTCGCCCTTGACCATCGCGACGTGGTGCTTGTCGTCGACGAGCGAGCGGTAGCCGACGACCTCGAAGTCGCCGAACGCGGTCGGCAGGCCGGTCGAGACGACGCGCTCGATGAGCTTGTCGTGGCGGCGCCGGTAGGCGACGAGGTCGGCGACGGTGACCATCTTCAGGCTGTGCCGCTGGCAGTAACCCACGAGATCCGGTACGCGGGCCATGGTGCCATCGTCATTCATGATCTCGCAGATCACGCCAGCCGGGTTCAATCCCGCCAGGCGCGCCAAATCGACTGCTGCCTCGGTCTGGCCGACGCGCTCCAGCACGCCGCCGCGCTTGGCCTTGAGCGGGAACACGTGGCCCGGCTGCACGACGTCGCGCGGCCGCGAGCTCGGGTCGATCGCGACCTGGATCGTGTGCGCGCGGTCGTGCGCGGAGATGCCCGTCGTGACGCCTTCGCGCGCCTCGATCGAGACGGTGAAGGCGGTCTCGAACGGCGACTCGTTCTTCGCCGCCATCAGGTCGAGCCCGAGCTCGTCGCAGCGATCGGGGGTCAACGCGAGGCAGATCAGGCCGCGCCCCTCCTTCGCCATGAAGTTGATCGCCTCGGGTGTCGCGAACTGGGCGGCGAGCGTGAGGTCGCCCTCGTTCTCGCGGTCCTCGTCGTCGCAGACGACGACCATCTTGCCCTGACGGATGTCCTCGATCGCCTCTTCGATCGTGGCGAACGGGGTCTGCGTGCTCTGACTGCTCATCGCGTCACCAGCTTCTCGACGTATTTGGCGAGCACGTCCACCTCCAGGTTGACGGTTCGGCCGGGCGCGGCCGCTCCGAGGCTCGTGCGCTCCAGGGTCTCGGGTATCAGGGAGACGGTGAGGGACTCATCGTCGACCGCGGCGACGGTGAGGCTCACGCCGTCGACCGCGATCGACCCCTTCTCGACCACGTATCGCAGCAGATCAGGCGCCGCCGTGATGCGGATGCGCCGCGCGAAGCCGTCGGGCTCGACCGCCGCGACCGTGCCGAGGCCGTCGACGTGGCCCTGGACGAAGTGGCCGCCGAGGCGATCGTGTGGGCGCAGCGGGAGCTCCAGGTTCACGCGGTCGCCTCGCTCGATCGCCCCGAGCGAGGACCGCTGGAGCGTCTCGTTCATGACGTCGGCGCTGAAGACGGCGGCGAGCGGCTCGACCGCCGTGAGGCACACGCCGTTCACCGCGATCGAGTCGCCCTCCGCGGCGCCGAGCGGGAAGTCGGCGGAGATCGTCAGGCGGACACCTTCCTCCGACCGATCGATCGCGACGACCTGCCCCAACCCCTGCACGAGCCCGGTGAACATCACCACTCCCGCAGACGTGCCGAGACGAGCAGGTCGTCCCCGACGCGCTCGCAGTCGAGCGTCAGCGCGCGCACGGCGTCGGCGATCGTCTCGACGCCCTCGCCCTCGAGCGGGTCGCGGGCGGTGCGGCCACCGAGCACGAGCGGCGCGAGGAACAGCCGCAGCTCGTCGATCTCGCCGGCGTCGAAGAACGCGCCCGCCAGTCTCGGTCCGCCCTCCAGCAGGATCGCGCCGATCCCCGCCGCGCCGAGCTGGTCGAGCGCGGAGATGACGCGCGCCTGCTCGTGCTCGCCGGTGGCGACGATCACCTCGGCTCCGTGCGTCTCCAGCGCATCGGTCGCGCTGCGCGGCGCTGCGCGCGAGACGACGACAGTCAGCGGGATCTCCGGCGCCGCCGCGACGAGCTGCGATTCAAGCGGCAGGCGCGCGGTCGCGTCGAAGACGACGCGGCGCGACTGACGCGCGACGTCGGGGATGCGCGCGGTCAGCTGCGGGTCGTCGGCGAGCGCGGTACCGATCCCGACGGCGACCGCGTCGCACTCCGCGCGCCAGCGGTGGCCACGGCGGCGGCTCTCCTCGTTGGAGATCCACTTCGAGTCGCCGGCGCGCGTGGCGACCTTGCCGTCGAGCGTCATCGCCGACTTGAACAGAACCCATGGCCGGCCGGTGCGCGCATGCTTGCGGAACGGCTGGTTGAGCAGGCGTGCGCGCGCGGCGAGCTCGCCGTCGGCGACCTCGACCGCGATCCCCTCGTCGCGCAGGATCCCGAGGCCGCGGCCGGAGGCCTTCTCGGTCGGGTCGTCGGAGGCGACGACCACGCGCCGGATGCCGGAGGCGACGATCGCGTCCGTGCAGGGCGGCTGCTTGCCGGTGTGACAGCACGGTTCGAGCGAGACGTAGAGCGTCGCCTCGGCGAGCTCCTTGCCGGCGGCGGCGGTCAGCGCCTCGACCTCGGCGTGCGGCTCGCCGTAGCCGGTATGCCAGCCTTCCCCGAGCACCTCGCCCTCGCGCGCGATCACCGCGCCGACGAGCGGGTTCGGGCTCACGCGCCCCCGCCCCTGAGCGGCCAGCTCGAGCGTGCGCGCGAGGTGGAGGCGGTCGGTGTCGGTCGTGAGCGGCACGGTGGGGTTTGCGCCCGGGAAGGGGTCAACGTGAGGATACGCGCCAACTCACCCGCAGACCCCGCCGCGCAGGCGGTACACGACGATCAGCGGGCCCGGGCGGGCGTACGCGAGCGGGTAGTAGTCGAACGACCAATCGAAGTTGAACGGCGGCGGCTCGGCCCCCTTCCGATACGGGCTGAAGCGCGCGACGACCTCGCCGCGACGCCCGAGCGCGGCGTAGTAGGCGATCGCATGCGGAACCTCGTCAGGCTGCGCGAACGCGCGACCGAACTGGTGCGAGGCGGTCACGACCCAGCAGTAGCCCTGCGCGAGGTAGCGGTCGATCAGCGCGGGGCGCAGCGTGCGCTCGTACTTGTCGACCTTCACGAAGCGCGTGCGGCCGTGCGGCAACGGCCGGCCGAAGTCGTCCACGTCGGCGCGCGCCGTGTTCCACAAACGCCAGCGCTGCCCGCCGGGGGTCGCCGGCGCGGCGCGGTTCGGGTCCTCCAGCCAGCGTGCCGGGACGGCCGGCTCGATCACGACCTTCGCCCCGGCCGGCACGTTCGCGAGCAGCCATTCGCGCGCGCTGTTGCGCGTGTCGGGGCGCGCGAGCACGCGGTCGACGTGGAGCGAGTGGACGAGTCCCTGCGCGAGCAGCGCGGCGGCGACGACACCCACCGCGGGCCGTGCGAGCCGCGGTAGGCGGGCCGCGAGCGCGCGGGCGAGCGCCATCCCGCCGTACGCGGCGAGCAGGACCGCGATCGGCAGGACCGGCAGCAGCCAACGCCCGAAGTAGCGCTCCTGCAGTCCCATGAACAGCACATACAGCAGTGGCGCGGGCAGCAGCACGAGCGCGAGCGAGCGGTCGCGCGCCAGCAGGCGGAGCGCGCCGCCGAGCGCGGCGAGCGTCGGCAGCCAGCCGAGCCCCCAGGTGAGCGACCACAGGTAGTAGACGACCCCGTTGGACTGCGTGAGGCCGAGCTTCGCGAGCTCCTCGCCGCTCGCCAGCGTGCGCTGCCTCGTAACGCCGGCGCGGAACGCGTCGAAGTCGAGCACGGCGTACGGGTTCGCGACGAGGAAGCCGGCGAGCGCGGCGGCGCACGCCGCGAGCGCCGGGGTAAGCAGCGCACCCGCGAGCGGCTCGCGCCGCGCCCGGGCGGCCACGACGACGGCCGTCAGCAGCGGCAGCAGCACGATTCCGGCCGTGTACTTCGTGCCGGCGGCGAGCCCCACGCCGACGCCGCCCAGGAACACCGCGCGGACGCCGCCTCCGCGCAGCACGAGCGCGGCGCCGAGCAGCGCGAGCGTCGCGGGCGCCGTCGCGGGTACGTCGTTCAGCGCGAGATGGCCATAGAAGACCGGCAGGAACGCCACAGCCCCGAGTGCCGCCGCCAACAGCCCCACGCGGCGGTCGAAGAAGCGTGTGCCCGCCAGGTGCAGCAGCCACACCGCGACCACGCCGAGCAGCGCGACCGTCACGCGCGCGATCAGGAAGACCTCGGACGGGTTCGCCGCATACGCGCGCTGGACAGCCTCGCGCCCGCCGAACCAGACGGCGTAGAGCACGTACAGCAGCTCCGTGTAGCCCGGCGGGTTGAGGAAGTAGCCTGGGTTCAGGTCGTGGCCGAAGAAGCCGATCGCGACCGGGACGAAGTGGCCTTCCTCGTCGATGTTGTAGGAGAACGGCAGTCCATGCCGGATTCCCCACAGCCGGAGCAGGAGCGCTCCGAGCAGCACGCCGGCCAGCGCGAGGGTCGTGCGGTCGGGGCGGCGCATGGAATACTGCGGCGCGAGTCTAGACCACGCGGTCGACCGAGCCCTGCCATGAAGCTGATCATCCAAATTCCCTGCTTCAACGAGGAGAAGACCCTCCCGCTGACGCTCGCCGATCTGCCGCGGGAGGTCGCCGGCTTCGACGTCGTCGAGTGGCTCGTGATCGACGACGGCTCGAGCGATCGCACGATCGAGGTGGCGCGCGCGAACGGCGTCGACCACATCGTCAAGCTGACGAACAACAAGGGGCTCGCGGCCGGCTTCCAGGCGGGGCTCGACGCCGCGCTCAAGCTCGGCGCCGACGTGATCGTCAACACCGACGCCGACAACCAATACGACGGTCGCGACATCCCGAAGCTCGTCGCGCCGATCCTCGCCGGCGAGGCCGACATGGTCGTCGGCGACCGCCAGGTCGAGCAGATCGAACACTTCTCGCCGCTCAAGAGAGGGCTGCAGAAGCTCGGCTCGTGGGTCGTGCGCCAAGCCTCCTCGACGACCGTGCCCGACACGACCTCCGGCTTCCGCGCCTACAACCGTGAGGCGGCGTTGCAGATGCAGGTCGTCTCCAGATTCACCTACACGCTGGAGACGATCATCCAGGCCGGCAAGTTGCTCGTCGCGGTCGACCACGTCCCGATCCGCACGAACCCGAAGACGCGCGAGTCGCGCCTGTTCCCCTCGATGGGCGCCTATGTGCGCCGCAACGCGATCTCGATCTTCCGCATCTACGCGCAGTACGAGCCGCTGAAGGTCTTCTGGGGCGGCGCGGTCGTGATGGGCCTGGCTGCCCTCATCGTGTGGACGCGCTTCATCGTCTCGTGGGTCCAGGGCGAGGGCGCCGGCCACGTGCAGTCGCTGATCCTCGGCGCGGTGCTGTTCATCGGCGCGATGCTGCTGGGCGCGCTCGGTGTGATCGGCGACCTGCTGGCGGCACAGCGCACGCTCACACAGCGGACGTTCGAGCGCGTGCGGCGGATCGAGCTGGCGCTCGGCATCGGGCCGTCGCACTACGAACCCGGCGCGCCCCGGGCGGGCGGGGTCGGCCGGCCCGACTCCGAGCAGCCGAAGCAGGAGACGATCCAGGTATGAGCACGGGCACCGCCGAAGCTGTTCCCACTGGGAACACGTTCGACAAGTACGGCTCGGCGAATCCCGTCGTGCGACGGCTGATGACCGGCTTCGAGGGCACGCTCGCGGAGCTGTTCGCGCAGGCTGCGCCCGAGTCGGTGCTCGACGTCGGCTGCGGCGAGGGCGTGCTGACGCACCAATGGGCGACGCAGCTCGGCGAGCAGCGGATCGTCGGGATCGACCTCGACGACGCGAAGCTGAAGGCCGAGTGGGCGACCCGCCACCGACCGAACCTCGAGTACCGCACGCTCGCGGCCGAGCACATGCCGTTCGCCGACGGCGAGTTCGACATGGCGTGCGCGATCGAGGTGCTGGAGCACGTGCCCGACCCCGAGCACACCGTCGCGGAGATGGCGCGCGTCGCCAGACGCCACCTGCTCGTCTCCGTCCCCCGCGAGCCGCTGTGGCGCATGCTCAACATGGCCCGCGGCGCGTACCTCGCCGATCTCGGCAACACCCCCGGACACGTCAACCACTGGTCGAAGCGCTCGTTCGCACGACTGCTCGCGCAGCACGGCGAGGTCATCGAGAAGCGCTCGCCCTTCCCGTGGACGATGCTGCTTGTCCGGCTCGGCGGCTAGCTCCGGACCGGCCCGCAGCGCGGCCCCGCCGGCCGGGAGCGAGAACCGCTCCTACGGCAGGGGCGCGCGCATCCTGACGATCGGGATCGCCTCGACCGGCATCTTCTCGTTCCTCTACCTCGCGCTCGCGAGCCGCTCGCTCGACAGCGAGGCGTACGGCCGCATCTCGCTGATGTGGTCGGTCATGTTCGTGATCCTGTCGGTGATCTACCGGCCGATCGAGCAGCTGCTCTCGCGTACCATCGCCGAACGCCGCGCGCGCGGGCTGGAGGGGCATCCGCTGCGCGTGCCCGCGACGATCCAGGCGGGCTTCGCGCTTGTGTTCCTCGCAGTGGCGCTGGGGCTGAGGGCGGAGGTCACCGACCACCTCTACGACGGCTCCGACGCGCTCTACTGGATGACCGTCGTCGGCGTGCTCGCGTACGCCGGCAGCTACTTCGCGCGCGGCTGGCTCGCCGGGCACCAGAGCTTCGGGCTCTACGGCGGGCTCGTGCTGCTGGAGTCGACCTCGCGCTTCCTGTTCGCGCTCGCGGCCGCGATCGGGATCACCTCCGGTCAGTCCGCGATCGCGCTCGGCATGGCGGTCGCGCCGTTCATCTCGCTCGTGGTCGTGCCGTTCGCACTGTCGCGTTTGCGCGCGGTCGGCGAGCCGGCGGACCCGCGCCACGAGGCGCAGTTCCTCGACGCCGGCATGGAGGGGCCGGCGCACGCCGAGATCGAGCAGGCGGTCGCCGACCTGACGATCCACCACGGCACGCGCTTCGCGATCTCGGTGTTCGCGATCATGCTCGCCGAGCAGACGCTGATGAACGCGGCGGTGCTGATCGTCAACGCCTCGTCCGGCGAGGCGCTCGCCGGCTTCGTCTTCAACGTCCTGTTGATCGTGCGCGCGCCGCTGCAGCTGTTCCAGGCGATCCAGACGTCGATCCTCCCCCACCTCGCCGGGCTGGAGGCGCGCGCGAGCGGCGACGAGTTCGCGCGAGCGATCCGCGTGACGGTGCTGACGATCGCCGGCTTCGCGGGAGCCGTCGCGCTCGGCCTGCTCGCGATCGGCCCGTGGGTGATGAGCACCTTCCTCGGCGACAAGGGCTTCACGTACGATCGCGGCGGGCTCGCGCTCGTGGCGGTCGGGATGGGCTTCCACCTGATCGCCGGGACCTTGAACCAGGCCGCACTGGCGCGCCGGCGCGCCGGCTTGGCCGCGGCGGCGTGGCTGTTGAGCGCGGCGCTGTTCGTCGCCTGGGTGATCTCGCCGGTCGTGAGCGACGAGGTGCTGCGCGTCGAGACGGGCTACTTCGGCGCGGCGTTCCTGCTCAGCGGACTGCTGTTCGGGCTGTACCGGCGGCGGTAAGCTACGAGCGCGCGGCGCGCCAGCGACGCAGGAGCTGCAGCACCACGACGCCACGACCCGGCACCGACGGCGGGCTGTCGAGGTGATGGACGTCCACGCCGAAGTCGTCCAGTTCCGTCACCCGCCAGATCCCGCGTGCTGCTGGCCCGCGCCAGCTGACGCGGGCCAGCAGCCCGTCCTCGTCAATCCAGGTCTGCACGGCGGTCTGCGAACGGGCGCGCGGGCCGGTCCCGAACGCGCCGGCGAACCGCCGGCACGCCCTGCCGCCGACGACCTCCTCGCCGAGCTCGTGCCATGCGTCCCCCGCCGCAAGCGCTTCGACCGGCCACATCGGATCGTCCGGGCGACGCGGCCCATGCTGGCGACCGCGTCCCTGGCAGCGCCACACGTCATCCGCCCGCTCGCAGCGCATGCCGCCCAGGTACCAGGTCTCCACCGCGAGCCCACGAAGCTCCGCGGTGAGCCCCGGCCTCGCCGCGCCGCCGAGCGCACGCGCAACCGTCGCCCCCTCCACGACCAGCCGCGTGCGCCGCAGCGCGAAGCTCGCCTCCCCGTGCCCGAGGAGCTCCTCGGGCACGGGGACGGGCTCGACGGCGCCCGGGGCATGGCGGATCCGCGCCGAGCCTCGAGCGAGCAAGCGAGCGAGCGCGTCGGCGACGGCGCCGGAACCCGGGCTCAGAGGCACTTCGCCATGCATCGCGCCGCCGGCAGGCCGCAGGAGCTCCCGACGCAGAGGAGGCAGCTCGCGACGCTGTAGCAGCGGGGCGCGCACGCGAACAGCTTCCCGTAGTTGCAGTATCGCGAGCAAGACGCTGCGCACCGGATCGTGCTCCAGATCGAGCATCCGCCAGGATCCGTGAAGTTCACCGGATCCCCGGCCGCGTACCCGTAGCGGTTCGCCTGGCGCAGGTCCGCGTACTGCTCGAGCGGGTCCTGCGAGGTCCAGCGCGCGATGCGCGGGTCGTAGTAGCGCCGACCGAAGTGGTACAGCCCCGTGCTCCCGACCGGGGCACCGCCCGCATAGCGAACCAGCGCCTGGGGGCCGCTGCCCGTCGTGCTCGTCGCGAGGCCGTCGGGGTCGTACGCGTACGTGCGCGCCAGCGCGCCGGCGTCATCCGTAAGGGCGACCGTCGAGCCGAGGCCGTCCGCGGCGAACCATCGCTTTGTGCTGCCGCTGAGCTGGCTGACGGCCTGTCCCTCGGGATCGCGCACGATGCCCGACACGGTCGAGCCGTCGTCGTGGCGGCTCAGGCCAAGCCGGTTGTCCTGATACGTCTCGGAGCCGACGCCGGCGAGCGACGCATTCGTCGGGGCGAGCTGCACGGTCGCAGCTCTGTCGACGCTCGCCAGCCGTCCCAGGGGATCCCACGTCAGCAGGTTCTCGCCGGTGAGCTGGTTGCCCGCGGCGTCGTAGCTGAACGCCGTCGCACCTCTGGGGGCGGTCGCGCAGCCGTTCGCCGACGCGCCGACGTAGCGCCAGCACAGCTGGTTCGCGGCGTTGTACGCGTACGTCGTCGTGGTCGTGCCGCCGGACGTCTCGACCTCTCTCGTGGTGCGGTTGCCCACCTTGTCGTAGGCATAGCGGTACTCGACGACGAGACTGCTCGATCTGTCGACGGTCCGCGCCTTCAGCAGGCGGCCGACGTCCTCCGTTCTGTCGGCGTAGGTGTACGTCGTTCTGCTGCCGACCTCGTCGAGCATCGTCTGCACGAGGTCCGTCTGCGTGGAGACGTTCAGATAGCCGTAGGTGCGCTGCATCAGCACCGCGTTCGATCTGTCCTTGAGGAGGATGTCGGTGATCTTGCCGGAGAGATTGCGCTCGACGCGCTGCGTGGCGCCGCTCGGCAGAGTGGCGGTGCGGACCGTGAACGCGTTTCTCGCGTCCGGGTCGGTGTACGCGTACGAGACCGTGTCGGTCCCACCCGACTTCGGCGAGACGATCGACGTGACGCGGTCGATGTCGTCGTAGCCGTAGGTGACGGTGCCCGACTGGTCGACGACGCTCGTCACGTTGCCGTTCTTGTCGTAGCCGTACTGGTTGTAGGCGGCTCCGGGGAGGTCCTCCTCCGTCTGGCGGTTGAGCTTGTCATGGGTGTATCTCGTGAGCGCGCCGCCGGAGTCCTCGCGTGTGAGGGGGTTGCCGTTGTCGTCGTAGGTGTAGGCGATCCAGCTGCCGTCCTCGGCTTCGACTCTCGTCATGCGGTCGAGCCCGTCATAGCTGTAGGTCAGCGTCTCGCCGCGACCGTCGGTGACCGTCGACACGCGGCTCACGGCGTCGTACGTGTACTGCGTGGAGCCGAGCGTGCCCGGCGAGCTGACGCTCGGCGGCGTGACCTCTCTGAGGTTGCCGGCGCCGTCGTAGGAGAACGTCGTTCTCTGGCTTTCACCGTCGGTGAACGACGCCAGCGTGCCGTTCGCGTTGTAGGTGAGCGAAGCGTTGTTGCGCGGCGTCGTCGCATCGTCCTTGACCGCGATCACGTTGCCCTGATCGTCGTAGTCGTAGTACTCGTCGGTCCCCTGCTGATCGATCATGCTCTGCATGCGATATGCGCGCAGCGGGTCGTTCACGTTGCTGCCCGCGGACCAGTAGGTGCGGCTCTGATGCTCGCCCGAAGGCAAGTCGAGCTCCGTCACGTCGTTGTTGGCGTTGTAGGTGTAGTCCGTCGTGGCCGGATTGGCGGTGTCGGCGTAGCCGACGATCTGATCCTTGTCGCGGTTCGTGGTGAACTGCTGCACGGTCTTGCGCCCGAGCGCATCGAACGTGCTCGTGACCTGTCCGTGCGCGTTCCAGCAGTACGTCGTCGTTCTCCCGCGCGGGTTGGTGACGACCGTCTTGCCGACGTCGCCTCTCGCCCCGCACGGGCTCGTCGCGGTGGAGTACGCGAACGAGGTCAAGACGTCGTTCGAGCCGCCGTCGACTCTGCGCGTCACGCTCGTCACGCGCCCCTGCCCGTCGTAGGCGATATGCGTCTCGTTGCCGCGCGCGTCGGTGATGAGGTCGATGTCGTCGCTTCTGTTGAACTGGTACTGCGTGACGTTGCCCTCGGGGTCCGTTACCGACGTGAGCTTGCGGCCGGTCGCCGAGTAGGCGTATCTCCACTGGCGTCTGGTCTGATCCTCGATCTGCGTGATGTCGCCATCGCCGTTGCGGCTGACCGTGATTCTGCGGCCCTGCGTGTCGACGATCTGCGACAGCCGGCTGGAGGAGTAGTCGAAGTGCAGCGTGTTGCCGTTCGGATCCACGATGTCCGTCACGAACGTGTTCTGGCTGGAGAAGAATCTGTAGACGACGCCGCTGCGCAGCAACGTGAGCGCGTAGCTGCCGTCTCTGTTTCTCACGAGTCTCGCGTTCGCGCCGGGCGGCGCCTCGAAGCTGCCGTTGCCGAGTTTCTTGAAGCGCATGTGCGTGCCGCTCGGGCCGTAGAAGCACATCGACTCGGTGGAGTCGCACTCGAGCAGCGTGACGTCCGTGCCGACCGAGAGGCGGTTGCCGAAGCCGAGCGCGCCCGTCCAGTCGTCGGCCGAGTTGAACGCGCGCTCAAGCGACAGGTCCAGCCCGGTCCCTCTGATCTCGAGGTCGCGGGAGCTCAGCAGCATGTTGCCACCGGCGGGGTTGACGGAGAGGACCTGCCGATCGGACAGCGCCTGCGTCTCGAACGTGTAGTCGTCCGCCCGGCCGGTGCGGGGGAAGTAGAGGATCTCGATCCCTGGCCGCGTTCTCCCGCCCGTGACCTCGTCCGAGTCGAATCTCGTGGCGTTGACGCTGCTCGAGCCGGTGTCCTTCAGCAGCACCCCCTGGTCGGGGTAGGTGCCGTCGAGCCAGCCGCGCACGAGGTCGGTGAGGTTCCAGCCCGTCCAGTCGCCCACGACAGGAGCGGCGGACGTGTCCTCGGGCGTGGCGGCGAAGTCTCCGCCCGCCGTCGTCCATCTCGTGGTGCTGTCGGAGTTGATCCACGTGACTCTGTTCGACCAGTCCTGCAGCACGCGATGGACCGCGATCGGCGAGGTGCTCGTGCCGGATCTGGCGGCGGCGCGTGCCCACAGCGTCGCCGACAGGACGTTTGCACCAGCCGGCAGGGCGCTGGGCATGTCGAACCACAGCAGCGCGCGATGGTCGTGCAGCGCCGAGACGTTGTCGTGCCCCACGGTGAACGTCGTGGAGCCGCAGTCCGTCGTCGTCGGCGTCGCCTCGTCGATCGTGCAGTCGCCGACCGGATAGGGGTAGATGCTCGGGTCGACGGTCACGGGGAAGGCGCGATCGTCGGCGCGCAGCCAGCGCGGCGCGACGGCGAGCCGCACGACCCAGTCGTCGCCGGCCCGCTCAGCCTGCATCCCGACCGCTCCCTCGGGGGCGCGCACCCCGGCGGCGTCGACCGCGAACGGCGCGGCGAGCTCGAACGCCACGCCGCCGTTCGGTCCGACGGCTTCGACGCTCCCGTCGGCCGCCTCGCGCAGGCGCAGCCCCTCGCTGAGCGACACGTCGAACGCGTACGACGTCGGGGCGTCCGCGTCGGCGAGGATGAGATCCTCCTTCAGCTGCTGCTCCTGCGACGTCCAGCGCGCGGTCACGCCGTCGGCCACCCCGGCGAAGCTGGCCGAGGAACCGTCGACCGCCGCCGGCACGTCGTCGCCGCGCAGGCGCATCGCGATCGAGCGGCCGTGACGCTCCATGCGCACAGGGCCCGACCCGAGTCGATTCGGGATCTCGATGCGGAAGCCGTTCGCCCGGTTCACCCAGGTGGCGCCGTCGCGCTCCAGGCGCGGATCGATCGCCCGCCAGCGCCCATGCGCATCCTTGAAGTTGACCGGGTTCTGGAAGACGCGGGCGATGCGCATGCCGTTTGCGGCCAGATAGGTGCGCGAGTTCGCCGTGCGCAGATCGACCAGCTCGTCGCCGCCGGAGTACGGTGCGGAGAAGTCCACCCGCGGCGATGGGAGGGTGTCGGCGGCGTGCGCGACGGGTGAAGCAGCGCGAGTCGCGACCAACACCCATGCCGTGACGCCCGTTGCAATCGCCACAGCAAGCGCAAGCATGCGCCATCGCATCGACACGCTGGTCCCCATCCCGACTCCTCGATTCGGCCGGCGATTGCTCGACACGGCGTTGATTGATGAAGCGATCCTATTCATTGAGGACGGCTGCTTGTCAAGCGAATTTCGCTGTTTCCCCCTGCTCCAAGCGTTAATCGGAAATACGACAAAGGCGTAGATTAAGGGAGGGGCCCTTCGATAACCGAATGGTCACGAGCGTCGCGTCCTTCGTGCGGCGGGCCGAGCCGCCAGTCCGGTAGGGTCGCGGCCTCGTGGCCCGTCTGCGTCCCCTGCTGTGCTCGCCGTTGCTGCTGTCGCGGCTACTCGCCCCGGAGTCGGCGCGCACGCTGATCGACGCCGACGTCGCGCGTTGGAACGAGATCCTCGGCAAACGGGGGTTGCTCCCGCTGCTGGCGATGCGCGAGTTCCGCAACCTGTACCTCTACCGCCTGCACGCCGGCGGCGGGATCGCGTGGAGCCTCGCGTGGCTGCTGGCAGCCATCTGGCGACCGGAGCCGACGCTGTACCTCAACGTCGGCTCGATCGGCCCCGGCCTCTTCATCCAGCACGGCTTCGCGACGATCGTGACCGCCGAGCGGGTCGGCGCGAACTGCTGGATCAATCAGCAGGTGACGGTCGGCTTCAAGGACCGCAGCGGCAGCCCGGTGCTCGAGGACGACGTGACCATCAACGCGGGCGCGAAGGTGATCGGGCCGGTGACGGTCGGCGCGGGGAGCACCGTCGGCGCGAACGCCGTCGTCGTGCGCGACGTGCCGCCTGGGACGACGGCCGTCGGCGTCCCCGCGCACCGGTCTTACTCGTAGGCGAGCGCGTTCAGCACGTCGAGCCGCGCGGCCCGGCGGGCGGGCCAGATCGCGGCGACGATCCCGAACAACGCGGCGAGCACCAGCAGGATCGCGAGCTGGACGATCGGGATCGAGATCTTGAAGCCCTCGCTCTCCAGCGGGATCGTCACGAGCACCGCGAAGATCGCGCCCAACAGGACGCCCAGCACCGCGCCGATCATCGCCGTGATGACCGACTCGTAGCGGACCATCCGCTTGACCTGCTTGCGCGAGGTCCCGATCGCGCGCAGCATCCCGAGCTCGCGCGTGCGCTCGTGGATCGTCAGGAAGAGCGTGTTGAGGACGCCGAACAGCGCGATCAGCAGCGTCAGCGCGAGCAGCACGTACACGAGCGCCAGCAGCTGGTTGATCTGGTCCTCCTGGTCGCCGATGAACTCGTCCTTCGTGAGCACCTCGACGCTCGGGAACGCCGCTCTCATCGCTCTGTCGGCGCGCGCCTTGACGGCGTCGACGTCGCCGGAGGCGGTCGCCATCAGGAACGCGTCGTCTCTGGCGTTGAAGTCCCGCACGAGCACGTCGTTCGGGAAGGTCAGGTTCGCGAGCAGATTCGCCTCGTCGTCGTAGATGCCGCTGACCTCGACGTCGAGTCTCGCGCCGGTCGGCGTCGTCACGCGGAGGTCGTCGCCCACCGTCAGGCCGTGGTCCTCGGCCCATCTCTTCGCGAGCAGCACCTCGCCCGGCGCGAGCGCACGCAGCGTCGCCGCCGAGCCGTCCGCCCAGTCCAGGTTGAAGACGTCGCCGATCGACGCCGGGTCGACGCCGGAGACGGTCGGTCTCCCCTCGCCGGCGACGATCGCGCGCGAGAAGCGCACGCCGGAGACGGTGCCGACACCCGCGACGTCCGCCAGCGTGGCGCGGGCAGCAACCGGGACCGGCTGGAAGTTCTTCGTCTGCGCGATCAGCTGCCCGCGCAGGCCGACGTCGACCGCGTCGGCGATCGAGGCCTTCAGCCCGGCGGCGAAGATCGTCACGAAGGCGACGAACGCGACGCCGATCATCAGCGCGGCCGACGTCGAGGCCGTGCGGCGCGGGTTGCGCTGCGCGTTCTCGCGCGCAAGCCGGCCGCTCACGCCGCGCAGCGCCTCGAGCGGCTTGCCGACCGCGAGCGCGAGCGGCTTGACGATGTGCTGGGCGAGCATGCCGACGCCGATGAAGATCACGGCGGCGCCGGCGCCGACGAGCGCGGCCGCGTCGCCGCCGTCCGCCGAGCCGAACAGCCCGAGGCACATGAGGGCGACGCCGAGCAGCGAGATCGCCGACGCGAGCGGCGTGCGCCAGCGCGCCGCCCGGCCGCGCGGCAGGCTCGCCGCCTCCTGCAACGCCGCGATCGGCGGCACGCGCGTGGCGCGTACGGCCGGCGTGATCGCCGACAACAGCGTGATGATCGTGCCGACGAGGATCGACACGATCACGGTGCGCGTCTCCAGCACGATCCCCGTCGACGGCAGCTCGGCGCCGAACAGCTTGAACAGGCCGTTGAGCGCCGGCGCCATGCCGAAGCCGACGAAGAAGCCGACGATCGAGGCCAGCAGGCCGATCAAGAACGCCTCGCCGACGACCGCGCGCAGCACCTGTCGGCGCTCGGCGCCGATCATCCGCAGCAGCGCGAACTCGCGCACGCGCTGCGCGACCGTGATCGAGAACGTGTTGAAGATCAGGAACGCGCCGACGAACAGCGCGATGCCGGCGAACACGAACAGGAACGTGCGCAGGAAGCCGAGCTGGTCCTTGATGTCCGCAGAGTCGGACCGCGCCTGCTGCTCGCCGGTGCGCACGGTCACCTCGTCGCGCGGGAGCGCCGCCGCGATCGCGCGCGCGAGCTCGCCGGGCGTCGTTCCGGGAGCGGCGGCGACGGAGATCTGCGTGAACTCGTCGTCGAGTCTCAGCAGCCGCTGCGCCTCGGGCGGCGTGACGATCGCGATCGCCGCGCCGGCGAGCGAGTTCTCCTCGCCGAACTTCGCGATGCCGACGAGTCTGAACGCCTCCTGCGGTCCCTCGCCGGACAGCCTGACGCTCTCGCCGAGCGCGAAGCCGGCCTTGTCGACGCTGCCCTTGTCGAGCGCCAGCTCGCGCGGGCCGCGCGGCGGATGCCCCTCCTCGTACACGAACGGGTCGAAGCGTCTCGGGTTCGTATCGGTGATGAACATCGGCGCGCCGGTCGTGATCAGCGGCTCGTCGTCCTTGTCGTAGATCTGGCCCGGCAGGAACACCGACCCCGCGGCGAGCGCAACGCCCGGGACGCTGCGCACCTCCTCCAGCAGCGCGGCTCTCAGCTCCTCCGGCTGGACCGACGCGCCCTCCATGTCGGTGTCGAACAGTCTCTTCGGCGTGACGACCACGTCGACGCCTCTGTTGGCGGTCGTGAAGACCTCGTCGAACGACTTGTCGATCGTGTCCGTCAGCAGGTAGGTGCCGGACACGAGCGCGACGCCGAGCACGACGGCGAAGGCGGTGAGCGCGGTGCGCAGCTTGCGTGTGGCGATCCCGCGCAGCGACAGCGCGAGCATCAGGCGACCGTCCGCAAGAGGTCGTGGACCTCGTCAGCCGTCCCCGCGGCGCCGTCGTGGACGATCTTGCCGTCGGCCAGCACCACGACGCGGTCGGCGATCGCGGCCGCACTGGCGTCGTGCGTGACCATCACGACCGTCTGGCCGAGCTCGTCGACCGCCTGGCGCAGCAGTCCCAGAACCTCGGCAGACGAGGCCGAGTCGAGATTGCCGGTCGGCTCGTCGGCGAAGATCACGGCCGGCTTGCTGACCAGCGCGCGTGCGACGGCGACGCGCTGCTGCTGGCCGCCGGACAGCTCCGACGGGTGGTGCGTGAGGCGGTCGCCGAGGTGGACCGTCTCGACGATCTGGTCGCGCCAGGCGGCGTCGACGTCGCGACCGGCGATCTTCAGCGGCAGCTCGATGTTCTCCTGCGCGGTCAGCACGGGCAGCAAGTTGAACGACTGGAAGATGAAGCCGACCTTGTCGCGCCGCAGCTCGGTGAGCTTCTTGTCGTCGAGCGAGCCCAGCTCGATGCCGTCGATCGCGACGGTGCCCCCAGTCGGCTTGTCGAGCCCCGCGAGGCAGTGCATCAGCGTCGACTTGCCGGAGCCCGACGGGCCCATGATCGCCGTGAAGGCGCCGACGGGCAGCTCGAGCGTGACGCCGTCGAGCGCGTCGACGGAGGCCTCCCCCGTGCCGAAGCGGCGACGCAGGTCGACGGCGGTGACGATCGGGCTGCCAGTCACGTGGGGGTCCTTTCGTTCTCTCCGCGCGCTCGCGCCCGCCGAGCGGGGACCCGACCGCTACGTGGCGCCGGCGGCCTCGGCGAGAGCCGTATAAGCCGCGGCCGGGTCTGCGGCGCCGAAGATGGCGGACCCGGCGACCAGCAGAGTAGCGCCCCGTTCGGCGCACGGTCCAGCCGTGTCCGTGTCGACGCCGCCGTCGACTTCGAGTGCCACGCGGGCCGGCAACAGCTCGCGCAGACGCGCCAGCTTCCCGAGCGACCCATCGATGAACGGCTGGCCGCCCCAGCCCGGGTTGACCGACATGCAGAGCGCGAGGTCGAGCAGCTCGCGGACCTCGTGCAGCGCGCTCGGGGGCGTCGCGGGGTTGATCGCGGCGCCCGCCGCGCAGCCGGCCTGCTTGACCGCCTGCAGTGAGTAGTGCAGGTGCGGGGTCGCCTCCGCATGGACCGTGATCGCGTCGGCTCCCGCGCGCGCAAACTCGGCGACCTGGCGCTCGGGACGCTCGATCATCAGGTGGACGTCGAGCATGCCGCCGGCTTCGTGGACCTGGTCGGCGAGCGCGGACACGACGAGCGGCCCGATCGTGATCGGCGGGACGAAGTGGCCGTCCATCACGTCGACGTGGATCACGCGCGCGCCCGCCTCGATCACGGCGTCTACCTGCGCGCCGAGGCGCGCGAAGTCGGCGGACAGGATCGACGGCGCGACGCGACGTGCGCGCAGCAGCTCGGCGGCTCGGGCTGTCATGCGCGGCAGTCTCGCAGGGTCAGCCGTCAGACCTGCGTGAGCATCGACGCTCTGCAGTGGTTGCACGTGAGGATCGCCGTGCTCGACATGCGCACGATCGTCGAGTGCTCGCCGCAGTTGGGGCAGACGGACGACAGCTCGTAGCGGCGCAGGCAGAAGACGCAGCGGTAGCGGCCCGGCATCGTCGTCGGGCGCAGCCACGGCTCGTGGCAGCCCGGACACTCCGGACCGAGGTTCACCTTCTCCTGCTGCTCGGTCATGCCCCCGCTCGCTGCATCCGCCGGTGATATCAGACCGCGCGGCGCAGGCGGGCGTAGAAGAACCCGTCCGTCGCGGCCCGGTGGGGCAGCAGCAGATGGAGGCGTTCGAGCGCGAACCGCGGCTCGCGCGCCAGGAACCGCTCGACGACCCGTTCGTTCTCCGCGGGCGAGATCGTGCAGGTGGAGTAGACGAGCGCACCACCCGGCTTGAGCGCATGCGCGCCCGCGGCGAGGATGCGCAGCTGCAGCTCCGCGAGCTGCTCGATCGCCTCCGGCCGCACCCGCCAGCGCAGGTCGGGCCGGCCCTGCAGCGTGCCCAGGCCGCTGCACGGCGGGTCGACGAGCACCGCGTCGAACGGGCCGTCGGCACGGAGCTCGGCCGCGTCCGCCGTCTCCACGCGGACGATCGCCCCGGCGCGCAGCCGCCGCAGCGTGCGCCGCAGCGCGTCGGCGCGTCTTGCGTTGCGCTCGACCGCGACGACCTCGCCGTGCGGGCCGACGAGCGCGGCGAGATGCGTCGCCTTCCCGCCCGGCGCCGCGCACAGGTCGAGCACGCGCGCACCTGATCCCAGCCCGCCCGCCCCGAGCAGGCGGGCCGCGCTCATCGCCGCGCGCGACTGCGCCACGAGCGCGCCCGCGTCCCAGAGCGGGTCGGTGCTCGGGTCGAAGGGCGTGTCGAGCACGAGCCCCTCGGGGATCGAGCTCGTCGCGCGCGCGACGGCGGGAGCGGCGTTCTGTGCGTCCGCGAGCGGATCCGCCGCCGGTCGCACCTCCACCCCGCCCGCGGCCAGCTGTGCGCGCACCGCGTCCGGCTCCGCCACGAGCGTGTTGACGCGCAGCGCGCTCTCGGCCGGCTCGTTGACGACCGCGAGCAGCGCGCGCGCCTGCTCGCCGCCGAGCGCCTCCCACCACAGCTCGGCGAGCCAGTCCGGCACCGAGTGCCGCAGCGCGGCGCCGCGCGGAGTCGCGTCGTCGAGCGCGGCGAGCAGCCCCGGGCCCTCGCGGCCGGCGCGGCGCAGCACCGCGTTGACGAGCTTGAAGCCCGGCCCGCCGGCCGCCTTCGCCAGCTCGACGCTCTGGTCGACCGCCGCGTGCGGCGCGACGCCGTCGAGGAACAGCAGCTGCAGCACGCCGAGCCGCAGCGCGCCGCGCACGGGCTCGTCGAGCCGCTCGACCGGCCGTCCGGCGCAGGCGGCGATCACGTGGTCGAGCGTGCGACGGCGCTGGATCGCGCCGTACGCGAGCCGCGTCGCGAACGCGCGCTCGCGCGGGTCGAGCTCCGCACGCGTCGCCTCCGCGGCGAGCGCGCGATCGGCGTAGGCGTCGTCGCGCTCGACACGCCGCAGCACCGTCGCCGCGACGCGACGGGCGGGCGAGACGGTCGAAGCGGGCGCGCTGCGGGCAGACACGGGGCAGATGGTCGCAGCCATCGGCGGGGATACGATCGAAGCCGTGCACGCTGTGCTCGCAGCCGCGCTCGCACCCGTCCAGCAGGAGTACCTGCTGGAGGCGCGGCAGATGCAGGCGATGTCGTTCGCGGCGCACATCCCGCTCGTCTGCTTCGGCGTCGCGTTCCCGGCGCTCGTGGTGTTCGCCGAGTGGCTGCATCACCGCACCGGCGATCCGCTCTACCGCACGCTCGCGCGCCGCTGGACGCGCGTCATGGTCGCGCTGTTCGCCGTCGGCGTCGTGACCGGCACGATCCTCTCGTTCGAGCTCGGGATGCTGTGGCCCGACTTCATGGCGACCTTCGGGTCGGTCTTCGGGGTCGCGTTCGCGCTCGAGGGCTTCTCGTTCTTTCTCGAGGCGATCTTCATCGCGATCTACGTCTACGGGTGGGACCGCCTGTCTCCCCGCGTGCACCTGCTGTGCGGCCTGCCGATCGTCGCCACCGGCCTGCTCGGCTCGGCGATGGTGATCACCGTCAACGGCTGGATGAACCATCCGCAGGGCTTCAGACTCGCCGCCGACGGCAGCGTCACCGACGTACGGCCGTGGAACGCGCTGTTCGGCAACAGCTTCTTCTGGCACGAGCTCGTGCACATGTACGTCGCGGCGTACATCGTCGTCGGGTTCGTGCTCGCCGGCGTGTACGCATGGGGCAAGCTGCGACACGGTCGCTGGGGGCGCTACGAGCGGACCGCGCTTGCGATCCCGTTGACGGTCGCCGCACTGGCTGCGCCCGCACAGCTGCTCGTCGGCGACTGGGCCGCGCGCGAGGTGGCGAACCAGCAGCCGGTCAAGCTCGCCGCGTTCGAGGGGCTGCAGGAAACGACGAGCGGCGCGAGCGAGCACATCGGCGGCTGGTACCACGAGGACACCGGCGAGGTCACGGGCGGGATCGCGATCCCCGACCTGCTCTCGCTGCTCGCCTACCACGACCCCGACGCGACCGTGAGAGGGCTCGACTCCGTCCCGCCCGACGAGCGGCCGGGCGCGATCAACGTGGTCCGCTTCGCGTTCCAGACGATGGTCGGGATCGGCACGCTGCTGGCCGCCGTCGGCGCGGTCGTGCTGTGGGTGCGCTGGCGACGCAAGCGGCTGCCCTCGTCGAAGTGGTTCTACCGCGCGCTCGTCGTGTGCGGGCCGCTGTCGGTCGTCGCGTTGATCTGCGGCTGGGTCGTGACGGAGGTCGGGCGCCAGCCGTGGATCGTCTACGGCGTCATGAAGACCGAGGAGGCGGTCACGGGCGCGGACGGCATCCCGGTCGGCTACGCGGCGCTGGCGCTGGTGTATCTCGGCCTCGCCGGCGCGGTGTGGTGGATCCTGCGCCGGCTGGCGCGGACCCCGGTCGGCGGCGCCGCCGATCCGCAGCCGACGGGCGCGGCGGCCGGGGAGGCGCCGTGACGTTGGAGGCCGCTCCGCTCGTGCTCGCGCTCGTCGGCCTGGCGCTCTACGTCGTGCTGGGCGGAGCGGACTTCGGCGCTGGCTTCTGGCAGCTGCTCGCCGGACGCGGCGCGCGTGGCGAGCGAGTGCGCGAGCACGCGCACGCGGCGATGGCGCCGGTGTGGGAGGCGAACCACGTCTGGCTCGTCTTCGTGCTCGTCGTGATGTGGACGTGCTACCCGGTCGCGTTCGGCTCGATCGTCTCGACGCTCGCGATCCCGCTGTTCGTCGCCGCGATCGGGATCATCTTCCGCGGCACGTCGTATGCGCTGCGGGCCGGCACCGCGCGGCCCCGCGAGCAGCGCACGGTCGACACGGTCTTCGGCCTCGCGTCGGTGCTGACGCCGTTCGCACTTGGGACGGTCGTCGGCGCGCTCGCGGACCAGGCCGTTCCCGTCGGCAATGCCGCCGGGGACCTGTGGACGAGCTGGACGAGCGGCCTGTCGCTGACGATCGGCGTGCTCGCGGTCGCGTTGGGCGCCTATCTCGCGGCGGTCTACCTGGCGGCCGACGCGGTGCGGCGCAACTCGGCGGAGCTGGAGGCAGCCTTCCGCCGACGCGCGTTGGCCGCGGGTGTGGTGGCGGGCGCGCTCGCGGTCGTCGGCCTGCTCGTCGTGCGCTCCGAGGCCCGGCCGCTGTTCGACGACCTCGTCGGCGCGGGACTTCCGGCGTTGATCGTGTCCGGCGCCGCAGGCCTCGGAACGCTCGCGCTCGTGTGGCGGCGGCACTACGAGCCGGCGCGCTACTCCGCGGCCGTGGCAGTCGCCGCCGTCGTGGCGGGCTGGGCGATCGCGCAGCAGCCGGTGCTGCTGCCGGGGTTGACGGTGTCCGAGGCGGCCGCGGGCGATGACGCTTTGATCGCCGTGTTGGTCTCCGTCGGCGCCGGTGCCCTGTTGCTCGCGCCGTCGCTGGCGTTCCTGTTCACGTTGACGCTGCGCGGGCGCTTGGGCTACGAGGAGAGCGACGCAGGCGTCGTCTCGGCCGCGCCGGTCGGCCCCGTGCGCGCGTTGAGCGCCTCTCGGTCGGGCCTGCTGGCGCGCGTGTCGCTCGCCTGCCTGCTGCTCACGCTCGGCTTCCTCACCTTCGCCGACGCCGGCTGGGCCCACGCCGTCGGCGTCTTCACGCTCCTCGCCGCCGTCGTCACCGGCTTCCGTGCGGCGCTGCCGGTGGACGAGCCCGCCGGCGCGGAGTGAGCTGTGTCCCTTGTGTCGACAGGACCGACACAAAGGGACACGCATCAGAGCGAGTGCCCGCGCAGGTAGTCGGCGGCGGGCATCGGTCTCTTGCCGGGCGGTTGGACGAGCGTGAGCTCCAAGGTGCCGTCCGCTGTGGACAACAGCAAGCGTTCCCCCTCGTTGCCCAACGTGCCCGGCTCGCGCGCGGACCCCGCCGCGAGCTGGGTGCCCCAGACGCCGAGGTAGCCGGACCCGCCGGGCAGCTCCAGCCGCGCCCCGATGTGCGGCGTCAGCGCCCGAACCGTGCGGGCAAGTTGGGCGGCGGGCTGCGCCACGGGGTCGAGGATCCGGTCCTCCGCGGCGATCTTCTCCGCGTACGTGACCGCCGCCTCGTCCTGCTCGACGAACGGCGGCCGCTCGTCCAACGCGCGCACGAGCAGCTCGCCGCCGAGGCGGGCGAGGCGCGCGGACAGCGTGCCGAAGGTGTCATCGTCGCGAATCGGCTCACGCTCGACAAGGCACACGGGCCCGCTGTCGAGTCCCGCCGTCACGCGCATGATCGCGACGCCCGTCTCCTCGTCTCCCGCCATCATCGCCCGCTCGATCGGCGCCGCGCCGCGCCAGCGCGGCAGCAGCGAGGGGTGCACGTTGAGCATGTCGTGGTCGGAGAGGAGCGGCTCCTTGAGGAGCGCGCCGAACGCGCAGACGACCACGACGTCAGGCTCGACCGCGGCGATCCGGGCGCGGGCGTCCTCCTCGTTGACGTCCGTCGGCTGGTCGAGCGGCAGGTCGAGCGAGTGGGCGACGTCGGCGACTGGCGGCGGGGTGAGCCTTCGCCCCCGGCCCGCCGGCCGATCCGGCCGCGTCACCACGAGGGCAGGTCGGTGCGGCGAGTCCGCCAGCCGCTTCAGCACCTCGGCGGCGAACTCCGAGGTGCCGAGGTAGACGGTTCTCACCCGGTCACGCCGCCTGCTCGGCCGCCTCGCGCAGCAGCCGCAGGGCAGCCTTGCGCTGGTCGCGCGAGGTGCGGTCGAGGATCAGCACGCCGTCGAGATGGTCGATCTCGTGCTGCAGCACGCGCGCCTCGAGCCCGGACGCCTCGATCGTGATGGGCTCGCCGTGCTCGTCCTGCGCGCTGACGCGGACGTACACGGGCCGCTCGACGTCTACGAGCACGCCCTGCAGCGAAAGGCAGCCCTCCTCCGCCGTCTCCAGCTCGCTCCCCGACCACTCGATCGCCGGGTTCACGACTGCGTTGACGGGCGAGTCGGGCTCGACGCGGTAGACGAGCACGCGCTGGAGCTTGCCGATCTGCGTGGCCGCGAGCCCGATCCCGACCGCGTCCTCCATGATCCGCCCCATCTGCCCGATCTGCGTGCGCAGATCGTCGTCGAAGCGGTCGACCTCGCGGGCGCGGCTCTTCAGCACCGGGTCGCCCCACTGGCGCACGAAGCGCAGCGCCGCGTGGCGGCGCGCGGCGACCTCGGGGTCGAGGCGCTCCTCCTGCTCCTCGTCGAGCTGCTCGTCGGCGATCGTCGGCTCGTCGGCCATGGCGGGAAGGTTAGTCGAGCGTTACTGGGGATCGACGTCCGCGCTGAGCCGCACGCGACGCCCGAGCGTGCTTCTGGCGACAGCGTCGACCGCGGCCGAGACCGAGGCGATCGCCGCGCGGCGCCGCAGCGCCTTCACGACGAGCTGGCTCCGCTCATGCCCCCGCAGGCGGAACAACGGCGCCGGTCCCAGGACGACCGCGTCCGGCGCGACGATCCGCGTCGCGCACCGCCTGCGCGGCGGCAGCGGCGTCGCCCGCCTCCTCCGCCGAGCAGGTGACGCGAATCAGCGACGCGAACGGCGGATACGCGAGCGCGCGGCGGCGCTCGAGCTCGCCCGCGAGGAAGCCGTCGGCGTCGTGCCGCGCCGCGGCCGCGATCGACGACGCGTCCGGCGAGAGCGTCTGCACGAGCACGCGGCCGTGACCGTCTCCGCCCCGTCCGGCCCGCCCGGCGAGCTGCGCGACGAGCGCGAACGTGCGCTCCTCGGCGCGGAAGTCGGGGAAGCGCAACGTCTGGTCGGCGTCGAGCACGACGCCGAGCGTCACGTCGGGGAAGTCGTGGCCCTTCGCGACCATCTGCGTGCCGACGAGCACGCCGGCGCGCGCGCGGTCGAAGCGCTCCAGCGTCCGCGCGATCGCGCCCTTGCCCCCGCGTGCGGTGTCGGCGTCGAGCCGCAGGATCGGGAAGTCGGGATCTCCCAGCGCCTCCAGCAGCTCCGTCTCGATCCGCTCGGTGCCGGCGCCGTGGCGCGCGACGCTCGCCGAGTGGCACTGCGTGCAGCTCGTGGGGATCCGCTCGCGGTGCCCGCAGTGATGGCAGGCGAGCGCGGCGTCGCGCTGGTGCAGCACGAGCGCGACGTCGCACTGCGGGCAGCTCCACACGTGGCCGCAGTGGCGGCAGGAGAGGAAGTTCGACCAGCCGCGGCGGTTCACGAGCACGATGGCTTTGCGGCCGGCCCGCCGCACGTCGCCGAGCGCCTCCCGCGTCGTCGGGTGCAGCGGGTGGCGCGCATCGCGCATGTCGAGCACCTCGACGGGCGGCAGCGGGCGGCCGTCGACGCGTCTCGTGAGCCGCAGGCGTCTGAACGCCTGCGACGCTCTCCGGCCGCGGCGTCGCGCTGCCGTTCACGAGCACCGCGCCGGCCTGCCGCGCACGATAGGCGGCAACGCGGCGCGCGTCGTAGCGCGGGTCGCCCTCGTGCTTGTAGGCCGACTCGTGCTCCTCGTCGACGATCACGAGGCCGAGGTCGGCGAGCGGCGCGAACACGGCCGAGCGCGGGCCGACCGCGATGCGCGCCTCGCCGCGCTGGAGGTGCAGCCACTCGTCGTAGCGCTCGCCCTGGCCCAGCTGCGAGTGCAGAATCGCGACGGTGTCGCCGAAGCGCGCCTGGAAGCGCGCGACCGTCTGCGGCGCGAGCGCGATCTCCGGCACGAGCACCAGCACGGATCTGCCGGCGGCGAGCGCCGCCTCTGCCGCCTGCAGGTAGACCTCGGTCTTGCCCGAGCCGGTGACGCCGTGCAGCAGGAAGCGGCGGGTGACGGGATCGTCGGACGAGCCGGCTGCGAGCGCCGCGAGGATCGGCTCCAGCACCGCGCGCTGCTCGTCGGTCAGCGGCGGCGCGTGCGGGGAGCGCGCGCCGACGGCGCGCACGAGCGGGCGGCGGCGCTGCGCGCGCGGCTCCAGCACGAGCAGGCCGCGGTCGGCGAGGCGTCGCAGGCCGCCGTGGTCGGCGCCCGCTTGCGTCGCCGGCAACGGACCCGCGGCGACGAGCCGTTCGAGCACGGCGCGCTGGCGGTCGGTCAATCGCTCGCCCGCACCGTCCGCCAGCACCGCTCGGCCCCCTTCGCTGATCTCTGCGACGAGCGCGGTGCGCGGCCGCACGCGCGGCGCGACCCCGCGCCCGGCCCCGGGCGGCAGCACCAGCTGCAGCGCACGCGAGAAGGTCGAGCAGTACTCCTCGCCGATCCAGCGCGCGAGCGCCACCAGCTCGGCTGGGATCGCCGGCTCGACGCGTGCGTGCGGCTCGGCCAGCCGCTCGTCGGGCAGCTCCGACGCGCTCGCCCGCTCGACCACGACGCCGAGCAGCTCGCGCCCCGCGAACGGGACGCTCAGCAGCGTGCCGACGTCCACGTCGGCCAGCGCCTCCGGCAGGCGGTAGTCGAACGGCCCGCGCAGGGCGCGGGTCGTCGTGAGCGGCTCGACGCGGGCGATCGGGGGCATGGCCGCGCACCACAGTAGATGGCAGACCGCGTCGTGACGTAGGCTGCGCTCGTGGCGCTCGAGCTGCACCCCGGCGAGCACGTCATCTTCGACGGTCACCCGTCGTGGCGCGGGACGCTGAGCTTCTACCTGCGCGGCATCCTGCTCGCCGCCCTCGGCGCGGCGGTCGCGGCGCTCGTCACGGTGATCGCGAGCGACTTCTCCGCCGGCTGGACGATCGCGGTCTTCGTCGCGCTCGTCATCCTCGTCGTGCTCGTCGGCTTGGTGTGGCGCATGACGACGCGCTACACGATCACCAACCAGCGCCTGACGATCCGGCGCGGGCTTCTCGCGCGGCACCTGCAGCAGACGCGCGTCGAGCGCGTGCAGAACGTCAACGTCGACCAGCGTGTGATCGACCGCCTGCTGCGCGTCGGCGCGGTCGACTTCGACACCGCCGGCACCGACGACTCGGACTTCACGTTCAGAGGCGTCGCGAACCCCGACCGCGTCGTGCGCGCGGTCGACGAGGCGCACCGCCAGCGCGAGGCGGCGGTGCGCGAGTCGGGTGCGGGCGGTCTGCCTGGCGGCGTCTAGGAGACCGACGCGGCGTCGAGGCCGGCGGCGTCGCGCAGCGTGTCCGCCTTGTCGGTCTTCTCCCACGTGAAGTCGTGGTCCTCGCGGCCGAAATGGCCGTAGGCCGCGGTCTTCTGGTAGATCGGCCGGTGCAGGTTGAGGTAGTCGCGGAACGCGCCCGGGCGCAGGTCGAAGTGCTCGCGCACGAGCTGCTCGAGCTGCGCGCGGCCGATCTTCTCGGTACCGAACGTCTCGACCATCACCGAGACCGGGTGCGCGACGCCGATCGCGTAGGCGACCTGCACCTCCGCGCGGTCGGCGAGACCGGCGGCGACGATGTTCTTCGCCACGTAGCGCGCGGCGTACGCGGCCGAGCGGTCGACCTTCGACGGGTCCTTGCCGGAGAAGGCGCCACCGCCGTGACGCGCCATGCCGCCGTAGGTGTCGACGATGATCTTGCGCCCGGTGAGGCCGCAGTCGCCGACGGGACCGCCGATCACGAAGCGGCCGGTGGGGTTGACGAGGAAGTTCTTGCGCAGCTTCTTCTCGTCGTAGAGATCCTTCGGCAGGATCGGCTCGACGACGTGCTCCCACAGGTCGTCGGGGATCAGCGACTCGGCGCCTTCGGCGTGCTGGGTCGAAATCAGCAGCTTCTCGATCTCGACCGGCTTGCCGTTCAGGTAGCGGACGGAGACCTGCGTCTTGCCGTCCGGGCGCAGGTAGTTGACCGTCTCGGCCTTGCGCACGTCGGCGAGGCGCTTCGCGAGCCGGTGCGCGAGCGAGATCGGCAGCGGCATCAGCTCGTCCGTCTCGTTCGAGGCGTAGCCGAACATCATGCCCTGGTCGCCCGCTCCGGCGACGTCGAGCTGGTCGTCGTCGCCCGGGTCGGTGCGGGCCTCGAACGCCTTGTCGACGCCCTGAGCGATGTCGGGCGACTGCTTGTCGATCGCGTTGAGGACCGCGACCGAGTCGGCGCTGAAGCCGAGGTCGCCGTCGACGTAGCCGATCTTGCGGATCGTCTCGCGCGCGACCTCCTGGATGTCGACGTACGTCTCGGTCGAGATCTCGCCGGAGACGACGACGAGGCCTGTGTTGACGAGCGTCTCGCAGGCGACGCGGCCGGTCGGGTCGTCGCGCAGGACGGCGTCGAGCACGCCGTCGGAGATCTGGTCGGCGACCTTGTCCGGGTGGCCCTCGGTCACCGACTCGGACGTGAACAGGAACTCGTTGTCGTTGAGCGTCGTCATGAGATTGGAGATGGCTCCGCGGTCGATTGGCGTCGAGCAAGAGTACCGGGGTCGGGCAGGCCGGGTTGGCCCTGGAGCGCGAGCGACGGTCAGGCGGCGCGCCGCTGGCGGCCGGCGCGACCGCCCTCGCCGCGCCGCTCCTTGCGCTCCACGAAGTCGACGATCAGCGGGATCCCCTCCAGCCGGTAGCGCTCGCGCAGGCGGTTCTCGATGAAGTACGCGTAGTCGCGCGTGACGCGCTGGCGCGAGTTGACCTGGATCGAGAAGCGCGGTGGCCGCTCGGCCGTCTGCGTCATGTAGATCAGCTTGAGACGGTGGTTCTGCTTCGCCGGCGGCTGGCGGATCTCCTGGATCTCCGAGAGGAACTTGTTGAGCTGCGGCGTCGGAATGCGGCCGGAGGTGCGGTCGGCGAGCGCCATCGCCTCCTGCAGCAGACGCTGCACGTGGCGGCCGGTGAGCGCGCTGGCGGTCAGGACGCGCGGGCGCAGGCGCAGCTTCTGGGCGACGCGCGCGCGCTCGTGGTCGAGGTCGACCTCGGGCTGATCCTCCCCGCCGGTCAGATCCCACTTGTTGAGCACCAGCGCGGTCGCGCAGCCGGACTGCATCGCCAGCTCGGCGACGCGCAGGTCCTGCGACGTCACGCCGTCCGTCGCGTCGCAGATCACGAGCGCGACGTCGGCGCGCTCGGCCGCGCGGCGCGAGCGCAGCGCCGTGTAGTACTCGATCGAGTCGCCGACCTTCGCCTGGCGGCGCAGGCCGGCGGTGTCGACGAGCACGAGTCTGCGGGTGGGCGGGCCCTCGTATTCGAACGGCAGGTCGATCGCGTCGCGCGTCGTGCCGGCGACCTCGGAGACGATCACGCGCTCGTCGCCGAGGATGCGGTTGACCATGCTCGACTTGCCGACGTTCGGACGCCCGATCAGCGCGAGGCGCACGACGTCCTCGTCCTCCTCGGCGGCGTCGGCCTCCTCGGGGATCGCATCCGTGAGGCGGTCGAGCAGGTCGCCGGTGCCGAGCCCCTGCGACGGCGGAGACGGGGACCGGCTCGCCGAAGCCGAGCTGGTGGAACTCGGCGGCGAGCGGCACGTCGGCGACCGTGTCGACCTTGTTGGCGGCGACGACGATCGGACGGCCTTGCGCGGTGCGCCGCAGCAGGTCGGCCATCTCCAGGTCGCCGGGGCGCACGCCGGCACGCGCGTCGACGACGAACAGGGCGGCCTGCGCGTCGGCAAGCGCCGCGCGCGCCTGCTCCTGGATCGAGCGCGCGAGCTCGTCGCGGTCGTCGAGGTCGACGCCGCCCGTGTCGATCAGCGTGATCGGGCGGCCGTTCCACTCGGTGCGCAGCTCCTTGCGGTCGCGCGTAAGGCCGGGCTGCTCGTGCACGATCGCCTCGCGCGACTGCGTGAGGCGGTTCACGAGCGAGGACTTCCCCACATTTGGATAGCCGACGACGGCGACCTTCATCGGGCGAGCATAGGTGGTCGGGTTCTCAGCGCGCCTGCTCGACGAGCGCGACGACGCGGGCGACGACCTCGTCCTGCGTGAGGCCGGTGGTGTCGAGCTGGACGGCGTCGGGGGCGGCGACGAGCGGCGAGTGCTCGCGGGTCGTGTCGCGCTCGTCGCGGATCGTCTGCTCCTGCAGGACGGTCGCGAGGTCGGCGCCGATCTGCTCGGCGCGCCGGCGGGCGCGCTCTTCAGGGCTGGCGGTGAGGAAGACCTTCACGGCCGCGTCGGGTGCGACGACGGTGCCGATGTCGCGGCCCTCGGCGACCCAGTCGCCCCGCGCGACGAGGCGCTGCTGCTCGACGACGACCGCTCTCCGCACGGCGGGCTCCGCGGCCGCCTGCGAGGCGGCCTCGCTGACCTCCGGCGTGCGGATCGCCTCGGTCACGTCACGGCCGTCGCACAGCACGCGGTCCCCCAGCTCGATCCGCAGCCGCGGCGCGACCTCGGCCGGCTCGCGTCCCCGCTCGCGCGCGGCGAGCCCGACGCAGCGGTACATCGCGCCCGAGTCGAGGTACGTGAACCCGAGCGCGTCGGCCACGGCGCGCGCGACGGTGGACTTGCCGGCGCCCGCGGGCCCGTCGATCGCGACGACCATGGCGGCGCACGATAGCCGCGCAGGAGGTGTCGCCGCCGCGTGCTCCGGGAAGATCGACGGCATGGCCGGCGAGATCCGCTTCTTCGAGCTGGGCGTCGAGGACGTCGAGCGCGGGCGCGCGTTCTACGAGGGCCTGTTCGGCTGGCGCTTCGAGCGCGGACCCTCAGGCGAGGGCTGGACGATCGCGACAGACGGCGCGCCCGGCGGCATGCACGGAGGCGACGCGAGCGCGTCGCCATACGTCTTCTTCGCCGTCGACGACATCGATGCGGCGCTCGCGCGCGTGCGCGAGCTGGGCGGCGAGGTCGACGAGATCGACATCGAGGGCGACGCCGACTCGGTCGCTCGCTTCGGCCGCTTCAAGCTGTGCCGCGACGACCAAGGCTCGCCGTTCGGCCTGCACGAGCCGCCGCGCGGCGGCTAACGGGCCAGCAACGTCGCGAGATCGTCGGCGAAGCCGGGGTAGGAGACGGCGGCCGCCTCCATGCCCTCGACCTCGACGCCCTCCCGCGAGGCGAGGCCGGCGACGGCGCCGAGCATCGCGAGGCGGTGGTCGCCGTGCGAGCCGATCCGGCCGCCGCGCAGGCCGCCCGTCCCGCGCACGACGAAGCCGTCGTCGGTCGCCTCGATGTCGGCGCCGAGCGCGCACAGGCCCTCCACGACGGTCGCGATGCGGTCGGACTCCTTCACGCGCAGCTCGTGCGCCCCGCGCACGACCGTCTCCCCCTCCGCGAAGCAGCCGAGCAGCGCCACGAGCGGCAGCTCGTCGATCGCGAGCGGGACCTCGTCCGCCTCGACGGTGGTGCCGGCCAACGGGCCGTGCGCGATCTCCAGGTCGCTCACCGGCTCGCCGGGCGCGAAGCCGCCGAGCGGCTCGATCTCGCCGCGCACCGTCGCGCCCATCCGCTCCGCGATTCGCAGGAAGCCGGTGCGCGTCCAGTTGACGTTGACGTCCTCCAGCACCAGGTGGGAGCCCGGCACGAGCAGCGCGGCCGCGACGAAGAAGGCGGCCGAGGAGAGGTCGCCCGGCACCTCGACGGCGTCGAGCTCGATCGCCTCCACCGGGCGAACCGCGACCCCGCCGTCGACGCGCTCCAGCGGGACGCCGGCACGCGCGAGCATCCGCTCCGTGTGGTCGCGGCTCGGATGCGGCTCGGTCACGGTCGCGCCTTCCGCGGTCGCCATGCCGGCGATCAGCACGCACGACTTGACCTGTGCGCTCGCGACCGGCGACGCGTACGCGATGCCGTGCAGCTCGCGGCCGTGGATCGCGAGCGGCGCGAAGCGGTCCTCGCGCGCGTCGATGTGCGCGCCCATCATCCGCAGCGGCTCGACGACGCGGTCCATCGGGCGAGAGCGGATCGAGTCGTCGCCGTCGAGCGTCCAGCTGCGGCCGGGCTGCGCCGCAAGCCATCCGGACACCAGCCGCATCAGCGTGCCGGCGTTGCCGACGTCGATCGGGTCGTCGGCCGCGTGCGCACCGCGCAGGCCCACGCCGTGGATCGTCAGCTCGCCGGGCGCCCCGCCGCGCTCGACGCCCGCGCCGAGCGCCTGCACGGCGGCGAGCGTCGAGTCGGTGTCGGCAGCGTGCAGGTAGTTGCGCACGCGCACCACACCGGACGACATCGCGCCGAGCAGGGCGGCGCGGTGCGAGATCGACTTGTCGGCGGGAACGCGCAGGGTTCCGCGCAGGCCGCGCGCCGGCTCGAAGCGCGCGGCGCTCACGCCCGCGCCACCGGGTAGCCGCGCTCCTCGACGAGCGTCAGGGCGCGCTGCGCCGGCTCGTCCCCCGCGATCCACAGCGCGACGACGCCCTCGCTGTTGTCGGGCGTCGGGTAGAGCGCCATGTCGGCGATGTCGATCCCCGCTCTCGCCAGCTCCAGCGCGAGCGTCGCGACCACGCCAGGCTCGTTGGGGACCGACACGCGCAGCTCGTGCAGCGGCCCGCCGGCCAGCTGCGCCTCCACCAGCCGGCGGCGATCGTCGCGCGCGGCGTCGTTCCAGGAGGTGACGGCATCGGGGTCCGCGGCGGCAAGCGCGGCGCGCACGTCTTGCAGCCGCTGGATCGCGCCGTCCATCTGCTCGACCAGTGCGTCGCGGTTGGCGAGGTAGATGTCGGTCCAGATCGCGCTGTTGGCACCGGCGACGCGCGTCGCGTCGCGGAACGACGGGCCGGTCGCGGGCAGGCGCTCGCCGCCGAGCGCGATCGCGGCCTGCGCGACGAGCACGTTCGCGAGCACGTGCGGCAGGTGCGAGACCGCGGCCAGCATCGTGTCGTGCGTGGCGGCGTCGATCGTCGCGGGTCGCGCGCCGAGGTCTCTGATCAGGCGGTGGAGCCGTTCGAACAGCACGCCGGTCGCGCCGGGCGTGGGCGTCAGGTACCAGGTTGCGTCGACGAACAGGTCGGCGCGCGCGTGCTCCACGCCCGCGGTCTCCGCGCCCGCCAACGGATGACCGCCGACGAAGCGCGGGTCCTCGGTCGACCTCACCACGCTGCGCTTCGTCGAGCCGGCGTCGCTGACGACGCAGTCCTCGGTCGCGGCGTCCAGGACGTCGCGCACGACGTCCGGCAGGACGCCGACGGGCGCGCACACGAACACGGCCTCGGCGTCGCGCACGGCGTCGGCGAGCGAGTCGCCGGCGCGATCGATCGCGCCCAGCTCAAGCGCGCGCTCCAACGTGGACGGCGAGCGGCTCCAGCCGGACACCGTCGCGTCGAGCCGCTCACGCGCCGCGAGCCCGATCGAGCCGCCGATCAGGCCGACCCCGACTACGGCGATGCGCACGAGCGGATCGACCTCCGGCCGGCTGCGCTCAGCCGGCCGGGACGGCGGAGAGGACCTTGCCTGCGACGTTGGCGGCCGCTTCGACCTTCGCCGCGTAGGCCGGGAAGTCGGCTGCGACGAGCTGCTGCGGACCGTCGCAGATCGCCTCGTCCGGCTTCGGATGCACCTCGACGATGATCCCGTCCGCCCCGACCGCGGCGGCGGCGAGCGACAGCGGCTCGACGAGCGCGCGCCGGCCGGCGGCATGCGAGGGGTCGACGATCACCGGCAGGTGCGTCAGCTCCTTCAGCACGGGGACCGCCGTCAGGTCGAGCGTGAAGCGGTAGGCGGTCTCGAACGTGCGGATGCCGCGCTCGCACAGCATCACCGCTTCGTTGCCCTCCTTGAGGATGTACTCGGAGGCGTTCAGCCACTCCTCCAGCGTCGAGGACAGGCCGCGCTTGAGCAGCACCGGACGGCCGGCGCGGCCCAGCTCGGTCAGCAGCGTGTAGTTCTGCATGTTGCGCGCGCCGACCTGGATCACGTCGGCCACCTCGAGCACCGGCTCGAGGTCGCGCACGTCCATCAGCTCCGTGACGATCGGCATGCCCGTCTGCTCCTTCGCCTCGGCGAGCAGCCTGAGGCCCTCCTCGCCGAGCCCGTGGAAGGCGTAGGGCGAGGTGCGCGGCTTGTACGCGCCGCCGCGGTAGAGCGTCGCGCCTGCCCCCTTGACGATCTCGGCCGTGGTCATCACCTGCTCGCGCGACTCGACCGTGCACGGGCCGGCGATCAGCGCGAAGTGCTCGCCGCCGATCTTGCGCCCGCCGATCTCCAGCACGCTCGGCTCGCCGTGGCGGATCTGCGCGGAGGCGAGCTTGTACGGCTTGAGGATCGGCATCACCTTCTCGACCCCCGGGGCGCCGTCGAGCTCGAGCCGCTGAGACGTGCTCGAGGTCGCCGATCGCGCCGATCACCGTCACCTCCTCCCCCGGCGATCGATGCGCTCGAGCACCGACCGCCTCGATCCGGGCCATCACGGCCTGGATCTGCTCCTCGGTTGCGTCCTGCTTCATCACGATCATCTTCAGAAGGTCCTCTCTGAGCCTGGAAATCTACGGAAACGGGCGAGTCGGCGCCCGGTCTCAGAGGCTCCCCAAGGGGGAACGGCGGAGTCCCAGGCCGAGCGCCTAGATAAATCGCCAGGCGTAGAAGCGCCAGGAACCACCGGCATACGACGTCCGACCGGCGTGGCCGGCGAGCGTGGACGACGTCGATCGGTGGCTGTCGTTCTGCATGACGCTGGCAGAAGTGTGCCAGAGCCGCTGTGCCTTGTGAAGCCGCGAGCGCGACTTGTCGGAGCTGCTGATCCGCGACGCGCTGTTCGGCTGCGCCCGCCGGCGCGCGCTCAGACCAGCTCGCGCAGCGCGTCGAGGAAGCTGCCGTTCTCGGCGGGGGTGCCGATCGTCGTGCGGGCCCAGCCGGCGCGGCCGAGCGCGTTGCCGGAGCGGATCAGCACCTTGCGCTCGGCAAGGCCGTCGATGATGGCGCTCTCCTGCTCCGCGTCGAGGTCGCCCGCACCGTTCGCACTCAGCGAGTGCCACAGGAAGTTCGCCTGCGCGTCGGCGACCTGCAGGCCCATGCCGCGCAGCTCCTCCTCCAGCCCGAGCCGCTCGGCGATCGTCTGCTCGACGCGCCGCGTTATCTCGTCCTGGTGCTTGAGCGCCTCCTCGGCGGCCGCCTGCGCGAGCGCGTTGCAGAAGAACGGCTGGCGCACCTGCTCGACCGCGACGCGGAAGCGCTCGTCGCCGCACAGCGCGTAGCCGCAGCGCAGGCCGGCGAGCCCGTAGACCTTCGAGAAGGTGCGCAGCAGCACGACGTTCGAGTGGCGCCGCACGAGCATCAAGCGACGCATCGGGATCGTCGAGCACGTTGAACTCGCAGTAGGCCTCGTCGATCAGCACGCAGACGTTGTGCGGCACCCGCTCCACGAACGCCGCGATCGCGTCGAGCGGCAGCGCGGTCGAGGTCGGGTTGTTCGGGTTGCAGACGATCACGAGCCGCGTCGCGACGGTGATCTCCGCGAGCATCGCGTCGAGGTCGTGCGCGTGCTCGGCGTTGAGCGGCACTCTGATCGCGCGCGCGCCGGTCGCCGCCGCCATGTGCGGATAGACGGAGAACGACGGCCACGCGTAGACGATCTCCGCGCCCGGCTCCAGCAGCGCCTCGGCGGCGCTCAGCAGGATGTCGCAGGAACCGCTGCCTATCGCGATCCGCTCCGGCGCGTAGTCGTAGCGCGCCGCCAGCGCTCTGCGCAGCCGCATGTTCGAAGGGTCGGGGTAGCGGTTGATGTTCCTCAGCGCGCGCTCGACCGCCTCCCGGACGCCGGACGGCGGACCGTACGGCGCCTCGTTGGAGGCGAGCATCGCGTACTCGTCGCCCAGCGCATAGCCGCCCGCAGTCGGGTAGGTCGGCAGGCGGCGGATCTTCTCGGCGAACTCGATCGACATGGCGTGGGATGAGGCGGCGGTCGTGCCTATTGTGCCGATTCGAGGTCGGTCCGCAGCGATCTGGCCTCGCGCAGGTAGACGTGACGCGCGACGTGGCCCTCGTCGGCGTAGTAGTGGACCAGCACGCGGATCACGCGCGGCAGCGCGCCGGGCACGGGCACCTCGCGGGCGCACATCAGCGGCACGGCGCTGAGGCCCATCCGGCGCGCCGCCTTCGCCGGGAACTCGGCGTCGAGGTCCTGCGTGAGGGTGAAGAGGCAGCTGACGAGGTCGCGCGGCGCCAGCCCGTTGCGGAGCATCAGCTCGTTCATCAGCTCGTCCGTCGCCGCGAGGATCTCCTCGGCGTCGTTTCGCTCCACCGTGATGGCGCCTCGCAGCGCGAACAGTCGCATGGCGGCGGGCATTCTCTCAGCCATGCGGACGCCTAGGCACGTCAGCGGTCGCACGTGTGAGCGCCTGCAGCTCGGCGGCAGTCAGGCGGCGGGCCTTCCCGGGTCTGAGCTCGGCCAGCTCCAGCGGTCCGAAGCGGATGCGGACGAGCTGGCGGACCGGCCGCCCGACCGCCTCGCACATGCGCCGCACCTGACGGTTGCGGCCCTCGTGGATCGTCAGCTCCAGCTGGTGCGGCGTGAGGCGGCGCACACGCGCGGGTGCGGTGATGCCGTCATCCAGCTGGACGCCCTCGCGCAGCGCCTTCAGCGCACGGTCGGTGATGGCAGGGCCGCCGAGCGACGCGCGGTAGGTCTTCGGTACCTCGTAGCGGGGGTGCGTGAGGCGGTTCGCGAGCTCGCCGTCGTTCGTGAGCAGGATCAGGCCGGTCGAGTCGGCGTCGAGGCGGCCGACCGGGTAGAGGCGGCGATCGCTGTTGACGAGGTCCACGACGGTGCGGCGGCCGTGTGTGTCGCTGGCGGTCGACACCACGCCGGCCGGCTTGTGCAGCGCGTAGACGACGCGCGGCTCGGCTCCCTTGACCGGCTCGCCGTCGAATGCGACAGCCGTGTGCTCGTCGACGTCGCGGGCCGGATCGGTGACCGTGGCGCCGTCGACCGTGACGCGCCCCGCGGCGATCAGCTGCTCGGCGCCGCGTCGTGAGGCGACGCCCGCGTGGGCGAGGAACTTGGCAAGGCGCATCCCTGCCACTCTATGTCGGTCATGGATCTTGAGCTTCTGGAGCGCACGCTGCACGCGCACGGCCAGCCCGCATTCCGCGCCAGACAGGTGTGGGAGTGGGTGGCGCGCGGAGCCGCGTCGTACGAGGAGATGACGAACCTGCCAGCGGCGCTGCGAGGCGCTCTGGCGGCCGAGGTGCCGCTGTCGTCGCTGACGCTGGAGCACGAGGCGCACGCGTCCGACGGGACCGTGAAGGCGTTGTTCTCGACGGCGGACGGGCGACCGGTCGAGGCCGTGCTGATGCGCTATCCGGCACCGCCCGGCAGGGTGGTGGGGCGCCGCTCGCTGTGCCTCTCCTCGCAGTCCGGCTGCCCGCTGACGTGCACGTTCTGCGCGACCGGGTCGATGAAGTTCGGCCGCAACCTGACCGCGTCGGAGATTCTCGACCAGGCGCTCCACTTCCGCCGCATGACCGAGGTCGACCACTGCGTGTTCATGGGGATGGGCGAGCCGATGATGAACCTCGACAACGTGCTCGCCGCGTGCCGGAAGCTGCCGGACGTCGGGATCACGTCACGACGGACCGCGATCTCGACGGTTGGATGGATCCCGGGGATCCTGCGACTGGCGGACTCCCCGCTCCCGCTGCGGCTCGCGCTGTCGCTGCACGCGCCGGACGACGCGCTGCGCTCGCAGATCATGCCGGTGAACGAGCGCTATCCGCTCGAGCAGGTGCTGGAGGCGTGCGAGGAGTTCTACGAGGCCAAGCGCCGCAAGATCTTCATCGAGTACGTGATGCTCGCGGGCGTGAACGATCGCTACGAGCAGGCGCTGGCGCTCGCCGCGCTGCTCGACCGTCGGATCTACAAGGTCAACCTGATTCCGTACAACCCGACCGGCTCGGTGTACGAGGGATCCGGGCGCGAGGCGATCGCCGCGTTCCGCGAGGCGTTGGAGTCGCGCGGCGTCGAGGCGACCGTGCGGCTCACGCGCGGGCGCGACATCGACGCGGCGTGCGGGCAGCTGGCGGCGCGGGCGGCGGCGTGAACCCGATCGCCGCTCGGATCGCCGAGCGACGCGTGGTGGCGATCCTGCGGTGCGACGAGCCCTTGGCCGTCGGAACGGCGGTCATCGAGGCGGGCGTGGACGTCGTCGAGGTCCCTTTGAACGTGCCGGGCTCGCTGGCCGCGATCTGCTCGTTGGTGACGCGCTTCCCGTCGGCGCTCGTGGGAGCCGGAACCGTCATGAGCGCGGCCGAGGCCGTGGCCGCACTGGACGCCGGCGCGCGCTTCCTGCTGTCGCCCGTGCTTAGCCCAGAGGTCGTCGCGGTCGCGCACGAGGCGGGCGCCGCCGCTGTGCCGGGCGCCTTCACCCCGACCGAGATCGACGCGTGCATCCGTGCGGGCGCCGACCTCGTGAAGCTCTTCCCCGCCGACCGGCTGACCCCTGCCGATCTGCGCGTCCTCCTGGCCGCCCTGCCCGACGCCCAACTCCTCCCCACCGGCGGGATCACCACTGCCGACGCCGCCGAGTGGCTCGCGGCCGGAGCGGTCGCCGTCGGCGTTGGTGGCGTCCTCACGCGGGAGCCCGAGCGCGCGGGCGAGCTGCTCGCTGAGCTGTGACCTTTTGGGGGTCCTATAGGGACCTAAATGGTCGCAGCTCGGGGATCAGGCGATCGGGATGACCGGGGCGGGCTCGGGCTCGGCGGCGTCCGCGTCCCCCTCGATGCCATCGGCGGACGCCTCGTCCGACGCGGCATCGGAGCCGGGCTCCACAGACTCCCGCCCCTCCGCCGGCTGCGCCGCCGCCGGAACCCCCAGCCGCGCCTCGCCGGCTCTCAGCAGGCGCTCGCGGATCGAGGCGGCGACCTCGGGGGACGGGTCCCAGGCGGTGACATCCGGAAGCTTGTCGGCGGACTGCAGCCCGAACAGACGCAGGAACAACTCCGTCGTGCGGTAGAGCACGGCCCCGAACTGCGAGCGACCGGCCTCTTCGATCATCCCGCGCTCGATCAGCGTCTGCGCGGCCGACTCTGCGTTGACGCCGCGTATGCGGGCGATCTCGGGACGCGACACCGGCTGCAGGTAAGCGACGATCGCCAACGTCTCCGCCTGCGCGGGCGTCAGCGGTGGGGTACGCGGCTTCGCCAACAGGCGACGGGCGGCGTCCTCCGCCTCGGGATGCGACGAGAGCTGCCAGCCGCCCGACAGCTCGCGCAGCACGATCCCGCGACCGTCCTCGTCGAGGGAGGCGGCGAGCGCGTGCAGCGCCTCCTCCGCCTCGTCTCGCTCGATGCCGATCGCATCGGCGAGCGAGGCCGCCGGGAGCGGGTCGGGCGAGAGGAACAGCAGCGCCTCGAGCGTGCCGGGCAGCTCGATCACGCCACGACCCCGGCGTGCTCGGTGGCGTCCGGCTCGACGTGCGGGCTGCGGATCTCCTCGGCCCCGGTGACCGGACCGGCCAGGTCCGGCCACGGCCGCTCGGCGAGCGCCTCGACCGTGATCTCCTCGAACGGCTCCGCCTGCTCCCACGTCGCCTCGCCGCGCTTATAGAGCTCAAGCAGCGCCCAGATCGTCACCGCCACCGTCACGCGGTCTGCTCTCGCGACCGCCTCGTCGAACGAGAAGCGCCCGCGGCGCAGCAGCGCGCGCAGCACCTTGAGCCGTTCGATCACCGTGACTCTCTGGATCGTCACGTGGTGCAGGTCGATCTCCGGCGGCATCCGCAGCAGCCCGCCAAGCGCTCTGCCGAGCAGCGCGGGGTCGTAGACCGCCGCCGACTCCTCCAGCGACGTGCGCCGCAGCTGCGGCGGCAGCGGCGCGGAGCGGAAGCGGTAGCCGGACTGCTCCTCCAGCAGGTGCGCCAGATGCTCGGCGGCGCCGCGGTAGCGGTGCGCCTCGAGCAGGCGCGCGAGCAGCTCCTCGGCCGCCTCGCCCGGCTCGAGGTCGAGCAGCTCCTGCTCCTCGCCCGGCAGCATCAGGCGCGACTTGAGCTCCAGCAGCGCGGCGATCAGGACGAGGAACTCGGTCGCCAGCTCCAGGTCGAGCTCGCCCTTCGCCTCGAGGAAGTCGATGTAGGTGACGACGACGTCCGCGAGGTCGACTTCGAGCAGGTCGACCTCCTCGCGCAGGACGAGCGTCAACAGCAGGTCGAACGGCCCGGCGAAGACGTCGAGGTCGAGGTCCAGATCGGCGGCGCGCACCGCGAGGGAGGGTAACGAGCGCGGCCGACGGCGGGTGTCAGGCGACCGGACCGACGCCCATCGCGGCCCGTACGTCCGCGAGCACTGGCACAGCGATCGCGCGCGCCTTCTCGGCGCCCTCGGTCAGCACGCGCTCCAGCGCCGCCTCGTCAGCGCGCAGCGCGTCGTAGCGCTCGTGGACCGGCTGCAGGCGCGCGATCACGGCCTTGGCGACGGCCGCTTTGAAGTCGCCGTAGCGGGCGTCGGCATGCTCGCGCTCGACCTCGTCGAACGATCTGCCGGTCACTGCCGCGAGGATCTCGATCAGGTTGGAGATCCCCGGCTTCTCGGGCGCGCGGCGGATCTCGCTGCCGGAGTCGGTCACCGCGCGCTTGAACTTCTTCTCGATCGTCGCCGGGTCCTCCAGCACGTAGACCGTCCCCTGCTCCGTGCCGCCCGTGGTCGACATCTTCCGCTCGGGCTCCTGCAGGTCCATGATGCGCGCGCCGACCTCGCGGTAGACGCCTCTGGGTACCACGAGTGTCTCGCCGAAGCGCGCGTTGAAGCGCTCCGCGATGTCGCGCATCAGCTCGACGTGCTGGCGCTGGTCGTCGCCGACGGGAACCGTGTCGGCGCGATAGGCGAGCACGTCGGCGGCCATCAGGATCGGATAGGTGAAGAGTCCGGCGGAGACCAGATCACGCTGGGAGCCGGACTTCTCCTTGAACTGGTGCATGCGGTTGAGGTCGCCGAATGCGGTGACGCTGGAGAGCAGCCACGCCAGCTCGCTGTGCTCGGGCACGTCGCCTTGGCGGAAGAAGGTGCATCGGTCGGGGTGCAGGCCGGTGGCGATCAGGATCGCGGCCGTGTCATAGAGCCGCTCGCGCATCTCAGATGGCTCGTACGGCACAGTCGTCGCGTGCAGGTCTACGACGCAGTAGATCGCCTCGCCCTGCTCCTGATAGTGGACATACGGCTCGATCGCACCGATGTAGTTGCCGAGGTGCTTGCGCCCGGTCGGCTGGATGCCGGAGAAGATCCGCACGGCGCGGCAGGCTACCGGCCTGGATCGTCAGCCGCCGTGTGCGTTCGGTCCCATTCGTCACGCGACGGCACGTCGAGGCGAGGCACCGCGCCGAAACTCGCAGCGACCGTGTCGAGCGGATGCAGCTCGCCGCGCGCCAGCGCCTCGGTGCGCAGATGCGCGACCGCGAGGTACTCCGGCGAGGAGATCATGTCGAGGAACGCCTGCCGCGTCGGGTACTCGACGAGCGCGACGACGTCCCAGCCGGCGTCGCCGAGCAGCGGCGAGGCAGCCTCGCCGGCGTACACGATGCGCCCGCCCGCACGCTCCAACAGCGGCGCGACGGCCGCGCCGTACTGCTCGTAGCGCTCGCGCCCGCCGTCCGGCACAAACGCGAGCAAGTTGAGCATCGTCACGGGTCCGTCGTCGGGCTGCTGGGCTCGTGGCGCGAACGCCGCGAACCCCGCTTCGTTCGGCCGCTCGGGCAGCGTCGTCTCGTCCATCGGGTCTCCTCTCCGGGGGTTCGCTCTGTGTGAGATCGGACACAGTACGGGCCGTACTGTCGCAGATGCGGTTTGACCTTGGTTCAATCGAGCGATGAGCGCGACGATCGAGCAGGACACCACCTCCGCCCCGCGCCTGATCGGCGAGGCGCCCCCTTCCCCCTCCGGCCCGGCGCCCGACGACGGCGCGCCGCTCAACCTCCCACCCGCGATCGGGCTGTCGCGCCAGCTGCAGGCGCTGCGCTTCAGCCTGCGGCAGGTCCCGCTGCTGTTCAAGGCGCGCCGCGAGCTGGGCGAGACGTTCGCGATCCTCTTCCCGCAGCGGCGCGACTACGACGACGACCGCACCTACATCGTCAGCCACCCCGATCACGTCAAGTCGCTCTTCACCGCCCCGGAGCTGGCGATCTCGACCGCGGGCGAGTCGCCGCTGCGCCCGATCGTCGGGCCAAACTCGGTGCTGACGACCGTCGGCGCGACGCACATGCGCCAGCGCAAGCTGCTGCTGCCGCCGTTCCACGGCGAGGCGGTCGAGCGCTACACGCAGATGATCGCCGACGTCGCTGAGCGCGAGATCGGCTCGTGGCCGCTGAACGAGCGGTTCGCGCTCGCGCCGCGCATGCAGGCGGTCACGCTCGACGTGATCATGGCCGGCATCTTCGGCGTGCCCGACGGCCGCCCCGCGCCCGGCACGCCCGAGCACGCGCTGCGCCAGATGATCCTGCGGCTCTCGTGGCTGACGCAGACGCCGGTCGGACAGTTCGCCGAGCTGATGAATGCCGGCCGCGAGGAGCCGGTGGGGTTGACGAAGAGGCTGATCGCGCGCCTCGACCGCGACATCTACGGCGTGATCGCCGCCGCGCGCGCCCGGCAGGACGACGGCGCGGAGCACACCGACATCCTCTCCCTGCTGCTCGCCGCGCGCGACGAGGACGGCGAGCCGATGAGCGACGTCGAGCTGCGCGACGAGCTGCTGACGCTCGTGCTCGCCGGTCATGAGACGACGGCGAACTCGCTTGCGTGGACGTTCGAGCGGCTGCTGCGCAACCCGGCCGCGTACGACCGCCTGCGCGAGGAGGTCCGCTCCGACAGCGAGGACGCGGCCTACGTCGAGGCGACGATCCACGAGGCGATGCGCAACCGCCCGGTCGTGCCGATCACCGGCCGCCGTGTGAAGGCGCCGTGGCAGCTCGGCGAGTGGCGCCTGCCGGAGAACAGCCACATCCTCGTCTCGGTGACGCTGCTGCACCACCGCGAGGACGTCTATCCCGACCCGTTCAGCTTCAGGCCCGAGCGCTTCCTCGGCGTGAGACCCGGCACCTACACGTGGGTCCCGTTCGGCGGCGGCATCCGCCGCTGCCTCGGCGCAACGCTCGCGATGGCCGAGCAGCGAGTGGTGCTCGACGCGATCGCCCGGCGCACTGACATGGAGGCGCCCGACCAGCGGCCCGAGCGCGTGCTGCACCGCAACGTCACGATGCTCCCGGCGAAGGGGGCCGAGGTCGTGGTGACGAGCCGCCGCGCCGTGTAGGCCCCGAGCCGGGCCTACCCGATGTCGACGCTGCGCACCTTGTGGAACGCGAATCTCGTGTCGCCGACCGTCAGCGTGGCATCGCCATCCACGCCGTTCGCACCGGCGGACACTGCCTGCCCGGCCGGAACCATCCCGTTCGCGACGCCCGCTGCGATCGCGCAGCACTTCACGCGTCCCCGGGCGAGCACGTCGGCCGCGACGACGACGGCGATGGCCAGGAGCGCAATGGCGACCGTCCCGAGAATCGCGACGACGACCGTGGTCGAGACTTCGGCGCTCGCCGCCTTCGCGACGCCGATGACGATCGCCCCGATGGCCACGATCGCCGCGCCCGCCCAACTCGTGTACTTCGTCGCGTTGAGCGCCCCGGTGTGGATGTAGGCCGGATTGCTCAGTGAGTGATCGGTGCAGCCCGACATGCACACACCGTACGCCGAGACCTCCGACCGAACCACTTCTTTCTGTGAAATTGGCGTTGCTGCGCTACAGCGGCTGGCGGATGACCGGCTGCTTCGCCGCGCGCGCCTCGTCGAGGCGGCGCACCGGCGTCGAGTACGGCGCGTTGCGGGCGATCTCGGGATCCTCGGCGGCCTCGCGCAGGATCTCGGCGACGATCTCGGCGAAGCGATCGAGCGTCTCCTTGGTCTCCGTCTCGGTCGGCTCGATCAGCAGCGCCTCGTCGACCAGCAGCGGGAAGTAGACCGTCGGAGGGTGGACGCCGAAGTCGAGCAGGCGCTTGGCGAGGTCGAGCGTTCTGATCCCCAGCTCGCGCTTCATCGGCGCCCCCGAGAGCACGAACTCGTGCATGCAGATGCGGTCGTACGCGACCGGCAGGTACTCGGCGACACCGGCTCGCTTCAGCAGCGCGAGCAGGTAGTTCGCGTTCAGCACCGCGACCTCACTCGCCTCTCTCAGGCCCTCTGCCCCGAGCGAGCGGATGTAGGCATAGGAGCGCACGAAGACGCCGTAGTTGCCCTGGAAGCCGCGCAGCTTGCCGATCGACTTCGGACGGCCCTCGTCGAGCTCGAACGCGTAGCCCTCGTCGTCGGAGCGCCGCACGACCTGCGGCCGCGGCAGGTACGGCTCGATCCGCTCGGAGACGGCGATCGGCCCGGCGCCCGGTCCGCCGCCGCCGTGCGGCTGCGTGAACGACTTGTGCAGGTTGAAGTGCACGATGTCGAAGCCCATGTCGCCGGGCCGCGTGATGCCCATGATCGCGTTGAGGTTCGCGCCGTCGTAGTAGAGCGTCGCCCCCACCCCGTGCACGATCTCGGCGATCTCCGCGATGTTCGGGTCGAACAGGCCGAGCGTGCTCGGGTTGGTGAGCATCAGGCAGGCGACCTGCTCGTCGGCCTTCGCACGCAGGTCGTCGACGTCCACCCCGCCGTCGGCGTTCGTGCCGACCTTGACGACCTCGTAGCCGGCCATCGTGACCGTCGCCGGGTTCGTGCCGTGCGCGGTGTCCGGGGTGAGGACCTTCGTGCGGTGCTCGCCGCGGTCCTCGTGGTAGGCGCGCGTCAGCAGCACGCCGGCCAGCTCGCCGTGCGAGCCGGCGGACGGCTGCAGCGAGACGTGCGGCAGCCCCGCGATCTCGCCGAGCGCCTCCTGCAGGTTCCACATCAGCTCCAGGGCGCCCTGCGCGCGCCGCTCGTCCTGCAGCGGGTGCAGGCGCGCGTTGCCCGGCAGCGCCGCGACGCGCTCGTGCAACTTCGGGTTGTGCTTCATCGTGCACGACCCGAGCGGATAGAAGCCGGTGTCGAGGTCGAAGTTGCGCTTCGACAGCCGGTGATAGTGGCGGATCAGCTCCGGCTCGCTGACCTCGGGCAGCTGCGCCGGGGTCGTGCGGCGCAGCCGCGCGGGCAGCAGCTCGTCGAGCGGCCGCTCCGGCACGTCGAGCTCCGGCGCGACGAACGCGCGCCGCCCGGTCCGCGAGCGCTCGTAGATCGTGAGCGTGTCATCCGCGGCCGCGATCGCGGAGGAGGCGCGCGTGACGCTCATGCCCCGACCCCGCTGGCGACCGGCGCCCCGCCGCGTTCAGCCGCGAGCGCATTCCCGAGCGCCTCGGCGAAGCGGTCGATCTGCGCGCGCGTGCGGCGCTCGGTGATCGCGACGAGCAGGCCGTCCGCGTACTCGGGGTAGGCGCGCCCGAGCCGGTAGCCGGCGTTGATGCCCTCCGCCGCGAGCCGCTCCACCACGCCGTCGAGGTCGACGCCGGGCAGACGCACAGCGAACTCGCGCACGACCGGCTGCTCGTGCAGCGGCTCGACGCCGTCGATCGCGCACAGCGCCTCGCGCGCGTATGCGGTGCGCCGCAGCAGCAGCTCGCCCAGCTCGACGAGCCCCTGTCGGCCGAGCCAGCCGAGGTAGACGACGCCGGCGAGCGCGTTGAGCGCCTGCGCGGTGCAGATGTTCGAGGTCGCCTTCTCGCGGCGGATGTGCTGCTCGCGCGTCTGCAAAGTCAGCACGTAGCCACGCTTGCTATCGACATCGACTGTCTGGCCAGCTATGCGACCGGGCATCTTGCGGATGTGCTCCTGCGCGGCGGCGAAGAAGCCGAACGACGGACCGCCGAAGTCGAGCCGGTTGCCGAGCGTCTGCCCCTCGCCGACGGCGATGTCGACGCCTTGGGCGCCGGGCGGCTCGATGATCCCGAGCGGGATCGGGTCGCACGCGCAGATGACGACCGCACCGACCCGCTTCGCCGCCTCCGTCAACGCCGCCACGTCCTCGACCGTCCCAAGGAAGCTCGGCTGCTGCAGCACGACCGCGGACACGTCGTCGCCCAACGCCGCCGTCAACGCGTCGAGATCGGTCGCGCCGTCCTTCAGCGGCACCTCCTCGACCGTCTGCCCGTACCCGCGCGCGAGCGTCACCAGCGTCTCGCGGCTGTGCGGATGCACACCACGCGAGGCAAGCACACGCGGCTTGCCGTTCGTCAGCTTCGCGAGGTAGCCGGCCGCGCCGACGGCGCTCGGCCCCTCGTACACCGACGCGTTCGAGACCGGCAGGCCCGTCAGCTCGCTGATCGCCGTCTGGTACTCGAACATCACCTGCAGACCGCCCTGCGAGATCTCCGGCTGATAGGGCGTGTACGGCGTCAGGAACTCGCTGCGCGAGGTCAGCGTGTCGACCAGCGACGGGACGTAATGGTCGTACATGCCCGCGCCGAGGAACGAGATCTCGTCCTCGCACGAGACGTTGCGCGAGGCCAGCTCGCGCAGGTGCTCGTAGACCTCCTGCTCCGCCATCCCGGCCGGCAGCGCGAGCGGCCGGTCGAGCCGCAGCGCGCCGGGGATGTCGGCGAACAGCTCCTCGATCGACATCGCGCCGATCGCGTCGAGCATCGCGCGGCGGTCGGCGTCGGTGGCGGAGGTGTACGTGCTCATGCGGTCAGTCGAGCTGGGCGGCGTATCCGTCGGCGTCGAGGAGGGCGTCGCGCTCGGACGAATCGCTCAACCGCACCTTGACCATCCAACCGTCTCCGTACGGGTCCTCGTTGATCTTCTCCGGGGCGTCGCCGAGGGCGTCGTTGACCTCGACGATCTCGCCGGAGAGCGGCGCGATCACGTCCGAGACGGCCTTCACCGACTCCACCTCAGCGTAGCTCTCGCCCTGCGCCACCTGCGTCCCTACCTCCGGCGGGTCGAAGAAGACGACCTCGCCCAGCGAATCCTGCGCGTACCAGGTGATCCCGAACGTGGCGACGTCGCCGTCGATCCGGACCCAGTCGTGCTCGGGGTGGTAGAGCAGATCATTCGGGTTGTCCGCCACTAGCCGTCCTTTCGGTACAGGGGCTTTTCCTTCACGATCGCAGGACGGCGCTTGCCGCGCACGTCGATCTCGATCTGCGTGCCGACCGCGGCCTGCTCGGCGGGCACGTACGCCATCCCGATCCCCTGCTCCAGGGACGGCGAGAAGGTGCCGCTCGTGACCTCGCCGCCGCCGACGACCGGGTTCCCCTGGCGCGGGATCCCTGGACCGGTGAGCGCGAACGGCACGAGCCGCTCGGTCGGTCCGGCCTGGCGCACCGCGCGCACCGCCTCCGCGCCGACGAAGCCGGTCTCCTCCTTGCAGCACCAGCCGAGGCCGGCTTCGATCGGCCCGCGCGACTCCATCAGGTCATTGCCGTAGAGGTGCAGGCACGCCTCCAGCCGCAGCGTGTCACGCGCCGCGAGGCCGGCCGGAGCGACACCCGCGGCGAGCAGCTCGTCCCAGATCGTCCCCGCGCCGCCCGGCGCACACAGGATCTCGACGCCGTCCTCGCCCGTGTAGCCGGTCCCGCACACGAGCGCGGCGACTCCGGCGACGTGCAGCTCGGCGGTGCGGAAGCGGGCCGGCAGCTGCTCGTCCGCGCCGAGCAGCGGTGCGAGCAGCCCGCGCGCCGCCGGCCCCTGGACCGCCAGCATCGCGTAGCCGTCGAGCCGGTCGGCCAGCTCGACCTCGAAGCCTTCGGCGTGCGCGCGCAGCCACGCGAGGTCCTTCGCGTGGTTGGCCGCGTTCGTCACCGTCAGATAGCGGTCCTCGTCGGTCGCGAGGCGATAGGTGAAGAGATCGTCGAGCACCCCGCCGTCCTTGCGGCACAGGACGGAGTACTGCGCGCCGCCGATCGCGATCTTCGCGACGTCGTTCGACAGCATGCGCTGGAGGAACGCGAGCGCCCCCGGTCCGCGCGTCTCGACCTCGCCCATGTGCGAGACGTCGAACACGCCGGCGCGCTGGCGCACCGCGAGGTGCTCCTCTCTCACGCCCGCGTACTGGACCGGCATCTCCCAGCCGGCGAACGGCACGAGTCTCGCCCCGGCCGCGACATGGCGATCGAACAGGGGCGTACGGCGAAGCGTCTCAGCGGCGGCAACCACGCCGCGACCCTAGCAACGGTCGCGGCGTGGGAGCACCCTCTAACTGACGTCGAAGGCGGTGCTGTTGACCGTGCGCGAGCCGTCGCTCGCTCTCAGCACGTAGCCGGTGCCTCTTCTGTTGATGAGGCAGTTTCTGAATGCCGTCACGCCGTTGGTGCGCGTGGAGCTGCAGTTGCTGATCGACGCGCCCGACGTCCCGGTCCCGCTGACGATCGAGAGCGTGATCGTGCTGCTGTAGCTCGTGACGGTGTTGCCGCCGGCGTCGACCGCCGTCAGCACCGGCTGTTGCGTGAACGCCGTGTCGTCGACCGCGCCGCCCGGCTGGGTCGTGAAGACGAGCGCGGCCGTCGAGCCCACGTTGACCGTGATGTTGGAGCTGACAACGCTGAGCGTGCCGTCGCTCGCTCTCAGCGTGTAGGTGCCGGCTCTGTCCAGTCTGCACCCGCTGAACGTCGTGACGCCGCTTCTGAGCGAGCTCGTGCAGCCGCTCAGCGCGCCACCCGCGGGACCGCTGTTGACCGTCAGCGTGACCGTGCCGCTGTAGCTCGTCGCCGTGTTGCCGTCGGCGTCGCGCGCGGTCACGACCGGCTGCGTCGAGAAGGCGGTGCCGCCGCTGGCGCTCGAAGGCGTCGTGGTGAAGACGAGCTGCGTCGCGGGGCCGGCGACGACCGCGAAGTCGTTCGAGTCGGTCGTGCGCGTGCCGTCGCCGGCGCGCAGCTCGTAGTCCGAGCCGACTCTGTCGATCTGGCAGCCGGCGAACGTCGTCACGCCGCCTCTGAGCGTGCCGGTGCAGCCGCTGAGCGTCGCGCCGGAGGTGCCGCGTGAATCTGACGATCGACAGCGTGATCGTTCTGTCGTAGCTCGTGACGACGTTGCCGCCGGCGTCCTCCGCGACCACGACCGGCTGCGTGGTGAACGCCGTTCTGACGGCGGCGCCGGCCGGCTCGGTCGTGAAGTCGAGTCTGCTCACAGGACCGACGGAGACGTCGAACGCCGCGCTGTCGCCTCTGAGCCCGCCGGACGCGGTCGCGCGCAACTGGTAGCCGGTGCCGGCAAGGTCGATCTCGCAGTTGTCGAATGTCGCGACGCCGCTTCTGGCTCTCTCGGGGTCGCAGTTGTCGAGGTCGGCGCCGGCGGTTCCGGTGCCGGACACGAGCGCGAGCGTCACCGTGCTGGAGAAGCCGGTGACGGTGTTGCCGCCGGCGTCGACCGCGGTGACAACCGGCTGCGTCGGGAACTGCGTCCCGCCCGTCGCGCCGCCGCCCGGCTGCGTCGTGAAGACGAGCGCCGCGGTCGAGCCGACGGAGACGTTGAAGGCCGAGCTGTCGACTCTCAGCGTGCCGTCGCTCGCGCGCAGTCTGTAGTTGGAGCCGGCTCTGTCGATCTCGCAGCCGCTGAACGTCGTGACGCCGTTTCTGAGCGTGCCGGTGCAGCCGCTGAGCGTCGCGCCGGCCGTGCCGGTGCCGCTCACGATCGACAGCGAGACGGTGCCGCTGTAGTCGGCGACCACGTTGTTGCTCGCGTCACGCGCGGTCACGACCGGCTGCGTGCCGAAGGCCGTGCCGCCGAAGCTGGTCCCGCCGGGCTGCGTCGTGAAGACGAGCTGGGTCGCCGCGCCCTGGGTGACGGTCGCGCCCGCTCTCGCGCTCGTGCTCGTCCACGAGCGCCACACGGCAGTGACGGTGTAGGAGTGCGCGCCGGTCGAGACGCCTGTGTCCGTGCAGCTGGTCACGGCGGCCGGGGAGGCCGCGCTCGGGCAGGCGGCGCTCGCCTGCCCGCCGTCGCGGCTGACGTAGTAGCTCACCGTCCCGGACGCCGGCGCTGAGACCGCCGACCACGTGAGCGTGACGCTGCCGCCACCGGTGCTCGTTCTGGTGATCGTCGGCGACGGCAGCGTCGTGACGCTCGCTCTCGCGCTCGTGCCTCCGGAGGCGGTGACGTACGCCGAGGCGTCGAGCGCGAGCGCGAGCACGGGCACGGCGGCGAAGACGAGCGCGATCGCCAGCGAGCGCGCGAGGTGGCGGGCGAGTGGGCTCACGAGTGCGAGCTCCCGCTGTAGGTGAAGGTGAACGTCGCGCCCTTGCAGGCGTCCTGGTTCGTCGGCAGGTTCTTCATCGTCACCTGCGGAGCGCTGACGCCGGCGGCGGGGAGCGTGACGCTGCCGTTCGCGGGCACCGTCAGCGGGTTCGCCGCGGAGACGTTCGATTGCGCGACCTGCAGGTTGGCGGGGCCGTCGCAGCCCGGCTTCGAGCTGCCCGGCTGGATCGTCACGAGGATCGACTCGACGACGATCGCCTCGCCGTTCGGGTTGGTGACTGTGAGCGCGAGCTCGCCGGTCCTGCCCGGGTAGAGCAGGCCCCCGTAGCCGCCGGAGATCGTGAACGGCTGGCCCGTCGTCGCCGGCGTCGCTCTCCACGCGTACTCGGTAGCGCCGCTGCGGTTGCCGGCCGTGTCGACCGCGCGCACCGCGAATCTGTGTGTGGCGGCGCTCAAGCCGGTGTACGTCTGCGGGCTTCTGCAGGCGGCGTAGGCCGCGCCGTCGAGCGAGCACTCGAAGCTGACGCCGGCCTCTCTATCGGTGAACGCGAACGTCGCGCTGTCGGAGGCCGACGGGTTCGGCGGCTGCTGCGTCAGCTGCGGTCTCGGCGGCGCGGTCGTGTCGATTCTCCACGTGTAGGCGGTCGAGGGCCCGACGTTGCCGGCGGCGTCCCGCGCGCGCACCGTGAACGTGATGAGTCTGTTCGGCCCGTCGCCCGACAGGCCCCACCAGCTGACCGGGTTCGTGCATCTCTGGAAGTTGCCGCCGCTGACCTTGCACTCGTACGACACGCCCGCCTCCGCGTTCGTGTAGGCGAATCTGGCCGAGGTCTGGTTCGTGATCGCCGGCGGCTGCTGCACGATCACCGGCGCGGGCGGCGCTCTCGTGTCGACGGTCCAGGTGCGCTCGACCGGGTCGCCGACCTGGCCGGCTCTCGTGCGCTCGCGCACGCGGAACGAGTGCCCACCGTCTCTGAGTCCGCTGTAGGACTTTGGGCTCGTGCAGGCGGCGAACGCGGCGCCGTCGAGCGAGCACTCGTACGTGTCGCCTCTGGCGCCGGTGAAGGTGAATCTCGCGCTCGTGCTGCTCGTCGCGCCCGATGGCCCGGACACGATGCTCGGCGTCGGGCCTCTCGGGGCCGCGACCGCGTAACCGGCGATCGCGGCGACGACGAGGAAGATGAGGACACCGAGCAGCGTCAGGGACCGCTTGCGGGTCCTGGCGCTCTTCGCTGTCCGTGTCGAGGTGGGGTTGCGCATTCCGTGCGTGGTGTGTGAGTGGAGATCGAAGGCGGGGGACGAATTCGCCAGACGTCCCCCGCCCACGATCGACCGGCTAGATGCCGCTGTTGTCCACCTTGAGATGGAGGACCGGCGAGGCGCCCTGACAGGCGTCCTGGTTGGCACTGCTGTTCGCCATGCTCAGCGTGCCGGTGCTCGACGTCGATCCATCCGCCGCGATCTCCGTGTTCACCGTCACGTCGCCGAACGTGAAGTCCGCCGCGTCGCACCCGGCCGGAAGGCCGTCGACGCCGGTCGTGCCGTACGCGGTGTCGGCGACGACCTTGTCGACCGTGACCGCCGTGTCGGACGAGCTGTTGTTGATCGTGAATCTGACCGTCGTCCCGCCGCCCGGGTAGAGCGTGTTGTCGAACGTGACGTCGGTGATCGTGACGCCGGCGGCGCTGCCGACCGTCGCCGTGCCCGAGCCGGTGCCCGAGGCCGTGAAGTACGCGACCGCGATTCCGGCCACCGCGAGCGCCGCGATCGCGGCGACGGGGACGAGGATGCGCTTGCGCATGAGCTTCCGCATGAGAGCAATGCTCCTTTCGTGGGGGGCCACCTGGAGCGTCTCGTCTGCTCCCTGCGGCGACTTCCTTCCGCTGGCGAAGGAGCTTGCGCGAGCGCCGGGCCGTCCTCAATGGTCCGTGCGGGGGTTTCGGCGTTCATCTGCGTGAACGCTGCGCGACTGTGCGTGCGTTCCGCCGCTCGGCCGGGCAGAGTTGCCGCCGATGGTCGATTCGATCCGCGTCCTGCTCGTCGACGACCACGACGTCTTCCGCCATGGGCTCGCGCAGCTGTTGGGCGACGAAGGGCTCGACGTCGTCGCTCAGGCCAGCGCCGGAGAGGCCGGCGTGCGGCTCGTCCGCGAGCTCGCGCCCGACGTCGTGCTGATGGACCTCAGCATGCCGGGTCTGAACGGCGTCGAGGCGACGCGCGCGATCGCCGCCGACGCCGACGCGCCGGCGGTGGTGGTGCTGACGCTCTCGGACGACGACGCCTCGATGCTCGAGGCGCTGCTTGCCGGAGCGGCGGGCTACCTGCTCAAGGACGCGACGCTCGATCAGATCGTGACCGCCGTGCGGGCCGCAGCCGGCGGCGACGCGGTGATCCCGCCGCGCGTGGCGCCCGAGGTGCTGCGCCGCCTGCGCGCGGCCGAGCCGACCCGTGCGGCGACCACGGCTGCCGACGGTGCGGCGATCGAGCTGTCCGAGCGCGAGGACGAGGTGCTGCGGCTGATCGTCGACGGACACGACAACGCGGCGATCGCGGCCGCGCTGTTCATCAGCCCGAACACGGTCAAGAGCCACGTCGCGAGCATCTTCACGAAGCTCGGCGTCGAGAGCCGCCTGCAGGCGTCAGTGCAGGCGCTGCGGCGCGGTCTCGTCAGCTGAGGTCGTCGCCGCGCGTCTGGAGCGCCGTGCGCGCAGCGTGCGCAGCACCGTCCGCAGCTCGCGCTCGTGCGCCGCGATCGCCAGCTCGCGCGCGGTGACGTCGAGCGCCTGCTCGCGCAGCCGCCGCCGCGCGCCTTCGAGCGCGAGCGCGGAGGCGTACCCGTCGATCAACAGCTCCTCTTCCCCCGCCGCCGACTCGAGCGTCCTGCACCGCTCGCGCAGCTCGGCGGTCAGGCGTGCGGCAGTGGCGAGCAGCGGGTCGTCGTCGGGAGCGGGCACAGGCGAGCATCGTTGCTGCCGGCGGGCGCGCCCGCCATCGCCCGTGCGGGCGCTTCGCCGTTCAGCCGCGTGAACGGCTGCGCGCCATGCTCCTGCCGCCGCGCAGGCGGTCGAGCAGCGCGAACGCGCTGCGGCGGTCCTCCACGCGCAGCTTGCGCAGCACCGTCGAGACGTGGCGACGCACGGTCACCTGGCTCACGCCGAGCCGCTCGGCGACCTGCGCCGTGCTCGCGCCGCCGTGCAGCAGCTCGAGGATCTCCCATTCGCGCGGCGTCAGCTCCGCCCCGCCGCGCGCAAGCGGCACGCGACGGCGTCGGCGCTCGCCGAGCTCGGCGACGATCCGCCCGACGAGCGGGCGCGGGATCGCCGCCTCGCCCGCGAGCACGCCCGCGAGCGCGTGCGGCAGGCGCCCCGGATCGACGTCCTTCAGCAGGTAGCCGACCGCGCCCGCCTGGATCGCGGCGAACAGGTCCTCCTCGTCACCCGAGACGGTCAGCATCGCGATCGCGGTCCCGGGCAGGCGCTCGGCGATCTGCGCGGCGGCATCGATCCCGCCGCCACCGGGCATGTGGACGTCGAGCAGGCACGCGTCGGGCCGCTCGCGCAGCGCCGCCTCCACCGCCTCAGGTCCGCTCGACGCCTCGGCGCTGACGACGAAGCCACCGCGCTCCAGCGCGGCGCGCACGCCGGCGCGCGCCGCCGCGTGGTCGTCGGCGATCACGACCGTGCGTCCGGACCCGACACCCGTGTCCGTCACGGGATCGTCACCTCGATCTCGGTGCCCTCGCCCGGCGCCGAGCGGATCTGCGCGCGCCCGCCGAACGCGGCCGCGCGCTCGCCCATCGTCTGCAGGCCGAACGAGCCGCTCGGCACGCGAGCCGGCGCGGGGTCGAAGCCGCAGCCGTCGTCGCGCACGCGCAGGCGGCGCGGCGGCCCGGCCTGCAGCTCGATCGTCGCGCTGCGCGCGCGGCCGTGGCGGGCGGCGTTCGTGAGCGCCTCGCCGACGATCCGCGCCAACGCGGCGCGCGTCTCCGGCTCCACGTCGACGTCGGCGTCCGCCTCGATGTGCACGTCCAGCTGGAACCGGCGGCCGAGCTCCCCGCCGATGCGCGCGAGCGTCGCGGGCAGCGGCTCGTCGAGCGGGGCGCGCAGCGTCGAGATCGCCGAGCGCGACTCGGCGAGCGCGCGCTCGGCGGCGCTCAGCAGCCGCTCGGTCTCCGGGCCAGGCTGCTGCGCCTGCAGCCGGCGCACCTGCGCCAACAGGAACAGCACCTCCTGCGCGACGCCGTCGTGCAGCTCGCGCGCCACACGCGCACGCTCCTCGAGCGCGGCGATGCGCGCGCGGTCGGCCTGCGAGTCGCGGATCTCCAGCGCGGCGCCGACGGCGAGCACGAGGTAGGCGGCGAGCGCGAGCACGTCGCCCGCGTAGAACCAGTTCACGTACAGGGACGGGACGAGCAGGTAGTTGAGCCACGCGAACGCGAGCAGCGCGATCCCCCACGACAGCGGGACCGAGAGGCGATCGGGGCGGCGACGAGCGCGCCGCGCGAAGCCGACCGCGGCGGCGGCGACGAGCGCGAGGCACGTCGCCTTGAGCGCGGCCGAGACCGGGCTGCCGGTGAACGGACCGTACGCCGTTGCGACGTCCGGCCCGGCGACCGGCGGCAGCTGTGGATCGAGCGCCGCGAGCACGAGCGCGAGCGCCGCGAGCGCGACGACGCTGCCGATCGCGAGCGCGCGCGCCGCGTGGCGCGGCCGTAGCGTGCGACCGGCCGCGAAGGCGGCGCCCACGAGCAGCGCGGCGGCGACGACGCGCCCGGAGACCGGCGTCCACGCGAGCGCACCGTGCGGGCTGCGACCGGTCACGCCCTGGATCGTGCTCGTCACCAGGTTCGCGGCGCCGAGCAGGCCGAACGAGGTCGCGAGCAGCAGGTCCGCAGCATGCGGCAGACGGCGGTAGCGACCGGCTGCGAGGAACGCCACGAGCAGCGCGACGAGCGCCGCGGCCGTCGCGATCTGCACGTGCAACGCAGGACGCTGCGGGCCGTAGCGCAGGTCCGGGCTCGCAACGACGAGCGCGGTCACGCCCGTTCCGACCACGACCGCCAGCAGCAGCCCTTCGCGCCAGCGACGGCCGAACGGTGCGGACGGCCGCTGCGGCGGCGCGTCTCCCGCGGCAGGGCCACGGAAGACGAGCGTGCGCACAGGGGCTACCGCGGCAGTCGGGATCCCGGACGGTGGCATGACTCTCAGCCTTCTTTCGGCGAATCCGGGCGAATGCTCGACCCCTGCAAGGAGTGCGCTGACGCCAGATCGGTTGCCGGCGGGCTGAGCGGGTAGGTCTGTACGCGAACCCGGAGGAAGGAGAATGCCCGTGTCAACCGGAGCGATCATCGCAATAGCGGCCGGCGTCCTGCTGTTGCTGATCGTGCTCGCAGCGGTCATGCCGCGCATGCGCGAACGGCGCCGTCATCAGCAGCTCGAGACCCGCCGCGGCGAGCTGGCGAGCCGGCATCGCGAGGTGGCCGCCGAGCAGCAGGCGCGAGCCCGCGAGGCGGAGAGCCAGGCCAAGCGCGCCGAGGCCGAGGCCGAACTGCACGAGGCCCGCGCGGACATGCACGACCAGGGCCTCGCCGACGAAGAGCTGCGCGACGGCGACAGCCGCACGGGCGAGCCGATCAGCCGTCGACCCACTCCGTGAACAGCGGGTCGCTCGCGACCTGCCGGAACCCCGCCTCCATGAGCGCGTCGGCGTGCGCAAAGCCGGCTATCGGACGTCCCACCATGGGCGCCGGCATGAAGAGCTTTCGCGCGCCTTCGCGGCGCGCGACCCTGATCGTCATGTCGAACTGCCTCCGCGTCACGATCGCTTCGATGAAGGGATACGGAGAGACGTTGACGAGGTCCAGCTGGCGCGCGACGCGATGGCCGAGCGGCATCAGGATCGTCACGCGCTCGCCGGGCTCGGTGTGCGCCGCGACGAACGCTCGCGAAGCCGGCTGATACGTCGGCGGGGGCTGCGCGGCCCGCAGTCGCTCGATCTGCCTCCACGGCGCCGGCATGTCGTGCAGACAGCTGACCGCCAGTCCGAAGCCGAACAGCACGAGCAGCACCGCCGGGGACGGGCGAGCCGTCGTGGACGCCGCCAGCCTCTGGACGACGACGATCGTCAGCAGCACGACCGCGAGCGCCCAGGCGGACAGCAGCGCCCCGAGCTTGAGCGTGTCCGAGCGCCCGAGGTAGTAGCTCGCTGAGAGCAGCCCGAACGTGCCGCTCCAGGCGAGCATGCCGGTCATGAGCGAGCGCGCCTCGCCGGTCGCGCGCCGCACGGCGGCGACGACGAGCGCGGCCGCGTAGGTGACGTAGATGGCGAGGTGGAACCCCAGCTTGGGCATCGGCTGAGCGAACAAACCGAGCACGCCGAACACCCTCGGCCACTCGAGCAGCAGCTCGGGACGCGGCAGCGACCCGGCTCGCAACAGCGTGAGGAGCACGACGCACGCGACCGCCGCGAGCAGGCCGGCGAGCACCTGTCCGGCGAATCGCGCGAGTGCCTCACGCGACCACGCGGGGCGCGCGCACAGCACCGCCACCACGGTCGCCGTGAACGCGGCGGCGCCGAACTCCAGGTTGTCGATCGCCACGAGGCCGGCGGTCAGGAACAGCAGCCACGTGCGCCGCGGCGCGGCGCCGTCGAGGTGGCGCGCGAGGAGCCATGCGACGACGTAGGCGCCGCCATAGCGCATCGGCCAGACCGCGAACAGTATGGCGTTGCCGAGCGCGCCCTCGACCGGCTCCGTCCCGGTCTGCGTCGTGAGGAATCCCGTGGCCGCGAACGGCGCGTACAGCGCGAGCGCGAGCAGCGAGCGACCGCCGAGCACGCGCCGCAGCAGCGCGTACATCGCGAGCATCGCCAGCAGGCTGAGCGTCGTCATCGCGATCGCGTAGGTCAGGAAGCTTTCCCCGAACGTCCGCAGCGTCACGGCGGCGTAGTAGGGCGTCAGCTGCGCGTAGAACGCGTAGTAGTCGACGAGCGGGGTCCGGCCGTCGAGGATCGCGGACGGGTCGCTCAGCGTCCACCACATCAGCTCGAGGTCGCCGACGGTTCTTTCGGTGACGATCGCCGTTAGCAGCCACATGACCGGGACCGCGACCGCCGGCGCCAGACAGGCCGCGCGCAGCCACCGCCGCTCGCGCGAGACCTCGCGCGCCCACGACATGACCGCGTGGGATCGCAGCGCCGCCGGCAGCGCAAGTGCGATCAGGCCGGCGATGATCAGCGAGGGCACGCCGAAGACCGGCCACAGCGGTTCCGCCGACGCCAACAGCCGGTTGTTCTGTCCCAGCATGGCGGCCACGACGAACGCGAGCAGGCCGAGCTGGCCGCCGAGGACGAGCACTCGGGTCGCGCGCCGATCGACGCGCAGCGGCCGGCGTGCGCTCATCAGCACGGCGCCCGCCAGCAACACGGGGCCGAGCAGCGCGACGACGAAGCGCCCACGCTTGACCGGTTCGGCCTGGCCTTCGGTGCTCGGGATGTTCGGCGGCCACAGCGCTTCGCCGGCCGGCGGTTCGAACAGCAGGTGCCCGATCGCCGGTCCGATCAGCATGAGCGCCGCGAACGTGACGAGCGCGCACGGCGCCAGTGCCACCCAAGCCGCCTCGCTCGGCCGCAGCGCGCGCACCCGCGCGGTCACGCGAACGTCAGTCGACATCGGCTCCCCCGAACTGCCCTGAGCACCTCTGAGAGGTGCAGGAATCCCCCGAAGAGGCTGATCCTAGCCGATCAGACTGATCGCCTGTCAACCGCCGCCGAGGGCACCGGCGCGGCTCCCTTGATCACGTCCGCCGCCCGCTCGGCGATCGCGATCGTCGGCGCGTTCGTGTTGCCGCGCGGGACCACCGGCATCACCGAGGCGTCGACGACGCGCAGCGCCTCGAGCCCGTTCACGCGCAGCTGCTCGTCCACGACGCTGCCGATCGCGCACGTGCCGACCGGGTGGTAGATCGCGAACGTCGTGCGACGGGCGTGCGCGCGCAGCGCCTCCTCCGAGTCGTCGCCGGGCACCACCATCCCGGTGGTGCAGTACGGCGCCATCGCCGGCTGCGCGCTGATCTCCAGCATCAGCTGCAGCGCTCCGACCATCCGCTCCAGGTCGCGCTCGTGCGCGTAGAACCCGTTGCGCACAATCGGGCGAGCGGTCGGGTCGTTGGAGGCGAGCCGCACCGATCCGCGCGCCTCAGGCGTCAGCAGGCACGGCGTCACGAGCACGCCGTGGCCCTCCGGATCGGTGGTCCCCTCGTCGAGGATCTGCACCGGGATCGTGTGGAACTGCACGTCCGGCGCGGGCGCGTCCGGCTCGACGCGTACGAACGCGCCGCTCTCGGCGAGGTTCGACGCGAGCGGACCAGTCTGTCTCGCCATGAACTCCTCCAGGGCAGCCGGCTCGCGCGCGAGCAGCAGGCTCTCCGGCCGCTCGGTCCCCCACACCCCGTACGTGGCGGCGTGGTCGCTCAGGTTCTCGCCCACCGCCGGCTGGTCGAGCACGACCTCCAGCTCGCGCAGCTGCAGGTGCTCCGCCGGCCCGACGCCTGAGAGCATCAGCAGCTGCGGCGAGTTGTAGGCGCCGGCGCACAGGATCACCTCGCGCGCCGCGCGCAGCTCCTGCACGTGCCCGAGCTGCGAGGCCTCGACGCCGACCGCGCGCGTTCCGTCGAACAGGACTCTGTGCACGAGCATGTGGGTCAGCACGTGCAGGTTCGGCCGCACGGTCGCGGGGTGCAGGTACGCGGCCGCGGCGCTCGCGCGCAGCCCGCCGCGCTGCGTCACCTGGTACATGCCGGCGCCGTCCTGCAACGCGCCGTTGAAGTCGTCGTTGGGCGCGATCCCCGCCTGCACCGCGGCCCCGACCCAGGCACGCGAGATCGCGTTGCCGGAGCGCTGCTCGGACACGGGCAGCGGCCCGCCGGCGCCGTGCCACTCCGAGGCGCCGCGCTCGTTGCCCTCCGCCTTGAGGAAGTAGGGGAACAGGTCCGCCCACGACCAGCCGGGAATCTCCCAGTCGTCGTAGTCGCGCGGGTTGCCGCGGATGTAGACCATCGCGTTCGTGGAGGACGACCCGCCGAGCACGCGCCCCCGCGGCAGCGGGATGCGGCGGCCATCGCAGTGCGGCTCGGGCGCGCTGACGTAGTTCCAGTCGACCTCCGTTCCGGACAGCTTCAGGTAGCCGAGCGGCACGTGGATGTTCTGGTTGACGTCCGGCGGCCCCGCCTCCAGCAGCAGCACGCTCACGTCCGCGTCCTCCGTCAAGCGTGCCGCGAGCACGCAGCCGGCCGACCCGGCGCCGACGATCACGTAGTCGTACATGGACCGACTAGACAGGAGCCCGCGCCCCCGGTCAACCGGGAACCGCGCGGGCGTCGCGTCCTGGCCGTCCGTCCCGTCGGCTAGGACTCGCGCATGAGCCACCCCGTCAAGCTGGTCGTGACCGACGACCTCCAACGCACCCGCGCCTCGGTCTTCTTCCGGATCGTGCTGGCGATCCCGCATCTCATCTGGCTGGCAGTGTGGGGGATCGCGGTGTTCTTCGTGGTGATCGCCAACGGTCTCATCACGCTTTTCAACGGCCGCTCGCCCGACGCAGTGCACCAGTTTCTCTCCGAGTACGTCCGCTACGCGGTGCACGTCCAGGCGTACGTCAACCTGATCGCCGACCGCTACCCGGGCTTCAGCGGCTACCCGGGATACCCGATCGACGTGCAGTTCGCCCGCTCCGAGCCGCAGAACCGCTGGAGCGTGTTCTTCCGGCTGGTGCTCGTGATCCCGGCGCTGGTCGTCACGGCCGTGCTCGTCAGCGGGAATTACCAGACGAGCTCGCTGCTCGGAACGGTGGCCATCCTCGGCTGGTTCAGCTCGCTCGTGTGCACGCGCATGCCGCGCGGGATGCGCGACGCCGGCGCCTATGCGCTCGCGTACGTCGCGCAGCTGCTCGCGTATCTGTTCGTCCTCACCGACCGCTATCCGAACAGCGACCCGCAGGTCGCGCTCGACGACCTGCCGGTGCGCGAGGATCCCGTCCGCCTGACGGTGGACGACGACCTGCGCCGGTCTCGTCTGACGGTCTTCTTCCGGCTCCTGCTGGCGGTGCCGCACCTCATCTGGCTCCTGCTGTGGGGAATCGCCGCGCTGCTCGCGGCGATCGTCGCCTGGTTCGCGGCGCTCGTCACGACGCGCGTGCCGGACGGGCTGCACGGCTTCCTCGCGGCGTACCTGCGCTACCAGACGCACGTCACGGCGTACCTCTTCCTGATCGCCAACCCGTTCCCGGGCTTCACCGGCACCGCGGGCCGCTACCCGGTCGAGCTCGTCGTCGACCCGCCCGCGGCGCACAACCGCTGGAGCGTGTTCTTTCGCGGGCTGCTCGCGCTCCCGGCGCTGCTGATCGCGGCCGCCTACTCCGGCGTGCTGCTCGCCGCCGCGGTGCTCGGGTGGTTCGCCTCGCTGGTGCGCGGCGAGATGCCGCTCGGGCTGCGCAACGCCGGAGCGCTGGCACTGCGCTACCAGGAGCAGGTGGGCGCCTACTTCTACCTCGTCACCCCGAGCTACCCCTACAGCGGCCCCACCGCCGCGCCGCAGCCGCGCCCGGAGGCGACGTACCTGCCGCCCGACCCGTTGGCGACGGCGCCCACGGGCGCGTGAGCGACGCCCCGCGGCCGGCGCGCGCCGCAGCGCGCCGACCGCGAGCGGCGGTCGTCGTCGCGCTCGTCCTCGGTGCGGTGCTGTGGATGCTGGCGGCGCGCGCGCTGTGGCATTCGACCGTCCCGGAAGGTCTGCGGCTCCCGGACCTCGATCCGCGCGCGGCGTTCGGCGAGCGCTTCCTCGACCGCAGCGCCTCGTACGAGCGCTTCCTCGCGATCGACGCGCTACTCGGCGGGCTCGTCCTGCTGGCGGTGCTCGTCGCCTACGCGCGTCGCGGGCACCGCCTGATGGCGGAGTCGGCGGCCGGACCGATCGGCACCGGGATGCTGCTCGGGATGCTCGGGCTCGGGATCGTATGGCTGGCCCAGCTGCCGTTCGACCTCGCCGCACTGTGGTGGCAGCGCCGGCACAACGTCGTCGAAGTGGGCTACGTCGAGCACGTCCTCGGCGGCTTCCTCGCGCTCAGCGGGCCGTTCGCCGCGATCTCGCTCGCGCTGCTGATCGCGATGTGGCTCGCACGCGTGCTGCGCGGCTGGTGGTGGCTTGCGGCGGCGCCGTACTTCGTCGCGCTCGCGCTGTTGGTGAGCTTCGTCTCGCCGTACCTGCTGACGGTGGACGGCGAGCCGCTCGCGCAGCGCCCAGGCGCGGCGCGCGCGCAGGCCGACGCGCGTGCGCTCGCGCGCGCCCAGGGCGTGTCGGACACACCGGTCTACGTCGACCTCGTCGACGACCAGCCGAACGCCGCCGCGGCCGGCTTCGGGCCGACCCAGCGCGTGGTCCTGCGGGAGAGCCTGCTGACGGGCTTCGACCGGCGGGAGGTACGCGCCGTGCTGGCACACGAGTTCGGTCACCTGCAGCACCGCCACACGCTGAAGGCGGTCGGATGGCTCGGCCTGTTCCTGCTGCCGGCCGCGGGCACGGTCGCGCTCGCGACGCGCCGCCGCGGCGGCCTCGCACGGCCGGAGGCGGTGCCCGTCGCCCTGCTCGCGTTCGTCGCCTTCAGCCTCGCCGTGCAGCCGCTGCTCGGCGCCACGATCCGCCGCCTGGAGACCGAGGCGGACTGGGCGGCGCTGCAGGCGACGCGCGACCCGGAGGGCGCACGCGCACTGTTCCACGATCTCTCCACGGAGACCCTCACGGACCCCGACCCGCCGGGGTGGCGCGCGCTGCTGGGCGACCACCCGTCCCCCATGCAGCGCATCGCGCTGACGCGGGCGTGGGAGGCGCGCGCGGGCGCGGACTGACCGGTTCTCGCGGGCCCGCGCGACCGCGCTACGCCGACTCGCGCTCGGGCACCGCGATCTCGCGCTTGAGGATCTTCCCCGTCGGGCCCTTCGGCAGCTCGCCGACGAGCCACACATGGCGCGGGTACTTGTAGGCGGCGACGCGCTCCTTCACGAACGCCTGCAGCTCCTCCGGCGACGCCTCGGCGCCGGCCTTCAGCGCAACCGCCGCGCCGACCTCCTCGCCGAGCTCCGCGTGCGGCACCGCTACGACGGCTGCCTCAGCGACGGCAGGGTGCTCGTAGAGCACCTCCTCGACCTCCCGGGGGTACACGTTGTACCCGCCGCGGATGATGAGGTCCTTCTTGCGGTCGACGATGAAGAAGTAGCCGTCCTCGTCGACCTTCGCGAGGTCGCCGGTGTGGAACCAGCCGCCTCTCATCGCCTCCGCGGTCGCATCCGGCCGCTGCCAGTAGCCCTTCATCACGTTCGGGCCCTTGATCACGATCTCGCCGACCTCGCCCTGCGGCAGCTCGTTGTCGTGCTCGTCGAAGACCTTCATCTGCACGTCGCGGATCGGCGTGCCGATCGAGCCCGGCTTGCGCTCGCGGTCCGGGTGGTTGAACGAGGCGACCGGCGAGGTCTCGCTGAGGCCGTAGCCCTCGAGGATCTTCGTGCCGAACTCGCCCTCGAACGCGCGCAGCACCTCGACCGGCAGCGACGCGCCGCCGGAGATGCACGTACGCAGCGAGGACGTGTCGGCCCGCTCGCCCGCCGGCACGGCGAGCATCGCGTTGTACATCGTCGGCACGCCGAGGAAGACCGTGACGCCGTCGCGCTCCATCATCTGCAGCGCCTTGAGCGGGTCGAAGCGCGGCAGCAGCGTGAGGCACGCACCCGCCATCAGGCCCGCGTTCATCGCGGCCGTCTGGCCGAAGGAGTGGAACAGCGGCAGCGCACCGAGGATCACGTCGTCCGCTGACAGCTGGATCAGCGTCTCGAGCTTCGTGAGCGCATTCACGTAGAGGTTCGCGTGCGTCAGCTCGGCGCCCTTCGGCTTGCCGGTCGTGCCGGACGTGTAGAGGATCACGGCGGTGTCGTCGTCGGCGACGTCGGTCAGCTCTGGCCGCGCCTCGGCGGCGCCGACCAGCGCCGCGAACCCCGTCGGATCGACCTCGATCAACTCAGCGCCAGCGGCCTCCGCGCCGGGTCGCGCCTCCGCCCCGAAGTCGGCCCACGCGAACAGCAGCTTGGCGCCGGAGTCCTCGAGGTAGTAGGCGACCTCGCGCTCCTTCAGCAGCACGTTCATCGGCACGACGACGCCGCCGGCGCGCAGGATCCCGTAGTAGACGATCGGGAAGTGCGGCACGTTCGGCAGCATCACGCCGACGCGGTCGCCCGGCTGGAAGCCGCGCTGCGCCAGCAGCCCGGCCAGATGTGCGCTCGCCCCGTCGAGCTGCGCGTACGTCAGCTCGGCGTCGTCGAGCTTGATCGCCGTGCGCTGCGGATCGCGCGCGGCCGAGTCGGTCAGCAGGCTCGCCAGGTTGCGCCCCATGTGGGTTCTCCTCCTCGGACTACCCCACGCCCGTGAGCGTGCGCGTCGGGGCCTCGCCCCACAGCTGCTCGAGCCGATAGAACGCGCGCGTCTCTGGCGTGAAGACGTGGACGACCACGTCGAGATAATCCATCAGAACCCAGTGCGCCTGCGGCAGTCCCTCCACACGGCGCGGGAGCAAGCCGTGCTGCTTCTTCATCCCCTCGTGGATGCCATCGTGGATCGCCTTCACCTGCCGATCGGTGTTGCCGCAGCAGACGACGAAGTAGTCGGCGTAGCCGAGCACGCCGCGCAGGTCGAGCTCGACGATCTCGAGCGCCTTCTTGTCGGACGCGAAGCCGGCGATCGCCTCCGCCAGCTCGACGCCTTCGAGCGGCTCCGGCCGCAGCTGGTCGCTCATGCGCGGTACCAGCCGTTCTGTGCGATCGCGTCGGCGACCGCGTCGGGGACGAGGTAGCGGATCGGACGGCCGGTCGCGACGCGCTCGCGGACCTGCGAGGAGGACACGTCGACGCGCGGCATGTCGAAGAAGCGCACGCGCTCGCCGCCCGCCCCGCGCAGCGCACGCAGCTCGCCGCGAATGTCCTCGCGCTCGGACCCGGCGCGCTCGGCCACGGCCAGCGTCGCCAGCTCGAGCACAGCCTCGGGCTCCCGCCATGTCGGCAGGCTGCGGGCCATGTCACCCCCCACGATGAAGGTCAGGTCGTCCTGCGGATGCTCGTCGTGCAACGCCCTCAGAGTATCGACCGTATAGGACCGTCCCGCGCGATCGAGCTCCAGCCGCGAAACCGCGAAGCGCTCGTCGCCGCCGATTGCCAGCCGGCACAGCTCGTGGCGCGCCTCCGCGCCCGGGTCGGCGGCGATCTGCTTGTGCGGCGGCTGATGCGCCGGCATCAGCACGAGTCGGTCGAGCTCGAGCTGGTCGACTGCTTCCTGCGCGCAGATCAGGTGGCCGATGTGCGGCGGGTTGAACGTGCCGCCGAGGATCCCCAGCTTCAAGTGCGAACCTGTCCGGTGCCCTCGATCAGGTACTTGAAGGTGCACAGCTCGCGCAGGCCGATCGGGCCGCGCGCGTGCAGCTTCTGCGTCGAGTTGCCGATCTCGGCGCCCATCCCGAACTCGCCGCCGTCGGTGAAGCGCGTCGAGGCGTTCACGTAGACGCACGCGGCGTCGACCCCGAGCTGGAAGGCGCGCGCGGCGCCGAGGTCCTCCGTCACGATCGCCTCGGAGTGGCCGCTGCCGTAGCGATTCACGTGCGCGATCGCCTCCTCGGCGCTGTCGACGACACGCACCGCGAGGATCAGGTCGAGGAACTCGGTCGCCCAGTCCTCCTCGCTCGCGGCGATGACCTGGATCTCGCCCTCGTGGTCGCGCGCGTGCGCGGCGGCGCGCTCGTCGCAGCGCAGCTCGACGCCGACGGTGTGGAGCGTGCGCAGCGCGCGCGGCAGGAACTCGGCGGCGACGTCGGCGTGCACGAGCAGCGTCTCGGCGGCGTTGCAGACGCCCGGGCGGTGCACCTTCGCGTTGAGCGCGATCGCCTCGGCCGCGTCGAGGTCGGCGTCGGCGTCGACGTAGACGTGGCAGTTGCCGGAGGCGGCGTAGATGACCGGCACCGTCGCGACGGCCTTGAGCGCGTCCTTCAGCCCCTCGCCGCCGCGCGGGAAGATCAGGTCGACGACGCCGTCCTGCGTCGCCAGCTCTGCCAGCTGCTCGCGCCCGCCGCCGGCGAGCAGGTTGATCGCGCCGTACGGGACGCCCGCCTGCGTCGCCGCCTCGGAGGCGATCGCGGCCAGCACGGCGTTCGAGTGTGCGGCGGTGCTCGACCCGCGCAGCACGATCGCGTTGCCGGACTTGAGGCACAGCGCGGCGGCGTCGATCGTCACGTTCGGGCGCGCCTCGTAGACGACCGCGACGACGCCGAAGGGGACGCGCACGCGGCGCACGTCGACGCCATTTGGCAGCAGATGGCCGTCGATCGTCTCGCCGACCGGGTCGGGCAGCGCGGCGATCGCGCGTGCGCCCTGCGCGATCGCGGCGATGCGACCGGGGTCGAGCGCAAGGCGGTCCAGCAGGGCAGAGCCGATGTCGTTCGCGCGGCCGGCCTCGAGGTCGCGCGCGTTCGCCTCCAGGATCTCCGGCGTGCGGGCGACGAGCGCGTCGGCGATCGCATGGAGCGCCGCGTCCTTCACGCGCGTGTCGAGCGCCGCGAGCGGCGCCGTCGCGGCCTTCGCGGCGCGGCAGACGTCGGCGACGGCGGAGGTGGTGTCCTCGGTCACGGCCATGCGGGGAAGCGTAGCTGGACTACATCTTCTTGCCGGGGTTCATGAGGTTGTGCGGATCGATCGCGTGCTTGACCGCCCGGTGCAGCCGCAGCGTCGCCTCATTCCATTGCCGCCCGAGGTGGCCGCTCTTGACGAGTCCGAGCCCGTGCTCGCCGGAGATCGTGCCGCCCAGCTCCGCCGCCGCGGCGAACACCTCGGCGGCGGCCGCCTGCGCCCGTGCGATCTGCTCGGCGTCACGTGCGTCGAGCAGGAACGTGGCGTGCAGGTTCCCGTCACCCGCATGGCCCCAGCTGCAGGCCTCCAGCCCGTGGCGCGCGCCGATCTCGAGCGTCGCCGCGACCATGTCGGCGATGCGGTCGAGCGGAACCGCGACGTCCTCGGACATCTTGCCGCCGCGCCGCGCCGTGACAGCGATCGAGACGCCGTCGCGCCAGCGCCACAGCGCCGCCATGTCCGCCGGCGCCGCCGGCGCGTGGACGGCGAGCGCGTCCTCGCCGAGCGCCTCGCGCAACGCCGCCGCGACCACGGCCGTCTCCGCGGCCGAGCCGTCCGCCTCGGCGATCACCGCGAACGCCCCGGGCAGCACGTCGAACGGCGCCGCCGGGCCCGCGGCCGCGAGCGCGCCCGCGTCGAGGTACTCCAGCGCCGCCGCCTGGATCCCGCTGCCGAGCACACGCTCGATCGCGGCGCAGCCAGTGTGCACGTCCGGGTAGAGAGCGATCAGCGGCAACGCGGCCTCAGGCGCCGGGATCAGGCGCAGCCACGCGGCCGTCACGATCCCCAGCGTCCCCTCCGAGCCGATCAGCAGCGACTTCAGGTCGTAGCCGGCGACGTCCTTGCGCAGCGGCCCGCCGACCTCGACGACCTCGCCCGGCGGGACGACCGCCTGCAGCCCCGTCACCCAGCGGCCGGTGACGCCGTATTTGAACGCGTGCGGGCCGCCGGCGTTCGTGGCGATGTTGCCGCCGATCTGCGACTGCTCGGCGGCGCCCGGGTCGGGCGGGAACAGCAGCCCGCTCTCGCGCGCGATCCGCCGCAGCTCGCTCGTGCGCAGGCCGGCCTCAACGTGGATCCGCCACAGCAGCGGGTCGAACTGCCGCACGCGCGTCATGCGGTCGAGCGCGACCACGACGCCGCCGTGCAGCGGCACCGCGCCGCCCGCGAAGCCGGACCCGCCGCCGCGCGGGACGATCGGCACCTCCTGCTCACAGCACCACGCGACGACCGCACGCACCTCGTCGGTGCTCGCCGGCAGCACGACGGCGTCGGGTTGCCCGCTCAGCCCCTGCGTCTCGGTCGCGTCGCGCGCCCAGCGGCGGTCGTCGGGGTCACCGACGCCCACGTCGCCCACGAGCGCGCGCAGGTCGTCCGTCAGCGCGCGGGTCACGCCTCCGCCCTACGCGAGCACGAAGTGGTCGCGGTGGATCGCCTCTTCGTCGCGGTGCGGCAGCAGCTCGCGCGCCGCTTCCGACTTGAGGCCCATCACGCGCCGCAGGTCGTCCGCCGCGCAGCTCGCGATCCCCTTCCCGACGGCCGTACCGTCGTGCACGACGTCAACCGCGTCGCCGGCGTCGAACTCGCCCTCTACGGCGACGACCCCGACCGGCAGGAGGCTCGTGCCGCCCTCGCGCAGCGCGCGCGCGGCGCCCGCGTCGACGCGGATCGTCCCGTGCGCGGGCTTCGCGTACTTGAGCCACAGCTTGAAGCTCGAGTAGCGCTCTTCCTGCGGGGCGAAGCGCGTGCCGACGGGCTCGCCGGCGACCGCCGCCGCGATCGAGCGCTCCGCACGTCCGTTCGCGATCACCGCGGGGATCCCGGCAGCGGTCGCCATCTCGGCCGCGACGACCTTCGAGCGCATGCCGCCGGAGCCGAGCGTCGTCGTCGTCTGGCGGATGTCCAGGCCGTCGAGCATGGCGAGGTCCTCCACGAGCGGCACGGGCTTCGCCTCCGGATCGAGCCGCGGGTCGGCGGTGTAGAGGCCGTCGGTGGAGGTAAGCAGCACGAGCAGCTCGGCGCCGAGCAGGATCGCCACCTGGGCGGCGAGGAAGTCGTTGTCGCCGAACGTGATCTCGTCGGTCGCGGTCGTGTCGTTCTCGTTGACGATCGGGACGACGCGCCAGTCGAGCAGCTTGCGCAGCGTCTGGCGCGCGTTGAGGTAGTGCGCGCGCTCGCCGCTCAGGTCGTGGAACGTGAGCAGCACCTGCGCGCTCGCGATCCCGTGGCCGCGCAGCAGCTCGTCGTAGACGGCGTAGAGCTTGCCCTGGCCGACCGCGCTCGCCGCCTGCAGCTCCTCGATCTGCGTCGGGCGCTCGGCGAAGCGCATGACGCCCATGCCGCGCGCGATCGCGCCGCTCGTGACGATCGCGACGTCGCGACCCGCCCGATGCAGCGCGGCGGCCTGCTCGCATACGTGCGCGAGCACGTCGGCGCGCGGCTGGCCGGCGTCGTCGGCGACGATCGAGGAGCCGAGCTTGATGACGATGGAGCCCACGGCGCTGCGCAGCTTACGAGGGATCCAGCTCGAACTCGACGCCGCCGATCTCGACGTCGTCGCCGGGCTCGAAGCCGGCCTGCTCCAGCGCATCGATCACGCCAATGCGTTTGAGGCGCCGCTCGAGGTGAGCCATCGCCTCCTCGTTCTCGACGTCGTAGCGCAGCACCAGCCGATCGACCCCCTGACCGACGACGCGGAAGCGGCCGTCTTCCACCCGCTCGACCTGGAAGCCGCGCGTGGCGGCGGGTCTGAAGACCTGGTGCTCGGCGAGGCCCTCAACCGCGGGCACGTCGACCGGCGGCGTGAGCGGGACGCGTTCCAGCAGCGCACGGCGGAGGTCGTCAAGCCCCTGGCCCGTCGCGCTCGACGTGAGGACGACGGGAACGTCCTCCCCCAATCGCTCGCGCCAGGCCGCGGCGGCGGCAGCCGCGTCCTCCGGCAGCACGAGATCGACCTTCGAGAGCGCGAGGATGCGCGGCAGCGCCGCGAGTCGCGGGTCGTGCGCGGCCAGCTCGTGCTCGATCGTCGCGTGGTTGGCGACCGGGTCGCTCCCGTCGATTGGCGCGAGGTCGAGCACGTGCACGAGCAGGCGCGTGCGCTCGACGTGCGCGAGGAAGTCGTGGCCGAGACCGGCGCCCTCGCTCGCGCCCTCGATCAGGCCCGGGATGTCCGCCAGCACGAGCTGGCGGTCGTCGGCCTCGATCGTGCCCAGCACCGGCTCGAGCGTCGTGAACGGATAGTCGGCAATCTTGGGAGCGGCCCGGGTCAGGCGGGACAGCAGCGACGACTTCCCAGCGTTCGGCAGCCCGACGAGGCCGACGTCGGCGAGCAGCTTGAGGCGCAGCTCGATCCAGCTCTCCTCGCCCGGCAGTCCGCGCTCGGCAAAGCGCGGCGCCTGACGCGTGGCGGTCGCGAAGTGCTTGTTGCCGCGCCCCGGCGAGCCGCCGCGCGCGACGACTGCGCGCTGGCCGGGGGTCACGAGGTCGTGGCGCGTGCCGTCCTCCAGCTCGGCGACCGTCCCCGGCGGCACGCGCACCTCCAGCAGCTCGCCGTCGGGCCCGAAGCGCAGCGCGCCTCTGCCGTGACCGCCGCGTCTCGCCTTGAAGTGGGCCGTGCGGCGAAAGAACTGCAGATCGCGCAGCGAGTCGTCGCAGACGAGAACCACGTCTCCGCCGCGGCCCCCGTCGCCGCCGTCGGGCCCGCCCTTCGGCACGCGCGACTCGCGGCGGAAGCTCATGCAGCCATCCCCGCCGCCGCCGGCCTGGACGTGGATGCGGGCTCTGTCGGACAGCATGTCGTGCGTCATCGTGACAGCGTTGCCCGCCTCGGCATCTCTCGGGCTTTCTCAGGCGAGGTTTTGCATCCGAGAAAGTGCGAGAATCCCTTCGTGAACAAACGGGAGAACCCCTACACCCCCGGTGCGGGCCGCAAGCCGCCGAGCCTCGTCGGCCGGGACAAGGACCTGGAGGACTTCCAGTCGCTCGTGGAACGACTCGGGACCCGCGCCTATGAGCGCAGCCTCATCTACTCCGGTCTTCGCGGCGTCGGCAAGACCGTCCTGCTGATGGAGTTCGACGTTCTCGCAACGGAGGCCGACTGGGCGACGACCGACGTCCAGGAGGTCGGCTCACAGCCTGACTTCCGCGTCACCTTCGCCCGGCTCGCGGCTCGGCTGCTGCGCGAAGCCAGCCGTAAACATCGGATCAGCGAGCGTGTCGAGCGCGCGCTCGGCATCGTCAAGGCGTTCAGCATTGCCGTGCCCTCGGGTCTCCAGATCAAGCTCGACGTCGATGCGGCGACCGGCGTCGCCGACTCCGGGGACCCGGAACAGGATCTGACGGATCTGCTCATCGAGATCGGCGAGGTGATGCAGAGCGCGCAGACCGGAGCGCTGTTCCTGCTGGACGAGATGCACAATCTCGACACTCCCTCGCTGGCGGCGATCTGCATCGCGTTCCAGGCAATCAGCCGGCGCGGCCTGCCGGTCGCCCTCGTCGGCGCCGGCCTTCCCGACTTGCAGGTCCGCCTGATGTCAGCCAAGCCGTACGCCGACCGCGTGTTCGCGTATCGCGAGCTGGGACGTCTCTCCGACGCGGCCGCACGCGCGGCGCTGGTCGGCCCTGCCGCGATGCGCGGCATCGACTACGAGCCGGATGCGGTCCGCCTCGTCGTCGCCGAGGCGGCCGGCTACCCATACTTCCTCCAGGAGTACGGCCTTGAGCTGTGGAATCACGCCGAGGAATCGCCGATCTCGGTCGACGACGTCGTGACGGTGCGAGAGACCGTGCGGGACTCGCTCGCTGCCCGCTTCTTCGGCCCGCGGCTCGACATGGCCACTGAGGCTGAGCAGCGTTACCTCGCCGCGATGGCCGACCTCGGCCAAACGCCGTGCCCCTCGGCGGACGTGGCGCGCGTATTCGGTGCACGCGACCAGCGCAGCGTGTCGGCGCATCGCGACGGGCTCATTCGCAAGGGTCTTGTCTGGAGCCCGCGGCGCGGACAGGTGGATTTCACGGTGCCGCTGTTCGCCGAGTTCATGCGCGAGCATCATCCGCTCGCGACCTTCTCGAGCTGAAAGGCAGGACCGCCCATGCCTGACCCCGTCTTCCTCATCACCGGCGCCTCCAGCGGCATCGGCGCCGCGACCGCGCGGCGGGCCGCGCAGGCCGGCTACCGCGTCGTGCTCGGCGCGCGCTCCACCGACAAGCTGGAGGCGCTCGCGGGAGAGCTCGGCGGCGCGGAGCGCGCGCTGGCGGTCGCGTGCGACGTGACCGAATGGGACCAGCAGCAGGCGATGGTCGGGCAGGCGCTCGGCGCGTTCGGCCAGCTCGACGTCGTGTTCGCGAACGCCGGCTTCGGCGCCAGACGCGGCTTCCTCGAGGAGTCGCCCGAGTTCTGGAAGTCGATGGTGCTGACGAACGTCTACGGCGCCGCGCTGACGATCCGCGCGACGATCGAGCAGCTGCGCGCCGCGCGCGGGCACCTGCTGCTGACCGGCTCGGTCGCCGGTCGCGTCGCGCTGCCGGGCTCGCTCTACTCGTGCACGAAGTGGGCGGTGACGGCGATGGCGCAGGCCGCGCGCCAGGAGCTCGACGACAACAGCGGCGTGCGCGTGACGCTGATCGAGCCGGGGATGGTCGCGACGCCGTTCTTCGAGAACGACGTGTCCGCCTGGGCGCTGCCGGCGGACGCCGTCGCCGACGCGGTCATGTACGCCATCAGCCGGCCGAACACGGTCGACGTGAGCGACATCATGGTGCGGCCGATCCTGCAGCCGTCCTGAACGCGGCGCGCCGGGGCGGAGGCTCAGCGCACGATCGCGAAGCGCAGTCTGGCCGACGCGCCCGCTCTGCCGTCCGCCGTCGGCGTGAGCGTCGCGACGTAACGGCCAGTCGCGAGCGCGCGTCTGCCGACGCGGCCGCTGAACGGCACCGCGTTCGCGCCTGCTCTGCCCGCGCGCGTGAGCGGCGGTCTGTTTGCGATCGACCGCGTGCAGCGCCTCGCTCTCGCTCTGCGCAGCCGTCTCGACGGCTTGACGCATCTACCGCCTCTGGCGCGCAGCCCGCTCGCCTGCCGCGCGAACGCGATCTTGACGCTGGCGATCCGGTCGAGCGTGAAGCTGAACGTCGTCCCAACGGGCGCTCTGCTCGGGCGGCGTCGTCTCGCGCTCACGGCCGTGCGCGTTCTGCCGACACGGAAGCGTCTGTGCGTGAGCGAGACGTCCGACAGCGTCGGCGTCTCCGCCGCAGCATCGCCAGCCGCCACCAAGACCGTCCCGCTCTGCGAGACCGCGTTCCCGACCGCGTCCATCGCCGTCACGCTCGCCGAGAACGTCCCTGCTCTCGCGTACGCGTGCTGGACCGCCGCGCCGCCCGCCGTTGCGCCGTCGCCAAAGCTCCAGCTCGTCGTCAGCGGCCCCCAGACGTCGAACGGCGAGGCCGCGAACGACACCGGCGCGCCGGCCACCGCGCCGGCGGGGATCGTCACGCCGGCGAGCGTCGGCGCGGTCGCGTCGAAGCCGCGCACGTGCACCGCATACGGCGCCGTCGCGCCGACGGTCCAGGCGGCGAGACCGTCGCCGCCGTCGGCCATCGCGAGGGCGGCCGAGGCGGTGTCATCCGACTGGATCGGGACGGGATCGCCGAACGCGCCGCCGGGCGGGCGCTCCGCGACCAGCAGGCCGATCTCGCCGCCCGGTCTGTCGAGCTGCGTCCAGGCGAGCAGAGCCCGCCCGTCTGCGGCCGTTGCGAGCGCGGGCGCTCCCACGCCGCTGGACTCCGTCCCAACCGACTGAGGCGCGCTGCCGCCGCTGCCGTCCGTGGCGAAGAAGCGCACCTTCTGCTGCGCTCTCCCGAGCTGAGGCGTGTCGGCCCACGCGAACACGATGCCGGCCGGCGAGATCGCCGCGCGGGGGCCGCTCAGCGGGAAGCCGAAGCCCGAGAACGTCGTGCCGGTCGCCGCCGGCGGTCCCGGGACGGCGGTCATGAATCCGCCGAGCGGCAGCACCAACGAGGCGTCGATCGTCGTCGCGATCGTCTGGCAGCCGCCGATCCCGAGATCGAACCGCTGCGTGGAGGTCCGCTGCAGCACGCCCACCGGATCGCCGGCGGCGTCGATCGCGACGGACCCCGGGTGGTACGACGTAGAGCTCGAGCACGACCCGGACGGGAAGTTGTTCGGCACGATCGGCGAGACCGCCCAACTGCCGCCCCGGCGCAGCGCGAAGATCGCTCCGCCGCAGTCGTAGCCGGCGACGGCGTCGCCCGAGGGCGCGACCGAGAGGTGCTGGTTGAACGCCGCACATCTCGCTGACAGCACCTGCGGTGTCGCAGCCAGCGCGGAGGACCCGGCAACGAAGTCGCGCACGACCGTGTCGGGGCTCGGGGCGTACAGGAGCGTGACGGTGCCCCCAGCGTCGATGCCAACGGCCGGGCTGAACGTCTGAACCCCTTCTCTGAGCACCTCCGGCGCGGTGAACGCCCCGCCAACCGAGCGGCTGACGACCGCCACGTCGAACGTCGAGGGCGAGCTGACCTCCCCCCACGCCACCGCCGCAGCGCCGCTGGAGGCGATCGCGACACTCATGCCGAACACCGAGTCGAGACCCACGGGGAACGTCTCAGGGGCCGACCACGTCCCGCCGGGCGGGCGCACGGACACGCGCACCACCTGCGTGCTCGACGGTCTCTCGACCCAGGCGACGATCGCGTAGCCATTCGGCGCCATCCCGACGACAGGGACGCCGGTGCTCGCGTTCGACAGCGGCTCGTCGGTCACGAAGCCCGTCGCGGCGGCGGCCGGGCCGGCGCACGCGAGCAGCGCGAGCAGGAGCGCGGCGAATCCCGGGCCGAGCGGCCGGATCATGCGCGCGAGTCTACGCGGAACGGCGTCGGCTGACGAGCGGATCGGCGTGCCTGGCAAGGACGCAGCCGGTGTGGCGTGCTCACGCACGCGAACCGGCGAGGACGCCGCCAGGCGCGCCGAGGCGCCGTCAGGCGGCGTCGTTCGGCTCGACCGAGATGACGCGGCCGCGGCGGCCGGTTCTGAAGGCGACGGTGCCGGCGCTCTTGGCGAAGATCGTGTCGTCCTTGCCGATGCCGACCCCGGCGCCCGGCTTGAAGCGGGTGCCGCGCTGGCGCACGATGATCTCGCCGCCGGTGACGGTCTGGCCGGCGAACACCTTCACGCCGAGGCGCTTCGCGTTCGAGTCGCGGCCGTTGCGGGAGGAGCCGAGGCCCTTCTTATGCGCCATCGTCCGTCGCCTCCTCTCTGCTCGCCGCCGCTCGTCTGGCGGCGCCGAATCTGATGCTCGTCACCTCGATGCGCGTGAGGTCCTGGCGATGCCCCGTCCGGCGCTTGTAGCCGCGCTTGGGCTTGAACTTCACGATGCGCAGCTTGGGCCCGCGCTCGTGGCTCAGGATTCTCGCTTCGACCTTCACCTTCGCGAGGTCCGCGCCGTCGACGATCTCTCTGTCGCCGCGGTAGAGCAGCGGCTCCAAGGCGACCTTCGCGCCCTCGTCGGCAGCCAGCTTCTCGACGAGCAGGAACTGGCCCTCCTCGACCCGGTACTGCTTGCCACCTGTTTTCACGATCGCGTACATGAGCTTCTTCTACGACTCGGCCTGGGCACGGGAACGGCGCCGTCCGCCTCGCCGGCCGCGGCGCCGAGCGGCGGATTCTACGCCATCCGCGGCCTCGGCCGCGTCGTCGGCGGCCTCGGGGCCGGTGGGGTCCGGCTCGGAGGGTCCGTTGCCGTTCGCCACGAGCGTCGCCACGGCCGCCGTGCGCCCGACCTCGTCGATCCGCACGAGCCGCTTCTCGCCGACGTGGCGCCCCCCGCCCGTCACCGACACGATGTAGCCGTCGATCTTCGCGACCGCATCATCGACGTTGTACATGTGCGGCTCGACGATCGTGACGAGCACCTCGTCGCCTTCGCGAAACGGCAGCGCGCGCTCGGCGACCTTGTCGCGCGTCCCCTCCATCGTGATCGCGAAGTGGTCGAGCGGCAGCCCCTCCGAGCCTTCGAAGTGGAACCACTTGCCCGTCTGCTCCTCCAGCGGGCGCAGGATCCGCGCGCCGTCGCGCGTGAAGACGGCCGACACGCGCGGGTTGATCTGCAGCAGCAGTGCCTCGGCGGTGACCGTTCTCGCCAGCTCCCGCAGTCTGCGCTCGAACGCGATCGCGATCGTCTCCTCAGAGCGGATCACGCCCTCGCCCTCGCACGTCGGGCACGGTCGGGTCATGATCTCGCGCACGCCCTCGGTCACGTTCTGGCGCGTCATCTCGACCAGCCCGAGCGGCGAGATCTCGACCACGAACGTCTTTGTGCGGTCCTCGTCGAGCGACTTGCGCAGCGTCTTCAGGACCGTGTCGCGGTTCTTGGCGCGCGCCATGTCGATGAAGTCGATGACGATGATGCCGCCGATGTCGCGCAGCCGCAGCTGGCGCACGGCCTCCTCGGCCGCCTCGAGGTTCGTTCTCGTGATCGTGTCCTCCAGCCGGGCGCCTCTGCCGCGGCCGATGAACGAGCCGGTGTTCACGTCGATCACCGTCAGCGCCTCGGCGTAGTCGATCATGAGGTAGCCGCCGCTCGGCAGGTCGACGCGGCGCGAGAGCGTCCCCACGATCTCTCTCTCGACGTCGTAGCTCTCGAACAGCGAGGTGTCCTCGTCCCACAGCTCGACGCGGTCGACGAGCTCGGGCGCCGTGCGCGTGAAGAACGAGACGAGCCGCTGGTGCTGCTTCTCGTCGTCGACGACCGCGCGCTCGAAGTGCTCCGAGAAGATGTCGCGCACGACCCGCACCGACAGGTCCGCCTCCTGGAAGACGAGATCGGGGGCCTGCGTCTCCTCGACGCGCTTGTCGAGCACCTCGTGGAGCTTGAAGAGGTACTGCAGCTCGCGCTCGAAGTCCTCGCGTCTGGCGCCGTAGGCGGCCGTGCGGATGATCGCGCCGCCACCCTGCAGGTCGAGCTTCGCAGCCTCCCGGCGCAGCCGGTCGCGCTCCTTGTCGGGCAGCCTGCGCGAGACCCCGACGCCCTCGCCCTGCGGCGAGTAGACCATGTAGCGGCCCGGGACCGCGAGCTCCATCGAGAGTCGCGCGCCCTTCGTCTTGAGCGGGTCCTTGACGACCTGCACGACGATCTCCTGGCCGGGTCTCAGCAGGTCGTGGATCTTCTGGCCATCCCTGCCGCCGGCGCCGCGACCGCGCTTCGGCGTCTCGACGCCGGGCAGCACGATCTCGTCGACATGCAGGAAGCCGTTCTTCTCCAGGCCGATGTCGACGAAAGCGGCCTCGAGGCCGGCCAGGACGTTGTCGACCTTGCCCTTGTAGATGTTGCCGACGATCGAGCGGCCGCCGCGGCGCTCGAGGTAGAGCTCGGCGACGCGGTAGCCGGCGGCCGGGTTGCCGCCTCTTCTGCGGCGCCGTCTCGACGGTCTTCTGGCGGCGGCGACCGTGCCGGTCGCCTCCAGCAGCGCGACGCGGGTCTCCCCGCGGTCGACGCTCACAAGTACTTGCTTCTTCACAGTGGTTGCCTTCTCATGAGAGGACGAGCGCTCGTCCCTTCGACGTCTGAGCGATCCGTCCTTGGACGTGGATCGACTGCAGCAGTCCGAGCGCGAGGAACGTTGTCAGATACGAGGCGCCGCCGAAGCTCATCAACGGCAGCGTGACGCCGGTGATCGGCATGATCCCGATCGTCATCCCGACGTTGACGAACACCTGGTACATCAACATCGCGAGGATGCCGCCGGCGATCAGCGCGCCGAACAGATTCTTCGCGAACGTGATGATGCGGAGGATGCGCCAGATCAGCAGCGCGTAGAGCGACAGCACGAGCGCGGCGCCGGCGAAGCCATACGTCTCCCCGACCACGCTGAACACGAAGTCCGTGTGGTGCTCGGGGAGGAAGTTGTAGCCCGTCTGCGTCGCCTGCTCGATGCCCCGGCCGGTCTTCTCGCCGGAGCCGATCGCGATCAGCGACTGGTTGACCTGGTAGGTCGCTCTTCTCGGGTCGTGAGAAGGGTTCACGAAGCCCGTGAGACGCTCGACCTGGTAGTCCTGCAGCACGTGCACGCCGACCGCCGGGGCGGCCACCAGCACGAGCACGGTCGCCACGGAGAACAGCGCCACGAGACCGCCGAGCTGACGGCCGGGCGTGCCGGCGACGAAGAGCACGGTCATCGCGACCGTCACGTAGACGAGCGCGGAGCCGAGGTCCGGCTGGATCATCACGAGCGCGGCCGGACCGAGCGCGAGCAGCATCAGCCGCGCCGTCGTCTCGCGCTCGTGCAGGCGCCGCGAGCGGTCGACGACGAACGCCGACAGCGCGACGATCAGCAGTACCTTGCCCAGCTCGGACGGCTGGAACTGGAAGAACGGCAGGTCGATCCAGCGGCGCGAGCCGCGCGCGACCGAGCCGAGCCCCAGGACCAGCACGTTCAAGCCGATCAAGAGGCCGTAGATGGGCAGCTTGAACTCGCGCAGGCGCGAGTAGTCGAAGCGGGTCAGCAGCAGCATCAGCACGAGGCCGACGAGCGCGTAGCCGAGCTGGCGCTCGAAGAACCACAGCGGCGACCCGTCGACGTCGTTGCGCGTCGCCCCCTTGATCGTCACGAGCGAGCACGTCACCAGCCCGAGCGTGGCGAGCAGCAGCCACGGATCGAGCAGCAGGCGCGGACCGCGGCGGCTCGTGATCGCCTCGACGCTGCGCTGAAGGGGGGTCGGCGTCGCGCTCATCGCGTGTGCGAGGTCCCGGAGATGATCTCCTTCTTGACGCCGAACCACTGCGACAGGATCAGCCGCACGGCCGGAGCGGCCGCCTCGGCGCCGAAGCCGCCGGACTCGACGGTCGCGGCGACGACGATCGGTCTGACGGGATCCGGCACGTAGGCGACGTACCAGGACTGGTCGGCTCTGCCGGTGAACTGAGCGGTGCCGGTCTTGCCGTAGACGGGCTTGGGGAACGTGCCGAAGACGTCGTAGGAGGTGCCGCCCGGCTGCTGGGCGGCGGCGCGCAGCCCGTCGCGGATCGCCTGCAGGTCCGTCTCCGGGATCTCGACGTGGCGGGTCGGCTTGGGTGCGATCTGCTGCAGCACTCTGCCGTCGGGGTCGGTGACCTGCAGGCCGACGTGCGGGCGCACGATCGTGCCGCCGTTCTCGAGCGCCGCGTATGCGACCGCGAGCTGCAACGGCGAGGCGAGGAAGTCGCCCTGACCGACCGCGAGGCTCGTGTTGTCGCCCACGGACCACGGGCGGTTCTCGCCGTCGGCGAACACGCAGCCGGACGAGTATGCGCGTCTGGCCGCGCGCGGGCGCTTGCGATAGGCGCGCTCGCATCTCGCCTGCAGGCGGTTGCGCGAGTCGCGCCAGCTCGGCGTCGGGATGATCCCGCCCGCCTCGTTGCCGAGGTCGACGCCGGTCGGTCGGCCGAAGCCGAGCTTGCGCGCCCACGCCTGCAGCTGGCCGCCGTTCGGATGCTTGTACGGATCGGCGTTGAGTCTCGCGCCGAGGTCGTAGAAGTAGGTGTCGACGGACACCTGCATCGCCGAGCGCAACGACACTGCCCCATAGGAGACGCCGCCCGCGTTTCTGCGGACCAGCGCGCCCTCGCGGAACTCGCCGGTGTCGACGTAGACCGTGTCCGGCGTGACGATCCCCGCCGTCAACGCGGCGGTCGCGGTGACGACCTTGAAGGTCGAGCCGATCGGATAGGCGCCGGCGATCGCGCGGTTGATCAACGGGTTGTTCCTGTCCTCGCCGAAGTGCTCGTCGAAGGCGCGCTGCGAGAGCGGTCTCGCGAACAGGTTCGCGTCGTAGGTCGGCGCCGAGCCCATCGCGAGCACCTCGCCGTTGCGCGGGTCGAGCGCGACGAAGGCGCCGCCCTGCGCGGGGTTGCCGTGCTGATTCGCGAGCGCGATGCCGGTCGCGAGCGCCACCTGGCCGGCTCTCTGCAGTCTGAAGTCGAGCGACAGTCTCAGGTTCGCGCCCGGGACTGGCGCACGCGTCGGCAGGTAGCCCTTCGCCTGGCCGAACGCGTCGACCTGCACGCGCGTCGCGCCGTCGCGGCCGCGCAGGTAGCGGTCGTAGGTGAACTCGAGCCCCGATTGGCCGACGGTCGTGCCGCCTCTGACGCCGCGGTAGTGATCCTGCTTCAGCTGGCGCTCGTTGATCTGGCCGACGGTGCCGAACACCTGGGCGCCGAGACCGCCGAAGCGGTAGCGGCGCAGAAACACCTGCTGGATCGACACCGCGGGGAACTCCTGCGCGCGCTCGGCGAGGAAGAAGGCGATCTCGCGCGAGACGTCGGTCTTCACGGGCACGTCCGCGTACGGCAGGTTCCACACCCCTCTGCGCACAAGGCAGTCGAGCTCCATCGCGCGCACGACGTCGTTGCCGACGCTGCATCTCTGCGGCCGCACCGACATGTCGAGCACGCGGCTCAAACGCGTCAGCTCCTGTCTCCGACCCACAGGGTCCTCGCGCAGGTCGGGCAGCTTCGGCGGCGAGACGACGACCGCGACCGCGCGGCGGCTCTCGACCAGCGGCGTGCCGTTGCGGTCGAGCATCTCCCCCCGCGGCGCCTGCACGACGATGTGGCGCACGCGGTTCTCGGAGGCTTGCGCGAGGTACTGATCGCCCGAGAGCACCTGCAGGAACCACAGGCGGAGAAAGACGATCGCAAACAGCGTGAGGGCGACCCCGCCGAGGATCGCGACGCGCAGGGCCAGCTGCGGCGTGATCGGTGGGCGGCGCTCCTCCGGCGGCGTCAGGCCGGTCATCTCAGCGGCCCGCCGAGGGTCGCTGGAGCGGCGAGAGGCCACCGGTCGTGTACGCGCGGCGACGCCGGCGGCGCGGGTCCTCCGGGAGCGAGCCCTGCACGACGCGCCGCACCAACGCGTAGATCGGCAGCGCCAGCAGCGCCCCGACGAGGATCGTCACGACGACCTGGCGCAGCAGCAGCCAGCTGACGGGCGCGCGCACGCCGAGCAGGAACTGCATCAGCGCGAAGCCGACCGTCGCGAACGCGATCGCGGCCGCACCGACCGCGAGCGGGACGAGCCCGTGCGCCGGGTCGCGCAGCTCGCGCAGCCGGCCCGACCAGTAGCCGACCGCGATGAACAGCAGCGAGGTCACGCCGAGCGTCTGCACGAGCGCGACGTCGGCGAACAGCCCGACCGAGAAGCCGAACACAGCCGCGGGCAGCGAGCCGGCGAGCAACCCGACCGAGGCGACGACGAGCGGCGAGAGGTCGACGCTCACGCCGAAGACGGTGATCTGCGAGATCGCCGCCGTCTGCACGACGACCGTGAAGAAGCCGAGCGCGGCCAGGCGCAGCGGGAGCTGGTAGCCCTCGCCGGGGATCACGGCCCGCCCGCCCCCACCTGCGCGCGCTCCGTGGCGGCGCCCGAGTGCCCGACGAGGATCTGGACGAAGTCGAGGTGGCGCAGGTCGGCGATCGGCGCGACATGGACCTGCTGGTCGCTCGCAAGCTCCTCCGGATCGGCACTCGTGACCCGGCCGATCGGCACGTTCGGCGGGTAGAGCGACTCGAGTCTGCTCGTGCGGAAGCCGCTGGTGACGACGACGTCGTCGACTCTGATGCGCGCGTGGCGCGGCAGCAGCTGCACGAGCAGGTCGAGCGGATCGCCGACCGCCGGCTTCAGCAGCCCGGTGTTGCCGACGCCGTTCAGCACCTTCACCGACACGTTCGAGCTCGGGTCGGTGATCAGCGTCACGAACGACGCGGAGCGGGCGACGAAGCTGACGTGCCCGACAAGGCCGCCGTCGGCGACGACCGGGTCGCCCTCGCGCACGCCCACGCTGCTGCCGGCGTCGACCTGCAGGCGGTCCAGCAGCAGGTTGTTGGAGGGGCGGCCGATCACGCGCACGGTGCGCGTCTCGTAGTCCGCCAAGGTGTTCTCGTCCAGCTCCAGCAGCCGACGCAGCTCGGCGTTCTCGTCCAGCGCGACCTTGTAGCCGACGACCTGCTCGAGCAGCCGGTCGCGCTGGGCCTCGAGCTGGTCGCGCTCCCGCTTCGCGCGCGCCGTGTCGCCGAACCAGCCGAACAGGTCCCGCACCGGCTTGAGCGCGCGGCTCGCGCCCTCCTGGATCGGCGACAGCACCGTCACGACGCCGCGCTGCACGCTGTGCAGCGGGCTCCCGGCCGACTCGCCGAAGTAGGCGGTCAGGAGAATCAGGGAGACGACGACGAGCAGCGCGAGCACTGCCCGCCGGCGGCGGACTTGCTTGTCGTACACGGTATGAAGGACCTCAAGGCTCTGTGCTCCCGCGAGTAGCGGCAGGGATGGGCGGCGGGATCAATACCGCCGCCGGCGGTTGTTGCGTGCATTCTTGCTCGACCGGTGGATCGCCTCGAACTCTTCGAGCGAGCGACCCGACCCGACCGCGACGCAGGTGAGCGGGGACTCGGCCAGATGGGCCGGCATCTGCGTCTCGTGGCGCAGGCGCTCGTCGAGCCCCTGCAACAGCGCACCGCCGCCCGCGAGCATTATCCCGCGGTCCATGATGTCGGAGGCGAGCTCCGGCGGCGTGCGGTCCAGCGTCTCCTTGACGGCGTCGATGATCTGCGAGATCGGCTCCTCGAGCGCCCCGCGGATCTCCTCGCTCGTCAGCACGACGGTCTTCGGCAGGCCGGAGACCATGTCACGCCCGCGGATCTCCGCCTGGACCTCTTCGTCCATCTCGTAGGCGGAGCCGATCTCGAGCTTGACCTCCTCGGCCGTCTGCTGCCCGATCAGCAGCTTGTACTCGCGCTTGACGTAGTTGATGATCGCCTCGTCGAGCTCGTCGCCGCCGACGCGGATCGACTGCGAGACGACGATCCCGCCGAGCGAGATGACGGCGACCTCAGAGGTTCCGCCGCCGATGTCGACGACCATCGAGCCGGTCGGCTCGCCGACCGGCAACCCGGCTCCGATCGCGGCCGCCATCGGCTCCTCGATCAGGTACGCCTGCCGCGCACCGGCGGACAGGCACGCCTCCTCGACCGCGCGCTTCTCGACGCCCGTCACCCCGGAGGGCACGCAGACGACGACGCGCGGGTGCGCCCAGCGGTTCTGATGCACCTTCTGGATGAAGTGGCGGAGCATCTCTTCCGTCACCTCGAAGTCGGCGATCACGCCGTCCTTGAGCGGGCGGATCGCCGAGATCGTGCCGGGCGTGCGGCCGAGCATGCGCTTGGCCTCGATCCCGACCGCATGCACCTCGCCGCTGCGCGAGTCGACGGCGACGACGGACGGCTCCGACAGCACGATCCCGCGGCCGCGCACGTACACGAGCGTGTTGGCGGTCCCGAGATCGACCGCCATGTCGCGGCCGCCGAACCCGGTCAGGTAGCTGAAGAAGCCCATGCGTGGTGAGGGGGAGGCGAACGGCGGCGCCGACAGGCGTTTTGCCTGCATGCAGGCGGATGCCGCAGTCCGTGCCGCAGTCTAGCGGAGGGGTGCCGCGCCACCGTGCAAGATTCCGGGCAGGAGCTCCAGCAAGGCCGGCACGGGCAGCCCGACGACGTTGAGGTAGTCGCCCTCGATCCCGGCCACGAGCGCGGCCCCGCGTCCCTGGATCGCGTAGCCCCCGGCGCGCTCGCGCCACTCCTCGGTCGCGAGGTACCAGTCGAGCGTCGCGGCGTCGAGATCGCGGAAGGTCACGCGCGTGGTGGCGGAGGCCGTGCGCGTCTCCCCCTCCTCGACGACCGCAATCCCCGACACCACCTCGTGGACGCGGCCGGACAGTCGCGACAAGGTCTCACGGGCCTCCCCCGCGTCGGCCGGCTTGCCGTAGATGACCCCATCGAGGACGACGACCGTGTCGACGCCGAGGACCGGCGCGGCAGCCTCGACCGCCAGCGCCTTGCGGCTCGCGTTCTCGACAGCGACCTCGACCGGATCGCCCCCCATCAGCTCCTCGGCGTCGCTCACGACCACGTCGAACGCGACGCCGAGCTGCTGCAGGATGGCCCGCCGCTGCGGCGAGCGGGATGCGAGAACGAGTCTCAGAGGCGCGGGAAGAAGATGGCTGCCTCGCGAGCAGCGGACTCGTCGGAGTCGGAGCCATGGACCATGTTCTGGCCGACCTCGAGCGCGTAGTCGCCACGGATCGAGCCCGTCGCAGCCTCGATCGGATTCGTCGCGCCGATCACTTGGCGTGCTGCCTTGACGGCCTCGCGGCCCTCCAGCACGGCGGCGACGAGCGGGCCCGAGGTGATGAAGTCGACGAGCTCGCCGAAAAAGGGACGCTCCTTGTGCTCCGCATAATGCGTCTCTGCCGTCTCGCGGGAGAGCTGCTGCTTCTCCAGCGCGACGATTCTGAGGCCCTTGCGCTCGAAGCGGGCGAGGATCTCGCCGGTCAGGCCGCGCACGAAGGCGTCCGGCTTGACCAGGATGAGGGTCCGGTCCACGGCGGTGTCTCCTTGAGGTCAGGTTCGGTCGGGGAGCGGCGGCGCGGGCGGGGTGGCGGGGCCCGATACCGCCGCGGGCGGAGATCCTACGAGGTCCGCTCGGCCGCGCTCTCGGCGGTGGGGCTGTCGCCCGTCGCGACTTGCCGGCGACGGCGCCGCGAGGCGGTCGACTGGCCCGGCACCTCCGCCTCGCAGTACGGACAGATCCTCCACGTCGGATCGAGCGGCTTGCCGCAGCTCGTGCACGGGTCCTTGAGCTTGCGCGTGCAGCTCGGGCAGCGCAGGAAGTCCTTGTCCACCTCGGCATCGCAGTGCGGACACAGGTGGAGTCCGTACTCGGCCAGGCGTGCCTCGGCCGCCTGCATCTCCAGCTCGCGCTCGCGCACGTCGTCGAGGTACTCCGGCGGGCGCACGATCAGGTACACGAACGTGCCCACGTACGGGAACAGCGACGTGGCCGTCGCGCACGCGACGAGCATCGGATCTTCGATCCGGCGGCGCGCGTCCGCATACGTCCAGTAGACGAGCGCGAGCCAGATCACGACGAGGCAGAGGATCACCAGGTTCACGGCCAGGTTGACGCCGCTGCTGTCGATCCCGAAGATTGCGAGGGGGAGATTCATCGGTGGGCGAGTCTAGTACCAGGTCCGGCCGGCCGCGTGCCCACTCGTCACAGGAACATCCGGCCGAACAGGTAGCCGATCGCGAAGAAGACGAGGATCACGACGGCCACGACGGCCGCCACGAGCCCGATCATCGACAGGAAGCGCGGTCCGTCGCCGGGTTCCATCAGATGGCCGATTCCATGAGATTCGTGGATGCGACGGGTGCGATGGGTGGATGCTGGGCGACGCGCGGTGTCGAAGCCAATGCCGGCGGCATTGGCGAGACGCCGGGTGGCTCCCAGCGCCGCCCAGCGTGCCCGTCGCGCCACGAGATCATGGAATCGGCCATCTAGAGCATCGAGGCGCTGCGCTGCCCGACCGGCGCCAGCAGGTCGGCGACGAGGTAGATCGAGCCGGTCGCGAGCACGACGCCGGCGGCGCCGGCCAGCTCGCGAGCGCGCGCGAGCGCGCGCCGCGGATCGGCCTCCAGCTCCCCCCCGCCGGCTCCGCCGAGCTGCGCCCACAGCGAGGCGAGCGTGGCCGGCGGCAGCGCGCGCGGGTTGCGGCTGCGCGTGAAGACGATCTGCTCGACGTGCGGCAGGAGCGCGCGCAGCATTCCCGCCGCGTCCTTGTCGTCGAGGATCGAGACGATCGCGACGAGCCGGCGGCCCGCCGTCAACTGCGGCAACGACTCGGTGAGGGCGGCGACGCCCTCCGCGTTGTGGGCGCCGTCGAGCAGCGTCAGCGGCTCGTGCGCGACGGCCTGCAGCCGGCCGGGCACCGTGACGGCGGCCGCGGCGGCGCGCATCTGCTCCCCGTCGAGCGCGCGGCCGGCAGCCTCGAGGTACGCCTGCGCGGCGGCGCGTGCGAGCGCGAAGTTGCGGCGCTGGAATGTGCCCGACGCGGCAAGCTCGACGCCCGGGTCGGCTGGCGCCTGCACGAGTCGCGCGCCGTGGCGCTCGGCCGCCGCGCGCGCCTCCTCGAGCGCGTCCGGATGCAGGCCGGCGCCGACGACGAGCGTGCCGCCGTCGCGCACGACCGCGAGCTTCTCGCGCGCGATGTCGCGCACGGTCGGGCCGAGCCAGCGCGTGTGCTCGAGGCCGACGCTCGTCAGCACCTGGACCCGCGAGGGGATCACGTTCGTCGCATCCCAGCGCCCACCGAGGCCGGCCTCGATCACCGCGACATCCACCGCGCGCGCCGCCAGCTCGGAGAACGCGGCGGCCGTGAGCGCCTCGAACTGCGTGACGCGGTCGTCGTCGTGCTGCGTGCGGTCGACGAGCGCGGCGGCGTGCGCCGCCCGCTCGACCGCGCGCGCGAACGCACGCGCCTCGACGTCGCGGTCGGCGACGCGGATGCGTTCCGCGAACGAGACGAGATGCGGCGACAGGTAGGCGCCGACTTGAAGGCCGTGGCGCTGCAGGATCGCGGCGATCATCCGCACGGTCGAGGACTTGCCGTTCGTGCCGACGACGTGGATCGTCTCGTAGCGGCGCTCGGGCTGGTCGAGCGTCGTCATCAGACGGTGCATGCGGTCGAGCCCGAAGCGCATGCCGAACAGCTCGAGCCCGAGCAGGTAGTGCTCGGCATCCCGCAGCTCCCAGCGGCCGGCGCTCACGGCGCGCTCCGCGTCACAGCCCCTCCAGCTCGGCCCGCAGCTGCGCGAGCTTCGCGCGCTCGGCCTCCACCACCGTGGGCGGCGCCTTCGCGACGAAGCCCGCGTTCGCGAGCTTGCCCTCGCAGCGGCCGATCTCGGCCTCCAGCGTTCTGCGGCGGTCTCTGAGCTTGCGCTCGGCAGCGCCGAGGTCGACCGCGTCGCTGGCGTGCACGATCACCGCCCCGCCGGGGATCGCGATCGTGGCGGCGTCCGTTGCGCCGGTGTTGGGGGTGTGCGGCGGGAATCCGATTCCGGCCAGCTCGAGCCGCGCGAGGCGCGCGACGTGCGCCACCGTCTCGTCGTAACCGGTCGCCTCCAAGCGCCCGGGAATCCGCGCGCCGGCGGCAGCCCCGACCCCGTCGCGCCAGCCGCGCAGCGCCGTCACCGCGGCGATCGCGTCGCCGAGCGCGCGCTCGGCCTCGGGGTCGTGCGCGCTCGCGTCGCGCGCGCCGACCTGCCGCGCCGACAGCAGCCCCTCGGTGCCGGGTACGAACGACCAGATCTCCTCGGTCACGAACGGGATCACCGGGTGCGCGAGCTGCAGCGTCTCGGTGAGGACGTGCAGCAGCGTGGCGTCGAGGTCGGCGCGCTCCTCGCCCTCCGCCTCGTACAGGCGCGGCTTGACCAGCTCCAGGTACCAGTCGCACAGCTCGCCGTAGACGAAGTCGTAGAGCGCGAGCGCGGCGTGCGAGAAGGCGAAGCGCTCGACGTGCTGCTCCACCGTCGCGCGAGCGGCGGCGAGCCGCGAGAGGATCCAGCGGTCCTCGATCGCGCGTGGCTTGGCCTCGGGGGCACCGCCCGCGAAGCGGGTGGTCGCGTCCGGGTCGACGCGCGTGAGGATCAGCCGCGAGGCGTTCCACAGCTTGTTCGTCAGCTGCTCGCCCTGCTGGACCTTCTCGGCCGAGTAGCGCACGTCCTGCGAGGAGGACATCGCGAGCAGGCCGAAGCGCACGCCGTCGGCCCCGTGCTTCTCGATCTCGTCGAGCGGGTCGATGCCCGTGCCGAGCGACTTGCTCATGCGCCGGCCGTCGGGCGCCTGGATCACCGAGTGGATGTACACGTCGTCGAACGGGACGTCGCCGGCGAACTCGAGCCCCATCATGATCATGCGCGCGACCCACAGGAAGAGGATGTCGCGCGCCGTCGAGAGCACGTCGGTCGGGTAGAAGGCCCTGAGCTCGGGCGTCTGGTCCGGCCAGCCGAGCGTCGCGAACGGCCACAGCGCGGAGGAGAACCACGTGTCGAGCACGTCGGGGTCCTGCTCCCAGCCCTCCCCCTCGGGCGGCGTCGCGCCGACGTAGGTCTCCTGGCCCTCGCCGTCGCCGCGGTACCAGACCGGCAGCCGGTGGCCCCACCACAGCTGGCGCGAGACGCACCAGGGGCGGATGTTCTCCATCCAGTCGAGGTAGACCTTGGTCCAACGCTCGGGATGGATCTGCACGCGGCCCTCCTTGACCGCGTCGATCGCCGGCTGCGCCAGCTCGTCCATCCGCATGAACCACTGCAGGGAGATGAGCGGCTCGACGCGCTCGCCGGAGCGGTGACTGAACGGCACCTCGTGCTCGTACGGCTCGCGTCTGACGAGGCGGCCCTCGGCCTCGAGCGCGGCGACCACCGCCTGCTGCGCCTGCGCGACCGTGAGGCCGGCGAAGCGCTCGCCCGCCTGCGCGGTCAGGCGGCCGTCCTCGCCGATCACGGTGATCTCCGGCAGCCCGTGGCGGCGGCCGAGCTCGAAGTCGTTCGGGTCGTGCCCGGGCGTGATCTTGAGCGCGCCGGTGCCGAACTCGGGCTTGACGTAGTCGTCGGCGATGATCGGCAGCTCGCGCCCGACGAGCGGCAGGACGGCGGTCCTGCCGATCAGGTGCCTGTAGCGCTCGTCGTCCGGGCTCACCGCGACGGCCGTGTCGGCCAGCATCGTCTCGGGACGTACCGTCGCGACCGTGATCGTCTCGCCGGAGTCCTTGATCGGGTAGGCGACGTAGGTCAACGAGTCGATCACCGTTCTGTTCTCGACCTCGAGGTCGGAGATCGCCGAACCGGAGCCCGGGTCCCAGTTGACCATGTAGTTGTCGCGGTAGATGTAGCCCTTCTCGTAGAGGTCGACGAAGACCTTCTCGACGGCCGTCGCATAGCGCTCGTCGAGCGTGAAGCGCTCGTCGGCGTAGTCGAGCGAGGCGCCCAGGCGCTGGAACTGCTCGATGATCGTGCCGCCGTACTGTCTGCGCCACTCCCACACGCGTTGCTCGAACGCGATGCGCCCGAGCTCGACGCGGCTCGTGCCCTCCTCCGCGAGCTGCTTCTCGACCTGCTTCTGCGTCGCGATGCCGGCGTGGTCGGTCCCGGCGATCCACTTCGTGCGCTTGCCGCGCGCGCGGTGGTAGCGGATCAGGACGTCCTGGATCGCGCCGTTGAGGGCGTGACCCATGTGCAGCGCCCCGGTGACGTTCGGCGGCGGCACGGCGATCGAGTAGTTGTCCTCCGGCCCGCCCTCGGGCTCGGGGTGGAAGAGGCCGGAGTCGAGCCAGCGTCTGACGATGCGCGGCTCCACCTCCGCGGCGTCGTAGCGCGTCTTGGCCTCCAGCGTGGACATGAGGCGCAAGTGTATTGCCGTGGCCCCGGCGTTGGCCGGTACGCCGGCGCGCGGGTCGTCTCTCGCTGGAGAGGCCGGTCGTGAAGCCGCGCCCACGCTTCGCTCGCCGGCGGGATCCGCAGGAAGCCTCTCCAGCAAGAGCGCCCGCGCGCGGCTGATTCGGCCGCACCTGCGCCCGGCGCGGCGCCTGCTTTGCAAGCGATGCGCTGTAGACGCACACCGATCAGGCGGCGATCCTTGCGCGCATGGCGATTTCCAACGCGCTTACCCCGCGCGCTCGGCTGCGCGAGATGCTCAGGCAGCTCGAACGCTACGCCGGCCTGCGCCCGCCGTACCCTCATGCGCCACGTCGGCCTGCGGCGCCATACAACCACGGAATCAAAGTAGCCGCGCGCGGGCGTACCGGCACGCCGAAGGGCTTTAGGCGAGTCGCTTCGACAGCGGTTCGGCGCTTCGGCGATGATGCGCAGCGTGTCGTCTCGCCTCGGTCGCTCGCTGGCGCTCGCCGGGATGCTCCTGCTCGTGACCGGCGGCGTCGGGCGCGCGGATCTCGTGCTGCCCGGCTGGGCGCCGGGCGGCGTCCCCTCCTCGCCGACGCACGTCCTGCTGCGCAGCGATCGGGAAGGCGCGGCCACAAGCTGCGGCGAGAACGCCGCGCTGCTCGTGCGCGTCGGCCGGCCCCGCGTGCTAGGCGGATGGTCGGCCGCGGTCGGCGACGCGCTGATCGCGAAAGGCTGGAACGTGCATGACCTGCAGCTGTCAGGCTCGCTGCAAGCCGCCGCGCTGCGCGATCGGCTCGCCGCTGCTGCTGCCCGCTGCGACGCGCGGACGATCCTCGTCGCCAGCTACGGCGATGCGATCGCGCCGGCACGCCGAGCCGCCCACCGGGTGCGGATGAGCCGTCACGTGAGGCTGACGGTGATCGCCGAGGTGCCTGAGGGAACGCGGCACGTCGCCTGGCGCCGCAGCGCGCGGCCGTTCCTGCGGGGCCTGAGAAGCTGGCCGACGCCGTCGATCGACGACGCGCTCGCCGGCGTCGAGCAGGACGGAGCACGACTCGGCGCCGCGGACGCGCCCGTCGTGATGGAGACCTTCATCGAGATGCAGTGCTCCTTCTGTCGCGAGTACGAGCGGCAGGTGCTGCCGCGCCTCATTGCACGCTACGTGCGCAGCGGCGAGCTGCAAATGCGCGCTCGGGTCGTCTCGTTCCTCGGCAGCGACTCGCAGCGCGGGGCGCGGCTCGTCCTCGCGGCGGGCCTGCAAGATCGCCTGTGGAACGCCGCGGCGCAGTTCTTCGAGCGGCAGGGAGCGCAGAACAGCGGCTACGTCACCGACGCGTTCCTGCGCGAGGTCGCCGCCAACGCCGGCCTCGACGTCGAGCAAGCGATGGCCGAGCGCGAAAGCGGCGCCGTGCGCGCCGCCGCGCGGGCCGCCGAAGAGCGCTTCGCGCAGACGCGGCTGACGGGCGCGCCAAGCTTCCTGATTGGTCCGCCGCACGGACCGCTGCGCATCGTCATCGGCAACTACTTCCGCCCGAGCGCGTTTGAGGGCGCGATCCAACGCGCCCTGCGAGCCGAACGCGCGCACAAGACGCCCGAGTAGCCGCGCGCGGGCGCTCTTGCTGGAGAGGCTTCTGCGGATCCCGCTCCCGATGCGGGGCGCCGGCACGGCTTCACGACTGGCCTCTCCAGCGAGAGACGACCCGCGCGCCGGCGTACCGGCAACGGTGGGAAGCGCGGCCGGGCCGCGCTGAAGGCTAGGCCGACTCCTCGCGCAGCTCGTCGCCGTCGTCCTCGACGGCGTCCGGCGGGGCGGCCTCGGTGACGAGCGTCGGCGGATGGCCCTTGTCGATCGTCTCCTTCGTCACGACGCACTTCTTCACGTCGCGGCGAGAGGGCAGTTCGAACTGCACCTCCAACAGCACTTCCTCGATGATCGAACGCAGGCCGCGCGCGCCGGTCTCGCGTTCCAACGCCTTGTCGGCGACCGACACGAGCGCCTCCTCGGCGAACACGAGCTCGATCCCGTCGAACTGGAAGAAGCGCTGGAACTGCTTCACGAGCGCGTTGCGTGGCTCGGTGAGGATCGTCATCAGCTCATGGCGCGAGAGCTGGTGAACCGCGGACATCACGGGCAGGCGGCCGATGAACTCCGGGATCAGGCCGTACTGCACGAGGTCCTCCGGCAGGCACTGCTCGAAGATGTTGCCGGGGTCGAACTCGACGATCTCTTCCATCGCGGCACCGAAGCCGATCCCCTGCTTGCCGATGCGACGCTCGATCACCTTGTCGAGCGCGGCGAACGCCCCGCCGCAGATGAACAGGATGTTCGTCGTGTCGATCGTGAGGAACTCCTGGTGCGGGTGCTTGCGCCCGCCCTGCGGCGGCACCGAGGCGGTCGTGCCCTCGAGGATCTTCAGCAGCGCCTGCTGCACGCCCTCGCCGGAGACGTCGCGCGTGATCGACGGGTTGTCGGCCTTGCGCGCGATCTTGTCGACCTCGTCGATGTAGATGATCCCCGTCTCGGCCTTCTTGACGTCGTAGTCGGCCGCCTGGATCAGCTTGAGCAGGATGTTCTCGACGTCCTCGCCGACGTAGCCGGCCTCGGTGAGCGCGGTCGCGTCGGCGATCGCGAACGGCACGTTGAGGATCCGCGCGAGCGTCTGCGCGAGCAGCGTCTTGCCGCAACCGGTCGGACCGAGCAGCAGGATGTTCGACTTCTGCAGCTCGATCTCGTCGTCGTCCGACTGCAGCATCTGGACGCGCTTGTAGTGGTTGTAGACGGCGACCGAGAGGGTGCGCTTGGCTTCCTCCTGGCCGACGACGTACTCGTTGAGCACGTCGCAGATCTGGCGCGGCTTCGGCAGGTGCTCGAGGTCGAACGTCGGCGGAGCGGTCAGCTCCTCGTCGATGATCTCGTTGCAGAGATCGATGCACTCGTCGCAGATGTAGACCCCCGGACCGGCGATCAGCTTCTTGACCTGGCGCTGGGACTTTCCGCAGAAGCTGCAGAGAAGCTGTTCGTTCGTGTCCGTGGGGCGTGCCATCTCGCTCTCCGAGTGGTCGGCAGATGCCGACCTCGACCTTAGTGCTGGGCGATCACCCGGTCGATGATGCCGTAGTCCTTCGCCTCCTCGGAGCTCATGAAGTAGTCGCGCTCCGTGTCGCCCTTGACCTCATCCACGGGCTTACCCGTGTGGTGGGCGATGATCTCGTCGAGCCGGCGGCGGATGTCGATGATCTCTCTCGCGTGGATCTCGATGTCGGTCGCCTGGCCCTGGAAGGACGACGAGACCTGGTGGATCAGGATCTTCGCGTTCGGCAGCGCCATCCGCTTGCCTCTCGCGCCGCCCGACAGCAGCAGGGCGCCCATCGACATCGCGATGCCGACGCAGATCGTCTGCACGTCGGGCTTGATGAACTGCATCGTGTCGTAGATCGCCAGCCCGGCGTAGACGGAGCCGCCCGGCGAGTTGATGTAGAGCGAGATGTCCTTGTCGGGGTCCTCGGACTCCAGGTGCAGGAGCTGGGCCACGATCAGGTTCGCGATCTGGTCGTCGACGGGCGTGCCGAGGAAGATGATGCGCTCGTTGAGCAGGCGCGAGTAGATGTCGAACGCGCGCTCGCCGCGCGACGTCTGCTCCACGACCATCGGTACCAGGGGGCTCATAGTCCTCGCTTTGTTTCGCTTCCTCGGCTCGATTCCTGCCGGCGCGGAGCCGAGTGCGTTCAGCCCGTCCGGGTGGGGCGAGTCTAGCAACCGCCCTTAGGCCATCTGAGGGGGTGGAGAAAGCGTGGAGGAGCGCGCTAGGCGCTTCTGGCGGCGGCTCTTCTGGCCGCTCTCGCTCCGGCTTTTGCCGCCGCTCTTCTGGCCGCTCTAGCCGGTCTTCTCGCCGCTCTCGCCGCTCTTCTGGCGGCTCTCGCCGGTCTGTCGCCCGGCGCGACGGGCTTCGCCCGCTCGGCCAGCAGGTCCATCGCCTTGCGCGTGGCGACGTCCTCGCGCAGCGCGTCGATGGTGCCTGCCCTGCGCACCCGCTCGAGCAGCTTCGCCGGCTGCTGCCCCTCGCGCGCGGCGGTCGGGGCGAGCGCCTCGGTCAGCTCCTCGTCGGTCGGCTCGATCGCCTCGGCGGCGACGACGGCGGCCAGCACCGCCTCGCGCTTGAGCGCGCGCTCGGCGTCGGGCTTCGCCTCGTCGAGGATCTCCGTCTCCGTTCTGCCGGAGATCTGCAGGTAGGCCTCCTTCGAGAGCCCACGGTGGTGCAGCGAGTGCAGCATCTGGTCCCACAGCTCGACCGCGCGCGCCTCGACGAGGGCAGCGGGCACCTCGACGGTCGCGTTCGCGACGGCCGCGTCGAGCACCGCTTCGCGGAAGTCGGCCTCGACCGTTCTCTCCTCCTGCTCGGCGATGCGTCTGCGGATGTCCTCGCGCAGCTCGTCGAGCGTGTCGAAGCCGGCGGCGTCCGCGGCCAGCTCGTCGTCCAGCTCCGGCAGCACTCTCTCGCGCACCTCCTTGACGGAGATCGCGAACTGCGCCGCGCTGCCGGCGAGGTGGTCGGCGCCGTAGTCGTCCGGGAACGTCACGTCGATCGTGCGCTCCTCCCCCGCGCTCGCGCCGACGAGCTGCTCCTCGAAGCCGGGGATCAGGCGCCCGCCGCCCAGCTCGACGAGCTGGTCGTGGCCCTCGCCGCCCTCGAACGGCTCGCCGTCGATCGAGCCCTTGTAGTCGATCACGATGAAGTCGCCCTGGCTCGCGGCGCGCTCGGCCGTCTCGAGTCTCGCGAGGTGCTCGCGCAGGTGCTCGAGCTCGTGCGCGACGCGCTCCTCGTCGATCTGGGGCTCGCGCCTGTCGACCTCCAAGCCGAGGTATCCGCCGAGTCTGGCAGCCGGGCGCACGCCGATCTCGAACGAGAACGACAGCGGCTGGCCCTCGCCCGGCAGGTCGCCGAGGTCGAGCTTCGGCTCGCCGATCGGGGCGATCTGCGCCTCGCCGAGCGCGTCGGCGTACCAGCCGCCGATCGAGCTGCGGATCGCCTCGTCGAGGACGTACTCGCGCCCGACGCGGCGGATGAAGACCGGCGGCGGCACCTTCCCCTTGCGGAAGCCGGGCACGCGCGTGTCGCGCGCGAGTCGTCTGGCGGCCTGCGCGAGGCTTCGCTCGACCTCGGCGGCGGGGATCTCGGCGTCGACGCGCACGCGCGACTCGGGCAGCTCGGTGACGCTGGTCTTCACGGGGGAGGCCATCGGCGGCGGCGAACGATACCGTGGCTGCGTGCCCGCCAGCCGTCCGCCCTTCGCCTCCCGACTGGTGACCGGTCCGCTCGCGTTCTTCGTCGCCGGGGTGGTCGACGTGAGCGCCGCGTGGGGCCGCTGGGCGTTGCAGGAGCTGGCCGCCCGGATGGCGCGCCGCGCGAGCCGCTAGGTTGCCGCCCGTGAGCGCGACCGACGAGCTGCTGCGCAACAACGCCGGCTACGCGGAGGGCTTCGCGCACGGCGCGCTGAGCTCGAAGCCGGTCAAGCCGGTTGCGGTGCTGACGTGCATGGACGCGCGCATCGACCCGCACCGCATGCTCGGCCTCGCCGAGGGCGACGCGCACGTGATCCGCAACGCCGGCGGCGTCGCGAACGACGACGCGCTCCGCTCGCTCGTCGTCTCCCAGCGCAAGCTCGGGACGCGCGAGGTGATCGTGATCCTCCACACCGACTGCGGCATGCGCACGTTCGCCGAGGACGCGTTCGTGGAGGAGCTGGAGGCCGAGACGGGCGTGCGTCCCGCCTGGCAGACGACGAGCTTCAACGAGATCGAGGCCGACGTGCGGCGCGCGGTCTCGCGCGTGCGCGCGAGTCCCTACCTGCCGCACCGCGACGCCGTGCGCGGCTTCGTCTACGAGGTCGAGACGGGGCTGCTGCGCGAGGTGGCCGACGCCTGACTGGCTGACCAGCCAGGTGGCGCACGACGGGCGCGCGCCGGGCATCATCCGGTCAGTGACCGCCGCTGCCCTCGACCCCACCCTCGTCGCCCCGCCGCGACCCCCGCGCGCGGCGCTGCCGCCCGGCCCGCGCACGCCCGGGATCCTGCAGGCGCTGTTGTTCGCGCGCAATCCGCTCGGCGGCACGATGGCGGTGCACCGCCGCTTCGGCGAGCCGTTCACGGTCTCGAGCCCCGGCTTCGGCACCTCGGTCGTGTTCAGCTCACCCGAGTTGATCAAGCCGATCGTCAGCGGCGACCCGCAGGTCTTCCACGCCGGCCTCGCGAACGCGCCGATCCGGCCGGTGCTCGGCCCGTGGTCGCTGCTGGCGCTCGACCGCGCGCCGCACATGCAGCAGCGCAAGCTGCTGCTGCCGCCGTTCCACGGCGAGCGGCTGCGCTCCTACGCCGGCCTGATCGCCGAGCTGGCCGAGCGCGAGGTCGCGAGCTGGCCGCTCGGCACGCCGTTCCGCCTGCACGAGCGGATGGAGCGCCTGACGCTCGAGGTGATCCTCGACGTCGTCTTCGGCATCGCCGACGAGGCACGCAAGGACGAGTTGCGTCGGCTGCTGCCGCTGCTCGTGAGAAGCGGTCGCATGCTCGTCTTCTGGGGTGCGGTCGTGCACCGCGACGTCGGGCCGCTGCGCCCGCAGGCGACGTTCGAAGCGCGGCGCGACGCGGTCGACGCGCTGCTGTACGCCGAGATCGCCGAGCGGCGCGCGATGCCGGCCGACGAGCGCGCGCGGCGCAAGGACATCCTCTCGATGCTCGTCGAGGCCGAGCACGAGGACGGGACGCCGATGGGCGACGCCGAGATCCGCGACCAGCTCGCGACGCTCGTGCTCGCCGGCCACGAGACGACCGCGACCGCCTTGTCGTGGGCCGTCGACCAGCTGCAGCGCAATCCTGCGGTGCTTGCGCGACTGCGCGCCGACGACGATCCCGAGTACCTCGACGCAGTCATCAGAGAGACGCTGCGGATCCGCCCGGTCGTGCCGGTCGTCGGCCGCACCGTCACCCAGCCGGTGCGCATCGGCGAGCACGACATTCCCACCGGCACCGACCTCGCCGTCGCGATGATCGTCACGCACCACCGCGAGGACGTCTACCCGCAGCCGCAGCGCTTCCGGCCCGAGCGCTTCCTCGACGGCTCCGCCGACGAGGTGCCCGCGTACGCGTGGCTGCCGTTCGGCGGCGGCGTACGCCGCTGCATCGGCGCGAGCTTCGCGCAGTTCGAGATGGCGACGATCCTGCGCGTGCTCGCGCGCAGCCCGCTGCGACTGGCCGAGCGCCGGCCCGAGCCGATCCGCGCGACGGGTGTGACGATCGTGCCTGGTCGCGGCGTGCGCGTGATCCGCAACGCGGCGTAGCACGATCGAGACGACGCGAGGCCGGCGCGCGCTCCAGCGCGCGGCCGGCCCCGGTCCTTTCCCCTGTGTGGCGGTGCTGCGTGCGCGCTATCTGACGAAGTCGCGCACGCCGGCGAAGACGGTGCTGTTCGAGGTCAGCGCTATGTGACCGACGCATCCCGCGGCGGTGTTGGTCGCGCCGCTCAGCAGCACCGATTCATCCGGATTGATGATTTCGTCGCAGCTCGACCACCACGTGCCGTAGGTGGTCGTGCCGGGCGTCTCGTCTTCTCTGTTGAGTTCTCTCAGGAACGTCGATTCGATACGCATCTCGACGCATGACGCTTCGAAGCAGAAGTTCGCGGTCGAAGTGCCGTGGTTGGGGCCGCCGAGCGAGACCCAGTCGTCGACCTTTTCGGTCCCTCTGAGGTTCTTGAGGTAGTAGCGGGTGTTCAGGCCACCCATCGAGTGGGTGACGATGTCGACCCTGGTGGCGCCCGTCCTCCTGAGGATTTCTTCGACCTTCGTCCTGACTTCGCTCGCCGTTCTGACGTTCGACTGCGAGGTGTTGTACCTCCAGTTGTTCAGCTCTTCTCTCGTCCAGCCTTCTCTGGAGAAGTTGCTGATCATCGTGGTCCAGTTCGATTCGCTGCCACTCCAGCCGTGGACGAACAGGATTGGATCGTGCGCCACCGCGCTGGCGGCGACCGGCGCGAGCAGCGCAGCCATCGCGAGCACCGCGGCGAGCAGGGTCTTGCGCATCGTGTGTCCCCCCTTGGTCGTTTCACACGTGCGATGGACGACCGTAACCGCCGTGCCGTGCCGCGTCCTCGTGCAGACGCACGATCCTGAACGCTGGCGTTCGTCAGAGCGTCCGGGGTATGGTGCGCCAGTGGCCTGATTGCCATCGTCGCTTCGCCGGCCACCGCCAGGTGGCGGATCTCGTCGCGCGCATCGGCCGCTCCGAGGCGGCGCGCGAGATGCTCACCGAGCTGCGCAGGCAGATCGCCAGCTACGAGCGTCTCTCCGACGAGGTCTCGGAGGCGGGGGTGCTCGACAGCTGCCAGCGTGGCCTGCGCCTGTGGCACCAGTGGCTCACGTCCGGCGGCGAGCCGGCCCCGAGCGCGCTCGACGAGCTGCGCCAGTCGGTGCGCGCCCGCGCCGACGAGGGTGTGCCGCTCGAGGACCTGCTGCACGCCTACCGCATCGCGGGCCGACTCGGCTGGCAGATCCTGCGCCGTCATGCGACGCCGGACGAGCAGGAGGTGCTGCTCGATGCCGCCGAGCTGGCGATGCTCTACGTAGACCTCCTGTCCAAGGAGGTCACCGAGACCTATCTGACGAAGCGCGAGCGGCTCGTGTCCGAGGAGGAGCGCGGCGCGCGGGAGCTGGTCGAGCGGATCGTCGACGGCACGCCACTGACGCCCGACGAGCGCGAGCTGGCGCGCCAGCTCGACGTGCCGCTGCGCGAGTGCTACGTGCCGTTCGCGGCGGCGATCCCGGACGCCTCGCCGCGCCGCCATGCGACGCTCGCGGCGCGCCTGCGGGGGGAAGGCCGACTCGCGGTGACGGAGGGCGACCGCGTCTTCGGGCTCGCGCTCGTCCCGCCCGACGCCAGCAACCTCGGCGAGGGCCCGCAGGCGCTGCTCGCGCTCGGCGACGAGACGCCGCGCGCCGAGCTCACGACCGCGCGCGAGGAGCTGCAGCTGCTGGTCGACCATGGCCGACGCGCTTGCCTGGCCGGCGTGCTGACGCCTGCCTCGCACGCGCTCGAGCTGCTGCTCGCGCGCTCGCCGCGGATCGCGAGAGCGCTGTGCCAGCGCATCCTCGACCCGCTCGCACGCGGCGGAGAGGGCGCCGACCTCGTCCACACGCTGCGCACGCTCGTGCAGTGCGGCTTCGACCGCGCGCGCACGAGCCGCGCGCTGCACGTACACCGCAACACGCTCGGCTACCGCGTGAACCGTATCGAGCAGCTCGCCGGGATCGACCTCGACCGTCCGCGCGACGTCGCGTGCGTGTACCTGGCGCTCGCGGCGGAAGAGCAGCAGGCGGCATAGCGGTCGCTCAGCCGCGCCGCGCGACGCCGATCGCCTGCGGGTGGACCGGCAGGAACGACGGCAGCGACGCGGGCCGCAGGTCGCGATGGCGCTCGAGCGCGAAGCCGGCGCGCTCGATCGCGCCGACCGTGTCGCGCGCGGTGTGGCACCCGCCGAACGCGCGCGGCCAGAACGTGCGGTCGGCGAAGCGCTGCCAGCGCGCCATGCGCGGCGTCGCGCCGCGCACGTGCTCCAGATAGCGCAGCTCGCCGCCGGGCTTCAGCACCCGCCGCAGCTCCGCGAGCGCGCTTGCCTGGTCGGGCACCGTGCAGAGCACGAGGCACGCGACCGCCGCGTCGCACGAGCCATCCTCAAGCGGCAGCGCGTCCGCGACCCCGTCGAGCACCGACACGGTCACAGGCGCGTGCGGCGCCGCCGCGCGCGCCTGCTCGCGCAGGTAGGCCTCCGGCTCGACCGCCACGACCTCGCCGACGGTGTCCGGGTAGTGCGGGAAGTTCGCGCCCGCGCCGGCGCCGACCTCGACGACGCGGCCGCGCAAGCCGCTCAGCAGCTCGTCGCGGAAGGCGCGCAGCTCGTCCGGCTCGTTGCGCGCGAGCACGTGCGTGTAGAAGCGGGCGAACAGCGGGTGGTGGACGGGCGCGCTCATCGTCCTAATGATGGCGCGCCCGGCCCGTCAGCTCGTGCAGCCGAGCTGTCTCGCCTGCCCCTGTGCCGCAGAGAGGCGCGCCTTGGCGCTGTCGAGCGCGCTCTGCGCCGCTCTCTGCTGGCGCTTCGCGCTCGCGAGCGCTCTTCTCGCTCTCGCCTTCGCTCTTCTGCCTTGCGCTCTGCCGAGCGCGGCTCTCTTCGCCGCCACCTTCCGCTTGGCCGCCGCGAGCCCTCTCTTCGCGTCCTCGACCTGCGCCTTGGCGGCGTCGATTCTGTGCTCGATCGCGCGGCAGCGCGGATCGGGGCGGTCGCCTCCGCGCCCGCCGTGTGGACCCTTCGCGGCGGCCTGAGTCGCCTGCGGCCCCGAGGCGGCGATCGCCCCGGCGGCCGGAACGAGGACGGCCGCGATCAGCGCGACGACGAGCAGCGCGACGATGCTGCGGATGCTGCGGGGCATGCACGTCTCCCTTTCGAACGGACGGATCTTGCGCGATCCTATGTGCTGCGCGGTTCGCGCCCGCCTCCCGAACCAGTGCTCAGCGATGCTCCGGGATCGCGAGCGCGACGATCGCCTGGGTCGATGAGCATCATCCGCATGCGAGGCTGCATGAGGACGATGCCCGCGCCGCTGCTGCACGACCGCTTCCCCACGCTGCGCGAGACGCTGCCGCACGTCGCGCTCGGCGACGGGCCGACGCCCGTCCGGCGGCTGCGCGCGGTGGCCGGCTGCGAGGCGTGGGTGAAGGAGGACGGTCGCTACGGATCGGCCTACGGCGGCAACAAGGTGCGCAAGCTGGAGTGGACGCTGGCCGACGCGCGCCGCCGCGGCGCGCGAACCGTCCTGACGCTCGGTGCGCTGGCGACGAACCACGGGCTCGCGACTGCCCTCTACGCGCGCCGGCTTGGGCTGACGACGGCGCTCGTGCTGGTGGACCAGCCGGTCGACGCGCACGTGCGCGCGGGGTTGGCGCGACTGCGCGCCTCGGGCGCTGTGCTGCACTTCACGCGCACGCCCGCGCGAACCGTCGCGGCGCTCCCGTGGCTGCTCGCGCGCCATGCCGACTGGGGCGCGCTGCCGCCACGGGCGCCGTATTGGCTGCCGGTCGGCGGCTCCTCGGCGGTCGGGATCCTCGGCTACGTGGAGGCCGGGCTGGAGCTGGGCGCGCAGGTCGGGGACGGCGTTCTGCCGGAGCCGGAGCACGTCGTCGTGCCGGTCGGCTCGGGCGGCACGCTCGCCGGCCTCGCGCTCGGGCTGCGGCTCGCCGGCCTGCGCAGCCGCGCGGTCGGCGTGGTCGTGAACGACCGGCTGCGGCTCGACGTCGGGCGCACCGCGCGACTCGCGGGCCGGGCCGCGACGCTGCTGCGCCGGCGCGGCGCCGTGTTGCCCGAGCGCGCACTGGTGCGACCGGACGACGTGCTGCTCGTGCGCGACTGGCTCGGGCCGGGATACGGGCACGCGACGCAGGCCGGCGCGGAGGCGGCGGCGCTGCTGCGCGGAGGCGACGGGCTCGCGCTCGACCCGGTCTACGCGGCGAAGGCGATGGCGGGGCTGCTGGGGCTCGCGCGGCGCGGCGAGCTGAGCGGCGGTCCGACCCTGTTCGTCGCGACCGGCGACGCGCTGTCCGCCAGCGCCGCGGCGGCCTGACGCTCAGGCCACGCGGCGGATCGTCGCCCGCGCGCGGCGTCCGACGAGGCCGCCCCAGTCCGCGTCGTCGATGCGGGCGGGCGCGGTCGTGGCGACGAAGTCGGCCAGCACCTCGGCGAGGCCCGCCGGGTCTTCGAGGTTCGGGAAGTGGGCGGCGCGCGGGAGGATCTCGAAGCGGCAGCCGGGGATCGCGTCGCGGGCCGCGAGCCCGTGCGCGACGGGGATCGTGCGATCGCGCTCGCCCCACACGATCAGCGTCGGCATTCCCTTGAGCAGGTAGAGGCGGTCGCGGGCGCTCACGCGCTGCCCCTGGCGATCGATCACCGCGCGCAGCGTCTCGAGGAACGCGCGGCGCGCACCGGAGTCCTGCAGCGGCCGCAGTGCACGCGCCACCGCCTCCAGGTAGACGCCGTTCCCGTTGCCGCGTGCGCGCAGCCGCGTGCCGGCCGTGGCGAGCGCACCGACCAGCCGCGGCTGCGTCGCCAGCCGCAGCAGCAGCGCCGAGCCGGGCAGGGCGGCGCCGCGCAGCAGCGGGCTGACCTCGGGCCCGAGCCCGCCGCTGGACACGAGCACCAGCCGCTCGGTGCGCTGCGGAAACTGGTAGAAGAACTGCATCGCGACCCCGCCGCCGAGCGAGTGCCCGACGATCGTCGCGCGCTCCACGCCGAGCGTCGCCAGCAGGTCGCGGATGCTCGCCGCGTGCGCCCCGAGCGAGTAGTCGCCGCGCGGCGTTGCAGAACCGCCGTGGCCGATCAGGTCGGGTGCGATCACCCGATGGGAGCCGGCGAGCCGCATGGCGACCGCCTCCCAGTGGCGGGACGAGTTGACCATCCCGTGGATCAGCACGATCGGCGGGCCGCTGCCGGCGACGCGATACGCCGCCCGGTGGCCGTGCAGGTCGACCTCGTGCGCCTCGAACGGACCGGGGACGTCCATTGCGTGGAACCTAGGCGATCGTCCGGCGGCTGCGCAAGCTCCGTCACGCTCCGGCGTTTGGCGGCGGTCCGGCCGGGAACACGAGGGACGATGATCGAGCTCTACCAGGCCGAGTGGTGCCCGTACTCGAGTCGCGTGCGCCAGCGGCTGACCGAGCTTGGCATCTCGTTCATCGCCCGTCAGGTGCCGGCCGACGCGGCCGACCGCGAGGAGCTGCGGCGCAAGACCGGCAGCGACGAGATCCCTGCGCTGATCGACGACGGCGAGGCGGTCACCGGCGACGCCGACGAGCTGATCGCCTACCTGGACCGCGCCCACAGCGAACGCGCCGACGCGGAGGAGCATCGCCGGCAGGCGCTGCTGCACGAGCGGGCTGCGTAGGCGGTTCTGGCTACGCGGCCGTGAGGCGGAGGTACGCGTCCGCGAGCCCGCGCTTGACGCCCTCGGGGTCCTAACCGAGCAGGAAGTCCGGCATGAAGCTCAGGCGGCCGTCGTCGCCGCGCACGACGCCGTCGGCCACGAGCGCGGCTACGCGCTCGTACGCGAGCGGCCAGCCGGTTCAACCGACAGCTGACGGCGCGCGTCGAGTCGCCGTCCTACGAAGGGTCCTTGATGGGGCTGCCCTCGAACCCGACCGTCCGAGCCGAGATTGAAGCCCTCCACCGCATCGTACGCCGACCGAGCGTGAGTAAGAATCCAGGCCGGCTCGGGCGTCTGGCAGAGCACGACTGCGCTGGGAGCAGCTTCGAGACGTGCTCTGGCTGCGGGACTATGCTGCTTCAACTTCGGGTGGCGCTTCGACGTGCTTGCGCAGAGCCTCTATACCTTCGATTGGCTCACCGCCCATCTCAAGGTAAACGTCGTACTGCCGAACCATCTCCTCGTCCGTCGGCTCCGGAACGTCTACCAACGAAAATGGCTCCTCGGAGACATACTCGTCGTCGGTCTCAGGTGCTCTTGAATCTGGCGGGGTTCCGGTAGGCATCTTCATCATCCTTTATACGCTTGTCGATTAGCGCCCACAATCATTTCCTACACACAATCTCAATCTGCCTGGCGGTGATTTTCAGCTGCTTGAGAAGCGGATCGTTCTGACCACGGAAATGTGGATTGCCGTCCCTTGGCAACTCCAACGTCACGCAGCCAATGGGTTCCCCGGTTGCCTCCCTGATGGCGACGGCGGCTGCTTGGTTGTACGACCGAGAAAGCCGTTCTGCTTGCGGCCGCTTGAGTCCGTGCGTTACTTCGATCGACGCTTGGCTCCAGGCTTCGTCCGAGGCCAACGCAGCTCGAAACGGAGGACTATCGAACCGCGCGATCAGCGCTCGCTGGTCCTCGATTTCGACACACCGTCCCACCAGTCCAATTCCTTTGCGAAACCTGAGACCTGAGGGCGGCTGGTGCTCGAACCGAAACATCGCCAGCCGAACCAACGAGGGTCGCAGCCGCGTCGGGATCTTCTCGCCGATGGGTATGGCGCGCCGCAGCTTGAAGGGGAAAAGCGTCCGATACCACGCCGGCACCATCCAGACGTGGAAGCTAACCAGCATGATGTTGGTTCGATCGAAGCCATCGCGGTGCATTTCGATCAGAGCCGACTGAAGCAGACGCTTCACGCGAGTTCGGGTGTCGCGGCTAGGACGTCCGAAGAGTCTGCGCGCATTCTTCGAAAAGGCGTGGGCTCCGGGCAGGCCAACCAGTACAGCCGATGCGATCCGGAGCGTAGTGTGGTCTCCGGCAGCCGTCGTTGCGAGAAAGACAGACGCGGCCAAGAAGGCCGCGCTCAGGACAAGACGAATAATGAGGGCGATCACGCCAGGCGGCTCTGTCGGACTGCACCACAGTGGCGGTGGTGGGAAGGATTCGGCATGGCGTATTCCATGGGCTGGGATCCGGTGATTCGCGGACCCTATTGGATTTGCCCGACGAAACGCGCCCGTTCGGGTCGTCTCCGATTCCAAGCAGCGCCTTGCCACTAGCGCGACACGCACCCGAGGGCGCAGCGTCGCGCAAACCTCTCGGCGGAGCTGGCGCCTTGCCCTCGATCGAAGCTCGTTCATTCGGCAGGGTTGACGAGGAACGACGAAGCTGGACGGAGTATGCAGCGGGCTGTGGACGGTACTGTCGCGCAAAACCAGCATGCCCCGCCTATGCCCGCGGAGTCCCTGTACCACGCGGCTCTCCGCAGCACGTAGACGCGCAATGACCGCGACTTCCCCCAAGCGCCGGTCCATCTGCGCATGATCGCGCGGAGCGCCCATGGTCGCAAGTGTTTCGGGCACGCCGACGCGGATACAGCGGCGGTATCCCGCAGATGCCTGCGGCAATCTCCCCATCCCGCGGAGGAGTAGAGCGCCGGCATTCGCGCGCCCGGCGCTGCCCGCCGGAGGCGTCGCCGCGCCATGTTCCGCGTTCACGTCCACCGCTCGAGCGCACGCACACCGGCTCGGCCGGCGAAGATCTGTTAGCTCCTCGCGCCTCGCGCCCTGGTGACACCAGCTCCCCCGGCTCATCCGCGTCCCCGCGCGATCATCGGGCAGCCCGCTATGCGCTGCCCGTACCCCCAGCGGCGGCGCTCCTTCCCTTCCCCCGCATCCCGAGGGACGGGCGCCGCCCTGCCTGGTTAGTCCCTGCGCGCTTCGAGCCTGGCGAAGCCGTCGCGCACATCGCGCGCGATCTGGTCGAGCTTCGCTAGTACCGCGCGTCCTCGAAGCCGGGGCCGCCGAGGCTGCGGCCGGCGGCCTTCAGCAGCTCGCCCGCGTCGGCATCCAGGGCGTCGGCGAAGGCGTGGATCGTCTCGTCGCCGGGCGGCCCCTGCGCGCCCACCTCGATCCGGGAGACGGCGGAGCGCAGCCAACGTCGCTTGCCACGCCTGACGCCCAGCGCACGAAACTGCTCCAAGCGCATCTGACCGGCGCCGTTCCGCTCGACGTGCTCGCCCGCGAGCAGTCCCGCCTCACCGCCGAGATCGAGCACGCCAAGGCATCCATCCGGGTCGCCGAGGCCAAGGCAGAGGACGAGGAGCAGATGGTCGAGTGGGCCGTAGACCTCATGAGCGACTGGCACCGCGCGTACCGGCAGGCCGTGCCGGATATCCGTCGCCGGTACAACCAGACCTCACCAGACTCCGCGTCGACGAGCAAGGCTGCATCGTCGGACACGAGCCCACCCCAGCTTTCGGCAGATTGCGGGCTCCCGACCTGCCCGCCTGGACGCCGAACTCGCAGCCCTCGACGGAAGCGCCGTCGACGCTGACCCGCTTTTCGTGGGCCAGTTCGAGTGACGACTATCAGGGGTGAGCGACGGGACTTGAACCCGCGACCGCCTGGACCACAACCAGGAGCTCTACCAGCTGAGCTACGCCCACCACGGGTGTGGATCGATGCTATCAGCGGGGGTTTGACTGTGTTTTCGCAGACACTGGGGCCCGGGTGGAGGCACCGAGAGACTCTTCGTGCCGACAGGCGACTGCCTTGGCTACCAGCTCCTCCGCGCGCTCGGAGGCGTCGGCCGGCGAGCCGTCGCCGATGGCGACGAAGCTCAGCGGCTCCTGGTCAGAGCTCATAGCCACTCACCCCGTGTTCCGCAGCCCCGCCGCGATCCCGTTGATGCTCAGCAGCAGCGCGCGCACGACGTCGGGGTGCGGCTCGCGGCCGGCGGCGCGGTCGGCGCGCCAGCGCTCGAGCAGCGACGCCTGCGCGTAGTGGAGCGGCGCGAGGTAGGCGTCGCGCACGGCGAGCGTGCGGGCGAGCGTCGGGTTGCCGTGCAGCAGCTCCGGCTCGCCCGTCAACGCGAGCAGCTCGCGCACCGTCAGCTCGTGCTCGGTGCGGATCGTCTCGAACAGCCCATGCAGCTCGGCCGGCACGAGCCGCGCGACGTAGTGGCCGGCCAGCTCCAGGTCGGTCTTCGCGAGCGTCATCGCGACGTTCGAGAGGAAGTTGCGGAAGAAACGCCACTCGGCGTACATCGACGCGAGCTCCTCCTCCAACCCCGCCGCGCGCGCCGCCGCCAGGCCGCCGCCGACGCCGAACCAGCCGGGCACGATCTGGCGCGATTGCGTCCAGCCGAACACCCACGGGATCGCCCGCAGGCTCGCGATCCCGCCGCCCGCGTCCGGCCGCCGCGCCGGGCGCGAGCCGAGGTGCAGCTCGCCCAGCAGCTCCACCGGCGTCGAGGCGACGAAGTAGTCGGGCAGGCCCGGGTCTCCGACCAGCGCGCGGTAGCGCTCGGACGACGCGCCCGCCACGACGTCCATCACGCCGCCCCACGCCGCGAGCCGGGCAGCCGGCACGCGCGGCCGGCGATGCAGCACCGTCGACTCCAGCGTCGCGGCCAGCAGCAGCTCGAGGTGCTCGCGCGCGAGCGACGGCAGCAGGTACTTGTCGGAGATCACCTCGCCCTGCTCGGTCAGCTTCAGCTCGCCGTCGAGCGTCGCCGGCGGCTGCGCGAGGATCGCGTGGTGCGCCGGCCCGCCGCCGCGGCCCACCGTCCCGCCGCGGCCGTGGAACAGCCGCAGCCGCACGCCGAAGCGCGCCGCCGTGTCGCGCAGCCGCTGCTGCGCGCGATGGATCGCCCACTGGCTCGCGGCGATCCCGGCCGCCTTGCCGGAGTCCGAGTAGCCGAGCATCACTTCCTGCACGTCGCCGCGCAGCGCCACAAGTCGCCGGTAGGCGGGGATCTCCAGCAGCTCCGCGAGCATGTCGCCGGCCGCCTGCAGCTCCTCGACCGTCTCCAGCAGCGGCACGAAGCCGATCCGCGCGACGCCCGCGTCGAGGTCGACCAGGCCCGCCTCGCGCGCCAGCACGGTAGCCGCGAGCAAGTCGTCCGCCCCTTGGCACATCGAGACGATGTAGGACTCGACGACGCCCACGCCGTAGCGCTGCTGCCCCTCGCGGATCGCGCGGAACGTGTCGAACGCGCGCATGCCGGCCGCGTCGAGCGGCGGCGGGCTCGGCGCGAGCGGCCGGCGCGAGCTGAGCTCGTCCGCCAGCAGGGCACGTCGCTCCTCACGCTTGAGCGAGGCGTACTGCGGATCGCCCTCCCCCAGCCGGTCCACCAGCTGGCCGATCGCGTGGTGATGCGCTGCGGCGTGCTCGCGCACGTCGAGCGTCGCCATCCCGAGCCCGAACGCCGCGAGCGTGCGGATCGCCCGCTCGACCCGTCCGCGCGCAATCAGCCCGCCGCGGTCGGCGAGCAGCGAGTCGCGCATGAGCATCAGCTCCGCCACCAGCCGCTCGGAGCCGGCGTAGTCGCGCCCCGCGTGGTGCGGGCGGCCCTCGATCAGCCGCGCGCGCGTGTTGAGGAGCTTCTGCCGCATGCACGTGAGCTTCAGGCGATAGGGCTCCTCCGCGTTCATGCGGCGGTAGCGCGGCTCGACCTCCGGCAACGCGTCGAGGTCGGCGGCGAGCGACGCCTCCAGCTCAGGCGTCGCGCCGACGATCCGCATCGAGGAGGAGAGATCGACGCGCAGCTCGTCGAGCACCGCGAGCGCACAGCGGATCCCGTGCTCGTGCTGAAGGTCGAGTACGCGCCGCGTGCTGTCGGGCGAGACGTTCGGGTTGCCGTCGCGGTCGCCGCCGATCCAGCTGCCGAACGCGAGCGGGCGCGCGTCGGGCGCCAGCCCGCAGCCGAGCCGCTCGAGCTCGTGCGCGAGCGTCTCGAGCACATCCGGCACGACCTCCTCGAACAGCGCGTGGAGGTAGTAGACGGCGTTGCGCGCCTCGTCGACGACGTCCGGCCGCGCGATCCGCAGCTCGTCCGTCTGCCACAGCAGGTCGATCAGCTCCTCCAGCCGCGCCGCAACCCGCCGCTCAGCCGCCGCATCGCCGCGCGCCTGCTCGCGTGCGTCCAGCAGATCCGCGACCTCACGCAGCTTGCGCAGCACCGTGCGCCGCGCCGCCTCGGTCGGATGCGCCGTGAAGACCGGCCGCAGCGCAAGCCGGCCCACCTCGTCGACCAGCTCGTCGCGCGGCACGTCGCGCGCGGCGATGCGCTCGACCGCCTGCGCAAGCCATGCGCCCTCGCGCCGGCGCTCGACCGCCAGCTCGCGGCCGCGGTGGACCTGCTCGGCGACGTTCGCGAGGTGGAAGTACGTGCCGAACGCGCGCACGAGCCGCCGCGCCGTCGCCGGCTCGAGCGCCGCCAGCTCGGCCGCAACCGCGTCGCGGTCCTCGCGGATCAGCAGGCGGACGCGCTCGACGAGCTCCAGCAGCCCGCGTCCCTCCTGACGCACGAGCGTGCGTCCGAGCAGCACGCCCAGCTCGCGGATGTCACGCCGCAGGGCGGCCTGCTCGCCGGTTCCCTCCAGCGTCGAGAGCGTGGCGTTCTCGGTCACGGTCATCGCTCTCACGATAGGTCGCGTCCCGCGCGCGCGGGAGATCCGTCCAGCTGAGCGCGGGACGTTTGGGGGGCGCCACGGATTGGCGCGCGGCGCGCACCGCTCGCGCGCTAT
>CAVYOK010000005.1:0-182443 GCA_963770165.1 uncultured Actinomycetes bacterium
GCGCACCTCGACGCGGCTTGGCCTGCAGCGAGGCGTCGAGCCGCTACGAGAAGGGGCTCGCGCCCGAACAGGCGGTAGACGCGCTCGCGGTCGCGACGCGGCTGCTGGTGGAGCTTTGCGACGCAAGCTTTCGCTCGGCACGCTCGACGTCGACCCCCGTCGGGTCGGGACCGCTCACATGCGGTGATCCGGCTGCGCGACGCGCGCGTGAGCGGGCTGCTCGGCGCGCCGATCGCGCGCGAGCGCTCGGCCGAGATCCTGGCCGCGCTCGGCTTCGGCGTCGCCGAGGCGGACGACGGGCTCGACGTGACCGTGCCGGCGTTCCGCCGCAACGACGTCACGCGCGAGGCCGACCTGATCGAGGAGGTCGCGCGGATCGACGGCGTCGACAAGCTGCCCGCGACGCTGCCCGCCTCCGGACATGCGGTCGGGCGGCTCACGTCGGCGCAGAAGCTGAAGCGGCTGGCGGCCGACACGCTCGCCGCCGCCGGCCTGCACGAGGCGGTCGGCTGGTCGTGGAGCGCACCCGAGCTGGCCGACCGGTTGCGGCTGCCGGCAGACGATGCGCGGCGCGCGGCCGTCGTGGTCGAGAACCCCATGTCGGCCGAGCACGCGCAGATGCGCACCACCCTGCTCGGGTCGCTGCTCGACGTCGCACGGCGCAACGTGACGCACGGGACGCCGGATGTGGCGATCTTCGAGTCGGGCGCGGTCTACCGGCTGGACCCGTCCCCACCCACCCCGCCGCTGCCAGCGGAGCCGCACACGGTCGGCGTGCTGCTGACGGGCGCCGTGCGGGCGCCGTCGTGGCGCGAGCCGGCGCCGCCGCAGGCGGACTTCTTCGCCGCGAAGGGGGTACTGACGCGACTCCTCGCCGCGTTGCGGGTCGACTGGGGCATCGAGGGGGGAAGCGAGCCGTTCCTGCATCCTGGCCGTGCGGCTCGGATCACGGTGGCCGGCTCCCCGGTCGGCTGGCTTGGCGAGCTGCACCCGTCGATCGCAGCGGAGTGGGAGCTGGCGTCCGCGGTCGCCGCGTTCGAGCTGGATCTCGATGCGGTGATCGCCGCCGCGCCCGGTCCGGTGCGCTACGAGGACTACACGTCGTTCCCCGAGGTGCGGCAGGACCTCGCCGTCGTCGTGCCGCAGAGCGTCGCGTCCGCGGAGGTCGTCGCGGCGGTGCGGGCGGCCGGCGGCCCGCTGCTCGCGAGCGCGGAGGTGTTCGACGTCTACCGCGGCGCGCAGATCGGCGGCGACGAGGTCTCGCTGGCGCTGCGGCTCGCGTTCCGCTCGCCCGAGCGGACGCTCACCGACGAGGAGGTCGCCGAGCGGCGCGCCGCGATCGAGGCCGCGCTGGCGGAGCGGCTGAGAGGACGGATCCGTGCCTAGGGTCGCTGTCCTCGGTGCCTCCGGCTACGCCGGCGCGCTCGCCGCGTGGCTGCTGCACAAGCACCCGCGCTTCGAGCTGACCGCGCTCACGTCGCGCTCGGACGTCGGCCGCCGGCTCGACGACCTCTATCCCCGCTATCGCGTGCCGATGGTCATGGAGGAGCTCGCGCTCGACCGCCACGCGGACGGGCTCGACGCCGCCGTCGTCGCGTACCCGCACCATGCGGCCGCAGCGACCGTCGCGGGGTTGCGGGAGCGGGGCGTCAAGGTCGTCGACCTGTCGGCGGACTATCGCCTGCGCGAGCTGGCCGTCTACGAGCGCTGGTATGGCGCTCACCCCGCGCCGGAGCTGTTCCCCGACGCCGTGTACGGCCTTCCCGAGCTCGGCTACCGCGAGCGGATCGCGGACGCCGCGCTCGTCGCCAATCCCGGCTGCTTCCCGACCGCCGCTCTGCTCGGCCTCGCACCGCTCGCCCGCGCCGGCCTGCTCGCCGACGTCGTGATCGACGCGAAGACGGGCGTGTCGGGCGCGGGCCGCGCCGCGACCGAGGAGACGCACTTCGTGACGGTCGACGAGAACGTCGTCGCGTACAAGCTCGGTGGCCATCGGCATGCGCCGGAGATCGACCAGGAGCTGGCGGCGCTCGGCAGACCCGGCCCCGCCCACCCGGTCGTGTTCGTGCCGCACCTCGTGCCGGTCGACCAGGGTGAGCTGATCTCGTCGTACGTCAAGCCCGCGCGCGAGGTCAGCCAGGCCGAGCTCGACGCGTTGTTCCATGACGCCTACGCGGACGAGCCGTTCGTGGAGCTGAGCGAGCGGCCGCCCGGGATGCACGACGTCGAGAACACGAACCTCTGCCGCATCTCGGTCCACGGCGACCGCCACGACGGCCGCATCGTCGTGCTTGCGGCGATCGACAACCTGTGGAAGGGGACCTCGTCGCAGGCGGTGCAGAACCTCAACCTGATGTTCGGCTTCCCCGAGGACGAGGGGATCGCGCCGTGACGGCCGGCTTCTTCAACTCGCGCTGGGTCGAGCAGCCCGAGCACGTCACGGAGCTGCCCGGCGGGCTGCCGGCCGGCTTCCGCGCGGCGGGCGTCGCGGCCGGCCTGAAGGCGGGCGGCGCGCTCGACGTCGGCCTGCTCGTCTCCGACAGCGACACGACCACCAGCGCGGCCCGCTTCACGCGCTCAGGCGTCGTCGCGGCGCCGGTGCAGCTGTGCCGCGAGCGCTGCGACCTCGCGCACCTGCGGGCGGTCGCCGTCAACGCCGGCAACGCGAACGCCGCCACCGGCGTGCCCGGCTTCGAGAGCGCCGGCGCCACCCAGATCGCCGCCTCGCGGCTGACCGGGATCGACCCGGCCGGCGTCGCGGTCGGCTCGACCGGCGTGATCGGCGTGCAGCTGCCGGTCGACCGCGTGCTGACCGGCCTGGAGGCGGCGCGCGAGCTGCTGCGCGCGGACGGCGACGAGGACTACGCCGCCGCGATCCAGACGACCGACGCGTTCGAGAAGCGGGCAGCGCTGCGCGTCCAGCTGCCGAGCGGCGAGGTGCGCCTGAGCGCGCAGTGCAAGGGGGCGGGCATGATCTCGCCGAGCTTCGCGACGATGCTGTGCTTCGTGCAGACCGACGCGGCGCTCGACCCGGAGACCGCCGACCTGCTGCTCGGCGTGACCGTCAAGCGCTCGTTCGACCGCATCTCCGTCGACGGCCAGCTGTCGACGAACGACACGGCGATCCTGATGTGCAGCGGCGCGAGCGGGGTGGGGGTTCCAGCCCGAATCTCCAGACGAGCTGGCGCTCGGCGAGGCGCTCGACGCGCTGCTGCGCCAGCTCGCGCTGCTGATCGTCAAGGACGGCGAGGGCTCCAAGCGCGTCGGCCGCGTCGTCGTGCGCGGCGGCGACGGCGAGACCGTCGAGCGGGCCGCGCGCGCGGTCGCGAACTCCCCGCTCGTGAAGGCGGCGCTGCACGGCGGCGACCCGAACTGGGGGCGGATCGCGCAGGCGGTCGGCGGCGTGCTGCTGGACGTGCCGGTGGACCTCGACATCGCGATCGAAGGCGTGCCGGTGTGCGAGGCCGGCGGCGTGCGCGCCTATGACGAGCAGGCGCTTGCGCAGGCGGTGTCGAAGGAGGAGGTCGAGTACGCGATCGGCTTGAACGACGGCGAGCCGCGCGCCGAGACCGAGGTCTTCTTCTCCGACCTCTCGCACGAGTACGTGTCCATCAACGCCGACTACAGAACGTGAGCATGACGCGCTCGATCCCCGACGTCGGGACGCTGCTCGAGGCGCTCCCCTACATCCGCGAGTTCCACGGCAAGACGGTCGTCATCAAGTACGGCGGCGCGGCGATGATCGACCCCGGCCTGCGCGAGGACTTCGCGCGCGACGTCGTGCTGCTCAAGTACGTCGGCTTGAACCCGATCGTCGTGCACGGCGGCGGGCCCGACATCACCGCGTACATGGAGCGGCTCGGCATGCCGGTCGAGTTCGTCAGCGGCCTGCGCGTCTCCGACGCCGAGACCGTCGAGATCGCGAAGATGGTGCTCGTCGGCAAGGTCAACAAGGACATCGTGCTGCGCCTCGGCCGCCATGGGCAGCCGGCGATCGGACTGTGCGGCGACGACGGACTGCTGTTCCGCGCCTCGCGCCAGGCTGCCCCGGGCGGCGAGGACATCGGCTTCGTCGGCACGATCGAGAAGGTCGAGCGCGGCGTGATCGACCACGTGGCGACGGACTACATCCCCGTCGTCGCGTCGGTCGGCGCCGATCGCGAGGGCCACTCGTACAACATCAACGCCGACGAGGCGGCCGGCAAGCTCGCGCGCGAGCTGGGCGCGTACAAGGTGATGTTCCTGACCGACGTGCGCGGCTGGCTGCGCGATCCCTCGGACCCGGAGAGCGTGATCTCCGAAGTCGGGGCGGACGAGGTCGAGGCGGCGCTGGAGACGATCGAGGGCGGCATGCGGCCGAAGCTCGCCGCCTGCGTCGACGCGATCCACGGCGGCGTCTCGCATGCGCACATCGTCGACGGGCGGATCCCGCACTCGCTGCTGCTGGAGCTGTTCACCGACGCGGGCATCGGCACGAAGGTCAGGCCCGCCGCGTGAGCCTGGCTGAGCTGCAGGCGATCGAGGCGGCGCACGTCGTCCCCTCCTACGCGCGCATGCCGGTGGAGCTGGTGCGCGGCGAGGGCACGCGGCTGTGGGATGCCGACGGCAACGAGTACCTCGACTTCCTGTCCGGCATCTCGGTGCTGAACGTCGGGCACTGCCATCCGGCGGTCGTGGCGACCGTGCGCGAGCAGGTCGGCACGCTCACGCACGTCACGAACCTCTTCTACACGGAGCCGGCGATGCGGCTGGCGCAGCGGCTCGCGACCAGCTCGCTCGGCGGCAAGGTGTTCTTCTGCAACTCCGGCGCGGAGGCGAACGAGGCGGCCTTGAAGCTCGTGCGCAAGGCGAAGCCGGGCGGCGAGATCGCCGTCGTGCACGGCGCCTTCCACGGGCGCACCTACGGGGCGCTGAGCGCGACGCCGCAGGAGTCCAAGCAGGCGCCGTTCGCGCCGCTCGTGCCGGGGTTCGTCGTCGTCGCGCCCGAGCCGGCGGCGCTGGAGGCGGCGGTGCACGGGGGCACGGCGGCCGTGCTGCTGGAGCCGATCCAGGGGGAGACCGGCGTGCACGTCCTCCCGGAGGAGCTGCTGCAGACGGCGCGGGCGGCGTGCGACCGCGTCGGCGCGGCGCTCGTGTTCGACGAGATCCAGACGGGCATGGGGCGGACCGGAACGCTGTGGGCGTACGAGCAGACAGGCGTGGTTCCGGACGCGCTCACGACGGCGAAGGCGCTCGGCGGCGGGCTGCCGATCGGGGCGTTGGTGACCGGCGAGCGGCTGGCGGACGTCTTCCAACCCGGCGACCACGGCTCGACGTTCGCGGGCGGCCCGCTTGTCGCGAGCGCGGCCCTCGCCGCGTTCGACGTCCTTTCCGACGACGCGCTGCTGGCGTCCGTGCGCGAGCTGGGCGAGCGCCTGCGGACCGGCCTCGCCGCGCTGCCCGGCACCGCCGACGTGCGCGGCCGCGGGCTGATGGTCGCGTTCGATGCCGACGACGCGCCGGGCCTCGTGCGGCGTGCGCTGAGCGACGAGCGGCTGATCCTCAACGCGACCGGGCCCGGCACGGTTCGGCTGCTGCCGCCCGTTGATCGTGACGGCCGAGGAGATCGACGACGCGCTCGCCCGCATCGGCCGGCTGCTGAGCGCAGTCGTCGCGTAACCTTCCCGCCGCCGATGACCGAGACTGAGCACACAGAGGTCCACCGCATCCCCGCCGCTCCCGCGCGGACGGCCTCCTACGAGGCCGATCCCAACGAGGTCGGTCGCGTCCTGCTGCTCTACTCGGGCGGGCTCGACACGAGCGTGATGCTCAAGTGGATCCAGGACGAGTACGGGGCGGAGGTCGTCTGCCTCACCGTCAACCTCGGCCAGCCCGGCGAGGACTACGACGTCGTCAAGGGCAAGGCGCTCCAGCTGGGCGCGATCGAGTGCCACGTCGTCGACGCGCGCGAGCAGTTCGCGCAGCGACTTCCTCGTGCCGGCGATCAAGGCGAACGCGCTCTACGGCAACGGCTACCCGCTGTTCACGGCGCTCGGGCGTCCGCTGATCGCCCAGCTCGCGGTCGAGTACGCACGCCAGTCCGGCTGCGACACGATCGCGCACGGCTGCACCGGCAAGGGCAACGACCAGGTCCGCATCGAGACGACGATCGCGACGCTCGCGCCCGAGCTGAAGGTGATCGCGCCGGTGCGCTCGTGGCAGATGGGCCGCGAGGAGGAGATCGCCTACGCGCGCGAGCACGGGATTCCCGTCAAGGGCGGGACCGAGGTCGCGCCGTACTCGATCGACGACAACCTGTGGGGCCGCTCGTCCGAGGGGCGTTGGATCGAGGACCTCGCGCATGCGCCCGAGGACGACGTCTTCCAGCTCGTGACGCGCCCCGAGCTGGCGCCCGACGAGGCCGAGGTCGTGACGGTGGGCTTCGAGGCGGGCGTGCCGGTCGCGCTGAACGGGGAGCGGCTGGAGCTCGTGCCGCTGCTCGAGCGCGCGGCCGAGATCGGCTGTCGCCACGGCGTCGGGATCGTCGACCACATCGAGGACCGCATCGTCGGCCTGAAGGTGCGCGACATCTACGAGGTCCCGGCCGCGGCGATCGTCCTGACCGCGCATCAGGAGCTGGAGCGGCTCGTCGGCACGATCCACCAGAACCAGTTCAAGCCGGCGCTGGACCAGAAGTGGGGGTACCTGGTCTACGCGGGCCTGTGGTGGGAGCCGTTGCGGTCCGACCTCGACGCGTACATGGACGCGGTCAACGCGCAGGTGACGGGGACGATCGGGCTGAAGCTCTTCAAGGGCTCGGTGCGCGTGGTGACGCGCGAGTCGCCGAACGCCGTCTACGACGCTTCCTTGGCCTCCTTCGCGGAGTCCGGCGGCTTGTTCTCGCAGACCGCCTCGCCCGGCTTCATCGAGCTGTGGTCGCTGCAGTCGCGGTTGGCGCACCAGCTGCGCAACCGCGCGTGAGCGATCGCCCCGCGGCGGGTACACGCACGCCAATGTCCGGCAATGCATACAAGGCGCTCGGCTTCGTCGTATGGCGAGGTGGCCTGTGGTACCTGCGGCGCCGCTACGGGCTCACGAAGCGCGTCGGGACGGGCCTGCTGGCCGTGGGCGCGGTGGCCGCCGCCGGAGCGCTCGCCGCGCGGCGGCGCCACGGTCACGCGCACTCGTAGTCAGTCTCGCGGCGTCCGCTACGAGGCGTAGGCTGCTCCCATATCTCGCCGGTGGGATGCCGGTGTCCGGCCACGACCTCGATGCACGCCTCCATGCCGCCTGAATCGCCTCCGCCTGACGACGAGCGGAGGCCCTCGTCCTCGTCTGAGGGCGGGAACGTCGTCGACCCCGCGGTGCTCGCGGAGCGGCGCGCGCAGCGTGCCGAGCAGGCGGAGCAGTCGGCCGCGCGGCGGGCGACGGACGCGCAGGTGCTGGCGGCGCAGCTCGCGCGAGAGCGTGCGCGGCTGGAGGCCGAACGCGACGCCGCGCGCGCGGAGGCGGCGGCGGCGCGGGAGGGCGCGGATGCGGCGATCGCGGAGGCGCGCCACCTGCAGGCCGAGCGCGACACGCTGCGCGAGGCGCTGACGCAGGCGCGGCGCGAGCGGGATGCGCTCAAGGCGACGCGCGAGGAGGCTGCGTCTGCCGCGCCCGCTCCCACGGTCGAGCCAGCTCCGCCGGTAGAGCCGGCGACCGGCACGCAGCAGGCCACCACCGAGTCGACCGCGACGAACGGAACTGCCCACAACGGCCATGCGACGCCACCTGCCGCCTGGGCCGCCGCACTGCGCGGCGAGCTGGCGGTCGCGCGGGCGACGGTGGCGATCGTGGCGCCCACGACACCGGCGGTTCGGCGCGACCGTCCCCCGGTCGTTCCGGGGCTCGCGCGGGAGCGACAGCTCGTGGCGCGGCGCGCGGCTGCGGGACGAGTCGCGACCGCGAGTCCGGCGGTCGACGTCGAGGGTCAGCGCCGGGGAGATCGTGCCGCCCCGATCACTGCGCTCGCCTTGGAGCGCGAGCGCTCGAGCCGCCTCCAGGCGCAACTCGACTCGAGCCTTGCGGTGCAGCGGGAGCTGCGCACGCACATCGCCGCGCTGCAACGTGCGATCCACCAGCGCGTCGAAGCGGAGCGGCGGATCGAGATCGCGCTGCGTCGCGTGCGCGAAGAGCTGACGGCGGCGAACACGCTGACGGCGGGACGGGCGGCCCCTGAGTCCGCGCCATCCGCCATCTCTCTCGCGCAGGCTCCGCCAGCAGGCGCCGAGCCTCCCGCCGCCGCGCCGGCTCCACCCGCCGGACCGCCCCGCGCGGCCGCCGGGAGCGCGGCGCCGTCCGCGATGCCCATGCCACCGGCGCCTGCTCCACCCGCTGCCTCCGAGCCGCCCGCGAGTGAGGCGCCAGCCGCGCCTCAGGCGAGTGCGGCCGCGGCCATGCCGCCGTCGGCTGCGCCGCCTGCTCCGTCGGCCGCGCCGTCCGGTCCGTCGGCCGCCGCCCTGAGCCGGGAGCCGGCAGGGCCGCCGCGCCCGGTCGCCGCTGCGCTCGACCCGCAGCGTCTCAGCGCCGCGCACGAACGTCTGCGGGCGGCGGCGCCGCAAGCGCCCCCGCAGGAGCCCGCGTGGCCGGCCGGCCCGCCCGCGCCGTGGGTCACCGCCGTGCTTCAGCGTCTGCTGGCGAGCGAGCCGGAGGTCGCGGGCCGAATCGCCGTCGGGCTTGCGCCCGCCTATGGCCTCGCGGCGCAGCGCCCGCTGCGTTACGACCTGGTGCTCACGGGCCACGGCTGCCTGGCGGTTGACGTCGCCCCGGGCGAACCGGCGACGGTCCTCCAGCGCGCGGCGCCCCGTCCCCGCGGCGAACGTGACCTCAGCATCGCCGGCGATGCCGTGGGCGTCGCACGGCTCCTGCACGGTCGGCGCGCGTTGCTGCGCTGGCCCGCGCGCGTGCGCGGCGGGCGCAGGGCGCTTCGCGAGCTGCGCCGCCAGGCACGCGCGCCGCTCGGCGTGCGGGAGCTGGGCAAGGCCGGCATCGCGCTCGAGCCGGCGCTCGCGCTGCGGCTCGTCGCGCTCGCGATCGACCCCGAGGCGACGCGGGGCGAGCGCTTCGCGGTCGCGCACGCCCCGCTCGCCGGCGGTCCGGTCGACGCGTGGCTGCGGATCGCCGACGGCGCCGAGCCGACGGTCGTCACGAACGAGCCGTCCGAACCGACCCGCCTCACGCTGCGCTGCACCCGCGGCGCGCTGCTGGCGCTGATCGCCGGCGTCGAGCCCCCGCCCGGCGAGGCTGGCAGCCTCGACGGCGACGACATCGCCCTCGCGCTGGTGCGCGCCTGGATCGCGCGCACCGAACATCTGGGCGCTTGAGCGGATCAGAGGAAGCCGACGTCCTCGAGCAGCTCGCGAACGCGCTGCTTGAGCGTGTTCGTCTGCGCCTCTGGGAGCGTCGCCCACTTCTCGGGATCGAAGAGCTCAGCCGGCAGCAGCTGATATGCGTCAAGGTACGGAGGAGGGCGCTCCACCGCGAACGCGGGAAGCGACTCGGAGTATCCGACGTGCTGAGGCGTCGTATGTCTGGCGATCTGGTCGCCCGGGCACGTCCAGGTATGGATTCCGACGTCGATCTGGACCGCGGCGAGCACCACCATCGTCGGCTCGGGGTGCTGGGTCATCACTACCTGGTTGAAGTACGCCGTCCCATCGGTGACGCGGCATGTGCAGAGTCGCAGATCGTCAGACACCCCCTTGTTCTACTAGAAAAGGGAGAACAGGTTGGGAGGTGTTGACTCGATGAGACGGACGCAGATCGGAGGGCGACAAGCGCGGCGTCGAAGCTGCGGTCATGATGGCGGAGGGTGCTGCGGCGGCGCTCGCACAAGACCCCGGAAAGAGCGGGAACGGCCGCTGCCGAGCGGGGGCGAATCGTCCGGGGCGGCGCCTATCCTGGACGGCCCGTGACGACGCCGTCCTGCGCCCATCTCCACGTCCACTCCGAGTACTCGCTGCTCGACGGGGCGTGCAAGGTCGATGCGCTCGCGGCGCGCGCGGCGGCGTTCGACCAGCCGGCGCTCGGGCTGACCGACCACGGCGTCATGAACGGCTCGGTCGAGCTGTTCAAGGCCGCCAGGAAGCACGGCATCAAGCCGCTGCTCGGTTGCGAGGTCTACGTCGTCGACGACCGCCACTTCCGCGACGGCAGAGTCGAGCGCAACCATCTCACGCTGCTGGCCGAGAACGCAGTTGGGTATCGAAACCTCGTGAAGCTCTCCTCGGCCGGCTTCCTCGAGGGGCTGCATCGCGGGAAGCCGGGCGTCGACCTCGACCTCATGTCGAAGCACAGCGAGGGCATCATCGTCCTCACCGGCTGCCTCGCCAGCCGCTTCTGCCAGCGGCTCGTGCACGACCGGCCCGACGAGGCGCGCGCCCACGTCGACGACCTGATGAGCGTCTTCGGCCCCGAGCAGGTCTACTTCGAGGTCCAGAAGAACGGCATCGCCGACCAGGACAAGGCGAACGAGGGCATCGTGCGCATCGCGCGCGAGGTCGGTCGCCCGCTCGTCGGCACCGGTGACGTGCACTACCTCCGCAAGGAGGACTACCACCACCACACGGCCCTGCTGTGCGTGCAGACGAAGTCGACGCTGGCCGAGCCGAAGATGACGTTCGACACGAACGAGTTCTATTTGAAGTCGAACGACGAGATGGCGGGCGCGTTCGCGGAATGGCCCGAGGCGCTGGCGACCACGCTCGAGATCGCCGAGCGCTGCGACGTCGAGATCGAGCTCGGCAAGCAGCTGATCCCGAGATATCCGACCCCGTCGGGCGAGGACGAGAGAAGCTACCTGCGCGCGCTCGTGATGCAGGGCCTGCGCGAGCGCTACGGCGAGCCGCCGCCGGCCGAGGCTGTCGAGCGGATGGAGATGGAGCTGGCGGTCATCGACAAGATGGGCTTCAACGCCTACTTCCTGATCGTCTGGGACTTCGTCAAGTACGCGAAGGACAACGGCATCGCCGTCGGCCCCGGCCGCGGCTCCGCGGCCGGCTCGATCGTCGCGTACACGCTGCGCATCACGGACGTCGACCCGCTCCGCTACGACCTGCTGTTCGAGCGCTTCCTCAACCCCGAGCGCGTCTCGATGCCGGACATCGACATCGACTTCTCCGTGCGTGGCCGCGAGCGCGTGATCCGCTACGTGACGGACAAATATGGAAGAGAGGCGGTCGCGCAGATCGTCACGTTCGGCAAGATGTTCCCGCGCGCGGCGACGCGCGACGCGGCGCGCGTGCTGGGCCACGACTACGGCGCCGGCGACCGGCTCGCGAAGCTGATCCCCGACCCGATCATGGGCCGCCCGCCGTCGTTCGAGGACTGCCTGCAGCCCGGCCAGGAGCTGCGCAGAGCGGTCGACTCCGACCCGGTCGCGAGACAGATCGTCGACGTCGCGCGCGGGCTGGAGGGGATCGTGCGCAACTCCTCGATCCACGCCGCCGCGGTCGTGATCGCGGACCGCCCGCTGACCGACATCGTGCCGCTGCAGCTGGCCGACGCCGGCACGGACGTCGAGACGGGCGAGAAGATCTACCGCACCGTCACGCAGTACTCGATGAAGCCGGTCGAGGAGCTGGGGCTGCTGAAGATGGACTTCCTCGGCCTGCGCAACCTCGACGTGATCGAGGACGCGCTCGACATCGTCGAGCGCTCGACCGGTGGCACCGACGGCGAAGCCGTTGGTCGTCCGGACATGACGACGCTGCCGCTCGACGACGCGAAGACGTACGCGATGCTCGCGGCCGGCGACTCGATCGGCGTGTTCCAGTTCGAGTCCGAGGGCATGCGCGAAGCGCTCAAGAAGGTGCGCCCGACCGAGTTCGAGGATCTCGTCGCGCTCGTGGCGCTCTACCGCCCGGGTGCGATGGACCAGATCCCGACGTACGCGCGCGGCAAGCGCGACCCCGACACCGTCACCTACGCGGACGACCGCCTGAGACCGATCATCGAGTCGACCAAGGGCGTGATCCTCTACCAGGAGCAGGCGATGCAGATCGCCAAGTCGCTCGCCGGCTTCAGCGGCGCCAAGGCGGACGACCTGCGCAAGGCGATCGGCAAGAAGAACCGCGCGGCGATGGCAGAGCTGAAGCCCGAGTTCGTCGCCGGCTGCCAGGCGTCGGGCGTCGCCGGGTCGGTGATCGAGCAGCTGTGGCAGACGAACGAGAAATCGGCCGACTACTCGTTCAACAAGTCGCACGCCGCCTGCTACGCGCTGATCTCCTACCGCACCGCCTGGCTGAAGGCGAACTACCCCGCCGAGTACATGGCCGCGCTGATCTCGTCGGTGATGGACACGAAGGACAAGGTCCCGTTCTTCGTCGCGCAGACCGAGCAGATGGGGATCGAGATCCTGCCGCCGGACGTGAACGAGTCCGACCACGAGTTCATGGTCATCGACGGCAAGATCCGCTTCGGCCTGGACGCCGTCAAGGGCGTCGGCTTCGCCGCGGTCGAGGCGATCAAGCGCGCGCGCGAGGAGGGGGGGCCGTTCGCCTCGATCTGGGACTTCTGCGAGCGCGTCGACAACCGCACCGTCAACAAGAAGGCGATCGAGGCGCTGATCAAGTGCGGCGCGTTCGGCTCGACCGGCGCGACGCGCAAGGGCATGCTCACCGTGCTGGAGCAGGCACAGGCCTCGGGGCAGAAGTCCCAGCAGGACGCGCAGATCGGCCAGGGCTCGATCTTCGATCTCGCCGGCGACCTCGGCGGCGGCGATACCGGCGGAGCGAATGGCGCAGCCGTCGCGTTCGCGGCGCCGAGCCATCCGCCGATCCCGAGCGAGGAGTTCGAGCAGGCGGAGCTGCTGGCGGTCGAGAAGGAGTCGATCGGCCTGTTCGTCTCGGCGCACCCGCTCAAGGCGGTGCGGGAGGCGATGCGCCTCAGAGTCGACTGCTCGCTCGCGCAGATCTCCGACCGGCGCGACGGCGAGTGGGTGACCGTCGGCGGGATCATCACCCAGGCCAAGAAGATCCGCACCAAGAGAGGCGACCCGATGATGTTCGCCACGCTCGACGACCTGGAGGGCAATGTCGAGCTGCTCGTGTTCGGCAGAGCGTTCGCGGCCTTCGAGGAGGCGCTGGCGCTCGACTCGGTCGTGCTGGTGCGCGGCAAGGTCGACCACAAGGACGCCAACTCGACGTGCGTGATCCTGCAGGAGGCGTCGAGATTCGAGCCGACCGAGGAGGAGGTCGAGAAGGCGCGCGAGCAGGCGCGCACGATCCCGGTCGGCCCGCCGCCGGTGCGGCTGCGGCTCGACGCGACCGCGCTGGCGGCCAGCATCATCGACGACCTGAAGGCCGTGATCGCACTGCACCCCGGCGAGTCCGACGTCGTGCTCGACCTGCAGACGAGCCACGGCCTGCGCAAGCTGAGGCTCGGTCCCGACTACCGCGTCTCCGCCACGAACGCCGCCCTGCGCGCCGAGCTCGACCACCTGCTCGGCGGCGCGATGCTCGAGGCCGTCGCCGCCTGAGCGGCGCGCCATCCTACAGGTCGCGCCGCGCGAAGCCCCACGCGGCGATCGCGAGCGCGAGCGCCACGTACGCCGCCGCCCACAGGACGAGCCCCAGCCCGCCGGCCTGAGAGGAGCCGAACGGCCCCAGCTGGATGAGCGCCCCGGTGAAGCCGGACTGGTCCGCCGTCAGCGCGTGCAGGCCGGCCTGGTAGAGCGCCTCGAACGGCAGCGCGATCGCGATCGCGTGCGCGATCCGCTCGAGCGAGTGCGAGCCGATCGCCTCGGCGATCGACTGCATCAGGCCGGCGACGAGGCCGGCTCCGAACAGCATGAACGTGACGATCCCGTTCGCCGTCGCCGACAGGAACACCGAGCCGAGCAGCGCGAGCGCGACGATCACCGCGCTGGCGCCGATCAGCGCCAGGCCAGGTCCCACGACCGCGTCCGGCCAGCGACCGGAGGCCTGATGGACGATCAACGTCGTGGCGGCGTACACGAGCGCGACGTAGCCCGTGCACACCGACGCCGCCGCCACGAAGCGCCCGAGCAGCATGGAAGTGCGTCCAAGCGGACGCACGACAAGCGGCTGCAGCAGGCCGCGCTCGGCGTCCCCGCGAACCGCTCCGAGCGTCAGGAAGACCGCCAGCACCGTCGCGAGGAAGAGGATCGCGAACATGCCGAGCCCGAGCATCGTCGAGGCGACGAGGCCGGTCGCGTCGAGCGTGCCGATGTCGCGCCCGACGCTGAAGTCGCCGGTGTCCTCGAACACCTTCCCGGTCGCGAACGCGAACAGCCCGAGGAACATCAGCGTCAGCAGCAGCACGACGACGAACACGCGCCGCCGCACGCTCTCGCGCAGCGCATAGCCGGCGACGACGACGGCGCCGCTCACGCCGCGCCCTCCTGCCGGTCGCCGACCGCGTCGAGGTAGGCCTCCTCCAGCGAGGAGGTCAGCACCCGCACGCCGTAGATGCGCTCGCCGGCTCCCACCAGCTCGGCGACCAGCTCGGGCACGTGCTCGCGCGTCGCCTGCTCGAAGCGGCGCACGCCCGCGGCCGTCTCGACCTCGACGCCGCCCGCCTGCACGAGCTCGGACGGGCGCCCGGCGGCGACGACCCGCCCGCCCGCGAGGATCGCGACGCGGTCGCAGACGAGCTCGACCTCGCTCAGCAGATGCGAGTTGAGCAGCACGGCGACGCCCCGCTCGCGCAGGCGCTCGAGCAGCCCCCGCACCATCCGGCGCCCGACCGGGTCGAGCGCGCTCGTGGGCTCGTCGAGCAGCAGCACGCGCGGGCTGCCGATCAGCGCCTGCGCGATGCCGAGGCGCTGCTGCATGCCCTTCGACATCGCCTCCACGCGCCGCTTGCGCGCATCCAGCAGGTCGACCTGCTCCAGCAGCGCGGCGCGCTCGGCGGCGCCGCCGTCGGAGCCGGCGAGCCGCTGGTGCAGCGCGAGGACCTCCTCGGCTTGCGCCCAGCCGGGGAAGCGGAACAGCTCCGCGAGGTAGCCGAGCGCGCGGCGGGCCTCGCGCGAGCCGGCGGGGGCTCCGCACACGTGCGCCCGTCCGCCGCTCGGGCGCACGAGCCCGCAGACGACCTTCACGAGCGTCGACTTGCCGGCGCCGTTGGGGCCGAGCAGCCCGACCAGCTCGCCGGGCGCGACCTCGAGGTCAACGTCGTGCAGGGCGGTCGTGCGGCCGTAGCGCTTGTGCAGCGCCGTGACGGAGAGCGCGGGCGTCACGCGGGCAGAGGCTATCTAGGGGTGCCGAAGGCGGCCACGTGGTCGCCGGAGGCGGGCCCCATGGCTATCTCCGGCCGCGCCAGCGTCGCGCGAACGGCAGCCGCCAACTGTGCGGCGCGATCAGCGCCTGCATCGCGTCCGGCCCCCAGGACCCGGGCGCGTACGCGTGCAGCGGCGACGGACTGTCGAGCAGCGGTGCCGATATCTCCCACAGCCGCTCGATCCCCTCGGCTGTCGTGAAGAGCGTGTGGTCGCCGACCATCGCGTCGTGGATCAGGCGCTCGTAGGCCTCCAGCGCGTCGTCGTCGGCGCCCGTCTCCTCGAGCGAGAACTGCATGCTCATCTTGTCGAGCCGCATGCCGGGCCCCGGGCGCTTGCCGTAGAACGACAGCGACAGGCGCGAGGACTCGTCGAGGTCGAAGGTGAGGTGGTCCGGGCCGTACTCGCCGACGCCCGAGCCGGCCGGGAACATCCCCGCCGGCGGCTCGTGGTAGGAGATCGAGATGACGCGCGCGCTCTCGGCCATCCGCTTGCCGGTGCGCAGGTAGAACGGCACGCCCGACCAGCGCCAGCTGTCGACCTCGCAGCGCAGCGCGACGAACGTCTCCGTGTCCGAGTCTGGCGCCACGCCCGGCTCGGCGCGGTAGCCCTCGTACTGCCCGCGCACGACCCACGCCGGGTCGAGCGGCTTGAGCGAGCGGAAGACCTTGTTCTTCTCTTCCGTGATCGCGCGCGGCTCGAGCGCAGTCGGCGGCTCCATCGCGACGAACGCGAGGATCTGCATCAGGTGCGTGACGACCATGTCGCGGTACGCACCGGTTCTCTCGTAGAAGCCGGAGCGCGTGCCGATCGAGAGCGTCTCCGGCACGTCGATCTGCACGTGGTGGATGTGCAGGCGGTTCCAGATCGGCTCGAACAGGCCGTTCGCGAAGCGCAGCGCGAGGATGTTCTGCGCCGCCTCCTTGCCGAGGAAGTGGTCGATGCGGAAGACCTGGTGCTCGGCGAACACCTCGTGGACCTCGGCGTTCAGGGCGCAGGCGCTCGCGAGGTCGGTCCCGAACGGCTTCTCCATGATCACGCGCGCGTTCTCCGCCAGGCCCGCGTCGCCGAGCAGCCGAACGGTCTCCCCGGCCGCCGCCGGCGGCACGCTCAGGTAGTGCAGCAGTCGTGTGCTGTGCCCGCACGACTCGACCGCCGCGCGCACCGCGCGCCCCAGCCCGTCGACGCCGGCCTCGTGCGGGACGTACGTGAGCCGCCGCGCGAAGTCGCTCCACTGCTCCTCGTCGAAGCGGTGGCGTGCGAAGTCGTCGGCGGCGCCGCGCGCGAGCGCGCGGAAGCCGTCGTCGTCGAGCGTGTCGAGGGAGGTACCGACGACGCGGAAGCTCGGCGGCATCAGGCCGGCCTCGGCGAGGTGCAGCAGGCCAGGGAGGAGCTTGCGGCGCGCAAGGTCGCCGGTCGCTCCGAAGAGGACGATCACGTGCGGGTCGGGTGGCGCCAGCGTGACGGTCGCCGCGTCCCGAGGATCGTGCGCCGACGCCACGGGCGGCTCACGCTAGCGCACGCCGCGGCGCATCGCCGGACGCAGCCGGCGTGCCGGCGCTGCGCGCCATCGCGGTCGCTAGCGTCGGCGGCATGCGCGTCACGCTGCTCAACGTCGGCTGGGTCGCCTCGCCCGCCGGCATCTGGCGCCGCGGCGACCCGCTCGACCGCGAGCTGCGCTTCCCGGTTCCGGCGTACCTGATCGAGACAGAAGACGAGCGGATCCTCGTCGACACGGGGTTGCACCCCGACGCCGTGCGCGATCGCGAGCGTCGCTACGGCAGCGCGGACGCGCTCGGTCCGGTTCGGCTGGAGCTGGAGCGCAGCGTCGCCGAGCAGGTCGACCTCGCGACGATCACGCGCGTCGTGCTCACGCATCTGCACTACGACCACGCCGGCGGGCTCGAGCTGCTGCCCCCGTCGGTGCCGGTGGTCATGCAGCGGCGCGAGTGGGAGGCGGCGCACCACCGCGACGGCATCGCGCGCAACTTCCTGCATCCGGTCGACTACGCCGCGATCGAGGACCGCGTCGTGCTCGTCGACGGCGACCAAGATCTGCTCGGCGGCGGCGCGATCCGGCTGCTGTCGACGCCGGGCCACACCTCCGGTCACCAGTCGGTCCGCGTCGGCGAGCGGCTCGTGATCGGCGGCGACGTCGCGCACTTCGCCGCGACGCTCGACGACCGTCGCTTCCCTGTGTTCGCGGACGATCACGCTGCGCAAGAGGCCTCCGCCGAGCGCCTGCGCGCGCTGCGCGACGCCGGCGCCGACGTGCGGCCGGGGCACGATCCCGCGGTGCTCGTGCCCGGCCCCGTGCCGGTCTAGGTCCCGCGCGCCGCCAGGCCGCGCTCGCGCAGCTCGAACGCGTAGCGCACTTCCTCGGCGGTCGTGCCTCTCCTGTCGGGTCCCGGCGTTTCCATCACGACGGGGAGCCGCTCGAAGCGCGGTTCGGACAGGAACGCGATGCAGCCTTCCTCGCCGAGCTCGCCCTCGCCGAGGTTCGCGTGGCGGTCGCGGTTGGAACCGAGCGGCGTCTGCGAGTCGTTCAGGTGCAGCGACCCGAGTCGGTCGAGCCCGACGACCGCGTGGCAGCGCTCCAGCGTCTCCGCCAACCCCTCGGCGGTGCGGATGTCGTAGCCGGACGCGAGCAGGTGGCATGAGTCGAGGCAGATGCCGAGCCGCTCGTCGTCGCCGCCGGCCTCGATCAGCGCGGCCAGCTCCTCGAACGAGCGCCCGAGCGTGCCGCCCGTGCCGGCCGTGTTCTCGAAGTGCAGCGGGCACGACGCGCTCTCCGCCAGCGCCTCCTTGAAGACCTCGCCGGCCCGCGCGATCGCCGGCGCGACCTCGCCTCTCAGCGCCGAGCCGGGGTGCAGCACGACGCAGCACGCGCCGATCGCGTCGCCGATCCGCAGCGAGTGGATCAGCGAGGCGAGCGACTTCTTGCGGATGTCCGGGTCTTCGCTCGCGCAGTTGAGCAGGTAGACGGCGTGGATCATCGTCGCGCCGATGTCCGTCTCCGCGATCGCCGTGCGGAAGGCGGCGAAGTCCTCCTCGCCGTATCTCGTCGGCCGCCACATGCGCGGCGACTGGTTGAAGATCTGGATCGCCCGGCAGCCTCTCTCGACCCCGCGCTCGACGGCCTTGGCGAGGCCGCCCGCCGGGCTCACGTGGGCGCCGATTAGCATTGCGACTCCATGCGACTGCGCTTCGCTCCTTCCCCCACCGGCGCGCTGCACATCGGCGGGGCTCGAACAGCCCTCTATAACTGGTTGCTTGCGCGGGGCGCCGGGGGTGCCCTCGTGTTGCGGATCGAGGATACGGATCGGGAGCGCTCGACTCCCGAGAACGTCGAGCAGATCCTCGACGCGCTGCGCTGGCTGGAGCTCGACTGGGACGAGGGCCCGATCTTCCAGACGCAGAACGCGGCGCGCCACCAAGCGGCGTTGCGGCAGCTGCTCGACAGCGGCCATGCTTATCGCACCACCGCCACCGCCGACGACGTCAGAGCCTTCAAGGAGCGCCACGGCCACGACCGCGGCTTCCGCGGCGAGCCGGAGTCCCAGGGGGCAGTGCGCCTGCGCGTGCCCGACGCAGGGGAGACCGTCGTCGACGACGCGATCCGCGGCGAGGCGCGCTTCCAGCACGTGCACATGGACGACCCGGTGATCGCGCGCGCGGACGGCTCGGTCCTCTACAACTTCGCGGTCGCGATCGACGACCTCGACGCCGGCATCACGCACGTCGTGCGCGGCGAGGACCACCTCTCGAACACGCCGAAGCAGCTGCTCGTGTTCGAGGCACTCCGCCAGCCGGCGCCGCGCTACGCGCACCTGCCGCTGCTGCACGGCCCCGACGGCAAGAAGCTCTCCAAACGCCACGGCGCCGCCTCCGTGCAGGAGCTGCGCGACGCCGGCTACCTGCCCGAGGCGGTCGTCAACTACCTCGCGCTGCTCGGCGCCGGCTTCGACGCGGAGGAGGAGATCTTCCCGCGCGAGGAGCTCGCGCGACGGCTGCGACTGGAGCGCATCTCGAAGTCGCCGGCGGTGTTCGACGAGAGAAAGCTGCGCCACTTCAACGGCCACTACCTGCGCGACCTGAGCGTCGACGACCTGACCGCGCGGATCGAGGCGTTCACCGACCGTTCCGAGCTGCGAGCCGGCGTCGAGATCAGCCGCGAGAAGATCCAGACGCTGGCCGACTTCTGGCCGCTCGCCGGATTCCTCTACGACGGCCCGGTCGACGATCCCGCCGCGTGGAGCAAGACGATCGGCGCCGACGGCGGTGTCGAGGCGCTCGCCGCCGCCCGCGACGCGCTGGCGGCGATCGACGAGCCGTTCTCGCACGAGGCCGTCGAGGCGACGCTGCGCGGACTCGTCGAGGCGCGCGAGTTGAAGCCGAAGCAGGTCTTCCAGCCGGTGCGCGTGGCGATTGCGGGCACCACGATCTCGCCCGGGATCTTCGAGAGCGTCGCGCTGCTGGGGCGCGAGGAGACGTTGCGGCGCATCGACGCGGCGCTCGGACGCGCCGAGCACGCGGCTGCCTGAACGCACGCGTCCAGGCGGATGGGTAAACGACCCTAAACCGCTCGGCCACGTCTGCCGATAGAGGTCGCGGGACCCGGCACTGCCGTCGCAAGTCCTCTCGCACGGAACGCAGAAGGACTCTACGATCGCAATGACGCCTGCCACCTCGACCGCACCCGTATCCGCCCCCACGAGCTTGCCCGCCCCGAGCAGCCCCACTGCCGAGCCGCCGATGGTCCGGCACCACAACGAGGGTCACGGCCGTCGCCTGACGGCCGCGTTCGAGGCGCTCGAGGCGTTCCCCGTGCTGGCCGAGTCGCGCAACCGCGTCCTGCGGCTGTTCGCGCAGGAGCGCCCCGCGACGGCGGACGTGGTGACGGCGGTCGAGTCCGACGTGGCGCTCGCGATCGCGACGCTGCGGCTGGCCAACCGCGTCGACGGCCGTGCGCGCGGGAGGGTAGACAGCATCGTCCGCGCCGTGAGCGTGCTCTCGCCGGCGGCGGTCCAGGCGCTCGCCAGCCGCGCGCGCACCTTCGACTTCTTCGAGCGCTCCGGCATCTGGGAGGGCACGCCCGAGCGCTTCCGCCTGCACGGGGTCGCCACCCAGCGCGCGGCCGATCGGCTCGCCGCCGAGCTCGGCTACGAGGACCGCGACCGCCTGATGGTGACCTCGCTGCTGCACGACGTCGGCAAGCTCGTGCTCGCGCACGCCTACCCGGGCTACCCGCGCCAGGTGCACGGCGACGCGAGAACGCCCGAGGAGCGGATCCACCGCGAGCGGCGCGAGCTGGGCGTCGATCACGCACTCGTCGGCGGTGTGCTCGCGCGTCGCTGGGGGCTGCCGAAGTCGATCGCGTCGACGATCGAGCGCCACCACGGCGAGGACGCCGACGGTGAGGCCGCGCTCGTGCGACTGGCCGACATGCTCGCCCACTACGGGCAGGGCGACGCCGTCAACCCGAGCGAGATGCTGCAGAGCGCGCGCACGGTCGGGCTCGGGCCGGCGGAGCTGCGCGCCGTCATGTTCGACCTGCCCTACCCGTCGAACGGGCAGCGCCAGCGTCAGCTCGACCCGTGCCCGCTCTCGACGCGCGAGATCGAGGTGCTCAGGCGGCTCGGTCAAGGCAAGGTCTACAAGCAGATCGCGCACGAGCTCGCGCTGTCGACCAGCACGGTGCGTACGCACTTGCACAACATCTACGGCAAGCTCGGTGCCGTCGATCGCGCGCAAGCCGTGCTGATCGCGACCGAACGCGGCTGGATCTAGCCCCGCCGTCCCATACCATCGGGAGCGCTCGATGCTCTCGATCACGACGAAATCCCCGTACGCGCTGCGAGCGCTTGCCGAGCTGGGGCGCCTCGGCGGCGCGGGGCCGGTGCCGATCGGCGAGCTGGCGAGACGGCGCGACATCCCCGTCCAGTTCCTGGAGCAGCTGTTCGCGGTCCTGCGCCGCGCCGGCGTCCTCAGATCCCAGCGCGGGGTGAAGGGTGGCTACAGCTTTGCGCGCGACCCGGGGGAGATCACCGTGCTGGAGCTGGTGGAGCTGCTCGACGGCACGTTCGGCGCCGGCGCGGAGGGCGTGTTCGCCGACGCTGCCGCGGCCGCGCGCGCGGTGCTCGAGCAGACGACCGTCGCCGACGTGATCGAGCGCGAGGCCCGCGAGGCCGGCGCGGCGATGTACTACATCTGAGTCATGGGGTGGCGCGGGTCGTCTTGACCCACTCCATCAAGCCGAGGCCTCTGTCGACGGCCTCGAGTCTGAAGCCGCGGGCGGGGAGGGCGTCGACCAGCTCCGCCCACGCGTTGCCCATCCACAGGAAGAGCTTCCGTCCGCCGGCGCGATCCAGCGCCTCGATCGCCTCATCGAACTGGCTCACGAGCGGCATCGACTCGATGCTGACCCACGGCAGCACGTTCGTGAGTCCATGCTCGTATGCCACGCGGTGGCTCACCGGATGGAGGATCAGGACGCGCTCGCCCGGGCGGGTGTGTTCGGCGACGAAGCGATCCGCCGCTCTGTGGCGGACGTAGATGGTGGCCACTTGCGTGCCGCGGTCGCGCAGGCGCTCGATCTGCGACCACGGCGTCGGCTGCTGCGCGAGCGAGCAGACGCAGAGGCCGAGTGCGAAGAGCACGGCGAGCTCGGCGAGCATCGGCCGCCGCGACGGTCGCGCGCGGACGGCCCTGACGACGACGACCGCGAGCAGCACGACCGCGAGCGACCAGCTCGAGAAGAGGTCGATCAGGACCTCGGGATGCGAGCGCCCGGCGAAGTAGCTGCCCGCTCCAAGCCCGAAGATGCCGGCCCAGGCGAGCATCGCGGTCAACAGCGTCTCCGGTCGCCTCTCGACCGCGCGCACCGTGGCCACCGCGAGCGCTGCGGCAAACGTGACGTAGAGCGCGAGGTGGAAGCCGAGGGTCGGCATCGGCGCCATCGTCCAACCCTCGATGCCGTCGATGTTCGCGAACTCCAGCAGCAGCGACAGCTGCGGCAGCGATCCGGCGCGGACCAGCGTGAGCAGCGACACCAGCGCCACCGCCGCGAGCAGGCCGACGACCGCGCGGCCGGACAGTCGCGCCACCGCGCGGGGGTTCAGCGTGCCTCCGGCCCACAGCAGCGCGGCGAACGTCGCGCCGACCGCCGCGATCCCGAACTCGGGGTTGTTGAGCGCCACGATCCCGGCGGCGCCGAAGAGGACGGGCACCGCATGCGGTCGGACGCCGTCGAGATGGCGGACGGTGAGCCACGCGAGCAGGTAAGGGCCGCCGTACCGGATCGGGAAGATCGTGAAGAGGTTCACCGGGCCGTAGCGCGTCGCGGGCGGACCGGCCGCCATGAAGAAGCCGGTCGCGACGAACGGGAGGTAGAGGAGCAGCGCGCCGAGCGAGCTGCGCACGACCCGTCGCAGCAGCGCGTACATCGCGATCAGGGCGACGGCCGTCCCGCTGGCCATCGCGATCGTGTAGGTCGTGATCGACGCGCCGAAGAGCGACATCGCGATCGCCGCGACGTAGGGCCATAGCTGTCCGTACTGGGCGTGGAAGTCCACGAGCGGCGTGCGGCCGTTGAGGACCGCGTACGCCTCGTCGATCGAGAACGGCAGCGTCACGTTGACCGGGAAGCCGGAGCGGCCGATCGAGCTCTCGAAGAACACGGCGGTGAGCAGCCATGTGAGCGTGAAGGCGACCGCGATGACGATCGCGGCGACGCGCTTGCGCCTCGTCTCCCGCAGCCAGCCGCCGACGCGCTCGCACAGGCCGTCGTGCCGCAGCGCGAGGACGAGCGCGACCGTCAGCACGCATGCGACTACGAGCGTCGGCACGGTGAAGTAGACGCGTCTCAGCGGTCCGTTGAAGATCGGGCCGTACGTGTGGAGCCGCTGTGCGACCAGGAAGGTGCACAGCGCGGCGAGAACCGTCGCCTGGCTGGCGGTGACGAGCCGGCCGGTCCACAGCGCGGAAAGCCGCACGGATCGTGCTGTCGCGACGACGGCCGCGCAGACGAGCACGGGCGCCAGCAGCGCGATCAGATAGCGGGCGTGCTCGACCGGCTCGGGTCGTATCGCCTGGACTTCGTGGACGGACGGCCAGAACTTCGCGCCGCGGGGCGCCAGCAGCGCCTCGCCGAGGGGGGGACCGAGCAGCAGGCCCAGTGCGGTGACGAGCACGGCGCAGGGGATCACGGCGAGCCACGCTCGCTCGCCTGGCGTCAGCTCACGCGCTGCTGCGCCCGCCACGTCGGACGCGGCGGGTCGACGCGGCAGCCGTGCCGCGACCGAATCCCCCATGGCGAAGCAAGTTACCAGTGTTGATCGCCGCGCCGACCGGGTCACGGTGCAGACCCCCCCGCCGGCACGGACGCCTGCTAGCGTCGCGCGCCGTGACGCCCTATCCGAAGATCGAGCTGCACGTGCACCTGGAGGGGGCAGCCTCGCCGGAGCTGCTGTTCGCGGTCGCGAGACGCAACGGCTGCGCGCTGCCGTTCGATTCCGTCGAGGCGCTGCGCGAGTACATGCGCTTCCGCGACTTCGACCACTTCATCGAGGCATGGCTGGCGACGACGACCGTCCTGCGCACGGCCGACGACTACCGCGAGCTGGTGCTCGACTACGCGCGGCGCGCGCAGGCGCAGGGCGCCGTGTACCTCGAGGCGATCTTCTCGCCGACCGATCGCGTCCGCTTGGGCGTTCCGATGCAGGAGAGTTTCGAGGGCTTCTGCGAAGGCGCGCGGGCAGCGCGCGAGCAGCTCGGGATCGAGGTGCGCCTGACGCCCGACATCACCCGCTTCGTCGAGCTGGAAATCGCGTGCGAGCTGGCCGAGTGGGCGGTCAGATACCGCGAGCGCGGGATCGTCGGGCTCGGGCTCGGCGGTCCTGAGGTCGGCTATCCGCCCGAGCCGTACGCGCGCGCGTTCGAGATCGCGCGTGCGGGCGGGATCGCCTCGGTGCCGCACGCGGGCGAGACGGAGGGTCCGGGCTCGATCCGCGGCGCGCTCGACGCGCTGCAGGCCGACCGCATCCGTCACGGCGTGCGGGCGGTCGAGGACCCGGGGCTGCTGAGGGAGATCGCCGACCGCGGGATCGTGCTCGACGTCTGCGTGCTGTCGAACATCCGGCTCGGCGTCGCGCCGGCGGTGTCGCAGCACCAGCTGCCCGAGCTGCTCGCGGCCGGCGCGAGCTGCACCGTCAACACCGACGACCCGACGTTCTTCGACTGCGACCTCGAGTCCGAGCACGCCGCCGCGCGCTCGCTCGGCGCCGACCCCCGTGCGCTGTTCGAGGCGGGGATCGCGGGTGCCTTGTGCGACGAGGCGACGAAGCAGCGTCTGCGCGCGATCGGCTCGGCGCACGACTGGAACGCCGTGTCCCCCCTCGCTTCGTAGCGATCGCTACAGTCCCCGGCGGCAATGCCGCAAATCCCGATCAACATTGCGGAGCATGTCGGTCGCACGCCGATGGTCCAGTTCACGCGGCTGCTGCCCGAGGGTTGCGACGCGCAGCTGTTCGCGAAGCTCGAGGCGTACAACCCTGGCGGAAGCGTCAAGGACCGCATCGGCGTCGCGATGATCGAGGCAGCCGAGCGTGATGGCCGCATCGAGCCGGGGCGCACGACGATCGTCGAGGCGACGAGCGGCAACACCGGCATCGCGCTCGCGTTCGTGTGCGCGGCGAAGGGCTACGACCTCGTGCTGACGCTGCCGCAGGGGATGAGCCGCGAGCGCGAGGGGCTGCTGCGCCTCTACGGCGCGCGCGTCGACGTGATCGAGTCGCTCGGCGGCATGAACGAGGCGGTCGCGGCCGCGAGAGCGATGGCGACGAACGACGACGTGTTCCTGCCGGACCAGTTCGCCAACCCCGCCAACCCGGAGATCCACCGGCGCACGACCGGTCCCGAGATCTGGGAGGCGATGGACGGGCGCGTCGACGTGCTCGTCGCCGGCGTCGGCACGGGCGGCACGATCACGGGCGCGGGAGAGGTGCTGAAGGCGCGCAACCCGAGCTGCCAGGTGGTCGCGGTCGAGCCGAAAGCGTCGGCCGTCCTGTCGGGCGGGCGGCCGGGGCCGCACAAGATCCAGGGGATCGGCGCCGGCTTCGTCCCGACCGTGCTGAACCGAAAGGTGCTCGACGAGGTGATCCAAGTCGACGACGAAGACGCTATCGATACGGCGCGCCTGCTCGCGCGGCGCGAAGGCGTCCTGGCGGGGATCTCGTGCGGCGCGGCCGTGTGGGCGGCGGTCGAGGTCGCGAAGCGGCCGGCGTCGCGCGGCAAGCGCATCGTCGCGGTGCTGCCGGACTCCGGCGAGCGCTACGTCTCGACGCCGTTCTTCGCGCCGTAGGAGGGTTGACCCTCCTCGCGCACTACTCTTGGCGCATGCCTGGAGTTGGCAGCGCGTTCGCCCGCGTCGTCTCGGAGATCCGCCGTGACGTGCGCGCCGCGCAGGAGCGCGATCCCGCCGCGCGCGACGTCGGCTCGAGCGAGGTGCTCGCGATCTGGCCCGGCGTCCACGCCGTGCTCGCGTATCGCGTCGCGCACGCGCTGTACGAGGCGCACATCCCGTTCCTGCCGCGCATGATCGCCGGCGTCGCGCGGCTGCTGACCGGGATCGAGATCCACCCGGCGGCGCGGATCGGTCGCGGCCTCTTCATCGACCACGGGATGGGCGTCGTGATCGGCGAGACGGCCGAGCTCGGCGACGACGTGACGCTCTATCAGGGCGTCACGCTCGGCGGCACCGGCTTCGCGTGCGGCAAGCGCCATCCGACCGTCGAGGACAACGTCACGATCGGCTCGGGCGCGAAGCTGCTCGGCCCGATCCGCGTCGGGCACGGCTCGAAGATCGGCGCCAACTCGGTGGTCATCCACGACGTTCCGCCGAACTCGACGGTTGTCGGCAATCCAGGGCATCCGGTCCGCATCGACGGCAGACGCCCCGAGGGGCCGGACGCCGACTGGGCGCATCTGCCGGACCCGATCTCGGATGCGATCAAGGGCCTCGCGAGCCGCATCGGCGCGCTCGAGCGGGCGCTCGCCGACCGCGGTGTCGACCCGGCGACGATCCCGGATACCGACCCCCACCCACCCGGCGACGGGGACGGCGAGCCGCTGCGCGCCGCGCGCGGCCCCAATCCCGCCGGCGGCTGAGTGCGCGCCGCCCAGGTTCAGCGGTCGTCCCCCTTCGCACGTCGCGCCGCGCGCTGGATCCGGCCGTAGGAGCGCCCGCGCCGCTCTCGCTCGCGGGCGGCGGCACGGCGGTCCTCCACCCACGCCTGCTCGCGCGCGAGCTTGCGCCAGGCGGCGAGCCGATCCGGTTCGACCGCGTCGCGCACGGCGCAGCCGGGCTCGCTCGCGTGCCCGCAGTCCGGGAAGCGGCAGTGGGCGGCGAGTGCCTCGACGTCGGCGAACGCGCCGGCCGTGTCGTCCCACAGGCCGACCTCGCGCAGGCCCGGCGTGTCGATCAGCAGCGCCCCGCACGGGAGCCGCAGCAGCTCGCGGGCGACCGTCGTGTGGCGCCCGCGCCCGTCGCGGACGCGGAGGGCCCCGGTCGCCTGCCGCTCCGTGCCGAGCAGCGCGTTCGCGAGCGTCGACTTGCCGGCGCCGGAGGGGCCGAGCAGCACCGCCGTCACGCCCGGTGCGAGCAGCGGGCGCACGAGCGCGACGCCGTCGTCGCCCGCGCGCGCCGTGACGGCAATGGCGTCCGCCAGTCCCAGGCGCCGCGCCAGCGGCACGGCGCATGCGCCGTCGTCCGGGTCGAGATCGCGCTTCGTCAGCACGAGCGCCGCCGGGACGCCGCCGGCCGCTGCGAGCGCCGCGAAGCGCTCGACGCGCCGCAGGTTGGGCACGGGCAGCGGCTCGACCACGAGCGTCAGCTCGACGTTGGCCGCAAGCGTCTGCGCGGCGGTGCGCTCACCGGCGCCGCGCCGCACCAGCGCGCCGCGCCGGGTGAGCACCGCCGCGATCGCGCCGCCGCCGTCGAGCGCGACCCAGTCGCCCGTGACCGGTGGGCCGCCCACCCGCCCCGCCCCCCCGTCGCGCAGGCGCCCGCGCGCCGGGACGAGCCGCGGCGCGGCCGAGTCGGACGGCTCGGCGACGAGCCAGCGGTCGCCGTGCGCCGCGAGCACGCGGGCCGGGACGGGATCGGAGACTTCGAGCCGCGCGAGCTCGTCGTCAAGGTCGTCACGCCGGCCGAGGCCGGCGAAGAGCGGGATGGTCACTGGAGTCCTCCACGTCGTCGTCAGGGCGGTCCGGCGCGGGCGCGCGGACGCACGACGGGTGCCGGAGGCGGCCGCGTGGCCGCCGGAGGCGGGCCCCGCTATGGCATCCGGCGCCCGCCTAGACGGCGGCGGCGACGTGTGCGGTGTGGAGGAGGCGCGGCATCCGCGACTACTGTAGCGCCGGCCCGCCGGCTACCCGTCCGGCGGCTCGTTCAGCCGCGCGCGCACGACGTAGAGCGGGCGGCCCTTCACCTCGTCGTAGATGCGTCCGACGTACTCGCCGATCAGGCCGATCGCCATCAGCTGGATGCCGCCGAGCAGCAGCACGACGATCGTGATCGTCGAGAAGCCGGGCAGATACGAGCCCGCGAGGCGCAGCCCGACGATGATCGGGATCAGCACGAACGCGAGCGCGGCGCAGAAGAAGCCGACGAGCGTCGCGAGCTGCAGCGGCCGGTGCGAGAACGACGAGACCGCGTCGAGCGAGAAGGTGAGCATGCGGCGCAGCGTGTACTTCGTCTCGCCGGCGCGTCGCGCGTCGCGCTCGTACGGGACGGCGGTCTGCGTGTAGCCGACCCACACCGTCATCCCGCGCAGGAAGCGGTTGCGCTCGCGCATCGACAGCAGCGCGTCGAGCGGCGCGCGGTCGAGCAGCCGGAAGTCGCCCGAGTCGGGCTCCAGCCGCACGTCCCCGACCGCGCTGAAGAGGCGGTAGAACCAGCGCGCGGTCGCCAGCTTGAAGCGCGTCTCGCCGTCGCGCCGGCGCCGCACGGCGTAGACGACGTCGGTGCCGCGGCGCCAGTGGTCGAGCATCTCTGGGATCAGCTCGGGCGGGTCCTGCAAGTCGGCGTCGAGCATCACGACGGCGTCGCCGCGGGCGTGGTCGAGCCCGGCCGTCAGCGCCGTCTGGTGACCGAAGTTGCGCGACAGCTGGATCACGCGCACGCGCGCGTCGCGTGCGGCCAGCGCGGCGAGCAGCTGCGGCGTGTCGTCGCCCGAGCCGTCGTCGACGAGGATCAGCTCGAACGAGAGCCCTTCGAGCGCCTGGCACACGCGCGCGTGGAAGGCCTCCACGAGGGCATCCTCCTCGTACAGCGGCGCGACCACGCTCAGCAGCCGCAGGGGGCGGTCCATGCGCGGAGAGACTACGCGGCGGCGTGCGCGCGGGCGCGACGGATCGCCGCCGGCGCCGAGCGGCGCAGCCGCGGCACGCGCCACATCGCCTCGAACGCGATCCGCGCCGACATCTTGCTCGTGCCGACGTCGCGCTCGCGGAACACGATCGGGACCTCCTCGACGTGGAAGCCGGCGAGCACCGCGCGGTACGTCACCTCGATCTGGAAGACGTAGCCCTGCGAGCGCACGCTGTCGAGCTCGATCGCCTCCAGCACGCGCCGCTGCAGCACCTTGTAGCCGCCCGTCAGGTCGCGTTGCGGCAGGCCGAGGATCCTGCGCGCGTACCAGCAGCCGCCGTAGCTGATGAAGCGCCGCAGGCGCCCCCAATCGGTCACGCCTCCGCCCGGCACGTAGCGCGAGCCGAGCACCACGTCAGCGCGCTCGCTCGCCTCCAGCAGCGCGGGCAGATGCTCCGGGTCGTGCGAGAAGTCGGCGTCCATCTCGACCACTCGCTGGGCGCCGGCCGCGAGCGCGTGGCGGAAGCCGGCGAGGTACGCCTGTCCGAGCCCGCCCTTGCCGGGGCGGCTCAAGACCTCGACGACGCCGAGCTGCTCGCCGACGCGCGTCGCGATCGCCGCCGTCCCGTCGGGCGAGCTGTCGTCGACGACGAGGATGCGGTGGTCGCCGGGTGCCGCCTCCGCGAGCACGGCGGCCACGTCGCGCAGCAGCCGCTCGATCGAGGCGGCCTCGTCGTATGTCGGCACGATCACCCAGAGCGACGGCAGCATGGGGTCGGGAGCGTAGTCGACGGCTACGTCGCGGCGACCGCCTTGCGGGCGGCGCATCGCCGCGGCCGGCTTGAGAGGATGGCCGCTGGTGCGCAGGACGCTCGGCATCGGCGCGCTCGCCGGTCTGCTCGCCGCAAGCGCACTGTTGGCGGTTGCGGCATCGTCACGGCGTCGCATCTGGTTCGTCCCCGCCAGCGAGCACGGCGGCCTCCCGAGCGCGCTCGCCGGCCCGTTGCGCCGCTTCGACTTCGTGCTGCTGCCGCCGCGTGGCGCGCTGCTGCTCGTCGCGATGGTCGCCGCCTACCTCGTCGTGCTCGCCTGCGCGCGCACCGGCGCGATCCCGGCGCGGCTCGGGATCGGCGCCGTCGTCGCCGCGCACGTCATCTTCCTGCTGGCGCCGCCGCTGTTCTCGGCCGACGTGTTCGGCTACGTCGACTACGCCCGCCTGTGGACGCTGCACGGACTCGACCCGTACGTCCACGTCCCGGCTGACGTGCCAGGCGATCCCGCGCTCCCGTTCGTGCGCTGGCGCGAGGTCTCGACCCCGTACGGGCCGCTGTTCACGCTGCTCAGCGCGCCGCTCGCGTGGCTGAGCGTTCCCGTCGCGCTGTGGACCTGCAAGGCGATCGCGGCCTCGCTCAGCCTCGGCTGCTGCGCGCTCGTGTGGCACATCGCGCGGCGCCGCGCGCTCGACCCGCTGCGCGCCGTGCTGTTCTTCGGCCTCAACCCGCTGCTGCTCGCCTACGGCGTCGGCGGCGCGCACAACGACTTCGTGCTGCTGACGCTCGCACTCGGCGCGGTGCTGCTGGCGCTGGACGAGCGCGCGTTCCCGTCGGGCGCGCTCGGCGCGCTCGCGGTCGGCGTGAAGGCGCCCGCCGCGGTGCTGCTGCCGTTCCTGCTGCTCGCCACCCGCACGCCGCGTCGGGCGCTTGTCGGCGCGCTCGCTGCCGCCGCCGCGTTGCTGGCGGTCGCGTTCCTCGCGTTCGAGCGCGAGGCGCTCGGGTTCGTCGCGCAGATCCGCGAGCAGCAGCAGTTCGTCGCCGCCTACAGCGTGCCGAACCGCGTCGCGTCGCTGCTCGGCTTCGACGGGCTGCCGGCCGGGCTGCGGTCGCTGTTCGCGCTCGGCTTCGCGGCGGCGGTCGCCGGCCTGCTGTGGGCGACGTGGCGAGGGCGGATCGACTGGCTCACCGCCGCCGGCTGGGCGACGCTCGCGTTGCTACTGACGACCGCCTGGCTCGTGCCGTGGTACGTCGTGTGGGCGCTGCCGCTCGCGGCGGTCGCGCGCGATCCGCGCCTGCGCGGCGCCACGCTGTTGTTCTGCCTCTACGTGGTCGCGACGCGCGTGACCTATCAGCTCGTGTGAGCGCGCGGCGGTCAGCGCGTGGCGTCGTGGTACTCGACGTACTCGTCGGTGCCCCGTACGCGCACGAAGCCGTCGGCCTGGATCGCCTGCTGCTGCCCTGGCGTCACCTGGCCGAGGAACGCGAACACGCGCCGACCGCCTTCGCGGCGCAGCGTCGTGAGCGCCTCGGTGAGCTGCTCGACCGCCGGCATCGAGATCATGCTCACGTAGGGAGCGACGTTCACGAGGTCGAGCTCGTACCCGATCCGGTGCCCCATCGGGATCAGGATCAGCACGTGCTCGCCGGGGGCGGTGCGCGCTTCGGCCACGAAGCGTCTCGCGTCGAAGCGCTGGATCGGCGAGTTCGGCGGCCCCGCTCTGCCGATCCGCTCGATCTGCGACCACGGCGCCGGCGTCTGCGCGAGCGAGCAGGCGGCGATGCCGAGGCCGAACAGCACGGCCACCTCGGCGACGGTCGGGCGGCGCCCAGCTCGTTGCGCCAGCGCCCGCACGACCACGATGCCCAGCAGCGCGAGCGACAGCGTCCATGCCGAGAAGAGGCTGATCAGCACCTCTGGGTGCGAGCGCCCTGCGAAGTAGCTGCTGGCGCCGAGTCCGAACACGGCCGACCACGCCAGCAGCGCCGTCAGCGTCCGCTCGGAGCCGGCCCGACGCAGCGCGCGCACGGTCGCGGTCACGAGCGCGGCCGCGAACGTCGCGAACAGCACGAGGTGGAAGCCGAGCGTCGGCATCGGCAGCATCGTCACGCCGCCGACGCCCCACATTCTCGGGAACGTGAAGAGGTGCGAGAGATGCGGCAGCGAGCCGGCGACCGCCAGCGTCAAGAGCGCGACGAGCGCGAGTGCCGCGAGCAGCCCGAGCGCCGCCTCGAGCACGAGGGCGCCGAGCCGCCGCCGCCAGGGGCGCGCGTCGGTCCACAGCAGCGCGACGAGCGTCGCCGCGAACGCCGGCATGCCGAAGTCGGGGTTGTTGAGCAGCGTCAGCCCGCCGACGAGGAACAGCAGCGCCGCGCGTCTGGGGCGCAGGCGGTCGACGTGCCGCGCGAGCAGCCACGCGAGCACGTACGGACCGCCGTAGCGCATCGGGAACATGCTGAAGAGGTTCGACGGGCCGTAGCGATTCTCGAGCGGGCCCAGCTGCATGAAGAAGCTGGTCGCGACGAACGGCGCGAACAGCGCGAGCGCAAGCAGCGAGCTGTGCGCGACGCGGCGCAACAGCGCGTAGATCGCCAACAGGCAGAGGGCGCTCGCCGTCACCATCACGGCCACGTAGGTTTCGAACGAGGCGCCGAGCAGCCACATCGCGCCAGCGGCCAGGTACGGCCACAGCTGCCCGTACTGCGCATGGAAGTCGACGAGCGGCGCGCGCTGGTCCAGCACCGCGTACGCCTCGTCGAGCCAGAAGGAGGCGTTCGCGCGCACGCCGAAGTTCGAGGCGTTGAACGACGCTTCCGTGTTGATCGCGGTCAGCAGCCACACGCCGAGGAACGCGAGCGCGAGGGCGATCCCGGCGAGCCGCTTGCGCGGCGTCTCGCGCGCGAGCGCGGCGATCCGCGCGACGAGCGCGGTGCGTCGCAGCACCAGCACCACGGCGAGCGTCAGCGCCGCGGCGACGAGGAGCGTGGGCACGGTGAAGTAGACGCGCCTGAACGACGTTTCCGCGCCCGAGTACGTCTCGCCGTAGAGGAGGCGCCGCTGCGCGATCAGGCCCGTCAGCAGGAACGCCGCCAGCAGCACCTGGCTGACCTGCACGAGCGCGGCGACGACTGCGCGGCGCAGCGGCAGCGCTCGCCCATGCAGCCACGCGACGAGCCCCGACAGCGCCACTGGTCCCGCGAGCGCGAGCAGGAAGCGCGCCTGCTCGGTCGGCTCGGGCCGGATCGCGAGCGTGGGCGTCGCGGTCGGCCAGAACGTTATGTCCGGCGTGGGGAACAGGACCCTGCCGAGCGGCGGCCCGAGCAGCGCGATGAGCGCCGCGAAGGCGAGCGCGCATGGCGGCGCGAGCAGCCAGGCGAGCTCGCCGGGCGCGACCTCGGCACGGGCGGGCGCGACCGCGCGCGTTCCCGCACGCACCCCCAGCGTGCGTTCCCCCTTGAACACCGGCCGAGTCTAACGGCTGGCCCCCGCGCGTCTGGCGCGAGCCCCGCGCGCAGGCGGCCCGCGCCGTGCCGCTCGCTATCGTCGGATCCGCCGATGGAAGCCGCCCCCCCGCGTGACACCGATGCCGAGCTCGACCGCCTGCTGAGCGGCCTGAACGAGCCCCAGCGGGCCGCGGTGCTGCACGGCGAGGGGCCGCTGCTGATCCTTGCCGGGGCGGGCTCGGGCAAGACGCGCGTGCTGACGCACCGGATCGCGTACCTGCTCGCGACCGGGCAGGCGCGTCCCGACGAGATCCTCGCGATCACGTTCACGAACAAGGCCGCGCAGGAGATGCGCGAGCGCGTGGAGCTGCTGGTGGGAGCGCGCACGCGCGCGATGTGGCTGATGACGTTCCACGCCGCCTGCGCGCGCATGCTGCGCGCCGACGCGCACCGGCTCGGCTACACGCGCCAGTTCACGATCTACGACCAGGCGGACGCGCGCCGGCTCGTGAAGCGCTGCATCGAGGAGCTCGACGTCGACCCGAAGCGCTTCACGCCGGGCGCGATCCACCACGAGATCTCCGACGCGAAGAACAAGCTGCGCGATGCGGAGGGGTACGGGGAGATGGTCGGCTCGTACTTCGAGCAGACGGTCGTCGACGTCTACCGCATGTACGAGTCCGAGCTGCATCGCATGAACGCGATGGACTTCGACGACCTGCTCGTGCGCGCGGTCAACGTGATGGAGCTGTTCCCCGAGGTGCGCGAGCGCTACGCGACCGCGTTCCGCCACGTGCTCGTCGACGAGTACCAGGACACCAACCACGCGCAGTACCGGTGGCTCCAGCTGATCGCAGGCGAGCACCGCAACATCGCCGTCGTCGGCGACGACGACCAGTGCCTCGTTGAGGGCACGCGTGTGACGATGGGCGACGGAAGTGTGAGGCCGATCGAGCAGATCCAAGCCGGCGACCAGGTGTTGTCCTGCTACGGCAGCGGCGACATGCGCCCGGCGCGCGTGCTCCGCACCCACCGCTCCGAGCGCGCGGCCGGCGTCCGCATCGTGCTGCGCAGCGGCCGCGAGCTGCTCAGCACGCCCGAGCACACGCACTTCGCCGGCTACCGCCTCGGCACCACACCTCAACTGCACATGACGTACACGATGGTGCGCCGGGACAGAGGCTTCCGCGTCGGCACGTCACGGACGTACACGAGGGGACAGGTCAAGCCGGTTGTCGGCGTTGCGCTTCGAGCACGCCAGGAGCACGCTGATGCTGCCTGGATCATTGGGACGCACGACCGTGAGGCGGACGCACGGGCCCACGAGGCGAGGCTCTCGCTGAGATACGGGCTGCCAACCCTGCCGTTCGTCGCACGGCGCAACGGCAGGGACAACGGTCTCGTGGGCGATCAGAAGCTGATCGACGGCGTCTTTCGGGCGTTCGACACTGCGCGTGCCGGCTTCTCGCTGTTGGTTGACGAAGGGCTCGACGTCGATCGCCCACACTTCGCGACGCGCTCGCATGAGGGACGCCGGCGCGTGCTCACGGTGACGCTGTGCGCCGACCGTCGAGGACATACGCCGATGCATCTCGTCGCGATCGGCGGTCGTGATGAGGAGGCCCGCGCGGCATTGGAGCGGGCTGGGCTCAACGTGCGTCCGGCGAAGCGTGGATCGGCCAGCTGGCGCTATGAATCCTGCTTCAAGGACTTCCGCGCCGTCATGGACGTCGCTGCACTCGTCCGCGAGGCGCTCCCGGAGGTCCATCTCCGCTGCCAGGCTCGGCTGGGCAGGCAGCGCGAAGGCGTCGAACGCAACACGCTGCCGTTCCTCCCCGCTGGCTCAGTGCGACCAGGCATGGCGATGTTCACTGAAGACGGCGGCCATGACGTGGTCGAGTCGGTCGAGCGAATCGCGCTCGACCGCCCGGTCTACGACCTCGATGTCGAGAGCACGCATAACTTCGTCGCGAACGGATTGATCACCCACAACTCGATCTACGGCTTCCGCGGCGCCGACGTGCGCAACATCCTCGACTTCCAGGACACCTTCGAGGACGCCTACGTCGTCAAGCTCGAGCAGAACTACCGCTCGACGCAGACGATCCTCGACGCCGCCAACGCGGTGATCTCCAACAACCGCGGTCGCATGGGCAAGGCGCTGTGGACCGACGTCGGCACGGGGGACCCGATCCACGTGCGCGAGCTGGAGGACGAGCACGCCGAGGCGCGCTTCGTCGCCGGCGAGATCGAGCGGCTCGTGGACGAGGGCACCTCGCGCAACGAGATCGCCGTCTTCTACCGTACGAACGCGCAGTCGCGCGTACTGGAGGACACGCTCGTGCGTGCGCAGATCGGCTACCAGGTGATCGGCGGCACGAAGTTCTACGAGCGCGCCGAGATCAAGGACGCGATCGCCTACCTCACGGTGCTCGTCAACCCGCAGGACGTCGTCGCGTTCGGCCGCATCGTCAACTCGCCGCGCCGCGGGATCGGGGCCAACTCGATGTCGCGCGTGATCGGTTGGGCGAACACGGCGGGCATCACCGTGTGGGACGCGGCCGCCGAGCCCGAGTCAGTGCCCGGTCTCGGTACCGCGGCCGTGAAGGCGTTCCACCGCTTCATGGGCACGATGAGAGTGCTGCGCGAGCGAGCCGACTCCGGCGCCCCGATCGCAGCGCTGCTGAACGAGCTGCTGCGCGAGACGGGCTACCTCGACGCGCTGGAGGCGGAGCGCACGATCGAGGCGCAGGGCCGCATCGAGAACCTGGAGGAGCTCGTGAACGTGGCGGCCGAGCACGACTCGGCGGTCGGCTCGGCTGCGGAGGAAGGCGACGAGCCGCCCTCCCTCGCCGGCTTCCTGCAGCAGATCGCGCTCGTCGCCGACGCCGACGCGCGCAGAGACGACGAGGGTCTCGTGACGCTGATGACGCTGCACAACGCGAAGGGGCTCGAGTACCCGATCGTCTTCATGCTCGGCTGCGAGGAAGGCGTCTTCCCGCACGCGCGTGCGCTCGACGAGGGCGGCCTCGAGGAGGAGCGCCGGCTCGCCTACGTCGGCATCACGCGCGCCCAGCGCGACCTCTACGTCACGTACGCGCGCACGCGTGCGGTGTTCGGCGCACGCCACTTCGGCGCGGCGAGCCGCTTCGTGCAGGAGATCCCGGTCGGGCTGACCGATCGGCCGGCGCGTCCGACGCTGGGCGTGGGCGGCGTGCGCGACCGCGCGCTGAGCTGGTCCGCCGGCGCGGGGATCGGCGGAGTGGGCCGGACCGGGGCGGGCGGGACCGGGTCTGGCGGCGACGCTTGGGCGAGCACGGGGGAGGGCGGCTCGGCGGGTCCTGCCTTCCGGCTCGGCGAGGACGTCGCGCACCCCGCCTTCGGGGAGGGCGTCGTGACCGGCGTCGAGGCGGGGGGGATCGTCGTGATCCGCTTCAGCCGCGATGGCTCTGAGCGCAAGCTCGTGGCGGATCTCGCGCCGATCACGCGCCGATGAGCGGCGCGTCGGTGGTCGCCACTAGCATCCCGGCCGCCATGGCCGCCACCCTCATCGACGGCAGAGCGATCGCGCAGGACGTGCGCGCACAGGTCGCACGCGACGTCGCCGCCTTCACCGCCGAGACCGGCGTCGTGCCCGGTCTCGCGACCGTCCTCGTCGGCGACGACCCTGCATCGGCCGTCTACGTCGCGAACAAGCGCAGAGCGTGCGCGGAGGCCGGCATCGCCGATCTGCATCGCCACCTGCCGGCCAGCGCGACGGCCGCCGAGGTCACCGAGCTGCTGCTGAGCCTCAACGAGGACCCCGCGTGCAGCGGGATCCTGCTGCAGCGCCCGCTGCCGGCCGGCCTCGACGACGCGGCGCTGAGCGCGCTGATCGCGCCGGACAAGGACGTCGACGGGCTGACGCCGATCTCGGCCGGGCGCCTGCTGCAGGACGCGCCGGGCCTGCGGCCGTGCACCCCGGTCGGCGTCGTCGAGCTGCTCGACCGCCACGACGTGGCGCTGCAAGGCGCCGAGGCGGTGATCGTCGGCCGCTCGGACCTCGTCGGCAAGCCCGTCGCGCATCTGCTGCTGCAGCGCAACGCGACCGTCACGATCTGCCACTCGCGCACGCGCGACCTGCCGGCCGTCTGCGCCCGCGCCGACGTCCTCGTCGCCGCCGTCGGCGTGCCACGGCTGATCGGCGCCGACGCCGTCAAGCCGGGCGCCGCCGTGATCGACGTCGGCATGAACCGCCTCCCGGAGGGACTGTGCGGCGACGTCGACTTCGACGCCGTGCGCGACGTCGCCAGGCTGCTCACGCCGGTCCCCGGCGGCGTCGGCCCGATGACGATCGCGATGCTGCTCAGGAACGCCGTCGCGGCCGCCCGGCTGCAATTTTCGCGATAACGGCCGACGGCAGCGGTACGTTTGCACGACCGGCACTCGTCGGCACGTAATCGACCTACCTGGAGGTAGGGATGGCGTTCGATCTCGGCAGGCTCCGACGCGGCGAGAAGGTCGCGGCGGCCGCCGCCGTCCTGCTGTTCATCTTGATGTTCTTCGACTGGTACAGCGTGAGCGTCAGTGTTGGGCCATTCGGAGACGTCGGCGGGGGGCTCAGCGCCTGGCAGGCGTTCGACTTCGTCGACATCTACCTGTTCATCGTCATCCTCGCGGCGATCGGGTTGGCGGTCTTGACGGCGACAGAGCGCTCGCCCGCGCTGCCGGTGACGGCGAGTGTCATCGTTACAGCCCTGGCCAGCCTGGGGGCGCTCTTCGTCCTCTACCGGCTGCTCGACACGCCGATCGGCGACGTCCCAGACGGCGTTGACGTCGGCCGCAAGATCTGGGCGTTCCTGGGGCTGATCGCGGTCGCGGCGATCGCCTACGGCGGCTACCTCTCGATGCGCGAGGAGGGGACGTCATTCTCCGACGCGCGCGACCAGGCGCGGGCCGCGTTCGACAGCGCGTCCTCAGGTGGCGATGCGGACGGATCCGGCGGCGCCAGCGCGCCGCCGCCCTCCGCGAGCGCGCCTCCCGCCGCTGCGCCGCCGCCTCCGCCGCAGCCTCCCGCCGCTGCGCCGCCGCCTCCGCCTCCGGCCGCTGCGCCGCCGGCGCAGCCTCCCGCCGCCGCGCCGCCGCCTCCGCCTCCGGCGCAGCCTCCCGCCACGCCGCCGGCGGAGCCTCCGCCCGCCGGCCCGTCGGCGAGCGAGCAGCCGCCGTCCTCGACGGCGTAGCCGCCTCGGAGATGCCGGGCGCTCCGCACGGGGCGCCCGGCACGCGGGACGTCTCCTAAACTCCCGCGCCGATGATCGATCGCGCGCAGGTGCTCCACGTCGCGAAGCTCGCTCGGCTCGCTCTCGACGAGCAGGAGGTCGAGCAGATGTCGCGCGAGCTGTCGGCCGTGCTCGACCACATCGAGAAGATCTCCGAGCTCGAGCTCGACGGCGTCCCGCCGACCTCGCACGTGGTCGACGTCGTCAACGCGTTGCGCTCCGACGAGCCGCGCCCGTCGCTGCCGCGCGAGGTGGCGCTCGCGAACGCGCCCGAGCCGCTCGAGCAGGGCTTCGGCGTGCCGTCGCCGGGGGCGGCGTGAGCGCAGCGGCCGACCTGCTCGAGCTGACGGCCGCGCAGGCGACCGCGCGGCTGCGCGAGGGCGCCATCGACGCCGCCGAGCTGTTCGAGGCCTACCGCGTCCGCGCGGCGGCCGACGCCGAGGATCTCAACGCCTTCACGTGGGTCGCCGACGCGGCGCCCGAGGCGGTGGTGGGGAGCGGGTCCGCGCCGCTCGCCGGCGTCCCGCTCGCCGTCAAGGATCTCTTCTGCACCGCGGGCGTGCCGAGCCAGTCGGGCTCGAAGATCTTGGAGGGCTATCGCCCGCCGTACACGGCGACCGCCGTCGAGAAGCTCCAGCAGGCCGGCGCGACGCTGCTCGGCAAGACGAACCAGGACGAGTTCGCGATGGGCTCCTCGAACGAGAACTCGGCCTTCGGTCCGGTCAAGAACCCGTGGGACCGCGAGCGCGTGCCGGGCGGCTCCTCCGGTGGCTCCGCCGCCGCCGTCGCCGCCGGCCTCGCGCCGTGGGCGCTCGGGACCGACACGGGCGGCTCGATCCGTCAGCCGGCCGCGCTGTGCGGGATCGTCGGGCTGAAGCCGACCTATGGGGCGATCAGCCGCTACGGGATGATCGCGTTCGCCTCGTCGCTCGACCAGGCGGGCCCCTTGACGCGCGACGTGGCCGACGCCGCGCTGCTGCTGCGCCACCTGGTCGGCCAGGACCCGTGCGACTCGACGTCGCTCGCCTTCCCGGAGGAGATCGCGCTGCCGCAGGGCGTCGACCTCAGAGGCCTCACGCTCGGCGTCCCCGAGGAGCTGACCGGCGAGGGGATCGCGTCGGGCGTGCGCGAGACGTTCAACGCGACGCTCGCGCTCGCCGAGCAGCTCGGCGCGCGCGTCGAGACGTGCAGCCTGCCGCACTCTCCGCACGCGCTGTCCGCCTATTACCTGATCGCGCCCGCGGAGGCCTCCGCGAACCTCGCGCGCTTCGACGGCGTGCGCTACGGCCTGCGCGTGGGCGCCGACGACCTGCTGAGCATGTACACGCAGACGCGCGAGGCCGGCTTCGGGCCGGAGGTCAAGCGCCGCATCATGCTCGGCACCTATGCGCTGTCGTCGGGCTACTACGACGCCTACTACGGCCGCGCGCAGCAGGTCCGCACGAAGGTCGCCGACGACTTCCGCGTCGCGTTCGAGCGCTTCGACCTGCTCGTCACGCCGACAGCGCCGAGCGTCGCGTTCCGCCTCGGCGAGAAGCTCGACGACCCGCTCGCGATGTACCTCAACGACGTCTGCACCGTGCCGATGTCGCTCGCCGGCATCCCGGCGATCTCGATCCCGAACGGCCTCTCCGGCGGACTGCCGACCGGCTTCCAGCTGTGCGGCCCGGCGTTCAGCGAGAACCGCCTGCTCGACGCCGCGTACGTGCTCGAGCAGGCACTCGGCTTCGACGGAAGCGCCGCGCGCGTATGAACTACGAGCCGGTCATCGGGCTGGAGATCCACGTCCAGCTGAAGACGAGCACCAAGATGTTCTGCGGCTGCGAGCTGTCGTTCGGGGATCCGCCGAACACGCATACCTGTCCCGTCTGTCTCGGCCTCCCGGGCGCGCTGCCGGTCGCGAACGCGAGAGCGGTCCACTACGCGCTGCTGATCGGGCTCGCGCTCGGCTGCGAGCTTGCGCCTCGATCGATCTTCCACCGCAAGAACTACTTCTATCCGGACCTGCCGAAGGGCTACCAGATCAGCCAGTACGACATCCCGATCTGCAGCGGCGGCCGGCTCGGCGACGTGCGCATCCACCGCGCGCACCTGGAGGAGGACGCGGCGAAGCTCGTGCACGTCGGCGCGAGCGGGCGCATCCACGGCGCCGACGAGTCGGTCGTCGACTTCAACCGCGGCGGCACTCCCCTCGTTGAGATCGTGACCGAGCCGGACCTGCGTTCGGCCGCGCAGGCGCGCGAGTGGCTGACGCTGCTGCGCGAGACGTTGCGCCAGCTCGGCGTCTCGGACGTGAACATGGAGGAGGGTTCGCTGCGCTGCGACGCGAACGTGTCGATCCGTCCGGTCGGCATGGAAGTGCTCGGCACGAAGACCGAGCTCAAGAACATGAACTCGTTCCGCTACCTCGAGCGGGGCATCGACGCCGAGATCGCCCGCCAGACGGCGATCGTCGAGGCCGGTGGGCAGGTCGAGCAGGAGACGCTCCACTACGACGTGGTGACCGGCGCGATCAGCTCGCTGCGCTCGAAGGAGGAGGCGCACGACTACCGCTACTTCCCCGAGCCCGACCTCGTGCCGATCGTCGTCGATGAGGCGATGGTCGAGGCCGCGCGCGCCGAGCTGCCGGAGCTGCCGGCGCAGCGCGCGGAGCGCTACGAGCGCGAGCTGCGGCTGACCGCCGACAGCGCGCGTCAGCTCGCCTTCCGTGCCGACCTCGCGGCTTACTTCGAGCGGGCGCTCGCGGCCGACGGGTCCCACCCGCAGGCGCTCGCGAACTGGGTCACCGGCGAGCTCGTCGCGCGGATCGGCGACGGCGACCCGGCCGCGTCGAAGGTCGAGCCGGCCGCGCTCGCGAAGCTCGTCGGACTGCTGCGCGCCAGAGCGGTCACGCCCGGCGCCGCCAAGCAGGTGCTCGACACGCTCGTCGCGCAGGGCGGCGACCCGCAGGCGATCGTCGAGGCGGAGGGGCTCGGCGCGCTCGGCGGCGGCGACGAGCTGGCGGAGATCGTCGACCGTGCTCTGGCCTCCGACCCCGACGCGGTCGCGAAGCTGAAGGCCGGCAACATGAAGGCGATCGGCCCGATCGTCGGCTTCGTGATGCGCGAGACGAAGGGTCGCGCCGACGGCGGCGAGGTCACGCGTCTCGTGCGCGAGCAGCTCGGCTTGTAGGACCGGTTGCGGCTTGCACCGCGGGCCCGATCCGGTCTAGTTTGTGACGTCACCGGTTAGGGGGAAGCCGTGAAGAGCAAGGTCGCACTGGCGTTGTTGGTGCTCGCAGCATCGATCGGGATGAGTGCTTGCGGCGGGTCGCAGGAAGAAGGGCTTGCATCCAGCACGCCGACCGCGCCGAGAGCGCCGAGAGGCGGCAGACCGCCGAGAACGGATCCCACCAAGAGCTGCGACGCCCAGGGCGTCAACTCGACGCAGCTCTACCCGGGTGCCTGCACCGAACAGGGCGTCCGCTACGTCGTCGCCAACTTCGGAGGCGTCGTGAGACTGAGAACGCTCGCCGTGACGATCACCGCCGCCGCGGTCAGCGGCGGCTACGAAGGTGAGGGCAGGGTCGTCGCGCCGCGCTTCGACGCCTTCCTGCGCATCAGCATGCAGGTCCAGAACCGGGACAAGGTGCCGCACCGCTTCGGCCTCGGGCAGACGATGCTCGGGATCGGCGCGAACAACTACCTCGAGCGCCGCGACGTCGAGCGCAGGTACCACTCGGAATCGCTGGTGAACGTGAACGGCGGGATGATCGGCCCGGGCGAGACGCTGCGCGGCGACGTCCTGTTCGACATCACCGAGGCCGACTACCAGGAACTGCAGAGAAGGGGCCGCTTCTTCATATGGAACTTCGGGGGGAGGGCGGCATCGCAGATCGCCAGAGGCGCGCAGGTCGGGCAGATCCGGCTCTACGCGGGTGAAGCGAGCGCGGCCAGAGAACAGGCCGGCTGAGCTGGACCCCGGGGGTACGCTGGGATGAGGCACGAGGCATCGGCATCGCACCAGCGTCAGGAGGAATCGAGATGTCCCGACTGATCCGGATGGATGGCAGCGGCCACACGACGCTCGCCGAGTGGACGACGGACGACCCGGCGTCCGTCGAGACAGCCGTCGCGGCGTTCCGCGCGGAGCTCGAGCTCGGCTCGATCGCGATGGTGACGCGGGGTCCAGGCCAGGCCGACCACGTGCGCGAGCTGCCGCTCGACGAGCAGCTCGTGATCATGCGCCGCCCGATCGCCGGGGGGTAGCCGGTGTCGAGCGCCGGCGCGCTGCCCGAGCTCGCGGGCGTCTACTGGCGCCCGCGCATGAACGCCGAGCGGTTGCGGGCGCGCGAGCGGCTGTGGACGCTCACCACGCTCGCGCACGTGGTGCCGTTCGTGGTAGTCGCGATCGGGATGCTGCTGCTGTCGCCGCTGGCCGCGCCCGTCTCGCTCGCGGCGCTCGCGCACGCATGGCTGATCCCGGAGCTGTACGCGCGGCGCGGAGCGACCGTCACGCGCTCGCTCGCTCCCGCCGCGGAGGGCCCCGAGCGCGTCTCGATCGGGCTGCTCGGCGATCTCGTCGACCATGACGCGCGCGAGCTGCACGCACGCACGGGGCTCGTGCCCGAGCCCGGTCGGCTCGGCACATGGCTCGTGGGGGAGGTCGGGGCGCTGCTCGTCGCCGGCCGGCGCGTCTCGTGCTGGTGCGTCAGAGCGACGGACCCCGAGGGCGTGCGCCTGCCCTCGGGCGATCGCGTCGCCCATCTGCTGCTCGCGCTGCGCAGCGACGAGGAGGGCTTCGCGACGGTCGCCAACCTCGCTTTCAGCGGCGCGCGCTGGCGCGTGCGGCGGCGATTGCCGAAGCGCCAGCGCGCCGCGCTCGACGCAGTCGTCGCACGCAGTACCCTTTCCGCATGAGCTCGTTCGAGAGTGCAGAGAAGCCCGAGAAGCCCTCGCTGGTCAGGCGCGCGCTCGCGCTGCTGGTCATCGTCGTGGCGGTCGTGCTCGCCGCGAAGCTCGTGATCGGCTTCGTGATGGCGATCTTCTGGATCGTCGTCGCCGTCGCGGCCGCGATTGCGGTGCTGTGGGCGCTGAAGACGCTGCTTTGAGGAATCCCGCCGCCCACCCCCAACACCCATGGCGTACCTCGTCATCGCGCTCAGCTTCGCCCTCGCCGGCGGGATCGTCGGCCGCATCAAGGGCAGCTCGTTCTTCCTCTGGTTCCTGATCTCGGGGATCGTGCCGGTGATCGGGCTGGCGGCCGCGCTGCTGTACCGCTGGGACCGCAATGAGCTGCGACGCCAGTGCCCCGGCTGCGGCCGTGTCGTGAAGCTGCACGACGCGCTCTGCACGCGCTGCGGCACCGAGCTCGACTTCCCCGACGTCGCGATCGCCTCGGAGGCCGACGTCGCCGCGCGGCGCGCAGGAGCGCGCGCGGAGGCCGCGAATTTGCCTCAGTAGCGGCAAATTCCGCTGGTAGACTCGGGCGGGGCGTGGCACCTTGCCGCGCCGTTTCCGCATTCACACGAGCTTCTGGAAAGGAGGCGAGCGCACATGCGAGCAGTCGACGCGTTGATGGAGTGCCTGAAGGCGGAGGGTGTCGAGGTCGTATTCGGATTGCCCGGCGGCGCGAACCTCCCGACCTACGACGCCTTCTACGACGCGGGGATACGGCACATCCTCGTGCGCCACGAGGCGGGCGGCGGCCATGCCGCCGAGGGCTACGCGAAGGCGACCGGCAGGGTCGGCGTCGCGTTCGGCACGAGCGGCCCCGGCGCGACGAACCTGATCACCGCGATCTGCGACGCGATGATGGACTCGGTGCCGGTGGTCTTCATCACCGGCCAGGTCCGCACGGAGCTGATCGGGACCGACGGCTTCCAGGAGGCGGACATCCTCGGGATGACGCTCCCGGCGGTGAAGCACAGCTTCATGATCCAGCACCCGCTCGAGATCCCGCGCACGATCCACGAGGCGTTCCACATCGCGCGCACCGGTCGTCCCGGCCCGGTGCTCGTGGACATTCCCCAGGATCTCTCGCGGGCGGACATCCCGTACGAGCCGGTCAACGACGTGCACCTGCCCGGCTATCAGCCGACGACCGAGGGCAACCAGAAGCAGATCCGCCTCGCCGCCAAGGCGATGGCGAACGCGCGCCGGCCGGTCGTCTACGCCGGCGGCGGCGTCGTCAACGCGAACGCCGCGGCGGAGCTGCGCGAGCTGGCGCTGAGCGACCGCTTCCCCGTCACGTGCACGCTGATGGGGCTCGGCGCCTTCCCGGCCCCGCACGAGCAGTGGCTCGGGATGCTCGGCATGCACGGCACGCGCGCCGCCAACTACGCGATGGACGAGGCCGACCTGATCGTCGGGATCGGGGTCCGCTTCGACGACCGCGTGACCGGCAAGCTGTCGGAGTTCGCGCCGCGCGCCAAGTTCATCCACGTCGACGTCGACCCGGCCGAGATCTCGAAGAACGTGCCGGCGCACATCCCGATCGTCGGCGACGCGAAGAACGTGCTGGCGCGGCTCGTGACGGAGTACCGCGCGCTCGGCGCCGACCGCTCCCGCTTGGAGGACTGGTGGCAGCGGATCGAGGGCTGGCGCGCGCAGTACCCGCTCAGATACGAGGACACGACGGATGCGGAGATCCGCCCGCAGCGGGCGATCCAGGCGGTCTTCGAGGCGACCGGCGGCGAGGCGATCGTCACGAGCGACGTCGGCCAGCACCAGATGTGGACCGCGCAGTACTACGACTTCCCCGAGCCGCGCCGCTGGATCAACTCCGGCGGCCTCGGCACGATGGGCTTCGGCCTGCCGGCGGCGATGGGGGCGGCGGTCGGCTGCCCGGACAGGACGGTCGTCTGCATCGCGGGCGACGGCTCGGTGCAGATGAACGCGCAGGAGCTCGCTACCTGCGCCCAGAACGGGATCCCGATCAAGGTCGTGATCGTCAACAACGGCTACCTCGGCATGGTGCGCCAGTGGCAGGAGCTGTTCTGGGACAAGCGCTACTCGCACGTCGACATGGGCAGCTTCCCCGACTTCGTCAAGCTCGCCGAGGCGTACGGCGCGACCGGCATCCGCCTGACGGACAAGGCGACGCTCGTGGACGACCTGAAGGCCGCGCTCGCGACCGAGGGCCCGGTCGTGGTCGACGTGCGCGTCACCGCCGAGGAGAACGTGTATCCGATGATCCCCGCCGGCCAGGCCGCGCGGGACATGGTGGGCTGAGCGATGGGAGAGCCAGGCACGAAGGAGCTGATCAGCCTCGACGAGCTCGAGGCGGCCGGCAGCCTCAGGACGGGGCGCAAGCACATCCTCTCGATCCTCGTCGAGAACAAACCGGGGGTGCTGACGCGCGTGGCGGGCCTGTTCGCGCGGCGGGCGTTCAACATAGACACGCTTGCCGTCGGCCCGACCGACGACCCGACGATCTCGCGCATCACGCTCACGCTCGACGGCGCGGTGCACCCGATCGACCAGGTCACGAAGCAGCTGCACAAGCTCGTCAACGTGCTGAAGATCCGCGACCTCGAGCCGGAGGAGACGCTCGCGCGCGAGCTGGCGCTGTTCAAGCTCGCGGTCGACGGGCCGCAGCGCACCGAGGTCTTGCAGCTGTGCGAGATCTTCGGCGGGCGCGTCGTCGACGTCTCGAAGCGCTCGCTCGTCGTGGAGCTGACGGGGAGCGACGACAAGATCGAGGCGTTCGAGTCGCTCGTGCGGCCGTTCGGGCTGATCGAGATGACGCGCACCGGCGAGATCGCGATCGCGCGCGGTCGCGGCGAGACCTAGGCGCGCACACGCCTCGCATGTCGTTCACACGTACGCGGCCCGGGGAGCGCCAGTGGCTCGATCCGGCCGCGCGCGCGCTGCTCGCCGAGCGGCTTGAGGTCGCGGTGCGGCGTGCACGCGCGGCCGGCGGCGACGCGCTCGCCGCTGTGACCGTCGCCGCTCCCGACGTCGACCCGGTCGCGGCCGTCGTCGCCTCGCGGCGGGCCGGCGAGCCGTGGTTCTGCTTCGAGCAGCCCGACCGCGACGGCGCGGCGCTCGCGGCGCTCGGATGCGTGCGGTCGGTGGAGATCCCACGGGGGCCCGCCTCCGGTGGCCACGTGGCCACCTCCGGCACCCCTAGCGGCGCCGGCCGCTTCCAGGCGGTCGCGCGCGAATGGCGGGCGCTGGCGGCCGCGGCGATCGCCGACCCGCCCGACGGGCCGGCCGGCGCCGGGCTCGTGGCGGTCGGCGGCTTCGCCTTCTCGCCGCAGGGCGCCCGCGCGCCGCAGTGGGAAGGCTTCCCATCGGCGTCGCTGCACGTGCCCGAGCTCTCACTCGCGCGTCGCGGCGCGGACGTGCGGCTCACGCTCGCCGCGCTCGCGACGCCCGACGACACGCCGGAGGACCTGCTCGCGCGCATCGACGTGCGCCTCGCGGAGCTGCGCGCCGACGTCCCGCTGCCGCTGCTCGACCCGGCGCCCACCGGCCGCTACCGCGTCGTCTCGGCGATGCCGCCCGAGCACTACGAGGGAGCGGTCGCGCGTGCCGTCGAGCGCATCCGCGAAGGCGCGCTCGAGAAGGTCGTGCTCGCGCGCGAGGTGCAGGTGCACGCGCCGCGCGACCACGACCCCGGCGCGGTCCTCGGCGCGCTGCGCGAGGGCTTCCCTGCCTGCTACGTGTTCGCGGTCGGGCGGGGGGACTCGACGTTCCTCGGCGCGACGCCGGAGCTGCTCGTGCGACGCGACGGCGAGCGCGCCTCGACGGTCGCGCTCGCGGGCTCGACGCGCCGCAGCGCCGACCCGGCCGTCGACGACCACCTCGGCGAGGCGCTGCTGCGCAGCGACAAGGACCGCGAGGAGCAGGCGATCGTGACGCGCCGCATCGCGCACGCGTTGCGCCCGCACGCGGTGTGGGTCACGCACGCGCCCGAGCCGGTGCTCGTCCGGATCGCGAACATCCAGCACCTCGCGACACCGATCCGCGCGCAGCTGTCGCAGCCGGTCGGCGCGATGGCGCTCGCGTCCGTGCTGCATCCGACCCCCGCCGTCGGCGGCGAGCCGTTCGCAGTCGCGAAGCCGCTGATCCCGCAGTTGGAGGGCTTCGACCGCGGCTGGTACGCCGGTCCGGTCGGCTGGACAGACGCGAATGGCGACGGCGAGCTATGCGTCGCCCTGCGCTGCGCGCTGCTGCGCGGTGCGATCGCGCATTGCTACGCCGGCGTCGGCGTCGTGCGCGACTCGGTGCCGGCGGCGGAGCTGGCCGAGACCGAGGTCAAGCTGCAGGCGCTGCTGCCCGTGCTGGCGGGCTGACTCCCCCAAGTGTCCGGTTGCGTTCGCATCCCCACTGCTTGCCGGTACGCTGGCGTTCGACTGAGATGCCGGGACTTCGCGTCATCGAACCGCCGTCGTCGCCGCCGCCGCGCGAGGACACGCGCTCGCGCCTGCTGCGCGCAGGCGGGGAGGTGCTCGAGGGCGGCGGCTACGCGTCCGCATCCGTCGCGGCGATCGCCGAGCGCGCCGAGGTCGCGACCGGCACGCTCTACCGCCACTTTCCGTCGAAGGCGGACCTGTTCGTCGAGCTGTTCCGCGCGATCGGTGACGCCGAGCTCGGGGCGATGAACGAGGCCGCGGCGACGGCGCGCACCGCCGCCGACGAGCTCGATGCGGTGATCGCGACGTTCGCCGGGCGTGCGATGTCACGGCCGCGGCTCGCGTGGGCGCTTGTATACGAGCCGCTCGATTCTGCCGTCGACGCCGAGCGGGTCCGCTACCGCCGCGCGTACGCGCGGCGCATGGCGCGGTTCGTGCGCGAGCGCGTCGAACGCGGCGAGCTGCCGGATCAGGACCCTGACACGACCGCGGCGGCGCTGATCGGCGGGATCGTCGAGGCACTCATCAGCCCGCTCTCGCCCGTCGCCGGCGGCAACGCCGACCCCGATGCGGTGATCGTCGCGCTGACCGACTTCTGCCGTCGCGCGGTAGGGGCGGAGAGCGTGCCCGCGGCGACCGCGGCCGGCGCGTAGGCCAGCGGCCGACTCAGGCGCGCAGCGCCGTGGCGACGGCGTCCCACACGCGCCGGTGCAGCGCGACGTTCGCCGCGCGCTCGGTGCGCACCTCGACGATCGTCACGCCGACGCCGTCGACCGCGCGCTCGAGCTCGGCGCGCAGCGTCGCGCGGTCGGCGGCGAGCACGTGGCGCGCCCCGAACAGCGCGGCTGCCTGCGCGAAGTCGAGACCGTGCGGCGTGGCGACGTGCTGCTCGAAGTCCGCGCCCTCGCGCGCGACTGGAAGGAAGTCGAAGATCCCGCCGCCGTCGTTGTTGACGAGCACGATCGTCAGGTTCACGCCCAGCCGCCGGGCCGACAGCAGCGCGGTGAGGTCGTAGGCGAGCGCGACGTCGCCGACGTGCAGCACGACCGGGCCGTCGCCGCCGGCGGCGACGCCGAGCGCGGCGGCGACCGTGCCGTCGATCCCGTTCGCCCCGCGGTTGGCCAAGCTCCTCGGTGCGTCGTCGTTCGCCCTCGCGAACGTCTCGAGGTCGCGGATCGGCATCGAGGCGGCCGTGAACAGCGTCGCCTCGCGCGGAAGCCCGTCGACCAGCTCGGCCGCGACCAGCGGCTCGCTCAGCTCGTCGCCGAGCGTCGCCGCGATCGCGCCGGCGGCGGCGCGATCGGCGTCGCGCCAGTGCTCCAGCCAGGCCTGCTCGCCGGCGTCCCGGTGCTCCGGCAGCAGCGCCGCCAGCGTCGCGAGCGGGTTGGCGGCGATGCGCGCGCTCACGACGCCGGCCGGGTCCTGCCAAGCGCCCTCCGCATCGAGCGTCACCTGCTCGGCGTCGAGTCCCGCGAGCCACGCGCGCAGCGGCTTCGAGGTCGGCAGGTCGCCGATTCGCACCACGAGCTGCGGGCGAAGCTCGGCGGCGAGGCGCTCGTCGCGCAGCAGCGCGTCGTAGTGGGCGATCGCCGCCGGCCCGCGTCGCGCGCCCGAAAGCGGGTCCGCGAGCAGCGGGTAGCGCGCGGCCGCGGCGAACGCGGCGATCGCCTCGCCGAGCGCCGGGTCGCGCTCGTCTCGCCCGGCGACGATCACAGCGCGCGGCGCCGGCGCGAGCGGCACCTTCGGCAGCTCGTCCGGTGCCGGAACGAGCGGATGGGCGACCCACGGGCGGCCGTCGGGGCGTGCCGGGCACGGGTCCTCGGCCGGCAGCGCGCCGTCGAGCACGAGCGGCTCGCGCAGCGGCACGTTGAGGTGGACGGGACCCGGTCGCCCGCCGAGGGCAGTCCACATCGCGCGGCAGGCGAGCGCGCGCATCCAGCGCACGCGCTCCGGCGTCGCCACATGCGTGCCGACCTCGACGAACCACTTGACCGCGTCGCCGTAGAGCTTGAGCTGGTCGATCGTCTGGCCGGCGCCGACGTCGCGCAGCTCGGGCGGCCGGTCGGCGGTCAGCACGATCAGCGGCACACGCGCGTGCGCCGCCTCGATCACGGCAGGCGCGAGCTCGGCGGCGGCGGTCCCGGAGGTGCAGCTCACGGCGACGGGACGTCCCGTCTGCTTCGCGAGACCGAGCGCGAAGAAGCCGGCGACGCGCTCGTCGATGTGCGACCACGCTCTCAGCCCCGGCGTGCGCGCGAGTGACAGGACGATCGGCGTGGAGCGGGAGCCGGGGGAGGTGCACGCGTCGGTCATCCCGCAGCGCGCCAGCTCCTCGCAGAAGGCGCGCAGGAGGAGGTACGTGTCCGTGGCGTCGGTCATGGAAGATGCGGGGGATGGCGCGCGAGACGATCGTCCTGCTGCACGGCTTCACGCAGACGGGGCGCAGCTGGGAGCCGACGATCGCGGCGCTCGGCGAACGCTATCGCGCGCTCGCGCCGGACATCCGCGGACACGGAACGGCCGCCGACGTGCGGCCGATCGACTTCGCCGCCGTCCGGGCCGATGTCCTCGCGCTCGCGCCGGAGCGCTTCGCGCTCGCCGGCTACTCGATGGGCGGGCGGATCGCGCTGTCGATCGCGCTCGCCGCGTCGGAGCGCGTCTCCCGTCTGATCCTCGTCGGCGCCAGCGCCGGCCTCGCCGACCCGGCGGAGCGCCGCGCCCGGCGCGCGGCCGACGAGGCGCTCGCCGAGCGCATCGAGGGGGAGGGGATCGAGGCGTTCGCCGCGCGCTGGTCCGCGCTGCCGCTGTGGGCCGGCCAACCGCCTGCGGTGGCGGAGGCGGCCCACGCGATGCGCCTCGCACAGTCGCCCGCCGGCCTCGCCGCCGCGCTGCGCGGGCTCGGCACCGGCGCGATGGAGCCACTGTGGGAGCGCCTCCCGCAGCTGGAGATCCCGGTGACGCTCGCTGTCGGCGAGCGCGATGCGAAGTTCCGCGCGCTCGCCGAGCGGATGGCAGGGCTGCTTTCCGACGCGACGCTTCACGTCGTTCACCGCGCCGGCCACGCCGTCCAGCTGGAGGCGCCGGAGGCGGTCGCCGAGCTGATCGCGCGCCGACCCGCCCGCTCTCCCGGTCGGCTTTGACCGCCGTCGCCACGGCTACTTCGCCGAGCGCGACAGAGCCGCTGCTGCCGCTACGCCCGCACGCCCAGCCCCGGACCCGTCGGCGCCCGCATGACGCCGCGCTCGACCGCCAGCGCGGGATCGAGCGCAAGGCCCTCGAACGCCTCGAGGGTCGCGAGGCCGCACGGCCGCGTGGGCTCCAGCAGCGCCGCCGCGTGCAGCGCACCGGCGATCCCCAGCGGACCGTCGAGCGTCGACGCGACGTAGACCTCGCTGCCCGCTGCACGCACCGTCTCGGCGGCTTCGAGGAGGCCGCTGATGCCGCCGCAGCGGCTCAGCTTGAGGCACACGAGCGGTGTCGCGCTGCTGCCGAGCGCGCCCGGTGCGATCGCGGTCTCGTCCATCGCGACCGGCATGTCGGCGTCCGCCGCCACCGCGCGCAGCTCCTCGACGCCGTGCACAGGCTCCTCGCAGCACTCGATCCCGCTCGGTGCGAGCGTGCGCAGGTGGGCCACCGCCTCCTCGACCTCCCACGCGCCGTTCGCGTCGAGCCGGATCGCGACGTCAGGACCGACGGCCGCCCGCACCGCCGCGAGGCGGCCGGCGTCGTCGCCGATCCCGACTTTCAGCTTCACGCAGGAGAACCCGGCCTGCGCCGCGCGCGCCGCCTCGGCCGCCGCGCCCGCGCGGTCCTCCGCCGCGATCAGCGCGTTGACGGCGATCGGCTGGGGCGGCGCGTGCGCGCCGAGCAGCCGCCACACCGGCGCGGCGGCGCGGCGTCCCTCCAGGTCCCACAGGGCGAGGTCGATCGCCGCGACCGCCTGCGGCAGCACCGCGGCCTTACGGCACGCGGCCAGCACCATGGCGCGCGGCAGGCCCTCGGCGTCGTGCACGATCGGGCGGCAGTCCTCCAATGCGGCGCGCACGTCGTCGAGCGAGGCGCCGTCGTAGGACGGAAGCGGGGCCGCCTCGCCGGCGCCCGCGACGCCGTCCGCGCCGAGGATCAACACGTCGAGCAGCTCCCGCTCCGCGAGGGTTCCGTGCGCGGTCCGCAGCGGGGTCCGCAGGCGCAGCCGTCGCGGGGCGATCTCGAGCCGCACGGGTGGTGCTCAGCTCAGCAGGATCGCTGCCGACAGCAGCACGCAGAACAGCAGCTCGAGCTGGCCGGTGCGCGCGAGTGCCTCGTTCAGCGACGGGCCGTCGGTGCGCGTTCTGACCAGGCGCACGATCGACGCCGTCAGCGGGATCGCGAGCCATGGCAGCAGCAGCCAGGCCTCCAGCGGGCCGAACAGCCACGTGACCGGCGTGAGCAGGAACGCGCCGTAGACCATCGCCGCGTACAGGCCGCGCGTGCGCTCGCGGCCGAGTCGCACTGCGAGCGTGCGCTTGCCGGCGCGTCTGTCGGTCTCCAGGTCGCGCACGTTGTTGACGACCAGCACCGCGCTCGCCAGCAGCCCGACAGGCACTGCCAGCGCGAACGCCTCCCACACGAGCTCCTCGGTCTGCACGAAGAACGAGCCGGCGACCGCGACGATCCCGAAGAAGAGGAACACGAACAGCTCGCCGAACCCTTCGTAGCCGTACGGGCGCGGGCCGCCTGTGTAGAGCACGCCCGCGACGATCGAGGCGGCGCCGACGATCAGCAGCTCCCAGCCGGCGACCGCGATCAGATACGCCCCGGTCAGCACGGCGAGCGCGAACGTGACGTACGTCGCGATCAGCACCTGCCGCGGCGGCACCAGCCCGCCGGCCGTGACCCGCACCGGTCCCAGCCGATCCTCGGCGTCGGCGCCGCGCCGCGCGTCGGAGTAGTCGTTCGAGAGGTTTGCGCCGACCTGGATGAAGAGCGCGCCGAGCAGTGCTGCGACGAACCGCAGCGGGTGGAAGACGTCGGCTGTGCCGGCCAGCGCGGTTCCGACGAGCACGGGCGCGAGCCCGACCGGCAGCGTCTTCGGCCGCGCCGCCATCAGCCAGATGCGGACGACGCTCGGCCCCTTCGTCGCGGTCATGCCCAGAAGCCTACGGCCGCCGCGGAAAACGCGAGAAATCCGGCTGGCGCTTCTCGAGGAAGGCAGTCCGACCCTCTGTCGCCTCCTCGCTCCCGTACAGCAGGAGATTCGTGTCATGGGCGAGCTGCTGGATGCCGGCGTAGCCGTCCTCCTGCGCGTTGAAGCTCGACTTCACGAGCCGCAGTGCGAATGGCGACAGCGCGAGCATCTCGCGGCACCACGTCACCGTCTCCTCCTCCAGCCGCCCCAGCGGCACGACCGCGTTGACCAGCCCCATCTGGAGCGCCTGCTGTGCGTCGTACTGCCGGCACAGCAGCCAGATCTCCTTGGCCTTCTTGGTGCCGACCAGATCCCGCAGCACGGACGTCCCGAAGCCGCCGTCCCACGAGCCGACGCGCGGGCCGGTCTGCCCGAAGCGCGCGTTGTCGGCCGCGATCGTGAGGTCGCAGACGACGTGGAGGACATGACCTCCTCCGATGGCGTAGCCCGCGACCATCGCGACGACCGGCTTCGGCAGGCGGCGGATCTGCACGTGCAGGTCGGTGACGTGGAAGCGTCCGACCGCGGCGTTGCCGCCGACTCTGTAGCCCGACGAGCCGCGCACGCGCTGGTCGCCGCCGGAGCAGAAGGCCTGCTCGCCCTCCCCGGTCAGGATGATCGCGCCGACCTCCGCGTCCTCCCGCGCGCGCTCGAACGCGCCCATCAGCTCGATCACCGTCTCGGGCCGGAAGGCGTTGCGCACCTCGGGCCGCGCGATCGTGATCTTCGCGATCCCGTCGCCGCTCAGCTCGTACCGGATGTCCTCGTACTCGCCGGCAGCGGTCCACGTCACAGTCACGTCAAGTCTCCTGGCAGGGATCGGAGGCCGAAACCCTAGTGCCCGAAGGCGTAGCCTTCACACAGGCAATGGATCTCGATCCCTGGCTTCCCCGCGCGGCCGCGCTGAGACCGGACCATCCGGCGGTGATCCACGCCGACGGCGGCATCACCGCCTACGCCGAGCTCCACAGCCATGCGCGCGACGCCGCCGCGGTGCTCCAGGCGATGGGTGTCGAGGCGGGAGACCGCGTGGCGCTCGCGCTTCCCGCCGGCGTGCCCTTCCTCGCTGCGCTCCATGCGACGTTGCTGCTCGGCGCGACGGCCGTGCCGATCGACCTGCGGTTGGCGTCCGGCGAGCGGGAGCGGCGGACCGCGACCGCCAAGGCGATCGTGACCGAGCCGCTGCGCCGCACCGACGAGCCGGACGCCACGACGCTCGAGCGCCTCGACCCTGCGGTCCCCGCCACGCTCGTCCACACGTCCGGCACGACCGCCGACCCGAAGCCGGTCGCGCTCACGGTCGGCAACTGGCTGTGGAACGCGCTCGGCTCCGCAACCGCCCTGGGCCTCGACCACGACGATCGCTGGCTCTGCAACCTTCCGCTCAGCCACGTCGGCGGGCTCGCGATCCTGATCCGCAGCGCCATCTACGGCACGACGGTCGTCCTGCACGAACGCTTCGACGCGTCCGCGGCGCTGACCGCGATCGAGCGCGATCGCGTCACGCTCGCCTCGCTCGTGCCGACGACGCTCGCGCGCCTGCTCGACGTCGGCCTCAAGGCGCCGAACCCGCTCCGCGTCGCGCTGATCGGCGGCGGCCCACTGCCCCCGGCGCTCGCGGCGCAGGCGCAGGAGGCCGGCATCCCCGTCGCGCAGACGTACGGGATGAGCGAGGCTTGCTCGCAGGTGACGACGTCGCTGCCGGGAGAGCCGGAGACGGCCGGCCGGCCGCTCGTCGGCGTGCAGGTGCGGGTCGGCGCCGACGACGAGATCCTCGTGAAGGGCCCGACCGTCGCACCGGGCGCCGCCGACGAGGACGGCTGGCTGCACACCGGCGACTGCGGCCAGCTCGACGCGGAGGGGCGGCTCACGATCACCGGCCGTAAGGCCGACACGATCGTCAGCGGCGGCGAGAACGTCGCGCCGACGGAGGTCGAGGCCGCGCTGCTGACCCATCCCGCGGTGGCCGACGCCGGCGTGCACGGTCGTTCGGACCCGCGGTGGGGCGAGGCGGTCGTGGCGACCGTCGTGCTGTACGACGGCGCGCAGACCGAGGCGGAGGAGCTGCGCGCCCACGTCGCCGCGCAGCTCGCGCGCTTCAAGGTGCCGAAGGAGGTCGCGTTCGCCGCGAGGCTGCCGCGGACCGCGTCCGGCAAGCTGCTGCGCCGCGAGCTGAGCCGATGAGCATCGAGTCCGACGACGACCCCGACGCGCTGCGCGCGGCTGTCCGCGAGCGCTGGGAGCGCGCCGCCGACGGGTGGCGCAGACGCAACGCGCGCTTCCAGGCGGATGTTATGCCCGTCTCGCAGTGGCTGGTCGAGGCGATCGTGCCGCAGCCGGGCCAGCGCGTGCTCGAGCTCGCCGCGGGCGTGGGGGAGACGGGCTTCCTCGCGGCGGAGCTGATCGCTCCCGGGGGCGGCACGCTGATCTGCAGCGACGGCGTGGAGGCGATGCTCGAGCACGCCAGAGCGCGCGCGGCGCAGCTCGGTCTGAGCAACGTCGAGTTCAAGCCGCTCGAGCTCGAGTGGATCGACCTGTCGGCCGCGAGCGTCGACGCGGTCCTGTGCCGGTGGGGGTACATGCTCGCGCTCGACAAGCACGCTTCGATGCGCGAGACGCGTCGTGTGCTCAAGCCCGGAGGCCGCCTCGCGCTCGCCACCTGGAGCACGCCGGAGCGCGTCCCGTTCGCCTCGATCCCGCGCCGAGAGCTCGTCGCCGCCGGCCTCGTCGACGGCTTCGGCTTCGCCGCCGGTCCGGGCATGTTCGACCTCTCCGATCGGAATGGGCTGCGCGAGCTGCTCGAAGACGCGGGCTTCGCCGACGCGACCGTCGAGGAGCTCACGCTGACGATGCGCTACGACCACGTCGAGGACTTCCTCGCGACCACGCGCGACCTCTCGCCGGCGTTCGGCGACGTGGTCGCGCCGCTGGACGAGCGTCAGCGCACGGATCTGCTGGAGCGGCTGACGACCGCGACAGCGCCGTTCGCGGCGCCCGACGGCTCGCTCGCGATTCCCGCGGTCGCGCTCGTCGCCGTCGCCGAGGCCTGAGCGCGCCCGCGCGAGGACGTCGCCAGCGGCGGCAGCTGCGGCGTCGGCTGCCCGAGGTCGAGGCGCCGCTGCTCGGTCGCGCGCACGAGCTCGAAGCTGCGCACGTTCGAGCCATGCGTGAGCGCGCGCGGCGCGACGCGCCGCAGCCTGCGCAGCAGTCCGACCGCGAGCGGGAACAGGCGCGCCTGCGTCACGCTCCACGACAGCCCGTACAGGTCGCGCACCCGTGGCGGCAGCGAACCGCGCATGATCAGGTCGTGGACGCGCTTGGCGCCCTGGTTGAGCGCCGGCATCGGGATCTCGAACGCGACCGCGTGCCCCATGTAGCGCGCCTCGTCGGTCAGATGCATCCGGTCGCTCGCAAGCGTCTCGTCCCACCATGCCCGGAACGCCACATAGCTGTCGGGCGCGGCCTCGCGCGGCATCCCGAACAGCTCGCCGAAGCGGATGAAGTCCTGCCACATCGACTCGCGCTCCCGGTCCTCCAGGCGCCGCACGAACAACTCGTAGAAGTACTCGGTCGAGTCGGCGATCACCGCCATCGTCCACAGCATCAGCTCGGGGTCGAACGCCGCGTACGGCGTCCCGGCGGGGTATGGCCCGGCGTCCTCGGGCAGCTCGCCGCGCACGCGCTCGTGCAGCTTGTGGACCTTCGCGAGCACCTCGTCGGCCTCCGCGCGCGTGCCGAGGAAGATCCTCTCGAAGTCGTGCGCGGTGCGCGCGAGGCGCCGGAAGGGCTTCTCGCGCCCGCTCGTCGCCTCGCTCGTGCCGGTGTAGTTGACCGGGTGCAGCGCGCCGATCGCGAGCGCCCGCTGGCCGTAGAAGAGGCCGACGAGGCGCTCCTCGTGCGCCTTGCGCAGCAGCGATCCGCCACGCGGGAAGTACCCGTCGTCGAGCCCCGGACTGGCCATGCAGCCAGTTTGACGGACGGCCCGGCGGCACCGCGCCGCTTCCCGCGACCGCGAGCGGCCAGCCGGTCCGCTTCCGGTAGCCTGCCGCGCCATGTTCTACGACGACGACGCTGACCTCACGCTCCTCGACGGCAAGACCGTCGCCATCATCGGTTTCGGCTCGCAGGGCCACGCCCACGCACTGAACCTCAAGGACTCCGGCGTGAGCGTCGTCGTAGGCCTGCGCGCCGGCTCGTCGTCGGTCGCGAAGGCGCAGGACAACGGCCTCACGGTGCTCGAGCCGGTCGAGGCCGCGAGCCGCGGCGACGTCGTCATGCTGCTCGTGCCGGACGAGCGCCACCGCGACGTCTGGAACGAGGTCCGCGACGGGATCGCGCCCGGCAACCTGCTGCTGTTCGGCCACGGCTTCTCGATCCACTACGGCGAGGTCGACCCACCGGCCGACGTGGACGTCGCGCTCGTCGCGCCGAAGGGCCCCGGTCACCTCGTGCGCCGCCAGTACAACGAGGGCAGCGGCGTGCCCGGGCTCGTCGCCGTCCACCAGGACGCGACCGGCAATGCGCTGAGGCTCGCGCTCGCCTACGCGAAGGGAATCGGCTGCACGCGCGGCGGCGTGATCGAGACGTCCTTCCGCGAGGAGACGGAGACCGACCTGTTCGGCGAGCAGGCCGTGCTGTGCGGCGGCACCTCCGAGCTGGTGCGCGCCGGCTACGAGACGCTCGTCGAGGCCGGGTACGACCCGCGGCTCGCCTATTTCGAGGTGCTGCACGAGCTGAAGCTGATCGTCGACCTGATGTACGAGAAGGGCATCGCGGGCATGCGCTACTCGGTCTCCAACACGGCCGAGTACGGCGACATCACGCGTGGCAGACGCGTGATCGGGCCGGAGTCGCGTCAGGCGATGAAGGACATCCTCGGCGAGATCCAGTCCGGCGCGTTCGCGCGCGAGTGGATCGCCGAGGTGCGCGCGGGACAGGAGAGCTTCGACCGCATGCGCGCCGAGCAGGCAGGCCACCAGGTCGAGGTCGAGGGCAGAAAGCTGCGCGCGATGATGTCGTGGATCGACGACGGCGAGTTCGCGGCCGGCTGAGCGCCGCTGTCCCGCTACCCTTGCCACGCCGACGATGACGACGATCAACCCGTTCACCAAGCAGATTCTGATGACGGCCGGGCCGACGCCTGTGCCGCCGCAGGTGCTCGCGAAGATGGCCGAGCCGGTGCTCTACCACCGCGCGCCGGCCGGCGTGGAGCTGTACGCGCGCGTGCTGGAGCGCCTGCCGCAGGTCTTCCGCACGCGGAACGACGTGCTGCTGTTCGCCGCCAGCGGCTCGGGCGCGATGGACTCCGCCGTCGCGAACCTCGTGCGCCCCGGCACGAAGGCGCTCGCCTGCGCCGCGGGCAAGTTCGGCGAGCGTTGGATCGAGCTGTGCGAGGCCTATGGCGCCGACCTCGTGAAGTACGAGCCAGGCTGGGGCGAGCGCCTCGACCCGCAGGAGATCGGCCGCCTGCTTGACGCGAACCCGGGCATCGAGGTCGTCTACGCCACGCTGTCGGAGACCTCCACGGGCATCGTCCACGACGTCGAGGCGATCGCCGCGGTCGTGCGCGAGAAGGGCGCGCTGCTCGCGATCGACGCGGTCTCCGGGCTCGCCGCCGCGAAGCTTGAGCAGGACGCGTGGGGGGTGGACGTCGTCGTCGCCGGCTCGCAGAAGGCGCTGATGATCCCGCCGGGGCTGGCGTTCGCGTCGGTCTCCCAGCGCGCGCTCGACGCCGCCGCCGCAAAGTCGGGCGGCCGCTACTACTTCGACTGGGTCGCGACCGCCGAGCAGCAGCGCAAGGACCCGCCGAACAGCCCCTTCACGCCGCCGGTCACGCTGCTCGCCGCGCTCGACGTCTCGCTCGGCATGATCGAGGACGAGGGAATCGAGAACGTGTGGGAGCGACACGCGCTGCTCGCGCGCGCCACGCGCGCCGGCGCCCAGGCGCTCGGCCTCGACCTCTACGGCGACCCGGACGAGCGCGCAAACGTCGTCACCGCGATCGCGCTGCCCGACTCGATCGACGGCAAGCAGGTGCCGAAGATCCTGCGCGACCGCTACGGCATCACCGCCAACGGCGGCCAGTCGCAGCTGTCCGGGAAGATCCTGCGCATCGCGCACTGCGGCTACTTCGGCGGCTTCGACATCCTCACGTCGCTGTCCGGCCTGGAGATGACGCTTGCCGAGCTGGGCCACCCGGTCGAGCAGGGCGCCGGCGTCGGTGCCGCGCAGAAGGTCTTCCTCGAGGCCGGCGTCCCCGCCGCAGCCACGGCGTGACCGAGCGCCCGCGCATCCTCGTCAAGGAGCAGATCGCCGACTCCGGCGTCGAGCTGCTGCGCGAGCAGTTCGACGTGGACCTCGGCGAGGATTGGAGCGACGAGCAGCTGCGCGAGCGCCTGCCCGAGTACGACGGAATCCTGATCCGCTCGGCCACGAAGATGACCGAGGAGCTGATCGAGCTCGGCACGAAGCTGCGCGTGATCGGCCGCGCGGGCGTCGGCGTCAACAACGTCGACGTCCCGGCCGCGACGAAGCGCGGCATCATCGTCGTCAACGCACCCCAGTCGAACGTCGTCACCGCCGCGGAGCACACGTTTGCGCTGCTGCTCTCGCTCGCGCGCAAGATCCCGCAAGCGCACGCGTCGCTGACGGAGCACAAGTGGGAGCGCAGCAAGTTCAGCGGCGTCGAGGTCTACGAGAAGACGCTGGGGATCGTCGGCTTCGGCCGCATCGGCCAGCTCGTCGCGCAGCGCGCGCGGGGCTTCGGCATGTACGTCGTCGCCTACGACCCGTTCGTCTCCGCTGAGCGCTACCGCGAGCTCGGCGCCGAGAAGGCCGAGAGCCCGGCCGAGGTCTACGCGAAGGCCGACTTCATCACGATTCATCTGCCCGTGACGCCAGAGACGCACGGCTTCCTCGACGCCGAGGCGTTCGCGCAGATGCGCGACGGCGTGCGGATCGTCAACTGCGCGCGCGGCGAGCTGGTCGACGACGAGGCGCTGAAGGACGCGCTCGACTCCGGCAAGGTCGCGGGCGCCGCGCTCGACGTCTTCCCGTCGGAGCCGATCACCGACTATCCGCTGTTCGACGGCTACGACAACGTCGTCGTCACGCCGCATCTCGGGGCCTCCACGGCCGAGGCGCAGGATCGCGCCGGCACGCAGACGGCGGAGCAGATCATCGCCGCGCTGACCCCCGGCGGCGTCGTCACGACGGCCGTCAACATCCCGGCGATCTCGCCGGCCGACATGGAGGTGCTCGGCCCGTTCGTGCCGCTCTGCCGCCAGCTCGGCCGTCTCGCCGTCTCACTCGCGGAGGGCTCCTCGATCGACCGGGTGGAGGTCGAGTACCTCGGGCGCATCGGCGAGCGCGACACGCGCCTGCTGTCGGTCGCCGTGCTGATGGGAGTGCTCGCCGGGCACGTCGAGGAGGAGGTCAACGCGGTCAACGCGCCCGGCCTCGCCGAGGAGCGCGGCATCGAGGTGTCCGAGACGAAGCGCACGACCGCACGCGACTTCACCGACCTCGTGCGCGTGACGATCGTCGGAGGCGACGCGCGCACGCGCGTGGTCGGCACGACGTTCGGCCGCCTGAACCGTCCGCACCTGCTGGAGGCGTGGGGCCAGCGCTTCGACATCCAGTTGGAGGGCAGCATCGCGCTCTTCCGCTACCGCGACGTGCCCGGCATGGTCGGCCGCGTGGGCTCGGCCTTCGGCGAGCACGGCATCAACATCGTCTCGGCGGCGGTCGGGCGCGCGCGAGAGGACGACGGCGACGCGAGCGGCGACGGCGCCAACGCCGTGATGGCGATCACCGCCGACGCGCCGGTTTCGCAGTCCGTGATCGACGAGATCGTCGCCGGCGCGGGCTTCGTCGCCGGCCGCGCCGTCACGCTCTGACGCGCGCCTAAATCCGCCCCCGTCGGTTGTACGGATCGGCCAAGCGGGTAGCACGATTCGGGCCAGCGCGCGCGGGGACGCACCGTTTTCTCGCTCGCGACAAGTGCCACAATGTCCGGTGCCCATTCGGACGAGGAGGCTGAGGTGGAGAGCGCTGCGGTGTCCCAACCGGTCGCAGGGGGCGAGCCCGCGAAGCTGAAGGAGGGCGCCCTCGGCTACCTCTCGAACCTCGTCATCGGCGTCGCCTCGACGGCCCCCGGCTACTCGCTCGCGGCGACGCTCGGCTTCATCGTCGCGGTCGCGGGCGTGGGTGTGCATGCGCCGGCCGTGCTGCTCGTCGCGTTCATCCCGATGCTGCTGGTCGCGACCGCCTATCGCTACATGAACAAGGCGGACCCGGACCCGGGTACGACGTTCGCCTGGGTGCGCAAGGGGCTCGGCCCACACCTCGGCTGGGTCAACGGCTGGGCGATCGTGATCGCCGACATCATCGTGATGGCGGCGCTCGCGCAGATCGCGGCGAAGTACACGTTCCTGCTGTTCGACTGGGACTCGGCGGCGAACTCGAACACGGCGCAGATCATCGTCGCGGTCGCGTGGATCGCCCTGATGACGTGGATCTGCTATCGCGGGATCGAGCTGTCGGCACGCACGCAGGTCGGCCTGCTCAGCGCCGAGGTCGTCACGCTCGCCGCGTTCGCGATCGTCGCGCTCGTGAAGGTCTACGCCGACGACCCGGCCGGCTCGCTCAATCCGTCGCTGTCGTGGTTCAACCCCTTCGAGCTCGGCTGGACGGCGCTGATCGACGGCGTGCTGCTCGGGGTGTTCATCTACTGGGGGTGGGACTCCGGCGTGGCCGTCAACGAGGAGTCGGAGGACGCCAACGAGGGGCCGGGACGGGCGGCGATCATGTCGACGATCATCCTCGTGCTGATCTATCTGATCGTCTCGACCGCGGCGATCGCCTTCAGCGGCACGAGAGTGCTCGTCGACAACCCTGACGACGTGTTGAGCGTGCTCGGCACCGAGGTGTTCGGCTCGCCGCTGGACAAGATCCTCATCATCGCGGTGCTGACGTCGGCCGCCGCCTCGACGCAGACGACGATCCTGCCGACCGCGCGCACGACGTTGTCGATGGCGCGCAAGCGGGCGTGGCCGAGACAGTTCGCGAACGTCCACCCGCGCTACCTGACGCCCTCGTACTCGACGCTTTGGATGGGCGCCGTGTCGATCCTCTGGACGATCATCATCATGGGCTTCAACCCGTCGCAGAACGTGCTCGGCGACTCGATCTCGGCGCTCGGCTTCGCGATCGCCTTCTACTACGGCTTCACCGGCCTCGCCTGCGTCGTGTACTTCCGTCGCGAGCTCACGAAGAGCGTGCGCAACTTCGTGTTCGCGGGCCTCGCGCCGCTGCTCGGCTTCGTGATGCTCGCCTACATCTTCGGCAAGGCCTTCCACGACTACTCGCAGGAGGGCTTCAACTACTCGCCGCCGTTCCTCGGCATCGAGGTGCCGATCGCGATGGGCGTCGGCGGGCTGCTGCTCGGCTTCGTCGCGATGCTGTTCGCGACGATCCCGTACCGCGACTTCTTCCGCAGAAAGCCGTACTTCGAGACGGCGGAGCCGGGCCTGCTCGAGGCGCCCGTCGAGCACGCGCCGGCGCACCTGCGCGGCGAGCGCTGGTGAGCGCCGCGGGCGGACGGGAGGCGCCCCGTCCGCCCTTCCGCCGCCTTCGGAGCGCCTGATACGCTCATTCCGCACATGTCGCGCCAGCTCGCCCTTCGACTTCTTCTCCTCCCCCCTCGGGGGGAATAGCGCGTGGCGGCCGCCTGCAGCCGCAAACCCAGCTGAGAAGAATCGAAGCATCCGAGCCGAATAGGACGACGACATGACCTCTTCAGAGCAGGACCCGAACCGAGTACTGATCTTCGACACGACGCTGCGCGACGGCGAGCAGTCGCCCGGCATCTCCCTCAACACGAGCGAGAAGCTGGAGATCGCCCACCAGCTCGCGCGGCTCGGCGTCGACGTGATCGAGGCCGGCTTCCCGATCGCCTCGCCGGGAGACTTCGAGGCGGTGCAGGCGATCGCGCGGGAGGTCCACGGCCCTGTCGTGGCGGGGCTCGCGCGCATCCACCCGGGCGACATCGACGCCGCCTGGAACGCGGTCAAGGAGGCGGAGCGGCCGCGCATCCACACGTTCGTCTCGACCTCGGACATCCACATCGAGCACCAGATGCGCGCGACGCGCGACGACGTCAGAGGACTCACCCGCGCCGGCGTCGCGCACGCGAAGCAGTACGTCGAGGACGTCGAGTTCTCGCCGATGGACGCGACGCGCGCCGACGTCGAGTTCACCGCAGAGGTCTGCCAGATCGCGATCGACGAAGGCGCGACGACGATCAACATCCCCGACACCGTCGGCTACACCATGCCCGACGAGTTCAAGGCGTACCTGCACCGGCTGTACGAGCTGGCACCGGGTTTGCGCGACGTCGTGCTGAGCGTCCACTGCCACGACGACCTGGGCCTCGCGGTCGCGAACTCGTTCGCCGGCGTGCAGGTCGGCGCGCGCCAGGTCGAGTGCGCGATCAACGGGATCGGGGAGCGCGCGGGCAACGCGTCGCTCGAGGAGATCGTGATGCTGTTGCACACGCGGCAGGTGGACGTCGGCCTGCACACGGGCGCGGTCACAACCGAGATCGCGCGCACGTCGCGGCTCGTGTCGCGCCTGACGGGCTATCCGGTGCAGCCGAACAAGGCGATCGTCGGCCGCAACGCGTTCGCGCACGAGTCGGGCATCCACCAGGACGGCGTGCTGAAGGAGCGCACGACATTCGAGATCATGGACGCCACGACCGTCGGGCTGGACGCGAACTCGATCGTGCTCGGCAAGCACTCGGGCCGCCACGCGCTGAGACAGGCCCTCTCCGAGCTGGGGATCGAGGTCGACGGGCAGGTGCTCAACACCGCCTTCAAGCGCTTCAAGGAGATCGCGGACAAGAAGAAGCAGGTCACCGCGATGGACCTCGAGGCGCTCGTGACCGACGAGTTGCGCGAGGAGATCCCCGCGTACGGGCTCGCGTGGTTCGAGGTCGAGGCGTCGTCGAGACGGCCGCCGCACGCGACCGTCGGCGTGTCGCTGCCGGACGGCAGCGAGGCGACCGGCTCGTTCACCGGCGACGGACCCGTCGACGCGGTCTTCCACGCGATCAACGCGGCGACGGGCCAGGAGGCGAGACTGCGCGAGTTCCGCGTCGACGCGGTCACCGGCGGCCAGGACGCGCTCGGCGAGACTTCCGTCGTACTGGAGCTCGGTGGCGTGACGGGGGCGGGGCAGGGCGTCTCGACGGACATCATCGAGGCGGCTGGCCGCGCCTACGTCCGCGCGCTCTCGAACGCCGTCCGCCGCCGCTCGGTCGCCGACCAGGCCGCGGACCTCACGGCCGAGGCGGCCAAGGCCTCTCGCGTCTCGACGCCCTAGACCTGCGCCAGCGCGCGTCCCTGGCGCAAGCCGGTGACGCGCGCGTGTGCGGACGGGTCGGTCTCCTCCGGCAGCACCACCGTCACGTGCGCATCGCGCCGCCGCAGCGCGAGCGTCTCCAGGCGGATCGCGGCGGTCGTCGCGGCACGCACGGCAGGGTGGCGCTCACGGCTCCCGAGCGAGCCACCCATCGGCGCGAGGCACAGCACGTGCGTCTCGCGCCCGGCCGGGGCGGCGTCCATGTTGGTGGGGCTCCAGACGGCGCCGTCGACGCACTCGAGCTCGCCGATCCGGACCGGGCGGTAGACCCAGGGGATGCTGCAGGAGGCCTGCACGGCCTGCGCCACCGTGGCATTCGGTGCGCCCGGAGCGCCGAACACGACGCGGCGCCCGCGCGCACGCTCGACGCACACGATCCGCAGACGCCCGTCCCACTGCAGCCCGTGGCCGGCGATTCGCGCGCCGAGGTCGTCGAGCGAGCGCTCCGGCTCGTCGATGCGACCCAGCGCGGCCGCTCGCACGAGCGCTCCCGGCGTGCGTCCGAGCGACAGCGCCATGGGGGCCAGTGCGGTACCGGCGACGCTGGCGAGGCCGGCGCCGAGGCGCGCGGCGCGTTCGCGCACTCGGCCCGCGCCGTTCTCGGCCCCGGCATCGGCGATGACGGCGAGCAGCGCACGCTCGGCGGCGACCTCGTCGCCGAGCGGAGGGACCGCCTCCACGCCGGTCTCGTCGCCGGCGCGGTCTGGCCTGCGCGGCTCGACCCCCGCGAGCAGGTCCGCGGCGACCATCGAGCCGGCGGAGGTACCGACGATGTGCTCGCAGGCGGTGAAATCGATCCCCGTGCGCTCAGCGATGCCCGCGAGCACGCCGCGCATCCAGGCGGCCCCGATCGTGCCGCCGGCGCCGAGCACCAGCACGTCAGGCCGATGCATCCAGCGGGGCGGTGCGGTAGTGGTAGCCGTGCGAGCGCACGAAGCCGAGGTGCTCGTAGAGCGCTCGGGCGGACGCATTGTCGTCCTCCACCTGCAGGTAGAGGCGGTCGGCTCCGCCGGCCTGCGCCCACTGCGCCAGCGCCCACAGCACGGTCTTCGCCACGCCCCGGCGTCGCGCGCCGGGCACGGTCGCAAGCGCGAACACACCGGCCCAGCCGCGCGAGCGCACGGCGAGACCGACGCCGACCGGCCCGTCGTCGAGCCGGGCGAGCGCGAAGGCGCAGGGGCTGGGAATCCGCGCGAGCGCTTCCCGGGCCGCCGAGCGCTCCGGGAGCGCCTCGGCGACCGCCCATGCGCCGAGCCACGCGGCGGACCAGCGCTCGTTCACCGTGACGGTGGCGCTCGTGCTCTGCGCGGGGGACGCCGCCGCGATCGTCTCCTGCAGCGCGGCGGTCAGCACGGCGGTTGCGCCCTCGGCAGTCCAGCCGCGCGCGGCCAGCCGCGCGTCGAGCGCCTCGTGCAGCTCGAGCGGCGTGACCTGGACGCACGGGCGCAGCCCGAGGCCGGTGTAGTGGCGGGTGACGGGGTCGACGTCGGCCGCTCCGGCGAGCGGATCCGGCAGCGCGGAGTTGACCCGGCGCCATGGCGCGCCAGGCGTGTGTCGGAGGGTCCAGCCGGGCACCTGCTGGACGTGCGTGGCCGGCCATGCGGCGGTGGCCAACGCCTCGAGCATTGGACGCTCATCGTGGAGCGAGACGCTCATCCGCGCACTGTCGCATACTCGTTCGGCGTCAAGCTTGTACGTGATAACGTACGCATGTACATGAGCCACGTCGACGCCACGTCCGTCGCCGCGATCGGCGTCCGCGTCCGCGCCCTGCGCGAGGCGATGCGCCTCTCGCTGCGCGACCTCGCGGAGCGCTGCGGCGTCAGCGCGCCGATGCTGTCGCAGGTCGAGCGGGGGGAGACGAGCCCGACGCTGCAGGTCGCCACGCGCATCGCCGCGGGACTCGACCTGCGCCTCTCGCAGCTGCTGCGCCTCGACGAGGACGGCGCCGTCACGGTCGTGCGCGCGCACGAGCGGCGGCAGGGTCCGACGCACGTGAGAGGCCACCGCTACGAGGTCCTGACCGCGCCGCTGCCGGGCCAGCGCGCTGAGCTGTCGCGCCACGTGCTGGCGCCTGGCGCCGCCACCGGCGGCCCCGGCGATCCGCCGATGCACGAGCCCGGCAGCCGCGAGACGGCACTCGTCGAGTCCGGCCGCGTCGTGCTGCACTGCGACGGCGCGACCCATGACCTGGGCGCGGGCGACTGCGTGACGTTCGACGCCGACCTGCGCCACCACTTCGAGAACCCCGGATCCGAGGAGGCGTCGCTGCTCGCGGTCGTCTCCGCGGGCCTGCGGCGCAGCTGACCCGACCACCCCGAGGAGCGACATGCCGAGCACCCTGTTCGACAAGATCTGGGCCGCCCACGAGGTGGCCCCCGGCCTGCTCTACGTCGACCTGCACCTCGTGCACGAGGTCACGAGCCCGCAGGCGTTCGACGGGCTGCGGCTCGCCGGTCGCAAGGTCCGCCGTCCGGACCGCACGCTCGCGACGGCCGACCACAACACGCCGACGGACGGCACGCCCGTCGCCAGGCTGATCAAGGACGAGCTGTCGCGCGTGCAGGTCGAGACGCTCGAGCGCAACTGCGTGGAGTTCGGCGTGCCGGTCTACTCGCTCGGCTCCGACCGCCAGGGGATCGTGCACGTGATCGGGCCGGAGCTCGGCGTCACGCAGCCCGGCATGACGATCGTCTGCGGCGACTCGCACACCGCCACGCATGGCGCCTTCGGCGCGCTGGCGTTCGGGATCGGCACGAGCGAGGTCGAGCACGTGCTGGCGACGCAGTGCCTCGTGCAGAACAAACCGAAGTCGATGCTGATCCGCTACGAGGGCGAGCTTGGCTTCGGCGTCACGGCGAAGGATCTGATTCTCGGCACGATCGGCCAGATCACCACCGCCGGCGCGACCGGCCACGTCGTCGAGTACGCCGGGCCGGCGATCGAGCGGCTGTCGATGGAGGGCCGCATGACCGTCTGCAACATGACGATCGAGGCCGGGGGCCGTGCCGGCATGGTCGCGCCCGACGAGACGACGTTCGAGTGGGTCGAGGGCCGGCCGGCGGCGCCGCAGGGCGCGGACTTCGAGGCGGCCGTCGCGCACTGGCGGACGCTCAGAACCGACGTGGGCGCGTCGTTCGACACGGAGGTCGTGGTCGACGCGAGCGCCCTCAGCCCGCAGGTCACATGGGGCACGACGCCCGACATGGTCGCCGCCGTCAACGACGCGGTGCCCGAGCCGCAGAGCGAGGGTCACGAGCGCGCCCTGCAGTACATGGGCCTGACGGCTGGCACGCCGATCGAGGAGATCGCGCTCGACCGCGTCTTCATCGGCTCGTGCACGAACTCGCGCATCGGAGACCTGCGCGCCGCGGCGGAGGTCGTCAAGGGCCGCAAGGTCGCGGCCGGCGTCAACGCGATGGTCGTGCCCGGCTCGCAGCAGGTCAGAGCCCAGGCGGAGAAGGAGGGCCTCGACGAGATCTTCAAGGCCGCCGGCTTCGACTGGCGCGTCGCCGGCTGCTCGATGTGCCTCGGCATGAACCCGGACATCGCGGCGCCCGGCGAGCGCGTCGCATCGACGTCGAACCGCAACTTCGAGGGGCGTCAGGGCCGCGGCGCCCGCTCGCATCTCGTCTCGCCGCAGATGGCCGCCGCCGCGGCGATCGAGGGCCGCTTCGTCGACATCCGCACCTGGAGCTAGGAGACCCGACCATGGACCACATCACCAGAATCCACGGCCAGGTCAGCGTGCTCGAGCGCGATGACGTCGACACCGACCAGATCATGCCCAAGCAGTTCCTCAAGCGGGTCGAGCGGACCGGCTTCGGCGAGTTCCTCTTCTACGACTGGGCGAAGGAGGATGGCTGGGACCTGCCGCGCCACCCGATCCTCGTGACCGGCAAGAACTTCGGCTGCGGGTCGAGCCGCGAGCATGCGCCGTGGGGCCTGCAGGACTACGGCTTCCAGGCGATCGTCGCCGCGAGCTTCGCCGACATCTTCTACTCGAACTGCACGAAGATCGGCTTGTTGCCGGTGGTGCTCACCGAGGAGCGGTGCGCGGCGGTCGCGGCGGCGGGCGAGGCGGAGGTCGACCTCGTCGATCAGGTCGTGCGCGCCGACGGGCGGGAGTTCCCGTTCGAGATCGACCAGGACATCCGGCATCGCTTGTTGAACGGTCTCGACGACATCGCGATGACGCTGCAGAGCGCCGTCGAGATCGAGACCTACGAGCAGGAGCGCGAGCGCTCCGGTCCGGTCACCACCGCCCTCCAGGAGACGAGTTGACTCACACCATCGCGCTGCTCCCCGGCGACGGGATCGGCCCCGAGATCACTGCGCCCACCGTCGAGCTGCTGAACCGCCTCGGCGACTTCGCGTTCGAGCAGCACCTGTTCGGCGGCGCCTCGATCGACGCGAACGGCAGCGCCCTCACGGACGAGGTCACGGCCGCCTGCAAGCGCGCCAACGCCGTGCTGCTGGCGGCCGTCGGCGGGCCGAGATGGGACACGACCGACCCGTCGAAGCCGCGCCCCGAGCAGGGCCTGCTCGGCCTGCGCAAGGCGCTCGGGCTGTACGCCAACCTGCGGCCGGTGCGCCCGCTGCCCGCGCTCTACGATGCGAGCCCGCTCAAGCGCGAGGTGATCGAGGGGACCGACCTGCTTGTGATGCGCGAGCTGACGGGCGGGCTCTACTTCGGCAGACGCGGCCGCGACGGCGACACCGCGTACGACACCTGCGTCTACAGCGTCGAGGAGGTCGAGCGGATCGCGCGCGCCGGCTTCCAGGCCGCCAGACGCAAGGTGACCTCCGTCGACAAGGCCAACGTGCTCGAGTCCTCGCGGCTGTGGCGCGAGGTCGTGACGCGCCTGCACGCCGAGGAGTTCCCGCAGGTGGAGCTGCAGCACGTGCTCGTCGACAACGCCGCGATGCAGCTGATCTCGAACCCCGCGGACTTCGACGTGATCGTCACCGAGAACATGTTCGGCGACATCCTCAGCGACGAGGCGGCGATGCTCACCGGCTCGATCGGCTTGTTGCCAAGCGCCTCGCTCGGGGGCAACGGACCAGGCCTGTTCGAGCCCGTGCACGGCTCCGCGCCGGACATCGCCGGGCAGGGGATCGCCAACCCGCTCGCGATGTTCCTGTCGGCGGCGTTGATGCTGCGACACGGACTCGGTATGGAGAACGAGGCCGCGGCGGTAGAATCGGCGGTCGATCGTGCGCTCGCCGAGGGCCTGCGCACGCGCGACCTGGGCGGCAACGCGACGACGGACGAGGCCGCCCAAGCCGTGTTGAACCACCTCTAAGGAGCCCGACAGTGGACCAAGCGGACCTCATCTGGATGAACGGAGAGCTCGTCGCCTGGGAGGACGCGAAGGTCCACGTACTCACGCACTGCCTGCACTACGGCACGGGCGTGTTCGAGGGCGAGCGCGCGTACGCGACCGACCGCGGGCCGGCGATCTTCCGCCACAGAGAGCATCTCGAGCGGCTGTTCAAGTCGGCCGAGCTCTACTACATGCCGATCCCGTACACGCAGGAGGAGCTGCGCCAGGCGACGCACGAGCTGATCGCCCGCAACGAGCTGCCGTCCTGCTACATCCGGCCGATCGCCTTCCGCGGCGCCGGCCCGATGGGCCTCAACCCGCTCGATGCACCGGTCGAGGTCGCGATCGCCGCGTGGCCGTGGGGCGCGTACCTCGGCGACGGCGCGCTCGAGAAGGGCGTGCGCGCGAAGGTGTCGAGCTGGCGGCGCATCAGCGCGGACTCGCTGATCCCGCACGCGAAGGCCTCCGGCCAGTACCTCAACAGCGTGCTCGCGAAGATCGAGAGCGTGAGAGCCGGCTACGAAGAGGCGATCCTGCTCGACGCGCAGGGGTTCGTCTCCGAGGGCACCGGCGAGAACCTGTTCGTCGTGATGAGCGGCGTCATCTACACGCCGCCGCAGACGGCGAGCATCCTCGACGGCATCAACCGCGACGCGGTCATGCAGATCGCGCGCGACGAGGGCTTCGAGCTGGTCGAGCGCAACATCGCGCGCGCCGAGCTGACGCTGGCCGACGAGCTGTTCATGACCGGCACCGCCGCCGAGCTGACGCCGATCCGCGAGATCGACGATCACGTCGTCGGCGACGGCGTGCGCGGACCGATCACGACGCGGCTGCAGAAGGTCTTCCTCGACGCGCTGCACGGGCGCGATCCCCGCTACGCGGCGTGGAACGACGTCGTCGCGGTCGAATCCCCGAAGGCGGCGGCCTGATGCATCCCCTCCCGTTCGGCGGGCGAATTACCGGGGCGGCCGGCACGCGCTGACGCGCGCGCAACGGCCGCTGCCCGCATTCGCCCGCACCGAACGAGAGGATTCGCACCACCATGACCACCATCCAGCTGTTCGACACCACGCTCCGCGACGGCATGCAGGGCGAGGGCATGTCGCTCTCCGCCGAGGAGAAGCTGCGCGTCGCGCACCGGCTCGACGCGCTCGGCATCCACCTGATCGAGGCCGGCTTCCCGACCTCCAACCCGAAGGAGCTCGAGCTGTTCGAGCTGCTGGCACGCGAGACGTTCTTGACCGCCGAGATCGCCGCCTTCGGGATGACGCGGCGCGGCAACACGCGCGCCGAGGAGGACCAGGCGCTGCGCGTGCTGGCCGACTGCTTCGCGCCCGTCGTGACGATCGTCGGCAAGACGTGGGGGCTGCACGTCGACAAGGTGCTGCGCGTCGAGCGCGACGAGAACCTGCGCATGATCGCCGAGTCGGTCGCGTTCCTCGTCGCGCAGGGCAAGCGCGTGATCTACGACGCCGAGCATTGCTTCGACGGTTGGCGCGACGACCCGGCGTACGCGCGTCGCTGCGTGGTCGCGGCAGCCGAGGCCGGCGCGGAGACGGTCGTCCTGTGCGACACGAACGGTGGGCGGCTGCCGGGGCAGATCGCAGAGACGACGCGCGACCTGGCGGCGGCGCTGGCACCAAGCGGCGTGCGAGTCGGCATCCACACGCACGACGACGTCGGCTGCGGCGTGGCCAACACGCTCGCGGGCGTCGAGGCCGGCGCGACGCACGTGCAGGGGACGATGAACGGCTACGGCGAGCGCTGCGGCAACGCCAACCTCACGACGATCATCCCGAACCTCCAGCTCAAGCTGGGACACGACTGCCTCCCGGCAGACCGCCTCGCGACGCTCACCGAGACGGCCCACTACCTCGACGAGCTGCTCAACCGCACGCCGAACGCGGACCAGCCGTACGTCGGCAAGAACGCCTTCGCGCACGGCGGCGGGATGCACGCCGACGGGGTGCTGAAGGAGCCGACGAGCTTCGAGCACGTCGAGCCCGCGCTCGTCGGCAACAGCCGCGAGATGCTCATCTCCGAGCTGTCCGGCAAGGGAACCGTGGTCGCGCGCGCCGAGGAGGCCGGCGTCGGGCTCGGCGAGGAGGGCGCGCGCCGCGTCGTCGAGCGCGTCAAGGCGCTCGAGCACGCCGGCTACCACTACGAGGCCGCCGACGGCTCGTTCGAGCTGCTGCTGCGCAAGGAGTCCGGTGAGTACGAGTCGCTCTTCCAGCTCGAGTCGTGGCGCGTGATCGTCGAGCAGCGCGCCGACGGCAAGGTGGAGACCGAGGCGACGATCAAGATCTGGGCCAACGGCGAGCGCTACTTGCGCACCGCCGAGGGCAACGGCCCGGTGCATGCGCTCGACAACGCGCTGCGAGCGGCGGTCGAGGAGAGCCATCCGGAGCTGAAGGGGACGGGGCTCGTGAACTTCAAGGTCCGCATCCTCGATGAGACGAAGGGCACCGAGGCGGTCACGCGCGTGTTGCTCGACGCCTCCGACGGACAAGACGTGTGGGGCTCGATCGGCGTCTCGGAGAACGTCATCGCGGCCTCGTGGGAGGCGCTCGTCGACTCGCTCGAGTACGCGATCCAGCCCGGCCGCACGCGGGGGGGCGGGACCGGATCCGGCGGCGCGACGCGCGCGGCGACGTGAGCGTTCCCGAACGCACGGCCGCGCCCGCGACGATCCCGCTCGCGCAGCCCGTCCTCGGTCCGGAGGAGGAGCAGGCGGTGATCGACGTCCTGCGCTCGGGCCAGCTGTCGCTCGGTCCGCGCGTGCCGGCCTTCGAGCAGGCGTTCGCCGCGCGCCTCGGCGTGCCGCATGCGAGCGCCGTCTCGAGCGGCACGGCCGGCCTGCACCTCGCGCTGCGCGCGGTCGGCGTGGGGGAGGGGGACGAGGTCGTCACGAGTCCCTTCTCGTTCGTCGCGTCGGCGAACGCGGCGCTGTTCGAGCGCGCCCGCCCGGTGTTCGCCGACATCGACCCGGTCACGCTCAACCTCGACCCGCAGGCCGCCGCGGCCGCGATCACGGACCGCACGAAGGCGCTGCTGCCGGTGCACATCTTCGGCTACCCGGCCGATCTGCCGACGTTCGAGCGCCTCGGCCTGCCGCTCGTCGAGGACGCCTGCGAGGCGCTCGGGGCGGTGCACGCGGACGGCGTCCCCGTCGGCGGTCGCGGCCACCCGGCCGTCTTCGGCTTCTACGCGAACAAGCAGCTGACGACGGGGGAGGGCGGCATGATCGCGCTCGGCGACAGCGCGACGAAGGAGCGGATCGACTCCGAGCGCAACCAGGGCCGCGCGCCCGACATGGGCTGGCTCGACCACGATCGCCTCGGCTTCAACTACCGCCTCACCGACATCGCCAGCGCGATCGGCCTCGTGCAGCTGGAGCGGCTCGACGGCATGCTCGCCGACCGCGCGCGCGTCGCCGGCTGGTACCGCGAGGCACTCGCCGACGTCGAAGACCTCACGCTCCCGTGCTCCGACGCCGGTGGAAACGTACGCGGCTGGTTCGTGTTCGTCGTGCAACTGCCGCACCGCGTCGATCGTGACGCCACCGTCCGGGCGCTCGCGCAGCGGGGGATCCAGAGCAAGCCGTACCTGCCGGCGATCCATCTGATGAGCTTCTACCGCGAGCGCTTCGGACATCGCGCTGGCGAGTTCCCGGTCAGCGAGGACGTCGCCGCCCGCTCGATCGCGCTGCCGTTCTTCCCGGCGATGACCGAGGGGCAGGTCGCGCGCGTGGCGGCCGAGCTGCGCACGGTCCTCGGCCGTTAGCACCTAGACTCCGCCGCCGGATGTCCCGCTTCAGCGAGCCGCAGCACCCGCTCTTCCGCCAGCTGAACGCCTCGATCGGCTTCGACTGGCGCCTCGGCCCGTACGACGTCGACCTCTCGCGCGCCCATGCGCGGATGCTGGCGCAGCAGGGGATCCTCACGCCGGAGGACCGCGACGAGCTGCTCGCGGCGCTCGACACCGTCGACCACGAGCTTGAGGAGGGGACGTTCGCGTTCCTGCCGGACGACGAGGACATCCACATGGCGATCGAGCGGCGCGTGACCGAGCTGGCCGGGCCGGTCGGCGGCAAGCTCCACACCGCGCGCTCGCGCAACGACCAGGTCGCGACCGACATGGCGCTCTTCACGCGCGCGCACGCCCAGGCCGCCGCCGCGGGCGTCACGACGCTCATGCGGGCGCTGATCGCCGCCGCCGAGCGCCATCTCGACTGGCGCATGCCGGGCTACACGCACCTGCAGCGCGCGCAGCCGGTCTACGTCAGCCATCACCTGCTGGCGTACGTGTGGATGCTCGCGCGCGACCTCGAGCGCTTCGCGGCGGTCGAGGCGGCGACGGCGAGACTGCCGCTCGGCGCGGGCGCGCTCGCGGGCGTGAACTTCGACACCGACCGCCAGGCGGTCGCGCGCGACCTCGGCTTCGCCGGCGTCGCCGAGAACTCGATCGACGCGGTGTCGAATCGCGACTTCGTGCTCGACTACCTGGCCGCGGCGGCGACGTGCGGCACGCACCTCTCCCGTCTCGGCGCCGAGATCGTGCTGTGGTCGAGCTCCGAGTTCGGCTTCGCCGAGGTCTCCGACGCGTGGGCCTCGGGGTCGTCGATCATGCCGCAGAAGAAGAACCCCGACGCGGCCGAGCTGCTGCGCGCGAAGGCGCCGCGGATCGCCGGTCACTTCGTCGCGCTCCAAGGCGTCATGCACGCGCTTCCGCTGACCTACAACAAGGACATGCAGGAGGACAAGGAGCACCTGTTCGACGCGGTCGACACGCTCGAGCTGTGCCTGGCGGCGGCGACCGGGATGATCGAAGGCATCGCATTCGACCGCGAGCGGATGGCGGCGGCCGCCTCCGACGAGTTTCCCGCCGCGACCGACGTGGCGGATCTGCTCGTACGCCGCGGCATGCCGTTCCGCGAGTGTCACGGCGTCGTCGCGGCGCTCGTCAAGCGCGCCGTCGACAGCGGCCGGAAGCTCACCGAGCTGCGGCCCGAGGAGCTCGCCGAGCACACCGACCTGCTCGACGAGGAGTACTACCGCGTGCTCGAGGGAGAGTCGTGGCTGGAGTCGAAGGACTCCGAGGGCGGCACCTCCCTGCGGCGCGTGCAGGAGCAGCTCCAGCGCGCTCGCGCGCTGGTGGCGTGAGCGCGCTCCCGACCGCCTTCTACGACCGCCCCGTGCTGGAGGTCGCGCGCGACCTCGTCGGATGCGTCGTCTCCCATGCAGGCTTCGCCGGCGTGATCGTCGAGACGGAGGCCTACCACGACAGCGAGCCCGCCTGCCACGCGTTCGTGGGGCTCACCAACCGCACGAGAACGCTGTTCGGCCCGCCCGGACGCGCCTACGTGTACCGCTCGTACGGCATCCACGCCCTGCTCAACGCGGTCTGTGAGCCCGAGGGCGTCGGCGCCGCCGTGCTGATCCGCGCGCTGGAGCCGCTGGAAGGGATCGAGCGGATGCGCGCGCGTCGCGGCCTCGACCGCGTCGAGCAGCTGTGCTCCGGCCCCGGCAAGCTGACGCAGGCGCTGGGGATCGAGCTGGGGGAGAACGGCACGCCGCTGACCGGTGTGGGTCCGGTCGCGATCCATCCGCGGCGGAGCGCGTGGCGCGACGTCGAGCTGGTCGCAAGTCGGCGGATCGGGATCACGAAGGCCGTGGAGCTGCCGTGGCGCTTCTGCGCGCGCGGCAGCGTGAACGTCTCACGGCCCTGATCGGCAGTGTTGCCCGTTGTCGTCGCAGCCGCGCGCGTATATCCCGCGCAGCGCGACGTCGAAGATCAGGTAGTTGCGCCAGTCCGCGTGTCCGGCCCCGTCGGTGCCTCCAAGGCGTGGCGGGACGACGATCTGCCGCCGTCCGCCGACGCGCATCCCGCGCATGCCGATCGTCAGCCCGCGCCATCTGCCTCTTCTGACGAGTATCACGCCGGCGGTCGGCCCTGGTGGGCCCCACTCGTCGTAGAACACCTCACCCGTCCGGTAGTCGCCCTCGATGTAGCTCATCAGCACGTAGTCGTGCGGCCACACCGCGGAACCGGTTCCCTTCTTGATCTCGCGTATGACCACGCGGTTCGATCTGTAGCCGGGGTGGGGCTTGACGGTTGGCCGTCTCCACCTCAGCGGCACCAGCCTGTGCCTGGGCGGTGCCGGCGTCGTCGTGGTCGTGGCGGGCACGGCCGTCGCGGTATTCGCCGACGACGCGTCGGGCTGGCTCGACGACTCGCCGCCTCCGCAGCCGAACACCAGCACCGCGAGCGACAGGCATGCGGTGCGCGAAGTGAGTCCCCCTCTCACAGGTTCAATTTACCGCATTAAGGGAGATAGCGGAGCCGCTTCCAACCTCCCCGGGGAGGCAAGCGCTCGGCATCACTCGTACGACATGATCTTGCGCAGCACCATGTCGACGCGTGCGTCGGCCCAGCCCCCCTTTGGATCGTGCACGTCGCCGATCGTGCGCGGCATCAGTATCACGCGGCGGCCGCCGGGGCGCATGCCGATCATTCCGCGGCGGATGCCGGGCGCCTCCGCGGACAGGTTCAGGAATTGGGCTCTCAGCGGGCCCCACGCGACATTGAACTTGGCGCCGGACTTCCAGAAGCTCTTCGAGTAGTTCGCGTAGACGTTCTCATCGCCGCGGATCGCGGGTCCTCTCCCGCGCTTGATGTCGCGCACGACCAGGCGATCGATGCGGCCGCGCGGATGTGGGCGGCTGTTGGGCGGCTCCGGGTACGGGTTGGGCGCAAACGTCCGTTCGAGCCTGATCGTCTCGAGGCGGTACCTGCGGGCGTTCGCACGTTCCTGCTCCTCGCGGCTCAGGGTCTGCGTCGTCGCGGGTGCGGCGGCGACGGACGAGCTCGAGGAGGTGCCTCCGTCGCCGCAGGCAGCCAGCGCCAGTGCCGCGAGGATGCAGCAGGCGGCAAGCATGGCAAGCAGCCCCCAGCTCGTGAGTCCCCCTCTCACACGGCCAATCTACCAGGCGCCAGTGCGCCGCATGCGGCACGCGCCCGGCTGTGCTACCCGCTCGGCGCAGCAGCGCCGCCGCCGCTGGCGGGCGGCGTAGGCGCTCCCGTGTCGTCGCCGTCTCCACCTGGCTGCGCGGGTGCTCCGGTGTCGTCACCGGGCGGCGGGATCGCTGTCCCACCGCCGTCGCCCGTGTCGCCGGGCCCGCCGCCTTGGTCGTCCACCATGGGCGCCTCGTCGCCGTCGGCTGCGCCGTCGGTCGTGCCGGCATCGGTCGTCGTGCCGTCGTCGGTGGGTGCGGTCTGCACATCGGGGATGGTGGTCTCGACCGCACTCGCGTCCTCGCCGTCGCGCAGCGCCTGCGCCATCGCGGCGCGCTCGTCGAGGATCGCCATCGCCTGCTCCATGAAGTTGTGCCACAGCAGCGCCGGATAGGTGCCGCCGGCGACGGGCTCGCCGCCGTACTGGGTGAGCATCGGCTCGAGTCTGTCGGGATAACCGACCCAGATCGCGACCGTCATCCGCTCGTTCCAGCCGACGAACCAGGCGTCGCCGTAGTTCTCGGTCGTGCCGGTCTTGCCGGCGGCGAAGCCGGGGATCGCGGCGGCCTTGCCGGTGCCATAGGCGACGACCGTCTGCAAGATCTGCGACACCTGCGTGGCCACGCTCGGCGGGATCACCTGCGCGCGCCTCAGCGTCTTGGGGTTGCTGAACAGCACCTCGTCGTCGGCGTCGCGCACCATGTGGATGCCGATCGGGCCTTTGTCGGGGGCGCCGAGATCCGGGTTCCAGATGCGCTTGCCGCCGGTGGCGAACGTCTCGTACGCGTGTGCCATGTCGAGCGGCGTGACGCCGTCTCTGAGGCCGCCGAGGATCATCGCGTAGTTCGTCGAGATCGGCGTGCGGATGCCGAGCCGGCGCGCGACGCGCGCGATCTTCCTGGTGCCGACCTTGACGCCCACCTCGGCGTAGACCGAGTTGTCGGACGTCGTCGTCGCGCCCGCGAGGCTCTGCGAGCCGTAGTAGGCGTCGCCGTAGTTTCTGACGACGAAGTACTCTCTCCCGCCGCTGCCGGGCACGCGGAACTGCTTCTGCGTCGAGGACCACTCGGAGCTCGGCGAGATGCCCGACAGCAGCGCGGCCGTCAGCACGAACGGCTTGAACGTCGAGCCCGGCTGGCGCTGGCCCTGTGTCGCGAGGTTGAACGGGCTCGTCGCGTAGTCCGAGCCGCCGACCATCGCGCGCACCTCGCCCGTCTTGTTGTCGATCGCGACGAGCGAGGCGGACGGCAGCCCGCTGCCGGGCGGCAGCGTCTGCCAGATCGTCTGCTCGGCAGCACGCTGCAGGTCGAGGTCGAGCGAGGTCGTGATCTCGAGGTTGCCGCTGAAGGCCTTGAACCGCCCGAAGTGGTCGACGACCTGCTGGCGCACCCAGCTCGTGAAGTAGGGGGACTCGCTTCTCTCCTGCGGCGGGGTGAGGTCGTCCTGCGTCGGAAGCGGGTCCTGGATGTCGCCGAGGTACTCGGCGGCGGTGATGTAGCCCTGGTCGCGCATGTAGCGCAGGACGGTGTCGCGGCGGTGTCTCGCGGCGACCGGGTGGGCGATCGGGTCGTAGCCTGACGGCGACTGGATGATCCCCGCCAGGAACGCGGCCTCCGGCGTCGTCAGCTGTGAGGCGCACATGTTCGCGCGCGTTGCGCCGCAGCCGCCGGCGGTCTGCCAGCCGTGCCGCTTGCCGAAGTACACGCGCGCGGCCGACTCGATCCCGTAGGCGCCGTTGCCGAAGTAGATCGCGTTGAGGTACTCGGTGAGGATCTTCTCCTTCGACCACTTGCGCGTGAGGTGGTAGGCGAGCGCCGCCTCGCGCAGCTTCTGGAAGATGGTGCGCTCGCCCTGCGCCTCGAGCGCCACCTTCACGAACTGCTGGGTGATCGTCGACGCTCCCTGCATCGCGCCGCCGGCGCCGACGTCCGCCCACAGGGCACGCGCGATGCCCTTCAGGTCGTAGCCCGGGTTTGTATAGAAGCGCTTGTCCTCGATCGCGATCGTCGCGTGCTTCATCGCCGGCGCGATCTGGTACTGCCCCACGAGGACGACGTTCTGGTTGTTGGTGAGGATCCCGAGCTTGCGGCCGCGGTAGTCCAGCAGCACCGAGTTGTTCTTGTTCGAGCTGTACTGCTCTCTGTTCTCCAGGCGGGGCAGGTCGGAGGCGACCGCCATCATCATCCCGAACACGGTCGAGACGAACGCGAGCAGCCCGAGCCCGACGAAGATCGCGAGCACCCGCAGCTTCTTGATGCGCGGACCCGATCCCGACCGCCCCCGGCGACGGCGGAGGCGCAGCCTCGGCAGCCTCGCGCGCGGGCGGGTCGGCGTCGTGGTGTTGCCGTGCGCGTCAGTCATGCGTCAGGTGGTGCGGCGCCGGTGGACGGGAGGCGACGGCGCGGCGGCGGACCGTGGGCGGCAGGGGCCTCGCCGGGCCGGCAGTCTAGCATTCGGCCTCCGTGACTCCTGACGCCCGCACCCCCGCCGAGCAGGCTGCATGGCTGGAGCGCAATGCCGTCGAATCGCTTCCCACCGGCGGCTTGGAGCGCAAGCTGGCGGAGGCGGCGCGCGAGCGGCGCCCGTTGCGGGTGAAGCTCGGGATCGACCCCACGGCACCAGACATTCACCTCGGCTTCACCGTGGTGCTCGGCAAGCTGCGCGAGTTCCAGGACCTCGGTCACACCGTGGTCCTGATCGTGGGCGACTACACCGCGCGCGTCGGCGACCCGAGCGGCCGTTCCGCGACCCGCCCCGTCCTCTCGGGCGAGCAGATCGATGCGAACGCCGCCACGTTCCAGCAGCAGGCGCTCACCGTGCTCGATGCCGAGCGCCTCGAGGTGCGTCGCAACGGCGAGTGGCTCGACATGGGGATGGAGGAGCTCTTCCACCTGGTGCGCACCACCACGGTCGCGCGGATCCTCGAGCGCGACGACTTCGCGAAGCGCTACGTCGCGCATGCGCCGATCTCGTTCCTCGAGCTGCTGTACCCGCTGCTGCAGGGGTACGACTCGGTCGCCGTCGAGTCCGACGTCGAGCTCGGCGGGACCGACCAGAAGTTCAACCTGCTGCTCGGGCGTGACATCCAGACCGCCTACGGCCAGCCGGAGCAGACGATTCTCACGTTGCCGATCCTGCCGGGTATCGACGGCGAGCGGAAGATGTCGAAGTCCTACGGCAACTACATCGGCGTCACCGACCCGCCCGAGGAGATCTACGGCAAGACGCTGCGGTTGCCGGACGAGGCGATGGGGCAGTGGTACGAGCTGCTGCTCGGCGAGCCGCTGCCTGGCGACGCCAATCCGCGCGACGCGAAGCGCTCGCTCGCCCGTGCGCTCGTCGCCCGCTTCCACGACCGGACCGCGGCGGAGGCAGCCGAGCAGGCGTTCGACCGCGTCCATCGCGAGCACAGGCCGCCTGAGCAGATGCCGTCCGTCACGCTGCCGGCCCCCGCGGTCGACGACGGCCTCGTCCACCTGCCCGCGCTGCTCTCCGACGCGTTCGGCGTCTCCCGCTCGGAGGCGCGGCGCTCGCTCGAGCAGGGTGGTGTGAAGCTCGACGGCGAGCCGCTCGCGGCGGATCCGCTCGACCGTCCGCTCGACGAGCTCGACGGCCGCGTCCTGCAGCTCGGCAAACGGCGCTTCGCGCGTCTCGTGCGCGGCTGACCGCGCACTCGTCCGCCGGTCGGCTATCCTTCGCGGAACGTCGTCCCCGGACGGCCAGGGCGTCCTGCGAGAGGGCGGTCCGGGGCAAAGGAAGCCGAGCTTCCCCCGCCTGCGCGCAAGCGCTATACTTTCGCGCCCGCACCGAGAGTGCTGCTCTCGGCGTGTCAGCACGGAGGAATCCCCTCCTGAGAGGCATGGCGGTCTTTGAAAACTCAACAGCATGTGCACCGACAGGCCGGAATGGTCCGGCCGTCGTGTGCGTCCAGGTTTCGAAAGCCGCCGCCCGCCGCGCCAGCGCGAGCGGGAGAACGGTGGCGCCAGAATTAGACCCCGTCCGGTGCCCGGGCGGCCCCTACGTGTACGTGGGCCTCCCGCAGTGGGCATCGCGACGCTCTTCGTAGAAGTACACATATGTAGTTCTTCACGGAGAGTTTGATCCTGGCTCAGGACGAACGCTGGCGGCGTGCTTAACACATGCAAGTGGAGCGACGAACCAGGGCTTGCCCTGGGGCAAAGCCGCGAACGGGTGAGTAACACGTGGGTAACCTGCCCTGATGATTGGGACAACCCGAGGAAACTCGGGCTAATACCAAATGTGCTCCTCGGCCATAAGGTCGATGAGGAAAGGTAGCTTCGGCTTCCGCATCAGGATGGGCCCGCGGCCCATTAGCTTGTTGGTGGGGTAACGGCCTACCAAGGCTCCGATGGGTAGCTGGTCTGAGAGGACGATCAGCCACACTGGGACTGAGACACGGCCCAGACTCCTACGGGAGGCAGCAGTGGGGAATCTTGCGCAATGCGCGAAAGCGTGACGCAGCAACGCCGCGTGGGGGAAGAAGGCCTTCGGGTTGTAAACCCCTTTCAGTTGGGACGAAGCTTCGGCGGTGAACAGCCGTCTGAAGTGACGGTACCTTCAGAAGAAGCCCCGGCTAACTACGTGCCAGCAGCCGCGGTAATACGTAGGGGGCAAGCGTTGTCCGGAATTATTGGGCGTAAAGCGCGTGTAGGCGGCTCGGTAAGTCTGCTGTGAAAGTCCAAGGCTCAACCTTGGAATGCCGGTGGATACTGTCGAGCTCGAGTCCGGAAGAGGCGAGTGGAATTCCTGGTGTAGCGGTGAAATGCGCAGATATCAGGAGGAACACCAATGGCGAAGGCAGCTCGCTGGGACGGTACTGACGCTGAGACGCGAAAGCGTGGGGAGCAAACAGGATTAGATACCCTGGTAGTCCACGCCGTAAACGATGGGTACTAGGTGTAGGGGGTGTCGACTCCCCCTGTGCCGACGCTAACGCATTAAGTACCCCGCCTGGGGAGTACGGCCGCAAGGCTAAAACTCAAAGGAATTGACGGGGGCCCGCACAAGCAGCGGAGCATGTGGTTTAATTCGACGCAACGCGAAGAACCTTACCTGGGCTTGACATGTGCGCGATCGCCGTGGAAACACGGCTTCCCTTCGGGGCGCGTTCACAGGTGGTGCATGGCTGTCGTCAGCTCGTGTCGTGAGATGTTGGGTTAAGTCCCGCAACGAGCGCAACCCCCGTCGTATGTTGCCAGCATTTAGTTGGGGACTCATGCGAGACTGCCGGTGACAAACCGGAGGAAGGTGGGGATGAGGTCAAGTCATCATGCCCCTTATGTCCAGGGCTACACACGTGCTACATTGGCGCGTACAGAGGGCTGCGATACCGCGAGGTGGAGCGAATCCCTTAAAGCGCGTCTCGGTTCGGATTGCAGGCTGAAACTCGCCTGCATGAAGGCGGAGTTGCTAGTAATCGCGGATCAGCATTGCCGCGGTGAATACGTTCCCGGGCCTTGTACACACCGCCCGTCACACCACGGGAGTGAGCAACACCCGAAGCCGGTGGCCTAACCCGCAAGGGAGGGAGCCGTCGAAGGTGGGGCTCGTGACTGGGGTGAAGTCGTAACAAGGTAGCCGTAGCGGAAGCTGCGGCTGGATCACCTCCTTTCTAGGGAGCATCCGAGAGGATGCGGTCCCGATCGGCTTGTCCGGTCGGGTCTAGGAATGTCGACCGAATCTGGCAGGCAGCACGCTCGAGTCCGCTCGCGCGGAGCTGCCCACATGCTGTTGAGTTTTGAGAGACCGCACCCCAGTCCGGGGTGAGCCTCTCCGCGGACCTTGAAAACTGCACAGTAGCCAATGAAACGGGTATCACCGATCAACTTCGTTTGATCAGATCACCGTCAAGATAGTAAGGGCACACGGTGGATGCCTTGGCACCTAGAGTCGATGAAGGGCGTGAACGGCTGCGATAAGCCGCGGTGAGGCGCTGAATGGCCTTTGACCCGCGGATGCCCGAATGGGGAAACCCAACGCTGGTAATGCGGCGTTACCCCGCGCTGAACACATAGGCGCGGTGGAGACAAGCGGGGGAAGTGAAACATCTCAGTACCCCGAGGAAAGTAAATCAACCGAGACTCCCTGAGTAGTGGCGAGCGAAAAGGGATCAGCCCAAACCTGGCACGTGTAAGCGACCATGCGTTGCGTGTCGGGGGTTGTAGGGCGTTTGTTCCGGGTCATGGTCGGCCCGGCAGAAGTTACAAAACCATGTGGTAGTCGAAGCGTGTGGAACCGCGCACCAAAGAGGGCAACCGTCCCGTAGACGAAACTGCATGGTCTTCTGTCAAGCGTTCCTGAGTAAGTCCGCGCCCGTGAAACGCGGACTGAAGCTGGGGGGACCACCCTCCAAGGCTAAGTACTCCTAGGTGACCGATAGCGGACTAGTACCGTGAGGGAAAGGTGAAAAGTACCCCGGAAGGGGAGTGAAATAGTACCTGAAACCGCGTGCCTACAAGCGGTGGGAGCAGGCTTGTCCTGTGACCGCGTGCTTTTTGCATAACGAGCCGGCGAGTTACTCGTCTGCGGCAAGGTTAAGCGATGAGCGGAGCCGTAGCGAAAGCGAGTCCGAACAGGGCGACATAGTCGTAGGCGGTAGACCCGAAACTGAGCGAGCTACCCATGGGCAGGTTGAAGCGGGGGTAAGACCTCGTGGAGGACCGAACCGACCTAGGTTGAAAACTGGGCGGATGACCTGTGGGTCGGAGTGAAAGGCTAATCAAGCTCAGTGATATCTGGTTCTCTCCGAAATATATTTAGGTATAGCCTCGGATAAATTGCGTTTTGGCCGTAGAGCACTGTTTGGACTAGGGGCCCTACCAGGTTACCGACTTCAGGCAAACTCCGAAGACCATCACGTGTACTCCGGGAGTCAGTTGCTGGGGGATAAACTTCAGCGTCAAGAGGGAAACAGCCCAGACCGCCAGCTAAGGTCCCTAAATGCTAGCTAAGTGGCAAACGATGTTCGAATGCATAGACAACCAGGAGGTTGGCTTAGAGGCAGCCATCCTTGAAAGAGTGCGTAACAGCTCACTGGTCAAGTGTTCGAGCGCGGATAATGTAACGGGGCTCAAGCTAGTTACCGAAGCTGCGGGTGCGTGAGGCTTTCGAGCCGATCGCGCGGTAGGAGAGCGTTCTGACGCCAGTAAAGCGGCGGGGTAACCCAGCCGTGGAGGCGTCAGAAGTGAGAATGCCGGCATGAGTAACGAAAGAGGGGTGAGAATCCCCTCCACCGATTGCCCAAGGTTTCCTGAGTAAAGTTCGTCTGCTCAGGGTTAGTCGGGACCTAAGGCGAGGCCGAAAGGCGTAGTCGATGGCCAACAGGTTGATATTCCTGTACCACGTCGTGTTCGTTTGACCGATGGGGGGACGAGGAAGGCTACGGGATCCCAGGCGATGGTCGTCCTGGGGTAAGCATGTAGGGGTGGCCCTTGTGAAATGCGGGGCTGCATAACCCGAGGTGCGATGCCAGCTGGCTTTGTGCCGGCGAGTCCCTTACGCCCTGCCTCCGAGAAAAGCCTCTAGGGAGAACACGCGTGCCCGTACCAAAACCGACACAGGTGGGCAAGTAGAGAATACTAAGGTGATCGAGATAACCCTCGTTAAGGAACTCGGCAAAATCGCCCCGTAACTTCGGGATAAGGGGCGCCCCAGTAGGGTGAAGGGCCTCGCGCCTGGAGCCCGAGAGGGCCGCAGTGAATAGGTCCAAGCGACTGTTTACCAAAAACACAGGTCTCTGCTAAGTCGAAAGACGACGTATAGGGGCTGACGCCTGCCCGGTGCCGGAAGGTTACGTGGAGGTGTTAGGGCTTCGGCTCAAAGCACCGAAACTAAGCCCCGGTAAACGGCGGCCGTAACTATAACGGTCCTAAGGTAGCGAAATTCCTTGTCGGGTAAGTTCCGACCTGCACGAATGGCGTAACGACTTGGACGCTGTCTCAACGAGGGGCTCGGTGAAATTGCAGTCTCGGTGAAGATGCCGAGTACCCGCGGCTAGACGGAAAGACCCCGTGAACCTTTACTACACCCTGGTATTGGAATTCGGTGCATCTCGCTCAGGATAGGTGGGAGGCTTGGAAGCGCCGGCTGCGGCTGGCGTGGAGCCAACCTTGAGATACCACCCTTGATGTATTGGGTTTCTAACACCGCGCCGTGAATCCGGGCGGTGAACAGTGCCAGGCGGGTAGTTTGACTGGGGCGGTCGCCTCCTAAAATGTAACGGAGGCGCACAAAGGTTCCCTCAGCACGGTCGGAAATCGTGCGTAGAGTGCAAAGGCAGCAAGGGAGCTTGACTGCGAGTCCGACGGGACGAGCAGGTGCGAAAGCAGGTCTTAGTGATCCGGCGGTAGCAAGTGGAAGTGCCGTCGCTCAACGGATAAAAGGTACTCCGGGGATAACAGGCTTATCGAGCCCAAGAGTCCACATCGACGGCTCGGTTTGGCACCTCGATGTCGGCTCGTCGCATCCTGGGGCTGAAGTTGGTCCCAAGGGTTGGGCTGTTCGCCCATTAAAGCGGTACGCGAGCTGGGTTCAGAACGTCGTGAGACAGTTCGGTCCCTATCTGCCGTGGGCGTTGGAGAGTTGAGAGGATTTGTCCCTAGTACGAGAGGACCGGGATGAACGCACCTCTGGTGTATCTGTTGTCCTGCCAAGGGCATCGCAGGTTAGCTACGTGCGGATCGGATAACCGCTGAAGGCATCTAAGCGGGAAGCCGGCCTCGAGATGAGCTCTCCCATCCCCTTGAGGGAGTAAGACCCCTGGTAGACCACCAGGTTGATAGGCCGGATCTGGAAGGGTGGCAACACCTGTAGGAGACCGGTACTAATTGGTCGAGGGCTTGACGGATATTTGATACCCGTGCTATTGGCGCACTGTGCAGTTTTGAAGGCCCGCGGAGGGCGTGGTCTCGACCGGTTTCCGGTGGCTATGGCGAGGGGGAAACACCTCTTCCCATTCCGAACAGAGCAGTTAAGCCCCTCAGCGCCGATGGTACTTGGCCCGCAAGGGCCTGGGAGAGTAGGACGCCGCCGGTTCTTGCATCGAGATGAGCTCCGTACCCAGCAGAGGTGCGGGGCTCATCTGCGTTTCTGGGCAGCCGCCCGTCGCGCGGCCGCGGCAGGCGGAGCCCGCGGCAGGCGGAGCTCTACCGATTGGTGTAGGCGCGCAGTGCCTCGCGAGCGCCTGCCGCGCGCGTCAGCGGCGTCAGGCAGGTCTGTTCTGGTCGCGGCGGCGCTGGGCGCCGACAACGGTCGACCGCGGGCGCTCTGCGATGCGGATGCGACGCGAGCGGGAACGCGCGATCGTGTCCGACCGACAGCGCGTGGTCGACGGACGCGTCGTCCTCGGTCGGGTCGGCGGATGCCTGCGGGGCGAGCATCGCCTCCGCGAGCTCGAGCAGCGCGGTCGCGGCGCGGGAAGGACGGAAAGGGAACATGTGTTCGTAAGGTACCCGTGCCGGCGGATAGACACGCGCGTAGACGCCGGCATGCTGGGCCGGAGGCTGAAATCGCCCGTGGCGACGGGAGATCCGCGCAGGAACAGGCTGCAACGGATCTTGCAGCGCTAGGCTCTCGCGCGTGTCGCGTGAGCGCTGCAGCTGGTGCGGAGTGGCGGTGGGCCACGACGAGGGCTTCCGTGCGGCAGAGGAGGCGGGCGAGCGGCTCGCCGTCTTCTGCCGGCTCGAGCACATCGTCCCATGGGTGCTGCAAGGTCCGCACTGGGACGCGGGCGTGCTCGCGGACCATCCGCTGGTCGACCCGGAGCTCGAGCGGTGCGCCCAGTGCGGCGCGCCCGTCGACGACACGCGTGTGCTGCTCGTCCATCACCGCGGCGAGCACCGGATCGGGGACGCGTTCTGCGGCACCGATCACCTGCTCGCGTGGGCGAAGGCCGGGGGGCGCTGGCGCTAGGCCGCGGGTGCGTCGCCGGCGCTGGTGGTGGCGCCCAGCCAGGCGAGGCGCGGAGGCGCGGAGGCGCGCGTTACGGCGACGACGCGTGCACGCGGGCGCTTGCGGGCTCGGGCACGGTGGCTTCGAAGTCCCCGCGGCGCAGGACCGCGATCAGGGTCCCGACCGCCGGGCCGGCGCACGCGAGCACGAGCGACCAGCCGACGCTCGCGTGCTGGATCACGAGGCCGCCGAGCGCCGCTCCGATCGCGGCGCCGCCCACGTTCGAGGTCATCGCCCACGTGGTCGCCTCGGTCGTCGTCCCCGGGGGCGTGATGCGGTCGATCATCAGATACCCGGCCGCCGCGGTGGGGGCGAGGAACAGCCCGCCGAGCAGCATCGCGACGCTCATCTGGACGATCGAGCCGGCGACGAGCAGCGGCAGCAGCAGCAGCGTGAACGCCACGTGGAGCCACAGGTACCGCGACACCACCGGGCTCGACCAGCTGCGCGCGCCGTACCACAGCCCGCCCGCGATGCTGCCGACCGCCATCGCGGCCAGCAGGACGCCGGCGAGCGCCGCCTTCTCGCCCTCCTCGATCGCGAACGCGGGCATCGCGACCTCCAACACGCCGAACGACGTCCCCGTCGGGATCGTCGCAAGCATCAGCGTGCGCATGCCGCGCGCGCTCAGCGCCCCCGCGCGGGGCCGCGACTGGTGCTCGCTGCGCCATCTGCGCGCCAGCTCGCCGGTCGCGAAGCCGAGCGTCCCGATCAGGCTCAGCGCGGCGCCGACGAGCAGCGCGAGGCTCGGCGAGCCGAGCGCGGCCAGCACCGTCGTCAGCAGTGGGCCGGCGACGAAGAAAACCTCGGCGATGACGCTGTCGAACGAGTACGCGGTGTTGCGGGCGCTGGCGTCGGCGGCGAACACGTCGGCCCACACGGAGCGCATGCACGCGCCGATCGGCGGCATCGCCGCGCCGCCGACGGCCGCGAGCGCGCACAGCAGCCACAGCGCCCCCTCCGACTCGGCGACGATCACGACGCCGACGATCGAGGCCGCGTTCAGCAGCGTCGACGGGATCAACACCGCCGGCTGGCCGAAGCGGTCGACGAGGCGGCCCTGAAGCGGGGCGACGACGCTGGCGCCGATCGCCCACGCGGCGCTCGCTGCGCCCGCGTCGGCGAACGAGCCCGAGTGCTCGCGCACGAGCAGGACGATCGCCAGCCCGAAGATCCCGATCGGGATGCGCGCGAGCAGCATCATGAGCGTGAGCCGCGCCGTCCCCGGCGGCTCCAGCAGCCTGCCGTACGCGCTCAGCACGCTGCGCTCGTCCCTGGCGCGAAGAAGGTTCCCGGGCGCCCCGCGCGAAAACCCCGATGCATGGCTGTTACCCTAGCTCAGCGTCCGGGCGCATCCTCCACGGCCTCGACCGGCGCACCCGCGTCACCCGATCCCTCGCTCATGCAGAAGTTCGTCATCCAAGGCGGCGTGCCACTTTCCGGCACGATCGTCCCCGCCGGCAACAAGAACGGCGCGCTCCCGATCCTCGCGTCGGCGCTGCTGACCGACGACGAGTGCGTGATCCGCAACGTGCCGCGGATCGCCGACGTCGAGGCGATGCTGGACCTGCTGCGTCAGCTCGGCGCGCGCGCCGACTGGATCGCCGAGAACGAGGTCGCGATCCGCGCTGACGGGATCGCCTCGACCGACGTCGACCGCGAGCTGTCCGAGCGCATCCGCGCCTCCTTCCTGCTCGCCGGGCCGCTGCTCGCGCGGCACGGTCGCGCGCTGATGCCGCCACCTGGGGGCGACGTGATCGGCCGCCGCCGGCTCGATCCGCATCTCGACGCGTTCAAGGCGCTCGGCGCGACCGTCGAGCACGGACGCGACATCCTCATCACCGCGCCGCGCGGGCTGGCGCCGTGCGACTTCCTGATGGACGAGCCGTCCGTGATGGCGACGGAGAACGCGCTGATGGCCGCCGCGCTCGGGCCCGGCGAGACCGTCATCCGCAACGCGGCCTCGGAGCCGCACGTGCAGGACCTCGCGCGCATGCTGGTGAAGATGGGCGCGTCGATCGACGGGATCGGTTCGAACGTGATGACGGTCCACGGCGTCGAGCACCTCAGCGGCTGCGAGCACGCGGTTGCGCCCGACCACATCGAGATCGGCTCGTTCATGGCGCTCGCCGGCGTCACCGGCGGCGAGCTGACGATCAAGGACGTCAACGCGCAGGACCTGCGCATGATCCGCATGGTCTTCGCGCGCCTTGGGCTGGAGAGCGAGCTGCGCGGCGAGGACCTGTTCGTCCCCGGCGGGCAGAAGCTCGTGATCCACAACGACGCCGGCGGCTACCAGCCGAAGGTCGAGGACGGTCCGTGGCCGGCCTTCCCCGCTGACCTGACCTCGATCGCGCTCGCACTGGCGACGCAGTCGGAGGGCTCGGTCATCATCCACGAGAAGATGTTCGAGAACCGCCTGTTCTTCACCGACAAGCTGCAGCTGATGGGCGCTGCGATCACCATCTGCGACCCGCACCGCGCGCTCGTCGTCGGCCCGCGCCGACTGCGCGGCGAACGGCTCGAGTCGCCCGACATCCGCGCCGGGATGGCGATGCTGATCGCCGCGCTGTGCGCTGACGGCACGACCGAGATCGGCAACGTGCGCCAGATCGACCGCGGCTACGAGCGGATCGACGAGCGCCTGCGCGCGCTCGGAGCGCGCATCGAGCGCGTCGAGGACAGCCAGCGCGTCCACGCCCACTGAGAGTCGCCCGGTCATGAGCGACGCATCCGGCACGGCGCCAACGGCGGCGCCGACTCCCACCATCCACCCGATCCCGAGCGGGACGCGCGACGTGCTGCCCGACGAGCTGCGCGAGCTGCGCGCGATCACGGCGACCGCGCTCGACGTCTTCCAACAGGCCGGCTACGGCGAGGTCGCGACGCCGGCGCTCGAGTACGAGGAGACGCTCGCGCGTGGTGACGTGCGCGGAGCGCCGCCGGCGTACCGTCTGTTCGACGAGCAGGGGCGCGTGCTCGTGCTGCGCTCCGACATGACGGTCCCGATCGCGCGGCTCGTCGCGACGCGCCTCGCCGATGCCGAGCCGCCGCTGCGGCTCTGCTACCTCGCGCACGCCTACCGAGGCGTGCGTCCGCAGCGCGGGCAGCCGCGCGAGTTCCTGCAGGCCGGCATCGAGCTGGTCGGCGCGCCCGCGCCGGAGGGCACGGCGGAGGCGTTGACCGTCCTCTGCGACGTGCTCGACGCGGTCGGCTTGGAGGGCTACCGCATCGGTCTCGGCGACGTCGGCCTCTTCCAGGCGCTGCTGCGCGTCCTCGACGTGTCGGAGCCGGCACGCGAGCGGATCCTGCATGAGCTCGTGACGCGGGACTTCGTGGGACTGGAACGGGAGGTGAGGGCGCTCGACCGCGCAGAGCGCACGGCCGAGCTGCTGGCGCGCGTGCCGCAGATGCGCGGCGGACCCGAGATCCTCGACCGGCTCGATGCCATGACGGAGGAGGGCCTCGTCGGCGAGGTCGCGCGGAGCGTGACGCGGCAGCCGACCGAGGCGATGCGGGCCGTGCACGCCTTGCTCGAGCCGCGCGTCGCCGAGCGACTGATCTTCGACCTCGGGCTCGTGCGGGAGCTCGGCTACTACACGGGCGCGATCTTCGAGGTCTACGATCCCGCGCTCGGCGTGCCGATCGGCGGCGGGGGTCGCTACGACGACCTGCTCGGGCGCTTCGGCCGGCCGCTGCCCGCCGTCGGGTGGGCGCTGACAGTCGAGCGGCTGCACATCGCCCTGATGGGGGAGGAGCGATGAGCCTCACGATCGCGGTGCCGCGCGGGGCGCTCTTCAAGGAGACGCTCGACCTGCTCGACGCGATCGGCGTCGACACGAGCGAGGTGCGCGCCAACGACCGCAAGCTGCTGTTCCGCGAGGTCGGGATCGTGACGATGCGGCCCTCGGACGTGCCGACCTACGTGGAGGCGGGCGCGGCCGACATCGGCATCACCGGCAAGGACGTGCTGATGGAGCAGTCCGAGCGCGAGGTCTACGAGCTGCTCGACCTCGGCTACGGCGGCTGCACGATGGTGCTCGCCTCGGTCGCCGGCGACGATCCGATGGAGGAGGCGCGCCGGCGGCTCGGCATCATGCGGATCGCGACGAAGTACCCCAAGATCGCCGCGCGCCATTTCGCCGCGACCGGCCGTCAGGCCGAGATGGTCGAGGTGAAGGGCTCGGTCGAGCTGGCGCCGCTGACGGGCCTGGTCGACGGCATCGTCGACCTGACCGCCACCGGCACGACGCTGCGCGAGAACGGGCTCGTCGTGCGTGAGGAGATCGTCGAGGTCACCGCCCGCCTGATCGCCAACCCCGTGGCGCACAAGCTGAAGGCGACCCCGATCGACGAGCTGCTGGAGCGCGTGCGTGCGGCTTGAGCGCCGCACGCTCGCGACGACCGACGGCGCCGCGGACCTCGCCGCGGAGCTGCGCAAGCTCGCGCCTGGCGGCGAGTCGGTCGCCGAGGTGGTCGCCGAGGTGCTCGGCCACGTATGGGTGCGCGGCGACGAGGCGGTGGTCGAGTTCACGCGCCGCTTCGACACGCGCGGCGCAGAGCCGAAGCCGTTGACGGTCTCGCAGGCGGAGCTGGCGCAGGCGCTCGCGGCGCTCGACCCGGCCGTGCGCGAGGCGCTCGAGCTCGCGGTCGCGAACGTGCGGGCCGTCGCGCAGGCGGGCGTCGACTCGGAGCACGAGGTGGCGCTGCCGCAGGGGCAGCGGATCGTCCTGCGCGAGCTGCCGGTCGCGCGCGCGGCGGTGTACGTGCCGGGCGGCCGTGCCGCCTACCCGAGCACCGTCGTGATGGGTGTCGTCACCGCGCGCGCCGCCGGCGTCGCGCAGGTCGCGGTGTGCGCGCCGCCGGGACCGGACGGCGACGTGGACGCGACGATCCTCGCCGCGTGCGCGCTCGCCGGCGCCGACGAGGTCTACCGCGCCGGCGGCGCGCAGGCGATCGCCGCGCTCGCCTACGGGACCGAGACGGTCGAGCCGGTAGACGTGATCGTCGGGCCGGGCAGCCTCTACGTGCAGGAGGCGAAGCGGCAGGTCGCCGCCCGCGTCGGGATCGACGGCTTCGCCGGCCCGAGCGACCTGCTGGCGATCCTCGACTGGGCCGGCGGGGCGGAGCTGGCCGCGCTCGATCTGCGCGCACAGGCGGAGCACGGCGAGGGCAGCCTCGTCGTCGCCGTCTCGCCCGAGGACTCTGTGCTCGACGCGCTCGTCGCGCAGCTCGAGGGCGCGCCGGAGGAGGCGCCGTGCGTGCTGGTGCGCACGGCCGACCTCGACGGGGCGCTCGCGTTCGCGGAGGCGTTCGCGCCGGAGCACCTGCAGCTGATCGGCCCCGGCGCCGAGGCGCTCGCGCCGCGCGTCACGCGCGCGGGCTGCCTGTTCGTCGGCGTCGGCGCGGCGACTGCGTTCGGCGACTACCTCGCGGGCTCCAACCACGTGCTGCCGACCGACGGCGCCGCCCGCTTCGCCTCCGGCCTCTCAGCGCGCACGTTCCGCCGCCGCATGGCGGAGGTGCGGATCCCGGCCGAGGCGGCCGCCGCGCTGGCGCTGCACGGGGCCGTGATCGCCCGCGCGGAGGGCTTCGCGACGCACGCGAAGTCAATGGAGGCGCGCATTCGAGAGAATGGGTCGCGATGAGCCGCAGCGCGCAGATCAATCGCAGAACCGGCGAGACCGACGTGCGTCTGACGCTCGCGCTCGACGGCTCCGGCGACGGCGCGCGCGAGACCGGCGTGGGCTTCCTCGACCACATGCTCGACCTGCTCGCGCGCCACGGGCGCCTCGACCTCGAGGTCGCGGCGAGCGGCGATCTGCAGACGGGCGCGCACCACACCGTCGAGGACGTCGGCATCTGCCTCGGGCAGGCGCTCGACGAGGCGCTCGGCGACCGCGCCGGAATCTCCCGATATGGAGCCGCGACGATCCCGATGGACGAGGCGCGCGCCTCGTGCGCGATCGACGTCTCCGGACGCGCGTTCCTCGCCTGGGACGCCGACCTGCCGGCCGGCGCGATCGGCAACTTCGACCACGAGCTGGCGGAGGAGTTCTTCCGCGCGGTGTCGAGCAACGCGAGGTTGACGCTGCATCTGACGGTCGCAGCCGGGACGAACGTCCACCACATGATCGAGGCGCTCTTCAAGGCGTTCGCGCGCGCGCTGCGCGCCGCCGTCGCGCTCGATCCCACGGAGACGGGCGTGCCGAGCACGAAGGGGACGTTGACGGCATGAGCGCGGCTCCGACGATCGCGATCGTCGACTACGGGATGGGCAACCGCCGCTCGGTCGAGAAGGCCTTCGCGCACGTCGGCGCGCGGCCCGTCCTGACGCGCGACCACGACGAGATCCGCGACGCGGACGGCGTCGTCGTGCCGGGCGTCGGGGCGTTCCCGCGCGCGATGGAGCATCTGCGCGCGCTCGGGCTCGATGCGGTGATCGTGGAGCGCGCCGAGTCGGGCGTGCCGCTGCTCGGCATCTGCCTCGGCATGCAGCTGCTGTTCGAGCGCTCCGTCGAGGTCGCGCCGGCTCACGGCTTGGGGTTGCTGCGCGGGGACGTGCGGCCGCTTGCCGCCGACGACCTGCGCGTGCCGCACATCGGCTGGAACGTCGTGCGCTTCGAGCGCGCGTCGCGGCTGAACGCCGGATTGCCGGCAGAGACGGCGTTCTACCATGTGCACTCGCTCGTGCCGCACCCGGCTGATCCGGACGACGTGCTGGGAACCGCCGAGTATGGCGAGCGCTTCGTCAGCGCGGTCGCACGCCAGAACGTCTTCGGCGTGCAGTTCCACCCCGAGAAGTCCTCGGCGGCTGGGCTGCGCCTGCTCGCGAGCTTCAGCGCCGCCTGCGACCGCGAAAAGGCCGGTGCCGGGGTAGGAGGCGGGAAGTGATCCTCTATCCCGCGATCGACATCCGCGACGGCAAGGCCGTGCGGCTCGCGCAGGGCGACTTCTCACAGGAGACGGTCTACGACGCCGAGCCGCTGAGCGCGGCGCGCGCGTGGGTCGAAGGCGGCGCGCGCTGGCTGCACGTGGTGGACCTCGACGGCGCGCGCGACGGCAGACCCGCGAACCTGGAGCAGCTCGAGCGGATCGCCGGCGAGCTTGGCGTGCCGGTGCAGTTCGGTGGCGGCCTGCGCTCGCTGGAGTCGATCGAGGCTGCTCTGGCCGCGGGCGCCGAGCGCGTGATCCTCAGCACGGCCGCCTACACCGACGTCGACTTCCTCGACGAGGCGATCGCCAAGCACGGCCCGCGCGTGACGGTGTCGGTCGACGTGCGCGGCGGGCGCGTCGCGAGCGCCGGCTGGACGCACCAGACGGAGATGGAGGCGTCTGCCGTGATCGAGCACCTGCAGCGGCGCGGCGTCAAGCGGCTCGTGTACTCGTCGATCGAGCGCGACGGGATGCTGACGGGCCCGGATGTCGAAGAGGTCAAGCGGGTCGCCGAAGCGGTGCGCGGCACGTTCATCTACTCGGGCGGGATCGGGACGCTCGAGGATCTCGGAGCGCTCGCCGACCTGCGCCAGGTCAACCTCACCGGCGTGATCGTCGGCAAGGCGCTCTACGAGCGGCGCTTCACCGTCGCCGAGGCACGCAGCGCGCTGAGAGAGGACGCCGACCGCACGCCGAAGCGCAGAAGAACGCCGCGCCGCGCCGAGCCAGCCCCAGGCTAGCCTCGGCGCCATGCACACCAAGCGCGTCATCCCGTGCCTCGACGTCGACGGCGGCCGCGTCGTCAAGGGCACCGGCTTCGTCGACCTGCGCGACGCGGGCGACCCGATCGAGCTCGCGCAGCGCTACGACGCCGCCGGCGCCGACGAGCTCGTCTTCCTCGACATCACCGCCACGCACCACAAGCGCGACACGGTCGTCGAGCTGGCGCGCCATACCGCCGACGAGGTCTTCATCCCGTTCACGATCGGCGGCGGGATCCGCACCGTCGAGGATGCGCAGGCCGTGCTCGACGCCGGCTCGGACAAGGTGTCCGTGAACTCGGCGGCCGTCGCGCGACCGGAGCTGGTCGACGAGCTGTCGGAGCAGTTCGGGAGTCAGTGCGTGGTGCTCGCGATCGACGCCAAGAAACGATCCCACCCGCCCGAGGACGGCGGCTGGGAGGTGTATGTCGCCGGTGGCCGCACGCCCACCGGGCGCGACGTCGTGGAGTGGGTGCGCGAGGGCGTGGAGCGCGGCGCGGGGGAGATCCTGCTGACGAGCATGGACCGCGACGGCACGAACGCCGGCTACGACCTCGAGCTCACGCGCGCAGTCGCCGAGGCGGTCGACGTGCCGGTGATCGCCTCGGGCGGCGCCGGCGAGCTGGACGACCTCGTCGATGCGCTCAACGCCGGCGCCGATGCCGTGCTGTGCGCGTCGATTCTGCACTACGGGCACCACACGGTGCGCGAGATCAAGGCGCACCTGGCCGCCGCCGGCGTGCCGGTGCGACCGGTCGGCTAGCGGCGTCTGCTCGCCGCCTTCGCGCGCGCCGCCCCGGCGCGTCTCGCCTGCTTGGCCTGCGCCGCGTTGTCCTCGCGCACCGCGCGCAGCGCCGCCTCGTTCGCCGCGCGCCACGCCGGCGTCGCCCGCTTCGGCAGCAGCTCGTAGAGGTTCCCGTAGCCGGCGAGGTAGATCGCACGGCGATCGGCGACGACCGGGTTGAACGCGCCGTCGGGCCAGCCGAACACCTTCTCGCCGGTGCGGACGTTGAGTCCGAACGTGTCGTTCGCGGGCTGCAGGTTCGAGAAGTAGACGACGTTGCCGACGATCGTCGCCGACCCCGAGATCTTCACCCCGGCGGAGTACCGCCAGCGCACCGCGCCCGAGCGGGCGTCGAACGCGTAGAAGTTGCCGTCGTAGGAGCCGACGTAGACGGTCGGGCCGAGGCCCGGGGTGACGGCGACGGCGGGCGAGCCGTAGACGTAGGCGCCGGTGCCGGTCGCCCACGCGAGCTTGCCGCTGCTGGCGGCGAACGAGTAGACACGGCCGTCGGTGTTGCCGAGGTAGACGCGTCCGAACGCGACGGCGGCGGTCGAGTAGAAGCGGCCGGAGCCGAAGCCCAAGCGCGTCCCGCTCGTGCCGACCGACCACACCTGCTGCCCGGTGCGCGCCTGCACCGCGTGGACCTTGCCGGCGTAGTCGCCGAAGTAGAGCGTGCCGTTCGCGAGCGCCGGGCCGCCCTTGACGGAGCCGCCCGCGCGGTACGTCCAGATCGTGCGACCGGTGTCGGCGTCGAGCGCGTAGACGGTCCCGTCCTCGCTGCCGAAGAACAGCCGGCCGTTCTTCAGCAGCGGCGAGGACTCGGCGCGGCTCGGCAGCGCCTTCGACCACACCTGCCGGCCGTCGCTGGCGCGGTAGGCCGCGATGCGGCCCGCTTCGCTGGCAAGCCCGCGCAGCACGACGGCGTAGACGCGGCCGTCGCCGACTGCCGGCGACGCGGCCGCTAGGCGGCCGACGCGCTGGCGCCAGCGGATCCGCCCGCTCGTCTTCGCGAGCGCGCGCAGCATGCCGTCGTCGTCGAGCACGTAGAGCGACCCGCCGTCGATCGTGGGCGGGAACTCGAGCAGCACGCCGCTGCGGTAGGTCCAGCCGCGTCTGAAGCGCGGTCTCAGGTAGCGCGGCGCGTCGAGGAAGTTGCGCGTGCGGTCTTCGCCGTAGCCGTATGTCGGCCACAGGAAGCGGTCGACCGCCTGCGGTCTCGGCGGGGGGTGCGGAGCGGTCGTCGTCGCGGTCGTGAACTCGACCTCGGGGTGCGACACGTCGCCCGGCTTGTTGGCGAGCACGAACGCCACCGCGCCGCCCGCGACCAGGAGGAAGACGGCGAGGGCGCCGAGCAGTCCGCGCCGCAGCCGGCGTGGCGGGGGGCTCGACATCGGGCGCGGATGGTAGATGATCGCGTCGATGGCTCCTGTTCCCGACCTGCGCGCGCTCCCTGCGGCGGTGCCTGTCGCCGGGGTCCTGCCGCACGCCTGGGTGGTGGGCGGCGCGGTGCGGGATCTGCTCCTCGACGGCCGTGCCGCCGTAGACCTCGACCTGGTCCTGGAGGGGGATGCGGTGGCGGCGGCGGAGCGGCTCGCCGCGGCGCTCGACGGCTTGCTGACGGTGCATGACCGCTTCGGCACGGCGACGGTGGAGGCCGACGGCCACGTGTACGACCTCGCGACCGCGCGCGCGGAGTCGTACGTGCGGCCGGGCGCGCTGCCCGACGTGCGGCCCGGCACGCTCGAGCAGGACCTGCTGCGACGCGACTTCACCGTCAACGCGATCGCCGTGTCGTTCGACGGGCGCGTCGCGGCGGCGCCGGGGGCGTTCTCGGATCTCGACGCGCGCGTGCTGCGGGTGCTGCACGAGCGCTCGTTCATCGACGACCCGACGCGGCTGCTGCGGCTCGTGCGCTACGCGACGCGGCTGGGGTTCGGGGTGGAGGAAGGGACCTCGGCGCTCGCCTCCGAGGCGATCGAGGGCGGCGCGCTGGCGACGGTCACGCCGACGCGGATCGGAGGGGAGCTGCGGCTGCTGCTGCGCGAGCCGTCGGCGATCGAGGCGTTGGCGTGGGTGGCGGAGTGGCCGCTGGACGTGCAGCTCTCGTTCGATCGCGCCGTGGCCGAGCGGGCGCTCTCGCTGCTGCCGGACGACGGCCGGGCGGACCTGCTGCTGCTCGGGTCGGCCGCTCGCACGCTGGAGCCGGCGGCGGTGGCGGGGTGGGTCGATGCGTTGGGGTTCTCGGCGCGTGAGCGGGACACGGTGGTTCGCGTAGCGCAGGCGGATGACATCGCGAGGGGACTGGCCGGGGCGTCGCGGCCGTCCGAGATCGCCGCCGCGGCGCGGGGGGCGCCGACCGAGGCGGTCGCGTTGGCTGGGACGCTCGGTGTCGGAGCTCAGGCCCGCGCGTGGATCGAAGACCTCCGCTACGTGACGCTCGACATCGACGGCGCCGATCTCCTCGCCGCCGGCGTTCCGCAGAGCGAGGCGGTCGGCCGTGGCTTGGCGGCTGCACTGAACGCCCGCCTCGACGGCGCCGCCCCGGACCGCGACGCCCAGCTCGCCGTCGCGCTGGCTGCGGCGGCCGCCTGACTACCATCCGCCGCGTGCTGCTGCCCGCCCCGTTCGAGCCCGTCGGCGATCACATCGGGATCGCGCTGCCGGGCGGGCGGGCGCTGTTCACGACACGGCGCGGCGGGGTGTCGCAGGGCGCGTACGCGAGTCTCAACCTGGGACGCTGGACGGACGACGATCCGCGCGCGGTCGAGCGCAACCTCGAGCTCGTCGCCGACGCCGTGGGCGTCTCCCTCGATGCCCTCGTTCAGGGATGCCAGGTGCACGGGCGTCGCGTCGAGCGGATCGCCGAGCAGCCGGAGTCGGAGCACGTCCTGCCGGAGGTGGACGGGGTGGCCAGCGGAGTGCAAGGCCTGGCCGCGCTCGTCCTCACCGCCGACTGCCTCCCGATCGCGCTGATCGGTCCTTGTGCCGTCGCGATGCTCCACGCCGGCTGGCGGGGGCTGGCGGACGGCGTCATCGAGGAGGGCGTCGCAGCGATTCGCGAGCTGGGCGGCGACGATCGGCTGGAGGCGGCGATCGGTCCCGGCGCGGGCGCCTGCTGCTACGAGGTCGGGCCGGAGGTGCACGAGGAGCTCGGACGGCGGGCGGAGCGGGCGACGATCGACCTCAAGGCGATCGCACGCGAGCGGCTTGAAGCGGCCGGCGCGACGGAGGTCCACGACGTCGGCCTCTGCACCATCTGCTCCGATCCGCAGCTGTTCTTCTCCTACCGCCGGGACGGCGGTGTCACCGGCCGGCAGGCGGGGATCGCATGGCGGAGCTGATCACCGGGCTCGACGCCGGCATGGTGCGAGAGCGCGTCGCCGAGGCGAGGGAACGGATCGATGCCGCCGCAAGGCGTGCCGGGCGCGACCCGCAGGACGTCGACCTGCTTGCGGCCGTGAAGTACGTCGCCCTCGACGAGCTGGGGACCCTGGCGGACGCCGGCCTCACGCGCTTGGGCGAGAATCGCGCGCAGGAGCTGGTGGCGAAGGCGGAGGCCTATCCGGGGACCTTCGCCTGGGACTTCATCGGCCACCTGCAGTCGCGCAAGGTGAAGGACGTGGTGCGGCACGCGCGGCTGATCCACTCCGTGGCGAGCGATTCGGTGCTGGCGCAGTTGGCGATGCGCGCGCGACCGGAAACCGAGGTGCTGGTCGAGGTGAACGTGAGCGGGGAGGCGTCGAAGAGCGGGATCGCTCCGGCTGACCTGAGCGCCTTCATCGAGCGTGCGCCCGTGCCCGTCGTCGGCCTGATGACGATGCCGCCCGCGGTCGCGCGGCCAGAGGACAACCGCCCGCACTTCGCCGCGCTGCACGAGCTCGCCGCTGCGCACGGGCTCCACCAGCTCTCGATGGGCACCTCGCAGGACTACGAGGTGGCTGTGGAGGAGGGCGCCACGATCGTCCGCCTCGGCTCCATGCTCTATCGATAGCGCTGCAAAGCGTCATAATCCCTTGAAGGGATCCACTCGCCCCCCGCGAATCCCTCGACGTCATGGCATTCCGCGACACCTGGCATCGCACGCTCGTCTACTTCGGCCTGGCCGTGGAAGACGACTACGACGATCACGAGCCCGCCTACCACGAGCCGGAGGCGGAGCTGCAGGAGACCTATCGCGAGCGTCCGAACGTGCGGCGCCTGAGCTCCAGCCGGCGCCGGCGCGACGAGTTCGACGACATCTTCGCCGACGACGAGCCGGCCGCTCGCCGCACAAGCGTCCTGCGACCGGTCGGGGATCCGGGCCCGAGCCGTGGTCCCCGGAACGGCGACGTGCGCGTCCACCTCGTGATCCCCAAGTCCTTCAACGACGCCCAGGACGTCGCGGACAAGTTCAAGGACGCGATCCCCGTGATCCTGAACTTGCAGAGCTCCGACACAGACCTCTCGAAGCGCCTGATCGACTTCTCGTCCGGCCTCACGTACGCGCTCGACGGCGGCATGCAGCGGATCGCCGACAAGGTCTTCCTGCTCACGCCGCGCAACGTCGAGGTCTCCGCCGAGGAGCGCGCGCGGCTGATCGAGAAGGGCTTCTTCAACCAGAGCTGAGCCGGCGGCGCGAGGCGCGCGGCCGATACGCTTGCCGTCCATGCGCGTCGGACTGATCGGTGCAGGCAACATGGCCTCGGCGCTCGCGCGCGGGTGGGGCGATCCGGTCCTCTGCGCGGACGCGGTGCCGGGCAAGGCGCAGGCGCTGGTGGAGGAGCTGGGCGGCCAGGCGTTCGCGTCGAATGCCGAGCTGGCGCGCGAGGCCGACGTGTTGTTCCTCTGCCACAAGCCGGATCAGTTGGAGGCCGTGGCGGCGCAGCTGGAGGGCAACGAGAGAGAGACCACGGTCGTCTCGATCCTGGCGGGCGTCACCCTCGATGCCCTTCGCCGGGCGTATCCCGCCGCCGAGGCGGTCGTTCGCCTGATGCCCAACGTCGCCGTGGAGATCGGCAGAGGCGTGATCTGCCGCGCGGCCGAGAGCGACGACCACCCCGGCGTCATGACGATCCTGGAGCGTGTGGCGACCGTCGTGACCGTCCCGGAGAGACTGATCGAGGTCGCGACGGCGATCCAGGGCGTCGGGCCGGCGTACGTCTCGCTGTTCGTCGAGGCGCAGGTCGACGCTGCCGTGCGGCTCGGGATGCCGCCGCGCATGGCGGTCGAGCTGGCGGCGGCGACGACCGAGGGCTCCGCCGCGCTGCTGGCCGCCCGCGGCTTCGACACGCTCGCGCTGCGGCGCGCGGTCACCTCGCCGGGCGGCGTCACCGCGCGAGGCCTCGCCGCATTGGAGGACAGCGGCCTGCGCGCCGCGTTCCAGGCGGCGGCCGACGCGGCGGTGCACGGGGGCAGACGGTGAGCGCGGCCGCGGTCGCGCTGCATGCGGCCACGGTGCGTCATGAGGTCGCCCGCTACGTCGACGCGCTCTTCACCGTCTACCTGATCTGCATCTTCGCCTACGTGGTGATCAGCATCGTGTACTCGGTCGGGATCCGGCCGCCGTACTCGCGCTGGTGGAACGCGGTCGTCGAGTTCCTGCGCCAGGTCGTCGAGCCGTATCTGCGGATCTTCCGCCGCGTGCTGCCGATGCTCGGCCCGTTCGACCTCAGCCCGATGGTCGCGACGTTCGTGCTGATCATCGTGTGGCGGATCGTGGTCTCGCTGATCGAGGGCTGATGGAGGCCGTGGAGGGCAGCGCGCTCGCCAACCCCGCGCGCGGCGCCCGCTGGGCGCTCGCCGGGCTCGTGGTCGCGATCGTGCTGCTCGCCGACCAGGGCACGAAGGCGCTCGTGCGCTCCTCGATCGTTCCCGGCGAGCAGCGCGACGTGCTCGGTCCGCTGACGTTCGTGAACGTGCACAACAGAGGCGTCGCGTTCGGCTTCCTCGGCGGCGGTGGGTCGCTCGTGCTCGTCGTGACGCTGGCGGCGCTGACGTTGCTGCTGCTCTACTTCGCGCGCCACGCCGAGCGCCCGCTGCTGTGGCTGCCGACCGGCCTCGTGCTCGGCGGCGCACTCGGCAACCTGATCGACCGCATCCACCAGGGCTACGTGACCGACTTCATCCACTTCCCGCACTGGCCCGCGTTCAACGTCGCCGACATCTGCATCACCTGCGGCGTCGTGGCGCTGGTGCTGGTGCTCGAGCTCGGTGGACGAGCTGCTCACGATTGAGGTCGCGCCGGAGGCCGAGGGCGAGCGGCTCGATCAGCTGCTGGCGGGGCCGCTGGGCTCGCGCGCGCAGGCGCAGCGCGCGATCGACGCGGGCCGCGTGACGGTCGACGGCGAGCCACGGCCGAAGCGGCACCGCGTCGCCGCGGGAGAGCGGATCGAGGTGGCGCCGGAGCCGGACGGCGGACGCGCGGCAGCCGCGGCCGCAAGCGAGGTGCCGTTCGCGGTCGTGTACGAGGACGCGCACCTGCTGGTGGTCGACAAGCCAGCCGGCGTCGTCGTGCACCCGGCGCGCGGGCATCGCGGCGCGACGCTCGCCGAGGCGCTCGCCGCCCGAATCTCGATCCCGCCCAACTACGGGGATCCAGCGCGCGCGGGGATCGTCCACCGCCTCGACAAGGACACCTCCGGGCTGCTCGTGATCGCGAAGTCCGAGGCGGTTCACCGCGCGCTGCAGGAGCGGCTTCGCAGACGCGAGCTGCGGCGCGAGTACCTTGCGCTGGTGGAGGGCTGTCCACCCGCGCGCGCGGGCACGATCGACGCGCCGATCGGGCGCGACCGCCGCAACCGCACGCGCATGTCGACCGACACCGACGTCCCGCGCGCGGCGCGCACGCACTTCGAGCTGGAGCGCGCGTACGCCGGCTTCGCGCTCCTGCGCGTGACGCTGGAGACGGGCCGCACGCACCAGATCCGCGTCCACTTGCAGGCGATCGGGCATCCGGTGGCGGGCGATCCGGAGTACGGCGGAGCGCACCATCTCGGCCTCACGCGTCAGTTCCTCCACGCCGCGCGCCTCGCGTTCGCCCACCCGATCACCGGCGAGCCAGTCGACGTCAGCTCGCCGCTGCCGCCGGATCTCCAAGGCGTGCTCAGCCGGCTGGACACCCAATCTGGCCAGTAGGGATCGGCGATACCCCCGCGGCGTCTGGCGGCGGGCGACGCTGCGCGGATGCGTCGTCCTCGGTCGTCGCAATAGCGCTGCTATGGCTTCCTCCCTGCGTCCTCGCCCCGCTTGGTCGCCCATCCACCAGCCGCTCACGCGGGTATCGCCGATCCCTACTAGAATCCCGGCGAAATCTGTCGTCAACCCCGGTCGACACGGGACTCGCGTCCCCTGACCGGCACGCACGTTGCCGGAAACGCGAGCGCTCCGACCGGGCATCCGCACCACTTTCCACAAGGGAGCATCAACCGTGGCTCAGGCAGGATTGAAAGAGCTGCTGGAGGCCGGCGTCCACTTCGGCCACCAGACACGCCGCTGGAACCCGAAGATGCGTCGCTTCATCTTCGGCGAGCGGGCAGGCATCTACCTCATCGACTTGCTGCAGACGGAAGCGCTGCTGCAGGAGGCGCGCGAGTTCGCCTCCGCGCTCGCGCACCGCGGCGGCACCGTCCTCTTCGTTGGCACGAAGAAGCAGGCCCGCGACGCGATCAAGGAGTCGGCCGAGGCATCCGGCATGCCGTACGTCAACCACCGCTGGCTTGGCGGGCTGCTGACGAACTACGGCACGATCTCGGGTCGCATCAGACGCCTGCACGACCTCGAGCGCTACGAGGCGGAGGGCCAGCTCGCGCTCCTGCCGACGCGCGAGCGGATGGCGGCCCAGGCCGACCTCGCGAAGCTGCAGGCGAACCTCGGCGGCGTCAAGAACATGCAGCGCGTCCCCGACGCGATGTTCGTCGTCGACCTCAAGGTCGAGGTGATCGCCGTCAAGGAAGCCCAGCGCCTGCGCATCCCGATCATCGGGCTCGTCGACACGAACTGCGATCCCGACGGGATCGACTTCGTGATCCCCGGGAACGACGACGCGATCCGCTCCTGTGCCGTGATCGCGGGCGCGCTCGCCGACGTGATCGGCGAGGGCAACCGCATCTTCCGCGAGGAGGAGGAGCGCGCCCGCAAGGAGGCCGAGGAGAAGGCCCGCATCGAGGCCGAGGCGCGCGCCGCCCGCGAGGCGGAGGAGCAGGCGAAGCGCGAGGCCGAGGAGGCCGCCAAGCGCGAGGCGCAGGAGCAGGCGCGCAGAGAGGCCGAGGAGGCCAAGCGCGCCGCCGAGCAGGCCGCCGCCGCGCAGGCGCAGGCCGCCCAGGCCGCGGCCGCCGCGTCGGCGCCGCAGCCGCCGGCCGAGCCGAGAGCCGAGCCCGCTCCCGCGGCGCCGGCCGCCGAGGAGGCGCCCGCGCCGAGCGAGCCGGCCGCCGAGGAGGCGCCCGCGCCGAGCGAGCCGGCCGCCGAGGAGGCGCCCGCGCCGAGCGAGCCCGCCGCCGCCGAGCCGCCCGCGCCGAGCGAGCCCGCCGCCCCGGAGCAGCCGGCCGAGCCCGAGGCCGCCGCCGAGGCGCCGGCCGAGGCCATGACCACGACCACGACCGCCACCACCGACGCCGGCTCCGGGGGGGAGCCCACCGCATGAGCATCACCGCCCAAGACGTGAAGGCCCTGCGCGAGCGCACCGGCGCAGGGATGATGGAGTGCAAGAAGGCCCTCGTCGAGGCGGACGGCGACATCGAGAAGGCGATCGAGGCGCTGCGCGTGAAGGGCATCGCGAAGGCCGAGAAGCGCGGCGAGCGCGAGGCCACCGAGGGCACCGTGCAGTCCTACATCCACGCCAACGGCAAGATCGGCGTGCTCGTCGAGATCGACTGCGAGACCGACTTCGTCGCGCGCAACGAGGACTTCGTCGGCTTCGCCAGGGACCTCGCGCTGCACATCGCGGCGGCCGCACCGGTCGCGGTCGACGAGGACGGCGTGCCGGCCGAGGAGGTCGAGCGCGAGACGCGCATCGCCGAGGAGCAGTTCGCCGACAAGCCGGACAACATCCGGCCCAACATCGTCAGAGGCAAGGTCGACGCCTGGCTCAAGGAGGTCGTCCTGCTCAAGCAGGCGCACGTCAACGGCGAGAAGTACGAGGGGCGGACGATCGAGGAGATCCGCGCCGCGCTCGCCGCCAGAACGGGCGAGAACATCGTGATCCGCCGCTTCACGCGGTTCGCCGTTGGCGACTGACCCCGAACCGACGACGGTTCCCGTGCCCTCCGAGCACTCGGAGGGCACGGCGCCCGCGTTCAAGCGGGTCATGCTGAAGTTGTCGGGCGAGGCGCTGCTCGGCGACCAGGACTACGGTGCCGACCCGAAGCGGATCGTGGCGATCGCGAAGCAGATCGCGCGCGTGCACGCGCGCGGCGTCGAGGTCTGCGTCGTCGTCGGCGCCGGCAACATCTTCCGCGGGGTCGCCGCGCAGGCGGCCGGGATGGACCGCGCGACCGGCGACTACATGGGCATGCTGGCGACGCTGCTCAACGCGCTGCCGCTGCAGGACGCGCTCGAGAAGGAAGGCGCACCGACGCGCGTGCTGAGCGCGATCGAGATCTCCGAGGTCGCCGAGCCGTACATCCGCCGCCGCGCGATCCGGCATCTTGAGAAGGGCCGCGTGGTGATCTTCGCCGCCGGCACCGGCAACCCGTTCTTCACGACCGACACGGCGGCGGCGCTGCGCGCGACCGAGATGCACGCCGAGGTGATCCTGATGGCCAAGAACGGCGTCGAGGGCGTCTACAGCGCCGACCCTGCGATCGACCCGAGGGCAGAGTTCATCCCCGAGATCAGTCACATGGAGGCGGTCGAGCGGCGCCTGCGCGTGATGGACACGACGGCGCTCACGCTCTGCATGGAGAACCGCCTGCCGATCGTCGTCTTCAACATGAACGACGAGGCGAACATCGACCGGATAGTGTGCGGAGACCGCGTCGGAACCCTGGTGAGGTCATGATCGAAGAGCTGCTGCAGGATGCGCGCGAGCGCATGTCGAAGTCGGTCGAGTCGACGCGCCACGAGTTCGGCTCGGTGCGCACGGGCCGTGCGACGCCGGCGCTGCTGGACCGCATCATGGTCGACTACTACGGCACCGCGACGCCGCTGAGACAGCTCGCGACGATCGGTGCGCCGGAAGCGCGCCTGCTGTCGATCCAGCCCTACGACAAGAGCTCGATCAAGGCGATCGAGAAGGCGATCCTCGAGTCCGACGTGGGCCTCACGCCGAACAACGACGGCAACGTGATCCGGCTCGGCATCCCCGAGCTGACCGAGGAGCGGCGCAAGGACCTCGTCAAGGTCGTGCGCCACATCGCCGAGGAGGGCCGCATCGCGATCCGCAACATCCGCCGCGACGTGATGCACGACCTGCGCGAGCTGCGCGACGCCGGCGAGGCCGGCGCGGACGACGAGCACCGCGCCGAGGTCGAGCTGCAGAAGCTGACCGACGAGAAGGTCGCCGAGCTCGACGGGCTGCTGAAGCACAAAGAGGAAGAGATCCTCGAGGTCTGAGGCCGCGTGCCGTCCGCCGAAGACGACGCAGGCCGCGAGCGCGCGCGCTTCGTCGCGATCATCACCGACGGCAACGGCCGCTGGGCCGAGCAGCGCGGCCTGGCGGTGACCGACGGGCATCGTGCCGGCGCGGAGAACGTGAAGGCACGACTGCGCGACGCGGTCGAGCTGGGGATCGAGGAGCTGACGATCTACGCCTTCTCGACCGAGAACTGGTCACGCTCGGTGGAGGAGGTGAAGGCGCTTGTGCGCATGTTCGCCGAGTACATCGACCGCGAGACGCCCGAGCTGCACGCCGAGGGCGTGCGGCTGCGCTTCATCGGCCGGCGCGGCGCGCCGGTGCCGGAGGAGATCGTCAGACGGATGGAGTGGGCGGAACAGCTCACGGCGAGCAACGACCGCATCACGTTCTTCATCCCGTTCAACTACGGCGGCCGCGCGGAGATCGTCGACGCGGCGCGCTCGTTCACCGGCACGACGGAGGAGGAGTTCCGCGCGCACCTCTACGCGCCCGATATGCACGACCCGGAGCTGGTGATCCGCACGAGTGGCGAGCAGCGGCTGTCGAACTACCTCCTGTGGCAGACGGCCTACTCGGAGTTCATCTCGCGCGAGGAGCTGTGGCCGGACTTCGACCGCGCGGCGTTCGAGGACGCACTGGCCCAGTACGCGACGCGCCGACGCCGCTTCGGGGGGCGGGTGGCGTGAGCTCCGGCCGGCCGACGCGCCGGCGGCCGCCGCCGAGCGAGCGGCGTGCGCGCCGGCTCTCGCGCCGCAACGGCGGCTCGGATCTCGGCGCGCGGATCGTCGTCGCGATCCCTGCCGCGATCGCGGTCATCGTCGTCAACGCCGTCGGTGGGGCAGTGTGGGCGCTCGCGCTGTTCGCGCTCGGCTGCCTCTGTCTGCACGAGCTGTACGACATGCTGAAGCCCGTCAGACCGGTGCGGCTCGCGGGCTTCGTCGCGCTCGCCGGCCTGCTCGCCGCGGCGCTGTACGGGACGCAGTTCCACATCCTGCTCGCGGCCGCCGCCGCGGTGCCCGTGCTGTTCGCGCTGACGGCGTGGGGGCCGAGCCGCGAGCACGCGACGCTCGCGATGGCGACGACGCTGATGGGCATCTACTGGATCGGCTTCGCGCTCGCGCACGCGGTGCTGCTGCGCGAGCTGCCGCACGGCAACGCGATCGTGATCGACGTGCTCGTCGGCACGTTCATCGGCGACACGGGCGCCTACCTGGGCGGACGCGCGTTCGGCCGGCGGCCGCTCGCGCCGCGCATCTCGCCGAACAAGACGGTCGAGGGGCTGGCGGTCGGGATGCTCGCGGCGATCGCCGGCGTGCTCGTCGCCGGGCTCTACCAGGACTGGCTGTCCACGACTGACGCGCTGCTGATCGGGCTCGGCGTCGCGATCGCCGCGCCGATCGGCGACCTGTTCGAGTCGTTCGTCAAGCGCGACGTCGGCGTGAAGGACACCGGCGCCGCGTTCGGCGCCCACGGCGGCGCGCTCGACCGCGTCGACGCCGCGTTGTTCGCCGCAGTCGTCGGCTACTACGTCTGGTACGCGCTGGCCTGAGTCTCAGGGCGCAAGGTCGCGCTCCTGTGCCGTCACCTCACGCGCGAGGCCGAGGATCGTGTCGAACGCGGCTTCTGCTTCGCTGATGTCGGCCTCGCGATCGGTGAACAGCACCTGCGCGCCGGCGTCCTCGTCGAGCGACGTGTAGCTCTTGTGCACGAGTGCGTTGTCGAAGATGACGATCGGACGGCAGCGGTTCGGCGGGACGCGATCGAGTGGCAGCACGTACGTCTCCATCCGTGCGCGCCGATGCCGGCTCAGCACGCGCTCGAGGCGATCCTCGTCCTCGTGCGACGAGATCAGGAAGACGCGCGTGATCTTGACGCGCTTCGCCGCCTTCTCGTACAGCCGCCAGTAGACGTCGGCGTCCGGCGTCTCCCACCACTCCGTGCCGCGCGCCGCGATCGCGCGGACCTGCTTCTTCGTCTGCTCCAGCGCTCGGTGGACGAGCACGTACTCGTCGGCTTGCGCGCACACGACGGCTCCGTCGGCGATGCCGGCGACTCTGGCGGCCGCTGCCTCGACGGCGTCGATCGCGACGCTCAACATGAAGGGATTGTGGTGCTCTGCCACGACCGAGCACTGCTCGACGACTCGCACGATCGTCGGCTCCAGCCGCGGCAGCCCGAGCAGGCGCTGGAGCGGAAGCGCGCCGATCCGCCGCCGGTCGAGGCGGCTGAGCTGCTCGCGCAGCAGCGCGAAGCCGGTGAAGCCGAGCGTGAGGGCCGTGGCGGTCAGGCCGAGGAGGATGCTGACCTGGACGGCGAGGTCGGTCTCGATCGCGACGAGGACAGAGGCGATGATCGTCAGGACGGTGATGAGCGCGCCGATGCGCGCCAGTGCACGTTCGCTCATGGGGCTTCCTCTCGTCCGAGTGCGACTGCCCGCAGCTCTTCGATGACGCGGCGATGGGCCGGCAGCTCCAGGCCGTCGACCGACGGGCCGTGGACCCCGCTGACCCCGTCGACGCCGCCGGCGTTTACGGTGCTTGCCAGCACGGCGTCGTGGCGCTCCAGCGTCAGCGCCGGAAGCGCCGCCTCCAGGGCGGCGTCGCCGGCCAGCAGGGCCACGGCGAGCGCGAGCGCGACGGCGCCCCAGTTCGACACGCCCGCGACGATCAGCGCGTCGGTGACCACCTCGCAGCGGGTGAGGCGCTCCCGCTCGTCCAGATGCGCGAACGCGTCGTCCGGCAACGAGCCCATCCCGATCTCGTTGCCGCCGTCTCCGATCCCGACCGTCGACCAATCGCCCAGCTCCAGCACGCGATGCAGCGGTGGGGTACAGGCGGACACGTCTGCGCCGCGCATATTGCGCACGCGTCCGTCGGCGCCCGGCCCGAGGCGCTCGACCGACACGATGTGCGTGACGCCCGTGCGCGCGTAGCGCTCGGCGAGCGCGTCGAGCGAAAGGTCGTCGCCCGTGACGACATCGATCGGCAGGTCGACGCCCATTCCGGCGACGGCGCCGCGTACGACCGGCTCGCACAGCGGATCGGTCAGCAGCCGCACGCGCGTGTCGAGAGCGGTCAGCGCCACGCCCAGCAGCGCGACGCCCGGGGGGCCGTCGGTCTCGGCCGCGGGCGGCTGCGCCTGCGGGATGTAGCAGCCGGTGAGGAGCGCGACGTGCGCATCGCGCGCGCCGGCGATCGAGCGGGCGGCCTGGCTGAGGCCGCCGCGAGCGGCGGCGGCGATCGCCTCGACGCCACGGCCGGTATCCGTCTGGGCGATCGCCTCCAGGCGATCGATTCGCTCGATGGCGGGCGGGGTATGGGCGGGCGGGAGCATGCGGACGAGCGAGACCTTACGGGACTGGTCAGCTCGATCGACGCATCCTATTCCGGCTCCGCTTAGGCGCCCTGAAGCCCGCCACCTAGAATCAGGGACCCCATGCCCCGCCGCCTCCTCATCCTCGGCTCGACGGGCTCGATCGGCACGCAGGCGCTCGACGTCGTCGCGCGCGCCGAGGGCGAGCTCGAGGTCGTCGGACTCTCCGCCGAGTCCTCCTCCGACGCGCTCGTCGCACAGGCGAGCAAGCTGGGGGTAGGGCGGATCGCGCTTGCCGATGCCGACGCGGCCGCGCGTGCCGCGGAGGCGTGGACCGACGGCGAGGTGCTCGCCGGCGCCGAGGGGCTCGTGCGGCTCGTCGTCGAGAGCGAGGCCGACCTCGTGCTCAACGCGCTCGTCGGCTCCGCCGGCCTGGGCCCGACGGTCGCCGCGCTCGGCGAGGGGATCGACCTCGCGCTCGCCAACAAGGAGTCGCTCGTCGTCGGCGGCGAGCTCGTCACGCAGCTGTCGGAGGCGACCGGCGCGCAGATCCTCCCGGTCGACTCCGAGCATTCGGCGATCCACCAGCTGCTCGCGGGTGAGCGGGTCGGAACCGTCGACAAGCTGATCCTGACGGCCTCCGGCGGCCCGTTCCGCGGCCGCAGCGCGCACGAGCTGCGCGAGGTGACGGTCGAGCAGGCGCTCGCGCACCCGACCTGGGCGATGGGCGGAAAGATCACGGTGGACTCCGCGACCCTGATGAACAAGGGCTTGGAGGTGATCGAGGCGCACCACCTGTTCGACACGCCGTACGAGCGGATCGACGTCGTCGTGCACCCGCAGTCGATCGTCCACAGCCTGATCCAGCTGTGTGACGGCGCGACGCTCGCGCACCTCGGCTACCCCGACATGCGCGTGCCGATCGCCTACGCGCTCCACTACCCCGACCGCGTCGAGCTGCCGGTCGAGCCGCTCGACCTCGCCAAGCTCGGCTCGCTCACGTTCGAGCGGCCGGACGCGGAGACGTTCGCCTGCCTGCGGCTCGCGCGCGCGGCGGGGGAGGCGGGCGGCACGGCGCCGTGCATCCTCAACGCCGCCAACGAGGTCGCGGTGCACGCGTTCCTGAACGGCCGGCTGCGCTTCCACGAGATCGCCGAGGTGATCGAGCACACGCTCGAGACCGTCCCAGCCGGTCGCATCCACGCCTTCCAGACGCTCTACACGGCTGACCGCGACGCGCGCGTCGCGGCGGTGGAGCTCGTCGAGCGCGCGGAGGCGCGCAGCGCATGAGCTGGATCCTCGCGTTCGTCGGCTTCGCGCTGCTGATCATCCTGCACGAGGCGGGTCACTTCGCCGCGGCGAAGGCGGTCGGCATGCGCGTCGAGCGCTTCTCGCTGTTCTTCGGCAGACCGCTCGTCTCGTTCAGACGCGGCGAGACCGAGTACGGGATCGGCCCAATCCCGCTCGGCGGCTACGTGAGAATCAGCGGCATGAATCCGCGGGAGGAGCTCCCGCCGGACGTCGTGCCGCGCAGCTACTACCGCCAGCCGGTGTGGAAGCGGGTCGTCGTGATCGCCGCCGGCCCGGCGGTGAACCTGCTGATCGCGTTCCTGATCCTGTGGGCGCTGTTCCTCGTCAACGGCGAAGCGACCTCCTCGCAGGTCGTCAGCTCGCAGAGCCTCCAGCAGCCCGCCGCGCGCCACCTGCAGCCGGGCGACCGGCTCGTGTCCGTTGACGGTGTCAGAGGCGACGTCACGGCGATGGCGAGACAGGTCGCGAGCCACAGATGCGCGGGGAGAGCGGTCGACGGCTGCGTCGCGACGACGCCGGCGCAGATCGTGGTCGTGCGTGACGGAAAGCGAATGGTGTTCAGCATTCGCCCGCAGTACGACGCGACGAGAGGGATCGAGCGCACGCGGCTCGGCTTCACCTACATGACGGGCACGCGCGAGCTCGGGCCGGTCACGGCCGCGGACGCGAGCGTGACCGGCATGTGGGAGGTCACGAAGCGCACGCTGTCGGTCTTCGCGCAGATCTTCGAGGCCGAGCAGCGCAAGCAGGTCGGCAGCTTCGTCGGCGCCTACGAGGTCACGCGCCAGTCGTTCGGCTTCGACATCCAGCGGGCGCTCGAGATCCTCGCGCTGATCTCGCTGTCGCTCGCGATCATCAACCTGTTCCCGTTCCTGCCACTCGACGGCGGCCACATCTTCTGGGCGCTCGCCGAGAAGGTGCGGGGGCGGGCGATCCCCTTCTCGATCATGGAGCGCGCGAGCGCGGTCGGCTTCGTGCTCGTGCTCATGCTGTTCGTGATCGGCCTGTCGAACGACATCGAACGGCTGCAGAACGGCGGCTTCAACGTGCGCTGAGCCGGTATCGTCGGCTGGGCTGGCCAACCAGCCGAACGACGAGCCGAGGAGAGCGCAGATGGAAGGCAGCACGGTCGCGCACGAGACGACGACGGCGGCGGTCGAGGCGGCAACGCTCGGCGAGGCGCTGCGGCGCACGGCGGCAGCGCACCCGCACATCGTCGCGATCCGCACGCTCGACGACGGTGTCTCGCTGACATGGGCGGACGTGCGTGAGCGGGTCGACGCGCTCGCGCGCGGGCTGGCCGGGCTCGGCGTCGGCCGTGGCGACACGGTCGCGCTGATGATGGGCAATCGCCCCGAGTTCCATCTCTGCGACCTCGCCGCCGTCACGCTCGGTGCGACGCCGTTCTCGATCTACCAGACCTCCACGCCCGAGCAGATCCGCTACGTCGTGGACGACGCCGGCGCGCGCGTGGCGATCGTCGAGCAGGCGCACCTGCCGGCGATGCTGGAGGTGGCCGGCGAGCTGCCGGCGCTCGAGCACGTGATCGTCGTCGACGGCGCGGCGGGTGGGCGGGACGGAGTCACCACGGCGCTCGCCGAGGTCGAGCGTGCCAACCAGGGCTACGACGTGGACGCCGCGCTTGCCGCGGTCGAGCCTGACGACGTCATGACGCTCATCTACACCTCGGGCACGACCGGCCCGCCGAAGGGCGTCGAGCTGACGCACAGAGCGGTCCTGAGCGCGATCGGCTCGATCCTCGAGATGATCGACCTGCAGCCCGGCTCGAAGGTGATCTCGTGGCTCCCGGCGGCGCACATCGCGGAGCGCAACGCGCACCACGTCGTGCCCGTCGTCTACGCCTGCACGATCACGATCTGTCCGGACCCGCGCAGAATCGTCGAGGTGCTGCCGCAGGTGCGCCCGACGTGGTTCTTCGCCGTCCCGCGTGTGTGGGAGAAGCTGAAGTCCGGGCTCGAGGCGATGCTCGCCGCACAGCCGGAGGAGGCGCAGGCGCGCGTTCGAGGCGCGATCGACGCCTCCTTGCAGGCGCTGCGGCTGCGCCAGCGCGGCGAGTCGGTGCCCGACGAGCTGGCGGCGGCGGTCGAGCAGGCCGACAGAGAGATGTTCTCCGGGTTGCGCGCGATGCTCGGTCTCGACCAGCTCGTGGCGGTCAACGTCGGCGCGGCACCGACGCCGCCCGAGGTGATCGAGTTCTTCCACGCGCTGGGGATCGAGCTTGCGGAGCTGTGGGGCATGTCGGAGACGTGCGCGGCCGGCACGTGCAACCGCCCGGGCGAGGTGCGGATCGGCACGGTCGGGCCGGCGTCGCCGGGGGTCGAGCTGAGACTCGCCGAGGACGGCGAGCTGCTGATCCGCGGCGAGTTCCTGATGCGCGGCTACCGCAACCGTCCTGAGCAGACCGCCGAGTCCTTCACGGAGGACGGCTGGCTTGCGACCGGGGACGTCGCGACGATCGACGCCGACGGCTACGTGACGCTGATCGACCGCAAGAAGGAGCTGATCATCAACGCGGCTGGCAAGAACATGTCGCCGGCGAACATCGAGGCGACGCTCAAGGCCGCCTCGCCGCTGATCGGGCAGGCCTGCTGCATCGGCGACCGCCGCCCGTACAACATCGCGCTGCTCGTGCTCGACGCCGACTTCGCGCCGGCGTGGGCACAGCGCGAGGGGATCGAGGCGGTCGACCTGCCGTCGCTCGCGCGCGACCCGCGCGTGCGCGCCGCCGTGCAGGCGGGCGTCGACGCCGCCAACGCGAAGCTGTCGCGGGTGGAGCAGGTCAAGCGCTTCGCGCTCGTCGAGGGCGACTGGCTGCCCGGCGGCGACGAGCTGACGCCGACGATGAAGCTCAAGCGCAAGCCGATCGGGGACAAGTACGCGGCGACGGTCGAGGCGCTGTACGCGGCTGACGCACCCGGCCGCCGGTGAACGCAAGCGTCCATCTGGGCGCATAGAGTGCCGCGCGTTCATCGGCGACCTTGGAGGAGGTGCCACACGATGCGCAGAGTTGTGCTCATGCTGCTCGCGCTGGTCGCGATCGTGGGCCTGGCGGCCTGCGGCGACGACGACGGCGGCGGCGGGACGACCGCCGCGGCCGACGCCGAGCCGGCGCAGCTGACGATCGCTCTGACCGGCAGAGAGCTGACGCTCGAAGGTGAGCCGCAGGCCGGCTTGACGACCGATCACGTTCCGCAACGACGGCAGAGGCGAGCACGAGGCGCAGCTCGTGCGCGTCGAGGGCGACCAGCCGGAGGCGGAGGTGCTGAGACAGTTCTGACGCCACGGGCGAGGACAGACCGACGCCGGACTGGCTGCGGGCCGCCGGCGGCGCCGGCACGGCGAGAGCAGGCGAGGAGATCAGCTCGACGCAGGTGCTCGCGCCGGGCCGCTACTACGCCGTCGACACGGCGTCCACCGCCAGAAGACCGTCGTTCGTGGAGTTCGAGGTCGCTGGCGACGCGGGCGACGACGAGCTGCCGGCCGCGGACGCCACGATCACCGCGAGAGACTTCGCGTTCGAGGCGAGCGGCCTCAGACCCGGCCTCAACGAGATAACGTTCGACAACACCGGCAGAGAGATCCACCACGTGGTCGCGCTGCGGCTCGCCGAGGGCAGTACGGCCGCCGACTTCAGAAGATTCATCGCGAGCGACGGCAGAAGCGGGCCGCCGCCCGCCGACTTCGAGAACGGCGTCAACACGTCGGCGTTCGACGGCGGCACGAGCGGCAACGTGCAGCTGAGACTGACGGGCGGCAGATACGTGCTGGTCTGCTTCATCTCGAACCGCGCGGGCGGTCCGCCGCACGCGACGTTCGGGATGGTGGAGGAGCTACGGTCGAGAATGGCTCGCCGGCGCCGCCTCGTACACTGGGTGTAGATGGCCTCGCAGCGGCAGATCCACGTCGGCCCTGTGCCGGTCGGCGGCGGCGCGCCCGTCGCCGTGCAGACGATGACGAAGACGGAGACGGCGGATCTCGCCGCCACGATGGCGCAGATCAGGCGCGTGGCGGAGGCGGGCGCCGACATCGTGCGCTGCGCGGTCCCGCGCGAGCAGGACGTCGAGGCGCTCAAGACGATCGTGCGCGAGTCGCCGATCCCGATCATCGCCGACATCCACTTCAACCACACGCTCGCGCTGAAGGCGCTCGACGCCGGCGCCCACTGCGTGCGGCTGAACCCCGGCAACATCGGCGGCCCCGACAAGGTCGCGCAGGTCGTCGCACGCGCCAGAGAGCTCGGCACGCCGCTGCGGATCGGCGTCAACTCCGGCTCGCTGCCGAAGCACCTGCACGCGCTGGAGCGCGAGAACAGCGTCGAGGCTTTGGTGACGGCGGCGGTCGAGTTCGTGGAGCTGATGGAGCGCCTCGAGTTCGAGAACTTCAAGGTCTCGATCAAGTCGACGAACGTGCCGAACACGATCGCGTCGAATCGCCTGCTGAGCGAGCGGATCCCGTACCCGCTGCACCTCGGCATCACGGAGGCGGGCACGAAGTGGTCGGGCTCGCTCAAGAGCGCTGTGGGAATCGGCTCACTGCTCGCTGATGGTGTCGGCGACACGATCCGCATCTCGCTCTCCACCTTCCACGCGGAGGAGGAGGTCAAGGTCGCGTGGGAGATCCTCAAGGCGCTGCAGCTGCGCGAGCGCGGGCCGGTGCTGATCGCGTGCCCGACGTGCGGCCGCCTGCAGTTCGACATGGACACGGTGGTCGCCGACATCGAGAAGCGCCTGGAGGCGTACGAGGAGCCGATCGAGGTCGCCGTGCTCGGCTGCGCCGTGAACGGCATCGGCGAGGCCTCGCACGCCGACTTCGGCATCACCGGCGCCAAGAACGAGGGGCTGATCTTCAGCCGCGGAAGAGCGCTGCGCAAGGTCCCGACGGAGCAGCTCGTGGACACGCTGTTCGAGGAGATCGACAAGTACGTCGGCTCGGGCGCGAAGCGCGTCGACGTCGACGCGCGCGAGGCCGCCGAGGGCGCAGCATGGCTGCAGGCGATCGAGGACGAGAACGCGGGCGAGATGACGCCGGAGCGCCTCGCGGCGCTGGAGAAGGCCAAGCAGGCCGAGCAGGCGGAGGAGATGTCCGGCGAGCTGCTGAAGACGGTCGCCGAGCGCACGCGGTTGGACGAGGCCGCCTCGCCGACCGCCGGGCGTCGCTTCACGCGCACCTGAGCCGGCGCGCGCTCGCGGACCCGGCGCTTGCCTCGCCGCGTGCTCGCGTTCGACCGCACCGGCTCTGGCCCACCATTGGTGCTGATCCACGGGATCGGCTCGCGCCGGGGCGTGTGGAAGCCGGTCGTGGGGCTGCTCGCGCTGGAGCGCGACGTGCTGTGCGTCGATCTGCCGGGGTTCGGCGAGTCGCCGCTGCTGCCCGACGGCGAGGCGCCGACGGTGCAGGCGCTCGCCGGCGCGGTGCGCGACTGGTGGACCGAGCTGGGACTGGAGAGGCCGCACGTCGCCGGCAACTCGCTCGGCGGTGGGATCGCGCTCGAGCTCGCGCGCATGGGTGCGGTGGCATCGGCGACGGCGCTGTCCCCGATCGGCTTCTGGAGCCCGGCGGAGACACGCTACGGGGGCATCATGCTGCGGGTGACGCACTTCGCCTCGACGGGCACCGTCGGCGCGCGGATGCAGCGGATCGTGCGCTCGCCCGCGGGGCGCCAGGCGGCGATCGGCCTGATGTACGGCCGTCCCCGTCGGCGCGACGGCGACGAGGCCGTCGAGGACCTCGTGCAGCTGGCGCGCGCGCCCGGTTGGACGGCGACGCTTCCGCACACGCGCCGCTACGCCTTCCGCGACGGAGGCGAGCTGCAAGTCCCGGTCACGATCGGTTGGGGCACGCGCGATCGGCTGCTGATCCCGCGCCAGGCCGAGCGCGCGCGTGTGCTGCTGCCGCGCGCCCGGCACGTGCCGCTGCCCGCATGCGGGCACATCCCGATGAGCGACGACCCTGCGGGCGTCGCGGCGCTGCTGCTCGCGGGCAGCAGCTGACGACGAGGGCGCCGGCGCCGCAACTCAGCCGGCGACGCCGGGTTCACACGTCTGACGTCGGCCGCGCCGACCCGCTCGCTACAGTCCGCCGTTCGTTGATCCCCCGCACGCTGCTCACCTGTCTGCTCGCGCTCGCCAGTGCGCTGTTGCTCGCCGTCCCGGCGACGAGCGGCGCGTACGTCGTCGGCGTCGCCGACCAGAGTCCGGCGCTGTTCACGAACCAGTACTTCGAGCAGATCGCACCGACGCGCACGCGCTACATCACCCCGATCGACTCGATCTTCAAGCAGCGCGCCATGGTCGACGCGTGGATGGACGCGGCAGACGCGGCTGAGATGGAGGTCGTCGTGGCCTTCAACCCGCCGTCGAGAATGAGATGCCCGAACATCGGCCGCGCGAAGGGCTGCAAGCCGGTCTCCAGCGCCTTCTACAGACGCGCGTTTCGCGCGTTCCGGGCGCGCTATCCGCAGGTGCGCATCTACCAGCCGTGGAACGAGGTCAACAACCTCACGCAGCCGACGGCGCGCTACCCCGCCGCGGTCGTCACCTACTACAAGATCGCGAAGGCGAGCTGCCGCGGCTGCACCGTGCTGGGCGCCGACATCCAGGACCTGCCGAACATGGCGTCCTACTCGGCCGCGCTGCTGAGAGCGTTCAGAGCGCAGCACGTGTCGACGCCGCGCGTCTGGGGCCTGCACAACTACACCGACACGAATCGCTTCGTGAGGGACAAGAACAGCTCGCTGCGCAGAGCGGCGAGAATCCTGCCGGGCAAGATCTGGCTGACCGAGGTCGCCGGGCTGTTCCGCTTCCAGCCGCAGAACGCACGCCAGTCCTTCCGCCCCGACCTCGCGCGCCAGAAGCGCGCGATGCAGGCGGTCTTCAAGCAGGCGAACCGCTACCGCAACAAGATCGCGCGCATCTACCTCTACCAGTGGTTCGCGTCCCCGCCGACGAACCGCTGGGACTCCGCCGTGCTCGACGCCCACGGCCTCCCGCGGCCCGTCTACGAGGTGCTGCTCGCGAACCGCACGCTGTTCCGCTGAGCGGCACGCGCGTGCGCGCCGCGCCGGGCGGCGCCGAGTAGGCTTCGCGCGCGATGACGCGCCTGTCCCAGTACCTGCTGCCGACGGAGAAGCAGGCCCCCGCCGATGCGGAGGCGATCTCGCACAAGCTGATGGTCCGTGCGGGCCTGGTGCGCCAGCTCGGCGCCGGCCTGTGGACCTGGCTGCCGGCCGGCTGGCGGGCCCACCAGCGGGTCGTGGCGATCATCCGCGAGGAGATGAACGCGATCGGCGGCCAGGAGCTGCTGATGCCGGTGCTCAACCCGGCCGACATCTGGAAGCGCACCGGCCGCTACGGGATCGACGAGCTGTTCAAGCTGCAGGACCGCAAGGGCGCCGACATGGTGCTCGCGATGACGCACGAGGAGATCGTCACGACGCACGTCGCGCAGCTCGTGCGCTCGTATCGCGATCTGCCGCTGATCCTCTACCACTTCCAGGTGAAGGAGCGCGACGAGCCGCGCCCGCGCGCGGGGGTCCTGCGGACACGGGAGTTCATCATGAAGGACTCGTACACGTTCGACCGCGACGAGCAGGGCCTGGACGCTTCCTACGAGCAGCACGTCGGCGCCTACGACCGCATCTTCGAGCGCACCGGGCTGGAGTGGTATCGCGTCGAGTCCGACGTGGGCATGATGGGCGGCTCCGGCGCACACGAGTACATGGCGCCGTGCGCGGCCGGCGAGGACGCGGTCGCGCTCGCGCCGGGCTACGCCGCCAACGTCGAGATCGCCAGCGCGGACCCGCAGCCGGTCACGCTGCCCGCTCCGCTCGCGCAGCCGCAGGAGGTGCACACGCCCGGCCTGACGACCGTCGAGGAGGTCGCCGGGACCCTCGGCGTGCCGGCTGGGGCGCTGCTGAAGGCCTATCCAGTCGTCGTCGAGGGCCGCGGGCTCGTGCTCGTCGTCGTGCGTGGGGACCACCGCGTCAACGAGATCAAGCTGCGCAACGCGCTCGGCGCCGACTGCCGGCCCGCGCAGCCGGACGAGTTCGCGCGGAAGATCGGCCCCGCCGGCTTCATCGGCCCCGTCGGCGCGAACGCGCCCGTGCTGCTCGACGACGCCGTCACCGACGGCGGCTACGTCACGGGCGCCAACCGCCCCGACTTCCACCTGCGCGGCGTCGAGCCGGGGCGCGACTTCGCGTTCGAGCGCGTCGACGTGCGCACGGTCGAGGCGGGGGACACCGTCAACGGCCAGGCGATCCGCATCGAGGCCGCGATCGAGGTCGGCAACATCTTCAAGCTGGGGACGCGCTACTCCGAGCCGCTCGGCGCGACCTACCTCGACGAGTCGGGCACGGCGCAGCCGATCGTGATGGGCTCGCTACGGGATCGGGCCGGCGCGCATCGTCGCCGCCGCCGTCGAGCAGACCGCCGACGAGGCCGGCATCGCGTGGCCGCGCGCGCTCGCGCCGTTCGAGCTGGAGCTGGTCTCGCTCGGCAGAGCGAGCAGCGAGGAGCAGGCATACGCCGAGCGGCTCTACGACGATCTGCGCGCGCTCGGCGCCGACGTGCTCTACGACGACCGCGAGCTCGCGCCCGGGCAGAAGTTCGCCGACGCGGAGCTGCTGGGCGCGCCGCTGCGCATCACCGTCGGCAAGCGCACGCTGTCCGGCGGCGAGCTGGAGCTGCAGGTGCGCCGCGGCCGCGAGACGCGGAGCGTGCCGCTGGAGGGCGCGGCCGAGGCGGTGCTCGAGCTGTGGCGGACGCTCCCGTAGACAGACCGGCCAGCGGTCGGCTCACGTTCCGGCGACTCGTCGGGCTCGACCGCTCGGGGCCGCCGCCGGCCGCGACCGTCGCGGGCGCGCCGCTCAACCCTTGGACGATCCCGAACGCGATCGGCTTCGCGCGCCTCGCGCTGATCCCCGTGTTCCTCGTCGTCGCGCTCTCCAGCGACGACGGCGTCGGGGCGCCGCAGGCGATCCTCTTCGCGGTCATCGGCTGGGGCGACTACGCCGACGGGATGGCGGCCCGCATCACGCGCCAGTACAGCCGCCTCGGCGCGCTGATGGACCCGGTCACCGACCGCCTGCTGGTGATCTGCGGCGTGGTCGTGAACTGGCACTTCGAGCTGCTGCCGCGCTGGGCGCTCGCGGTGCTGATCGCCCGCGAGCTGCTGATGCTGCTGCTCGCGCAGCTGGGCTTGCGCCGCGGCGTCGACATCCGCATCAACTGGCCGGGCCGGCTCGCGGTCGCGCCCGTGATGGGCGGGCTGTTCTTCCCGCTGTGCGGCCTCGAGACGCTCGGCGAGCTGTGCCTGTACCTCGGCCTCGCGCTCGCGCTGGCGGCGACCGCGCTGTACGTGCGCGACGGGCGACGCGCGCTGCGCGACACCAGACCCTCAAGCTGACGTTGAGGTTGCGAGGTCGCGCGGCTATACTCGCGCGTCCCGCCAGTGAGGATCGGAGACCTAGCGTGACGATGGACACCTTCCCGGACCTCGGCTCCCTGAGCGATCAGGAGCTGAAGGAACTGATTCAGCAGCTGACCGAGGAGGAGCTGGAGATCAGCTACAAGCGCCGCATCCTTCACGGCAAGATCGACATCCTGCGCGCGGAGCTGGTCAACCGGCTGCGCAAGAAGCACGAAGGCGGGGAGGACGTCTTCTCGGGCGCCGACGTCGAGAAGCTGACGAACATCCTGGCGGGTCGCGGGCCGCAGCCGGACGACGAGGAGTAGGACGCGGACCGGCCCATCCGCGCCCGCCCAACGCCGGAGAATCCCGTGGCGCTCCACTGCCCCGAGTGCGGCTTCGCGAACGCGATCGGAGCCAACTACTGCCAGAAGTGCGGTGCGTTCCTCGCCGTCGCCGAAGGCGGCGCGAACCATGAGACGACCGCCACGTACCGCATCGGCGAGACGGGCGAGATCGAGCCGGTCCAGCTCGAGGACGTCGTCGCGCGCGGCGCGGCGCTCGTGATCCGCTCCGGCGGGGGACGCGCGGGCGAGAGCTTCGCGATCGACGGCGAGCGCCTCACGATCGGCCGCCGCCCCGACAGCGACGTGTTCCTCGACGACGTGACCGTCTCGCGCGACCACGCGCTGCTCGTGCGCCGCGGCGACGACTGGTACCTCGACGACTGCGGCTCGCTCAACGGCACGTACGTGAACCGCACGCGGATCGAGTCGCACCGCCTGCAGGACGCCGACGAGCTGCAGATCGGCAAGTACAAGCTCGCCTACCTTGCGCGATGAGCACGACCGCCGACACCTCGCAGCAGCCCGCCGAGGGCGGCGCCGCCGATGCCGGCGGCGAGCCGATCGCGGCGCCGCGCCGCAAGTCGCTCACGATCGGCGCGGTCTGCAAGGCGCTCAAGCAGGAGTTCCCCGACATCTCGATCTCGAAGATCCGCTACCTCGAGGATCAGAAGCTGCTCGCGCCGCGGCGCACGCAGGGCGGATACCGCCTCTACACGCAGAACGACGTGCAGCGGCTGCGCACGATCCTGCGCCTGCAGCGCGACGAGTTCCTGCCGTTGCGCGTGATCCGCCAGGAGCTGGCCGGCGGCCGGACCGACGGCGAGGTGGGCGGGAGCGCCGAGCCCGGCGCGAAGAGACCGGATCTCCGCCACCTGCGCCGCACGGCGGTCGCCGTGAAGGGTCCGGGTCCCGTCTACTCGCTCGAGGACGTCGTCGAGGAGACGGGCGCCGAGGCGAGACTCGTGCACGAGCTGGAGGAGTTCGGCGTCATCAGAGGCGAGCAGCGCGCCGGCGTGCGCTACTACGACGAGACCGAACGCGAGATCGTGCGCGCGGTCGCCGAGCTGGCGAGGTACGGCGTCGCCGGGCGCAACCTGCGCGTGTTCCGCACCTCCGCCGACCGCGAGGCGGCGCTGCTGCAGCAGATCCTCGCCCCGGCGCTGCGCTCGCGCAATCCCGAGCGGCGCAGAGAGGCGGTCGAGACGCTCGAGAACCTCGCCGCCGTCGCGACGTACCTCAAGCACCTGCTGCTGATCCGCGACCTGCGCAACATCGCGGGATAGCGGACCCGCCCGCCCCCGCTCGCCGGGGCGGCGCGCGGGACCCGCGGAGGCCGTACGCTCCGCGCCGTGCCGACGACGCGCGTCAGCCGCACGCTCGCGGCCCCGCCCGAGGCGGTGTGGGCGGTGCTCGCCGACCCGTGGCACCAGGTCCGCTGGTGGCCACGCGTCGTGCGGATGGAGGCGGTCGAGGACGGCCGCTTCACGCAGGTGCTCGGGACGGCGAGAGGGAGAGGCATCCGTGCGGACTACCTCATCGTCGAGTCGGTCGAGCCGCGCCTGCTGTGCTGGGAACAGGAGCTGGAGGGCAGCCCGTTCGAGCGGCTGCTCGCGGAGGCGGTGACGGCGATCTCGCTGGAGCCGGCCAGCGACGCCTCCACGACCGTCACGATCGAGCTGCGTCAGCGGCTGCTCGGCTGGTCGCGGCTCGCGCCGTTCCTGTTCTCGCGCGCGGCCCGGCGCCAGCTGGACGAGGCGCTCGGCGGGGCTCGACGCCGTGGTCAGCCCGCCAGTCTGAGCGGACCGCTGAGGACGGTCGTCCCCGGTGTCGTCGGCACGGCGCTCGATCCCTCGGCCGTCACGATGACCGTCGTGTAGGCCGACAGGTCGAGGTCTCTGGGCAGCTGCGAGCTGACGGTGAAGGTGCCGTTCGCTCTCACCTGTCTGGGGACGAAGCCGAGGAAGCGATTGCCGGCCGAGCCCTGCAGCCAGATGCCGTAGAACTCCTGCGCGTCGTTGCCGGGCAGTCTCGCCGCCTCGACCGCCAGCAGGCGTCGGCCGTTCGGAGACTGCTGCACGAGCGCCGCGCCGAGCGCGCTGCCGCCGTCCGCCGGTCTCAGGACCGCGCCGCCGACGGTTCTTGCTTGCGCTCTCGCGTTCGTTCCGCCCGCCGACGGCTGCGTGCTCGTGTTCGTGCGGGCGGACTGCGTCTGCGCGCCGCCTGTGGAGGTCGACGGGCTGCCGTCGTCGTCGCCGTCGCCCCCGATCAGCACGATCGCGAGCACGGCCGCGAGCGCCAGCACGCCGGCGATCAGGATCGCGCCGCCGAGGCGGGAGGGGCGGGGGGAGGCCGCTTCGCTCCCGCCGGTCGCAGCGTCGCCTGGCGGGTCGGCGGGTGGGGCCGGTGCGTCAGGCGCGATCGGCGCGCCGGGCGCCGGCGGGACCGTCGGGCGCGCCGCCGTCGGCGCAGCCGCTTCCGGCACGGTCACGCCCGTGCCGCTGCCGTTCACGGTTGCCGGGACGGTTGCCGTGGCCGGCACCTCAGGCAGCTGCTCGCGCGCAACCGCGACGAGCTGCTCGCGCAGCGCTTGCGCCCACCGCGAGGCGGTCGGCGAGTCGCCCAGCGCGGCGTACGTGACGATCCGCTCGCCGTCGTCCTGCTGGCCGAGCAGGTAGTCGACGATGCGGTCGCGCGTGTCCGCGTCGATCTCCCCGGCGGCCGTCGCGGCGAGCGCCGCGGCGCCGGCGTGCGCGCGTTGGCGCACGGCGGCAGGGTCGAGCCGCAGCGTCGCGGCGAGGTCGGCGTAGCCGCGACCCTGCGCGAGGATCAGCTGCAGCACGGCGCGCTGGTCGGGGGGAAGGCGCTCGAGCCCGCTCACTGCGAAAAAGCCTAGAGGACGGCGACGTTCGGCCAACCCGCTTGCCGCGCGCGCAGCGCGGCTCGCGGTCGTCGCGGATATCGTTCCGCGCCGTGGACGCCGCGACGCCCCCCGACGAGCTTCCCGGCTTCGACCGCCTCATCGGCATGCAGGACATCGCGGCGGGCGAGGACGGCGCGATCACCGCGCGCGTGCCGGTGAGAGCGGAGCTGAAGCAGCCGTTCGGGCTCGTGCACGGCGGCGTCTACGCCGCGATCGCCGAGTCGCTCGCGTCGATGGGCACGTTCGCCGGCGTGCACGAGCAGGGCATGCACGCGATGGGGCTCTCGAACAGCACGAGCTTCCTGCGTCCGATCCTCGACGGCACGATCCACGCGACGGCCCGCCCGTTCCACAGAGGCCGCACGACGTGGCTGTGGGACGTCGAGATCCGTGACGACGACGGTCGCCTGTGCGCGACGACGCGCATGACGATCGCCGTGCGGCCGGCGCGGCAGTAGTTGCGTTCACCTCGCCGGCGGAGACGCCTCAGCGGCCCGCGTCAGCGACGAGCAGCGTCATCTTCGTAGCCGGGTCGCGCTGCTGGACGGCGTACCTCGCCGCGACGAGCGCCTCGGCGACTCCCGCCCAGGTGTCACCCTCCCACAGGAACACCTTCGTGCCGCGCGCTGCGCGAAGCGCCGCGAGCGTGTCCGCCATCTGGTGGCGCGTCACGATCGACTCGATGCTCGCGTACGGGGAGACGTTGGTGAGCCCGAGGTCGTAGGCGACTCGGTGGCCTGCGGGGCTGAGGATCGCGACGTGCTCGCCGTCGGTCGTGTTCTGCGCGATGAAGTCGGTCATCCGGTTGTCGCGGAACGCGGGGACCGGCGTGTCGTTTCCGATCCGCTCGAGCTGGGACCACGGCGTCGGGGTCTGGGCAATCGAGCAGGCGGCCAGGCCCATCGCGAACAGCACCGCGAGCTCGGCGATCTGCGGACGGCCTGACCGGCGCGCCGAGAGCGCGCGCACGACGACGACCGACAGCAGCGCGAGCGCGAATGTCCAGGCCGAGAACAGCGAGATCAGGACCTCGGGATGAGAGCGACCCACGTAGTAGCTCCCGGCTCCGAGGCCGAAGATTCCGCTCCAGGCCAGGAGCGCGGTGAGGACGACGTCATCGTCGCGTGACGCGGCGCGTACCGTCGCGACCGTCAGTGCGGCGACGAACGTTGCGAAGATCACGAGATGGAAGCCGAGCCGCGGCATCGGAAGCATCGCCCAGCCAGACACGCCATAGAGCCTCGAGAACTCGAACAGCAGTCCGTACTGCGGCAGTGAGCCGGAGCGCAGCAGCGTGATGCTCGCCACCACGGCGAGCGCGCCCAGCAATCCGGCGACGAGCTGCACGGCCAGGCGTCGCACGGCGCGCCAGTTGCGCGGCGGCTGCGCCCACAGGCATGCGCCGACCGTCGCGCCAAGCGCCGGCAGTCCGAACTCGGGGTTGTTGAGCGCCACGAGCCCGGCGAACAGCAGCACGACCGACGTCCGCTGCGGCCAGCGGCGATCGAGGTGGCGCGAAAGCAGCCACGCGAGCAGATAGGGACCGGCGTACCGGACCGGGAACAGCGAGAACAAGTTGGAGGCGCCGTACCGGTTCTCGAGCGGACCCCGCTGCATGAAGAAGCCGCTGGCGACAAACGGGAGAAACAGCGCCAGCGCAGCGGTCGAGCTGCGCGCGACGCGTCGGAAGACCGCGAACACCGCCAGCAGTGCCACCGCACCGATCGTCGCCATGCCGGTGGTGTAGACGCCCAGACCCGTGCCGACGAGCGCCATGGTTGCGGCGACCAGATACGGCCACAGCTGTCCGTACTGCGCGTGGAAGTCGACGAGCGGCGTCTGACCGCCGAGGATCGACCACGTCTCGGCCATCGACCAGGGGAGCAATTCGCGGACCGTCGGGTTGGCGTGTCCGACCGAGCTGTCGACATTGATCGCCGTCAGCAGCCACAGCGCCGTGAACGCCGCCGCGACAAGCAGTGCGCCGAGTCGTCGGCCCTGCGTCTCCGCCGCGAGGCGCGCGAGCCTTGCGCGCAGCGAAGGGCGGCTGAGCAGCAGCCCGACGGCAGTCCCCGACAGTGCGGCGACGGCGATCGTGGTCCACGTGAAGTAGACGTAGCGACGCGTCGTGTCGAGCGTGTACGACGCGTCGAAGTCAATTGCGCGCTGGGCGACCAGCGCGAGGCCGAGGAAGGCGCAGACCGCAGCTTGCGCGAGCAGAACGGGCCGGCGACGTGCAGCGGGCGCCAGCGGCAGCGGCCGCAGGCGAGTTGCCGCGACGGCGATCGACGGCGTGAGCGCCCCGGCGAGCGCGAGCAGGAACGCCGCATGCTCCGCCGGCTCGGGTCTGATCTCCGGGAGCACCTCGGGCCAGAAGTCGTACGTCGTCGACGGGAACAGGAGATCGCCAAGCGCCGGAGCGACGAGCAGGATGGCCGTCAGCGTCAGCAGCGCGCAGGGCACGACCGCGAGCCATGCCGCCTCTCCGGGTGCGAGGGCACGACGCTCCGACGACCGCTGCCGGTGCGGTCGCGCAGCATGACGCCTCGCACGCCATGAGACAGACGTGGCCCCCATGGGGAGACTATACGGCGACGCACCTATAAACGGTGCGACGTAGCTGACCGGTCGACCAGCTCGATGAACTGCTGCGTGTGGTCCTGCCGCAGCACGACGAAGCCGGCACGCTCGAGCATCGCCGTCTGCTCGGGCTTGCTGAACAGCACGGCGACGTAGAGCTTGCGCCCGCCGGCACGGCGGAGGGTATCGATCGTGCGCTGGAGCTGGCCGGTGGTCGCGATCGAGTCCATGCTCGCGTATGGCGAGACGTTGGTGAGGCCGGTGTCGTAGGCGACGCGGTGCCCGAGCGGGGTCAGGATCGCGACTGGCTCGCTCGGTCGCGCGGTCGCGGCGACGAAGCGGTTGGCGTCGCGCTGGACGAAGATCGGGAGGTCCTGTCCTTCGGGGAAGTCCTGGCGGAACGTCGAGACCGGCATGCGGTCGGCGATGCGCGCGATCTGCGACCGCGGGTCGGGGGTCTGCGGCAGCGAGCAGAGGAGCAAGCCGAAGCCGAAGAGGACCGCGAGCTCCGCGGGGGTCGGGCGGCGCCATGCGCGGGCGTCGAGCTGGCGCACGACGACGAGCAGGAGCAGCACGAGCGCGAACGCCCACGGCGCGAAGAAGTTGAAGAGCGCGAGCGGGTGTGCGCGCCCGGCGTAGTAGAGACTTATCGTCAGGCCGAAGACGCCGATCCAGGCGAGCATCGCTGTCAGCGGCCGATCGCCGTCGCGGCTCGCGATACGCACGCAGGCGAGCACGAGCGCGACGGCGAATGTCAGGAAGACGGCGAGGTGCAGGCCCAGCTCGGGCATCGGCACCTGCTCCCAGCCGTCGATGCCGTAGAGCCGCGGGAACTCCGACAGCAGCCCGAAGTGGGGCAGCGAGCCAGAGCGCGCGAGCGTGAGGAGGGAGAACGTCGCGAGCGCCGTCGCGACGCCAGCCGCCGCGTGCGCGAGGAGCCGGCCGGCGGCGCGCCACGAGCGCGGCGGATCGGTCGCGGCGAGCGCCGCGAGCGTGCCGGCGGCGGCTGCGAGGCCGTAGTCGGTGTTGTTGATCGCGACGAGACCGGCGGCGGCGAACAGCACCCAGGCACGCCGCGGGGCGGCGCGGTCGGCGTGGCGGGCCGTCAGCCAGGCCAGCGCGAACGGCCCCGCCTGGCGCAGCGGCCATTGGATGAAGAGGTTCTGCGGCGCGTAGCGGTCGCCGGGCGGCCCGAGGATCGTGAAGAAGGCCGTCGCGAGGAACGGGGCGAACAGCGCGAGCGCGAGCAGCGAGCTGCGCACGAGGCGGCGGAGGGTCGCGTAGACGGCGAGCATCGCGAGGCCGCTGCCGGTCGCCATGGCGAGGGTGTAGGAGCTGATGGAGGGGCCGAGCAGTGCCATCGGGGCGGCCGCGAGGTAGGCCCACAGCTGGCCGTACTGGACGTGAAAGTCGACGAGCGGCGTGCGGCCGTTGAGCACCGCGAACGGCTCCGCCATCGTCCATAGGATGTGCTGGGTCACCGCTTCGGTCGTGTTGCCGACTGAGCTGTCGAGCACGATCGCCGTCAGCAGCCAGACGGCGATGTAGAGCGCCGCGAGCGCGAAGCACGCGCGTCGCCGCGCCGGCGTCTCTCGTGTGCGCTCGCGCAGCCGCTCGCCGATCTGGCGCCCGCGCAGCAGCGCGAGGGCGAGCACCGGCAGCGCGGCCGCGGCGAGCAGCGTCCCCGAGGAGAAGTACGTCGTGTGCGGCCACACCGGGAAGTCCGCGCTGAAGACGATGTTGTTCTGGGCCGCGAAGCAGAGCAGCACGAACCCGAGCACGCCTGCCTGTCCGGCGAGCACCGCCGCGCGGATCGTCCCCGGCGCTGCCCGCATGCGCGCGGCGACCGACGGCCGCGCGCTCCACAGGACGATGGCCGCCAGCAGCAGCGGGCCGAGGAGGCCGACGAGCCAGCGGCCGTGCTCGGCCGGCTGCGGGTCGACGCGCAGATCGGCCCAGAATGTCTCCGCGCCCGGCTCGAGCAGCAGACGCCCGAGCGCCGGGCCCGCCAACACGAGCACCGCGAGCGTCAGCAGCGCGCACGGGAGTGCGGCGATCCATGCGGCCTCCGCCGGCGTGACCGCACGGCTGCGTGCCGGCGCGCCTCCACGCGGCTGCGCCGCACGTCGCATGAGCGACGCTACCCCCATTACACTGGATTATAGCTTTATGGTCTGGCCCGCCAGCGCGGGGCGCGCCGGCTCAGCGGCCGTGTCGGTTCGTGATCGGCACGCGGCGGTCGCGGCCGAAGGGCGCGGTTCGCCTCAGCGCCAGCGGTCGGCCAGCAGCACGAACGTCCCCGACGCGTCGGAGGCCCGGGGCACGTAGCCCGCGGCCTGCAGCTCGGCGAACGTGTCCTGGCGTGTGAAGGTCCGCGTTATGTACAGCTTCGATGCGCCTTCCCGGTGCAGGGCATCGATCAGAGTCTCCAGCTGTTCGCGCGTCGCGATCGACTCGACGCTGGAGTAAGGCGAGACGTTCACGACGCCGGCGTCGTAGGCGACGCGGTGGCCGAGGGTCAGGATCACCCCGACCTTCTCACCCGGATGCGTCGTCGAGCGCACCAGGTCCACAGCTTCGAGCTGCTTGAGCAGGGGCGCCGGGGTGCGATCGCGGATGCGCGTGAGCTGCGACCACGGCGTGGGCGTCTGCGGCAGCGAGCAGACAACGAGGCCGAAGGCGAAGAGGACTGCCAGCTCGGGAAGCGTCACGCCCCGCCAGCCGCGTGCCGCGAGTCCCGGCAGCACGACCAGCAGCAGCAGCACGACCGCGAACGCCCACGGCGCGAAATAGACGAACAGCCCCATGGGGTGCGCCCGGCCCCCGTAGTACAAGCTCCCGGCCAGTCCGAAGACGCCGATCCACGCGAGCATTCCGGTGAGCAGTCGGTCCGTCTCGTCCTGGACGACCCGCACCGCCGCGACGACGAGCGCTGCCGCGAACGTCAGGAAGATCGCGAGATGAAGTCCCAGCTCGGGCATCGGCCCCTGCTGCCAGCCGTCGATCGCGTAAAGACGCGAGAACTCGGACAGCAGACCGGGCCGAGGCAGGGTCCCTGCTCGTGCGAGCGTGAACAGCGCGAACAGCGCGATGCCGCCCGCCGCGCCGGCGAGCGCTTCGAGCGCGAGGCGCCCGAGCGAACGCCGCTCGCGCCAGCGCGAGCTCGCCAGCGCCGCGAAGGTCGCGAGCGCCGCGGCAAGTCCGAAGTCGGGGTTGTTGACGACGGCGAGCGCCGCCACGGCGAAGATGATCCATGTGCGCCGCGGCGCCGCGCCGTCGAGGGAGCGTGCGGCGAGCCATGCCAGCAACATCGGCCCGCTGAAGCGGATCGGCCACATGATGAAGAGGTTCGCCATCCCGTAGCGGTCCTCGGGCGGGCCGACGACCATGTAGAAGGCCGTCGCGAGGAACGCTGCATAGAGCACGAGCGCGGTGAGTGAGCTGCGGACGAGGCGCCGCAGAATCCCATAGACCGCAAGCATCGCGAGCGTGGTTCCCGCCGCCATCGCAACCGTATAGGTGCCGAGCGTCGCGCCGAACAGGGCCATCGGCGCGGCAGCGAGATAGGCCCACAGCCGCCCGTACTGGGCGTGGAAATCGACGAGCGGTGTGCGCCCGTTGAGCACCGCGAACGACTCGGCCATCGCCCAATGGACATGGCCGTAGACGGCTTCGATCGTGTTGCCGATCGAGCTGTCGAGGTTGATCGCAGTCGTCATCCAGATCCCCGTGTAGGTCGCGGCGAGCGCGAGGCAGGCAAATCGGCGTGCGCGCGTCTCGCGCGCCAAGCGCGCCAGCGCCCGATCGGCGCGTCCGCCGCGCAAGAGGAGCAGCGCGAGCGCGGGCAGTGCGCCCGCGACGATCAGCGTCGCTGCCGTGAAGAAACCGCGGTGCGGCCAGCGCGGGACGAAGTCCGCGCTGAAGACGATGTTGTTCTGCGCCGCGAAGCAGAGGACCAGGAACGCGATGAGCGCGAGCTGGGCGCCGAGCACCAGCGCGCGGATCGTGCGCGGGCGAAGCGCTGGCGGCCTGAGCGTAGGGCCTCGTGACCAGGCAAGGGGCACGGCCGCGAGCAGCGGAGCACCGAGCAGTCCGACGAGGAAGCGACCGTGCTGCAGCGGCTGCGGATCCGCCTCGATCGTCGCCCAGAAGACGTCGCGGCGCGGCATCAGGAACAGGCGACCCACGAGCGGTCCGACGAGCAGGATGGCGGCGAGCGTGAGCAGTGCGCACGCAGGCGCCGCGATCCAGGCGAGCTCCGCGGCGGTGGCCGTCCGCGCGACGTCCGAGGTGACCGGAGGCTCGGCCGCGCGGCGGGTCGAGATGGCGCTCATCCAGCTGCCTCGTCAGCCAACGGCACGCCGCATCGGCGCGTGCGATCCCACGGCGCTCCGACGACGCGCGCGCCCTTGTCCGCCGCACGCGACCCCTCACGCCGTCTCGAGACGGACGTGACCCCCATTGGACCGCATAATACAGCGCTGTGGCACCACCCACCCGTCGGTCGGTACAGGACTGAACCTACGGCGGAATTCGGGCTCAGCCGCCGTAGCGGTTCGTGATCGGCACGCGGCGGTCGCGGCCGAAGGCGCGGCTTGTGACCTTGATGCCGGGCGGTGCCTGGCGGCGCTTGTACTCGGCGCGATCGACGAGCGCGATCACGCGGTCGACGGCGTCGGCCGCGAAGCCGCGCAGCAGCAGCTGCTCGCGCCCGAGGTCGTCCTCGACGTACGCGTCGAGGATCGGGTCGAGCACGGCGTAGGGCGGCAGCGAGTCCTCGTCGCGTTGGTCGGGCCGCAGCTCGGCGCTCGGGGCGCGCTCGATGATCGAGGCCGGGATGCGCTCCTCGCTCGCGCGCTCGTTCACCCAGCGCGCGAGCTCGTAGACCATCGTCTTCGGGCAGTCCTTGATCACCGCGAGGCCGCCGGCGAGGTCGCCGTAGAGCGTCGAGTAGCCGACCGACATCTCTGACTTGTTGCCGGTCGCAAGCACGAGCCAGCCGAACTGGTTCGAGAGCGCCATCACGAGGTTGCCGCGGATGCGCGCCTGCAGGTTCTCCTCGGCGATCCCCGGCTCGGTGCCGCTGAAGACATCGGCGAGCGCCGCGTCGTAGGCCTGCATCGCCGGCTCGATCGGCAGCTCGAACAGCTCGACGCCGAGTCTGCCGGCGAGCGTGCGCGCATCAGCCTGCGTCTCGGTGGACGAGTACGGCGACGGCATCACGACGGCCGCGACCCCCTCAGGGCCGAGCGCGTCCGTCGCGATGCATACGACGAGCGCGGAGTCGATCCCACCGGAGAGGCCGAGCACGACGCGTCTGAAGCCGTTCTTGCGCACGTAGTCGCGCAGGCCGGTCACGAGCGCCGCATACACCTCCGCCGGGCGCGCGAGCAGTGGCGCGATCGAGCCGCCGACCTGCTCCGAGGCGGCGGCGGTCGACGCGGGCAGCGCAAGCTGCGCGAGCGTCGGCACGCGCCGGCGGGCGCGGCGCGCCGGGACGCGCTGGCGCGCGTCGCGCAGCCGCCGCGTCTGCGCCGCCTCGACGTCGATCGTCGCCAGCAGCAGCTCCTCCTCGAACTGAGCCGCGCGCGCGATCACGTCGCCGTGGTGGTCGAGCACGAGCGAGTGGCCGTCGAAGACGAGCTCGTCCTGACCGCCGACGAGCGCGCAGAAGGCGATCGCGCAGAGGTTGTCGCGCGCGCGCTGCGCGAGCATCCGCTCGCGCTCCAAGCCCTTGCACGCGTGGTAGGGCGAGGCGGAGACGTTGACGATCAACGTCGCGCCGGCGCGCGCCTCGGCGGAGGCCGGCGGCCCCGGCTCCCAGATGTCCTCGCAGATCGTCAGGCCGACCTTGTGCCTGCCCAGCTCGATCAACGCCGGGCCGGTGCCGCTCTGGAAGTAGCGCTGCTCGTCGAAGACGCCGTAGTTGGGCAGGTGGACCTTGCGATAGACGGCTTGGACCGCACCGTCCGCGAGCACGGCGAGCGCGTTGTAGACGTCGTCCTCGCGCTCGGGGAAGCCGACGAGCGCGACGATCCCCGTGCTTGCGGCGGCGATGCGGTCGAGCGCCGCGCGCGCGTCGCGCAGGAAGTGCTCCTTGAGCAGCAGGTCCTCGGGCGGATAGCCGGTCAGCGCCAGCTCAGGGAACAGCACGAGCTGCGCGCCGGCGTCGCGCGCTCTGCCGATCGTCTCGGCGATCGCGCGCTCGTTGCCGGCGATGTCGCCCACGACCGCGTTCAGCTGCGCGAGCGCGACATGCAGGGGTTCGCTGGGGGCTCCCACGCCCGCCATCATCCCCGGCCGTGGCCGAGCCAATAGTTGGCGAACTCCTCCAACGCGGGGTCGGCCGCACTCGGCGCGCGCAGCATCCGGCGCCATGCCAGCGCGACGACGCCGTCGGTCCCCGGTCCGCGCGCGAGGATCACGGCGGCGCCGTTGGCGGCGAGGAGCGGGTCGAACGGGCCGCTGATCTGCTGCTGCAGCGCGCTGAGCCGCGGCGGCGGCGCGCTCGTGCCGTACAGCAGCACGACGTCGCCCAGCTCGAGCGCGTACAGCAGCTGGTCCTCGGTGAGCTGGACGCGGTCGCGTCTGATCGGCGCCGGCGCCGGCGCCCGCCGCTGATCGGTCACGGCCTGGCCGGGCGCGTTGGCGCTTCCGTCGCTCTGCGGGACCCCTGCGTCGTCGCGACCCTCGAAGAACAGCAGCACGAGCACGAAGCCGCCGAGCGCGACGACCAGCGTCAGCAGCCCGAGGCCGAGCCGGCGCAGGCCGCGGTGCGACGGTTCAGGAACAGGGGAGGACACCATGGCTGAAGCCTTGGACGATGCCACGAACCGCCGACGGAGTGTCAGGTCGTGGCGCTCGTCTCGGCGGCGGTGCGACCGTTGGGACTGGCGCTGCGCCGGCGGCCCCGGTCCGGCTCGCCCCGGGTTCTCGCCGGCAGACCGGCGGCGACCGCCAGCTCGTCGAGCGCCTCGTCAAGCTGCGTGGCGAGCAGCTCGACGTCCGGGAGGGCGTCGAAGTCGGCGTTCAGCCCGAACGCGATCTGCCCGTTGTAGCTGATGATCGCGATTCCCAGCGCGAGCTTCTGCGCGAGCGGAACCAGCGGATACATCGCGCGCATCTCGCGCCCGAGCACGTAGAGCGGGAACTGCGGCCCGGGCACGTTCGTGACGACGAGGTTGAAGTAGCGCTGGCGCGCCTGCAGGCGCGCCGCCTGCGCCATCACGGTCGGCGGCGCGAAGCCGGTCAGCTCCGTCAGCAGCCGTGCGCCGACCGCCTGGTGGGACTCCTTCAGGCCCTCCATCTCGCCGCGCACGAGCGCCAGTCGCTCGACCGGGTCGGTCTCGCCGACCGGCAGGCTCGCCCACACGGCCGCGACCTGGTTGCCGAGCGCGCCGCGCGCTTCCTCGCTGCGCACCGAGACCGGGATCATCGCGCGCAGCACGAGCTCGATCGTCGTATGGCCGTGCGCGCGCAGGTAGCGGCCGAGGCCGCCGGCGACGGTCGCCAGCACGACATCGTTGACGGTCCCGCCGAGCGCGTTCTTGATCGCCTTGACGCGCTCGAGCTCCTCGTCGACCCAGGCGAAGCGGCGGTGTGGCCCGATCGGCACGTTGAGCGGGCTGGGCGGCGCGCTGCGCGCGCCGGGCAGCGCGAACGAGCCGATCGCTCTGACGTCGCCGAACAGCTCCCTCGCGACGCGGCGGGGGCGCCGGATCGCGGCGCGGACGCCGCGGAAGATCTCCGCCGGGACGGTCGTGCGCTCGAGCAGCGCGTCGGCCAGCAGCTGCGCGCTGCTCGGCATCGGCCGCGGAACCCACGGCTGCTCAGGCGCGGGCGTGGGCGCCGGCTGGGGCGAGACGTCGAACAGGACGGTCGTGATGTCGACGCCGGAGATGCCGTCGACGAGCGCGTGGTGGGTCTTGCCCAACAGCGCGAAGCGATCGCCTTCGAGCCCCTCGACGAGCCACAGCTCCCACAGCGGCTTGTTGCGGTCGAGCTGTTGCGAGAAGGCGCGCCCGGCGAGGTGCTTGAGCTGCTCGTCGCTGCCGGGCGGCGGGAGCGCGTGATGCTGCACGTGGTAGCGCGTGTTGAAGTGCGGGTCGTCGACCCACACCGGGCGCCCCTGCCCGAACGGGATGTACGCGAGCCGCTGGCGGTAGCGCGGCACGAGATGCAGGCGGCCCTCGACGGCGCTCGCCAGCTCGTCGTGCGTCGGCGGCGGCCCGTCGAACACCATGCACGAGGCGACGTGCATGTGCGTCGAGGCGTCGTGCTCGAGGTGCAGGAACGAGCTGTCGAGGCCCGTCAGGCGGTTGCGGTTGGCCACGTAGCCATTCTGGCAGGGTCGGCAAGGCGCCTCCGATGGAACTCGTTGTGTGAGATTGAGCACACCGGTCGCTTCCGCGACCCTGGTAGGCTGCCGCGGACATCGACTTGCCGAGTCGTCGCTGCCCGGTGCGGCGACGAGCGGGGGGACCACTTGTCGAGCGGTGCAAATCCGCTCGGCTGGGGCGAATCGGCGGCTGCTGCCGTCGTAGCGCCGCTGGCGCGTCTGCATTCATTGCATTCACAGTGAATGTGGCGCAACCGAGTCAGCGTCGCGAGCCCGACAGCTAACCCCGTAGGCGCGGTCGAACCGAAGGAGGCTCTGACCTGTTGCGCCTGCTATCAGCGGGTCGCACGAGGTCGCGGCATGCCGCGGCCGCTGCGCTCGCGCTTGGAACGACCCTGTCCGTCACGGCTCTCGCGCTCGCGGAAGCAGCGCCCGCACCGGAGTCGTTCGAGATCCCGCGCCCACCCGCCGTGCGGGACGCGACGCTGCGGCTCGGCCAGCGCGCCGACGTCTCAGGTCGCTTCGCGTCAGCTGAGGCCGGCCGCCCCGTGACGCTTCAGTACGCCCCGCGTGGGCATCGCTGGCGCCCGATCGCGGAGACCGTCGTCGAAGCCGGCGGCCGCTACCGCTTTGGCGTCCGTGTGAAGCGCTCCGGCGCGGTGCGGGTGGTGCTTGCGCCCAACGGCGTCCCGGCGGTGGAAGCCGGCACGCCGAGCGTCGTCAGCGCGGAGGCGGCACCGGCAAGCCGCAAGCGGCGGATCGTCGTCGCCGGTCGGCTCGTCGTCCGTCACCGCAGCCGCGACGTGCGCACCGGCGAGGCCGTGCACGTGCGCGGGACGCTGCTGCCGCGCACGCGCGGCCGGCGCGTCGTCGTCCAGGCTGGCGTGAACGGCCGCTGGCACGCCGTTGCACGTGCGCGCACGCGCGCAAACGGCCACTTCGACGCGCGCGTGATCGCGGAAGTCCCCGGGACGCAGCGGCTGCGCGTGCGCTTCGCGGGCGACCGTCGCAATGCCAGGACGCGCGCCCGTGCCGGCACGCTTCAGGCGTTCCGCCCGGGTCTTGCGTCGTGGTATGCGCTGTACGGCAATCGCACCGCCTGCGGCCAGACGCTCACGACCGGCACGCTCGGCGTCGCCCACAAATCGCTGCCCTGCGGGACGATGGTCACCTTCCGCTACGGCAGCCGCGAGGTGACGGTGCCGGTGATCGACCGCGGGCCCTACTCCGGCGCCCGTGAGTGGGACCTGACGGGCGCGACGGCGCGCGCGCTCGGCTTCGGCGGCGTGGGCGTGGTCTGGAGCACGCGCTAGACGAACGTGTGTTCGTGTATCCAGCCGGCGGACGGCGTACCCTCGGGACAGGGATGTCCGAGGGTTCGTCACCGGTCGTGTCGGCCACCGCGCCCGTCGAGGCCGCGGCCGCGGCCGTGCCCAAGCGCGTGATCGCGCACCTCGACTGCGACGCCTTCTACGCGTCGGTCGAGCTGCTGCGGCGGCCGGAGCTGCTTGGGAAGGCCGTGATCGTCGCCGGCTCCGGCCCGCGGGCGGTCGTCACGACCGCCTCCTACGAGGCGCGGAGATACGGCGTCGGCTCGGCGATGCCCGCTTCGCAGGCGCGCCGGCTGTGTCCACACGCGATCGTGCTGCCGCCTGACTTCGACGCGTACCGCACGAAGTCGCGCGAGGTGTGGGAGATCGTCACCGAGCGGCTCGGCCCGCTTCAGCACCTGGGGCTCGACGAGGCGTACGCCGACCTGACCGGCGTGGAGAAGCCGCTGGGCGTGCTGCGCGAGCTGGTCGCCGACGTGCTGAAGCGCACCGGCATCGCGCTGTCGGTCGGGATCGCGCCGAACCGCCTGGTCGCGAAGATCTGCAGCGACGCCGGCAAGCCGAGAGGGTTCGTCGCGATGGGACGCGAGCAGGCGGCGCAGCACTTCGCCGCCGAACCGCCGAGCCGCCTGCCGGGGATCGGGCCGAAGACGGCGGAGCGGCTGCGGGAGCTCGGGATCGAGACGATCGGCCAGCTCCAACAGGTTCCCGAGGGGGACCTGGCCGCCCGCTTCGGCGCGCGCCACGGCCGCGAGCTGCATCGCAGGGCGTGGTTTCACGACGACTCGCCCGTCAGCACGTCACGCGTGCTGAAGTCGCGCTCGACCGAGCGCACGTTCGACGAGGACATCGCGTCGCTCGCGGAGCTCGAGGAGGTGCTGCGCCGGCTCGCGCACGAGCTGTGCGAGGGGCTCGCGGCGCGTGGCAAGCGCGGGCGGACGATCGGCATCAAGGTGCGGCTCGACGACTGGACCAACGTCACCCGCGCCCGCACGATCGAGCAGCCGACGTGCGACGTCGACGTCGTCACCGGCATCGCGCTCGAGCTGCTGCGCGCCTACGCGCCGCCGCGCCCGGTACGCCTGCTCGGCGTGCGGATGGCCTCGTTCGCGGACGAGGACGACGAGCCGCGCGCGGACGAGCTCTCGCCGCCGGCCGACCAGCTCGCGCTGCCGATCGAGGCGCGCGCTCAGTAGAGCGCCGCGGCGAGGCGCCGGCGGGCGTCGCGCGCGAGCGGATGCTCGACGTCGAGCTCGTCGAGGATCCCGACGACGACCTTGCGGATGTCGTCCTTCGCACCGTCCGTGCTCGGCAGCGCCGCGATCAGCAGCTCGAGCGCGCGCTCGTGGTCGCTTGCGTCGAGTGCGGCGAAGGCGTCGGACAGGTCGGGCGTGCCGGCACGCTCCAGCTCGATGCGGGCCTTCAGCCCTGCACCGCCGAAGTCGCCGGGCGCGCGCTCCAGCAGCGTGAGCGCCTCGTCGTCCTCGCCGCGAGCGTGCAGCAGCCGCGCGAGCGGCACGATCGCGTCGGCGCGGCTCGGGTCCAGTTCGACCGCCTTGCGCAGAGACGCCTCGTCGCCGGCCGCGACGAGCGCATCGGCCTCGGAGGGCAGCAGCGCGTCGAGGAAGCGCTCGACCTCCGCTCTCGGCTGCGCGCCGACGAACTCGGCGGCCACACGGCCGTCTCTGAACGCCTTCACCGCCGGGATGCCCTGGATCCCGAAGGCCTGCGAGATCGTCGGGTTGGCGTCGGTGTCGAGCTTCGCGAGCGCGACCTTGCCGTCGCGTGCGGTGACCGCCTGCTCCAGCACCGGGCCGAGCTGGCGGCACGGCCCGCACCACTCGGCCCAGAAGTCGACGACGACGGGCAGCGTGCGCGAGCGCTCGACGACTTGGGCCTCGAAGTCCAGTTCGGTGACGTCGAAGATCATCTGCAGTGAGGGTAGTGATACGAATCCGGCGGTGACCGACCGAATCGTCGAGCGGGACGGCGTGCGCCTGGCCGTGGAGGAGGCCGGGGGGACCGACGGCCCGCCGATCGTGCTGCTGCACGGGCTGACGGCGACGCGGCGCTACGTCGTGATGGGCTCGAAGGCGCTTGAGCGCGGAGGGCGTCGGGTGATCTCCTACGACGCGCGCGGGCACGGGAGATCCTCGTCGGCGCGCTCCTACCGCTACGACGAGCTGGCCGCGGACCTGCTCGCGGTGTTGGACGCGTATGCGCTCGACCGCGCCGTGCTCGCGGGCGCCTCGATGGGCGCGCACACGCTGCTGCGCGTGGCGTTGGAGGCGCCCGAGCGGGTCGCCGGCATCGTCGCGATCACGCCGGCGTTCGATCCCGCCGTGCCGCCGGACCTCGAACGCTGGGATGCGCTCGCGGACGGCCTGCGGCACGGGGGGATCGAGGGCTTCGTCGAGGCGTACAGGGTGGAGGAGGAGGTACCGGCGGCGTGGGCGGAGACGGTGCGGACAGTCCTGCGTCAGCGGATGGCGCAGCACGACGACCTCGGCGCGGTGGCAGACGCGCTGCAGCAGGTCCCGCGCTCGCAGCCGTTGGCTTCGCTGGAGGAGTTGACGGCGATCGACGTGCCCGCCGTCGTCGTGGCGGACCGTGACGACGCCGACCCGGGCCATCCGCTCGCAGTCGGCGAGGCGTACGCCACCGCGATCCCGGGCGCCCGCCTGATCGTTGAGGAGCCGGGCAGATCCCCGCTCGCCTGGCAGGGCGGTCAGCTCTCCCGCGTGATCGCGGAGCTGGCGGCGGAAACGCGTTGAGTCTCCGCCCGTCCGTCACAGACTGCGACGGATTTGTGACGGCAAATTGACGGAGAGCTGCTAGCCTGGATGCATGAGCGTGCTCACGATCGAGGCCCAGCGCATGCGCGACGTCGCCCATCTCTCGGACGTCCTGATCGCAAAGGCGACAGGCGCACAGCCGAGCACCGTGCGCGACTGGTTCGCGGGGCGCAGCAGTCCGACCGGCAAGCGCGCGGAGCGCCTGATCGAGCTCAGCGAGATGACCGACCGCCTCGCGCGCGTGATGAAGGCCGAGCACATCCCGGTCTGGCTCCAGCGACCGGTGCCGGTCCTCGACGACGCGAAGCCGATCGAGCTGCTCGCGCGCGGCGACTATCACCCGGTCGCCGACGTGATCGCGGACCTCGAGTATCCGGGCGTCACGTAGCGCTCATGTCGCTCGCCGTCGATGCGGTCGCCGTTCGCGGCGAGTGGATTCGCCATGCTCCGCACCGGTCCTCATTGCTCGGGCGCGCTGAGCGTCTCACCGACAAGCGGTGGCAGCGCGACGAGGTCGTCCGAGCGCTGTACCTTGCCGACGAGCCCGGCACCGCGGTCGCCGAGTGGTACCGGTTCCTCGCGGAACGAGGCATGTGGCCCCGATGCGCGGTGCCGCACGATCATCACCGCTGGGAGATCTCAATCGAGGTCGCCGATCTCAGCACGCCGGAGCGCCTCGCGGCAGTCGGCTTGCAGGCGCCGCAGCCGTCACGCACCGGCTGGCAGGCGTTCCAGGCGGTCGGCGAAGCGCTATGGCAACAGGGATGGCGGGGACTGCTGGCCCCGAGCGCCGCGCGTCCGGATGGGAGAATCGTTTGTGCTTTCGCTGATGAGTGGCCGCCGGAGGGCTGCTTCCCGACGAGCGTCGGGGAGGTGCTCGACGTGCCGATCCCACCGATGGGAATGACGACATGACCGACTTCCACGCACTTCCGCCCGACCTGCGGGTGGCGGTCGACGACGGCGCGGCGGAGCACCTCGTGGGCATGCGGCTTCCCGCGCTTGCACTGCCGGCGACGACCGGCGGGAAGGTGGAGCTGAGCACGGCTTCCGCGGCGGTCGGCACGCTGGTGCTCTACGTCTACCCGCGCACCGGCATCCCCGGCGAGCCGTCCCCGGACGGCTGGGACGCGATCCCCGGCGCGCGTGGCTGCACGCCGCAGAGCTGCGCGTTCCGCGACCACCACGCCGAGCTGAGTGCGCTCGGCGCCGACGTGCTCGGCCTGAGCGCCCAGCCGTCGCGGGAGCAGGCCGAGTTCGCGGCACGCGAGCACCTGCCGTTCGCGCTGCTGTCGGATTTCGAACTGCGGCTCGCGGACGCCCTGCGCCTGCCGACATTCGAAGCTGACGGTAGGCGGCTCTACAAGCGCATCACGCTGATCGCGGTGGACGGCGCGATCGTCGAGGTCTTTTATCCCGTCTTCCCGCCGGATCGCAACGCCGCGGAGGTGCTGTCGTGGCTTCGCGAGCGGGACCGACGCTGAGCGCCGTGGGGACTGCGATCATCGATCCGATGGCCGAGCTTGATCCCTTCACCGGCGCGATCGCGAGCGAGGCGCAGCTGCGCGAGCGCTACGACGCGCCGATGGAGCGTGCCGTGCGCAAGCAGCTCGATCGCCTCGACGCTATGGCCCGGCGCCTGATCGCCGTCGCGCCGATGGTGATCGTTGCGAGCCATGACGCGGACGGCCGCTGCGACGTGACGCCGCGCGGGGGTCCGCCTGGCTTCGTGAGCGTGCTCGACGACGACCACGTCGCGATCCCCGACGCCACGGGCAACAACCGCCTCGACACGCTTCAGAACGTCGTCGAGACGGGCGCTGCGGCGCTGATCTTCCTGGTCCCAGGGCGCACGCAGACGCTGCGCGTGCACGGGCGCGCGTGCGTCAGCGCCGACCCCGAGCTGCTCGACGGGCTCACCGCGGTCGGCAAGCCGCCCAAGAGCGCGATCGTCGTGCGCGCCGACGAGGTCTTCGCCCACTGTCCCAAGGCGTTCGTGCGCTCGAGACTGTGGGATCCCGACGCCTGGCCGTCGGCCGAGGAGCAGCCGACGCCCGCCGAGGTCTCGCTCGCGCACATGCAGACCGCATACCCGGACCTGACGCTCGCCGACGTCGAGCGCCAGCAGGCCGACGCGCTCAGATACCGGCTCGCATGAGCGCCGGCTACTCCGGCACCCCGCTGCCGAGCAAGCTCGGCATCAAGTCGGGGCAGCGGATCGCGTTCATCGACGCGCCGCCGGAGTTCGCGGACGCGCTCGGTGACCTGCCGGAGGACGTCCAGAAGCCGCGCACGACGCTGCGCGGGCCGCTCCACCTGGTCGTCGCGTTCTTCGTCGAGCGGCGCACGTTTGAGCGGCGCCTGCCGAGACTGATCGCGGCGCTCGACCCGGCCGGCGCGCTGTGGATCGCATGGCCCAAGCGCGCTTCCGGAGTCGCGACCGACCTCACCGAGGACGTCGTGCGCGAGCTCGGCCTCGCCGCCGGCGTCGTCGACGTGAAGGTCTGTGCGATCGACGCGACCTGGTCCGGCCTGAAGCTCGTCGTGCGCGCCAAGGATCGCCGGCCGGTGTAGTGCCGCGGGTGCAGCCGGTCTGCCGACGCGACGAAGCGACTCTCTCGGGACTCCGCGCGTTGCCGCGTGCGCGGAGTCCCGAGGCAGTCGCTTCAGCGTTGCGTGCGCTCGCGCGCGGCGCGAACGGCGCCTTCGACCGAGTGCGTGCTGACGAGCGCGTCACGCAGTGCCTCGATCTCCGTGCGCTTGAAGCGGGTGGCCATGCCTCCTCCGTCCGGGTGCGGAAAGGCCAGTCGCTGCGCCCACCGCTCGAGCGCGGCCGGCGGCACGCCGAGCAGCGCCGCGGCCTCAGCGGAGGTGAGGTCGCCGGCGTCGTCATGCCAGGCAAATGTTGTCGCGTAGCCACTCACCGCCGTCACCGTAAAGGAGACGATGGACCGTTGCCAAGCTGAAACATGAATAAAAACAGGCGGAAGTTGCACGAAAACTGAAAAGTCTTCGGTAAGCAAGGGTTCACCGTTCAAAGGAACGGTGACGGTCAAGTGAAACCTTCGAGTAAGGCGTGGGCCCAGCGCGCGGCGGGTAGTCCGCTCGGAAGACCACGACACAGGAGGACCGATGAGCCCGGACCCGCGCTATGAGCAGGAGGAGACGGACGCCGCGGCGGCGGAGGCGGGCCGCATCGGCGGCGTCGCCGGCGACGAGGACCTCGATCCGGCGCGGCGGCCTGTGATCGAGGGCGGCGGCGGGGAGTCCGAGGGCTTCGAGGAGGCCGAGGAGGCGCTGATCGAGCACGCCTCGCACGGCGACCAGCAGTCAGCCCATGCGGTGATCCACGACGCGGGTCAGCCTGAGGACGGCGCTTCCGCGGACGTCGAGGACGGCGAGGCCGATCACGAGCGCAGCAGCGAGAGCGAGCGGGACGAGTGGTGAGTGCGCCGACCGGCCGCCGGAGCGACTAGCTCACTTCGAGCGCGGCGAGGTCGTCGACGATCTCGAGCCGCTCGTGCAGGCGCGTCATCTCGATGATGCGCTGGACCGTGTCGCTGCCGCGGACGATCACGAGCCGGCGCGCCTGCTCGCGCGCTCGGCTGTCGGCCGCGACGATCACGCGCAGGCCGGTCGAGTCCATGAACGCGAGCTCGCGCAGGTCGAGCACGATCGTCGCCGGCGGTTCGCGCTCGATCCGTTCGAGCTCCTGCTCCACGCGGGCGGCTCCGGCGATGTCGAACTCGCCGGTCAGGGCGAGACGCACCGTGGTGCCTTCGGTCTCGGTCGTCAAGTCGAGAAGCTTCATCGCGCCTGAGCCACGATAGCGAGTTCGGCCGCGGTGGTGCCGGACGTACCGCGCTGCCGGCGCGGGCGGCGGGCTGGAGCGCCCGCCGCGCCGGCGATCCTCAAGCGAGTCCCTCCGCCTCGTACTCGCGCAGATAGCCCTCGAACAGGCGGCGATGGCCCTCCTCGTCGTGGAGGATCTCGATCACCATGTCCTGCGTGACCCAGTCGAGGCCGTCGGTCATCTCGATGATGCGGTTGTAGTGCTCGATCGCGCCGGTCTCAGCCTCGATCACGCCGCGGATCACGTGGACGATGTCCGTCTGGTGCTCAGGCGGCTGCAGATACGTCTGCTCCGCCGCGAAGTCGAGCGAGCCCGGCACGACGCCGTACAGCTCCTTGATGCGCTGCGCGAATCTCTGCGCGTGGCCGAGCTCCTCCTGGATGTCCGCGGCGAGCGACTCGACGATCTCCTGGGCACGGACTCCGTCGGGGTTGATCGAGCTCGCCAGATAGCTCATGACCGTCTCGAGCTCCATCCAATACGCCTTCTTGAGCAGCTCGATGATCTCCTGCCGCTTCTCCGCGTGCTCGTCGGCGAGGATGCCCTGCGAGCTCGAACGGACCGTCATCGCATTCGCCTCCATCGGGGTCGGGTTCGTCGCCCTTCGACATACCCGCGAGGAGGGCGGAGGAACCGTCAGCCGGACGTTCTGCGGCGACGCGACGCGGGTACCGTCGGCGGCCGTCGCAGCCGCGGCGCGATCGTGTCGGTCGCGCGGCGCTCCCACAGCTGGATGATCTCCGAGAGCGGCAGCTGGAGGCCGCGCTCGAGCTTAAGCAACACGCGAAAGGTCGGGTTGATCTCGCCCCGTTCGATCGCGCCGACATAGTTGCGATGCAGGCCGGCGCGAAAGCCGAGCTCCTCTTGCGAGAGCCCGCGGCGGGCGCGCAGCTCGCGCACCGCGCGGCCTAGGCGAGCGTGATCGGGGGAATGCGTGTCGGGCTTCATGATGCCCGGCAGTTTCCAGTGCGTGCGCGGTGTGGTCTACAGCGTGTGTGACTGGAAACGCAACGAACTATCGTGCCACGTTAATCAGTGGCAATACACGTGTTGCGTACAGCCAATTCGTCGATGGCGATTCACCGTCGGCCCCGCATGGTCGCCGCGCGATCGGGCGTGAGACGGGCGCCTGCCGCGGCGGTCCGCAGCAACGGGTAGAACTGCGCCGTGGACCCGCTGACGCCCGTGCGCGCGCTCGACCGCCTGCAGCGGCGCCGCGGCGTGCTCGGCTTCCCGCTCGGCGTCGTCAAGAAGTTCGCCGACGACCACGCGGGCAACCTCGCGGCGCTGATGGCCTGGTACGGCTTCTTCGCGCTGTTCCCGCTGCTGCTCGTGCTCGTGACCGTGCTCGGCTACCTGCTCAGAGGCGACTCGGGGCTCTACGAGGAGATCGTCGGATCCTCCGTCAGACAGTTCCCGGTCATCGGCAGAGACATCACGGTCAATGCGCTCGGCGGCAGCGCCATCGCGCTGACGATCGGCCTCGCCGGGGCGATCTGGGCGGGGCTCGGCATCACACTCGCCGGGCAGCGAGCGATGGACCGCGTGTGGGACGTGCCGCACCGCCTGCGCCGCAACTTCTTCACCGCGCGGCTGCGCGGCCTGCTGACCCTGCTCGTGCTCGGGCTCGTGAACGTAAGCGTGACGACCGCCGTCGGGCTGCTCGCCGGTGGCCTCGGCAGCACCGCGCTCAAGATCCCCGGCTTCGCCGCCTCGGTGCTGCTCGACGTCGTGCTGTTCTGGGCCGTCTTTCGCCTCTTCACCTCGGATGCGGTGCCAACGCGGCAGCTGTGGCCCGGGATCGTGCTCGCCGCCGTCGGGTGGGCGGTCCTCCAGGCGCTCGCCGGCATCTACGTCGACCGTGTGGTGGGCCCTCGCAACCAGACGTACGGCCTCTTCGCGATCGTGCTCGGCCTGATGACGTGGCTCTACCTCGGCGCGCAGATGCTGCTGTACGCGGCCGAGGCGAACGTCGTGCGCGCGCGGCGGCTGTGGCCGCGCAGCCTGTTCGAGCCGGTCACCGACGCCGACGTGGAGGCGCTGCGCGCGGCCGCGCGCGTGGAGGAGCGACGCGACGGGGAGCGCATCGAGGTGACGTTCGAGTCGCGTGATTAGCCTCCAAGATCGCGGGAACTCTCATGTTCATAGCCACCCTGGAGGAGGGCTGTGAGATGCGAGTCTGGATGCGTGGCGCGACCGCCTTCGCGGTAGCGCTCCTGCTGGCTGCCGCCGGGTGCGGTGGCGACGACGAGGGCGGCAGCACGTCCGCCGGCACCGAGGGCGGGGGCAGACAGGGCGGAACGATCACCGTGCTGATGGGCACGGCGCCGGACTACCTCGATCCGCAGCTGGGGTACACGACGCAGTCGGCGGAGGCGACGTGGATCAGCTACACGCCGCTCGTCACCTACCGGCACGCCACCGGCGCGGCCGGAGGCGAGCTGATCCCGGGCCTTGCGACGGACCTCCCCGAGGCCTCCAGAGACGGGCTGACGTACACGCTGACATTGCGCAGAGGGCTCAGATTCTCCGACGGCAGACCGGTCAGAGCGAGCGACTTCGCGTACACGATCCAGCGCGCGATCAGAGTCAACTGGGGCGGCAAGTCCTTCTACACGAACTACATCGAGGGCGCGGCCGACTACGACGCCGGCAGAGCCGACGCGATCTCCGGCATCCAGACCGACGACGCCAGCGGCAGGATCACGATCAGACTCACCGAGCCCTACGGCGCGTTCGCGAACGTGCTGGCGTTCCCCTCCTCCGGCCTCGTGCCGAGCGGGACGCCGATGAGAAACCTCTCGAACGACCCGCCGCCCGGCGTGGGCCCGTACATGATCACGCAGGTGGCGACGAACCGCGGCTTCACGGTCGAGAGAAACCCCGACTTCGCGAGCTTCGACATCCCCGGCATCCCGACGGGCTACCTCGACGCGATCAGAGTGACGATCGTCTCCAACACGCAGTCCGAGGCGCAGCGGGTGCTCAACAACGAGGCGGACGTCTTCGACGCCGGCGACACGCTGCCGCCGTCGATCCTGCCGCAGATCGAGAGCCAGGCGAGCGACCGCTTCTCGCGCGAGGCGATCCCGTCCACCTACTACTTCCTCCTCAACGTCACGAAGCCGCCGTTCGACGACCTGCGGGCGCGCCAGGCGGTCAACTACGCGATCGACCGCGAGGCGATGGTGCGGCTCGCGAGCGGCTTCCTGGAGCCGTCCTGCTGGTTCATCCCGAAGGGCATCGTCGGCAACCCGGAGACGGAGACGCCGGACGTCAGATGCCCCTACGGAGAGAGACCGGACATGGCGAAGGCGAGAGCGCTCGTGAGAGAGGCCGGCCTCGTCGGCACGAGAGTCGTCGTGTGGGGCCAGCAGCGCAGCCCGCGGCGCGAGTACGTCGACTACTGGACCGACCTGCTCAACGAGATCGGCTTCGACGCGAGCGAGAGAATCATCGCCGACGAGGTCTACTTCCCGACGATCGGCAGCGCGGAGACCGACCCGCAGACCGGCTTCGCCGACTGGATCCAGGACTTCCCGAACCCGGCCGACTTCTACCTGCTGATGGACGGGCGGACGATCCAGCCGACGAATAACCAGAACTTCTCGAAGGTGAACGACCCGTTCATCCAGAGACAGCTGGCGCGGCTCTACAGAGTGCCGGTGACGGAGCTCGAGAGCGTCGCCGACGAGTGGGCGAGACTCGACGTGTACACCGCGAGAAGAGCGTACGTCGCGGCCTACGGCGCTGAGCTTCACCCGAAGTTCTACTCCGACCGGATCGACTTCGACGCCGCGATCTTCCACCCGACGTACTTCAACGACTGGACGAGCCTGCGCTTGAAGTAGACGCCCGATGGCGACCGTCGACTCCACCGTTCGCGCCGGGGCCCCCGCGGGTCGCGGCGCGGACGTGGCGGCGCCCGGGCTCGGCCCGTATCGCCTTGGGCTGCGGCGCCTGCGCCGCAACAAGGCTGCCCTCGCGTTCGGGGCACTGTTCCTGCTGATCGTCGTGCTGTGCCTGTGCGCGCCGCTGTACGCCGACCACGTCGCGCACACGGGTCCGAACGAGAACCACGTCACCGACACGGTGCGGGTCGGTGGGGAGGAGCGCGACGTCGTCTCGCCGACGGGCCAGCCGATCGGCCCGACCTGGCGCGGCAAGTTCCTGCTCGGCGCCGACCAGAACGGCCGCGACATCGCCGTGCGGCTGCTCTACGGCGGTCGCAACTCGCTCGAGGTCGGCTTCCTCGCGACGCTGCTGACGATGGTGCTGGCGACGATCGTCGGCATCGTCGCCGGCTTCTTCCGCGGCCTCGTCGACGGCGTGCTCGCGCGCATCCTCGACCTCATCTGGGCGTATCCGGTCGTGCTGCTGGGGATCGCGCTCGGCACCGCGCTCGCGCTCGGCGGCATCTCGATCGGGCCGCTTCACCTGCAGGGCAACTCACTGCTCGTGCCGGCGTTCATCATCGGTGTCGTCTACATCCCGTACGTCGCCAAGCCGATCCGCGGGCAGGTGCTCGGGCTGCGCGAGCAGGAGTTCGTCGACGCCGCGCGCGTCGGCGGCGCGGGGCCGCTGCGCATCATGCGGAGTGAGATCCTGCCGAACGTCGCCTCGACGATCGTCGTCTTCGTCCCGCTGATGGTCGCCAACGCGATCCTGCTGGAGGCGGCGCTGTCGTACCTCGGCGCCGGCGTGCAGCCGCCGAACCCGTCGTGGGGGACGATGATCTCCGACGGCATCCGCCTGATCCCGAGCGCGATGCACATGACGTTCGTGCCCGGCGCGATGCTCGTGCTCGCGGTGCTCGGGATCAACGTGTTCGGCGACGGCGTGCGCGACGCGCTCGACCCGCGCGCGAAGGTGCGGCTCGAGGAGCAGGCGGAGGAGGCGTCGCGATGACGCGCTTCGTCGTGCGGCGGCTGTTCTCGACGGTGCTCGTCCTGTTCGCGATCTCCGTGCTGACGTTCCTGATCTTCCAGGTGATCCCGAACGGCGACCCGGCGCAGCGGATGGCGGGGCGCCTGTCGACGCCGGAGACGGTCGCCGCGATCAGACGCACATGGGGCTTCGACGACCCGCTGTGGCAGCAGTACCTGACGACGATGAAGAAGATCTTCACGGGCGAGGTGATCTCCTACACGCAGCAGGTCAACGTGCTCGACCAGATCTGGCAGGACCTGCCGGCGACGCTGTCGTTGGCGATCGGCGCGGGAATCATCTGGTTCGTGATGGGCGTGCTGTTCGGCGTGCTGAGCGCGCTGCGCGCCGGCCACTTCACGGACCGCGCACTGACGGTGCTGGCGCTCGTCGGCGTCTCGACGCCGGTCTTCCTGCTCGGCGCGGTTGCCCTCTACTTCCTCGCGTTCAAGGTTCAGCTGTTTCCGAACGGCGGCTACGTGCCGCTCACGCAGGACCCGCTCGACTGGCTCTACCACATGATCCTGCCGTGGCTCGTGCTGAGCGTGCTGTTCATCGGGATCTACTCGCGTGTGCTGCGGTCGAACCTGCTCGACACGATGAGCGAGGACTACGTGCGCACCGCGCGCGCGAAGGGGATCTCCGAGCGGCGCGTGCTCGTGCGGCACGTGCTGCGCAACTCGCTGATCCCGATCGTCTCGCTGTGGTCACTGGACTTCGCGGCGGTGATCGGCGGCGGCGCGATCCTCACCGAGTCGGTCTTCAACCTGCAGGGCGTCGGCCAGTACGCGGCCGAGTCGATCGCGCAGCTCGACGTGCCGCCGGTGATGGTGGTCGTGATGCTCGGCGCGTTCGCGGTCGTGGTGCTGAGCGCCGTGACCGACGTGATCTTCGCCCTGCTCGATCCGCGAATCCGGTTGACGGCACGATGAGCGCCGAGAAGCATCTGCTCAGCGTCGAGGACCTGCGGGTCGCGTTCCGCACCGAGGACGGGCTCGTGCAGGCTGTCGACGGCGTCTCGTTCCGCGTCGACGTCGGCGAGGTGCTGGCGATCGTCGGCGAGTCCGGCTGCGGCAAGTCGGTGACCGGGATGACGCTGATGGGCCTCACGCGCTCGCCGAACGCGCGCTTCGCGGGGCGCGCGATGTTTCGCGGGAACGACCTCGTCGGTGCGTCGGACGACGAGCTGCGCCGGATCCGCGGCGCGGCGATCGCGATGGTCTTCCAGGACCCGATGACGGCGCTCAACCCGGTGCAGCGGATCGGCCCGCAGATCGCGGAGCAGATCCATGCGCACGAGCAGATCTCCAAGGACGCGGCGCTCGAGCGCGCGCGAGAGCTGCTCGAGCGCGTCGGGATTCCGCGGCCCGCAGAGCGGTTGCGGGCGTTCCCGCACGAGCTGTCCGGCGGCATGCGCCAGCGGGTGATGATCGCGATGGCGCTGACCTGCGGGCCCGACCTGCTGATCGCCGACGAGCCGACGACTGCCCTCGACGTGACGATCCAGGCGCAGATCCTCGAGGAGGTGCGGAGACTGCGCGCGGAGACGAACGCGGGCGTGATCTTGATCACGCACGACCTCGGCGTGGTGGCCGACGTGGCCGACCGCGTGGCGGTGATGTACGCCGGCCAGATCGTCGAGCAGGGCACCCTCGACGAGATCTTCTACGACCCGCAACACCCGTACACGTGGGGTCTGCTCGGTTCGATCACGCGCGTCGACCGGCCGCGGCCGGCGCGCCTGCCGGCGATTGCGGGGACGCCACCGTCGCTCGCCGACCCGCCGCGCGGCTGCCGCTTCCGGCCGCGCTGTCCGCACGCGTTCGATCGATGCGCCGAGCTCCCGCCACTTGAGGCGCGCGCGGACCACCCGGACCGCTGCTGGCTCACGCCGGACGAGAAGCGCGCGAAACGCCAGGTCGGCGGCCAGATCGGGCTTGGGGAGGCCGCATGAGCACGCCCCTGCTCGAGGTCGAGCACCTCGTCGTGCACTTCCCGATCAAGCACGGCGTGCTGTACGACCGCACAGTCGGCCACGTGCACGCCGTCTCGGACGTCTCACTGGCGCTCGCGGAGGGGGAGACCCTGGGCGTCGTCGGCGAGTCGGGCTGCGGCAAGACGACGCTCGTGCGCGCGATCGCGCGGCTCGTGGACGCGTCCGACGGGACGATCCGCTTCCGCGGCGAGGACATCACGCACGCCGGCCGGCGCGCGCTCCAGCCGGTGCGGCGCGAGCTGCAGATGGTCTTCCAGGACCCGCAGGCGTCGCTCAACCCGCGCAAGCGCGTCGGGCAGATCGTCGGCGCGCCGCTGCGCATGCAGGGCGCGCATGGGAACGGCGGCGCAAACGGCCGCGATTTCGACGGGCGCGTGCGCGAGCTGCTGGAGCGCGTCGGCCTGCACGCTGAGCACGTGAACCGCTTCCCGCACGAGTTCTCCGGCGGTCAGCGCCAGCGGATCGGGATCGCCCGCGCGCTCGCGACAGACCCGCGCCTGATCCTGCTCGACGAGCCCGTCTCGGCGCTCGACGTGTCCGTGCAGGCGCAGGTCGTCAACCTGCTCGACGATCTTCAGGACGAGCTGCGGCTCGGGTACGTGTTCGTGGCGCACGACCTGTCCGTCGTGCGGCACGTCTCGGATCGCATCGCCGTCATGTACCTCGGCAAGATCGTCGAGTCGGCGCCGGCGGAGGAGCTGTACGTCAAGCCGATCCACCCGTACACGGACGCGCTGCTCGACGCGATCCCGATCCCGGACCCGAAGGAGAACCGCGCCCGGGGCACCGCCCGCGAAGCGGGTGGTCGTCACGTCGTACGTGGTGAGCCGCCGAATCCGATCGATCCGCCGAGCGGCTGTCGCTTCCGCACGCGCTGTCCGCGCGCGACCGAGATCTGCGCGCGCGTCGAGCCGCCTTTGACGGTCTACGCGGGCGGTCATCTGGCCGCCTGCCACCATCCGCTCAACGTCAGCGAGCTGGAGGTCGGCGCGGCGACACGCTCCTCGCTCAGCCCCGCGACAGCGGGGGAATCGTCGCCCGAGGCCGCGCCGTCCGCGCATTAGGAGGCTCCAACGTGTCAGAAGCGTGCGCTACCTTGCGCCGCTCGCTGCGTTAGGAAGCCTTAGCCGCGCCGCGGCGACCCACCCAGCAAGCCACCGAAGGAGGACGCCCTCGTGCGCCATCGGACCCTGCTCGTCGTCGTGACCTGTCTCGCCGTGCTGCTGCCCGCCGCCGTCGCGGGCGCGAGCCGCACCCAGTTCACGACCGTCGAGGCCCCGTCGGAGCTGCTGTTCAGCGGCTCGCCCGACGCGGCGCTCGACACGATCAGGGACCTTGGCGCCACCGCGATCCGACTGCAGCTGTCGTGGAGCTCGGTCGCGCCCGAGCCCGACTCCAGACGCGCGCCGGCCTTCAACCAGACCGACCCGAACGCCTACCCGGCCGGTGCCTGGGCACGCTGGGACGCGGCGATCGACGGCGCTCGAGCGCGCGGGCTGAAGGTCTACCTCACGCTGACCGGGCCGGCGCCGCGCTGGGCCACGGCCGCCAAGAAGGACAAGCTGACGCGGCCGAGCGCGGAGGCGTTCAGCAAGTTCGCGACGGCCGCTGGGCGGCGCTACGGCGCGAAGGTCTCGTGGTGGTCGATCTGGAACGAGCCGAACCTCGGCAAGCTGCTCAAGCCGATCAAGGGACTGGCGAGCGCCAAGGTCTACCGGCAGCTCTACCTGCAGGGCTATGCGGGCCTCAGAGGCGCGGGCGTACGGGCGCCGATCCTGATCGGCGAGCTCGCCCCGATCGGCAACTCGATCCGCGACAACGGCACGATCAATCCGCTGCGCTTCCTGCGCGCGGTGCTGTGCCTCGACGGCCGCTGGCACAAGTCGCGCTCGTGCGGGCGTGTGCCGACACAGGGGGTCGCGATGCACCCGTACACGACGAAGTTCGGTCCGTTCTTCCGGCCGATCAACGAAGACGACGTGACGATCGGCGTGCTGTCACGGCTCGTGAAGGGCCTCGACCGCGCGGCCTCGGCGGGGGCGCTGCCGCGTCGCCTGCCGATCTACGTGAGCGAGTTCGGGGTGCAGAGCTATCCCGACCGCCAGTTCGGCGTGCCGCTGGCGACGCAGTCCGACTTCCGCTCAATCGGCGAGCGGATGGCCTGGAGCAACGCGCGCGTGAAGTCGTTCTCGCAGTACCTGCTGCGCGACGACGCGCCGTCGGAGGGCGCACACGGCAAGTTCGAGTCCGGACTGTTCCTCTACCACGGCAATGGGCCCAAGCCGTCCCTCTACGGCTTCCGCCTGCCGCTCGTGGTGACGACGAAGGCGCGCGGGCGCGTCGCGCTGTGGGGCTTCGTGCGGCCTGCGCACGGCCGCGCCGGCTCGCTCGAGATCCAGGTCAAGGACCGCAGCGGTGGCTGGAAGAAGCTCGCGACGCAGCGCTACGCCGCCAGCGGCTACTGGCAGCGCGGCGCGGCGGCGAAGAGTGGGCGCCAGTGGCGCGTGCTGTGGACCGACCCGGCGACTGGCACCGAGTGGGCCGGCTCCGCCACGGTCGCGCGGTAGGGCACATTCGCTCAAGGTTGCCCGCGCGCTGCCGACTCACGGGGCGTGAAGGGCTTCCTCGGGATCCGCTGGAGCGTCGGTCGCAAGCTCGGGCTCGCGTTCGGAGGCGTCGTCTGCTTCCTGCTCGGGATCTCGATCGTCGCGCTGCACACGATCGGCACGCTCTCGCGCGACCACGAGCGCGTCCTTGCCACGCTGCCGGTCTACGCGAGCAACGACGCGAAGCGGACGGCCGCCGCCAACGAGAGCTTCCAGTCGACCGTGCAGTCGACACGGCTGCTGATCATCATCGCGACGGTCGCCGGCGCGCTGCTGGCGGTCGGCGTGGCGATCTGGATCACGCTCGCGCTGCGGATGCGCGTGCGGCGCGTGCTCTCGCGCCTGCAGCACCTGCGCGACGACGACGTGCGCGGGCTCGCCGACGGGCTCGAGGCGGTCGCCAACGGCGACATGACCGTCGAGGTGCGCACCTCCACGCGGCCGATCCAGCGCATCTCCAGCGACGAGATCGGCGAGGTCTCGCTGGCCGTCAACGCGATCCACGAGACGACGCTCACGTCGCTCGACGCGTACAACCGCATGCGCGCGAGGGTCGCAAGCATCCTGGGGGAGATCGCACATACCTCCGCATCCGTGGCAGCTGCCTCGCAGCAGATGGCGACGACGTCGGAGGAGACCGGCCGCGCGATCGGCGAGATCTCGACGACCGTGAGCGAGGTCGCGCAGGGCGCTGAGCGCCAGGTGCGGTCGGTCAAGGAGGCGCGCGCCCTGACCGCTGAGGTCGCCGCCGCCACGCAGCAGAGCGCGGGCGACGCGCAGGAGACGGCGAGCGTCGCGCAACAGGCACGCGCTGTCGCCGAGGAGGGCGCCGCGACGGTCACGCGCGCGACCGAGGCGATGCGTGCCGCGCGGGAGGTCTCCAACGAGGCGACCGGCGCGATCCGCGAGCTGGGGGAGAAGTCCGAGCGGATCGGCGGGATCGTCGGCACGATCACCGGGATCGCCGAGCAGACGAATTTGTTGGCGCTGAACGCGGCGATCGAGGCCGCGCGCGCGGGGGAGCAGGGTCGCGGCTTCGCGGTCGTCGCGGAGGAGGTGCGCAAGTTGGCGGAGGAGTCTTCGCGGGCGGCCGGATCGATCTCGGAGCTCGTGGGGGAGATCCAGCGCGAGACAGGCCGCGTGGTTGCGGTCGTCGAGGACGGCGCCCGCCAGACCGAGGACGGCGCGGCGACGGTCGAGCAGGCACGCGCCTCGTTCGAGCGGATCGGCGGTTCCGTCGAGAACATGCACGAGCGTGTCGAGCGGATCGCCGCGTCGATCGAGCAGATCGCCGCGCGCGCGGCTCGCATGCAGGAGTCGATGGCGCAGGTCGCCGCGGTCGCCGAGCAGTCCTCAGCCTCGAGCGAGCAGGTCTCCGCCTCGACGCAGCAGACCTCCGCCGCGACCCAGCAGGTCGCCTCCTCGGCCCAGGAGCTGGCACGGACGGCCGAAGAGCTGGATCAGCTCGTCGGTCAGTTCACGCTCGCCTGAGCCGGCGCGGGCCCCGCTGCTGTCGCCTTACGCTGCTGACATGGCAGGGGAGTACGGGCACCCGTCGTCGTGGCGCCTGCACCGCGCACACCCGGCGCTCGGGCTGGAGGAGATGGAGGACGACTGGCTGTGGCCGCCTGAGCGCCACGAGCTCGGCGTCGCCTGGCTCGCGTTGTCACCCGAGGAGCAGCGCCGACGCGAGATGGACTGTGCCGTGGCGCTGCAAATGGCGGCGCGCCCCGGCTCTGGCTGGGACGTCGAGCTGGTGGAGGAGGACGGCGTGCTGGGTGTGTGGATGGACCGCTGGAAGGCGCCGGCGCTCCAGCGCGAGTTCCTCGACCGTGTAGGGGAGGCGGCGCGGGGGCGAGGCCGCACGTCGATCGACACGTCGCCGGAGCAGCGCCGCCGTGATGTCGATCGCAGGCTGCGAGCGCACGTGCTGGTCGCGTGGAATCGCCACGCCTTCAAAGCGTTCATCGCCGCGATGGCGCTTGCCGCCCTGCTCGGCCTGAACCCGTGGGGCGACGGCGGCATCGGCGCGCACGCGCTGCGGATCGCGGTCGCCGTCGTCGTCGTGATCGCGCTCGGTTCCCTCATCGAGCGCTGGTACCGGCGCTTGGATCGCAAGCCGGAGTGATGCGGGCGGGCGGGCCCTTGCTGGCGCCCACCCTCGCAACCCGCCCGGTCATAGATCGCCGCTGAACTACAACGTCCCAGGACTTGTGTCGATGCCTGGGCGGCGTGACACTCCCGGTCACCTGGACAGGCCGCCGGCCGAGGCTGGCGCGTTGCCACGGTTGGGCTCCGAGGAGCACGCGACCGAGTGGGCGATCCGCCGGATAGCGAAGGATACTGCGACGATGCCGATCGGCTCCGAGGCCCAGCTTCCGAGCTGGCGGGGCGAGGGGAACGGGAACTTCGCCGCCGCGGTCTACGGATCGATTCTCGCCGCCGGCGTCGTCGCCTCGCTCGACGTCGGCGACGTGACCGACGGCGACATGACGGCCGCACTCGCCGGCACGATGCTCGTCTTCTGGCTCGCGCACGTGTGGTCCGAGGCGATCGGAGACCGCATCAAAGACCCGCGCCCCTACACGTGGCGGCGCGTCCGTGCCGTCGCGGCGTGGCACTGGCCGATGGTGCAGGCGTCGCTTGGCCCGCTCGGCGCGCTCGTGCTCGCCGATCTCGGCGTGTGGTCGCTCGACACCGCCGTCACCGTCGCACTCGCGGTGAGCATCGCGCAGCTGGTCGGGTGGGGCGTGGTCGTCGGGCGGCGGACCTTTGCCGGCTGGCCCGCGGCGCTGCTGTCAGGCGCGGTCGACGGCATGTTGGGCGTCGCGATCGTCGTGCTGAAGACGCTCGTGCACTGAATGCGGCGCGCGGCGCTTCGCGGCGCCGCGCACACCGCTCGCGCTAGTACGCGTCAGGGGGCGGCGGGCCAACGCGACCGCGCCGCACGTCGTCGCGTGCGCTGATCCACATGCCGAGGCCGAGGACGAGGCCGACGAGGCCGACGATGATGAGGATCACGCCCACCACCTGCAGGTCTACACCGGCGACGTCCGCGGTCACGGCGTACTTGAGGATCGCGCCAACGGCGACGAGGAACAGGCTGGTTCCGATCGTCATGGGCGCAGCGTGCCCGCCAATGCAGCTGATCAACCGCGAAAGCGTCCAGTCCGCGGCTGGACGGGGGGCCGTTCCCTGGATTGTGGGGCGATGACGACGGCGCGCCGGGGTAGCATCCAGAGGATCGAACGCCCGCGCGCCCAGCCCTCAAGCGACGCTGATCGGGTGCCGATGGAGAAACAAGCGGATGTCCACGCAGGAGCACACGCCCGACGAGGTCGACGAGCTCGCGCGTAAGCGCGCCGAGCGCGAGGCCGCGGGCGAACCGGAGCTGCGCGAGAGAGTGCGCCAGGATAACCGCCGCACCGCCCGCCGCCTCGCCGCCGCCGAGCGCGCCCGCCGCCGTTCCGGTACGCCGCTCCCGCCGACGCCACCCGGTGGTGGCGGCGGCGTTGGCGCCGCCTGAGCGAGGCGGGTCGGTCCCTAGAGGACCGCCCGCGTTGCAACGCTCGATAATCAGTCGATGGTGCCCCTAGCATTCTGTGGCTAGGAGCGCCCCGAGCCGGCTCGGTTTCCTGCTAGAGAGCAGCCGGCATTGTGGGCGCTCTGCCTCTGCACGAGACGACTTCGATCCCGGGTTGAGCAGGGGGCCGTCAGGCCGCGACCAGCTCGACTCTTGCGCTCGTGTCGACCAGCTCCAGGTCGTGCAGCTCGATCTCGGCTGGCTCCTCGCCCTCAGGGGCGAGGTAGAGCGCGATCGCTTCGCGCAGGCTCTCGTGCAGCTCGGCGATGGTGTCACCCGTCGCGAAGACGCCGGGCATCTCCTCGACGGTGGCCCAGATCGTTCCGTCCTCGAAGCGAATCTTCACGGTCAGGGGAGAGGCGCTCATCTCAACCTCGCATGATAGATGCGTGCACGTGCCACCGCTAGAGCCCTGCCTGGCGACGGATCGCGGCGTTGAGGCCCTTCGGGTATTGCCTGCCTTTGTGCATCGGCAGCGTGATCGGGCGGTGGCCCGGCTTGGTCATCTTGACCTGGTGCTTGCCACCGCGATCCTTCGTCCAGCCGTGCTGAACAAGGAGCTTGATCCACTGCTTTTGGTCTACCGCCAACGGTCCTCCTGCTTCACGCGATCGCGCCCGAACCTAGCGCCGGCCGCGGTCGTGTCGACCGAAGGCATAGCGGCGGCTGCTCCCTGTACAGGCCGTCGGTGATCTGCGCGATCCGACGGAGGACGGAAACGCAAAAGACCCTGATTAGCAGGAGCTTTCACGCAACGCTCGATAATCGATCTTATGTAACCCGAGGGGGCGACCGACGATGCGGCCGGTGGGTATGTGGTCGGCGGTCGTCCGGCTCAGCCGCCCGGTCTCGGGTTTCTCCCTGGGTTGCCGGGCAGGATCGTCGGCTTTGGCGCCGGCGGGCTCATCGCCATGGCGCCGGCACGCGCGCACCGGCGGTTCGCGTCGGTCTCGGGTTCCCGCCGGGATTGCCCGGCAGGTTCTCCGGCGGCGGCGGGAGCGGCAGTCTGGGACGAGGCTTCGCTTGCGCGTGCACGGCGCGGACGTCGCGGGCAAGCGGTGTCATCGCGCCTCCTTTCCGGTCGGATTCGTGGGCGGAGCGCCGTTGCCGAGCAGCCGGTCGAGCCACGAGCGTCGGCCGTCGCGGGCCGCCGCGTCGGGTGACGAGGAAGCGTCCGCCGCATCGGCTGCGGGTGGCGCCATCAGCTCGTCCGGCAGGTGGTCGCCGACCAGCAGCGTCTGGTTGACGTACCAAGCGATCCAGCGCTCGTCTCTGAAGTCACGCGGCTCGCGGATGCCGAGTCTGGCGTACAGCTCGCGGCGGTGCAGGTCGAAGCTCGCGCGCACGCACACGCCCCAGCGGATCGCCGCGAGGATCGCTGCGCGGTATGCGAGCAGCGCGAGCGCGAACGGCAGTACGCACAGCAGCGCCTCGGCCCACCAGGGCGGCGCGTCCGGATGAGCGATCGCGTCGGCGACGAGCACGCCGGCCGCGAGCGTCGACAGCAGCGAGGCGTTGAGGAAGAACGCGAGATCGCCCTTCGCGTCGGCGTGCAGCTGCGCCTCCTGGGCACCCAGGAGCGCCTCTATCCCCGGCCAGGCTGCGATCGAGTTGAGGTGCCAGCGCGTGAACGCGTGCCGCTCGGCCGCCCGCACCGCGTTGCCGAGCGTCGTCGGCAGCAGCAGCGACTCGTCGTCGTGCGGGAAGCGCCGGTCGAGCTCCCAGCGCGCGTCGACGTCGTCCTCTCCCTCGATCCGCGCGCGCGTGCTCGCCAGTCGTGCGCGCTGGCGGCGCATCAAGAGCGCGTCGAGCCAGCGCAGCGGATTGAGGTGGCCGACCACGCGGCGTCGGCGTCGTGCGCGCACGCTCTGCAAGGGATAGCCCTCGTAGAGCCGGATGGTCGGATCGCTGAGGCCGAGCAGCACGAGGCCGAGCAGCAGCGCGGCGCCGCCGACGATCGCGATCTGACCGGCCGGCCCAGCCGTGCGGTAGACGGCCGGCAGGAAGGCTGGGTCGACGACATGCGCGAGCACCACGAGGACGAAGAACGCCGGCAGGAAGAAGCCGACGATGAAGTAGCGGCTGAAGACGCCCGCGACGTTCGTGAGCCCCATGCGATCCTTGCCTCGCCGCCCGGCGCCGCCTCCGCCGGATCTCCGATAGACCCTAAACCGGTCGTCAAGCGCTGCGTCAGCCGCTCCAGCTCGGCGCGCTGCCGCGCCGCACGAGCGTTGTCGCTCTGCCGCCGCGGAAAGGGATCGTCGCGATCGACTGGCGCCGTGGGTTGTCGAAGTAGCCGCGCTGGACGAGCACCGTCGTGCCGTCCGGCGACAGGTCCGCGCCGAGCACGCCGTCGAATCCGCCCGTCAGGTCGCGTGCGCGGCCGCTCGCCACGTCGACGACCCAGGCCTCGCTCGTGTCCTGGCCGCCGTACTCGGCCAGCAGCCGGGTTCCGTCGGCGGACCAGGCGGTCGGCGTGAGTCCCGACAGCAGTCTCGGGATCCGCAGATGCGTGAGCTGGCGCACGCCGCCGCCGTCGGGCCGCATCACGCGCAGCTGGTAGGCGGGCGCGTCGGCTCTGCGCAGCCGCTCGTGCGTGTAGGCGATCCGCGACGGGCCCCAGACCGGCCACAGGCTGCGCCCGTCGTGCGTCAGCGCCCGGCGGCCGGAGCCATCCACGCCGGCGACGAGCACGTTCACGTGCGCGAGCAGCCGCGCCGAGCGCGAGCGCGCGTACGCGATGCGTCTGCCGTCCGGCGAGAAGCTCGCGCCCTGGATCTGGCCGCGCGCCACCACGCGCCGCGCGCCGCTCGCGACGTCGATCACGACGAGTCGCGTGGTGTTTATGACAACCGCGAGGTGGGCCCCGTCCGGTGACCACGTCAGCGGACCGATCGAGTCGCTCGTTCTCACGAGCGTCCGCGCCGCGCCGGCGCTGGCCGGCCGCACGACGAGCGACGTGCCGCGCCGCGTGTAGGGCGTCACGATCGCGACGTGCTCGCCGTTCGGCGAGATCAGCGCGTCGACGCCGATCCCCAGCGTGATCGCGCCGCTGCCGTCGGCGTTGGCGACGTGCACCTGCGGGCGCGTGCCGGCGAGCCCGGTGACATAGGCGAGTCTGGCGGGCACGGCGGCCTGCGCGGCGTCGGCGGCGGGCACGAGCGCGAGCAGGGCGAGGAGCGGCACGGGGGTTCTCATGCGCGCGTCCTACCCCGGCGACGAGGCCCCGTCACGGCTACGCTCAACGCATGATCGATCCGACCTGTCGGGCACCGCCGCCGGAGGCGGTGGTCGGTGTCTGCGGTGCCGACGTCCCGCCGCTCGTCGGCAGCGTGCTGACCGGGACGGGCCTGACGCTCGCTCAGGCCGCGGCCGCGCTGGCGCGCGGCGAGCACCCACCGCTGACCGACGTGCAGCGGCGGATCGTCGAGCGCTGGGTGCACGAGCGCGCACCCGCGGAGTCGATCTGAGCAGACGACTACGCTGGCCCCCATGCCCAGAGCGCGCGGCGGGGTCGACCTCGGTGGCACGAAGATCCAGGCGGTCGTCGTCGACGCCGACAGCCGAGTGCTCGGCGAGGCGCGTCATCCGACGCCGACGAGCGGCGGTCCGGCGGAGGTCGCGAGCGCGCTCGCGACTGCGCTGCGCGAGGCAGCCCACGCGGCGGGGATCGAGCCGGCCGCGCTGCAAGGCGTGGGCGTCGGCTCCCCCGGCGCGATCGACGCCGACGCCGGCACCGTCAGCGGTGCGCGCAACCTGCCCGGCTGGAGCGGCACGTATCCGCTCGCGGCCGCGCTCGGCGAGCAGCTCGGCACGCCGGTGTCGCTCGGCAACGACGTGCAGGTCGCGACCGACGCGGAGGTCGCGCTCGGCGCCGGCCGCGGCTTTCGCTCGCTGCTCGGCGTCTTCTGGGGCACCGGCGTCGGCGGCGGGATCGTGCTCGACGGCAAGCCATGGCTCGGTCGCGGCGCCGCCGGCGAGATCGGCCACGTGGTCGTCAAGCGCGACGGGCGCAGATGCCCGTGCGGGCGGCACGGCTGCCTGGAGGCGTACGCCGGCCGCGCCGCGCTGGAGGCGCGCGCCCGCGAGAAGCACGCCGACGGCCACAAGACCGACCTCTTCAAGCTGATGGAGCGCCACGATCGCACGCGTCTCACCAGCGGCATCTGGGCGCGCGCGCTCGAGCACGACGACAAGCTCGCGACCGAGCTGATCGACGACGCGGTGGCGGCGCTCGGCGCGGGGATCGCGTCAGCCGTCAATCTGCTCGACTGCGAGGCGGTCGTCATCGGCGGTGGTCTCGGCGTGCGCTTCGGCGAGCCGATGGTCGCGCGCATCGCCGCGGCGATGCAGCCGCACCTGTTCGTTGACGAGCGGCCGCCGGCGGTGAAGCTGGCCGCGCTCGGCGACCTCGGCGGCGCGATCGGCGCCGCGCTGCTCGCGCGCTGACAGAACCGCGCGCTCAGCGCTCAGCGCACGCCCTGCGGCGATCTGGCGTGCGCGATCGCGTCCTCGAAGATCCCCTCCCAGACGTCGACGTGCGTTTCGATCGTCTCGCCGGCGGCCCACCTGATGCCGCGCTGCCCGAGCACGCGGCGCGTGTCGGCGTCGCCCATCAGCTCGTCGATCGCGGCGGCCCAGCCGTCGTCCGGCACGAGGCGACCGCCCTGCTGCTCGCCGAGCCCGGCGTACGGCCCTATCGGCGACGCCAGCCAGGCGGTGCCGGCGGCGCCGTACTCCTTCAGCTTGACGTTCGAGCGCGCGTGGTTGACGGCGGTCTCCGTGAGCGGCGCAATCGCGATGTCGAGGTCCGCCAACGCGGCCGGAAGCGCCCCATAGGGAATGCCCGCCGCGTGCGCGTAGCGCCTGCTGTTGAGCCCGATGTCGAACCCGACGCCGACGATCATCAGGTGCGCGTGGCGCGCGAGCAGGCGCTCGAGCGTCTCTCTGATGCGAAGCGCCTCGAAGCTCGGCTGATGGTGCGGCATCGCCACCCATCCGAGACGGATGCCCTCGTGCGGCATGACTCTCTGCGGGCGCCTGAACGTCGGCGGCAGGTAGTTCGGCACGATTCGCACCTCGCGGCCGCTGTCCTCGGCGTGAAGCTGCGCGAGCCCCTCGCTCGGCGTGGTCACGACGTTCGCGCTCTTCGAGATCGCGCGCAGCGCGGTGAAGAAGTGCTGCGCCGCCATCCCCTCCTGTCCAGCAACCTTCACGGCTTCTCTCAGCAGCGCTATGCGCTCGTCGTCGTTGTCCCACACGATCGCGATTCCACGCCGCTGCAGCTCTTTCGAGAGCCGCACGTAGCCGGGGTGTGAGAGCCGCATGAGGTGGATCGCGTCGTAGTCGAGCAGCGCGGCCGGATTCTGGACGAGGTTGCGCTCTTCGATGTGCACGCTGTGGCCACGGTGCGCGAGCGCCTGCATCGGCACGATCGACCGGTAGATCGTCTCGACCGTGTTCTCGGGCACCAGCGACGCTATCCGCATGCGTCCCACCATCGCAGCCTCGCGTGGGCCGTTGCAACCGGGAGCCGTCGAGTGGGATGGCGCATGGCAGCGCCGAGTACAGTCGCCCGATGCGGATCCTCGTCGTCGGCGCGGGGGGAGTCGGGTCGGCGGTGCCGGCGATCGCGCAGCGGCGCACGTTCTTCGAGCGCATGACGGTTGCCGACGTCGCGCGCGAGCGCGCCGAGGCGGTGGTTGCGGGGCTCGGCGAGCCCGGCCGCTTCGCGGCCGCGCAGGTAGACGCCTCCGACGAGGCCGCGCTCGTCGCCCTGATCCGCGAGCTGCGCGCCGACGCGGTCCTGAACGCGTGCGACCCGCGGCTCAACGAGCCGATCTTCGCTGCCTGCCATGCCGCGCGCGTGACGTATCTCGACATGGCGATGACGCTGTCGCGTCGCCACCCGACCGATCCGTACAACAAGACCGGCGTGCTGCTCGGCGAGCTGCAGCTGGCGCAGTCGGAGGCATGGGAGCGCGCCGGCCAGCTCGCGCTCGTAGGGATCGGCGTCGAGCCGGGCCTGTCGGACCTGTTCGCGCGCTACGCGGCCGACCACCTGTTCGCGCACATCGACGAGATCGGCGTACGCGATGGAGCAGATCTGCGCGTCGAGGGCTACGACTTCGCGCCCACCTTCTCGATCTGGACGACGATCGAGGAGTGCCTCAACCCGCCGCTGGTGTGGGAGCGTGCCCGCGGCTGGTTCACGACGGAGCCGTTCTCGGAGCCGGAGCTGTTCCGCTTCCCCGGCGGGATCGGCGAAGTCGAGTGCGTGAACGTCGAGCACGAGGAGGTCGTGCTGATCCCGCGTTGGGTGGCGTGCGAGCGCGTGACGTTCAAGTACGGGCTCGGGCGCGAGTTCATCGACGTGCTCAAGACGCTGCGCATGCTCGGGCTCGACGCGACCGAGCCGGTGCGGGTGCCCGGCGGCGCGGAGGTCGCTCCGCGCGACGTCGTGGCGGCCGTGCTGCCCGATCCGGCGACGCTCGGCGAGCGCATGACCGGCCGCACCTGCGCCGGCACGCACGTGACCGGCACAGGGCTCGACGGCAGAGCGCGGAGCGTCTACCTGCACCACATCGTCGACAACGAGTGGTCGATGCACGAGTACGGCGCGCAGGCGGTCGTGTGGCAGACGGCGCTCAACCCGGTCGTCGCGCTCGAGCTGATCGCCAACGGCACGTGGAGGGGTGCGGGCGTGCTCGGACCGGAGGCGTTCGACGCGGTCCCGTTCCTCGACCTGCTGGCGGAGCACGGCGCGCCGCACGGCGTCGAGGAGCGCTGAGACGCGGGGCGGGCCGACGGCGCCGCCCCGCTGCTCAACGAGCGATCACGCTTCGGGCTCGTCTAGTAGGACGTAGGTGATTGCGGGTTCGTTGGTGAAGGTGCCGGTGATCCCAATCACCGGCGGACAACCGAAGCCTTCCGCCAACGGGAGTCCGCTGTTGTAGCTTAGGGTTCTCCCGTCCGCGCTCAGCGTTCCTAGGAGCGTGCCGCGGTATAGGCATCCATTCGTGCCCGGCAGCTGTATGCGCACCTGGAAATCTAGGATGCCGAAATTCAGCGCACCCGTCGCTAGGTTCGACGATAGGAACGAGATGTCCCAGCTTTCCGGCAGCGGACCGGGCATCCCCTCCCCTAGCTGCAGCGGCAGGTTTAGGAACGTCGTGGGGTAGAGGCATTCCGACAGCCTCCCCGCGCGCATCTTGCCGAGTCTCGTTAGCGGCGTCGTCACCGGAATTAGCAGACCGGTGATCAACCTCTTCAACATCGTCGATCTGCACGTGAAGGCGAGCATGCCGGTGTTGAATATCCATCTTCCTCTCTGAACGACTAGCGGCGGATTTACGATCACTATTCCTCTCGTCGTCGCGGACGCGGTTCCGCTGACCGCGAGCACGAGGAGTACCAGAGTGAGCAGGCCGATGCCTGCACGACGCGTTTGCATTGCGATTCCCCCTTTCGGCGCCGGTCCCGGCGGCGCCGTCGATGACCTCGACAGCCTAGCGTCGCTCGAGGAACGCCTCAGCCGCTGCGCTCATGATCCGCTGCAGGCCGCGCGCCTCCTCGCTCGCCGAGTAGGTGCGCGCGAGCTCGTGCGAGGCGGCCGCGCCGAACTGGCCGATACGACCGATCCCGCCATCGGGCGTGGCGCGTCCGCGTTCAAGCGCCTGAGAGGTTTTTCAGCCAGTTGACAGGCTGAAGCCCGCTTTCGCGGGATTCCGGGAGATTCGTTGCGTGACGGCGAGCAGCGCGAGCGCCGTCGTCAGAACTGGATCACCGAGCGGATCCCGTCCTGCGCCTCCATCAGCTCGAAGCCGCGGTTGACGTCGTCGAGCGCGATGCGATGGGAGATGAACGGCTCCACGTCGAGCTCGCCGGCCATCCAGCGGTCGATCAGCGCGGGCACGTCCTCGCGCCCCTTGAGCCCGCCGAACGAGGAGCCCGCGATGCGCCGGCCCTGGATCAGCCAGCGCGGGATCACGTCGAGCATCTCCCCCTTGCCGGCGACGCCGGCGACCGTGCAGAGCCCCCACCCCATGCGCGCCGCCTCGACCGCCTGTCTCATCACACGCACGTTGCCGGTCGCCTCGAACGTGTGGTCGGCGCCGAACCCGTCGGTCATGTCGAGGATCCGCTCGACCGCGTCCGCTCCGCCGACGAGCGTCTCCGTCGCGCCCTGGCCGGTCGCCAGCCGCAGGCGATCCTCGGACAGGTCGACGCAGACGATCCGCTCGGCGCCCGCGAGACGGCAGCCGGCGACGGCGCCGAGGCCGACCATCCCGGCGCCGAAGACGACGCACGTGGAGCCCGGCTCGACCTTCGCGGTTCTGAGCGCGGCGCCGAGGCCGGTCGAGAGCCCGCACGCGAACAGCGCGGCGCCTTCCAGCGGCGCCTCGGGGTCGACCTTCGCGAGCGCGATCTGCGGCATCACCGTGTACTCCGCGAACGTCGAGGTGCCCATGAAATGACGCAGCGGCTCGCCGTCGCGGCGCAGCCGCGTCGTGCCGTCCGGCAGGTAGCCCTTGTTCTGCTGCTCGCGGATCGCGAGGCACAGGTTCGTGCGCGGACTGCGGCAGTGGACGCACTCGCCGCACTGCGGCGAGAACAGCGTCACGACGTGGTCGCCGGGCGCCACGAGCGTGACGTCGTCGCCCACCCGCTCCACCACCCCGGCGCCCTCGTGGCCGAGCACGCACGGCGCGTAGCCGGAAGGATCGGCGCCCGAGGCGGTGTAGAGGTCCGTATGGCAGACACCGCAGGCGACGAGCCGCACGAGCACCTCGCCGGGGCCCGGATCGGTCAGCTCCACCTCCTCCACGACGAGCGGCTGACCGAACCCCTCCAGCACGGCGGCACGCATCCGCATGCGCGGACAGTAGCGTGTGCGCGCACGGACGCCGCAAATCGGTCGGGGGGCCCGCCTCCGCCGGCCACGTGGCCGGCTCCGGCACCCCAAGGCTCAAGTCCGTGTTGCAACGGCCGATGCATCCCCCGGTGACGCGCGCCCGACTGATCGCAGCCCTGCTCGTCGCGCTCGTCGCGCTGATTGCGCTCGCCGCCGCAGCGAGCGCGAAGCCGATCCGCAGAGCCCGCTGGCTCGGCGCCGTGACGGTGACCGAGTACTACCCCGTGCCGGAAGCGTGGTTCGTCGGCAAGAAGGTGAGCGTTGCCGGCCTCACGACCAGACACCGGATCGACTGGCTCTACTCCGCGAGCGGCGTCTCGATGCAGGGCACCGGCGTCGGCCTCGACGGCCGCTTCTACCACATCGACGCGCTCGGCTCCGGCGGCTGGGTGACGGAGAGAGGCCGCCCAAGCGTCCCAGGCCGCGGCGGCTGGGCCGGCGGCCCGCCGTACTGGCGCGCGGGCGCCTACTGGCTCACGCGGTCGCATCGCGTGACGTTCCCGCTCGACGGCGGCGGCTGGTCGAACGGTCGCGGCCGCAGATACGTGCCGCTGCCGGACGTCACGTTCGCCGACGGGCCCTCGAAGCCGCTGCGCTACTACCGCAGCGTCGCGGTCGATCCCGACCTGATCCCGCTCGGCTCGCTGGTCTACATCGCCGCGTACCGGGACACCGCCGGCAGAGGCTGGTTCCGCGCCGAGGACGTCGGCGGCGCGATCATCGGCCGCCACGTGGACGTGTACCGCAGGCCGCCGGCGGAGCCGTTCGGCAGCGCGCAGATGCTGGCGGACGAGCGCATCTACGTGATCCCGCCGGGGCGCGCACGGGGCCACGACGCGCCGCCGTCGTCGGGCGAGCCGCCGCCGTCGAGCGAGCCCCCGCCCTCCGGCGGCGCGGACACCTCCCCGCCGCCGTCGAGCGGGGGCGGTGCGGGGGCGCCGTAGACCCGGCGTGAGCGCGCCTCCGCCCGGCCGCGCCGACTAGACTGCTCGGCCTATGGCGAGGCAGCAGAGACCGCGCGCGATGCGGCAAGTCCAGGCCGGCAGCTTGGCCGCGATGGAGCGGCTCGAGCAGCGCAGCGACGACGAGCTCGAGGCGGAGACGAAGTTCAAGGCCGCCGCGTACGCGATCCTCGGGGCGCGCGCCGCGGAACGCTACGACGGGAGAGCGACGCGGGCCTACTACCAGAGAGCGCTCGCCGCGGCCCGGCCGCAGGAGCGGATGCAGCTGCGTCGCATGGCCGACGCGTCGATAGCGCTCGCCGAGCGCCGCGCCGGCGATCTCAAGGAGGCCGTCACGCGTCTCGGGCAGACGCCGCCGAGCGACCGACAGCTGCTGATGCTGCGCCTCGCCGGCCTCGTCGCGCCGCCGCCCGGCTCGAGCGTCCTGCTGCGCCTGCGCGGCATCGCGATCATCCTCGGGATCGTGATCGCGCTGCTGCTGATCGGCCTCGGGCTCGCCGAGCTGATCGCGCTGCCGTTCGGCGGCGTCGGGCTGATCGGCGGGATCCTCCTCGGACTCGTGATCGTGATCGCGATCCTCGGTGTGCTCGCGCTGCTCGGCAGGCGCCGGCAGGCGCGCGCGAGAGCCGCCGCGATCGCCGCCCGGCGCTGACGGAGTCCCGCCCTCCCATGTGCGGTCGCTATACGCTCGCGTCGACGACGCCGGCTCAGCTGCGCGCGCGCTTCCCGCTCGGCGAGTCGGTGCAGATCGTGCAGCGCTTCAACGTGGCGCCGGGGGACGACGTGCTGGCCGTCGTGATGCGCGAGGGCGGCCCGACGGGCGCGCTGCTGCGCTGGGGGCTCGTGCCGCCGTGGGCTGAGGACCCGAGCGTCGGCTTCAAGATGATCAACGCGCGCGCTGAGACGGTCGCCGACAAGCCGGCCTACCGCCGCCCGTTCGAACGTGGCCGCTGCCTGATCGTCGCGGACGGCTTCTACGAGTGGACGCGCGACGAGCGCAGACAGCCGTTCCACGTCACGCGCGACGGCGGCGAGCCGTTCGCGTTCGCCGGTCTGCGCACCGCGTGGCGGGATCCCAAGGATCCTGACGGCGAGCTGCTGCGCTCGTGCTCGATCGTCACGACCGAGGCCAACGCGAAGGTCCACCACATCCATCCGCGCATGCCGGTGATCCTCGACCGGGCCGACGAGCAGGAGTGGCTCGACCCGACCACCCCGCTCGGGCGCGTGCACGAGCTGCTGCGGCCGCTGTCCGTCGAGCTCACGCACGCCCGCGCGGTCTCGAAGGCGGTCAACGACGCGCGCTACGACGGGCCCGAGTGCCTCGCGCCGGCCGAGCCGGAGCCGCCGCCGGCGCAGGGCGGGCTGTTTTAGGAGGGCTTGGCCTCCTAGCGCGAGCTGAGCGTCGCCGTCTCGATCACGACCGGCTCAGCTGGCGGGCCGTCTCTGCTCGCCGGGTCCTGCAGCGGCATGAGGCCGATCGTGTCGACCGTCTCGAGGCCCTGCACGATTCTGCCGACGAGCGCGAACTGCGTGGGCAGCTGCGCGTCCTGTGCGGTGACGACGAAGAACTGGCTCCCGGAGGCGCCGTCGGGCTCGGACCCCGACTTCGCCATCGCGACGATCCCGTGCCAGTACTTCAGATTGCCCGGGGGCCTCTCGACGATCGTGTAGCCGGGGCCCCCGCCGCCGGTGCCGGTCGGGTCGCCGCCCTGGATGACGAAGTTCTGCGCGATCCGGTGGAAGGTGAGGTCGTCGTAGAAGCCCTGCTTGGCCAGCGACGCGAACGAGGCAGTCGTCTTCGGGGCGCGCGCCGTGTCGAGGCGGACCGTGAACGAGCCGCAATTGGTCGTGAATCTCACGTCCCAGGTCTTGCTCGGATCGAGCAGGCCTTTCGGCTTCTTGACGCGCAGATCGTCCTTTGGGGCGGGCGCGCCGACCGTCTGACAGAGACTGTCGTCGGCGGGCGCGGTCGTCGCGGCCTGCGTGCCGCCGCCGCCGTCGTCCGAGCTGCCGCAGCCGGTCAGCAGGGCAAGCGTGAGCGCGCCGAGGGCGGCGAGCAGCACGAGCGGTGAGCGGAGGTCGGGCACGGCGGCGAAGCATAACGATCGGCCCGGTCTCGCCCGACCGTTCTCCGCGCCGAGCGGGCCGGGCACGCCGGCGGGAGGCGGCGGTACCGTTCCCGGCATGGAGCGCGACGTCGCCCTCATCGTCAACCCGGCGGCCGGCGGCGGGCGGGCGCTGCGTGCTCTGCCCGCGGCCGAGCAGGCGCTGCGCGCGAGCGGCCTGCGGGTGCGGTTGGAGCACACCCGCGACATCGAGCACGCGCGCGAGCTCGGCCGCGCCGCGGGCGCGGCGGGCGAGATCGCGGCCGCGCTCGGCGGCGACGGGCTCGTCGGCGCGGTCGCCGACGGCCTGCGGATGGCGGGACCCGATCCGCGGGCGGGTTCCGATTCCGGCCTGCTGGCGATCGTCCCCGGCGGGCGCGGCAACGACTTCGCGCGCGCGCTCGGGATCCCGCGTGACCCCGGCGGCGCCGCGGCGGCGATCGCGAACGGCCGCGAGCGCGCGATCGACCTCGGCGTGTGCGGCGAGCACGCGTTCGTCGGGATCGCCTCGTGCGGCTTCGACTCCGACGCGAACCGGATCGCGAACGACACGCGCGTGCCGGGCGACGCCGCCTATCTCTACGGCGCGCTGCGCGCGCTCGCCGGCTGGCGGCCGGCGCGCTTCGAGCTGGAGCTCGACGGCGAGCGGCTCGTGCACGTCGGCTACAGCGTCGCGGCGGCGAACGGGCGCCAGTACGGCGGCGGCATGCTGCTCGCGCCGGACGCGTCGCTCGACGACGGCCTGTTCGACGTCGTGACCGTGGCCGACGTGCCGAAGCGGCGCTTCCTGCGCGGCCTCCCGAGAGTGTTCACCGGCAAGCACGTCCGCAACGAGGAGGTCGCGGTGCGGCGCGCGCGCGAGCTGCGGATCGCCGCCGACCGGCCGTTCGCGCTCTACGCCGACGGCGACCCGATCGCGCAGCTGCCGGCGACCGTGAGCACCCTGCCCGCCGCCGTGCGGGTGATCGTCCCGTGAGCGCGCTGCGACCGAAGCTCACGATCGCGCGCGCGGTCGGCGGCCTCGCGCGCGCCGCCGGGCGCGGCGGCGGCACGTCGCTGCCGGGCAAGCTGCTGATGCGGCTCGACCCGCGGGCGATCCGCGCGCTGGCGGCACGGCTGCCGGAGGGCTCGGTCGTGATCTCCGCGACGAACGGCAAGACGACGACGGCGGCGATGGTCGCGTCGATCCTCGAGCTGCGCGGGGTCGCGCTCGTCCACAACCGCGCCGGCGCGAACATGGCGGGCGGGATCGCCTCGACGCTGCTGGAGGCGGCGCGCGGAAGCGGGATCGACGGCGAGCTCGGGCTGTTCGAGGTCGACGAGCTCTGGCTCCCTCAGATGGTCGAGGAGCTGCGACCGCGAGCCCTGCTGCTCGGCAACCTCTTCCGAGACCAGCTCGACCGCTACGGCGAGCTGGAGACGATCGCCGAGCGCTGGGCGGAGGTCGTCGCCGCGCTGCCAGCTACGACGCGGCTCGTGCTGAACGCGGACGACCCGCTCGTCGCCGACCTCGGGCGCGAGCGCGCGAACGTCACCTACTTCGGCGTCGAGGACGACGCGATGGCCCTGCCGCAGATGCAGCATGCGGCCGACTCGAAGCACTGCCGCAGATGTGGGCACGCGTACGCGTACGACGCCGTCTACCTCGGCCACCTCGGACGCTACCGCTGCCCCGGCTGCGGTCGCGAGCGCCCACGCCCGGACGTCGGCGCCGATCACGTGCGCCTGAACGGCACGCGCGACGCCGCGTTCGTCCTGCGCATCGTCGGCGCCCAGCCGCGCGACGCCGCCGTCTCCCTCCCCCTCCCCGGCCTCTACAACGTCTACAACGCGCTCGGCGCGGCGGCGCTGTGCCACGCGCTCCGCGTTCCGCGCGGCCACATCGTCACCGGCCTGGAGAAGGTCGAAGCGGCGTTCGGGCGCGCGGAGACGATCGCGCTCGACGGGCGCGCGCTGTCGATCCTGCTGATCAAGAACCCGGCCGGCGCGAACGAGGTGCTGCGCACGCTCGCGCTCGAGGACGGGGTGGCGGGAACAGCATCGACCTGCTCGCCGTGCTCAACGACAACGTCGCCGACGGCCGCGACGTCTCGTGGGTGTGGGACGCCGACTTCGAGCTGCTCGCGGGCCGCGTGCGGCGCGTCACGTGCGCAGGGACGCGCGCGGGCGAGCTGGCGGTGCGTCTCAAGTACGCCGGCGTCGAGCCCGAGCGGCTCGTCGTCGTGCCGGAGCTGGAGCGCGCGCTGGACGAGGCGCGCGCGGCCGCCGCCGGCCCCCTCTACGCCCTGCCGACCTACACCGCGCTGCTGGCGCTGCGCGAGCTGCTCGCGCGCCGCGGCGTCGCACCGGACTACTGGCGATGAGCACGGCCGCGCTCACCGCCGACCGGCTCCACGTCCTCTGGCACGACCTGGAGTGCGGCCGCTACGCACAGGACCTGCCGCTGTGGCGTGAGCTGGCGCGCGAAGCGAGCCCGTCCGCTGTCTCCGTCCTGGACCTCGGCGCCGGCAGCGGGCGCGTGGCACTCGACCTCGCGCTCGCCGGCCATGACGTGACGGCGCTCGATTTCGACCCGTTGCTGCTCGCCGCCCTGCGCGAGCGTGCCGAGGCCGCGGACCTCGCGGTCGAGGTGGTCCAGGCCGACGCGCGCGACTTCGCGGCTGTGCTCGAAGGGCGCACGTTCGCGCTCGTGCTCGCGCCGATGCAGACGATCCAGCTGCTCGGCGGCGCCGACGGCCGCGCCGGCCTGCTGCGCTCGACGCTCGCCTGCCTGCGGCCCGGTGGCCTGCTCGCGTGCGCGCTCGCCGACGCGCTTGAAGGGTTCGACGCCGAGCGCACCGAGCCGCCGCTGCCCGACGTGCTGGAGCAGGACGGCTGGGTGTTCGCGAGCCAGCCGATCGCGGTGCGGCCCGATGCGGAGGGCACGACGATCGAGCGGATCCGCCAGACCGTCTCGCCCGTCGGCGCGCGCACCGCCGAGGGCGACGTCGTGCGGCTCGACAAGCTCGACGGCGACCTGCTCGAGGCGGAGGGCGTGGCCGCCGGCTTCCTGGCCGCCGGGAGGCGCTTCGTCGACATGACCGACGAGCACGTCGGCTCCGAGGTGGTGCTGCTGCGTGCCTGAGGCGCTGCGCGTCTGCGCGCTCTACCCCGAGCTGATGAACATCTACGCCGACCGCGGCAACCTGCTGCTGCTGCAGCGCCGCTGCGAGTGGCGCGGGATCGACTTCCAGCTCACGCGCAGCGACCTCGGCGAGCCGGTCGATCCCGACCAGGCGGACCTCTTCTACATCGGCGGCGGACAGGACCGCGACCAGCGCCTGTGCGCGCTCGACCTCGCGGAGGTCAAGCGCGACGGCCTCCATGAAGCGGCCGCGCGCGGCGCCGCGATGCTCGCGGTCTGCGGCGGCTACCAGCTGCTCGGCCACTCCTACGAGCTCGGCGCGGAGACGCTCCCCGGCGTCGGGCTCGTCGACCTGCGCACCGTGCGCGGCGACGGACCGCGGCTGATCGGGAACGTCGCGATCGAGGTCGAGCTGCCGGGACTGGACTCGGATCCCGCCCGCCCCGCGCGCCGGATCCTCGCTGGCTTCGAGAACCACGGCGGTCGCACGCGGCTCGGTCCCGGCGCGCAGCCGCTCGGCCGCGTCCTGCGCGGGCACGGCAACGACGGCGCGAGCGGCTACGAGGGCGTGCGCGCCGGCAACGTGATCGGGACCTACCTGCACGGTCCGCTGCTGCCGAAGAACGTGTGGCTGGCGGACTGGCTGATCGCCAGAGCGCTCGGTCGGGAAGAGCCGCTCGCCCCGCTCGACGACGCGCTCGAGACGGCCGCGCACGCCGAGGCACGCCGCGCAGCCGGCGTCTGACGCGCCAACTTGCCGCATCGGCGCGGCCCCTGCGGGGGAGCACTACCCTCGAAGGTCCCGACTGGGGCCCCGCCCGCCCTCGCCCTCCCCAGGTCCCCCGTGAACAGCACCAACACCGCCCAGGCCGAGGGGCCGCACGGCTACCCGCATGCGGCGACGCTGGAGCTGCGCCACGTGCGCAAGGTCTATCCGGGCGCAGCGCGACCGGCGATCGAGGATCTCTCGCTGACCGTTCCCGCTGGCGAGATCTGCGTCCTCGTCGGGCCCTCCGGCTGCGGCAAGACGACCGCGATGCGGCTCGTGAACCGCATGATCGAGCTGAGCGGCGGCGAGATCCTGCTCGACGGCGTGAGCGTCACCGCGCGCAGGCCGGCCGAGCTGCGGCGCGAGATCGGCTACGTGATCCAGCAGATCGGCCTGTTCCCGCACCAGACGATCGCCGACAACGTCGCGACCGTGCCGCGCCTGCTCGGCTGGGAGAAGCAGCGCGTCGCGGCGCGCGTGCGGGAGCTGTTGGAGCTCGTGCAGCTGCCGCCGGAGCTGGCTGAGCGCTATCCGGCGCAGCTGTCCGGCGGCCAGCGCCAGCGTGTCGGCGTGGCGCGAGCGCTCGCCGCCGATCCGCCGCTGCTGCTGATGGACGAGCCGTTCGGCGCGATCGACCCGATCGCCCGCCATCGCCTGCAGGACGAGCTGCTGCAGCTGCAGGCGCGCGTGCGCAAGACGATCGTGTTCGTCACGCACGACATCGACGAGGCGATCAAGCTCGGCGACCGCATCGCGATCCTGCGCGAGGGCGGCGTGCTCGCGCAGTACGCGCCCCCGGACGAGCTGCTCGCCGCGCCCGCCGACGACTTCGTCGCCAGCTTCGTCGGCCGCGACCGCGCGCTCAAGCGGCTGGCGCTGAGCCGCGTCGGCGAGCTGGCGCTGCTGCCGGCCGACGGCACGCCGACGACCCGCTTCGCGGGCGGTGCCCGCGCGACGATCGCGCCGGACACGTCGCTGCGCGACGCGCTCTCCATCCTGATCTCCGACGGCACCAACGACGGTCTGCTCGCCGTCTCCGACGGGAACGGCGGCGTCGCCGGGCTCGTCTCGCTCGACCTGATCCGCGGGGCGCTGCGTGGCTGAGCCCGTCATCCCCGACTTCGGCAGAGGCAGCTCGTGCGTGCGCGAGAACGGCACGTTCTGCTGGGACTGGGTCAGCGACCACTGGGGCGACACGCTGCGCCCCGCGCTCGTGCAGCACGTCGCGCTGACGCTGATCGCGGTCGGCATCGGCTTTGCGATCGCGTTCACGCTCGCGCTGCTCGCGCACCGCCGCGGTCGGCTGACGACGCCGGTGGTGCTCGTGACCGGGTTGCTCTACACGATCCCCTCGCTCGCGCTGTTCCAGCTGCTCGTGCCGTTCACCGGCCTCTCGCGCACGACGGCCGAGGTCGCGCTCGTCTCCTACACGCTGCTGATCCTCTTCCGCAACACGCTCGCCGGCCTCGCCGGCGTGCCCGAGGAGGTGCGCGACGCGGCGCGTGGCATGGGCCTGACGAGACGGCAGCTGCTGTGGCGGGTCGAGCTGCCGCTCGCGCTGCCGGCGATCGTCGCCGGCCTGCGGATCGCCACCGTCACCGTCATCAGCCTTGCGACCGTCGCCGTGTTCGTCGTCGATCAGGGGCTCGGCGCGCCGATCTACGCCGGCCTGCAGCAGACGTTCAAGACCGAGCTGATCGCCGCCGGCGCGCTGTGCGTCGCGCTCGCGCTCGCGGCCGACGGGCTGCTCGTGCTGGCGCAGCGCGCGCTCACGCCGTGGACCCGCGTGGCACGGAGCAGCTGAGATGCAGGACTTCCTCGACGCGTTCCAGTTCATCGCCGACAACACTGCCCTGCTGTGGCGGCTCACGCTCGACCACCTCGCGTTGAGCGGCGCCGCCGTTGGGATCGCGCTTGCGCTCGCGATCCCGCTCGGCGTGATGCTCGGTCACCTGCACCGCGGCTCGTTCGCCGCGATCGGCGTGGCGAACGTCGGGCGCGCGCTGCCGTCGCTCGCGCTGATCTCGATCGGCGTCGCCGTACTTGGGATCGGATTCCTGAACGTGATGGTCGCGCTGATCGTGCTCGCCTTCCCGATCGTGCTGACGAACGCCTACGTGGCGGTCGACGGCGTCGAGCCCGACGCGGTCGAGGCCGCGAGAGGGATGGGCATGACGCCGCGTGAGGTGCTCTGGAAGGTCGAGCTGCCGCTCGCGCTGCCGCTGATGTTCGCGGGCATCCGCACCGCGGTCGTGTACGTGATCGCGACTGCCACGCTCGCGTCGGTCGCCGGGGCGCACAGCTTGGGCGACGTGATCGTCGACCAAGCGACGTATCGCTTGCCCGGCGTGCTGGGCGCGGCGATCTGCGTCGCCGTCCTCGCCTTGCTTGCGGAGCTGCTGTTCGCGGCGCTCCAGCGCGCCGTCACACCGCGTGCGCTGCGACTGGAGGAGCGCGGCGCGCCACCGATGTTGGGGGATCTCGCCACCAACGAAAGGACCGGATCAAGGTGAAGCTGGGTACGTTGCGCACCATCCTCTCCCTCCTCGTGGCGCTCGCGCTCACGGTGGGGCTCGCCGCCTGTGGAGGAGGCGACGACGACGACGGCAGCACGCAGGCCGCCGCCACGCAGCCGGGCGAGGGCAAGCCCCCCGTCACGCTCGGCACGAAGAACTTCACCGAGCAGTTCGTGCTGGGGCAGCTGTACAAGCAGGCGCTCGAGGCGAAGGGCTTCACCGTCGCCTTGAAGCAGAACATCGGCTCGACGGAGATCGCCGACAGAGCGCTCCGCAGCGGGCAGATCGACCTCTACCCCGAGTACATCGGGATCTTCAACACGGCCGTCGCCGGGGACACGACCGCCTATCCGAGCGTGGAGGCGGCGTTCGACGCCGGGCAGGCGTACGCGAACAGAAACGGCTTCACGTTGCTGCCGCTGACGCCCTTCAGCGACACCGACGCGCTCGCCGTGCTGCCCGAGTACGCCGACAGAAACGGCCTCAGAAGCGTCGCCGACCTCAAGGACGTGGGCCGCTTCCGGCTCGGCGCGCCGCCGGAGTTCCGCCAGCGCGAGACGGGCCTCGTGGGGCTCGCGCGCGTCTATGGCATCAGAGACGTCGAGTTCGCGCCGTTGACGATCGGGCTGCAGTACCAGGCGCTCGATGACGGCAAGATCGACGTCGCCGACGTGTTCACGACCGACGGTCAGCTGCAGGGCGGCAGATACGTCGTGCTGGAGGACCCGAAGGACCTGTTCGGCTTCCAGAACGTGATGCCGATCGTCTCGACGAGAGTGCTGGAGGCACAGGGCCCGGCGTTCGAGGACACGTTGAACGTGGTCAGCGAGAAGCTGACCGTCGAGGCGATGCAGCAGATGAACGCCGCGGTGGCGATCGACAAGCAGTCGCCCGCCGACGTGGCGCGGCAGTTCCTCCAGGCCAACGAGCTGGTCTGACCGATCCCCGTCCACCCAGGACGCCACGCCGGGTAGGTCACCGGCGTGGCGCACCCCGTTCGCATCGGCTGCTCCGGCTGGGTCTACAAGTCCTGGGGCCAATCGTTCTATCCCCCGGGAATGCCAGGCTCGCGCTGGCTCGCGCACTACGCGTCGGTGTTCGACACGGTTGAGCTGAACTCGACCTTCTACCGCCTTGCCCGGCCCGGCGCCGCCCGCAGATGGGTCGAGCAGACGCCGCCGGACTTCGTCTTCGCGGCGAAGGCGAGCCGCTACCTGACGCACATGAAACGGCTGACGGACCTCGCGCGCGGCGTCGAGCGCTACTACGCCTCGATCGCACCGCTGGTGGAGAGTGGGAAGCTCGGGCCGGTGATCTGGCAGCTGCCGAAGACCTTCCGCCGCGACGACGACCGCCTCGCCGCCGCGCTGGAGCGTGTCGCCGCACTGCCGCCCGGTCGCCACGGCTTCGAGTTCCGCCATCCGTCGTGGTTCGTCCCCGAGGTGGAGGCACTGCTGCGCGCACATCGTGTCGCGCTCGTGATCGGGGACCGGCCCGAGCGGCCGTTCCAGCCGCACTGGATCACGGCGGACTGGACGCTGGTCCGCTTCCACCACGGCTGGAGAGGCCGGCGCGGCAACTACTCGGAGGCCGAGCTGCGCGCGTGGGCACAGCGCATCCGCAGATGGTCGCGGCGGGTCGACGTCTACGCGTACTTCAACAACGACTGGGAGGTGTTCGCTCCGCGCAATGCACTGCGGCTGCGGGCGCTGGTCGATGGCGCGACGGCCTGAAGTCACCGGGGCCGATGCGCCTGACCGCACCGGCCCCGATGTTCCCCACCGCGCGGCGTCCCCCTGGCGCCGCGTGTCTCAGCCGTCCCCCGGCGACCGAGCCTTCGCGGGAGACGGTAGCGCGCACGTCGCGGAGGACACGTGACGAGGTCGTGAAGAAGACGCGCGCGTTCGATGAAGCTGGCGCGCTCAGCTGCCGCTGGAGCCGAAGCCGCCTTCGCCCCGCTCGCTCGCGGGCAGCTCGTCGACCTCGACGGTCGCCGGCAGCTCCAGTCGCACGAGCACGAGCTGGGCGATCCGGTCCCCCACCGCGATCTCGCACGGCGTCTCGCGATCCGTGTTGAGCAGCAGCACGCGGATCTCGCCGCGATAGCCGGCGTCGATCAGGCCGGGCGCGTTGACGAGCGCGATCCCGCTGCGCGCCGCGAGGCCCGAGCGCGGCAGCACGAGCCCGCCCTGCCCCTCCGGGATCGCGACGGCGATCCCGGTTCCCACGGACGCCCGCTCGCCGGGCCCCAGCGTCAGCGACTCCGTCGCATGCAGATCCAGTCCCGCGTCCCCGGCATACGCCCGGCGCGGAAGGACGGCGTCGGGGTGAAGGCGCTTGACCGCGAGGGCAGCGGTCTCGACGTCGGTGGCGCTCACCCAGGCCGCCCGTTCACGGCATAGCGCTCGAAGCGCGCGGCCACCGTCGCGGGCAACCGCACCTTGACGCGCACGCCCTCCGGGGTGTCCTCGCGCAGGAGCTCGCCGGCGACTTCATGCAGCTCCGCGAGCCGGTCGCCGTCGCGGTAGGGCAGCAGCAGCTCGACGTCGTGCAGCGAGCGCGCGAACTCCGCCTCGATCCGCTCGCCCAGCTCCTCCAGGCCTTCGCCGGTGAGCGCGGCGACGAGCACGCCGTCGGGGTGGCGCAGGCGCACGTCCTCCCGTGCGGTGGCGTCGAGCGAATCGGCCTTGTTGAGCACGAGCACGCGCGGCCGGTCGCCGGCGCCGATCTCCTCCAGCACGTCGTTCACCGCGCGCATCATCTCGTTCAGCTCCTCCTCGGGCGCGGAGGCGTCCACGACGTGGAGGAGCAGGTCCGCCAGCCGCGTCTCCTCCAGCGTCGCACCGAACGCGTCGACCAGCTGGTGCGGCAGCTTGCGGATGAAGCCGACGGTGTCGGTCAGCAGATGGTCGCGCCCGCCGAGCTTCCACGCGCGCGTCGCCGGGTCGAGCGTGTGGAAGAGGCGGTCGCGCACGCCGACCTCGGCGCCGGTGAGTCTGTTGAGCAGCGTCGACTTGCCGGCGTTCGTGTAGCCCACCAGCGCGACCTCGGGGAGCTGCGCGCGCGTGCGCTCGGCGCGCATCGTGGTGCGCGAGCGTCTCACTCCCGCGAGCCGCCGTCTGAGCGCCGTGATGCGGTCGCGCGCGAGGCGGCGGTCGGTCTCGATCTGCGTCTCGCCCGGTCCGCGCGTGCCGATGCCAGGCCCTCCACCGGGGGCGCCGGCTCCTGCGCCGAGTCGCTCCAAGTGCGTCCACAGCCCGCGCATGCGCGCAAGGTTGTACTCGAGCTGCGCCAGCTCGACCTGCAGCTTGCCCTCCGCGCTGTGCGCGTGCCCGGCGAAGATGTCGAGGATGATCGCCGTGCGGTCGACGACCGGCGTGCCGAGCGCCTCCTCGAGGTTGCGCCCCTGACGCGGCGAGAGCTCGTCGTCGCAGGCGACGACGTTGGCGTCGTGGGCTCTGATCGCCTCCTTCAGCTCCTCGAGCTTGCCGGGGCCGAAGTACGTGTTCGGATGCGCCTGCTCGCGGTGCTGGACCATCTGGCTGACCGTCGCGACGCCGGCGGTCCGCAGCAGCTCCTCGAGCTCGCTGAGGTCCTCCCCGCTCTCCAGGACCCCGATCGCCAGCGCACGCTGGCGCGCGCGGCCGACCGGCGCGCCGGGGCGCCCGGGCGTCGTCGCCACGCGCCCGTTGCGGTTCTTCGCGCTCGACACGGTTCTGAGTCTAGGGCGTCGCAAAGCGATGCCCACGCGTCGCAGGCGAGCTGGAACGCTTGCTGGGATGCTCGACGACCGTGAATCTGCACGTCCCACAGACGTGCAAACGCACGCTCCTCGCGGCGACCAGCCGGTCTTCGCGCTCGCGGCTCGTCAGCACGGCGTGATCTGCCGCGGCCAGCTCCTCGATGCGGGAGTCACGCGCACGATGATCGAGAAGCGGCTTGCGACCGGCCACCTCGTGAAGCTCCATCGGGGCGTCTACGCCGTCGGCCACGCGCACCTGCGCGCCGAGGGGTTCTGGCTGGCGGCCGTGCTGGCTATGGGCCCGAGGGCAGTGTTGAGCCACCGCGACGCGGCGGCGTTGCACGGGCTGCGACCGTGCGATCGCCCGCGCATCGAGGTGAGCACGCCCGCGCAGCGCCACCGCAGCGCCAAGCTCGACGTGTACGGTCGGCGCGCACTTGACGTTCGCGACGTCACGACGGTGGGCGGCATCCCGGTGACGACCGTCAGCCGTACGCTCGCGGACCTCGCGGAGGCGCTGACGCACCGGGAGCTGACCAAGGTCCTCGGCGAGACCGAGCGGCAGCGCAAGCTCGACGTCACGGGCATCGAGGAATCGCTGGAGCGCGTACGCGGCCGGCGAGGACCAGCGACTGCGAGGCTGCGGGCCGCGCTGAGCGAGCTGGCAAGCCACGGCGCCACGTTCACCCGCTCACCCCTGGAGGAACGCTTCCTCTCCCTCCTCAAAGCCCACGACCTCCCCCGCCCCGCGACGAACGCGTATGTGGAGGGCTATGAGGGAGACGCGGTGTGGCGGGCGGCGCGGTTGGTGGTGGAGCTCGACGGCTGGGCCTTCCACAACTCCCGCCGAGACTTCCAGCGCGATCGCACCAAGGCGAACGCGCTCACGGCGAAGGGATGGACCGTCCTGCGCTTCACGCACGACGACGTCATGCGGCGACCGCACGAGGTCGTCGCAAACGTCGCACGACAGCTCAGCCGAGCCGCTTGATCCGCTCGACCGCCTCGAGCAGACGCTCGTCCGGCGTCGTGAGCGAGATGCGGAAGAAGCCCTCGCCGGAGGCGCCGTAGGCGCCGCCCGGGGAGATCACGACTCCGGTCTCCTCCAGCACGTGCTCGCAGTACGCGGCGGCGCTCTCGTAGCCGTTCGGCACCGGCGCCCACACGTAGATCGTGCCCTTCGGCGGCGTGACGTCGACACCGGCCGCGCGCAGCGCATCGCATACGAGATCGCGCCGGCGCTTGTAGACGGCGTTCATCGCCGCAACCTCGGCATCCACAGCGGGGTCCAACGCTGCCATGCCCGCCAGCTGCACCGCCTCGAACAGGCCCGAGTCGACGTTCGACTTGAGCCGCCAGTACTGCGCGATCGCGTCGGCGTTGCCGACGATGAAGGCACAGCGCCAGCCGGTCATGTTGTAGCCCTTCGAGAGCGAGAAGACCTCGACTCCGACCTCCTTCGCGCCGGGCGTCGCGAGGAACGACGGCGCGACGTAGCCGTCGTACGTCGTCTCGCTGTAGGCGTTGTCGTGCACGACGAGGATGTTGTTTGCGCGGGCGAACTCGACCACTCGCTCAAACAGCCCTTCGGGCAGCACCGCGCCGGTCGGGTTGTTCGGGTAGTTGAGGAACATCAGCTTCGCGCGCGCGGCATCCTCGGCCGAGATAGCGTCGAGGTCGGGCGCGAAGCCGAGCTCCGGCTTCAGCGGCATCAGCACTGCACGCGCGCCCGCAAGGGTCGGCCCGCCGGTGTAGACCGGGTAGCCGGGATCCGACGCCAACGCCACGTCCTCCGGATCGAGGAAGGCGAGGTTGAGGTGGAAGATGCACTCCTTCGCCCCGATCGCCGGCATCACCTCGGTGTCCGGGTCGAGCGTGACGCCGAAGCGGCGCGCGTAGAAGGCGGCGACCGCCTCGCGGAAGTCCTGGCGCCCGCGGTTGGAGGGGTACTGGTGGGTGCCGGGGTCCTCCACGGCGGCCTGCATCGCCGACACGATCGGCGCATACGTCGGCGTGTCCGGATCGCCGATCCCGAGCGAGATCACGTCGACGCCCGCGGCCTTCTTCTCGGCGATCTTGCGCTCGAGCTGCGCGAACAGATACGGCGGGATCAGGTCGAGGCGTCTACTCGGTCGCATGCAGCTCCTTCAGGAAGTCGTCGGACAGGCGCCCCTCGAAGACGGGGACCGCCCAGCCGGTCAGGTTCACGTGCAGGTCCTCCCCCACGTCGACGGTCAGCTCGCCGCCGTCGAGCTCGACCACGACCGGCGAGTCGCCCCCGCGCAGCACGTGTGCGACGGCGGCGCCGGTCGCGCCCGTGCCGGAGGACAGCGTCTCGCCGACGCCGCGCTCGAAGATCCGCGCGCGGATGCGATCCCGAGCCAGCTCGGCGTACCACGAGACGTTCGTACGGTTGGGGAACAGCTCGCTGCGCTCGATCAGCGGACCGAGCGCGGGCAGGTCCAGTCCCTCCAGCTCCTCCACGCTGTCCACCCGCATCGCGCACTGCGGATTGCCGATCGAGACGTGCTGGAAGGCCCACAGCCGCCCCGGCGTGCCGATCTCCCCGCTGCCGTCCTCGGCCCCGCCCGGGTAGTCCTTCGACGTCAGCTTCGCACGCCCCATGTCGACGCGGCACGTCGTCGGTCCGGTGATCGTCGGCCGGATCTCGCCGGCTGCCGTCTCGATCGAGAAGACGTCGGAGTCGGTCCAGCCGCGGTGGCGCAGGTAGAGGATCGCCTCGCGCGCGCCGTTTCCGCTCAGCTCGGCCTCCGAGCCGTCCGGGTTGAAGATCGTCAACCTCGCCACGAACCCGGGCTGCGTCGGCTCGCTCAGCAGCAGGATCCCGTCGGCGAAGACGCCGAAGTGGCCGGCGCAGATCTTCACGACACGGGCCGGCGTGAGCGGGAACGGCAGCTCGCGCTCCTCGACCACGAGGTAGTCGTTGCCGAGCGCCTGCCACTTCTCGAATCTCACACCGTGCCTCCGATCATGCGGCGGCGGAGCCTATCGGCTCGCGATTTTGGGCATCCACGTCGGTAGAAGCTCGATCCCCATAAGAACGGAGCGTCGGATGTCCCCCATCTTCGCCGACTACGACCTCGGCGACGCGCTGCTGACCGTCCTCTCGATCTTCTTCGTCGTGATCTGGATCTGGGTCCTGATCACGGTGCTCGTGGACCTCTTCCGCGATCACGAGCTGTCCGGCTGGTGGAAGGCCGTGTGGGTCTTCTTCCTCGTGTTCCTGCCGGTGATCACCGTGCTGATCTACCTGATCGTGCGCGGCGACGGGATGCGCCACCGGGCGGTCGAGGAGCAGACGCACATGCAGCAGGCGAGCGAGGAGTACATCCGCTCCGTCGCCGGCTCCTCGCCGGTCGACCAGCTCCACAGACTCGACGAGTTGCGCGCGAGAGGCGCGATCAGCCAGGAGGAGTTCGCGCGCTTGAAGGCGAGAGTGCTCGCGTAGCGATCTCCGCGGCGACGTCGTCGGCCGTGCGCCCCGTGACGTCGATCGTCTGCACCCCCGCCAGCTTGCGCATCCACGTGAGCTGTCGGCGCGCGTAGTTGCGCGTGCGCCGCTGCATCGCCGCGACGTCGCCGGTCAAGAGCTCCTCGAAGCCGAGCGCCTTGCGCGCGGTCTCCGAGGCGCCGGCGGCGTGCGCGCGCAGCACCTGCTCGCGCGCGCCCGCGGCGACCATCTCCTCCACGCGCGCGTCGATCCGCGCGTACAGCGCCTCGCGCTCCATCGCCAAGCCGGCCAGCAGCGTCGGATGGCGCACCTCGTCGGTCCACAACTGCGAGGGACCATCCGGCGGTTCCAGCTCGCCCGCGTCGAGCAGCTCGAGCGCGCGCACGATCCGCTGGCGGTCGCCGGCGTCGATCCCCTCGGCCGCCCACGGCGCGCGCCGCGACAGCTCGCCGTGCAGCACCGCGACGCCGCGCACCGCAAGCTCACGCTCCCACCTCTCGCGCACGCCCTCGGGCGGCGGCGGCTTCAGCGCCAGCTCGGTCAGCGCCGCGCGCAGGTAGAGCCCGGTGCCGCCGACGACGAGCGGCCGCCGTCCCGTCGCGAGCGCCCCGTCGATCTCCGCATGCGCCAGCGCCGCATACTGGCCGGCGCTGAACGTCGCGTCGACGGGCAGGAACGAGACGAGGTGATGCTCCAGCGCGGCTTGCTCGGCCGCGCTCGCCACGCCCGTCAGCAGCTCGAGCCCCGTGTAGACCTGCAGCGCATCGGCCGAGATCGCGACCGGGTCCTCACCGGCGGCGCGCAGCCGCGCCGCGAGCGCGACCGCGACGGCGGTCTTGCCGATTCCCGTCGGACCGAAGATCGCGATCACCCGCGGCGGCACGCGGCGCAGTATGGCGCCGCCCCGGGAAGACCGCGCGCGGCAACCCTTCAGGCGCTTGTCATACAGGGGTATCGTGGAGGCATGGGCATCCGCATCGGCACCGGCATCTCCACCCACGAGGATCCGCGCGTCGGTGCGATCGAGGCCGCGCAGACGGCCGGAGCGGGGCTCGACGGCGGCAGCGCCGACCTCGTCGTGGTGTTCGCCTCCGGCGGCCACATGGAGGATCCGGAGGCGACGCTCGAGGGCATCCACGAGGCGCTGCGCCCAGAGGCGCTCGTCGGCTGCGGTGCCGGTGGCGTGCTCGGCTGCGGTTCCGAGCACGAGGAGGGCATGGCCGTCGCGGTGTGGGTCGCCTCGCTCGACGGCGGGAGCGCGCAGACGTTCCACGCGGTCGCCTCCGTGCACGAGGAGACCGAGACGGTGGCCATCATGGGGATGGAGGACCTCGCGGGCGCGCGCGGCGCGCTCCTGTTGCCCGACCCGTTCACCTTCCCGACCGACCCTCTGCTGGAGGACCTCGCGACGCGCGCCCCCGGGGTGCCGGTGATAGGCGGCCTCGCGAGCGCGCGGCGTCCGGACGAGCGTGGCGTCCTGTTCCGCGGCGACGAGGTGCTCGACGGCGGCACCGTCGGCGTCCGCTTCGACGAGGTGGACGTCCTGCCGTGCGTCTCGCAGGGTGCGACCCCGGTCGGTCCCGAGATGACGATCACGGAGGCCGAGGGGAACGTCATCAGCGAGCTGGCCGGGCGACCGGCGCTCGACCGCATACGCGCCGTGATCGAGGAGCTCGACCCGGTCGATCGGACCCTGATCGCCGGCGGCCTGCTGATCGGCCTCGTCGTCGACGGCGGGCGACCTGAGTACGGGCATGGCGACTTCCTCGTGCGGCAGCTGCTGGGGGCCGACCCGGTCGGTGGGACGCTCGCGATCGCGGCGCCGGTCGAGACCGGGCAGGTGCTGCGCCTGCACGCGCGCGACGCCGCGTCGGCCGGGCGCGACCTGCAGGAGCAGCTGCGCCTGCGCGTGTCCGCCCTGGGCGGGCAGCCGGCGGGCGCGCTGGCGTTCTCCTGCAACGGACGCGGGCGCGCGATGTTCGGGATCGAGGACCACGACGCCGGTGCACTGTCGGAGGAGCTCGGCGGCGCACCGTCGGCAGGCTTCTTCGCCGCCGGCGAGATCGGACCCGTCGGCGGGGCGAGCTTCCTGCACGCCTTCACCGCGACGATCGCGCTGTTCGGCGCGTAGGGTT
>CAVYOK010000006.1:0-60228 GCA_963770165.1 uncultured Actinomycetes bacterium
CCGCGCCTCAGCGCGCGGTCCCCTCCAGCGGCAGCCACACGTGGAACGTGGTCCCGTTCGGACCCGTGTCGAAGCCGAGCGTGCCGGTGTGGCGCTCCTCGACGATCCGCCGCGCCGTGTCGAGCCCGAGCCCCGTCCCCTGGCCCGCCTCCTTCGTCGTGAAGAACGGCTCCAGCACGCCCCCGCGATGCTCCTCCGCGATCCCGGGCCCGTCGTCGGCGACGTCGACGAGGATGCACGGCCCGTCGCGTCGCGTGCGAATCGTGATCGTCCCGCGGTCACCCTCGGTGAGCGCGTCGATCGCGTTGTCGAGCAGGTTCGTCCACACTTGGTTGAGCTCCGAGCCGTGCACCGTGAGCTTCGGCAGCGTGCGGTCGTAGTCGCGCACGACCTCGAGCTTCGTCTTCTTCAGCTTGTGGCCGAGCACGACGAGCGTCGTCTCCAGCCCCTCGTGCACGTCGACCTCGACGAGCCCGCCGCGATCCATGTACGCGTAGCTCTTGACCGCCCCGACGAGTGCGCCCATCCGCTCGGTCGAGTCCTTCAGCTCCTGCGCGAGCGTGCGCGCCGTCAGCGACGCGGCGACCCAGCGCAGCGCGGCGTCGGTCGCCGGGCCGGCGAGCCGCGCGACCTCGGACAGCCACGCCTCGTCGACGCGGGCGCGCGCGAGCGGCTCGGCCAGTCTCCACGCGTCGGCGACACCAAGGTCCTCAAGGCGGTCGCGCATCGCGTCCTCCTCGTCGGCGGCGTCGAGCGCGTCGAGCGCCGTGCACGTGGCGGCGCGATCGAGCGCCTCGCGCTGGAGGCGCAGCAGCTTCTCCGCGTCCTCGCGCTCCACGCCCGCTTCCACGAACGCGTTGAGCGCCGTGCCGATCGCCTTGATCGCGTCGATCAGGTCGCTCGCCGCGCGGTTCGCGGCGGCAGCCGGGTTGTTCAGCTCGTGCGCGAGCCCCGCCGCCATCGTGCCGAGCGCGGCGAGCCGCTCGCGGTGCTGCTCGCGCGCGGTCAGGCGGCTCATCACGGGGCCGACGCGCTGCATCACGCGACGGTGGATCGTGCGGTCGGCGAGCGCCAGCTCGACGAAGCGCTCCGACGGGATCGCCGCCACGCGGCACGCCGTCCGAGCGCGCACGGTCACGCCGAGCGGGTCGCCCGTGAGCGCCGCGATCGCGCCGATCCATGTCGGCGCCTCTTGGTGGCCGATCTGCTCACTGCGCCCGTCCGCGAGCACGAGCGTCTCGAGCGTCCCCTCCAACAGCAGCCACAGCGCGTGCGAGGGCTCGTCCTGCTCGACGAGCACCTTGCCGGGATCGAGCTGCTTGATCGTCGCCGCTTCGGCCCACACCGCGAGCGCGGCGTCGCCGAGCCCGTCGAACAGGTCGATCGCACGCAGCTCCTCGACGCTCGGCCGGTCCGCGGTCGCGCTCATGCCTCTGCCAGGTACTCGTGGATCAGCGACACCGCCATCGAGCCCTCCCCCACCGCGCTCGCGACGCGCTTGATCGAGCGTGCGCGCACGTCGCCGGCGACGAACACGCCCGGCACGCTCGACTCCAGCACGTACGGGTCGCGTCTGAGCGGCCAGCCGACGCTCTGCGCGTCGGCGCCGGCGAGGATGAAGCCGCGCTCGTCACGCGCGACGACGCCGGCGAGCCAGTCGGTGCGCGGCGCCGCGCCGATGAAGACGAAGCAGGCGTCGAGCTCCTCGACCGCCTCGGCGCCGTCCGCGCCGCGGATCGTCAGCGCGCGCAGGCGACCGTCCTCCCCGTGCGCCGCGACCGCCTCGCTGCGCGTGCGCACCTCGACGTTCCCAAGCCTGGCGATCTGCTCGATCAGGTACCGCGACATCGACGCCTCCAGCCCCGCGCCGCGCACCAGCATCGTGACGCCCCCGGCCCAACCGGAGAAGTAGACGGCCGCCTGACCGGCCGAGTTGGCGCCGCCGATCACGACGACGTGCTGGTCCTTGCAGGCGCGCGCCTCCGTCAGCGCCGCGCCGTAGTAGACGCCCGCGCCGGTCAGCTCCTCGAAGCCGGGCGCGGTCAGCTTGCGGTAGGAGACGCCGGAGGCGATCAGCACGGTGTTGGCCGACAGCGTCCCGCCGCCGGTCAGCTCGACGATCCGCCCGGCGCCCTCCACGCGCAGCGCGCTCGCGTCCTGCACCGTCAGCAGCTCGGCGCCGAGGCGACGCGCCTGGTCGGTCGCGCGGCGCGCGAGGTCCGAGCCGGAGAGGCCGGTCGGGAAGCCGAGGTAGTTCTCGATGCGGCTCGACATGCCGGCCTGCCCGCCAGGCGCCTCGCGCTCCACCATCACGGTGCGCAGGCCCTCGGAGGCGCCGTAGACCGCGGCCGCGAGGCCCGCCGGACCACCGCCGACGATCACGAGGTCGTAGTGCTCCGCGCTCGGCTGCGCGGCGACGCCGAGCCGCTCCGCCAGCTCCAGCACTGTCGGGCGCTCCAGCACCGTGCCGTCCTCCAGCAGCGCGACCGGCAGACCGGTCTCCTCCACGCCCGCGACCGCCAGCAGCTCGCGCGCCTCGCCGTCGCGCTCGACGTCGAGCCACCGAGCGGGGACGCGGTTGCGCGCGAGGAAGTCGCGCAGCTCGTGCGAGTCGCGGCTGAAGCGGTGCCCGACGAGCCGCACGCCACCGGCCTCGATCGCCGCGCCTGCCTCCCACGTCGTGAGCAAGTCCTCCACGACCGGGAACAGCTGCTCCTCGGGCGGGTCCCACGGCTTCAGCAGGTAGTAGTCGAGCGCGACCTCGTTGATCGCCTGGATCGCCGCCTCGGTGTCGGCGTAGGCAGTCAGCAGCACGCGCTTGGCTCCGGGGACGAGCTTGCGCGCCCCGACGAGGTACTCGGTGCCGGACATCCCTGGCATGCGCTGGTCCGCGACGAGCAACGCGACCTGGTCGCCACGTGCGACGAGCTCTCTCAGGACGCCGAGCGCTTCCTCGCCGGAGCCGGCGCGCACGATCCGGTAGCGCTCACCGAAGCCGCGCCGCAGGTCGCGCGCGACCGCCGCCAACACGGCGGGCTCGTCGTCGACGGCGACGATCGCGGGCCGCCGCCGGCGCGCCTCACTCACGGACGCCTCCCGCGCAGCACGCAGATCGGTCGCGGTCGACATGCGACCGAAGCTATCGAAGCTGTCCAGGCCGGTTGGGGGCGCGCGGCCCGGTGCGCATTAGGGCGCCCTACTTCGGTAACCCTAATTAGGGTAACCTAACGTGTCATGAACGCGACCTCCCCCCCTTCCGATCACCTCGTGCCGGACGGCTTCGAGCCCGTCCCGCCGCCGCTGACCCCGCCCGCCCCCTCGCCGCGCCCGACACCCGCCGAGGCCGCGCGCACGCTGCTCGAGCAGTCGCGTGTCGGCGCGCTGGCGTCGCTGTCCGAGGACGGCGCGCCGTGGTCCTCGCTCGTGATGTACGGGCTGATCGACGACGGCACGCCCGCGCTGCTGCTCTCGACGCTCGCCGAGCACGGCCGCAACCTCGCACGCGACGCGCGCGCAAGCCTGATGGTCGCCGCGCCGGCCGGCAGTCCCGACCCGCTCGCCTCCGGCCGCGTCACGCTCGCCGGCCGCGTCAGCCGTCCGACGGGCGCGCGCGAGAGCGCCGCGCACGCCGCCTGCCTCGCCGCGATGAAGAGCGCGAAGGTGTTCGCCGAGTTCGGCGACGTGACGCTGTGGACGCTCGACGTCGAGCGCGTGCGCTGGGTCGGCGGCTACGGGACGATGGGCTCCGCGAGCGCCGCCGACTATCACGCCGCGGCGCCCGACCCCACCGCCGAGCGGGCCGCCCACGCGGTCCGTCACCTCAACGACGACCACGCCGACGCGCTCCTGCTGATCGCGCGGCAGCTCGGCGGCTATCCGGATGCGGTGCGCGCGACCTGCACGTCGATCGACCGCCACGGGCTCGACCTCGCGGTCGGCACGCCGCGCGGCGTCGCGCCGATTCGCGTCGGCTTCGCCGAGCCGGCGACCGCGCCCGACGGGCTGCGCGGCGCAACCGTCGAGCTGACGCGCCGTGCGCGGGAGGCGAGGGCATGAAGCGCGCCTGCCGCCTGCTCGCCGTCGCCCTGCTGGTGTGCCTCGCGACCGCTCCCGCCGCGCACGCCGCGCCGCGCGTCGTCGCGCTCACGCCGTTCACCGCCAACACGCTCGCGATCCTCGGCGTCAGACCGGTCGCGGTCGGCCAGACGATCGGCGGCAGCGAGCACTTCTCACGGCGGCTGCAGGGCGTCACGCGCTTGAAGCTCTCGCACCCGAACGGGCCAAGCCTCGAGCTCGTCGCCGTGCTGAACCCGAAGCTCGTGCTCTCCGGATCCGTGTGGCAGCGCGGCAACGCGGCCATCCGCAACCTCGGCTTCAAGGTCGAGGAGGTCGAGCCGCGTCGCGTCGCCGACGTGCCGACCGCGACCGAACGGATCGGCGCGCTCGTCGACAAGCCGCGCACGGCGCGCTCGCTCGCCGACGCGCAGCGCAGTCGCATCGCCTACACGCGCGCGCAGGCGAAGCGTCACCCGCGCGTGCTGCTCGTGCTCGGCGTCGGGCGCGCGTCGTACGCGTTCCTCCCCAACAGCTGGGGCGGCGACGTGATCCGCCAGGCCGGCGGCGTGCTGATCACCGGCGGCCTCGGCGCGGCCGACGGCTACGCGCGCATCTCCGACGAGTTCGTGATCCAGCAGAACCCGGACGTGATCATCGCCGTGCCGCATGGCAACCCGGGCGACATCCCGCGCCTGACCGCCTACCTGCGCTCCAACCCGGCGTGGCGCAACACGAAGGCCGCGCGGCGTGGGCGCGTGTACGTCTCGACCGACAACTCGCTGCTGCAGCCGTGGACGAGCCCGGCGCAGACGATCGGCGACGTGCAGCGGCAGTACCTGCACAACCGGTGAGGTCGTGAGCACCGTCGAGCTCGCCGTCGCCCCACACGCGGGCGTCCGTCGCGCGACCGCGCGGCGGACGCTCGTGGTCGCCGTTGCGACGGGGCTGCTGGCGGTCGCGACGGCTGCGTCGCTGACGCTCGGCGCGGTTCAGCTGCCGCTGTCTGGGGTGCTCGACGCGCTCACGGGCGGCGCCGACGCCGGGCCGCTGCGCCAGATCGTGCTGGAGCTACGACTCCCGCGCACCGTCGAGGCGGTCGCGGTCGGGTCGGCGCTCGGCGTCGCGGGCGCGCTGCTGCAGGGCGCGCTCGCGAACCCGCTCGCCTCCCCGGACGTGATCGGCGTGACGGGTGGTGCGGGCTTCGGCGCGATCCTGATCCTGCTCGTCTTCCCCAGCTCGATCGCGCTGCTGCCCGCCGGCGCGCTGCTGTTCGGGCTGCTGGCGGCGGCGCTGGTGTTCCTCGTCGCGTGGACCGGTCCGAACCCGGGCGGGATCGCGCGGCTGATCCTCGCGGGCATCGCGGTCAGCGCGCTGTTCTCGGCAGCGATGAGCGCGCTGATGGCATGGCGGCCGGACCGCGTGCCGTCGGCCGTCTCGTTCCTCGTCGGCGGCCTGACGACGAGCGGCTGGAGCCAGCTCGAGGTCGTGTGGCCCTACCTCGCCGCCGCCTTCGCGCTCGCGCTGGCGCTCGTGCGGCCGCTCGACCGGCTCGCGCTCGGCGACGACGTCGCCGCCTCGCTCGGCGCGCGCCCGCGCACGATCCGCCTCGGCGCGGGCGTGGCGGCGGCGCTGCTGGCCGCCTCGGCGGCGGCGCTCGCGGGGCTCGTCGCATTCGTCGGGCTCGTCGTCCCGCACGTCGTGCGGCTCGCCGCGCGCAGCGCGAGCGCCACCTTCGTCGTGCCGGTCTCGGCGTTGTGCGGGGCGGCGTTGCTGCTGGCCGGCGACACGCTCGCGCGCACCGTGCTCGCGCCGATCGAGCTGCCGGTCGGGCCGCTGATGGTGCTGCTCGGCGTGCCGCTGTTCCTGTGGCTGCTGCGGAGAGCGGTATGAGCGCGGCCGCCGCGCCGCCCGGCGCCGGCCCCCTCCTGCACGCCCGCGACGTGCGCGTGACGATCGCCGGCACGCCGATCCTGCACGGCGCGGACCTGGCCGTGGCGGCCGGCGAGCTGGTCGCCGTGGTCGGGCCGAACGGCGCCGGCAAGTCGACGCTCGCGCGCGCCGTCGCCGGCCTGCAGCCGCTCGCCGGCGGCGAGGTGCGCTGGCACGACGAGCCGCTCGCGCGCCTGCGCGCACGCCGGCTCGCGCGCCTGCGCGCGTTCGTGCCGCAGCGCCCGCGCGTGCCCGACGGCGTGACGGTGCGCGACGCGGTGCGGATCGGCCGCTCGCCGCACGTCGACCCGCTGCGGCGGATGACGCGCGCCGACCACGACGCCGTCGAACGCGCGCTCGCGCGCGTGGACGCCGGCGCGTTCGCCGAGCGCATGCTGACGACGCTCTCCGGCGGCGAGCTGCAGCGCGTGCAGATCGCCGTCGCGCTGGCGCAGGAGGCGCCGGCGCTGCTCGCCGACGAGCCGACCGCGCACCTCGACCTCGGCGCGACCGCGGCCGTCGCGCGGTTGCTGCGCGGCCTCGCCGAGGACGGGCTCGCCGTCGTGCTCGTCGTGCACGACCTCGCGCTCGCCGCCGCCGTCGCCGACCGCGTCGTCGTGATGGCCGGCGGCCGCACCGTCGCGAGCGGACTCGCGCACGACGTGCTCGACGCGGCGCGGATCGCCGACGTGTGGCGCGTCGACGCCGCGCTGGAGCGCGACGCGCACGGGCGCACCGCGCTGCGCGTCGACTGGCTCGCACCGACCTCTTCCCTCCCCCTCGATCTCGAACCACGAAAGGACCCCGTCCCCTCATGACTTCCACCCGCTCCCTGCGAGCTGCCGCACTCGCGGCGCTCGCGCTCGGCGCCGCCGCCCTCCCCGCCTCCGCCGCGACCGTCGTCGGCGGCGGCTTCGGCTGGTCGATGGACAACTACTACGACTCCAGCGCGAACGACACGCTGGGGCAGCGCACCTGGCTCGGCTTCGTGACGAACAGCGTCGCGGTCGCCGGACCGGCGTCCGACGGCAGCGTCTCCGTCAGCGGCGGCGCGACGATCGCCGACCCGACCGGCGCGAGCGTCACCGAGGTCACCAGAGACAGCACGCGCGGCCTCGGCGAGGTCTACACGCTCGGGTTCCCCGCCACCGGCGGCACGTACGACGAGTACACCGGCGTCGGCAGCGTGCAGCTCGGCGGCACGCTCAGCTTCTCCGTCCACCCGGGCTTCGGCCTGCTGCCGCAGACGATCGTCAACCCGACGCTGACGCTCGACGGCACGAAGGCCGCGCTCGTCGCCTCCGGCCAGATCGACAGAAGAAGCTACGGCCCGGAGATCGGCCCGATCTTCGACTTCGACCTCGCCAGCGTCGTCGTGACGCTGAAGGCGGACGGCTCGCGCACGCTCAGCGCGCTCGCGCGCACGACCGCCAACACGACGTTCTTCGGGTCGAGATACCTGCCGAGCAGAGGCACCGAGACGTTCGCGCTGCGCCTGAAGCTCAAGCCCGACGAGCTGCGCGGGCCGAAGGGCGACAAGGGCGATCCGGGCGCGACCGTCGTCCTGCAGACCAGCGTGCTGCGCAAGTCGCCGTACCGCGACGGCGGCAAGCGCCACGCGATCGAGCTGCTCACGACGAAGGGCAAGCGCGTCGTCGCGTCGGGCTCGCTGCGTGCGCGCACGATCCGGGTGAAGCTCGCCGCCGGCGAGACGAAGCGCCTGCGCGGCGTGTACCTGCTGCGCGCCGGCACGGCGCAGGCGATCCGCGTGCGGGTGCTGTAGCGATGCCCGCCGCCGCGACCACGCTTGCCCTGCTCGCCGTCGCGGCGGCGCCGCACGGCACGACGACGATCTCGTTCGACGGACCGCTCGCGGCGGGCCTGCGCGCCGAGGGCGTCGCGCTTGCGAGACGGGCGGTGCTGCCCGTCACGCGCGGCCGCCTCGGCACGGGCGCGACGCTCGCGTTGCGCGGACGCGTCACGCTGAGCGCGGGGCGCGGGCCAGCCGCGCGGCGCGTGCGGCTGAGCGGCTGGCGCGCAGAGCTGCGCGCCGGCCGCGTCACGCTGACGGCGGCGACGGACGGACGGCGGCGCACGCTGCTCGTCGCCGCGCCGCCGGCGCGGCAGTTGACGGTCGACCCTGCCGCCGGCACGGCGCGGCTGCGGCCGACCGGCGTGCGCGTCACGCGCGCGGGCGCACGCCTGCTGCGCGCGCGGCTCGCGATCGACGCCGCCGCGGGCGAGCGGATCGGGACGTTGCGCGTACGCGCGGCGCTCGACACCGCCCCCGGCGGGACCGGCGGAACCGGTGGGAGCGGTGGCAGCGGGACGGGCGGGAGCGGCACGGGCGGCGACGGCACGAGAACGCCGCCTGGCTGCACGCCCGGCTACTCGAGCGGGGCGATCCCCCCTGCGCCGCCCCCGCTCGCGCGGCCTGCCGGCGCGCTCGACGTGACGAGGGCGACGCTCACGTGGCGCCCACGGCCGTCGTTCGTCCAGTACGTCTCGACCGGCGAAGGGGCAAGCGCGTCCGACGGCGCGGTTCCCGGCCCGTCAGAGAGAGCGCCGGGCAGCGACGCAAGCCTCGTCTATTCGTTCGGCTTCGGCCTGAAGGCCGGCAGCTGGTACGACCCCGCCGGCGGCAGCGCGGGCCTGCTCGCGAAAGGCACCGTCCGCTTCCGCTACAGCGGGCACGGCATCGACATCACCGTCAGAGATCCCGAGATCGAGCTGAACGGGAGATCGTCGCGTGGGATCTTCACCTTCTCCGGCGGCGACTGCACGCAGATCGCCCCGGTGCGCGGCGTGATGCTCGACCTCGCACCAGGGTCGCCATCGGCGAACGGCGCTGCGCGCGACTACGGCGCCGTTCCGGCGACGATCACCGCCGCGGGCTCCGACATGTTCTCCGGCTTCTACCTGCCCGGCGACCCGTGGGGCTCGTTCGCGGTCGCCTTTTCGACGGACCCATGAGAGAAATTCTTCGCTGACGTTGTCGATCGCGTCGCATGCCGTTCGTCGTAGGGGTAGAAACCGGACCGCGAGGTCCACGACGAAGGAGCAGCGATGCGATTCATGGTGATGGTCAAGGCGACGCCGGAGAGCGAGAACGGCGCGATGCCGCGCGAGGAAGACCTCGCCGAGATGGGCAGATACAACGAGGAGCTCGCGAAGGCCGGCGTGATGCTCGCGGGCGAGGGCCTGCACCCCAGCTCGAACGGCGCGCGCGTGCGCTTCTCCGGCGCCTCCCGCACGGTCGTCGACGGGCCGTTCGCGGAGGCGAAGGAGCTGGTCGCCGGCTTCTGGATCTTCCAGTGCAAGTCGCTCGAGGAGTGCATCGAGTGGGTCAAGCGCTGTCCGAACCCGATGCAGGGCGAGTCGGAGATCGAGATCCGCCAGGTGTTCGAGGCGGAGGACTTCGGCGACGAGTACACGCCGGAGCTGCGTGAGCAGGAGGACCGGATCCGCGCGCAGATCCAGGGCGACGCGCAGTAGCCGTCGATGAGCTCCTCGGCGAGCAGCGGGCCGGACCTGCGACGCACGATCGACGCCGTCTGGCGAATCGAGGCGCCGCGGCTGATCGCCGGCCTGACGCGGATGGTGCGCGACGTGGGCCTCGCCGAGGACCTCGCGCAGGACGCGCTCGTCGTCGCGCTCGAGAAGTGGCCGCAGTCGGGCGTCCCGGACAACCCGGGCGCCTGGCTGATGGCGACCGCCAAGCACCGCGCGATCGACCTGTTCCGTCGCGGCGAGACGCTGCAGGCCAAGCAGGAGCAGATCGCGCGCGAGCTCGAGCTCGACATGACCGACGGCGTGTCCGCGGACCCGACCGCGGACGCGGCGGCGGCCGCGCAGGCCGGCGAGGACCTGCTCGGCCTGATCTTCATGTGCTGCCACCCGGTGCTGACGATCGAGGCGCGCGTGGCGCTCACGCTTCGGCTGCTCGGCGGGCTCACGAGCGATGAGATCGCGCGCGCATTCCTGACGCCGAGAGCGACGGTGCAGCAGCGGATCGTGCGCGCGAAGAGAACGCTCGCGGCGGCGCAGGTGCCGTTCGAGGTGCCGGCCGGCGAGGAGCCGGCAGAGCGGCTGCCTGCCGTCCTCGGGGTGATCTACCTGGTTTTCAACGAGGGCTACTCGGCGACGGCGGGCTCGGATTGGACTCGACCGGAGTTGTGTCATGACGCGCTGCGACTCGGCCGCATGCTCGCCGAGCTGATGCCGCGCGAGTCGGAAGTGCACGGGCTGGCGGCGCTGATGGAGCTGCAGGCGTCGCGGCTGCGCGCACGGCGCGGACGCGACGGTGCGCCCGTGCTGCTGAACGACCAGGACCGCTCGCGCTGGGACCTGCTGCTGATCGGGCGCGGGCTGCGCGCCCTGGACCGCGCCGAGGCGCTGGCACCCGGCGGGCTCGGGCCCTACGCGCTGCAGGCGGCGATCGCGGCCTGCCACGCGCGAGCGCGCGTGCCGGCCGACACCGACTGGGAGCGGATCGTCGCGCTGTACGACGCGCTGGCCGCGTTGACGGGCTCGCCGGTCGTGGAGCTGAACCGCGCGGTGGCGGTGGCGATGGCGTTCGGGCCGGCGGCCGGCTTGGAGCTGGTGGAGGGGCTGGTGGACGCGCGCGAGCTGGCCGGCTACCACCTGCTCCCCGCCGTTCGCGCCGACCTGCTGGAGAGACTCGGCCGCCGCGAGGAGGCCTACGCCGAGCTGACGCGCGCGGCCGGCATGACCGACAACGAGCAAGAGCGCACGCTGCTGCTGGAGCGGGCGGTAAGACTGGCACAGCGAGAGGAGCAGTAATGAGCGCAAAGGTGAAGGTCGACATCTCGGTGTCGCTCGACGGCTATGTCGCCGGGCCGGACGACAGCCACGAGCTGCCGCTCGGGCGCGGCGGCGAGGCGCTGCACGAGTGGGTTATCGCGACGGAGAGCTGGCGGAAGCGGCACGGATATGAGGGCGGCTCCACCGGTGTCGACTCGGAGGTGACGGAGGCGGCGTCCGCCAGGGTGAGAGCGATCGTGATGGGCCGCCGCATGTTCGACCTCGGCGAGCCGTACTGGGGCGAGGACCCGCCGTTCCGGATGCCGGTCTTCGTCGTCACGAACCGCCCGCAGGAGGCAGTCGTGCGCGGCGAGACGACGTTCGCGTTCACGACGGGCGGCCCCGAAGGAGCGCTGGAACGGGCGCGCGAGGCGGCCGGTGACGGCGACGTGTCGGTCGGCGGCGGCGCGGACGTGATCCGGCAGCTGCTGCGGGCGGGTCAGGTCGACGAGCTGACGCTGCACATCGTGCCGGTGCTGTTGGGCGGCGGCGCGTCGCTGCTCGAGGGCGTCGGGCCCGATGTGCGCTTCGAGCAGGTGCGTGCCGTCGTCGGCGACGGCGTCACGCACCTGCTCCTGCGCGTCCTCTAGTCAGAGGTTGCTGAGCTCTCCGGTGATGTTGGCGACGGAGGCTTTGGCGTCGCCGAACAGCATCGCGGTTTTGGGGTCGTAGAAGAGCGGGTTGTCGATCCCCGCGAACCCGCTGCTCATCGAGCGTTTGAGGACGATCACCGACTGGGACTTGTCGACCTCGAGAATCGGCATCCCATAGATCGGGGAGCCGGGGTCGTTGTTGGCGGCCGGGTTGGTGACGTCGTTTGCGCCGATGATCAGGGAGACGTCGGTGCGCGAGAACTCGGGGTTGATGTCGTCCATCTCCTTGAGCTGCTCATACGGGACGTCGGCCTCGGCGAGGAGGACATTCATGTGGCCCGGCATCCGCCCCGCGACGGGATGGATCGCGTACTTGACCTCGACGCCCTTCTTCTCGAGCGCGAGCGCCATCTCACGCACCGCGTGCTGGGCCTGCGCGACCGCCATCCCGTAGCCGGGCACGACGACGACCTGACGCGCGTACGCCAGCTGGATCGCCGCGTCCTGCGCGCTTGTCGAACGGGCGGTACCCCCCGCGCCCGCGCCCACCGCTGCACCGGCCGGAGCGGCGTCGCCGCCGCCGAACCCGCCCGCGATGATCGACGGCACACTGCGGTTCATCGCGACGGCCATCAGGTTCGTCAGGATCGAACCGCTCGCACCCACGATCGTGCCCGCGACGATCAACGCGAAGTTATCGAGCGCGATCCCCGCCGCCGCCGCTGAGAGACCCGTGAACGCGTTCAACAGGCTGATCACGACCGGCATGTCCGCCCCACCGATCGGCAACACCACCATGTTCCCCAAGATCGCGGCCGCGACCAGGATCCCGAGGACGAACAGCAACTCGCTGTGGGTGCCGGTCGTGATCGCAATGGCCGACCCGACACAGACGATCAGCAGCGCGAGGTTCACGAGCTGCTGGCCCGGGACCTGGATCGGCTTGCCCGGCAGAAGCTCCTGCAACTTCGCAAACGCAATATTCGAACCCCAGAAGCTGATCGAGCCGATGATCGCCGCGAACAACGACGCGATCATCACCGTCTCATCCCACGCCCCCGACGACCCCGTGAACTCCCCACGAAACTCCGACCACGCGATCAACGCGACCGCGCCACCACCAACGCCGTTGAACAACGCCACCATCTGCGGCATCGCCGTCATCTTCACCGACCGCGCCGCCGGAACACCGACCGCCGTCCCGATCGCCACACCGACCACCATCAACACCGCCGTCTCAACGTCGGGAACCACACCCGGCTTCAACAACGTCGCCACGACCGCGACACCCATCCCGACCGCCGCGATCTTGTTCCCACGCACCGCCGACTGCGGACCCGCCAACCCCCGCAACCCAACAATGAACAAAATCACCGCAACGATGTACAAACCATTGACGAAATCGCTGTCCTGCCAAAACGAGGACGCGAACGGAAGCACGATCACTTGGCACCCCCGTCCTGGCCAGCCTCAACAACCTTCGGCTCGGGCTTTCTCTTGAACATCCCGAGCATCCGATCCGTCACCAAAAACCCGCCGACCACGTTGATCGTCCCGAAGATCACCGCGATCACCAGAATCACCTTCGAGACCGCATCGCCCGCCTCGACCGCATGACCCAACACCAACAAGCCGCCGAGCACGACGATCCCGTGAATCGCGTTCGTCCCCGACATCAACGGCGTATGCAACGTATTCGGCACCTTCGAGATCACCTCGAACCCAACAAACGCGGCCAACACGAGGACACCGATCTGCGTCACCAAATCCATCTCAAGCGCTCCTATGCCGACGCGCCAGCCGACGCCGCGGCCTTCGCACCCTCGTGGACAATCTCACCATTGCGAGTGACACACGCACCAGCGATCACCTCATCCTCGAAATCCAGGACAAGCTCACCGTCTCTGACCATCAACCCCAGCAGCGCCTCGATATTCCGCGCGTAGAGCTGCGACGCATGCTCAGCCATCGACGAGGGCACGTTCAACGGCGCGAGAATCTTCACGTCATGACGGATCACCGACTCACCCGGCACTGACAGCTCACAGTTGCCGCCCGCCTCGCCGGCCAGATCAACGACCACGCTCCCGGGCTTCATCCGGCGGACCGCATCCTCAGTCACCAAGATCGGCGCCCTACGACCAGGCACCAACGCCGTCGTGATCACCACATCCACCTTGCCGATCGCCTCAGCCATCAACTCCTGCTGACGCACCTGCTGCTCCGGGCTGAGCTCCTTCGCATACCCACCCTCACCCTCCAAATCCCCACCCAGATCAAACTCCAAGAACGACGCCCCCAACGACTCGACCTGCTCCTTCACCGCCGCACGCACATCAAACCCCTGCACCACCGCACCCAAACGACGCGCCGTCGCAATCGCCTGCAACCCCGCCACACCAGCACCCAACACCAACACCGTCGCCGGACGAATCGTCCCCGCCGCCGTCATCAACATCGGGTAGAAGCGGCCCATCTCCTGCGCCCCCAACAACGCAGCCCGATACCCCGCAATATTCGACTGCGACGAGAGCGCATCCATCGACTGCGCACGCGAAACCCGCGGCACCACCTCCAACGCAAACCCCGTCACACCAGCAACCGCCAACGCCCGCACACCCTCCACGTTCGTCAACGGCTGGAGAAAACCGATCAACGTCGACCCACTCCCCAACCGAACCACCTCATCCGCAGCTGGCGGCGCCACCTTCACGACGACGTCGCTCCCCCACACCGCAGACGGATCGTCCGTCAGCGTGGCGCCAGACTCCTCAAACGCCGCATCCGGGATCATCGCCCCACCACCCGCACCGCGCTCGACGGCAACCACGTGCCCCGCACCCACAAGCTTTCTCACGACCTCCGGAACCAGCGCCACACGACGCTCGCCCTCGGCGATCTCCTTAGGAACTCCGATTCTCATGGTCGGGAATCCTCTCAATCTCGGCGGCAGGACGGCGTCAGCCTCCAGCCCACGATGACCAGCGGCGTCCAGCACCAGAGACGCGCCCGATGCGCGTCGTAGTCGTCGGCGGCGGGATCCTCGGCCTCGCGACGGCACGTCTGATCGCGCGGGAGCGGGCGGACGCGGAGGTGCTCGTGCTCGAGAAGGAGCCGCAGCTTGCACTCCACCAGACGGCCCGCAACTCGGGCGTCGTGCACGCCGGGATCTACTACGCGCCCGGCTCGCTGAAGGCGCGCCTGTGCCGGCGCGGCGTCGCGCTGATGCGCGCCTACTGCGGCGAGCACGGCATTCCCTACACGGCGTGCGGCAAGGTCGTGGTGGCGCTCGACGAGACGGAGCTGCCACGACTGGAGCGGCTGGCCGAGCGCGCGCACGCCAACGGCGTGCCGGGGCTGCGCCAGCTCGACTCGACCCAGCTGCGCGAGCTCGAGCCGCACGCCGCCGGGATCGCGGCGCTCCACTCTCCCGAGACGGCGATCACCGACTTCCGTGCCGTCGCGCTGTCGTTGGCGGACGAGCTGCGCGAGCGCGGCGGCATTGTGCGCACCGGGGCCGAGGTCGTCCGCGTGCGCGCGACGCCGCCGGCCGCGGCCACTTCCCCGGCACCCGCCGCCGTCCCCGATGCGCCGCCGGCTGCCCGTCGGACGCCCGCGGCCGCTGTCCCCGACGCACCGCCCACAGCCCGCCGGGCGCCCGCCGTCGTCGTCGAGCTCCACGACGGCACGCAGCTGCGCGCCGATCGCGTGATCGTCTGCGCCGGCTTGCACGCCGACCGCCTCGCGCGCTGCTCCGGCGAGGACGGCGCCCCACGGATCGTCCCCGTCCGCGGCGAGTACTGGGAGCTCGTACCCGAGCGCCGCTCGCTCGTCCGCGGGCTGATCTACCCGGTGCCGGACCCGGCGCTGCCGTTCCTCGGCGTCCATCTCACGCGCACGATCGACGACCGCGTCCTGATCGGCCCCAACGCGGTGCTCGCGCTCGCGCGCGAGGGCTATGCGCGCCGCGCGCTACGCCCCCGCGACGTCGCCGAGACGCTCGCGTGGCCGGGCAGCTGGCGGCTGCTGCGCCGGCACTGGCGGGCGGCGACCGGCGAGCTGCACCGCTCCCTGTCGAAGGACGCGTTCGTCGCCGAGGCGCAGCGCTACGTCCCCGAGCTGCGATCCGCGGATGCGACTCCCGCCGCCGCCGGCGTGCGCGCCCAGGCGGTCGACCGCGACGGCGCGCTCGTCGACGACTTCCGCATCGGCGGCGACGCCCGCATCGCCTGGATCCGCAACGCCCCGTCGCCGGGCGCGACGTCGTCGCTCGCGATCGCCGAGGAGATCGTCAGCGGGCTCGTGTGAGCGCCTGCTGCGGACGCCGACCGCCGCGCGACCCTCCTACAATGGTCCACCGGTCCCCGGGGGACTGGTGTATCGGTAACACGGCGGTCTCCAAAACCGCAACGCCAGGTTCGATTCCTGGGTCCCCCGCTCGCGTGGTTTGGCGGATCGCCTGGTGTGGCGGGCGATCCAGCGCTTTCGGCGGTTCGGCGGCGATCCGCATGGATCCGCTCGAATCCGCTCCGGATCGGACCTTTCGGTCCCTGGAGCTGTCCCTGCGGGATTCGGGTCGCGCCGGGTCCGAATCCCGCCCCGCGGCAACCGTCTGGGCGAGACGGTGCCTTGCGGTTAGCCGTTGGCCATCACTTGGCTTAGGGTAGGCCTGTCCGCTTGCAGGTCGCAACCACTCGGAGGGTGTCGGTGTATGACACCACGTGCCATATGTCGATGTCGCTTGACGGCTTCGTCGCCGGGCCAGAGCAGAGTCGCGAGCACCCGCTCGGCAAGCGCGGAAGGGAGCTGCACAGCTGGCACCTGGGCGACGAGCGCGCCAACGAGGCCGACGAGACGGCGGCTGGCTGGCTCATGCGTCCGCGCGGCGCCTATGTGATGGGCCGCAACATGTTCGGGCCGATCCGCGGCGAGTGGGAAGAGGACTGGCGCGGATGGTGGGGACCCGAGCCGCCTTACCACGCTCCGGTGTTCGTGCTCACCCATCACGCGCGCGAGCCGATCGAGATGGACGGCGGGACGACCTTCCATTTCGTCACCGGCGGGTTCGACGCCGCCTATGCGCGGGCGCGCGAGACCGCTGGCGATGACGGCGTGGACATCGCAGGGGGCGCCTCGACCGTGCGGCAGGCGCTCATCGCCGGGGTCGTCGACGAGCTCACGCTCGACATCGCCCCGGTCTTGCTCGGGTCCGGCGAGCGGATCTTCGACGGCGTCGAGTCCTTCGGCATGGAGCCGGTGGAGGTGCTGCACTCGCCGCTGGCCACGCACATCCGCTACCGCCGGGCGGGCTGACGCCCAGCGGCGCCCTCCGGCACCGACCCACCGCCCAGAGCGAGCACAGTCGCGGTTGGGCCGTGGTTCTCCTGCGCCGGTGCGGCTACACCAAGGCCTAGGGCTGACGGGCGGCTTGCCGGTCCTCGCAGCACTCGGACGCGACCGCTGGGAGCAGCACGGCATCGAGGCGCCTGCGGGTCGCCTCGCTGACTACGACCGCTGCTCGAGCATGTCGTAGACCCCTCGCGGCGACATGCCGCTGAGTCTCACGATCTCAGTGACGCCGATGCCGGCTCTGCGGGCGAGGGGTACCAGCTCAGCGAGCTCTGCTGACGCGTCGCGCTTGGCTTCCATCGCTCTGGTGCGTCGTCTGCCTGCGCGTGCGATGTGGGCGGCGATCTCGTCGCGGTCCATCGTGGGAACGCTAGTGGTCCGTCCGGAGCGTGTGTAGTACTTCATGCAGTACTGCATAGTCATCGGTCCGTGTGGCGCGCGTGCCGCACGGAGGAGATCGGCCCGGCGGGCGCGGGAACGCCCACCGGGCCATGGACACGGAAGAGAGGCCTTCCATGCCCGAGCCGGACCTTACCCGTGGTCGTCGAATCTCGCGGGAGCACATCGCGCTTGGCCGCGCCGTCCGCGAGCTGCGTGCTCGCCGCGGTCTCTCGCAGGAGCAGCTGGGCTTTCGCTGCGACCTGCACCGCAACTACGTCGGAGCGATCGAGCGTGGCGAGATCAACCCCACCTTCCGGGTGCTGCTGAAGCTGGAGCGGGGACTGAAGCTGCCCCTCTCAGAGATCACGCAGTGCTATGAGCGACACGAGCGCGAGCGGCTGCACGATCCCGCGCCTTCAGGCGGCTGATCTGTCGGCTCCCGGCCGTACGGTCCAAGGCGTGTTGCAGGAGAGCGCGAGGGACCTCTACGAGCTGCTGGAGCAGGCCGCGAGCCTGGCCGGGCGGCTCGGCGAGCAACCGGCGGGGCTGCCGGTCGACGAGCGCCCGAGCTTCCTCATCGCTCAGGGTGACAACGACCCTCAGCCGATCATCGAGCGGATCGCGGCGGCCGAGCGGCTGACCTTCGTTGTCGGTGCCGGCGCGTCGATGGAGGCGGGGCTGCCTTCGTGGGCGAGCTTGGTGCGCGACGTCCTGGCAGCCGTCGCACCGGCCGACCTGGCCGATGGCGACCGAGCAGCCTGGCTGAGCGCTGTCGAGGAGTCCGGCCTGCTCGGGATGGCAGCGACTGCTCGGGCGCTCGTCAGGTCGGATGCGGACTTCGTGAAGCTCGTCGACCGTCACGTCTACCGAGGCAAGGGAGCCGAGCACTTCGAACCCGGCCCGCTCGCACGCGAGATCGCTCTGTGGAAGCAGACCTATCCCGCAATCGAGATCGCCACATTCAACTACGACCAGCTGCTGGAGCATGCCCTCGAAGACCTTGGCATGGCGGCTCAGGCGGTGGAGAACGGCGAGCCCCAGCCAGACGATGTCGCCGTCGTGCGCCACCTCCACGGGAAGCTGAGCGGGGTGCCGGCAGACGACGCGGTCGTTCTCACCGAGAGCGACTATGCGCTGTGGGCGGCTGGGAGCTGGCAGGACCGCTTCATGGCGTCCGCGCTCGATGGCCTGTGCGTCTTCGTCGGACTGTCGTTCACCGACCAGAACCTGCTGCGGTGGATCTACGGCGCCGGCGGAACGGACCACGTCGCTGTGCTGAGCCGGCAGAGCGCTCCTCGCCTCTCGCAGCCGGTGCGTGGCGCGCTCGAGCGCGCGACGCGGAGACGGCTTCAGGCGGCCAACGTGACCGCCTACTGGGCCGACTTCTACGCCGAGCTCGCGCAGCTGCTGCACGAGGCGTGCCGGCGGCGCGGACCGGGCGCTCCACCGCAACCGTACCTGGAGCGAGCGCAGAAGCGAGCGGTCAAGGGCCGCAGACGCTGCCTGCCGAGCACGAGCCTCGAGGCGCGTCAGCGCAAGATCCGCGAGATCCTCGCCTCGTCGCTGGACGGCGTGCGAGCTGCCATCAGCGCCGTGGGCGTCGACGTCGACGACACGGCCCTCGGACTCGGCCTGTGGGGCATCGACTATGAGCGACGGGCCGTCCTGCTCTGGGCGTCGTCCGATCGCATCCACGTCGATCCTTCGACGGCGAGCGAGGTGCCGCTGGAGTGGGGCTCCGAGTGGGTGGCCGTCGAGGCGATCACGAGCGGCTCGGTGGTGGAACGGAACCCCAGCGTCTACGCCAGCCGCTGGAGAAGCGTGCGCGGCATCCCGCTCGTCTGGACCGGCCCGCAGGGACGAGAGCGCCTGCTGGTTGGGGCCGCGACGCTGACGACGACAGAGCCTGCCGGCACGTCGGTCTTCGACCGTGCCGAGGAGCACGCTCCCGGGATCCGCAAGACGATCGACATCGCGCTCCAAGACCAGCTCGTGCGGCTGTGGGACTAGGACAATGGCGCGTTCCGTCCGACCGGCGTTGTCGTGTCATGGCATGCGCGTACACTCGAAGCCATGACGAGTCCGCTCGATAGCCGCAACCCGCACGGAATCCGTGTCGCCGCTGATCGCGCTCCGGTGCGAGCCGACGTGAAGGCAGCGTTCGCCAGAGGGTCTCGCAAGGCCGCACGAGAGATCGCGGCGCTCACGAAGTCGCGGTCGGCCGGTAGCGCTCAGCGCTCGGCGCGTTCGTAACACCAGACGACTCTCCAGATAGTCACCGTCGCCGCCCGCGCTGAACGCAGCCAGTCGGTCGGACGTCGAGGAGGCGAGCGGTGACGGGCACGCGTTCGTGGTCGAGCATGCCCTGCGCGAGGTCGACTGACGCCGCTTCGCGGATTCCCTCGTGAGCGCTCGCGACGTCTCGTCAGGGGTGCCGTTCCCCTCCGGCACCTTCGCGCAGGCCTCCGGCGGCAGCAGGCGCATCGCGCCGAGGTGGAGCTCGCCGCGACGCACGCGCTTGGCAACCTCACCGTAGGCATGCGGCCACCGCCCCGTCCCAACAACGCTTCCCGCCTCGCGGATTCCGCCCACTCTCGAATCTCCCTACAGTCACCGGCTTCCAGAGGCGAATCGCGTGCGCTAGAGCCTCGTCTAAAGATCCTAGTTTGCAGGTATTTCGACTCAAACGCATGATGCACAGCGGGGCGCGATTCGTGCGTTCGAGGGGGCTGCGAAATTCGGGGGTCGAACGCAAATAACGGGGGTCACGCGCAGAAATCGAGGACTCGAACGCACAAATCGAGGGGTCGAACGCACCCAAATTTCTTGCCGCAGCAGCTTGACCGCACCAAGGTCTTCCGGCATGGGCAGCACCGCTCGAATCCGCCGCGAGATTCCTCGGCTCGCGTTCAACCAGCAGGACGCCGCGGCGGCGCTCGGCGTCTCGGTCGATCACTTCGAGCGACACATCAAGCCGGACCTGCCGATCGTCTACTCGGGCACGCTCAAGCTCTACACCCTCGCCGCGCTGCAGGAGTGGCTCTCGGAGAACACGCTGCGCCGCGGCCGTCGTCCACGTTGACTCGTATGGTCGTTCGCATGCCCGAAGCGCAAGGCAAGGACACCAAGACGCGCTACCAAGGCGTCTACGCACGGCACCGCAAGGGCTGCGCACTCGTGCACGGCGGCACGCGCTGCTCCTGCAGACCGGCCTACTGGGGTCGCGCCTGGGATCGCACGACGCAGAAGACGATCAAGACGGCGATGCTGCCGACAGCAGGCGCGGCGAGCAGCGCCCGCAATGCGCTGATCCAAGAGCTGAAGCAGGCCGTGACGCCGGCCGGCAGCACGATGTTCGTGGCGGAGGCCGTCAAGCAGTTCCTCGCTGCCTCCCGCAGTGGCGTCGCGCTCAACAAGAAGGGCCGGAGCTACAAGCCTTCCGCCGTCCGAGATCTCGAAGGCTGCCTGCTCGGACATGTGGTGCCGGAGCTCGGCACGAAGCGCCTCGGCAACGTCCGCCGCGGTGACGTGCAGCGCCTTGTGGACAAGCTCGCGCCGACGCACTCCGGGAGCCGCGTACGCTCGGTCGTCAACGCGATCCGCTCGCTGTACGCGTGGGCGCAGGACCGCGACCTCGTGGAGCACGACCCGGCGGGCCGCGTCCGCCTGCCCGCAGTCGACGCGACGCCGCGCGATCGTGTCGCGTCTCCGGCCGAGCTGACGCTGCTGCTCGATGCGCTGCCGCTGAGCGATGCTCTCCCCTACGCCCTCGCCGCTTACGCGACCGCGCGCCGCGCCGAGATCCGCCACGCACTTGTCGAAGACGTCGATCTCGATCTCGCGGTGATCTACCTCGGCGTCGACGAGGACGGCCGGAAGTCCGCCGCCGCGCGGCGTGCCGTGCCGATGCCTCGCGTGCTCGTCCCGCTCGTCAAGCGCGCGCTGCTCGAGCGCGGGAAGCCCGAGCCGAAAGAGCTGCTCTGCCCCGGCGCCAAGCCGGGCGGAGGGAACAGCGGCATGCTGTCGTTCGAAGCGCTCCAGCTTCGCGCAGACAAGGCTTGGGAAGCACGCGGCCTCCAGCGGATCACCGCCCACGAGCTGCGCCACACCTGCGCCAGCTGGCTCGACGCCGCCGGCGTCCGCCCGCGCGTCGTCTCAGAGCTGATGGGGCACGCAGTCCCGCGCGCGCTGCGCGACGCGGCGCCGATCACGCAGCAGCGGTACACGCATACGCTGCCGGGCGATCTGGAGCGGGCGCGAGAGCTGTTCGATGGCTACCTCAGCTCAGAAGTTCCGTTTCCGAAGTCGCGAACCGAGCGCGCGAGGTAACGATACCTTCGGCTATATCTCGCTTCTCCACGCGACGACGAACGGCAACAGGAAGCCTGGAAGTCTTCCATCGCTCGCTGCAACATTTTCGAGCTGCAGACCTTCGTCCTTGCGCACCATCCGCGAAGACCAACTCCGGACGGAACCATCCTTCTTCAGCGCGTTGGTCAGCAAGACTTCCACGCGATCGTCACGCTCAGCTGGCATGAGCCCGTAACGAGGATCATCAGCAGGAACAGGCGTCATCTCCCACGCCTCGCCGCTGACGATCACGCCATCTGCGCCGAGGCCGACGGCTGTTGTCGCGAGCTCCTCGAACATCATGTGCTTTGCGCGCTGGTCCTCGGGCAACAACGTCGTTTGGCCCAGGCAGGTGGTGCCGCGGTGCAACCAGGTGATCAAGACGTGGTACCCATCGACCAGCAGGATCTGGCGCGCCTTGTCGTGAAGGACTTGAGCTTGCTCGAAGAGATCCGCTTCTGAGGGCACCCGCTCGGCGTGCACGCTCGCATAGCGTCTTCGGATCTCCTCCTCTGGCAGCGGCATCTGCGGGGGCGAGCTGATCACGAGACCGGTCGGCGCGCCCGATCGGAGGTCTCGTCGAGTGGTACGTGCCTCGCGTGCCGCAACCATGCAGGGCAGGCGGACAGCATATGTAGGTGCACTGCCGTACTCACACGGGTCGTCGTCGCTCTTAGCGCAGCAGCCAAAGGGAACAGCGAACTGTTCGTGGCCGTCGGCGACAAGCTTGGCGAGCACGGCATAGCAGTATGCAAGTACCTCCAGCAGCTCTCGGTCGGGAAGATCCTCGACCGTCCAGCGGCGCTCGACCATGAGCGTTCCTTCCCGCCGCACCCGAGGGGGCAGTGCGCCACCGACCATCAGCTGCCGTGCGATCTCGTGAGTTGGAGCTCCCGGATCCACGTCGATGTCGAGGGCGGATCCAGAGACCCAGCCGCCTACGATCCGTACTCGAGCCTTGGAGTGGGTCGTGAGATCGCCTTGTTTGACGATCTTGTTGCGAGCGGACACGAGCCATCTCATCAGAGAGTCGCTGCGCATCTGCTCCTGCCATGAGGCGTACCAACCGTGCGGCGCAGGGTTCGATGCGAGCTCCTTCTGCAACACAAAGGTGATGTTGCGCAGTGCTTGGATCAGTGCGTTGAGCTTCGTGGCAAAACCATCGGGGTCCTCGTAGGCATCTAGAGCCTCATGCCACAACGCGTGGGCTTGAATCAGACGCGCGTGCGTCCCGGGGAGCGGGCAATCGAGAGCGCGTTCCTCCAGACCTAGATCAGCTTCTGCTCCGTCAGGTTTGTTCCAGTGGGGCAGCCCACTGACAACGAGGCCGATCTTCTTTCCCTCCCGGGCTGCTCGACGTCGAGCAGGACGCGCCAGCTCAGGCGGGCTCAATGTGCCGAAAGCCTGCATCGCCCAGAGGGCTCGCAACGCCCGTCGGACAAGGTTGAACGTGATGCTGCCAAGGTGTCCACACAACGACTCGCTCGCCGGGTCAACCCACGACAGAATCTCGTCGTTCGCGCTTGCCAAAAAGTCGCCCGGGCCAGGGTGCGGCCACTGCTCACGTTCAGCTTGAAGAACCACCCAGCGCGCCCACGGTTGATAGTCATTGCCACCCCACGGATGCAAGCCTCCGACGCTTCCAAACGGGACGAAGCTGAGGAGTCCATCTCGTTCCCAGCAGAGCAGCGCCCGAAGGCAGAACGGCAGCGGCCAGGTAGACGCTTCCCACGAGATTGGAGTGTCAAGGCCGGTTGAAATGTGGGCCGGTGGCGCCGGGTGAAAAGTGGACCACCTGTGTGGTCGCCGGCGCTGTGGAGCTGCGGCCCGGAGGGCCGTGGCGGAGCAGCGTCGGCGTGCGGGTCGCAACGTGGGGAGTCAGTTTTCGGCCGGTGGTCGGGTGAGGTCGCGGTCTTTGAGGCGGTAGCTGTTGCCTTTGAGCGCGAGGATCTCGGCGTGGTGAACGAGCCGGTCGATCATTGCGGCGGCGGTGATCTCGTCGCCGAAGATCTCGCCCCAGGCGCTGAAGGGCTTGTTGGAGGTGACGATCAGGCTGGCGCGTTCGTAGCGGCGGCTGACGAGCATGAACATGAGGTTCGCGGCTTGGGGGTCGAACGGGATGTAGCCGACTTCGTCGACGATCAGCAGCGGGATCCGGGCGAGGCGGTCAAGCTCGGCGTCGAGGCGGCCTTGGCGTTGCGCATCGGCCAAGAGCGCAACCCACTCGGTCGCGGTGCGGAATTGGACGCGGTGCCCGGCGAGGCAGGCACGGATCGCCAGCGCGATCGAGAGGTGGGTCTTGCCGGTCCCAGGCGGGCCGAGTAGGACGACGTTCTCTTTGCCGGCGAGGAAGTCGAGCTGGCCGAGGTGCAGGACTGTCTCGCGGCGCAGCGAGGTCTGGAACGCGAAGTCGAACTCCTCCAGCGTCTTGCGTGCGGGGAACCTGGCGGCCTTGATGCGGGCTTGGCCGCCGTGGCTCTCGCGGCTGTCGGCCTCGGTCTTGAGCACGGTCGCGAGGAACTGCTCGTAGCTCCACTCCTCGGCGCGAGCACGGTCGGCGAGCTTGCCCAACGCGGCGGCCGCGGCGGGGGCTTTGAGCTCGCGGAACAAGTGCGCCAGCTCGCTGGTGGGGCGGCTCATGCGATCAGGGCGTCGTAGACGGCCAGCGACCGCGTCTCGATGGCCGACGCCGCGACCGGCTCGCTGGCGCTGACGCGGCGGCGCTTGAGCGCCCGAGCGTGCTCCAACGCGGTGATCGTCTGGTGCCTGGCGAACGAGCGGACATGCCGACAGGCCAGCTCCCCGGTCTCGAGCGCGACCGCGGTGATCTCGCGATCGCCGACGCGGATCTCGACTCGCCGGCCGACGAGGCCGGGATCGAGGCTGTAGTCGCAGGTGTCGAACCGCAGGTAGGGGTCCGGTGAGACTCGCGCCACCCACCGCCGGTCGGTCTCCGGCACCCGCGCCGGCAAAGGCGCCATCACCGCGATCTCCTCAACGAGCCGGTCGACCGGACGAACGCGCAGCGTCTTGTGGACGCGTGCGTTGGCCTTCACGAACCAGCCATCGAGCTGGTCCTGGAAATCAAGCTCGTTCGCGAAGCACCGGCCCGGCTCGAAGTTCGTCTCCAAGAACCCCTGCAGCCGCTCGACCGCCCCCTTAGCCTGCGGGTCGGCCGGGGCACAGAAATGCCAGCCGACCTTCAGCTGACCGCAGAAGCCGGCGAACTCGACCGACGGGCGACCGTCATAGCCGTGGATGCCGGCCTGCCGGTCCCAGACCAGTGTGTCGGGCAACGCGCCGAGCTGCCAGAGACAACGCCGAATCCCCGAAAGTAGATCCGGCGTCTCCTTCGAGAACACGAGCGCGCCAGCACCCGCGCGCGAGTAGCCCAAACACGCGACGACCACCCAGCCCTTGCGCGTCTGGCCGTGACCGACCGGTACCTCCCCTCTGGGCTGCCAGACGTCGAACTGGCAGACCTCGCCAGGCGGATAGACGGCCCGCTGAAACGTCCTCGGCTTGGGCGCGAACAACGGCCGCACGTCACGCAGATAGTCATCGACAACCGACTTCCCGGCATCACACCCAAGCGGCGCCAGCAGCTCCCGAACGCGCACGCCCGTCAGACGCGGATCGTCCTTGAGCAGCCGGTGGATCTCATCCTTGAACGGGTCAAGCTTCGAACCCTTCGCTGCCCGCCGATAGCGCGGCGGGACCTCGCTCGAGATCGCCCGACGGATCGTGTCGCGATGCAACCCCGTCCGGCGATGGATCTCTCGAATCGAAAGCCCACGCACGAAACGCAGCCGCCGAACCTCAGCCCATTCCTCCACTCCGACCACCTGGTCCTCCCGGGCTCGCTCTGCGCGGACGAACCCAGGGTCCGCAGACCACCGGACACACAGGTGGCCCAGATTTCAACCGGCGCAGACGGACCAGTCTTCACCCGGCGCCGACATTGGAGTCCCATCGACGGCCTCGAAATCGAAGAACACCGGCGACATAGGCAGCTTCACTCTTGCCGCGTAGGCGAGCGCCTCATCGTCCGATTCCCAGTCGGGAATGAATTTGAGCGGATCCGGATCAACCGCGATGAGCTGGGCCTCCGCAAGAATCGGCAGGATCCGCATGCCCAAGTGGATCTTCGCCGCAATAGCTTGGTCGATGTCCTCATCCGACTCAGGTTTCGGGCGATAGTCCCATCCGGCACCGGGCTTCATGTGCGGGAACTTCGCCTCCACTGCGAGCAAGCCGCCCGTCGTGAACGGGACCATCTCGCGCCAGACGGCAGGGAACGCCCGGCCGTTGATCCACTGTGGCGCGTCCGGTGGCGGGTCCGGCACTGGCGGCCACGCTGGTCCTGGGTCTTCAAGCCGCTGCGTATCGGTATCTCTCCTTTGCCCAGGCACACAGTCGATATAGCAGGGCAGCCGGCACCATGACCTGACCGCCGGGGGCAAGGGACGGCCAGCGATCACGGAACAACAGGCATGCCCGTGAGCGGTTGCGCGCTTGGCAAGTCGCGGCCGGCCGCAGCACAGTTCTATAAAGAGGTGCAGCATCGTGGAGCGTCACGACGACAATGCACTGGTCATCTACACGGACGGCTCTTGTCTCCCGAGACCGCGCCGCGGGGGATACGCCTTCCGCCTCGTGACGGTCGGCGACGACGGCCACGAAGTGGTGCAGGACTTCAACCCTCCGGGGTTCGTCGGCGCGACGAACAACGAGATGGAGCTGATGGCGTGCGTCGAGGCGCTGAAACTCGTCGGGGGCCGGCGCTCTCCGGTACCGCGCAGCAGCTACGAAAAGGTCGTGCTTTACACCGACTCGCGCTACGTGCATGAGAATGTCTTCCAGGCAGAGTGCGTGTGGCCGCAGACCGGCTGGCTCACGCGGGAGCAGGAGCCGGTGCTGCATCCCGAGATGTGGCGAGACCTGATCAGATACAAGCAACGGCTCGGACGGGTCGAGATCCGCAAGGTCAAAGCTCACAAGACGAACCCGCACAACAAGGCGGTGGACAAGCTCGCGAAGGAATCTGCCCGTCTCGCGACGCAGAGACTGCTGTCGCCTCCGATCGTGCGACGGAAGACCAGCCCGCAAAGAACCGAGGCGCGCAGCGTCGCGATGCGAGGGCAGACCGAGATCATCCGCGTCGTCACCGCACGAGACATCAGACGAAGTCCGAACCATGTCTACAAGTACGAGGTCGTCGCCCCGGAAAGCCCGAACTTCCTGTCTGTCGATGAGGTGTTCGCGCGCGACGGCGAGGTCAACATGCGACCACACCACACCTACGAGGTCAGGTTCGCGGATGCCGGCCGCGGACGGTGGATCGCCGAGGTGGTCCGAGAGATCGACCCGGACTAGCGCACCGGACGGGTCAGACGTTCTGTCCCTGCAACTGTCCCTGCGCCAGCCGATTCGCCGCCACAACAGCCCAAACCGCCAATCCATGCCAGCCTCCAAAACCGCAACGCCAGGTTCGATTCCCTGGGTCCCCCGCTCCGTTGATAAGCCCGAGCGAGTGCGGTTATACTTTTGGTATGAAGACCGCCGTCTCCATTCCCGACGACCTCTTTCGCAAGGCCGACGAGCTCGCCGGCCGGATGGGCAAGAGCCGCAGCGAGGTCTACCGCGACGCGCTGGCCGACTACGTCTCCCGACGGGATCCCGGTGCCATCACCCGCACGCTCGACGAGATCGCCGATGAGCTGTCCGCCGAGGAGCGTGCGTTCACTACAGCGGCCGCCCGCCGAACGCTCGCGCAGAGCGAATGGTGATCAGCCAAGGCGACGTCTGCTGGGCGTCGCTCGACGACCCGATCGGCTTGTCTCCTGGATTTCGACGTCCGGTGACCGTCGTCCAGGGCGACAGCTTCAACGCGAGCCGGATCGCAACGACCGTCGTGGTGCCCCTGACCAGCAACCTGCGCCTGGGCGCCGCGCCCGGCAACGTGGTCCTGGACGCTGAGCGCACCGGACTGCCGAAAGACTCGGTCGCGAACGTCTCGCAGATCCTGACGATCGACCGCTCCCTCTTGACCGAACGCGTCGGACGCCTCACGGCCAGCGATCTGCAACTCGTCCTCGCCGGGATCGACCTCGTGCTCGGCCGGGAGTGAGCGGCCGACTGCGCGGGCGTCAGGCTTCAGGCCCGATGAGCCGCTCGGGCGTGCCGATGTCGCGCAGGAGCTCCGCCTCAGCGCGATTGCGCGGCTTGTCGCGGCGGATGGGGCCCAGCGCAGCGACCACCTTCGCGCTCTTCGCACGCTGCCGCGGCGCTTCGCGGCGCCACTGCTCAAGAGTACTCGGCGCAATGCGTCTCCCGATTACGCAAGCCTCCGCGAGGTTCGAGCCTCGGCTGGGGTAAGGCATCCGTCGCCCACCCCAGCCGCTTCGCCGAATGGTCTCTATATTAGCCTAAGTATGATCACCCTTGTCGTGCCTAGCACCCAGAAGTTGGAAGACTGTTCGTTCCATTCCGTTGTCGCGGGGCACGTTCCCCTTAGCGTGGCGCTCAGAACCGCTCTGGACCCCGTCACGGTGCGCATGTTCGTCACCCTTCCAAATATTTCACGAGTGAGGCGAACGAGAAGCGGACTGGCTTCGGTAGATTCCCATAGGCATTCATTTCCGAACAATGATTCTCTTGTTAGAATCCGGAGCCCGACGATCCTGAGCCTCACCCCCCTTATTTCCGGTAGGTTTCCTTCGAAACTGTCATAGCGAAGATGCCATGGCAGCGTGAGCTGGATTCTTTCGTTGCCATTTAGGAACCACCCTTCCCCACCGAGACAGGGATGTGCCATAACGGCTCTGGTGATCAAACCGACTAGTCTGTCCCTGGCTTTTGCGATCGTAAAGTCATGGAACGACCCTTCGAGCGTCATGTTGCATGAAACCCCCGCGCTGGTCCACAGGACCCTGCTAGCAGTCCATTCCGCTCTGAAGAGCGGACTCGGGGTTATTTCGAATCTCGAGGCCAGCGCCGTACCCCCCAACACGACGAGGAACAACCCTGCGACGAGCGACGTCGCCAAGATCCGACTGCATCTGAGCACGCTGCATCCCTCCGCGCGTATCGAGTCAAGGACTGAAACAAGAGGTCGCCCGGTCGCGCGGCAGAGTGCGCGGACAACCACGGTGCGCGACGTGGCGGTCACCTCCCCCTCATCGCTCCGCGCGAGTCATCAAGCTTACACATCGTGAAGTTCCCTGGCAATCACAAATTCGGAACCGTGTGAGCCCTCGTCTCCCGGTCGCCGACGCCGGGCTCGACGCGGGCCAGCTGCGCGAGCGGCTCTGAACACGGTTCTCGCTCAGCCCGTCGGGAGGGCTGGTCGTTCTTGTATCGTCGCGCTTCGGGGGATGGAAGGGCCACCTTTACGCGACGCGACGCGGCCGACTGACCGCGCACCACTCAGCCCGGCCGCACGCGCCTGGATCGCGCTGCTGCCCTGCGCGGCGCTCGGCATCGCGGCGATCGTCGCGCTCGGCCCGCCGCTCGGGCGGCTGCTCTTCTCCCCCGGCTCCGACGCGCTGTGGCCGCCCGCCTGGTGGTGGGCGACGGGACACGCCGAACCGACGAAGCACGCGCGCTATCCGCTCGCGGTGCTGGCGGCGCTCGCGCCCGCCGCCCTCGTGCTGCTCGGCTCCCGACGCGAGATCCGGCTGCCGCCGCAGCGCGTACGGGCGATCTCGCTCGCCAGCCAGGCGGCAATGCTGGTGTTCGTCGCCGCGTTCCTGCTCCGCCAGAACGTGCTCTACAACGTCGGCGAGCCGGCGCCGCCGGTGTTCGGCGTCGTCAGCGCAGCCGCAGCCGCGGCGCTCGTCGCGCTCACGCTGGCGGCGATGCGCAACGGTGCCGCCGCCACGCGCATCGGCCGCCTCGCGCGCGAGGCGCCGCGACGGCGCGCCGTCGCGCTCGGGGTCGCGATCGCCGTCACCGCCGCATGGCTGCTGAAGGCGCTGATGACCGATCGGCTGGCCGGCGACCTGGTCGGCCTGAACATCCCGTTCACGATGAACGACGCGTCCGCCGTCGTGAACGGGCGGACGCCGCTCGTCGACTACCACCCGATTTACGCGAAGCTGCTGCCGTACTCGACGGCGCTCGTGTTCGCGGCGGTCGGCTCGACGATCCTCGCCTTCACCGCGTGGATGGCGATCCTCAACGGGCTCGCGCTCCTGGCGGTCTACGCGACCTTCCGCCTAGTCACGCGCGGATCGCTGCTCGCGCTGGCGCTGTTCGTCCCGTTCCTCGCGACGAGCGATCTCGGCGAAGCCCGCATAAGCGCCGGGGCGGTCACGCCGCTGGCGCTGCCCGCGATGTGGCCGATGCGCTACGGCGGCGCGTACCTGATGGCATGGCTGACCGCGCGGCACCTCGCCGGCCGCGCACCTCGGCGCGTGTGGCCGCTGTTCCTCGTCGGCGGGGTCGTCGCGATCGACAACCTCGAGTTCGGGCTCGCCGCCACGCTCGCGACGTTCGCCGCGCTGGCGTGCGCACGACCGCCGCGCTCCTCCGCCGCGCTCCGCCTCGTGCGTGAGGCGGCCGCGGGCGTGCTCGCGGCGGTCGCGCTCGTCTGCCTGCTGACGCTCGTCCGCGCGGGCGCGCTGCCGAATCCGGCGCTGCTGCTCGAGTGGCCGCGCGTCTTCACCACGCTCGGCTGGTTCTCGCTCCCGTTGCCGGCGACCGGCCTGCACCTCGTGCTGTACGCGACCTTCGCGGCGGCCCTGACCGTCGCCGCGGTGCGCGTCGCTCAGCGGGCCGACGACGCGCTGCTGACCGGCATGCTCGCGTGGAGCGGCCTCTTCGGCCTGCTCGCCGGCGGCTACTTCATCGGACGCCCCGACACGTACAAGCTCGAGGGGATCCTGTCGGCGTGGTGCTTCGCGCTCGCCCTGCTGACCGTCGCCGTCGTGCGCCAGCTGGCGCGACACGGCTGGCGCCGACCCACGCTCGTGCAGCTGCTCGTGCTGTTCGGCTTCGGCCTCGCCGTCTGCTCGGTCAGCCGCGTCTCGTTGCCGCACGACCAGATCGCCCGCCTCGCGCAGCCGCTGCCGGCGCCGCGCTACGAGGCGAGCGTGCGCCGCTTCGTCGCGCCGCGCACGCGGCCCGGCGAGGCGGTCGCGCTGCTCGTCCCCATGGGCCACCGGATCGCACAGGACCTGAAGCTGCGCAACGTCTCCCCGTATCCGTTCATGAACGCCGTCGTGACGAGGTCGCAGATGCGGACGCTGCTCGACACGCTGCGGCGCGAGCAGGTGCGGCGGGTCTACCTGCCGCAGCCGGGCTGGCAGCTGCGCCAGGAGGGCGAAGCCGCCGTCGAGCAGGTCGACCGGATCGCCGCAGCCGGCTACGCGTGGACGTCGTCGAGAGCGGGGATCGTCGAGCTGACGCGCCGGTGAGGGCGCTCAGCCGCCGAGGCGGAAGGCGACGAGCTCCAGCCGCTGCCGCTCTCCCCGCGCGGCCGTCCTGATGCCGCCGGCCGACAGCACCGTGTCGCCCACGACGGCGACCGGCGCGATCGAGCCGGCCGGCAGCCGGGCGCGCCAGAGGACCCGTCCGCTGCGGCGGTCGAGCGCCCATGCGGTCCCGTCCCAGGTGGTCGTGAAGAGGACGTCGTTCGTGATCGTCGCGCCGCCGTACATGCCGTGCGGGAGCTTGCGGATCCATCGCACGCGGCCGGTCGCGATGTCGAGCGCGACGACCTCGCCCGTCCCCTCGTCGAGGTTCTGCATCCTCGGCAGTCTCTGCCCCTCGAAAACGGCCCACAGGTTGTTCACCGGCACGTACACGGTGCGCCCGTCCGAGGCCATCTGCGTCTGCACGCCGCCCTGGTCGCCGGGGTAGATGCGCCTGCCATAGCCGACGTTGGAGTAGTCGCCCCGCATCGCCCGCACGCTGTCGCGGTCGTGGCCGTTGTGGATCCCCACCGCGCGCTTCCACAGCAGTCTGCCCGTCATCGCGTCGAGCGCGTAGACGTAGCCCATCTTCCCCGCCGCGAGCGCCACCGGGCGCCCGCGCGCGCTGGTGAGGAGCACCGGGCAGCCGAGGTCCCAGTCGTAGAAGTCGTGCGGCAGCAGCTGCCTGCCCCACAGGAACCTGCCGGTGCGCGCGTCGAGCTTGACGACCGAGTTGCTCCATCTGTTCGGACCCGGCCGGCTTCTGCCCCACGGCTGCGCGTCGGTGCCCGGCCACGGGGTCGGATCCGCGATCGAGATGTACAGAGCGCCGTCGGCGTCGAACGCCGGCGGGTGCCACAACCCGCCCGCGCCGTTGACCCTCGGGTCGCCCCACAGGCCGCGCGGCCCCTCCTCCCAGCTCCACAGTCTGCGACCGGTGCGCGCGTCGAGCGCCCACAGCGTGCCGATGTCCCCGCCCGTGAGCGGATTCGTCGAGACGTACACGACGCCGTCCTTGTAGCCCGGCGTCATCACGACGAGCTCGGTCCTGCGCTTGAGGCTCACCCGCCACAGCTCTCTGCCCGTCTCGGCGTCGAGCGCGAAGGCGCCGTCGGGCAGCACGCCGAAGACGCGCTCGCCGTCGACGTTGACGCCGTTGGGTCCGGTGTCCGCCGCGTTGTAGTCCCTACGCCAGCGCAGCCTGCCCGAGCGGACGTCGACCGCGTAGACGTTCGACAGCAGATCCGCCGTGTAGGCGACGCCGTCGACGACGATCGGCGTCGCCGCGTACATGCCGGTGAGCGGCGCGCGCCATGCCGCGCGCAGCCGGCGGACGTTCCCGGCGTCCAGCTGGGAGCGGACGCGGCGCGTGTTCGCGAGATCGGCGTTGGGCGCCCACCACTCGCCCGGGCGCGGGCGCGTTTCCGCCGGCGGCGCCTTGGTGGTGGATCTCGCCGTCGGCCGCGTGGACGTCGTCACGTCGTCGCCGCCTTCTCCGCAGGCGGCGAGCAGCGTCACCGCGAGCAGGGCCGCCGCGGCACGCCGGCGCACTGCGCGCGCCCTCGCCGTCGACTCCATCGGTCCGGTCCCCTCGCCAGGTCGCGCGGTTCGCCCGCCGGCACGTCGCGGGCGTCCTACGCCCGCGACACTAGCTCAGCCGCCGCGCGCCTCGAGCCACTCCCGCGCCAGCCGTCTCGGCGCACGGCACAGCCACGCCTCCGCGATCAGCTCCTCCAGCTCGTCGACGGCGATCATGTCGAGCTGCACGAGCACGGCCGGATAGCCGTCGAAATGCGGCGTCGTGAAGAAGACGCCGGAGGGATCGGCGAGCAGCGCCTCCTTCGCGCCGAGGTGCTCGACGCGCACCCCGAGGATCGGCCCCTCCGGCGCGGCGTCGTCGAGCGCCTCCAGGTCGGTTCTGCGGAGCGGCCGCTCCCACACGAAGCCCTTGTCGCGCACGCGCCAGAACGCGTGCCCGCGCGAGAGCTGCTCGTTCGTCTGCGGGAGCGCGAGCGCGATGCGGCGGACGTCGTCCCAGCCGGCCACGTCAGCGACCATAGCCGGCCGGCGGCCCGCCGCAGCGGGCTCGAACGCGGGGGATGCGGGTGGAGGGATTCGAACCCACAGTGGCCTCTACCTGGCCACCGGCTTCTAAGGCCGGCGCGTCTACCGTTTCGCCACACCCGCAACTGCACCGTAGCGAAGCGCCGGGATTGTAGGCTGCGTGGGCGATGGAGACCGGCTACGTGATCGATCGGCCCAACCGCGAGAAGGCGTCGTCGAAGACGACGCGCGCGATCGTCGTGGCGCTGCTGCTGATCTCCGCCGCGCTGATGCTCGTCGTGATGCTCGGCGGCTGGTCGGCGCTGCAGAGCGGCGCGATCCTCCAGCTCGCCTACGTGATCATCTACGTCGGCATGGCCTACTACATCGCGCAATGGAACCGCGGCCCGTTGCCGGTCGCGGCGGCGCTCGCGATCATCCTCGGGATCTTCGCCGTGATCGCCGGGCCCGAGTGGTTCCAGCGCGACAAGGACGGCTTCTCCACGCCCGAATCCGCGTTCGGCTCGACCGGGCTCGACGCGGCGACGCTCGGGACGGTCACGCTGCTGCTGGCACCGCTGCAGGCGCTGCTGATCTTCTTCTCGATGCAGGGCTTCCGGCAGGACTGGCACGTCGAGGTCGAGCGCCCCGTTGGGCGGCTGGATCGCGGCGCCCACCCCGCCTGACGCTGCCGACCCGCTACGGCACGAGCACGAGCTTGCGGTGCGCGCTGCCTTGCACACGCTCCCACGCCTCCCCCACCCGCGCGAGCGGCAGCCGTTCGACCTCGACCGCGATGCGCCCGGCGACCGCGTGCTCGACGAGCGTGCGGTAGGCGTCGCGGCGCACGTCGCGCGGGACGAGGAAGTTGAAGTAGCCGAGCACAGCCAGGTGGCGACCGCGGATCGCGGCCGAGGACAGCGTCGCCTCGATGCCGGCCGACTGGCCCAGCTGCACGAGCCGCCCGCCGACGCCGAGCGCCTCGACGGCAGCCCCGGCCGGCCCGCCCCACAGCGGGTCGTGCACGACGTCGACGTCGCCGCCGGCGGCCTCGCGGAAGGCTGCCGTCAACTGCTCGCCCTCGAGCCCCGCGGCGAGCTCGACGGTCGCGTCGGCGCCGAGCTCCCGCGCGCGCTCCAGCATCGCGGCGTCGCGCCCGGCCGCGACGATCCGTCCCGCGCCGAGCAGCCGCGCCGCCTGCACCGCGAGCTGGCCGACAATGCCGGTCGCGCCGAGCACCAGCACCGTCTCTCCCGATCTCAGCCGCGCGCGCCAGGCGAGCGGCAGCCAGGCCGCGAGCCCAGCCACGCCGAGCGCGACGGCGAGGCTGTCGTCGAGCGTGTCGGGCAGCTCGATCGGATCGTCCTCCGCGACGAGCGTGCGTTCCGCGAACGCGCCGAACGGCGCGACCGACGCGCCGAAGTACACGCGTCGCCCACCGCCGGCGATCCGCCCGACGCCCTCGCTGCCGATGACCGACGGCAGCGGCGGCGGACCGGACACGTAGGTGCCGGACGCCTTGCGCACGTCGACCGGGTTGACGCCGGCGGCCGCGACCTCCACGACGAGCTGTCCCGGACCGGCGACCGGCTCCTCGAACCGCTCGTAGACCGGCGTCGCGCCGAGCGCGTGCAGGACGGCAGCATGCACGCGCCGGACGCTACCGGGTGCGCAGCGTGCAGCGCACCTTCGCATCGGCGGTGACACTGGCGGTCGCGCCGGTGGTCCAGTCCTTGAAGTCGAAGACGCCGCGCATCGGCAGCTTCGGGCACGTGCGCGCCTTGATGTAGGTGTACGTGACGCCATGCCTGCGCACGGCGCCGTCGAGCGTGGCGTCGAAGCGCTGGACGCCGACGAAGACGCCGGAGAGGATCTCCTGCAGCGAGTGGGGCACGACGAGCGTCAGCTTCTCGCCGTATCTGCCGTGCAGCTGCGTGAGCGGAGCATCGAGCGACTCGTTGATATAGGCGGGCTGGTACGTCTGGATGTTCAACGTGACGCTTCTGCCGCGATGGCTGTTGAACATCGTCACGTGGCCGGTGGCGGTGATGCCGAGCTGGAGCGCCTTCGCGGTCACCCTTCCGCTCCCGATCTTGGAGCCCTTCGGGCAGCGTCTGACGTTGCCGTTGAAGCGCTCGATCCGCCGGGCGCTGCACGAGGGGAACAGGTGCCCGTTCGTGCCGGCGTGGTCCGGGAACAGCATGACCGCCCGCTGGACGGTGAACGGGTCCGCTCCAGGCGTGTCCGTCGAGAAGCCGACGCCGACGTGGAAGCGGGCCGTGGGCGCGGCCGCGGAGCCGACCAGCGACGCGTCACCGCTGAGCTTGACGACCGGCGACGCGGCCTGCGCCCGCGCCGTCCCGCACAGGCCGACGATCGCCATCGCGACGACCGCGGCCACCATCTCCGTCATGACCAGCGCCTCTATGAACCGCTTCATGGCACGCTCCTTTCCGTGTGGCAGGAGTGTCGAGTCCACCGCCGCGTCCCGCCACGGGGCGAGCGCCCTGAGATCGACCCTGAGATCGCATGAGCGCGCTGCTGGAGCGCGAGCGTGAGCTGGCGGAGCTCGACGCGGCGATCGCCGCGGCATCGGCCGGCGACGGCTCCTTCACGGTGATCGAGGCTCCCGCCGGCCTCGGCAAGACACGCCTCCTGCATGCCGCTCGCGAGCGCGGCCGCGCAGCCGGGATGGAGGTGCTCGGCGCCCGCGCGACGGAGCTGGAGCGCGACTTCCCGTTCGCGCTCGCGCGACAGCTGTTCGAGCCGGCCCTCGCGCCGCTCGAGCAGCCGGCGCGCGCCGCCCTCCTGGACGGCGCCGCCGGCGCGGCCCGCGGGGCGCTCGGGCTCGCGGACGCGCGCCCGCACACCGAGCCGACCGCTGCCTCCGGCGGCGGCGCGCCCGACGCCTTCGCCGTCCTGCACGGCCTCTACTGGCTGACGGCCGCGCTCGCCGAGCAGCGCCCGCTGCTGCTGGCCGTCGACGACGCGCACTGGTCCGACGCGGCCTCGCTCGACTTCCTGGGCTTCCTGCTGCCGCGGCTCGAGGAGCTGCCGCTGCTGCTGGTGCTGGCGTGCCGCCCCGACGAGGCCGGCGCCGAGAGCAGCCTCGCGCGGATCGCGACCGACGCGCTCGCGCGGCGCCTCACGCCACGCGCCCTCAGCCTCGCCGGAACCGACGCACTGCTCGCCGAGCAGCTCGGGCAAGCCCCAGAGGCGACGTTCACCGCGACCTGCCACGAGGTGAGCGGCGGCAATCCGTTCTTGCTGTGCGAGCTGGCGCGGACGCTCGCGACCGAGCAGATCGCTCCCGCCGTCGGGGAGGCGCCGCGCCTGCGCGAGCTCGCGCCCGAGCGCGTCAGCCGCACGGTACAGGTGCGGCTCGCGCGCCTCTCCGCTGCGGCGCAAGCGGTCGCGCGGGCCGTCGTCGTGCTCGGCGACGACGCCGACGGCCGGCTCGTCGCGGAGCTCGCCGAGCTCGACGAGTCGGTCGTCGCGCGCGCCGCTGACGAGCTCCGTGCTGCCGCGATCCTCGGCGCGGACGCGACGCTCCGCTTCATCCACCCGCTCGTGCGCACGGCGCTCGACGCCGAGCTGCCCGCCGGGAAGCGCGCCGCGGCACATGCGCGCGTGGTGGAGCTGCTGCGCGCCCGTGACGCGAGCGCTCAGCGGCTCGCGGCGCATCTGATCGCGACCGATCCCCGCGGCGACCGCGCGACCGCCGCGACGCTGCTGGAGGCGGCCCGCGCGGCGCTCGCGAGCGGCGCCCCGCGCTCGGCGGTCGCGTACCTGAGCCGTGCGCTGCGCGAGCCGGCGCCGGACGACCTGCGTCCCGGAATCCTCAGCTCGCTGATCACCGCCGGCACCCGGGCACCCGACCGGGCGCTGTTCGCGGCCGTCCTGCCGGAGGTGCTGGAGGAGCTGGAGCGCGATCCCGCCCTGCGCGTGCGGTGGGGCGGCAAGCTGACGATCTGGATGATCCTCAACGGTCGCTCCGACGACGCGCTGTCGCTGCTCGAGCGCGCGATCGAGACCGCCGAGGCGCACGGCGACGTCGAGGCCGCCTTTCGCCTCGAGGCGCAGTCGAACCTGCTCGCGCGCCGATCGCTTCCCGCCGCGCGTGCCCGCCTGCTGCCATACCTCGACCGGATCCCGCCCGACAGCGCGAGCGGGCGCCTCGCCGCCGCGCTCGAGACGGAGTGGCACGCCTACGACGGCACCGCCGACGACGCGGTCGCGGCGGCCCGCCGCGCGCTCGCACGCGACGCCCGCATCTTCCTTGAGCAGCCCGAGTTCTTCGCACCGGGCCGGCCGGTGCTCGCGCTGCGCCACGCGGACCGGCTGGACGAGGCGCAGCGCGCCGCCGACCAGGCGCTCGCGTACGCGCGGCAGCGCGGCGGAACACCCGAGCTGATCGCCGCCTGCTGGATGAACGCCGGCGTCGCATGGTCGCGCGGCGACCTCGCCGCGGCCGAGGCGGACGTGCGCCAGGCGCTCGACGTCGCCCGCCTCGGCGGGCTGCGGATCGCCGAGCTGGTGGTGCGCGCGCTGCTCACCGGCGTGCTCGTCATGCGCGGGGAGCTCGCCGCCGCCGAGGCCGAGGTCGAAGCGGGCGGGATGACCGGGCACATCCCGGAGGTCTTCGCGTTCTCGCTCGTGCTGGCCGCGCGCGGTCAGCTGCGCTTCGAGCAGGGTCGGTTGGACGAGGCAGCGACCGACCTGCTCGAGCTGGATCGCCTGTCGAAGGGTTGGGGGCTGATCGGGTCGCCGGCGCCGCCTGCCCGCATCTGCGCGGCCCGCGTCCTCGCCGCGATCGGCGAGCGCGAGCGTGCGCGCGCGAAGGCGGAGGCGGCGCTCGCCCACGCGCGGCGCTGGGGCGCGCCGACTCTGCTCGCGCAGGCGCTGCGGACGGTCGCGGTGACGGCGGAGGGCGGCGAGCGCCTGATCGCGCTCGAGGACGCTGCCGCCGTGCTCGAGGGCTCACCGGCGCGGCTCGCGCGAGCCGAGGCGCTCGCCGACCTCGGCGCGGCGCTGCGCCGCGGCGGCCGCCGCGCCGACGCCCGCCCTCCGCTGCGCGAGGCGCTCGACCTCGCGCGCCGCTGCGGCGCGGCCGGCCTGGCCCGCCGCGCCCACGACGAGCTCACGGCGACCGGCGAGACGGTGCGCCGCTGGACGCCGATCGGCGTCGAGTCACTCACGCCCAGCGAGCGGCGCGTCGCGGAGCTGGCGGCGCGCGGGATAACGAACCGCCAGATCGCCCAGACGCTGTTCGTGACCGTCAAGACGGTCGAGACGCACCTTGCCGCGGCCTACGACAAGCTCGGGATCCGCTCGCGCCGGCAGCTGCCCGCGGCGCTGGACGACCGCTCCGGCGACGCGCCGGCCGGCGCCGCTTCCGCGATGGGGCGGGCGGGAGTCGAACCCGCACGTCCGTGAGGACAGTCGCTTTTGAGGCGACCGCGTCTGCCATTCCGCCACCGCCCCGGTGACAGGACCAGTCTACGGTGCGGGCGCGCCCGCACCACCGCCCGTCACGAGCGCGAGCAGCTCGTCGGCGAACGCCGGCGGGGCGGCGAGCAGACCCCACGGCAGCCCCTCGCCAGCCGGCAGCTCGCGCAGCTCGAGCCCGGCGCGCGCGCACAGCAGCGCGCCGGCGGCGACGTCCCATGCCTTCACGCCCCGCTCCCAGTAGGCGTCGACGCGGCCGAGCGCGGTCCAAGCCAGGTCAAGCGCCGCGCTGCCGCCCCTGCGCACGTCGCGCGCCCGCGGCATCACCCGCAGCAGCACCTCGGCCTGCCGCGCGCGCACGGCGGCGTCGTAGGCGAAGCCGGTCGCGAGCAGCGCCACGTCCAGCGTAGTCGCGCGCGGGCGCGCGCCAAGGGGCGGGATCCCTCTCCGACCGCCACGCCATCGCGCAGCAGCGGTCCCGAGCGCATCGCGCCGATCTCCTCGTCGCGCAGCGGGTCGAGCACGACGCCTGCGATCGTCCCGGCGGCGTCCTCGGCCGCCACGCTCACCGACCACTGCGGGTAGCCGAACAAGTAGTTGACGGTCCCGTCGAGCGGGTCGACGATCCAGCGCACGCCGCTCGGCGGGCGGGTCCTGTCGACCGTCTCCCCGCCCTCCTCGCCGAGGATCGCGTCATCCGGCCGATGCTCCGCCAGCAGCGCGCGGATCGCCGCCTCGGCCGCGCGGTCGGCGTCGCTGACCGGATCGGTGGCGGTGCTCTTCGTAGCGAGCCCCTCGACCGCGTGCTCGTAGCGCGCGAGCAGCTCGGCGGCGGCGGCGCGGGCGACGGCGCGCGCGACCTCGAGCAGCTCGCCTTCGAAGGCGGCGTCGGCGCTCACGCCGCGAGCGGCGGATGGCGGGCGGCCCACGGCCGCGCCGCCTCGAGCTGGGCCGACAGCGACAGCAGCGTCGCCTCGTCGTAGGGGCGCCCGACGAGCTGGACCGCGAGCGGGACGCCATCCGGCGTGAAGCCGGCCGGGACCGAGGCGGCCGGCTGGCCGGTCACGTTCCACGGCGGGGTGTACGGGGTGTAGCGCGCGACGCCGTTGAAGGTCCACAGCGCGCCGCGGCCCTCGTATCTGCCGATCGGCAGCGGCAGGCCCGCCGTTCCGGGCGTCATCAGCACGTCGTGGTCGCGCAGCACGCGGTTGAGCCGCTCGCTCGTGGCCTGCTCGTGCGCGCGCGCCCGTGCGAGGACCGCGTTCGGCAGCAGCCGGCCCATGCGCGCCATCCCGCGCGTGCGGCGCTCGAGCCGGCGCGGATGCGGCAGCTCGGCGGCGTCGTCGGCGACGCCGCGCAGGTAGCGCGGGACGATGTCGCCGAGCACGTCGGCGTAGGGGACTCTGACCTGCTCGACCGCGTGCCCGAGCGAGCGCAGCAGCGCGATCGTCTCCTCGTACGCGCCGCGCTGCTCCTTCGCGAGCGGCGCGAACAGCGGGTTGTTGGTCGCGCAGGCGATCCGCAGCCTGCCGGGCTCGACGCCCGCCGCGTCAGTCCACGAGCCTGCCGGGTCGGTCTCGAAGCGGTCGGCGACGACGTCCCACCACAGCGCCGTGTCGCGCACCGAGCGCGTCACGCAGCCGACGTGCGTGAGCCCCTGCCAGGAGATGTCGTACGGCGCGGTCGGGATGCGTCCGCGCTGGGCTTTCAGCCCGTACAGCGCGCAGCACGAGGCGGGGATGCGGATCGAGCCGGCGCCGTCGCTCGCGCTCGCGCCGCCGACGAGCCCGGCCGCGACGGCGGCCGCCGAGCCGCCGCTGGAGCCGCCGGGCGAACGGTCGAGCGCCCACGGGTTGCGCGTGATCCCCCACGTGGCGGACTCGGTGAAGGGCCACTGCATCAGCTCGGGCACGTGCGTCTTGCCGAGCACGATCGCGCCGGCGGCGCGCAGCCGTCTGACGACCTCCGCGTCGGCTTGGGCGGGGCGGCCGTCGGCGGCCGAGCCCTTGCACGTCACCTCGCCGGCGACGTCGAGGTCGTCCTTGATCAGCACCGGCACGCCAAGCAGCGGCCGCTCGTCGCCCGCGCCGCGGCGCCCGGCCGCCTGATCGGCTTCGGCGAGCGCGCGCTCGGCGAACACGACGCGGACCGCGTTCAGCTGCGGGTCTATCTGCGCGATCCGCTCCAGGCACAGCTCGACGAGCTCGCGCGGGGAGACCTCCCGGGCGCGCACGAGCTCGGCCTGTCGCGCGATGCCGGCGAACGCGAGGTCGGTGCGGTCCATGGCGACGGAATCTACCGGCCGGCGGGGTGGCGCCGTGCCGCCCGGAGCCTCGCGTCGCGCGGTCAGCCGAGCACCGGCATCACCGTCGACGCCGGCCGGACCGCCATGTCGCGTGGCGCCGCGAGGCGCTCCAGCATCACCGCGGTGTCGGCGAACGCGACGCCGGTCAGATGCTCCTCGCGCGCGGCGAAGTCGGCGACGATCGCGGTCACGGCGCGCGCGTAGGCGTCCCGATCGCCGACGGCGAGCGCGTGCAGCGCATCTGCCGTGCGCCCGAACGCGGCGTCCTCGCTCGCGCGCATCCCTTCGACCGCTCCCAGCGCCGCGGCGTCGTCGCCCTGGATCGCCGCCGCGAGCGCGAGCGCATAGCAGGACGGCGGGGAGTCGCAGGCGTCTCTCAGCAGGCTGCGCGCGTACACGGCCGCGTGCCCGCCCTCGCCCGACAAGACCGCGGCCTTGAGGAACCCGATCAGCCGCCCGAACGCACGCGGGCCCGCGGCCTCCCACGAGGCGCGGTAGCGGTCGGCGGCGTCGCGGAAGCACGCGCGCGAGCGCGCCGCGTCGCCCCGCAGCAGCGCCTGCTGCGCCGTCCGCTCCAGCGCGATCGCCTCCCGCAGCAGCTGCTGGTCGTCCATCGCGGCTCGACCGTAACAGATGTATGTGGTAGACGACCGATGTATGGTCCGAAGAATGAAACGACTGCAGATCCACATCGAAGAGGAACTGGACGACGCGCTCGCCGTCGCGGCCGCGCAGCAGGGGACGTCGAAGGCCGCGCTGATCCGACAGGCCGTCGCAGAGCGGTACGCGTCCGTCGAGGACGGGCGAGAGGCCCTGCTGAGCATGTCCGGCATGCTCAAGGGCGGCAGCCCAAACGACTCCCGGTCGATCGACGACGTCGTCTACGGCCGTCCGTGAGGTTTGTCGACACCTCCTTCTGGATCGCGCTGTTGTCGGAGGAGGATCGCCATTACGCTGCGGCACAGCAGCTGATCGGCAGAGCGCCCGGGCCACTGCTCACGAGCAATCACGTGGTCGGCGAGACCTGGACGTGGATCCGGCGCACGTTCGGACATGAACGCGCCGTCGCATGCATTCGCGCCGTTCGGGCCGTGCCGACGCTGACGATCGTCCACCTCGAGGCCGAGGTCGAGGACGACGCGTGGCGTTGGCTCAACCGCCGCGACGAACGCGAGTACTCGTTCATCGACGCTACAAGCTTCGCGGTCATGCGCCGTCGCCGGATGCGCGAGGCGCTCGCGTTCGACGGCGATTTCACCGCCGCCGGCTTCGTCGAGCTGCGCCCCTGAGCGCCTACGCGTCGCGGCGCTCGCCGGCATGCCGCGACGCCCACAGGCTGCCGGACCCCGGCCCCGGCAGCGGCTCCGTCGGCGGGTCGCCGGGGCGGGCGCCCGGACCGGGCGGCTCGGGCGGCAGCTCGCGCCGCGGGCGCAGGCCGGCCGCGACCGCCGCGCCGCCGACGAGCAGCAATGCGAGCGGCCAGAACCACAGGCTCGCGCCGTCCGCTCCGGCGAGCCCCGCGTAGGCCACGAACAGCAGCAGCACGAGCGTGCCGATGTACGCCGGTCCCGCCTCTCTGTCGACGCTCGCGTAGGCGACGAGCCCAAGCCCTGCCGCGAGCAGGACAAGCTCCCAGCCGGCGCCGGGCGCACCCCCGGGCGCTCCGAGGAAGGCGAGCGGCGCGAACAGGGCGGCGAAGAAGGTCGCGCCGAGCGCGACGATCGCGACGCCCGCGGCGTCGATCAGGTAGACCGACTCGCGCCGCCGCCTCTCCCGCTGCGTGAGCGCCGCGAGCACGAGCGCCCCCGCCAGCACGAACAGCAGCCACCGCAGCGTCGACGGCCCGTCGGGCTCGAAGACCCACTCGACGAACGAGAGCACGAGCACGACGCCCGCGAGCGCCGCGATCAGCAGGCTGACCGCGCTGCGGCGCGTGCGCGCGATCCACGCGGCGCCGAGCGCCACGACGAGGAAGATCCACGTCAGCGTGCCGGCCTTCGTCAGCGGGTCGTCAACCCCGAAGACCTGCGCCAGCCGCGTCAGCATCACGAAGCCCAGCAGCTGGCCGGCGACCAGCAGCACCTGCTGGTAGGAGCGCGGGCGCTCGCCCTCCAGCGGCGCGAGCACGCCCATCCCAAGCACGAGCGCGCAGACGAGGGCAGTCAGCACGAACAGGACGCCGACGCCCCATGGCCCGTCCATCCGCTCGTTGATGAGCAGCACGCCCAACGCAAGCGGCACGGCGCCGGCGGCGATCAGGTCGCCGCGGTGCGGATGCGGCGTCAGGACCCTGCGACCCCGCTCGACGAGCGCGACCACGTCGTTCGCTGCGGCCATGCGCGCCAGCCTAGCGGGCCTCGCGCTGCCAGCGGCATGTCTCGTACCATCGCCGAGATGCCCGACGGCGAGTTGACTCCCAGTCCCGCGCTGCGCGCCTCCGACGCCGAGCGCGAGCGGACGGCGACGCTGCTGCGCGACCATGCGGCCGCCGGCCGGCTGACGCCCGAGGAGCTCGACGAGCGGCTCGGCGCCGCCTACGCCGCGCGCACCGTCGGCGAGCTCGAGGCGCTCGCGCACGACCTGCCTGCGACGCCGGCATCCGCCGTTTCGGAGCGCCGCCGCGCGCTCGACCGACCCGGCGTGCGCGAGCGGGTCCTGCACGCGGTCGGCCTCGTCGTGCTGGTCAACGTCACCTGCACCGCGATCTGGCTGGCGGCCGGCGCCGAAAGCCCGTGGTGGCCGAAATGGGTGCTGCTCGGCACCCTGCTGCGGCTCGCGTTCCAGCTGTGGACGCTGCTGGGACCGGACGTCGGCCGGTCGACGCACGACGAGGCGCGCCTCGGGCGAGGCGGCGTGCGCCCGCGCGAGCTGCCTCGCGAGCGGCGCGACGACCGCTAGCCTCGGCCTCCACCGCCCACGCCGAAAGCCCGGAGGCCGACCATGGCGCTCGTCGAGACCGAGGACCGCGGCGCGGTCCGCCACCTGATCCTGAATCGCCCGGAGAAGCGCAACGCGATGCACGGCGAGCTCGTGCTGGCGATCGGCGTGGCGCTCAAGGCGGCCGCGAACGACCCCGACGTGCACTGCGTCGTTGTGCGCGGCGCCGGTGCGATGTTCTCCTCCGGGATGGACTTCGCCGCGCTCGGCGGGCTGTCGGAGACGCCGCAGCATCTGCGCGCGTTCCGCCGCGAGGTGCTGGAGGCGTGGAACGTCGCCGAGGAGATGACGAAGCCGGTGGTCTGCCAGATCCACGGCGGCTGCATCGGCGGCGCGATGGAGCTGGCGCTCGCGTGCGACCTGCGCACGATGGCGAGCGACGCGCTGATCGGCATGCCGGAGACGCGCGTCGGGCTGATCCCGGATGTCGGGGGCTCCTCGCGGCTGCCTGCCGTCGTCGGGCTGGGGCGCGCGAAGGAGCTGATCATGACCGGGAAGCTGATCGGCGCCGAGGAGGCCGAGCGGATCGGGCTCGTGAACCGCGTCGCGGCGCCCGAGGAGCTCGAGGCGGCGACGCAGCAGCTGGTCGACGAGCTGCTCGCGTGCGCGCCGCTCGCGGTCGGGCTCGCGAAGCGCGTGATGGACGCGGCCGCGAAGCCCGCGCTCGCGGTGACGCTCGAGCAGGAGGTCGCCGCGCAGCAGCTGTGCGCGCAGTCGGAGGACTTCGCCGAGGGCGCGAAGGCGCTCGCCGAGCGGCGGCTGCCGCAGTTCGCGGGGCGATAGCCCTCGAGCCCAGAGCTGCACATGCTAATGTATGAGCATGTACGGACATCGGCTGCAGATCCTGCTGGACGACGAGCGCCACGAGCGGATCGCGGCGGCCGCGCGCGAGCGCGGAGTCTCCGTCGCGACGGTCGTGCGAGAGGCGATCGACCGCGGGCTCCCGCGCCCCGATCGTCGGCGCCGCAGTGCGGCACGTCACATCCTCGACGCCCCCGACATGGCCGTCCCGGACGTCGTGGAGCTGCGGTCCGAGCTCGAGGCGCTGCGCAGCCGCCGCGCATGATCGTCCTCGACACGACTGTCCTCGTGTACGCGAAGGGCGTCGATCATCCGCTCCGCGATCCGTGCCGCGAGCTCGTGGAGGCGATCGCCGAGCGGCGCATCGCCGCGACGACGACGGTGGAGGTCATCCAGGAGTTCGTGCACGTGCGTGCGCGGCGGCGCGACCGCACGGACGCCGCCGCGCTCGGTCGCGACTACGCCGAGCTGTTGTCCCCGCTGCTCAGCGTGACGAGCGACGACCTCGCGCGAGGCTTGGCGTGGTACGAGCGTTCGGACCAGCTTGGCGCGTTCGACGCGGTGCTGGCGGCCGCGGCTGCGACAGCTGGCGCCAGCGCGATCGTGTCGGCAGACAGCGCGTTCGGCGACGTGGACGGGGTCACGCACGTGGCGCCCGACCGGGCAGGCGTCGCTGAGCTGCTCGCCGGTCCTCGCCCATGACCTCCCCCGTGACGATCGTCGGCGCGACCGGCGACCTCGGCTTCGGCCTCGCGCTGCGGCTCGCCACCGCGCAGGTGCCGGTCGTGGTCGGCTCACGCGACGCCGACCGCGCCGCGGAGGCGGCCGAGCGCGTGCGAGCGGCCGCGCCCGGCGCCGACGCGCGCGGGCTCGCGAATCCAGAGGCGGCCGCCGCGAGCGACCTCGTCGTGCTGTCGGTCCCGTTCGCGAGCCAGGCGAGCACGCTCAGATCGATCAGAGCCTCCATGCGGTCCGGCACCGTGCTGCTCGACGTGACCGTTCCGCTCGCGACCGCCGTCGGCGGCCGCCCCACGCGCACGCTCGGCGTCCCGCAGGGCTCCGCCGCCCAGCAGGCGCAGGAGCTCGTGCCGGACGGCGTGACCGTCGTCGCAGGCCTGCACACGGTCGCCGCCAGACACCTCGCGGACCTCGACCACGCCTTCGACGAGGACGCGCTGCTGTGCGGCGACGACGCTAACGCGAAGGCGCGCGTGGTGGCGCTGGTCGAGCGCATCCCCGGCCTGCGGCCGGTCGACGCCGGCAAGCTGGAGATGGCGCGCATCTGCGAGCAGCTGACCGCGCTGACGATCGGCATCAACGTCCGCCACAAGGCCACCGCGGGCGTGAAGATCGTCGGCCTGCCGTGACCGAGCCGGTCGTGCTGCTCGCCGGCGGGACCGGCGGGGCGAAGCTCGCGCGCGGGATGGCCGACGTCGCCGGCGCCGACGCGCTGGTCGTGGTCGCGAACACCGCCGACGACTGCGAGATCTACGGCGCGCACGTCTCGCCGGACCCGGACCTCGTCACGTTCCACCTCGCAGACCGCATCGACGAGCGCGGCTGGGGCCTCACCGGCGACACGTTCCATGTGATGGACGGCCTGCGCGCGCTCGGACGCGAGGTGTGGTTCAACCTCGGCGACCGCGACCTCGCGATCGGGATCGAGCGCGCGCGCCGGCTCGCCGAGGGCGCTCGGCTGACGGAGGCGATCGCCGAGCTGGGGCGTGCCTTCGAGATCCCCGGCCGCGTGCTGCCGATGTGCGACGAGCCGGTGCGCACGTGCGTGCGCGCCCTCGCGCGCGACTGGCCGTTCCAGGAGTGGATGATCCTCGGCAGAGCCGAAGGTCCGGTCGACGAGGTGCGCTTCGACGGGATCGCGTCCACGCGTCCCACCCCTGAGGTGCTCGACGCGCTCGCGCGGGCGCGGGCGATCGTGATCGGCCCGTCGAACCCGGTCGTCTCGATCGGTCCGATCCTCGCCGTGCCGGGGATGCGCGAGGCGCTGCAGGCAGCGCCGGCTCCGATCGTCGCGGTCAGCCCGATCGTCGACGGCACGGTGCTGAAGGGTCCGACGGCCGCCTGTCTGGAGTGGGCCGGCCAGCCGGCGAGCACGACCGGCGTGACCGCCTTCTACGGCGATCTGCTCGACGGGCTGGTGGCCGACGAGCGGCTCCCGCAGGAGACGGCGCTGCCGTTGCTCGAAACCGACCTGCTGATGGCCGACAGCGCCGGCCGACAGCGTCTCGCGCGCGAGACGCTGGCGTTCGCGACCGCGCTCGCCGGCTGAGGAGCGGATACGCTCCGGCGCCGATGCAGACCGTCGCGATCCTGCCGGTGAAGCGCTTCGCCAGCGCGAAGCGGCGCCTCGAGAGCGCGCTTGCGAGCGGCGCCCGGCGCGCGCTCGCGGAGGCGATGTTCAGCGACGTGCTGACTGCCCTGCGGCGCGTCGACGCGATCGACGAGATCGTCGTCGTCAGTGCCGACCCGGGCGCGCAGCGGATCGCGGAGGGCTACGGCGCGCGCGCGATCGACGACCCGGCCGAGAGCGGACAGGACCAGGCGGCCTCCCGCGGCGCCGGCGTCGCGCGCGAGCTCGGCGCCGCGCAGGTGCTGTGCCTCGCCGGCGACTGCCCGCTGATCGACCCGCTCGAGCTGGAGACGCTGCTCGGCAAGCCGCGCACCGCCGAGCGCTTCGCGGTGATCATCCCCGATCGCCACGGCACCGGCACAAACGGGCTGCTGATCTCGCCGCCCGACGCGCTGGAGCCACGCTACGGTCCCGGCAGCTTCGCCCGCCACCTGGAACTGGCGCAGGCCGGGGGCTTGCAGACCGAGGTGGCGGAGATCGACTCGGTTCGCCTCGACGTCGACACGCCAGACGACTTGATCGCCCTCCAGGAGCAGCTCGCCGCGCGTCGCGGCGGCGCCGCGCACACGCGCGGGATGCTGCATCAGCTGCAGCGGACGAGCTCGGCCCGCTGATGATCGCGGCGCATGCGCTCGACGACCTGCCGGAGATCGCGGCGGGCATGGATCTCGGCGCGTTGATCGCCGAGCGCACCGCACTGCACGACGACGTCGTCGTCGTGGTCGCGCACAAGGCGGTCTCGAAGGCGGAGGGCCGTGTGCGACGGCTCGCCGAGGTGGAGCCGGGCGCGCGCGCCCGCGATCTCGCTGCCGAGCACGGCAAGGACCCACGCCATATGCAGGTCGTGCTCGACGAGACGGCGGAGCTGCTGCGTGCCGAGCGCGGTGTGCTGATCTGCGTCACCCACCATGGCTTCGTGTGCGCGAACGCGGGCGTCGACGCGTCGAACGCGGGGGTGGGCGGGCATGACTCGGTGATCCTGCTCCCGCTCGACCCCGACGCCTCGGCGCGCGCATTGCGTGCACGGCTGCACCACCTGAGCGGCGCGTCGCCGGCAGTCGTGATCACCGACTCGTTCGGGCGCGCGTGGCGCCACGGGCAGACGGACGTCGCGATCGGCGTCGCCGGCCTCGCGCCGCTGGAGGACTGGCGCGGGCGCGCGGACAGCGTCGGCCGCGAGCTGCGCGCGACCTGGATCGCGCTCGCCGACCAGATCGCCGGCGCTGCCGACCTCGCGCGCAGCAAGGACTCGCGCCAGCCGGTGGTGATCGTGTCCGGCCTCGCGCGCCACGTCCTCCCGCCGACCGACGACGGCCCCGGCGCCGCCGCGCTCCTGCGCCCGGCGTCCGAGGATCTGTTCCGCTAGCTGAGCGACCGGCGCGCGCGGACGCGGTGCCCGGTACGGTCGCTCCCCGATGCAGCCCGAGGACGCGCGCTTCCCGGCGGTCGGCCCGGATGCCGGGCACTACGAGAGCTTCTACTTGAAGTGCGGCGACGCCGCGAGCCGGCGTGCGCTGTGGCTGCGCTACACGGTCCACAAGCGGCCGGGCGCGGCGCCGGTCGGGTCGCTGTGGGCGACGCTGTTCGACGAGCAGGGGCCGCATGCGGCGAAGGCCTCGCCACCGCCCGAGCAGCTCCGCGCCGGCGGCGGCGACTGGGTGCGGATCGGCGAGGCGCGCGTCGGCTCCGACGGCTGCTCCGGCGCGATCCCGGAGCTCGCGGCGTGGGAGCTGCGCTTCGCGGGCGGCGAGCAGCCGTTCCCCTACCTGCCCAGAGGCTGGATGTACACGGCGAAGCTGCCGCGCACGAAGGCGCTCAGCCTGCGTCCCGCGCTGCGCGTGAGCGGCACGGTGACGGTGAGAGGCCGGACCGTGGAGCTCGACGGCTGGCCGGGGATGGTCGGCCACAACTGGGGCGCGGAGCACGCCGAGCGCTGGATCTGGCTCCACGGGACGGACTTCGCGCAGCAGCCAGACGCCTGGCTCGACGCGACGATCGGGCAGATCAAGGTCGGGCGCTGGACGACGCCCTGGGTCGCGAACGGCTGCCTCTCGCTCGACGGCGTGCGCCACCGCCTCGGCGGGCTCGGCAAGACGCGCGCGGTAAAGGTCGGCGAGCAGCCCGAGCGAGCGACCTTCACGCTGCCCGGCGACGGGATCGTCGTGCGCGGCGAGGTGTCCGCGCCGCGGGCCGACGTCGTCGGCTGGATCTACAGCGATCCCGGCGGTCCGCAGCACCACACCGCGCACTGCGCGATCGCCGACATGACGCTCACCGTCCTGCGCCCCGGCCAGCCGCCGCTCACGCTCGAGGTCACCGGCGGCGCGACCTACGAGCTCGGCATGCGCGAGCACGACCACGGCATCCCGATCCAGCCGTTCTCGGATCCGTGAGCCTCCGGGATTCGTTTATTACTTGAAAGTAGTTCGAAGTCCGGTCTAGGGTGCGCCCATGCCCCGGCTCATGTTCCTCGCCCGCGTCGGACCCGCGCGGCTCAGCTTCGGCGAGGAGACCATCGACCTGCCGGCGCACCACGCGGTCGAGCTCGACCCCACCCGCGGCTTCACCGACTCCTGGGAGCCCGATCCCGACAGACCGCTGTGGCCGACGGGCTTCGCCGGCGGAGGGACCGGCGCGGGCGTGATCGCGGATGCGCTCGCGAACGCACGCCGCACCCAGCCGTTGCTGGTCGAGCTGATCGAGAGCGTGGAGCTCGACGCCGACACGATCGGCTCCCTGCTGTCGGAGGTCGAGCACGTGCAGCTCGACCGCGACGTCGTCGTCGTGGTACGCGGCGACGAGACTGCCGTGGCGACGCACGCAGATGGCGAGACCATCGGCGGCTGACCCCGCGTCGACCGGCGTCGACATCTTCGACGCGCTCGCAGACCGCGTGCGCGAGAGCGCCGCGTGGCTCGTAGGCGCATTCGGCGCCGTCGCGCTGCTGCTCGCGCCGGGGCTGCAGCTCGCGGACCTGGGAGCGCTCGATGGCAAGCGGCTCGCGGTGGCGGTGGGGAGCGCGATCGTCGCGGCGATCGCGCTCGGCGCCGCCGTCGCGCTGATCGCGCCGCTGCTGCGCTCGAGCACGACGACGGTCGTCGACCTCGGGCAGTCCAGCAGGCCGTGGGCACAGCAGGTCGTCGCAGCGCTCAACGCGAACACAACGCTCTTCCAGGGCGTGGCCACGAGCGTCGCATCGCTCATCGCCAGCGACGAGAACGCACGGTGGGCCCTGTCAACCGTCAGATCGCAGCGGAAGGGGACGGCGGAAGCACTCAGACGCGCGCAGGCGGCGCTCGCCGCGGCGCCGTCCATCGGGGTCCGGCAGGCGAACACGGCGTGCGACATCGCACGTGCGCGACACGCTCGTGCCGCGGAGCGCGTGAAAGGCGCCGAGAGCACCCTGCGGGTGATCGAGCATGCGACCGCGGCTGTCGAGGCGGTCGCGCGCTTCTACGAGCTCGAGATCGGCTTTCGCCGCGTCCGCGACCGCGTCGTGCTCTGCACGATCGTGGTCGCCGGCGCGATGGCATCCATCGCGATCGCGTCGCATCCCCCGCCGCCCGGCGTCGCCGACTTCTCCCATGCGCGCCTGACGGCGGTCGACCTCAGCGGCACCGACCTGCGCGACGCGACGTTCGAGCACGCCACGCTCGTGCGCGTCGACCTGACCGGCGCAAACCTCGCCGGCGCCGATCTCGACGACGTCACGTGGCGCGCGGTCAGATGTCCCGACCGACGCAACAGCGACAACGTCGGCGGGACCTGCGAGCACCATCTGAAGCTGAGCGACGGCGCTGGCGGATGACCGATCCGGATCGCGCGCAGGTCCAGTGGCTGGACGATCGCACGGCGGACACCGCGCGCGCGGCGGGGCGACTCGTGAGCGGTGGAGCCGCGATCGGGGCGGCGCTGATCGCGGGCCTCCAGCTCGCCCAGTTGGGAGCGGTCAGCGGGCCGTGTCGGATTGCCATCACGGCCGTCGCGACCGTCGCCGCCGTCGCAACCGTGATCATCGTCGTCCTGATGACCGCGGGCGTCATGCTGCCGCGCAGCCGGCACGTCCATGCGCTGGCGGCGCTCGACCCCGAGCCGCGGCCGCCACGCCGCCCGCGGCCGCCACGCCGCCCGCAGCCGCCGTCCGACCCGCTGGCCGACTTCATCGACCGCAACCGTGCCGCGCTGCTGGGAGACGACGCCGTCACGGTCGCGCAGCTCGCGGAGGCGTACGCGATCGCGCTTGCCGAGCGCTACGAGGCGATGCTCAGAGCCAACGCCGGCGACACGCGTGCGAACGCGCGTGCCGACGAGGCGCACGGCCGATCGTGGGAGCTGAATCGGCGGATCTCACGTCTCGTCGCGACGGTGCGTATGGAGGAGACGCGCGCCGCCTACGACGACGCGGCGCACGGGCTCGCGGTCGCGCTCGTGGTCGTGATCCTCGCGCTGATCGCGCTCAGCTGGGCGCTCAACGCACCAGACAGACCTGTCGCTGACCTGCGCGGAGCCGACCTGACGGGCCACAGGCTGCGCCACGTGAAGCTGCGCGGTGTCGTGCTTGACGGCATGAGAATCGAGCACGCGGACCTGCTCGGCTCCAACCTGAAAGACGCGAGCCTCGACGATACGACGTGGGTCGACACCGTCTGCCCCGACGGCGTCAACAGCGACAACGCCGGAGGAACCTGCGCGGGCCACCTCGAGCCGTGAGCGTTCGCGGGCCGAGCCCTACGAGGCCGCGGCTTCGCTCAGCGCCGTCCCCATCGCGTGGAAGCCGCCGTCGACATGGACGATCTCGCCGCTGATCGCGCGCGACCAGTCGGACAGCAGGAAGCAGATCGTCTTCGCGACCGGCGTCGGATCGGTCACGTCCCATCCCAGCGGGGCCTGCCGACCCCACGCCTCCGCGAGTCGCTCGAAGCCGGGGATGCCGCCGGCGGCGACCGTCTGCAGGGGGCCGGCGCTCACGAGGTTCGCGCGGATTCCGTGCGGCCCGAGGTCCCGCGCGAGGTAGCGCGAGGTCGACTCCAGTGCCGCCTTCGCGACGCCCATCCAGTCGTAGATCGGCCACGCGACGGTCGCGTCGAAGTCGAGCCCGACGATCGAGCCGCCGCGGTCCATCAGCGGCAGCAGCGCCGCTCCAAGCTGCTTCAGCGACACCGCGCTCGTCTGGAACGCCGTCAAAGCGCTCTCCGGCGGCGTGTTGAGGAAGTTCCCGCCGAGCGCGTCCTCCGGCGCGAACGCGACCGCATGCAGCACGCCGTCCACCCCGCCCCACCACGTCCGCAGCTGGTCCACCAAGGGGCCGTAGTGCTCCGGCTCGTTCACGTCGAGCTCGAGCACCTCCGGCGTTCTCGGCAGCCGCGCCGCGGCGCGCTCGGTCAGCCGTCTCGCGCGCCCGAAGCCGGTCAGCACGATCTCCGCGCCGCAGCGCTGCAGCTGCTCGGCGACCGCGAACGCGATCGAGTCCTTCGTGACCACGCCCGTGACGAGGACGCGCTTGCCGGCGAGGTCCATCACGCGAGGAAGGCGCCGGCGCGCCGGTCGTCCATCGTCGCCAGCGCCCACACGAGGCGCGCGCGCGTCTGCACCGGCTCGATCACCTCGTCGACGAAGCCGGCCGCCGCCGCCACGTCCGCGCCGAGGTGCTCGTCCGCGTAGGCGGCCGCGAGCCGCGCTCGCTCGGCGACCGGTTCTTCCGCCGCCGCCAGCTCGCGCCGGTGGATGATCCCGACGGCGGGCTGCGCGCCCATCACGCCGATCTCCGCCTGCGGCCAGGCGAACACGAGGTCGGCACCGAGGTCCTTGGAGTTCATCGTGATGAACGCCCCACCGTAGGCCTTGCGCAGCACGACCGTCACGCGCGGCACCGTCGCCGCCGCGAACGCGCGCACGAGGCAGGCGCCGAAGCGGATCACGCCCGCCTGCTCCTGGCGCGTGCCCGGCATGAAGCCGGGCGTGTCGACCAGCACCACGAGCGGGATCCCGTACACGTCGCAGGTCTCGACGAATCTCGCGCCCTTCTGCGAGGACTCCGCGTCGAGCACGCCGCCGAGGAAGCGCGGCTGGTTCGCGATCACGCCGACCGGTCGCCCGTCGATGCGCGCGAACGCGGTCACGATCGAGCGCGCCCAGCGCGGCTGGATCTCCAGCAGCGAGCCACCATCGACGATCCCGGCGATCGCGTCCCGCACGTCGTAGACCTTGCGCGGGTCGCCGGGCACCGCCGCACCCGGGTCCGCCAGCGCCGGCTCGACCGCAAGCGTGCGCGGCAGGCCGGACTCGCGGTTCTGCGGCAGGTACGACAGCAGCCGGCGCGAGAGCTGCGCGGCCGCGCGGTCGTCCGCCACCACGAGGTCGCAGACGCCGTTGCGCTCGTGCACCTTGTGACCGCCGAGCTCGGCGGCGCTCACGTCCTCGCCCATCACGTCCTTCACGACGCCCGGTCCGGTCAGGAACATCGCCGCCTGCTCGGTCATCACGACGAAGTCGGTCAGCGCCGGCGAGTAGCAGCCGCCGCCGGCCGAGAGCCCGCCGATGATCGAGATCTGCGGGACGATCCCGGACAGCGCGACGTTGTGGCGGAAGATCCGCCCGTAGCCGCCGAGCGCCGCCGTCCCCTCCTGCATGCGCGCGCCGCCTGACTCGATGAAGCCGACGACCGGCACGCGCGAGCGCCCGGCGAGCGACAGCACGCGGTTGATCGTGTCGGCGTGCGCGGCCCCGAGCGAGCCGCCGAGATAGGAGGCGTCCTGTGCGTAGCAGGCGACGGGGCGGCCGTCGACGCGGCCGATCCCGCCGACGACGCCGTCGCCGGCGCGGGCGCGCGCGCCGAGCTTCGGCGAGAGGACGCCCGAGCGGATCGGCTCGAACGTGCCGGCGTCGCACAGCAGCTCCAGCCGCTCGTGCGGGGTGAGGCGCTCCTGGGCGGTTTCGACTTCAGCTGTTGCACTCATGCGACCCCCTCCAGGCAGAGAACGACGTTGTGGCCGCCGAACCCGAACGAGTTCGACAGCGCGATCGGCCGCTCCGCCTTAGGTGTCAGCGGACGGGCGGTCAGCGGGACGAAGTCGAGATCGAGCTCCGGATCGGGCTGCTCGAGCCCGAGCGTCGGCGGCAGCGTGCGCTCGCGCAGCGCCAACAGCGTCGCGATCGCCTCGACCGCGCCGGCCGCGCCGAGCAGGTGGCCGATCGAGGACTTCAGCGACGACACCGGCGTCGCGCGCGCGACGTCCTCCCCGAGCGCAAGCTTGATCGCGGTCGTCTCGGAGGCGTCGTTGAGCGGCGTCGAGGTGCCGTGCGCGTTGACGTAGTCGAGCTGCTCGGCGGAGCGGCCGGCGTCGCGCAGCGCGATGCGGATGGCCTCGGCGGCGTGTCTGCCCTCCGGCTCCGGCGCCGTCAGGTGGTAGGCGTCGGAGGTGGAGCCGTAGCCGAGGATCTCGCCGTAGATCGTCGCGCCGCGCGCGGCCGCGCTCTCGGCGTCCTCCAGCAGCAGGATGCCGGCGCCCTCGCCCATCACGAAGCCGTCGCGGCGCACGTCGAACGGCCGCGAGACACCGCTCGGCGAGAGCGCGCCGGCGGCCACGAACGAGGCGCGAGCGAGCGGCGTCAGCGTCGCCTCGCCGCCGCCCGTGAGGACCGCGTCGGCGTCGCCGTACTGGATCATGCGCGTCGCGACGCCGATCGCGTGCGAGCCGGCGGCGCAGGCGGAGGCGACGCTGAACGACTGGCCGCGCAGGCCGTAGCGCATCGACAGCGTGCCGGCGCCCGCGTTCGGCATGAACAGTGGGACGGACAGCGGCGAGACCGCTCTCGGGCCCTCGTCGCGCAGCAGGTCGTGCTGAGCCTCGAGCGAGCCCAGCCCGCCGATGCCCGTCGCGAGCACGCACGAGATGCGCTCGGCCGGGTAGGGCAGCTCGTCGGCCCAGCCGGCGGCCGCGAGCGCCTCGTCGCCGGCCGTCATCGCGAAGTGCGCGAAGCGATCGGCGCGGCGGATCTCCTTCTTCGACAGGTGGTCGGTGACGACGAAGTCGCGGCATGCGCCCTCGCCGTCGGCGATGCCAATCTCACCCGCGACCCAGCGTCGCAGCAGCACGTCGGCGCCGACACCCAGCGGGGTGACGGCACCGACGCCCGTGATGACGACGCGTCTACGGGTCATTACGCCGCCCGTGCCAGCACGAGCTCGATCGCGTCGCCGACCGTCTTGAGGTTCTTCATGTCGTCGCCCTTGAGCTCGACGCCGTAGTCGTCCTCGACGATCTGCGCCAGCTCGACGAGGTCGAGCGAGTCGATGTCGAGCTCCTCGAACGTCGCGTCGCGGGTGACTTGCTCGATGTCGGGACCGAAGCTCGCGAGCGCCTCGGCGATGCGCGCCTCGACGGCCTCAGGAGTTGTAGTTGCCATGTGGTTGGGCTCCTTGGTGGGATTGGCGGTTCTAGGCGGCCATGCCGCCGTCGACGGTCAGGACGCATCCGGTCACGTAGGACGCGGAGTCGGAGGCGAGGAAGCGCACGCACGCCGCCACCTCGTCCGGCGTGCCCGCGCGCCGCGCCGGCACGGCCGACAGCAGGTCGCCGTTCAGGTCGACGGTCATGTCGGTCTCGATCAGGCCGGGCGCGACCGCGTTGACGGTCACGCCGCGGCGCGCGACCTCGACCGCGACGGTCTTCGTCATCGCGATCAGGCCGGCCTTCGAGGCGGCATAGTTCGACTGCCCCGGGTTGGCGCGCAGTCCGACGACCGAGGCGATGTTGACGATCCGCCCGTAGCGCGCCTTCAGCATCGGCCGCACGGCGCGGCGCGTGGCACGGAAGGCGGCGGTGAGATTCGTGTCGAGCACGAGGTCCCAGTCGCAGTCCTGGATCTGCGGGGCGAGCCCGTCGGCGCGCACGCCGGCGTTGTTGACGAGCACGAGCACCGGCCCGAATGCCTCTTCGAGCGTCGAGAAGTGCGCGTCGATCCGGTCGCGGTCGATCACGTCGCCGCCGAGCGCGAGCGCGCGCCCCCCGGCCGTCTCGATCTCCGCGACGACGCTCTTGGCGGCGTCGACGCCGCTGTTGTAGCCGACGCCGACGGCCCAGCCGTCGGCCGCCAGCCCGCGCGCGATCGCGGCGCCGATGCCGCGCGACGCGCCCGTCACGAACGCGCAGCCTTCACGCTGCTCAGTCATTCCCTCGTCCCCATTCGATCAGCGCGCCGCCCCAGGTGAAGCCCCCGCCGAACGCGGCCAGCAGCACGCGTGCGCCGTCGCGCAGGCGCCCCTCGGCGTGGGCGACCTCGAGCGCGTACGGCACCGAGGCGGCCGACATGTTGCCCGTCAGCTCGATGCAGTCGATCACGCGCGCGGGGTCGAGCTCGAGCCGCTCGGCGACCGCCTTGAGGATGCGGCTGTTCGCTTGGTGGTAGACGAACAGCTCGACGTCCGCGAGCGTCGTGCCGGCCGCCTCGACGGTCTCTTGCGTCACCTCGACGATGCGGTTGACGGCATGCTTGAAGGTCGCGTGGCCGTCCATCTCGATCGTCGCGCCGCCCTCGCGACCGAGGTAGAGGAACTCGGGCGAGGACGCGTCGTGGCGCAGCAGGATCGGTCCGATGCGGCCGGCGTCAGGCGCCGTGGGCGCGAGCACGACCGCGCCCGCGCCGTCGGCGAACAGCATCGCCGTCTGCTTCGAGTCCGCGTCGTTGATGCGGCTGATGAAGTCGGCGCCGACGACGAGCACGCGCTCCGCGCGCCCGGCCTCGATCTGCGCCGTGCCGACGGACAGCGCGGTGAGGAAGCCGGTGCAGGCGGCGTTGACCTCGATCGTGCCAACGCCGAGCGCGCCGAGCTCGTGCGCGAGCGCGGCCGCCGCGTTCGGCATGCGGTCGTCGCCCGTGAGCGTGCCGACGACGACGACGTCGAGCTCCCCAGCGGTCACGCCGGCGCGTTCGAGCGCAACGCGGCTCGCGGCGGCAGCGACCGCCGTCAGCGACTCGTCCGCCTCCGCGACGCGCCGCTCGCGGATGCCGGTACGCGTGTAGATCCACTCGTCCGTCTTGCCGATGCGCGCGGCGACCTCGTCGTTGGAGACGCTGCGCCGCGGCAGGCCCGCGCCGACGGACAGCACCGCCGTGCCGCGCAGGACGCCGCGCGGGACGCCGGCCCGCTCTGTCGCCGGCGCCTCGTCAAGCATGCGCTTTCTCCAGCTGCTCGGCGACGAGCGACTCGGCGCCCGGCAGCGTGCGCTTGACGAGGCCCCCGAGGATCTTGCCGGGGCCCGTCTCGACATAGCGCTCGATGCCCTGCGCGTGCAGCGCCAAGAGCGTCTCGCGCCAGCGCACGGGCAGCGTGAGCGCGTCGGCGAGGCGGGCGCGCAGGTCGTCGAACGGCTGCGTCGTGATCGAGCTGACGACGGTCACGGTCGGCGCGCGGAAGTCGATCTGCGCCAGCGCGGCCTCCAACTCCGGCCGCGCGGCAGCCATCGCAGGCGAGTGAAACGCGCCCGTCACGGGCAATGGCACCGCGCGCAGCCCGTGCTCGCGCGCCGCGTTGGTCGCCGCCACGAAGCCCGCCTTCGCACCCGACAGGACGACCTGATTGGGCGCGTTGTCGTTGGCGACGGTGAGGCCGGCGGCGTCGGCGATCGCGGCGGCGTGGTCGGCTGCGCCGGTGCCGAGCAGCGCGAGCATCGAGCCGTCGCCGGCGCGCTCCCCCGACTCCTGCATGAGGCGCCCGCGGGTCGCGACGAGCCGCAGCCCATCCTCCGCGCTCAGCGCTCCGGCCGCCACGAGGGCAGCGACCTCGCCGAGCGAGTGGCCGGCGTAGGCGGCGCCGCTCACGCCCGCGTCGCGCAGCCGCTCGAAGCCGACGACGCTCGCGCAGTAGATCGCCGGCTGCGCGAACCGCGTGCCATCCTCGACGCGCGCGAACGGGTCTTCGCCGACGACCTCGCGAGCGAGCGCGAGCAGCGCCGCGGCCCGGGCAAAGGTCGCCCCGGACTCGGGCAATGGCCGCCAGAATGGTCAGCCCGAGGGCGTGCCAGAACGAGGCACCCGCCGCGTGGGCGACGGCCACCGACTGGACCACGAACTCCTCGGCGAGGTCGAGCGCGCCCTCGTGCAGCGCCGTCAGGCCGCGCCAGCCGAGTGCGAAGGCGAGGGTCTGCCGGTCGCCGAGCTCCCGGGCGAGCGCGAAGCTCGCCTCGTGCAGCTCGGCGGCCCGCGCGAGCTCGCCTTGCATCATGGCCAGATCCCCGGCGCGCGTCAGGAGGGCGCCCGCAGGGCGGGCGGCAACCTCCTCGGCGCCGGCCAGGAGCGCTCCATCCAGCCGCGACCCTCGCCCACCGGGCCGCGGATCGCCAGAGCCAGTGGAGCGCGACTCGCCAGCCGGCGGCGACTCGGTTCTTGTGCTCGAGCGCCCAGCCGAGCGCCGCCCGCAGGTTGTCGTGCTCGGCCTCCAGCCGGTCCAGCCACGCGCCCGGCTCGGGCCCCCACCACGCCGGCGCCGCCCGCTCGGCCAGCGCCAGGAAGTGCGCGGCGTGGCTCGCGCCGGGCGGCCTCGAGCTCGCCGCTCGCCGCCAGCTGCTCCAGCCCGAACTCGCGCACCGTCTCCAGCATCCGGTAGCGGGGCTCGTCCTCCCGCTCCTCCCGCCGCAGCAGGCTCTTGTCCGACCAGCGAGGCGACCAGGTCGAAGACGTCGCCGTCGGCGTCGCCGAGCCCGCGCGCCGACCGCCTCGGCCGCCTCGAGGGTGAACCCGCCGGGGAAGACGGCCAGGCGGCGGAACAGCCGCTGCTCGTCGGCGTCGAGCAGGTCGTAGCTCCAGGCGATCGCGTCGCGCATCGTCCGCTGGCGCGCCGGCAGGTCGCGCGCGCCGCCGGTCAGCAGCAGGCCAGGCGCTGCCGCTCCAGCCGCGCCAGCAGCGCCGCCAGGGGCAGGTGGCCGACCCGCGCCGCGGCCAGCTCGATGGCGAGCGGCAGCCCGTCCAGGCGGGCGCAGATCGCCGCGACGGTCGCGGCGTTGGCCGTCGGTCAGCGCGAAGTCGGGCTGCGACCGCCTGCGCCCGCGCCACGAACAGGCGGACCGCGTCGGACGCGGCCAGCGTCCGCCGACGGCGGCGACGCCGCCGGGTCGGGCAGCGCCAGCGGCGGGACCGGGAAGTCGTGCTCGCCGGAGAGGCGCAGCGACGCGCGGCTGGTGACGAGCACCGTCAGGCGCGGGCAGGCGGCCAGCAGGTCGGCGACGCGCGGGGCGGCCGCGAGCACCTGCTCGAAGTTGTCGAGGACGAGCAGCAGCGTGCCGGTCGCGCAGGTAGCGCGACCAGCGCGCTCGCGCAGCGGCCGGCCGCCCATCTCGCGCAGGCCGAGCGCCTGGGCGATGGCCGGCGACGACGAGGCGGGATCGCGGATCGGGGCGAGGGCGACGAACCAGACGCCGTCGGGGAACGCGTCGGCCGACCTCGGCGGCGACCTGCAGCGCCAGGCGGGTCTTGCCGACGCCGCCGGGGCCGGTCAGCGTCACGAGCGGCACGTCACGCGGAGCAGCAGCTCGCCGACGGCGGCGACCTCCCGCTCCCGGCCGATCAGGGGCGTGCGCGGCAGCGGCAGGCTGCCAAGGGGGCTGCCGGGTGCTGCGGCAATCATGGCGGGCCTCAACCGATCGGGAGGCGACGGGTGCACGGGCGCATGATGGCCGACGACTCTGGCAGCGTCAACCGGCCGGGGAGCGTCGCGCTGGGACCGCCATGCGCGGCGACGAGCTTCCGAAGGGAGTCGACCCGCGAACGCGGGCGATGACCCCGGATCTCGTCAAGCCGCGTGCGTGGTCAGCCAGGCGATGACCCGGCCGGCGTCGGCGTCGGGCGGGAAGACGGGGTAGAAGACGTGCTCGATCCGGCCGTCGCGGAGGATCAGGGTCAGCCGCTTGATCGAGGGTTTCGCCGGGGCGGCCGGCACCTCGAAGGTCGGCAGCGCGCAGGCCAGGGCGAAGGCGAGGTCGGCGTCGCTGAGCAGCGGGAAGGGCAGGTGGAGCCGATCGGCGGCCTCCTGCTGGTAGGCGGTGTCCTGGGTGCTGAGGCCGAAGACGCGGGCGCCGAGGGCCGTCAGCTCGGCGTGGTGGTCGCGGAAGGCGCAGGACTGCGGGGTGCAGCCGCGGGCGCCGGGGATCTCGTTCCAGCCGGCCGGCGGCTCCTGGTCGGGCGGCCGGTGCGGGGGTAGCAGTAGACGACGGTGCGGCCGGGCAGCGCCGGCCAGGTCGACGGTCGTCGCCGTCGGTCGACGGCAGCGGGATCGAGGGCAGCGCAGCCCGGCAGGTGGTCGGCGGCGCCGTCGTCGGTCGGGACCGGGAGGTCGGGCGGAAGGGCGTAGAGGTTGTCGGTCCTGGCCACGAGAGCTCCTTGTTTGGCGACGTCTCATCGATCAGGGTGATAACGGACGAACGAGATCTCGCC
>CAVYOK010000007.1:0-183252 GCA_963770165.1 uncultured Actinomycetes bacterium
GATTCGAACCCTCGATGGACTCTCGCCCATGCCGGTTTTCAAGACCGGTGCATTCAACCGCTCTGCCACCCCTCCGAGTGGGCAGGACGATGCTAGCCGGGTCGCTAGACTGGCGTTCTCCCAACGGGAGAGGTGGCCGAGTGGCTGAAGGCACTCGCCTGCTAAGCGAGTATGGGGTTCACGCTCCATCGCGGGTTCGAATCCCGCCCTCTCCGCCATTTGATCGAAGTTCGAACCCGACCCCAAGAAAACCGGGGTCGGGTTCTCTTTCTGATGGGATCGCCTGGTACCTGCCGGTCTTCGAGCGGGCCGTTCATAGGTGAAGCGGGCCTGGCAACGCCCGCAGCCGATGGAGCCTTTGAGGAGTGGTTTGGGTGTACGGCCTGGACGTGCCGTTGTCCAAGCTGGTCGAGCTCGACTCGCGCCGGCGACCCTCGATGGGTGGCCAAAGCGGCATTTGACAGCCCAATAGTTTGTAAATAGGTTGCGTCCCGTGAACCGGACCATTGTGCACGCTGGAGGGAAACGGGAGGAGCCCGACAAGGACGATCCTTACCGTGAGAAGCTCCTGAAGTACGTCCCGGCTGAGGTTCTCGGAGCGTTCATTCCGCTGATGGTCGCGGCAGCCGCAGCTTTCGATGAGGGCGATAGATGGCATGACCGTGTGCTCTGGATCGGCTTGATCGCAGGCGCAATCGGGACGGTCGGATACCTCGCTAGAAACGCATCGACCAGACCGCGGGCTAGACGCCCACTCATGCACTTCTATGTCCTCGCGCTCGTGGCCTTCGTCGCTTGGGCGCTCGCAACCTCTGAGCCGGCGCGGGATGTCGTTGGCGTCAGCGCGAAGCTCGCCGAGTTCGCGGTTGCATTGGTGATCTTCCTCATCCCGTTGGCGGACTGGGCCTTGGCCGCGCTGATTCGCAAGCTTCAGGAGAGCAATCCAGCTCTCCAAGACTCTTGGATCTTGCGGCCCTGAGCTGATCGCTTCTACGGCGATCTCCCGAACATGCGGCATGGGCCGCAACCCTCGCCGACCGACGACCTCCACCTGATGATCCTCGTCAAGGGACATTCGGGCGGTGATCGATCAAGCGACTGGCCGGTAGACTGCCCCCAGTCATCGAGGCGCCGACACTCCGGCGCAAGGGGGATCGATGTCGGCGCCGCTCACACCGCTTCCGCCCGGGCCCGGACGCCCGCAGGCGTTGCAGATGCTTCGCTACCAGCGCGAGCCGCTCGCGTACGTCGAACGCTGCGCCGAGCGCTACGGACCGGTCTTCACGCTGCGGCTGCCGTTCCTCGGCACGTCGATCGCGGCCGTCGATCCGGTCGACGTCAGAACGATCCTCACGCAGGTGCCCGAGCGCTTCCCCGCCGCGCAGGGCGGTTCGCCGCTCACGCCGATGGTCGGCGAGCACGCGACGATGTTCGTCACCGGCGAGGCGCACCGCCACCAGCGCAAGACGATGCTCGGCGTCTTCAGCGGCGGCATCGCCGCGCGCTGGGGCGCCGCGATCGAACGGATCGCCGAGGGGGAGCTCAGGCGCATCCCGCTGACCGGCGAGCCGCTCGCGCTGCTGCCGGCCGCTCGGCGGATCGCCTTCGGCGTGATCTGCCGCGCCACGCTCGGTGAGCTCGACCCGCGCGCCTTCGCGATCATGAGCGAAGAAGTCGGCCGCAGCGACGACCCACGGCTCGCGATGATGCTGCTCGCCCCGAGCTTGTGGGACCGTCCCGGCCGTCTCAACCCCGCTCGCACGATGCGGCGCAGACGCGACATGCTCAACAGGCTCCTGTTCGAGGAGATCGCGCGGCGGCGCGCGCGCGCCGACGAGCTGGACGCGCGCGACGACGTGCTCTCGCTGCTCGTGACCGCGCACGACGCGCACGGCGAGCCGCTGACCGACATCGAGATCCGCGACCAGCTCGTCGGGCTGATCATCCTCGGCCACGAAATCACCTCGGCCGGGATCGCTTGGCCGTTCGAGCGCCTCTCGCGCATGCCGGCGGTGCGCGAGCGCTTGGAGGAGCAGCTGGCGGCCGGCGACGAGACGTACCTCGAGGCGGTCGTGCACGAGACGCTGCGCATCCGCTCGCCGATACTCGACGCTCCGCGCACGACGACCGAGCCGGTCGAGCTGGGCGGCTGGACGATCCCGCCCGGGATCGTCGTCAGCGCGATGTGCGCCGTCACGCAGCGCAACCCGGCCGTGTGGGAGGACCCGTTCGCGTTCGCGCCCGAGCGCTTCGTCGGCGACAGGCCCGCGCCCTACGCCTACACGCCCTACGGCGGCGGCGTGCGGCGCTGCATCGCCGCCTCGCTGACGATGCTGCTGATGCAGACGGTCGTGCGGCTGCTCGTCGAACGCGCGACCGTCACCGCCGCGCCCGGTCCGGAGGAGCGCTCGCGCCTGTACGGCCTGGCGCTGCTGCCTTCGCGCGGCGCGCGCGTCGTGCTGCATCCGCGCTCCCGCTCGCGTACGCCTCACTCCACGCGCAGCAGCTCCATCAACGGCGGCCGGGTCGCGAGCCAGCTCGGATAGCACGCTGCCGCCGCGCCGATCGCGATCGCCACGAGCGTTGCCGCGACCGTCGCGCCGATCGCCGGGTGGAAGCTCACGTGCCACGCGAGCTGGTTCTCGATCCCGACCGTCATCAGCGCCCCGAGCACCAGTCCCAGCATCACCGCCAGAGCCGCCCCGATCGCCGACATCGCGACCGCCTCCAGCACCACCGTGCCAGCCTGCTGGCGCCCGGTCATGCCGAGCATGCGCTGCAGGCCGAGCTCGCGGCGGCGCTCGAACGTGACCGTCAGCATCGTGTTGAGCACGACCATCGCGGCGATCAGCAGCGCCGCCAGCTGCGCCCCGCCGGCGAGCGAGAAGAGGCCTTCGACGAGGTCGAGCACGTAGCGCTCCATCGTCCTGTCGGTCACGACCGTCCCCGGCAGCCCGTTCGCGTCGAGGTAGCGCTGCACGCGCGCGGCGACCGCGTCGCGATCGGCGCGCCGGTCGAGCATCAGCGCGAAGCGGTCGGCGTCCTCGTCTTCGGACAGGCGCGCGTAGCGGCTGTGCTCCATGTAGACGGCGTCGGTCGACGCGAGGTCGTTGAAGAGGCCGGCGACGGGGAAGCGGTGGTCGTTGCCGGCGACCGTGACGTGCACGGTGGAGCCGATCCTCAGGTCGTGGCGCCGCGCGGTCAGCCGCGAGGCGACGACGCCGCCGTCCCCGATCGCGGCCACGAGCCGCCGGTCGCTCGCCGGCACGTCGCCCGTCAGCTGGTCGCCGTGGCGCGCCGCCTGCGCTATCGGGAAGGCGAGTATCCCCAGCTGTCTCCCCCTCCGCTCGATCAGCGCAGCGCGTATCGGGTAGGCCGCGCGCACGCCCTCGATCGCGGCGAGGCGCCTGCGCAGCGCCACCGGCAGCGGCTGGTCGGAGGCGAGCAGCCCCTCGCCGTTCGCGCGCACGTACAGCGGCGCCGCGAACCAGCTGGTAGCCGCGCGGTTGACCTCGTGGCGGAACGAGCCGAGCCCGCTCGCGCTCGCGACGACGAGCGCGATCGTGAAGCCGAGCGCGCCGGCGGCGATCGTCGTGCGGCCGGGCGCGCGCACGAGCCCGTCGGCCGCGATCCGTCCGCGCAGCCCGAGCAGCCGCGCCCACGCCCGTCGGCTCGCCGCGCTGAGCGCGTCGACGAGGAACGGCAGCAGCAGCAGCGCGCCGCCGAGCGTCAGCATCAGCGCGAGCCCGAGCAGCTCCGGGTGCGAGCCGACCGGCCCGAACGCCACGACGCACGTCGCGCACGCGACCGCCGCCACGCCGCCGAGCGCGAGCAGGCCGGCGCGCAGCCGGCCCCTGCGCGCGGAGACCGCGTACGGTGCCGCCGGCGCGAGCGCCTCGATCGGCGTCAGCCGCACGACGCGGCGCGCGACGAAGCCGGCGCCCGCCATCGCCACGGCCGCGCCGCTGACGACGCCGAGCAGCGCCTGCCTGGCGGTCAGCTGCACCGCTTCGGCGGAGGTGATCGGCAGCACGCTCTCGTACACGCTCGCCGCCCGCTCGACGAGGCCGTGCGCGACGAGGAAGCCGACGAGCGTCCCGAGCACTCCGCCGCCCAGCCCGACGAGCGCCGCCTCGGCCACGAACGCGACGACGATCGGCCCCGGCTGTGTCCCGCCCGTCACGAGCAGCGCGAGATCGGTGCGCCGCTCCGCGAGCGACATCGCCATCGTGTTGAGCACGAGGAACAGCGCCACCAGCAGCGCGACCGCGCGTATCTGCTGCGTCGTGGTCGCGATCCCGTCGAAGGTGTGCTCGTACGGCGCGGCGGCGGCGCCGGGGTCGCCGACGAGCGCCTTGCCGTAGAGCGCCTTTCTCAGCTCGCTCCGGACCGCCTCGACCGAGCGGCCGTCGGCGACCGTGAGGTAGAGCCGGTCGACCTTCCCCGGCCGGTCGAAGATGCGCCGCGACTCGGCGAGGCCGGTCAGCGCGAGGTCGCCGCCGTTGACGCTGGACAGCGGGCCGCCGGGCAGCACCGCGCCGACGAACAGCCGTCGCGTGCCGTGCGAGGTCGCGACCGTCACGGCGTCGCCCGCGCGCGCGCCGAGCGTCTGCGCCAGATGGGGCGAGAGCACGACCGTGCCGTCCGCCGGACGGACGACCGCCGCGGTCGCGGCGCCGAAGCCGTCCGGGAACAGCGTCGCGATGCTCGGCGGCAGGCCGGCGACGAGCACCCGCGTCGCGGACTCGCCGTGCCGCATCAGCGTGATCTGCTGCGTCGTCGGGACGACGGTGTCGACGCCGCGCTCCGCCCGCGCCCTGCGCAGCGCGGCCGGTGCGACCGACGCCGCGCCGAACGGGCGCGCTTCGAGCTGCGCTTCGCCGGCGAGCCCGACCGCCGTTTCGCGCACCGTGCCGCGCACGGCCGCGTTGACGACCGTGATCGCCACCACGAGGCTCACGGCCGCCGCGATCCCCAGCAGCGTGAGCGCGGCGCGCCTGCGCCGTCTCGTCAGCTGGCGCAAGTTCACGAGCCGGAAGACCGTCCACGTCGCGATGAGCTGTTCGCGCGCGCTCGCGCGTACGCGTGCGGGAGACGGGAGCCTCATCGGAGCCTCATGCGCGCGGCACCGGGGCGGCGGGCTCGTCGTCCAGCTCCGAGACGCGCCCGTCCGCCATCCGCACGATGCGGTCCGCGTGCTCGGCGGCGACCGGGTCGTGCGTGACGATCACGACGCTCTGGCCGCTGTCGGCCGCGTCGCGCAGCAGCGCGAGGATCTCGCGCCCGCTGACCGAGTCGAGGTTCCCGGTCGGCTCGTCGGCGAGCACGATCGCCGGCTCGATCACGAGCGAGCGCGCGAGCGCCACGCGCTGCTGCTCACCGCCCGACAGCTGCCCCGGTCGGTGTGCGGCGCGCCCGGCCATCTCGACGCGCGCGAGCGCCTCCTGCGCGCGGCGGTTGGCGTCCGGCACGCCGTCGAGCAGCAGCGGGAAGGCGACGTTCTCCAGTGCCGTGAGCGTCGGCAGCAGGCTGAAGAACTGCAGCAGGAAGCCGAGCCGCCGGCGCCGCACGAGCGCCAGCTCGGCCGGCGCGAGCGTGGAGATCGAGCGGCCCTCGACGAGCACCTCGCCCCCGTCCGGACGGTCGATACCGCCGAGCAGGTGCAGCAGCGTCGACTTGCCCGAGCCGGACGGGCCCATGATCGCGACGAGCTCACCCGCCGCGACGGTCAGGTCGACGCCGTCGACGGCGCGGATCTCCGCCTCCCCCTGATGGAAGCGGCGCGAGAGGCCGCGCGCCTCGAGCGGCGCCGGCGCGCCGTCGGACGGTGTCACGAGCATGGTCCTTCCCTCCGTGGTGGTCGAAGCGGCGAGCGCCGCGACGCCGCGGCGGCTGAGCTTGCCCGTCTCGGTGCGCGGAAGCGCGTCGACGAAGCGCACGAGGCGCGGGACTCTGTGTGGCGAGAGCTGCTGGCGCGCGTGCGCCTTGAGCGTGCGCACGAGCTCGCGCGACGGCTCGGTGCCCGCTGTCACGCGCACGTAGGCGCACGCGATCGTCAGGCCGTTGCGGTCCTCGACGGGCGTGACCGCGCTCTCGGCGACGGCGGGGTGCGCGTTCAGGCACGCCTCGATCTCCAGCGGCGCGACCTTCATCCCGCGCACCTTGAAGACGTCGTCGCTGCGGCCGACGTAGGCGAACGTGCCGTCCTCCGCGCGTCGCATCAGGTCGCCGGTGCGCGTCCAGCCGTCGCGCATCGTCGCCTGCGTCGCGTCCGGGCGTTCCCAGTAGCCCACGCCGTTCGCCGGCCCGCGCACGTGCACATGGCCCGGGCGGCCGGGGCCGACCTCGGCGCCGTGGTCGTCGAGCAGGCGCACCTCGTAGGGCGGGACGGCGGTCCCCAGCGATCCGGGCGTCAGTGCGTCAGGCTCGCCCGAGACGAAGATGTGCAGGCACTCGGTCGAGCCGAGCCCGTCGAGGATCGGCAGCCCGAACGTCGCCTGCCAGCGGCGGAACAGCGCCGCGTCGAGCGCCTCGCCGGCGGAGACGCAGAGGCGCAGGCTGGAGGTGTCGTGCGGGTCGCGCGGGTCGTGCACCGCGAGCAGCGCGGTGTAGAGCGCGGGGCCGCCGAAGAAGACCGTCGGCCGCTGCGCGGCGATCGCCTCCAGGACGCCGATCGGCTCGGACGGCTCCGCGCGCAGGAACGCGCTCGCGCCCGTGGCGAGCGGGAACAGCATGGAAGCGCCGAAGCCGTAGCCGAACGAAAGCTTCGCGGCCGAGTAGCAGAGGTCGTCCTCGCGCAGCGCGAGGCGCCGGCCGAAGCCCTCCGGCAGCGCGAGCAGCCCGCGATGGAGATGGACGACGGCCTTCGGGCGGCCGGTGCTGCCGGACGTGTACTGCAGCAGCGCGGGGTCGTCCGGGCCGCACGGCGCCGCCTCGACCGGCTCGGCGCCGGCCGTCGACGGCTCGTCGTCGCCGAGCGCGACGATCGTCCGCGGCCAGCCGATCCGCGCGCGGATCGCCTCCAGCGCCGCGACGCGGTCGGCGGTCGCGACCGCCACCTGCGGGCGCGCGTCGCCGCACACGAACGCCAGCTCCTCGTCGGAGGAGCGCATGTGGATCGGCGCGGCGATCGCGCCGACGTGCATCGCGCCGAACACGACGGCGGCCGCCTCCAGCGTGTCCGGCAGCACGACGACGACGCGCCCGCCAGGGCGCGCGCCGGCGGCCTGCAGCAGCGCGCCCGTCCGCTGCACCTGGTCGAGCAGCTCCGCGTAGCTCCACGTGCCAGCGCGCGTGCGCAGCGCCGGCCGCTGCCCACGGCCCTCCGCGACGTGGCGCTCGACGTAGAAGGCGGTCGCGTTCGCGTAGGTGAGCTGCATCAGCGCCTCCTCGCTAGCTCGGGTTGGATGACGGCGGCGCCGGCCGCGCCCGCCTCGTGGGCTTGCAGCAACTGCGGACCGTGCGCCGCGCCGCGCGCGAAGCGGGTGGCCGCGGAGGCGAGCCGCGTCACGGCGCCGACACCGGGCGCGTCGAGCGCGCCCCTGTCGGTGGTCATGGACACCGCCGGCGTGCTCGCGTCGACGGTCGCGTCCGGCTTCAGGCGGGCCTCGGCGAGCGCCTGCTCGCGCGCGCGCCCCTGCGCCTCGATCGCGTCGCCGTCCGGCGAGAAGGCGGTCGCGACCGCGCACACGTGCACGCACGGCGCCGCACCGCGCGCCCGCACGGCCTGCTCGCGCTCCAGCACGAGGACGGCGGCGCGCTGCAGGTGCGGCGCCTCGTCCGAGTCCCCTCGGACGACGGCGGGTGCGAGCTGCAGCTCGCACACGAGCATCGCGTCCGCATCGCCGGACGCCAGCCGGTCGCTCGCGTAGCGCAGCGCGTCGAGCCCTCCCACGGCGCCGTTGCAGACGGTCGCGTTCGGGCCGGCGGCGGGCAGGCGGATGCTGATCTCCGCGGCCGGCGCGGTCAGGCCCGACTGCGGCCCCTTCGCGGGTCGCACGCGCGGGCGCTCGGCGTCGGTCCCTTCGCGGAACAGCTCGACGTAGTCCTGCAGGCCGGCGTGCCGGGTGGCGACGACGACGCCGAGCCCGTCGGCGTCGGCGTCCGGGCCGCCGGTGCGGGCGCGCGCGTCGCGCAGCGCCATCCGCGCGGCCGCGAGCAGCAGCCGCGACTCGACGCTCACCGAGCGCAGCCGCTCGCCGGCCAGCAGCTCGGCGACTGCCGGCTGCTCCAGCTCGGCGGCGGTGAGCGCGGCGGCTCCGGCGATCGCGCTCGCCCCGCTCATGCCGCTCCGAACACGACGCACTCGATGTTGCCGCCGAAGCCGAACGCGTTGCTGAGCGCGACGTCGACCGGGACCGCGCGCGCCGTGCCGGCGACGACGTCGACGTCGCACGCCGGGTCGGGCGTCGCGTAGTTGCCGACGGGCGGGACGAGCCCGTCGCGGATCGTCAGCAGGCAGGCCGCCGCCTCCAGCGCGCTCGCGGCGCCCTGCGCGTGGCCGAGCAGCGACTTGAGCGCCGTCACGGGCACGTCGTCTGCGCCGCTGCCGAGCACGTCGCGGATCGCGTGCGCCTCGACTGCGTCGTTCGCGGGCGTTCCGGTGCCGTGCGCGCTGACGTGGTCGACCGCGCTCGCTTCCACGTCCGCTTGCGCGAGCGCGCGCCGCATCGCGCGGACCGCGCCGCGCGCCTCCGGGTGCGGCGATGTGATGTGGAACGCGTCCGCGACGTTCGCCCAGCCGAGCAGCCGTCCGTGGACATGTGCGCCGCGGGCGCGCGCGTCGGCCTCGCGCTCCAGCACGAAGGCGGCGGCGCCCTCGCCGAGCAGCAGCCCCTCGCGCTCGGCGTCGAACGGCCGCACCGCGTCGGGCGCGAGCAGGCCGAAGCTGTCGAACATCATCAGCATCGCCTGCGAGATCTCATCGGCGCCGCCGACGACCATCGCGTCCGCGCGACCGGCCTGCAGCGCCTCCGCACCCCACGCGAGCGCGCTGTTGCCGGCGGCGCAGCCGGTCGCGACGACGCAGTTCGGGCCGGCGAGCCCGAGCCGGCGCGCCGGCGCGCGGCTCAGCAGCGCGGGGTCGGCCCACGCGGCCGCGTGCGGGTCCTCGCGCGCGGCGGGGTCGCTCGCCAGCCAGCGCTCGACCGCCGGGCGGGTCCCCATCACCGTCCCGATGCAGACGCCGACGCGCTCGGGCGCGACCGCCTCCGGCGTCAGCGCGGCGTCGGCGACGGCGTCTGTCGCAACCTCCTCGGCGAGCCGCACGGTGAGCGGGACAGGGGTGCCGCCGGCGGGCCCGTCGTCCGGCGCCGCCGCGAGCTCGCCGCCGCGATCGCTGGAGAGCCGCTGGGTGTCGAAGCGCGTGAGCGGACGGGTGGCGACGGCGCCGTCGAGCGCGCCCCGCCAGAAGGCGTCGAGGTCGGAGCCGAGCGGGGAGCGCACGCCGATCCCCGTCACGACGATCGCGGATCTGGTCGTCATCGCGACGCCGACTCCGCCAGCTCGCGCAGCGTCAGCTCGGTCAGCTCGGCGAGCGTGCGCGCCTCGCGCCACGCTCTCGCGTCGAGCCGCACGCCGAGCTCGTGCTCGACCTCCGTCATCAGCTCGAGCCGCTGCAGCGAGTCCGTGTCGAGGTCGTCGATCAGGTCCTGGTCGAGCGCGAGCTGCGCCGGGTCGAGCTCGAGGATGTCCCCGAGCAGCCCGCGCAGCAGCGCTACGACGTCCGCGCGCGTCATGCGCCGCTCTCCGCCGGAGCTGCGACGGCAACAGGCACGGGCTGCGCCCGGCGCGCGCCGCCGGCCGAGGCGAGGGCGGCGGCGCGCGGGAGATCGCCGAGCCGCAGCGGGGCGGTCCAGTGCAGATGGCGGGACGCGAGGATCCACCACGCCCAGGCGCCCGCGAGCGCGAAGGCCAGGCCGGCGCCGGGGTAGAGGACGAGCAGCGCCGCGGTCGTGAACAGGAGCCAATGGTGGTAGAGCGCCTCGCGCACCAGCAGCTGATCAGCCGGGCGATCGCGTGCGCCGCGGACGGCCAGCGCCACGCCGGCGCTCAGCGGCAGGAAGGCGAGCAGCGCGAGCGCGCGCGCCGGCAGCAGGCCGGTCGCGACGAAGGCGCCGAGCGCGCCGAACGGCACCGCCGCGAGCGCAGTCAGCGCCGCGGTCCCGTGGTGCTCGGCGAACGCGACGAACGCGCTGCGGTAGCCGATCGCCTCGTCGCCGGCGCGGTCGGTGATGTCCTTGATCCCCGCGAGCGAGCTGATGAACAGCGTCAGCAGCCAGAACAGCGGCACGAACTCGCCGAGCTGCGCGAAGCCGGCGTCGCTGGCGGCGCCGAGCGGGTCCCCGGCGGCGACGCCGAGGCAGAAGGGGCCGACGAACGTGCCGCTCAGCACCACGAACACGAGCGCACGGTGGCGCGCGAGCCGCGGTCCGCGCGAGTAGGCGATCCCGAAGCCGGCGCCGCTGGCGATCAGCAGCAGCAGCAACGCGTTCGGCGACAGCGCGAGCCACAGCGCGGCGGCCGCGACGACGACGCCCCACAGGACCAGCTGGACGTGGGCGAGCCGCCGCCAGCCGACGCGCTCGCACAGCGCGGTCCGCTCCGGTCGGTTGACGGCGTCCTCGACGCGGTCGGCGAGGCGGTTGGTGACCTCTATCGCGAGCCCGAGCACGAGCCAGAAGGCGGCGGCGAGCAGCGCGGTGAGGACGCTCAGCGTCCCGGCTGCCGCCATCCCGGCGCAGAACGGCACGTAGTAGAGCGCGCCGAATCGGCAGCTCGCGCACTGCAGCAGCGCGCGAAGCGTCCTGCCAGCTCCCCTGCTCATCGATATCCCCCTTCCGATGAGCCCGCGGCACATCGGATTCCCGGCCTTCCTAGTACTGAATCATAGCATTTCAAGGTGGGAGCTGATAGCGTGGCGCCGCTGGGGGAAACGCCCGCGTGTCTTAATTGAAGGAGACGCGCGCGGCTCGATGCCTTGGGGGACGAGCGCGTGACGCGGTCACTGGGAATCGTGCTGCTGGTGCTGCTGGTCGCCGTGACGGCGCTCGCCGCGTGCGGGGACGCCGGCGAGGGGGACGCCGCCGGCACGGTCGCAGCGACGACGCGGACGCAGGCGCAGCCGAGGCCAAGGGCGCCGCCGCCGCCCGCGAGCGACCTCGCACGCGCGCGGCAGGCGCTCATCAGGCTCGCCGACCTGCCCGGCGGGTGGAGAGAGCAGAGCGGCACCGTCACGAGGCTCAATTGCGGCGACTTCGAACCGTTCGCCGGCGCGAGCGCGATCGTGAGGTCGCGGCGCCTGACGCAGGAAAGCGAAGGCGTGCAGGAGCGGATCGCGCTCTACAGCTCGCCCGCCGCCGCGGCCCGCGCGCTACGTCGCCTCGACTCGCCCCGCGCGGCCGACTGTCTGCGCCGCGAACTGCGGCGGCGCGTCAGCGAGGAATCGGACGGGCCGGCGGGGCCCGCCGAGCTCGTGCGCGGGGAGCGCCTGGGCCCGACCTCGAACGCGAGACGCTATACGTCCACGGGCGTCGGCAACTACGGCAAGGTCGTCGGCTACATAGACGCCGTGCACGCGCGCGTCGGCCGCGCCCTCGCCGCGCTCGTCGTCGTAGCCGGCCCGACGCCTCCCGACGAGGAGCTCTACAACCGCATCGTCGCCGTCGCCACGCAGCGTCTGGACGCGACGCTCGGCTGAGATGGTCGGCAGCGATCGGCTGGAGGCCGACGTCGTCGTCGTCGGCGCCGGGCTCGCCGGCCTGTCGGCCGCGCGCCGCTTGCATGCGGCCGGCCTGCGCGTCGTCGTGCTGGAGGCGCGCCAGCGGGTCGGCGGCCGCGTGCTCGACCACCGCCTCGCGGGCGGGGACGCGATCGAGCTCGGCGGGCTCTACTGCACCCCGGGCGCGGACGGGACGGTCGCCAACCACGCGATCCTGGCGCTCGCCGCGCGGCTCGGCGTCGAGGCGTTCCCCGCGCACGCGGTCGGCGATCGGCTGCTGCGACTCGCGGGCCGCACGCACCGCTACGGCGGGCGCCATCGCGATGCGCTGCCGCGCCGTGCGCTGCCGGGTGCGCTCGAGTTCGTGCTCGCGCGGCGCCGCCTCGACCGGCTTGCCGCGCGCGTCGACGTCGCCGCGCCGTGGCGGCTGGCGGACGCGCGCCGGATCGACCGGCAGACGCTCGGCGCATGGGCCGACCGGACGCTGATCACGCGCACCGGGCGCACGCTGCTGCGGCTCGCCGCCGAGCCGCTGTTCGCGGCCGACGTCGGTGAGCTCTCGCGCCTGCACGCGGCCGTGTTCCTCGCCGCCAACGGCAGCTTCAGAGCGATGACGGAGACGGGCGGGGGCGCGCAGAGCCACCGTCTGCGCGGCGGGCCGCAGCGGCTCGCCGAGCTGCTCGCGGCCCAGTCGGGCGAGGTGTGCTGCGGCGAGCCGGTCGAGCAGGTCCGCTGGTCGGGCGACGGCGTCCAGGCACGCGCGCGGACGCTGCGGGTGCAGGCGCGCCGGGCGGTCGTCGCGATGTCCCCGGCGCTCGCGGGACGGATCTGCTGGGAGCCGATCGTGCCGGCGCGCGACCAGCTCGCGCAGCGGATGCCGCACGGGCAGGCGCTGAAGCTCGTGGCGCTGTACGCCGAGCCGTTCTGGCGCGCGCGGGGGCTGAGCGGCCAGGCGGCGACGGACGGACCGGTGCGCGTCGTGCTCGACGAGTCGCCGCCCGCCGGACGGCCGGGCGCGCTCGCCGCCTATGCGGTCGCGCGCGCCGCCGTCGCACTCGCCGGAATGGAGGCGCGGGGAGCGGCGGCGCGTCGTGCTGGGCACGCTCGCCACGCTGTTCGGCGCCGAGGCCGCGCGCCCCGAGGCGGTCGTCGAGCAGGATTGGATCAACGACCCGTGGACGCGCGGCGGCAACGGCGGCTACGCCGCGCCGGGCGCCTGGAGCACGATGGGGTCTGCGCTGCGGGCGCCGGTCGGGCCGCTGCACTGGGCGGGGACGGAGACCGCGACGAGCGGCATGGCGTCGATGAGCGGCGCGGTGCTGTCGGGCGAGCGCGCGGCGGACGAGCTGCTCGCGCGCGCGTCCGGCGCCTGAGCCGGCCCGGCTCGGCGCCGCCTTGTCGCTGCCGCTGCCGCTGCGCTACGCCGCGCGCGCCGCCGGCCGGGCCGCGAGCGGCTCCGCGCGACCGAGCGCCGCCGCGGCCTCGCGCGCGGCGCGGCGGCCGGAGTCGATCGCGCCTTCCATCGTGCCGAGGCCCCACGTGGCGGTCTCGCTGCCGGCCCAATGGATCGGGCCGACCGGCTCGCGCAGCCGCGGGCCGTGCGCGAGCCACGCCCGCGGCGCGCCGATGCCGTGGTAGCAGCCGCGCGTCCACGCGTCCGCCGTCCAATCCTTCTCGAAGTACTGCTCCGGCGTGCGGGCCGCGTCGCCGAACAGCTCGGCGAGGCCGCCGAGGACCGCGCGCCGGCGCTCCGCCTGCGGCAGGCGCGCGAGCGCGCGAGCGCTGCCGGCGACGACGAACGCCTGCAGCACGCCGGCGCGCGTCGTCGCTCGCGGCGGCGAGACGTCGAGCACGCCGCGCACCGGTCCGTGCGTGGTCGCGGCGTAGCCGCTCAGCCCCTGCGCGCGCCAGAACGGCTCCGCGTACACGAGCGAGGCGGCGATGACCGAGCCGCCGACGAACGCGAGCCGCGCGCGGTCGTGCTCGCCCGGCAGCGGCGGGTCGAGCTCGAGGCGGGCAGCGAGCGCCGGCGGCAGCGCGACGATCGCACGGCGGCACACGACGCTCGCGGTCGGGCCGCTGACGGTCGCGACGCCGCCGCGGATCGCGATCCGGCGGATCGGCGTGCTCAGGTGGACGCGCTCCCCGAGCGCGGCCGCGAGCGCGAGCGGCAGCGACTGCGCGCCCCCGCGCAGCTGTTCCTGCTGGTGGCCGCGGCCGACGCGCGCGAGGTGCGTGAGGTGGCCGCGGCCGGCGCTGCGCACGTAGGCGAGCGCATGCAGCAGCGACAGCTCCTCCGGTTCGGCGGCGTAGAGGGTTTCGGTCGCCAGGCGCAGCAGCGCGCGGCTCTGGCGCGTGCGCACGTGCCGTTCGATCCAGCTGGCGTAGGTCTGCCCGTCGAGCGCGGCGGCGTCCGGCGCGCGCCACGGCTCGCCGGGGGGAAGCTGCGCGCGAGCCGCTCGAGCGCGTCCTTCGAGCGCACGAGCTCGACGGCGGCGTGCGGCGGCCAGCTCGGCGCGAGGCCTCGATAGCGCTTGCGCCGGCTGCCGAGCAGCACGAGCTTGTCGCCGCGCTCGTGGAGGCGGAAGCGCTCGATCCCATGCGCGCGGCACAGCTCGTCCATCAGCCACGGCCCCTCGCGCGGCGGGCCGATGAACTGGCCGCCCTGGTCGATCGCCACGCCGTCGCCGACCTGCCGGCTCAGCACGCGCCCGCCGACGCGATCGCGCGCCTCCAGCACGACGGTCGCGATGCCGCGCTGCTCCAGCTCACGGGCTGCTGTCAGTCCCGCGAGGCCGCCGCCGACGACGGCGACGTCCGCCTCCAGTCGCCTCAACTGTCCTCCCCGCTCCTTCGTCCCCCCGAGAGCTAAGACTACTTCCCGGTGGGTTTGTTGTCGCGCAGCAGCCCGCGCAGCACGCGGCCGGGGCCGACCTCGACGAAGTCCGTCACGCCGTCCTCGCGCATGCGGGCGACGGTCGCGGCGAACAGCACCGGGCGGGTGACGCCGTCGACGAGCGCGTCGGCGATCGCGTGCGGGTCGCGCTTGGGAGCCGCGTCCACGCAGGAGTAGAAGGGGATGCGCGGCGCGCGGAGCGTCACCTGGTCGAGCGCTTCGCGCAGCCGCTCCGCGGCGGGCGCCATCAACGGCGTGTGGCAGGCGATCGCGATCGGCAGCCGGACGACCATGCGCGCGCCGGCGTGCTCCAGGCGTGCGGTCGCCTCCACGACCCCCTCGCACGCGCCTGAGACGACGACCTGTCGCGGGCTGTTGACGTTCGCGACCCATACGTCGCCGAGCGCGGCACAGGCGTCGGCGACGGCGTCCTGCGGCAGGCCGACGACGGCCGCCATCGCACCCGGCGCCGCTGCGGCGGCCTGCGCTCGCGCCATCGCGCGGCCGCGCGTGTCGACGAGCCGCAGCGCGGCCTCGAAGTCCAGCGCATCCGCCTCTACGAGCGCCGCGTACTCGCCGAGGCTGTGTCCCACGACGGCGGCTGGCGGAGGGAGGCGCTCACGCGCGGTGGCGGCCGCGGCGCGCGTGGTGACGAAGATCGCCTGCTGCAGCTCCTCGGGCGGCCACGCGGGATCGGGATCGTCGAGGCAGCGTCGCCGCAGGTCGACCCCGACAGCGCGACGCGCATGCACGGCGAGCGCCTCGAACGCCGGCAGTCCGGCCCCCATCCGAGCGCGCTGCGAGCCCTGCCCGGGAAACCCCCACGCGATCACGCGCCGATCATCTCGCGCCGCGCCCCGCCCGCGCCAGGCCCAACCCACCCGGCACCGGCTACAATCCCCCGCTCACCCCGCGCCCCTAGCTCAGCTGGATAGAGCGTCGGTCTACGGAACCGAAGGTCAGAGGTTCGAATCCTCTGGGGCGCGCTCGCAGGAGCCCCGCTGCGGTGGGGCTTTCGGCGTTTGAGGGCTCGCGATGCTGGCGCGTTGGCGGTTGCGGGGCAACCGATGGGGCAACACGGGGTTGCGCTGGGCCGGAGCGGATTGGTCGGCTCGTCCGAAGTCCCTGGCACCTTGTTGGGGTGCGTTCAGCGAATGCCGCACTAGCTCCGAAGACGCCGCCACCTTTCGCAGACCGACCGTTGCTGGCGTCCTACACGCGCGAGGATGTCGACCACTTGCTCCGCGAACACCCCGATGGCCCTTTGTTGCGCCGCTGGATCACGGATGCCCGGCGCCAGCTCCTCACAGGTACCGCGGCAGACTGGTGTTCTTCACGGGAGAAAGAGGGCTCTCGATTCGGCGTCGGCCTCGACGAGATCGATCGGCTCGCCGCCGAGTTCAACGCGGCTTGACCTCGCCCATGTGCGGATCGAAGGTGACCGCATGAAGTTCCGGTACTTGTAGCAGCGAGCCAGCGGACGACGTCATCTTGCTTGTCTACGTCTTTGCGGCTGTCTTCTGAAGACGGAGAGGGCCTGTAGGAGTGCGATCCGCACCTCGTCTGTGAGCGGCGACGGCGGTCTGGCGATCTCTCGAAGCAGGGGAAGAACTGGTCTCCCAGCTAGGTGCACGAGCGTTGCTACGTCGATCGAGAGTCCGCCGTCCGTGACGGGACGTACACGAGTGCCCGGTGTCTCGAGGACGGCACAGAGTACGGGCTCAGCGCGGAGACGTTCGAGCACTCGCCGGGGCCCAGCAACATCGCGGACCACGTCGAGCAGGAAGTAAACGTTCCGCTCGCCCGCGAGGCGCTCGTCATCAGCTTGGAGGGTTGTCTCTGCCAGGCCTTTCTCAAGCTGCGCGAACTCCTTACCTCCGAGCAGATCCAGCTCAGGAGCCTTCGAAGGTCCATCAGGAGGAATGCGGAAGCGGTACAGGAGCTCGAAGCGCAACGAGAGCGTCGGCGCTTGCTCGATGAGAGACCGGGCTGCGTCGGCGCGCGCGGATACTGATGGAAGCTGTGCGATCAGTGCTTCGATGAACCACATCGCCTGCCTCTGCGGCGAGACGTCAAGGAAGCCCCACGGAGGAATGCGAGGGATCAGGTCGAGCAGAACCCGAGAGCACTCAACCGCTTCAGGTCTGGCGACCTCGTCAACGCGTGACCGTGCCCGCGCGAGAAGATCTCCGAGTCTCGAATCCTCGATGTCGTCAAGGCAGGCGCGGAACGCATCTGCGTCGGCGAGCGCTCTGACCGCTCGATCGACAGCGGCTGAGGGCGCTTGGGAGGCTTCCAGGGTGAGGTGCAGGTAGCGCATGAGCACCGCTGGAGCTGCGACGCGCTTGGTCTTCAGCGGTTCGTGGATGTAGCCGGCGGCGGGATATCCGGCCAGAACTTGTGCAGCCGCTGGGAACAGCTCGCTAAGCAGCGCGCTCGTCGCTCGCGGATGTTCGCTCTCCTTGAGCAAAGACGTGAGTTCTTCTCTGTGCTCCGCGTCGACCTTGGCTCTTGGGCGGAAGTCGTAAGGATTCCGGCTCACTCCGGTAAGGATGTGAGTAGCTCTCGGCAACGCCTCGTGGATTGCAGGATCGAAGATCCGGAGTGCCTCTAGGGCGAGTACGTCCATGGAGGCGACTTCGTCCTCGCACAGGTCGAGCGCGGCAGGTGCGATGTTCGCGAGCCGGCGACCGTCTCGGAGCGTCCGTAGATACTCGACGATCGCTCGATCCCAAAGCCCTCCCCAAGCCCGGGCATCCCAGGACTTGAGCCGACGATCTCCAATCGAGTCGTCAAGCCAGTCATGGCTCATCGTGTTGAGTCGGTCCCTGGAGATGGGCGGCACCGCCATCATTGCCTGGACGATCTTCTCCATGAACGCCTGGCCATCCTCGACGCCCGACTCCTTGAGCGCCTGCTCGACACGGGCCCGGTCATAGCTCAAGACATGAATGACACCTGGCAGGTCGGCCACCAGCTTGACCAGCCGCAAGATCTCCCGCACCTCACGTGCGTCGAGGCGGTCGATGTCGTCGATCAGAACGACGATGCGGCGACTTGCTGTCCGAAGCGCTCTCTGAAGTTCGCGCCGCCGCTGATGCGCTGACTTTTCGAGCAGCGGCTTGAGTTCTCTCGCCAATCCGAGCAGTTGCCCGACCGGTCCGAGGAGTGCACTTGCGCTTGGACTCAAAGCGGCGCCGTACTCCGCCATGCGGCCGGCGATTCTCGTGAGCCGAGGAGCTCTCGCGCCTTTGAGCTGGTCGGCGACCTCGTCGAAGAATCGAGTGACGAGCTGATCGGCGTCCGAGAACAGCCACGGCTCGAACCACACAACTGTGATGTCCTCGCTTTCGAGCTGTTCGGCCAGCAGACCCAGGACGGAGGTCTTGCCAGATCCCCAAGGGCCGGTGAGTCCGACGACGAAGCCGCCATCCATCGGTGCGTTGGCAACCCAACGGACGAGCTGTGCCACCAGGGCACTGCGGTCCAGCAAGTCCTCGTCGCGGCGGGTGATCGGTCGATCGGCGTGAAGGGCGGATGCTGGCATTGCAGCCAGTCTGCTGGCCGTCGCGGCGGAAGTCCTCGCCCTCCGGGAGAGCTCGCGAGGAGCGAGGCGGCGCCGCCGGAGCCTCGTCTAGGACTGCCGTTCGAGCATGTCGTAGACGCCACGTGGCGACATGCCGCTGAGTCTGACGATCTCCGTCACGCCGATCCCGGCTCTGCGCGCGAGCGGGATCAGCTCGGCGAGCTCGGCTGATGCGTCGCGCTTGGCCTCCATCGCTTTGGTGCGTCGTCTGCCTGCGCGCGCAATGCGTGCGGCGATCTCGTCGCGGTCCATTGGCGGAACGCTAGTGGTCCGTCCGGAGCGTGTGCACTACTTCATGCAGTACTATGTTGTGATCTACCGCGCCGGTGGCCGCCAGCGCAAGGAGTTCGCCCGCACGCTCGACGAGGCATGCCGGATCAAGCGCGAGCGCGAGACCGACCGCGACCGCGGCGAGCTGCAGGAGCGCACCACGATCACGCTGCGCGCCTACCTCGAGGAGTGGATCGAGCGCTACCAGGGACAGGGCCGGCGCGGATTCCGCGAGAACGCGCGCGACGAGTACCGCAGGCTTTTGGAGAGATACGCCTACCGCTTTTTCTCGCCGAAGCTGCGAATCGTCGATCTGACTCCGTACCAGCTTGCTCGCTTCGTCGACTGGCTCTGCGACGAGGGGAAGCAGGGACGCCGCCTGTCTGACTCGACGGTGGTGAACGTTGTGATGCCGCTGCGCGCGGCGCTTGCGACCGCTCAGCGCGAGGGGCTGATTCGCCACAACCCGTTTGTGAAGCTTGCGCTGCCGCACCGTGAGCGGATCGAGGAGGACGAGGATCAGGTCAAGGTGCTCTCGCGCCTCCAGCTGGCCAGGCTGTTGAGCCAGGCGCCCGATGCGTACCGGCTCCTGTTCGAGCTGATCGCCGGCTCAGGCCTGCGCGTCTCGGAGGCGATCGCGCTGCAGCGCCGGCATGTGCACATCGATGGCGATCAGTCTTTCGTGAAGGTGCGCCGCGCGATCGTCAAGCGGCGAGTCGAGCCGCCGAAGACCCGGCACGGGCGTCGCGAAGTCCGCATCTCCGAGAACCTCGCTGCCAAGCTGGGCGATGCACTCGAGGCGAGGGCCGAGGTGCCGGAGGCACTCCTCTTCGCGACCTCGAACGGCATGCCGCTCGACCCTGACAACGTCCGCACCATCACGCTGAAGCCGCTCGTCCGCGAGCTTGGTGCGCCGTGGGCCGGCTTCCACACGCTTCGACATACCTACGCGTCGCTCTAGCTTGCGCACGGCGTGAACGTCGTGCAGCTCTCCCGCGCGCTTGGCCACCACTCGCCGGCGTTCACGCTGGAGGTCTACGCGCACCTGCTGCCCGGCGAGGGAGCGCCGGCGTTGGACCTGGACATGGCACTCACGAGAAAGGACATCTGATGGGAGCCAGACGAGAGTGGCAGTGGGACGTGCGGCTCGATCACTCGAGCCCGACGCGGCCCGCGCGGCTCAGCGCGCAAGTACGTTCGCGGTGGACTCTCCGCCGCTCGAGTTCAAGGAGGAACCCATGGATAGCCCGGTCGAGATCCGTCGTTCGATGCAGCGCCTCGTCGAGCGCGTCGATCGTCGCGACTATCTCTTCGGCAGTCGGTCGAAGAGCGCTGGGCCGAAGCGGTACATCGAGTCCCTGGGTCTTGTTGTCCCACGAGCGGTAGCTCAGAGACATGAGCCCATCGTCGTGCTGCGCGATGGTGACGAGGTGCTCTTCGGATGCGCCCGTTGCGATTCGTACGGCTACGCCCGAACGGCGGACGAAATGACGTTCGGCGGCGATCTGTTCGATCGCGAGTGCCCGCATGACACGCCGCCGAGAGCGACGTTGCTGATGCTCGTCGGATAGCCGAGGGACTATCCGCTGTTGGAACCCAGCAGCCGAAGCTCGGCCCCAGCGTCACTGCACCACTCAGTTGCCAGGCTAAGAAGTGTCTCGCCTGCGGTCCAATCGGCGAGTCTGTCGAGGTCAAGCCCTGGTTGTACGGCCAGAATCGACACCCTCGGGGCTGCAACAGTCTGCTGCAACTCCTCCAAGACCGTGCGGGCGCGCTCTGAGTCGCCGCGAACCACGCGGCAGTAGGTGGGACGTCGATCGAGCCGTTCCCGAAGCTCTTGCCAAAGGCCTGCGGCCGGATCTGCCCAGCGCGCGCTCCGAGCTGCTTGCGTCAGCACTTCCTGGATATCGACGAGTTGCCGCCGTGGCCTTGGGGCTCTCGCCGCCTTGCAATGAACCAACGTGACTCTGACGCCGCTAACTGAATCTGGCTCGAGACCAATGAGGTCCGCAAGTTCCCCAGTGCCGTGGTCGGTGAGCACAAACTCGCAATCAGCTGTCAGTTGTTCAGCGAGCGCGTCATGAATCGACTGAAGACCGTCTCTTGACGCGCCCACCTCGCACTGCGTGTCAACGCCGTCCCAAACTCCTGCGATGACGTAGTCGTCAGGAACGGTAAGCGTCGCCTCGCGTGCGTGCTCGATCAAGGCACCCTGCGTAGAGCTGCCGTCGGCGAAAAGGACGATCGGTGGGCGTTCCTCTAGCAGGGCTGAAAACGATCCGAGTTCTCCTGTGGCTTGGTCGGCTGCTTCGAGGGCGCCTGAAATCTCTGTGATGCTGCCGTTTGGGGCTTGAGCGCCCAGCCAAATCGACTCGCCATCCTGGAGCACCTCGATCGACAACTCCGTGTCGGTGACCCGCAATGCCTGCAATTCGAGTGCGTGGACTGGCACACGGGAACCGTCGTACATCAGCCGTACCCCACCTGCGAGCATCGTGTGTTCCAGAGCGATCGCGAGGACTGGAGCCGCTGGGAATTCGTCGAACCGCTGACCGAGTGAGACCGCAAGTCGGGGTGCTCCTCTGGCTGGAGCGGCTGTGGCAAGATCACGAGCACGCTCCTCGCACCATCGCCGGAACTCGAGAAGGCTGTCTGTTGACTCTGGCTCCCAGAGCTTGGACTTCGCGACCGACATGCCGAACGTGCGGTTGCCACCCCCGCCGATCGCATGGCCGAGCGAGGCGGCGCGTTGCTCAGCCGGGCGAAGCGCCGTCTCGACTCTTCTGCCGGCAACCATCCGATACGAGGATCCATCGTCTCGGGTGGGCCGAAGCCCAACGGAGAAGTAGTTATCGGGAGCGACTGCCCACAAGAGGCGCCCAAGATCTTCGCCGTCCAGGTTGACTGCTCGACTGGCTCCTATGGCGTGCCGAAGGTCGCGCAAGGTGCGACTGTCTTCCGACGCCAAGAATACGAGAGTGTGTTCGCGTACCGAGCAGGCGAGATGAAGCTCGTACTGCCAGGTATCAAGCGTGTCGGCATGGAGCCATCGCGGGGCATGCCGCCGCAGGGTAACCAACGCGAGAAGGTCGGTTTCCTCGCTGTAGAAGCGCCAGACGACCTCGGTGCCTCCGAGCCGCGGCGGATCCACATCGAGATCGAGCTCATCTGCTGCGACGCGAAGAATGCGTGCGCTGCGGCCGGGTCGGATCGCCAAGGGCGATACTTCGATCGGACCACTGGTATGAGCTTGATCGACGTACTTACGGAGCGCACGCTCCTCTTCGACGGATTCGTCATAGATCGTAGGAAGCAGGTCTTGCCAGGAGGCATCCTCGCGGTACAGCGCCTCCAACTCCTCGGCAATGTCCAGCGGGACGGCGAGCAGTTCGCCGTGGACCTCCAGGCCTGGTCGTGCGAGTCGGCCGACGAATTGCAGCGTCGGCGCCAGCGTTCGGTGCGGGCGGTGATAGGCGGCGAGCCGAAGCGTCGGAAGGTCGAACCCCTCGATGAGACCCGCGACGCAAACTAGACCGTCAAGCGTCCCGGTGCGAGCTTGTGAGATCGTCGTTTCGACTTGTCTCCATGAGAGACGGCCCACGACGAGTCCGAGGTTCGCTCCCGCGCGTCTATAAACGTCGACCAGATCCTCCGCCAGTCTTACGCGATCCGCGCGGACAAGAAGCTTGCTCCCTGCAGCGACATGCTCATCCGAGTGCAGCCGCTCGACTGCGGCCTGTGCCAACGCTTCATCGCGGTCGGGAACCTCTTGAGAGGGATGCACCGCGCGATACGCAACAGGGGAGTACACCCGCGCTGCAATCGCCCGACTGAGCGGATAGGCATATAGGAGATCACCAGGAAGTCTTCGGCGGTCACGGCGGAATGGTGTCGCCGTGAAGAAGGCCGACGGAGCATCGACGGCTCTGAGAAGGGTTCGCCACGCTTCTGCCGGAACGTGGTGGCCCTCATCAACAAGAACAAGATCGAAGAGCGAGTTCTGCAGCGGCTCAACACCCTGGTAATGCGAGCTGAGGTTTTGGACGTTTCCGACCACGACATCGGCTTGCCGCCATCTAGCCCAATCTCCTGGACCTGCGTTGTGTCGCACCGTGATCACTTTCGGGCCTGGGTGCGCTGCCGGCAGAACATCTGCACGCTTCAGGTCTGCCAGGCTGGAGAAAGCGGCTGCGAGCTGGTCGCGGAGTACTCGACCCGGTGCCACCACGAGGACCCGACGCGCGGGCTTCAAGAACGGTGCGAGTGTCATCACGAGCGTCTTCCCGACGCCTGTCGGAAGCACGATCTGAGCTGGGGATGCGGAAGCTGTCCAATGCGAGCCGAGGGCCCACGCCGCCCCAAGCTGTGCTTCCCGAAGACCGTCCGCCCCCGTCGACGGCCCGAGCTTGATCGTTCGCTGATGTCTCGCGAAGTACGGCGCCATGCGATGCGGAAGCGTATCCCCCCGGCTTACCAGAAGTCGGTAAGCCGGCGCTATGGGCCAATCCAGCGCGCGGCGTTGTCGCGGAGCTCTTGACATCTGGGCGGCCGAGCGCTGTCGAGAGTCGCGCAGGTACCCTCTCGAACCGATGGACTTGACGCCCGGGGAACGAGTCGAACTCAAGAAGAAGATCGCCGAAGCGCTTGGTCAACAGAGTTGGCCGGATATCGATCTGATCCTCGGGGAGTTCGGGTTTCCGACTACCGATGAGTGGCGGGGGAACGACCGCGCGGAGTACGTCCTCGCAATGGTGCGGCATTCGGGCGACGACGCCGCGCTTCGTCAGCTCGCCAGCTACCTACATCCGACTGCCGTCGCCGCCGCGCCACCGCAGCCGGATTCGTTTGACGACCCGGCGAATCCATGGACTGGGAACGGCCTCCGGCTCTTTCTCAGCCATGTTCACGACTATCGCGCGCATGCTGGAGCGTTGCGTCGAGAACTCGCCAAGCGTTCGATCGACGCTTTTGTAGCCCATGACGCGATCAACCCGACGGAGCAATGGGTCGAGGTAATCCTTTCTGCGCTCCGAACCTGCGATGCCTGTCTTGCCTTGCTGACTCCTGGGTTTAGCGAGAGCAAGTGGTGCGACCAGGAGGTGGGGTTCTGTCTGGCCCGTAACAAATTAGTCATACCGGTGGAGTACGGACAGATGCCGTACGGCTTCCTCGGAAGGCATCAAGCCCTCTTGGTCAAGGGCAAGGACGAGGAGGGACTTGCACTTGCCGTGTTCGAGCTGCTCGCGAGGAAAGAACCAAGTCGAGACGCAATGGCGCGGGCGATCGTAGACCGCTGGACACATACCTCCTCCTGGGATGATGCTCGCGAGAACTACGGCTTCCTCAAGATGGTGCCTCCCGAGTCATGGACGCAGCAGCTCGTAGATGAGGTTTGGGAGGCGCGCGACCGCGTCCACGACCTTCGAACAGCCAATATCAACTGGCAGCCGTCCGACGTTGCTTTGAGCCAACTCTTCGATGGCTTGCCGTTCGGTCGTCCGGGCGCGTAGTTCTTGGACGACGTATGTCCTCGCTATCGTGGCACTCCGAGGGTGCGAAACTCAGTTCGCTCCTGTTCCACCCGGGAGCTTGACGATGCGCTTCGCGTAGTCGGGCGCGATCGCGGGCCGGTCGGGTGTCCCGGTCGCAAGGAGTTGCAGCAGCTCCGCGACGGTCCATCCGTGGAAGCTCGCGTGCTCGCGGAGGGCGGTCATGGCCGCCTCGTCCGTGGTGTCGTCGAGGAGCGAGGTCAGGAAGTCGTCGGGCGTCTGCGGAGCCACGCGGAACCCGGCCGCGTCATCGACGGCGAAGTCGCGAACGTTGGTCGTGATGACGACGGTCGCGCCGACGGCGACCGCGGCGGCGAGGACGTGGCGGTCCTTGGGGTCGTTGGGCATGCGCGGCTCGTGTGCCGCGATCTCGGCCTCGGGGACGAGGCTTCCGGCGCGTGCCCGTTCGAGGGCGTCGGTGACGCGTGCGAGCGTCCGGTCGACGGCTTCCGTGCGGGGTTCTCCCAACCTCGCGATGTTGCGCTCGATGAGGTGGCGCCTGGTCTCGTCGAGGATGCGCACGGACCAGTGCAGCTCGAAGAGGCCGGCGAGGGCGTGCCAGACGAGCAAGTTGCGCGCATGGCGTCGGTAGAGGACGTCGGCGTCGATGACGGTTCGCGGGATCGGCACCCGCGAGACGGTACGAGACGCTGCGGCCGCTACTCGTCGTCGGAGAGCTCTTCGGCGCTGCGCATCGACTCGCGCATCGCGGCGTGTGCGAGCTGCTGGCGCTCGCGGTAGTCCTCGATGTCGGAGCGGCGGATTCGCCGGTGCCCCCCAGCGGTCGTCTGGTAGGGGATGCGGTCCCGGTCGAGGAGCATCGTCAGGTGCGGGCGCGAGACGCCGAGGAGATCGGCGGCTTGCTGCGCGGAGAGCGTCTCGCGCACGACGACGATCTCGGACTCGCGGCCCTGGGCCTGCTCGCGCAGGACCTCCGCCGCGGCCTCAAGGACGCTGGGTGGGAGCACGACATCGTCGAGCCCGAGGGCGGCGACGGTCGGTGCCTTCCCGCTGCGTGCGCTGCTGGCGGCGTCCGCGAGACGCTGCGCCTGTTCGCGGAGCCGCTCAGCGTTAGCGACCCGCGTCGTTGCTCGTGACGTTGCCATGCAGAGAGTGTAGGAAGATTCGAAAAAAACGCAACTACGAGCAGCGCTGGTCCTGGTCGCGCGTGCTCTGCAGGTAAGCCGGAAGCGCGTCGCGAAGCATCGCGATCGCCTCCTCCCGTGTGCGTCCTTCGGTCGCCAGGCCTGGCAGGTCGGGCACGTAAATCACGTAGCCGCCTTCGGGTTGGCGCTCCAGCACATACTCGATGTCCTGCAACTCCGGCACGGAAGAGAGGATAGGCCGCGAGTCCGGCTGGCGAGAGCGTGCGTCTGGGGCAACGCTGGGGCAACATGCGCCACGGATCGTGGCCGATCTCGCCAGCCACGCGACTCGTCTAGATCGCCCGCTCCGCCGGCCGCTATCGCACCCCAACGCACCCCACCGAACACACCCGACGCCTACGGAACCGAAGGTCAGAGGTTCGAATCCTCTGGGGCGCGCTGACGGAAGCCCTGTTGGTGCGGGGCTTCCGGCGTCTTTGGGGCTCGATCCGAAACTGCGTTCGATCAGTCGGCGTGATTACCTCACGGCTGCCAGATAAGTGTTGGTAGGTGTCGGATTTCGCCTCAGGTCGCGGTACGCTGTTGGCATGGCTACGACGGTGAAGGTCGACTTCGACGGCGACTTGCTCGCGATGCTGCGTGCACGCAGACCGGGCAAGGACGACCGGACGCTGCTTGAGGATCTGGCTGTGATCCAGCTTGGCTTCGACACGCTTGCGGAGGTCCAGCGTCGTAACGCCCTGAGCGAGCAGGAGGCCACCGACCTGGCAGTCCGTGCTGTGCGCGAGGTGCGCGCGGAGATGCGTTGACGCGACTCGTCCTCGACACGAGCGTCCTGCTTTCGGGCGCCGTGTCGGCACCGACGAGTCCGCCGGCCGTTCTAATCGCCGCCGCTCAGACAGCGACGTTCGACGTGGTCGCCTGTCCGCACCTCTTCGCGGAGTTCGAACGTGGGCTCGATAAGCCCTACTTCCTCGCGCGGCTCGACGCAGCGGAGGCAACAAGGCTGTCCAGGGCCTTGCAGCGCCTCGCCATCATGCTCCCCGATCCGCCCGTGCTGCGACGCGTGCTGCGCGATCCGACGGACGACTACCTCGTGGAGCTGGCACGAGCCGGCGGAGCGGAGGCGATCGTCTCCGGCGACGCGGATCTGCTCGACCACGACGGCCTGCATCCCCGGCGATTCATGCGCGGGCAGCCTGCGAGCTGCTCGGACTGCTGTAGTCGCCGCCTGCGCGCGCTCAGCGCCGCTTTCCGGACTGGATGCGCTCGGCGCGCGCGATCAGCTCGGCGGTGCTGAGGTCGAGTCCGGCGGCGAGGCGGCGCAGGCTGGAGTAACTCGGATTGCGGTGGCCGTTCTCGACGTTGGAGATCCAGCGCTGGTGGAGGTCGGCGCGCAGCGCAAGCTTCACTGGCGGCCAACCTCTGTGCGACATTGCGCGCAGCGAACGCGCCCGCCCGGATTCTTCGCGTAGCCGCAGACCGGACAGGTCCACGACGCTCCCGCCTCGACGGCGACGGTCGCGGCCCAGTCGGCCTTCCTTTGCGCTGCTTCCTGCGGGCTGAGCGGCGCGATCGAGTCGAGCCCGGCGCTCTCACTCCCAAAGAGGCCCTTTGCGACCTTCACGTCCGGATCGAGCAGCCGGAGCCGATGCACAACGGAACGCATGTACGGCCGGATGAAACGTGCGTCCGAAGTGACGCCGAGCAAGCCTCCAATGCCCGCGCGGCCGGATGAGCTCAACCACATGCTGCACACCGTGTGTGTACCGAGCATCTCTCTGATTTCGAATGTCACGGTTGAACCGATTGCCGAGTCCTGCTCATGAGCGCCGGTCTTCGTGAGCGCCCCGCCGATGGCGCCGAGGCCCTTGCGTCCCTTGTACACCGCTGTGGCTCCGCTGCGCGTCCGAGACACACGCCAGTCGGCATTCACGAACAGGCCGCCACGGCCGGAGAAGGCGGCGACGAACGCGTCGATGCACTGACTTGGCGACGCTTGAACGACGTACCGCCATGTGCGCCTGTGGTCAAGAACTGCCATGCAGATAGTTCCTTCCGTTCGGTGCTTTCGCTCGCGAGGTGGTCACACCCGATCACGCCGATGCCGGGTGCTCGCCGGCGCCTTCCGTGAGCGCGGGAAGCTCCTGAATGTCGGCCCATAACTCGCGCACCTTGTCCGGGAAGACGACAGGCGGCACCACCGCAATCCCCTTTCGTGCGGCCTCGATCCATTCGGAGGCGCGAGCGTCGTTCAGTGCATGGGCGAATGCGGCGAGCGTCATCAGCGCAAGCAGGCGTGTCGGACCGGCGTCGTGACAGCTCAGGGGATCGTCGGTGAACGTCCGCTCGTCGTACGGCGGGCCAAGCAGGCCGCTGTCATAGAGGTGCTCGCACAGCTTGACGACCGCGCGTCGCGATTCCGGCTGGTGGTCGGCCCGCCACCAGGTGTCTCCGCCGGACATGGTGCTCACGCGCGCAGACAGGGTCGGATTGGCCCGATCCGACAGTTCGGCGCCACGCCACGTCCATGCCAGCCCGAGGGCGTTGGTCAGATCGAACTCCCCGTAGGTCTCTGCTACCCACGCGTTCAGGCGGCTCGACTCATCGGGGCCTGATGCGACGAGCTCTGCGTAATAGCGGTCGAAGTCGGCGAGGAAGTTGGCGGGATCGAGTTGGAGGCCCCAGCGTGAGAAGAGACCGCGGTGTGCTTCGAAGATGCATCGGTACATGCGCTCCCGCTCGTGCGCGTTGGGAAAGCTGAGCAGGAAGCTGTGGTGTCCCGGCTTCGCGAGGAAGACGACGGACGGACCCGCCATCTCATCGTCGTCGACGACGTCCTGATACCAGTCGTACAGGCAGCGAATCCTGACCGTCCCAGCAGGCCTCAAGATCCCGCGCTTGACCTTGACGATCAAGAAAAGTCCGGCTTTCGTCTGGACCACGAGCACGTCAGGCGCGCTTTGGTCCTCCGTCCCCCAATCGGCCCGGCTGATCTCCAGAATCCCGTCAGGCTCCACTTCGGGGTTCTCACACGCGATCGCCAAGCGTTCGCTCACGTCGGGCGGCGGTGGGAGCATGCCGCCGCGCTCGAGCGCGGCCTTGATGTTCGGATAGGCGAGAAGGGCGGTCAAGAAAGCCGTCTCGCCATTCTTAGATGACGCCCGCCGTTCGTGCCAATCTCATGGCGGAGCGAGTCTAACGTGCGCCCTGCGGTATGCAAGCCGATAGTCATGAAACATGGCCATGATGCTCGAAGAAGCAGGTGCTCGCCATTCGGTGCTGCCCTGCAGCTTGCGGACGCCGCCGGGCGCCGCTACGGACGCCCGACCGGCCAATCCCCGGGCTTCCAGGTCACGCCGACGCCGTCGTCGCAGAGCTCCGTTTCGACTCGCCAGTCGTCACCACCCATCAGCGACGGTCTCGGGAAGTTCGCGTTGGCCCAGTACTGGCGCTCGCCGGGCTCTGCGACTCTGTCGCCGTCGTCGGGCGTGTAGATCTCGTCGTTCGCCCCGAAGCGTCCCGACTGACTCCAGGACCAGCCACCGCCGAGCACGTTGCAGTCCTCGGCGATGCGCGCCGCGATCTGCTGTCTCGCTCTCGTGTCCCACCACGTGTTCGAGGCGTCGCCGTCTGGCACTTCGTCCTCGTCCAGAGGCGTGAAGTACTCGAACACGTTGCCGGTGATGGTCAGGTCGGCAAGGCTCTGACCGAGCAGTGTCACGCCTTCCCCGTTGCCCCATACCGTGTTGCGGGCGATGAGGGCGCCGTCGACGTCCACGAGCGCAATCGGTGAGCCTGCGGAGTCGCGGACGAGCAGGTTGTCCGTTATCTCCGCGTCGGTGACCGTCCCGTCTTTGATGAAGACGCCCTGGCCGTCGAGGTCGTGCACGTAGTTCTGGGAGAAGACGAGTCCCGATCCGCCCCACGTGCTCTGGTAGACGTCCGAGTGGTTGCCGATCTCATGCAGCCCGACGAACTCGTTCTGGGTGATCTCCAGATCCTCGTGATACGCCGAGTAGACCCCATCGGTGTAGGGACTGTCGAAGAGGTTGCGGTGGATCGTGACCCGCCGCACCTCCGTGGATTCGGTCAGGCCCGCCCGACGGGAATCGAACCCGCATCTGCGGCTCCAAAGGCCGCTGCTCTCTAGGCGCCTTCGTGATCAAGACGGGAGCCGCACACGGTTGGTAAGCCGCTAGCTCAAAGGTGAACCGGCTCGAGTGGCTCTCGCATGGGTCCGCCTCATCCCTAGGGAGCCCGTTGACCATTAAGCTACGGGCGGCGGTGCACTGAATTGTAGTGTGTCGCTCGAAGGACGGCAAGCGCGAAGCGGATCGATCCGCCTTCGGCGCGATTGACTACTTTTCAGGTGTTTTGTTAGGATTGCCGCGGAACGGGGGGATGCACGCGCGTTCCGAATGCCGGCCTGCTTGGGGGAACCATGCCGATTCTTCATAGTCGCGTCGTGCGCGCACGCGCGCACGACGGCGCGTATACAGCGGAGGCTCCGCGAGCATGACGGTGGCGGCTCCGCGCAGCCGATGGCCCACGAGCGTCAAGGTCGAGCTCGTCCTGCGGCTGCTCGGCGGCGAGTCGTTGAGCGCCCTCGAACGCGAGACCGGTCGACCGGCGCGACAGCTGTCCGCCTGGCGTCGGCGCTTCCTCGCCGGAGGCGAGGCGTACCTGGAGGGGAACCCCGAGCGCGCGGAGCCGCGCGCGGTCCCGGACCCTCCCGACGAGCCGGCCGGACGCGTCGCGGAGCTCGAGGCGGAGAACCGCATGCTCATGCGTCGCGTCGCGCTCGCCCATGCACGGCGCTCCGGCAACCGCCTTCCGCATCCCTATTGCTCGGAGCCCTACGCACGTGCGTTCGGCGATGCCGACGGGCAGCTGCTGCGCATCCCCGAGTGGGACTCCTACGTGCTCGTCCGCGAGACGCGCAGCGGCCGGCCGCACGCGACGGGCATCCGGCCGATCACGCCGCTCGACCCCCAGAGCGACGTCGAGGGCGGCCTGGAGGCTCTCCGCAGAGCCGGGATCGTCTCCGTCTCACTCGTCGCGGATCCCATGTGGTGCCCTGATCCGTCGGTACTGAGAGGCGCCTTCGACATCTGTCAGCGGTTCCGCGAGCACTACTTCGTCGACCGCGAGGCGCCGGTCCGGTACCACAAGCGGCATCGGCGCCGCCTGAGCGAGGCGCGCCGCGCCGGTGCGGTCGAGGAGCTCCAGCTGGCCGACCACCTCGGGCGCTGGCACGAGCTCTACGGGCAGAACGTCGCCAACCGGCGCATCTCCGAGCCGTTCACGGCCGAATACTTCGAGCAGCTCTCCACGCTGCCGACGCTGCGCACGATCGCGGTGCTCGTCGGGGACGAGATCGTCACGATGACGCTCTGGCTCCAGCACGAGGACACGCTCTACCTTCACGACTCCGCATCCGATTCGCTCGGTTTCGCGATATCGGGAGCGTATGCGGCGCATGCGCACGTGATCGAGCGGACGACGCACTGGCGCTATGCGCTCCTCGGAGGCTCCGCCGGCGTGGACGACGAGCGGCTCGACGGCCTGGCGATGTTCCGGCGCGGCTTCTCGAACGGGTCGGTCTTCAGCTGGTTCTGCAGCTCGACCCTGACGGCGCCCGCGCGACCGCGACGGATCGCACGCTCCGATGAGCCCGGCCTGTCGACGCTCGCCGCCGGCCACCGCAGGCGCTTCGCCTGGTACGACGAGCTCGTGGGCGGCCGGGACGTCGAGCAGCTTGCCGATCTCCCGACGGTCGACGAGCGCGTCCTGCTGGAGCACTACTACACGAGAGCGCACAAGCTTCCGGACGCCCTCGAGTACCAGACCTCCGGCACGTCGACCGGGCGGCGCAAGACGGTCCTCTACTCGCCCGCCGACCACGCGGCCTACTGCGCGCAACGCTCGGCGCTGTTCGCCGACTTCCTTCGCGACGTGCCGCGCGGAAGCGTCGCTATCAGCGACCTCGGCACCGGCCACGCGGCGGCGTCCGCGCGCACGATCTTCCACGAGATCGGGCTCGAGCCGCGTGAGATCGACTACCGGCGTCCGATCCGCGACCACGTCGCGCTGCTGAACCGCGCGCAGCCGGCGGTCCTCTTCACGATGCCGGCGATCCTCGACCGCCTGTCCGCGTGCGACGACCGCCTCGACATCCGCCCGCGCAAGATCATCGTCGTGGGCGACGTGGCTCCGCCCAACTGGCGACGGCACGTCGCGCGCACGTTCGATCTGCGCGACGAGGACGTGCTCGACATCGTCGGCAGCATCGAGGTCGGCGCGATCGCCTACCACTCGGCAGCGACCGGCCTCTATCACTTCCACGACCACATCCTCGCCGAGGCGGTCGACCCGTCTGCGCTCTTCCCCGAGTCAGACGCCCGGCTCTCCGGCGATCAGGGCATTCTGCTGCTGACGTCGTTCGCGCGCGAATACTTCCCCGCCCTGCGCTACGTCACGAACGACGTGGTGAGAGGGTTGCGCCGCATCCACTTGCAGGGTAGGACCATCTTCGCCTGTGACCGGCTGGAGGGCCGCTTCGCCGGCGAGGTCAAGCACGGGGAGCGGCTCAGCAGCTACGACTTGTGCACCGCGGTCAACGAGGTGTTCCCGGGCTGTCCGTTCGAGGTCGTCGAGGACGGCGGCGTCGAGATCCGCGTTGCGACGGATCGTGTGCGCCCCGACCAGGAGGCGGTCATCGCGGACTTCCTGATGGCTGCGAACCCCGATGTCGGGGAGATGGTGAGAGCCGGCCTCGTGCGACCGGTCGTCGTCTCGGCGATCTCTGCGGCCGAGTTGGCGTCGAGACCGCGAAAGCGCCTCTTTCGCGTGGGCGATCGCTAGATGTGCGGCATCGCGGGGCAGCTGCGGCTCGATGGCCGCCCGGCGGACGGCAGGTTCGTCCGCCGCGCCTGCGACTTGATGCGGCACCGCGGCCCGGACGAGGAGGTCTACCACGACGCGCCGTCGCTCGTGCTCGGGATGTGCCGGCTGCGGATCGTCGGCGTGCGCGAACGGGCGCGGCTCGCGTGCAGCGCCCGCGGCGACGTCGTGTGCGTCTTCAACGGCGAGATCTACAACCACCGGGAGCTCCGCCGACGCCTGACGGAGCGGGGCCTGGAGCCGCGCGGAGCGTCCGACGTCCACGTGATCCCCCCGCTCTACGCGTTCTACGGCGCCGCGTTCGCGCAGGAGCTCGACGGGATGTTCGCGATCGCGCTCTACGACGCCGCCGAGAGACGGTTGATCCTCGCGCGCGATCGCGTCGGGAAGAAGCCGCTGTTCTACAGCGAGACGCGCGACGGCGGCGTTGTGTTCGCCTCCGAGCTCGCGGCGCTCATGGCGCACCCGGACCTGCCGCGGGAGATCTCGGCGGACGCGATCGACCAGTACCTGAGCTATCGCGTCGTCCCCGAACCCGACACGATCTACCGCGGGGTCCGCAAGCTCGAAGCGGGAAGCCAGCTGGTGGTGACCGCCGAGGCGGGTGCGCACGTCGTCCCGTACTGGTCGCCGACGTTCTCCGATGCGCTGCGTGACGTCTCCGCGCAGGACGCCGCGCAGGAGCTCCACCGGCGCTTGAGCGCGGCCGTCGAGGCACGCCTCCAGTCGGAGGTGCCGCTCGGCGCGATGCTGAGCGGCGGCCTCGACTCGAGCCTCGTCGTGGCGATGGCGCAGGCGAAGGCCCCAGGCCGTCTGAGGACCTTCTCGGTGGGCTTCGCCGACGAGGCGTTCGACGAGACGCAGCACGCGCGACGCGCGGCGCGACACGTCGGGGTGGCCCACGAGCGCTACGAGATCACGCCGGACGACGCGCTGCGGGCGATCGACCCGATCCTGATGCACGTCGGCGAGCCGTTCGCCTTCCCGTCAGCGATCGCGAGCTTCTACATGTACGAATTGGCCGCACGGAACGTCACCGTCGTGCTCACCGGGGACGGCGCGGACGAGTTGTTCTGCGGCTACGACCGGTACCGGCGCTTCGAGGCTCGCTGGCGGGAGCGGTCCGCCGGGGAGACGCTCAGCGACGTGTACGAGCGCGTCCTGATCGACGGCTTGAGCCACGAGGCGAAGCGGCAGCTGCTCTCGAAGTCGTTTGCCGGCAGCCTGACGAGGCCGCCGCGGCACAACTACCTGGAGGAGCGCTTCGGCGCGACGGCGCCGGACAGCCACCGGCTCAGCCGCATCATGCAGGTCGACTGCCGCTTCTGGCTGACCGACGCCCAGCTGGTGAAGATCGACCGGATGGCGATGGCGCACTCGGTCGAGCCGCGCAGCCCCATGCTCGACCGACGGGTCGTCGAGTACGCGAGCGCACTGCCGCCGACGGTCAAGCTGGCCGGCGGGGATGTGAAGGCGGTGCTCAAGCGCGTCGCCCGCTCCTACCTGCCGGAGGCGATCGTCGATCGGCCGAAGCAAGAGCTGGCGGTGCCGCTGGAGGCCTGGCTGACGCGGGCGCTGCGGCCGCGGATCGCGGACGCGCTGACGTCCGAGAGCGCGTTGAGCAAGGGCTGGTTCAAGCCCGACGCGGTGCGCGCGTTGGTGCGCGCATGGCGCCCGCAGGACAGCTACGTGCTGTGGACGCTGTTCATGCTGGAGCGCTGGCACTGTCTTTTCACCGACGGACGGAGGCCGATCTGATGGGCGAACCGATCGCAGCCGGCGTGTGGAGTCCGCACGTCGTACGAGCACCGCACGAGGGCGTCGATCTCGCGGACTGGATCGCGACACGAGGCGACGAGCTGGACCAGCTGGTGGACGAGCACCTCGCCGTGCTCCTGCGCGGGTTCGACGTCGGGTCGGCCCAGGGCTTCGAGCGCGTCGTGCGGGCGATGGGCAGCGACCCGCTGCGGTACACGCAGCGCTCGACCAGACGCACGCGCGAGGCCGAGGGCGTGTACACCTCGACGGAGCATCCGCCGGCGCTGCCGATCGGGCTGCACAGCGAGAACACGTTCCAGTCGCAGTGGCCGCGGCGCATCACGTTCTGCTCGCTGGTCGTGGCGGACACGGGCGGGATCACGCCGCTCGCGGACAACGCGTCGGTGTACGAGGCGATCGCCCCGGACGTCCGGGAGGAGCTCGTGCGACGGCAGATCAAGTACGTCCGCAACTTCGGCGGCGGCATGGAGCTGCCGTGGCAGGAGGCGTTCCAGTCCGACCGGCGCGAGGACGTCGAGCGCTACTGCGTCACCCACGGGATCGCCTGCACGTGGAAGGACGCCGACCGGCTCATGACCGCGCAGGTCCTGCCCGCCGCCATCATGTCGCCGACGCGCTCGCAGCCGCTGTGGTTCAACCAGGCACATCTGTTCCACGTCACGAACGTCGCGCCCGAGCTGCGAGCGGCGCTGCTCGAGGCCGTGCCCGAGTCCGACTTGCCGCGACATGCGTACTTCGGCGACGGCGGCGCGATCCCGGACGAGCACATGGACGCCGTCCGCGCCGCGTACGGGGCGTGCACCGTGCGCCTGCCGTGGGCGGTCGACGACGTGCTGGTGCTCGACAACCTGCACGTCGCGCACGGCCGCGACCCGTTCACCGGCTCGCGCAAGGTGCTCGTCGCGATGTCCGACACGATGTCCTTCGACGACTGCGAGCTGCCCACGTACGGTGGGACCGGTCATGCCGCCGTGCACGAGTGATCTCGGGGTCGCTCCGGACGCGGCGGAGCTGGCCACCGCGGGCGAGAGCACGTACGAGCTGTTCGCGGCGAGCGCCGAGCGACATCGCGACCGCCTCGCCGTCGTCGACCGGCAGCGGCGCTGGACCTACGCCGAGCTCGCGGCCCGGGTGGAGGAGATCGCCACCGCGATCGACCGCGAGGGCGTGCCCTCGCAGGGTCGCGTCGGCCTCGCCCTCGACCGCACCGCCGACGCCGTGGCGGCGGTGCTGGCCGTGTGGAAGTGCGGGCTCGCGTACGTGCCGCTCGACGTGGCCGCGCCACCGGCGCGCATGCGGGCCGTGCTCGACGACAGCGGTGCACGCCTCGTGCTTGCCGACCGCGCGGCCGAGGTCCAGCAGCTCGGGGGCGTGCGCGCGCTGGACATGCGGCTCGTCGGATCGGAAACCGGGCCGGTCGCCGCGTGCGCGCCGGGCGACACGGCCGCACGGCGCCGGGCGCGGGCGGCGAACGAGCTCGCCTACGTGATCTACACCTCCGGCACGACCGGTCAGCCGAAGGGCGTGCTGATCGAGCACCGCTCGCTGGTCAACCTCGCGCGCGCGCACCGCGAGCGGATCTACCGGCATCACGAGCCGGCCGGTCGCGGCCTGCGCGCGGGTCTCGGCGCAGCGCTGTCGTTCGACGGCGCCGTGGAGCGCGTCCTGCTGCTGCTGGCGGGCCACACGCTGTTCGTGCTCGACGACGAGGAGCGGACGGACCCGCAGCGGTATCTCGACTACGCCACCGCAAACGACCTGGAGGCGCTCGACCTCACCCCCGGGTTCCTGCGGGCGCTGGTGCAGTGCGGCCTGCTGACGCACGAGACATGGCGGCCGCGGCTGGCGCTGGTCGGCGGCGAGGCGATCCCGAGACCGCTTTGGATGCGGCTGGCCGCCAGCCCGATCGCGTTCTACAACGTCTACGGCCCGACCGAGACGACCGTCAACGCGAGCGTGACGCGCATCGCGGGCGACACGCCGCACCTCGGGCGCGCGCTCGCCAACACGCGGCTGTACGTCCTCAAGCCGGATGGCTCCCGCGCGGGCGTCTGCGAGGAGGGCGAGATCCATATCGCCGGCGCGGGCGTCGGACGCGGATACGAGCGGCTGCCGGAGCTGACGTCCGCCAAGTTCAAGAGCAACCCGTTCGCCGGCGGCGACCCCGTCTACGCGCGGATGTACGCGAGCGGCGACCGCGGACGCTTCCGACCCGACGGGACGCTCGAGTTCCTCGGCCGGACGGACGACCAGATCAAGCTGCGCGGGTTCCGGATCGAGCCAGCCGAGATCACGACGCTGCTGTGCGGCTGTCCGGACGTGGACGACGCTGTCGTGCGCGTACGCACAGATCGCGACGACGAGGATCAGCGGCTGGTGGCGTACGTCGCCAGCGCGACGCACGAGCGCCACGAGCTGGCGGAGCGGCTGCGACAGCTGCTGCGCGAGCGGCTGCCGAGCTACATGGCGGCCGGGAGGATCGTCGTGATGGAGCGATTCCCGCTGACGGCGACCGGGAAGCTGGACGAGGCGGCGCTGGGGGCGCTCGACGGGAACGGGCGCGGCGACGCGCAAGGGCACGGCGATGCGCCCCGGCGCCCGGCGCATCCGCCGGCGCGCATCGACCCGGAGCTCGTCGCGATCTGGGAAGACGTGCTCGACACCGGCGACATCGAGCCGGACGCCAGCTTCTTCGACCTCGGCGGACACTCCCTGTCCGCGGTGCGGATGATCGCGCGCGTGAACGCGGCGTTCGACGTGAGCCTGCCGATCACGACCGTGTTCACCGCGCCGACGATCGCGGACTTCGATCGCGTGCTGCGCGAGGCGCCGCGGGAGCGGACGACGGGCCGTCGATGACATGGACGTCGCGAGCACGTTCTCCCCTTCGCTGTCCGTGCTCGTAACGTTCCTTGCGGTGAGCTTCACGCTCAACGTCACCCCGGGCACCGACATGATGTTCGTCGTCGCGCACACGCTGGACGGAGGCGCTGCCGCCGGACGCCGAGCTGCGCTCGGGATCGCCACGGGATCGCTGAGCCAGATGCTGCTCGCGATCGCGGGCATCGCGCAGCTGATCGCCGCCTCCGGCGAGCTGCTGCGAGCCCTCGCGCTTGCCGGCGCCGGCTATCTGATCTGGATCGGCGTCGGCCTGGTCCGGCGCCCTCCGGCGTTCGACGCCGAGCGGGACCACCGCGGCGGCACCCGTCCCTTCGCCCGCGGGATCGTCACGAATCTGCTGAACATCAAGGTCGTGCTCTTCTACGTGGTGCTGCTGCCGCTGTTCGTCCGTGACGGTGCAGGTCCGGAGTGGCAGCAGGTGCTGGTCTTCGGCCTGCTGTTCAACGCGCTCGGGACTGCCGTCCTGCTGTGTGTGGCGTCGACGGTGGACCTCGCGGCGTACCGTTTCCTCCGCCGTCGGCAGACCTTGGTCGCGTTCTCGCGGGCGGCGGGAGCGATCTTGATCCTCTTGGCCGCCACGGTCGCGTTGCATCCCCTCCCATAGCCCGCCGCCGGCGGGGTCGCCGGCGGTGAGTTACGCTAGCGACGATCTCAATCCAGGGACAATTGCGATCCGATGAACGATGAGCGCAGCTGAGCTGACTGACGTTCCTTCGACGCCGGCGATCGTCGTCGGCGCGCGGCGCGGCTCGCCGCTGGGGCCGGTCCCCGGCTCCTACCTGCGTGCGCTCGCGGCGGCGGGTGCCCGGGCGGTCGTGCTGGAGCCGAGCCTGGAGCGGATCGGCTCGACGGATGCGCTGCCGGCTTCATGCGACGGCCTGCTGCTCACCGGCGGGGGCGACGTCTCGCCCGAGCTCTACGGCGGCGTGCCGGGGGCCGGGCGCGACCGCGCCGACCCGCTGCGCGACGCCTTCGAGCTGGCGCTGCTCGCCGATGCGACGGGGCGCGGCCTCCCGGTTCTCGCGATCTGCCACGGGATGCAGCTGCTCAACGTCGCCCACGGCGGATCGCTGCTGCAGCAGCTCCCGTCGCCGCTCGCCGAGCGGCACGGCACGAGCGCGGCGTGGACCAGCCACGCGGTTCAGCTCAGCGGCGACAGTCGGCTCGCGGGCGCCGTGGGGCGCGAAGGGCTGGGCGCCTGTTCCTCCCACCATCAGCAGGCCGTCGCCGAGCTCGGCGGCGGACTCGTCGCCGTCGGCTGGAGCGATGACGGCGTCGTCGAGGCGATCGAGGATGCGGACGCGCGCTGGATCGTCGGCGTGCAGTGGCACCCTGAGGACACCGCCGCGCGCGACGCCGAGCAGCAGCGGATCTTCCGCGCCTTCGTCGAGGAGGCGCGCAGCGGGACCACCGCCGGTGAGCGGGGTGGGGTGCGAGCGCAGCCGGAGCGATCTGGCTGACCGGCCCGCGGCTCGCCCTGTCGGCGGTCAGCGGCCCGGCTCGAACCCGCGCAGCAGCGCCCGCACCGCCACGTCCCAGCGGCGCTCGATCGCGGCGGGGGAGCTGCCGAGGCGCTGCGCGGCCTCGGCCGCGGCGAGGCCGTGGACGAGCGCGACGCACGCGTGCGCGACGTCGGTCGGGTCGCCGCGCAGGTCGCCGACGGCGATCGCGCGGCGCACCGCGCCGACGATCCGCTCGCGCACCGCGGCGCCGGCCGCGGCCTCCTCGGGCGCCGGGTCGAAGCTCGCGAACGGGCGCGAGAACATCACCGCCGCAAGCGCCGGCTGCGCGACGATGAAGCGGCGGTAGCGCTGTGCGAGCGCCACCAGCTGCTCGGCCGGGTCGCCGTCCCGCGCGGGCGCGCCGAGCGCCTCGCCGAGCTGTGCGAAGCCGGCGAAGAACAGCGCCCGCACGACGCCCGTCTTGTCGCCGAACAGCTCGTAGACGGCGGCGGGGGACGTGTCCGCCTCCTGCGCGAGCCGGCGTGCCGTGAGCGCGGCGACGCCGTCGGTCGCGAGGATCCGCAGCGCGGCGGCGAGCACCTGGTCGCGCAGCGCGGGGGTGCGCAGCTTCGGCTTGGGCATGAGGGCTATCGTAGCAATGAGAACAGCGTTTCGAAACAACTATTCAAAACGCTGTTACGATTCTCCGCATGACCACCACCACACTCACCACCTACGCGCTTGCCGACGGCATCGCGACGATCGCGCTGGACGACGGCAAGGCGAACGCGCTCTCCGTCGCGATGCTGGCCGAGCTGTCCGCCGCGTTCGACCGCGCCGAGGCGGACGGCGCTGTGGTCCTGCTGACCGGGCGCGAGCGCACCTTCTCGGGCGGCTTCGACCTGCGCACCCCGCCGGAGGGCTGGCCGGCGATGGTCGCCGCCGGCGCGCGCCTGGCCGAGCGGATCCTGTCGTTCCCGCAGCCGGTCGTCGCCGCCTGCAACGGCAACGCCGTCGCGATGGCCGGCTTCCTGCTGCTCGCGTGCGACGTGCGGATCGGCGCCGCCGGCGACTTCAAGCTCGGTCTCAACGAGGTGGCGATCGGCCTCACGGTGCCGTGGTTCGGGATCGCGCTCGCCGAGCACCGGCTGGCGCGCCCCTATGCCGATCGCTGCCTGGTCACAGGGGTCCTGCTGACGCCCGACGAGGCACGCGCCGCCGGCTTCCTCGACCGGCTCGTCGACCCCGCGGAGCTCCACGACGAGGCGCGCGCGGAAGCCCGCGCGCTCGCCGGCGTGAACCGCACCGCGCACGCCGCCACGAAGCTGCGCATCCGCGAGCGCGCGCTCGCCGGCCTGCAGGCGGGGATCGAACGGATCTCCCCGCAGATGGCGGGCGATTGGTGAGCCGCGTGAGCCCCGCTAGAGCGGGGACGTGCCACTTGCGACGTCGATTGGCGCTTGCACACTAGCCTACTGAAGGGTAGGTTTTCGGCGATCTAACTTAATGGCTATCGGGGGTCGCGGACGTGACGACCAGTCGGGCGCAGCGGACGAGGGGGGCGTCATGAGTCTGCTTGCGCTCGAGCACGCCACGAAGCGCTTCGCGAGCGGGCAGCGCCAGACGCTCGCCCTGTCCGACGTGTCGCTCGAGGTGAGCGCCGGCGAGTGCGTCGCCATCTACGGCCTGCGCCGCTCCGGCCGCACGACGCTGGTGCGCGTCGCGGCCGGCATCCTGCCGCTCGACGCGGGAGTCGTGCGCTTCGAGGGCCGCGACCTCGCCGAGCGGACCGGTCGGGCGCTCGGGATCGAGATCGGCTACTGCAGTCCGCTGTTCGACCCGGCGCACGGCGGCAGCGTCGCCGACCACGTCGCGGTCGGGCTGCTCGCGCGCGGGGCCGGGAGGACGCACGCGCGTGCGCAGGCGGAGGAGGCGCTCGAGCGCGTGGGCGCGAGCGACTGCGCGCACCTCGACCCGCGCGAGCTGCACGTCGACGAGCTCGTGCGGGCCGGCATCGCCCGCGCCCTCGCGACCGCGCCGCGCCTGCTGCTGCTCGACGAGCCGACGAACGGCGTCGGCGTGCAGGAGCGCGACGCGATCCTCGCGCTGCTGCGGCGGGTGGCCGGCGCCGGCGCCGCCGTCCTGATGACGGTCGGCGAGCCGATCGCCGGACCCGACCGCGTGTTGGCGCTTGACGGCGGGCAGCTGCGCGGCGACGCGGCTCCGGACGCGGAGGGAGTCGTCGCCATGCGGCCCCGTCACGTGGAGCCGGTCGCATGAGGGGGCTCGAGCTGCGAGACGTCGTCAAGCACTACGCGAGCGGGAACGAGCTCGTCCGCGCGGTCGACGGCGTCACGCTGTCGGTCGAGCTGGGCGAGGTGGTCGCGCTCTACGGCCCGAGCGGCTCGGGCAAGACGACGCTGCTGCTGCTCGCCGCGGGGCTCGTCGCGCCCGACGCGGGCAGCGTGCGCTTCGACGGCTACACGCTCAGCGCCCTGACGGACGAGCGGCTCGCCGAGTACCAGCGGCGCGAGGTCGGCTTCATCTCGCAGTCGTTCGACCTGATGACGGGCGTCCCCGCGATCGACAACGCGGCGATCAAGCTGCTGGCGGATCGCGTGCCGCTGTTGGCCGCGCGCCGCGAGGCGACGCCATGGATGGAGCGGGTCGGACTCGGGCGCCGCCTGTTCCACCTGCCGGCGCAGCTGTCCGGCGGCGAGCGCCAGCGCGTCGCGATCGCCCGCGCGCTCGTGAACGGACCGCGCCTGCTGCTCGCGGACGAGCCGACCGGCAATCTCGACTCGCAGCGCGGCGAGGAGGTGCTGTCGCTGCTGATGCGCGTGAGCCGCGAGCAGGATGCCGCGGTGGTGCTCGTCACGCACGACCCGCAGGCGGCCGAGATGGCCGACCGCGTCCTGACGCTGCGCGACGGTCAGCTCGCCGCCTACCCGCGCGATCACAGGGCCTGCAACGGCGCGATACGGCTCGCGCGACAGGGATAGCGCACGGCCGCGATGCGCGTCCAGACGCTCCTCTACTTCTACGGCCGCCGGCTGCGGACGCATCCGATCCAGGAGCTGCTCGCCGGCCTCGGGATCGCGATCGGCGTCGCGCTCGCGTTCGCGGTGCTCGTCGCCAACGGCTCGATCGCCGGCTCGGCCGAGACGATCATGCGGGCGGTCGTCGGGCGGGCGGACCTGCAGCTGCAGGCGCGCAGCGCCGACGGCTTCGACGCGCGGGTGCTGCAGGAGGCCGAGCGCGTTCCGGGCGTGCGCCAGGTCGCGCCGCTGCTGGAGCAGCGCGCCACGCTGCGCGGGCCCAACGGGCGCGAGATCGCGGTCCGCCTCGGGAGCCTCGACCAGCGGCTCACCGCACTCTCGGGACGGCTGGCGAGCAACTACGTCAGCGGCGGCTTCCGCCTGATGCGCGGCCTGTTGCTGCCCAGCGCCACCGCGCATGCGCTCGGCCTGCCGGACCCCACCGACCAGGCGATCGTCAAGCCGCTGCCGCCGCTGCGGATCGTCCTGCGCGGCACAGAGCACCGGCTGCGCGTCGCCGGGGTGCTCGGGCGTGAAACGATCGGCCCCGTCTCGGACGCACGCGTCGCGATGCTGTCGCTCAGGCAGCTGCAGCAGCTCGCGGCGATGGAGGGACGGCTGACGCGCGTCCTCGTCGAGACGGCTCCCGGGCAGGAGACGCAGGCGCATGCCGGGCTCGCCGCGCTTGCGCGCCGACACAACCTCTCGCTGACTTCCGCCACCGCCGAGACCGGGCTGCTCGCGCAGGCGCTCGGCCCGAGCAACCAGGCGACCGGCTTCTTTGCCGCGATCAGCGCGCTGCTCGGCTTCCTGCTCGCGTTCAACGCGATGCTGCTGACAGCGCCGGAGCGCCGGCGGATGCTCGCCGAGCTGCGCATCCAGGGCTTCAAGCCACGGCAGCTGATCGGGCTGCTGCTGTTCCAGGCGCTCGTGCTCGGGATCGCCGCCTCGCTCGTCGGCCTGCTGGTCGGCGGCGTGCTCTCGCGCGGCGTCTTCGACGCGACGCCGGACTACCTCTCGCCGGCGTTCACGCTCGGGACGGGCACGGTGGCCGGCACGTGGCCGATCGCGCTCGCGCTCGGCGGCGGCGCGCTCGCCTGCTGCCTGGCGGCGGCGCCGCCACTGCTCGACCTGCGCCGGGGACGCGCCGTCGACGCTGTCTTCCACGCCGGCGGCGCGCCCGGCAACGCGCTCGAGCGGCGCACCCGGGTGCGGCTGTTCGCGCTGGCGCTCGTGTTGCTGGCGCTGGCGACCGTCGTGCTGCTGACGTGGCCGTCCGGTGCGCTGCTGGCGTGTGGGCTGCTGGCGCTCGCGACCGTGCTGTCGATCCCGATGACGTTCGCCGCGGTCGTGCAGTTCGCGGAGGCGCTGACGGCGCGCTTCGACTGGCTCAACATGCTGTCCGTCGCGCTGTTGGCGCTGCGCGCGACGACGGTGCGCTCGCTCGCGCTGGCCGCCACCGGGGCGGTCGCCGTGTTCGGCAGCGTCGCGATCGGCGGCGCGCGCAACGACCTGCTGCACGGCATCGCCCGCTACACGGACGACTACGTCGGCACCGCCGACCTGTGGGTCGTCAACCCGCTCGACAACCAGGCGACGAATCCGATCGACGGTCGCGGTCGCGCCGCCCGCATCGCCGCGGTGCCGGGCGTCGCGGCGGTGCGCAGCTACGGCGGCGCCTTCCTCGACTTCGACGGCCGGCGCGTGTGGGTGATCGCCCGCTCGCTGACCGATCGCGGCGCCGTCCCGCCCAGCCAGCTCGTCGACGGCAGCCTTGCGCGTGCGAGCGAGCGGCTGCGCGAAGGCGGCTGGGCGGTGGTGTCGGAGCAGATCGCGAGCGTCCACCGCGTCGGGCTCGGCGACGTGCTCACGATCCCGACCCCGACGGGCGCGCTGCGGGTGCGCGTGGCTGCGACGACGACGAACCTCGGGTGGAGCCCGGGGGCGATCCTCCTCGGCGCCGCGGACTACCGCCGCGCGTGGGCGACGGCCGCGCCGACCGCGCTCGAAGTCGACGTCACGCCCGGAGCGGACCTCGCCGCCGTCCAGCGCGGCGTGACGCAGGCGGCCGGTGCGACGGCCGGCGGCCTCGTCGTGCACACGGCGGCCGAGCGCGCGGCCGGGATCAACGCCTCGGCCCGCCAAGGGCTCGCGCGGCTGGGGCAGATCTCCGCGCTGCTGCTGATCGCCGCGGTGCTGGCGATGGCGGCCGCGATGGGGGCGGCGATCTGGCAGCGGCGCGCGTCGCTGGCGGCGCTGCGCATCCAGAGCTTCAGCCCGCGCCAGCTGTGGCGCGTGCTGCTGTTGGAGACGAGCGTCGTGCTCGGCGCCGGCTGCTTCACCGGTGCGCTCGTCGGCGTCTACGGCCAGGTCGTGATGGACCGCTATCTGCGCGCGGTCACGGGCTTTCCGGTCGCCTCGACGTTGGCGGGGTGGTCGACGCTCGAGATCGTGGCGCTTGTCGTCGCGGCCGCGCTCGCCGTCGTCGCGATCCCCGGCTGGTTCGCCGCCCGTGTGCCGCCCCAGCTCGGACTGCAGGATCGCTGATGTTCAACCATGACATTTCAGTGCAGTTAAGGGTTCGAATAAACTCTAAAAAAAGGAGTTACGCAGTATCGTCGTATGGCTCGGCAGGCGAGGGGTCGCGGCAGCGCCGCGGCGGCCACCGTGGCGCTCGTGCGAGCGAACGCGCGCTTCTGGCCGGCCGTCTTCCCCCAGGTGCAGCGCGAGCTGCGCGCGTGGGACCGTCGCGCACAGACGATCCCTGACGCCGCCCTGCGCGAGCAGGCGCTTGAGAAGCTGCGCCACGAGCGCTTCAACACCGAGGTCGCCGCGACGCTCGCGACGCTCGTCCCGGCGCCACGCCGCCGCGACGTGACGGAGGCGATCGTCGCGCTCGAGGTGATGTACGACTACCTCGACGGGATCAGCGAGCAGCCCGGGTCCGATCCGCTCGCCGACGGGCGCCAGCTGTATTGCGCGTTAACCGACGTCGTCGTCCTGCCTGCCGGCCCGCTGGCGGACCACTACCGCCATCACCCGCGGGGCGACGACGGCGGGTACCTCGCGGCGCTCGCGGCGACCGCGCGCCGCGCGCTGTGGTCGCTGCCGGCGGCGTCGGTCGTCGCGCCCACGCTGCGCGCCGTGCTCGCGCGCTGCGGCGAGGCGCAGACGCGCACGCACGCGACCGCGCGGCTCGGGGTCGCGCAGCTGGAGGCATGGGCGGCCGCGCAGCCGGAGGCGGATCGGCTGCGCTGGTCCGAGGTCGCCGCCGGCGCCGCGGCATCCGTGCTCGCGGGCCATGCGCTCGTGGCGCTCGCGGGCGATCCGGCGACGACGACCGCCGACGCCGAGCGCGTCGCGGCCGCCTACTTCGCGACGTGCGCGCTCACGACGCTGCTCGACAGCCTGGTCGACGCGGACGTCGACGCGCTCACGGGCGCCCACCCGTACCTCGGCTACTACGCCTCCGAGGCGGAGGCGACGGAGCGGCTCGGGCTGCTGGCGCACGAGGCGGCCGTCGCCGTCGAAGGGCTGCCGCGCGCGCCGCACCACGTGATGACGATGGCGGGAGCGGTCGCCTTCTATCTCTCGGCGCCGGCGGCGCGCCAGGCGGACATGCGGCGGCTGACCGCGCCGATCGTGCGCGAGCTGCGTCCGCTGCTGGGGCCGTCGCTCGCGATCTTCGCCGCCTGGCGCGCCGCTCGCCGCGACAGCGCGCAGACCGCGGAGATCTCAGGAGGCTTGAGATCGCGCGCCGCTGGGGACCATGGGCGCCATGGACACCGACACCCTCTCCCGCTCGAACCCCGCGGGCGCGCCCGGCACGCGCTCGCTCGGCCCCCAGCTTGAGCGCGATCGGCTCGAGCAGCGCGCGCTGCGCGTCCGTCAGGTCATCCATGCGCTGCGCGATCGCAGCGCGGCGAGGGATGTCGCCGGCGGCCGGGCGGGCGGGACCCCGGCTCCCCTGCGCGCCGCGATCGAGGACTTCGGCCGCGAGCTGGCCGAGCTCGAGCGACGCCTGCGGCGCGCGCCGTAGAGCTCGCGCTCAGCTCGCGCCCGCGAGCTTGCGCAGCAGCGCGTCGAACTGTCTGCGCTCGCTTTCGCTGAGCGGTCCGAACAGCTCGTCCGCGAGCCGCTTCGCGACCATGCGACCGCGTCTGAGTGCCTGCTCGCCGGCAGGCGTCAGGTGGATCGCGCGCTTGCGGCGGTCCTCCGGCAGGATGCGGCGCTCGGCGAGCCCGCGCCGCTCCAGCGCGTCGAGCGTGGCGACGAGCGTCGAGGCGTCGATCCCGGCGGCGGCGGCGAGGTCATGCTGGGTGAGGCCTGGTTTCGCGGCCACGATGTTGAGGGCAGCAAACTCCCGCAGGTGCAGGCCTTGCCCGGCGAGCGCGGCCGAGAAGCGCATGCGCGAGCGCGCGGCTACCCAGTTCAGCAGGAAGCCGGAGTACTGGGCGAGCTGCGGTGGCGGTCTCTCCCCGTCGACCATGGTCATGGGTAACACAAATTCTACGCATCCCCATTCATTCGTGATACAAACGGACGCATGACCGCTCTCACCCGCTGGGTTCTCTCCCACCGCAAGCTCGTCGTCGCCTTCTGGGTCCTGGTGACGATCGTCGGCATCGCCACGTCGAACGCCGCGGCCAGAGCGATGGACCAGAAGTTCTCCGTCCCCGGCCGCGAGAGCTGGGAGACTAACGTCGAGATCGCCGAGCGCTACAGAGGCACCGGCGGAAACGCCCTGCCGCTGATCCCGATCGTGACGCTGCCGGCCGGCAGAACGGTGCGGGACGCCGCCGTGCGGGCTGAGCTGAGAGGGCTCGAAGAGCAGGTCGCCAGAGTGCTGCCGGGCTCGCGCATCGCGGGCTACGGCTCGACCGGGGACGACGCGTTCATCTCAAGAGACGGTCGCACCGCCTTCGCGATCGCCTACCCGCCGCCGGATCCGGACCAGCCGTTCGGCGACAACCCGAGAGCGGCGAGAAGACTGCGCGCCGCGCTCGACGGGGTGCAGGTGGCCGGTGCGCCGGTGCACCTCACCGGGTGGGACGCGCTGTACACCGAGACCAGCGACGCGGAGGGGCCCGGGCTGCTGCTCGAGGCGCTCGTCGGCGGCCTCGGCGCGCTGCTCGTGCTGGCGTTCGTGTTCGGCTCGCTGCTGGCGTTCGTGCCGCTGATGATGGCGATCCCGGCCATCTTCACGTCCTTCCTGACCGTCTACGGCCTTACGCAGATCACCGGCGTCTCGCCGATCGTGCAGTTCCTCGTCGCGCTGATCGGGCTCGGCGTCGCGATCGACTTCTCGCTGCTGATCGTGATGCGCTGGCGCGAGGAGCGCGCCCACGGGCGCGTGGGCGACGAGGCGATCGTGCGCACGATGGAGATGGCCGGGCGTGCGGTCGTCTTCTCCGGCACGACGGTCGCGATCGGCCTGCTCGCGCTGATCGCGCTGCCGCTGCCGTTCCTGCGCTCGATCGGCTACGGCGGCATGGTGATCCCGCTGCTGAGCGTCGCGGTCGCGTTGACGCTGCTGCCGGTCGTGCTGCACTCGGCGGGCCGTCGTCTCGACTGGCCGCACATCCGCACCGACGACCAGGCGTCGCGCTTCTGGACGCGCTGGGCGACCGGCATCGTGCGCCACCGGATCTTCGCCGCCGGCGCCGCGCTGCTGGTGCTCGGGGTGCTGCTCGTCGCCGCCTTCAACATGCGCCTCGGCGTCGCCGACTCGAGCACGATCGCCCAGAGCGGCGACGCGAAGGTGGGCCTCGTCGCGCTGAAGGACTCGGGCATCGGCACGGGCGCCATCTCGCCGCACGAGGTGCTCGTGCGCGGCGGCGCCTCGCCCGACGGGGTGGCCGCGGCGCTCAACGAGGTCGACGGCATCCACGGCGCCGTCGCGCCGCGGGACGGCTGGCGCGCCGATGGCAGCGCGGTCGTGGTGGCGTTCCCGACGCCGGACGGGTCGGCGTCGGAGTCAAGCGACCTGACGGCGAACGTGAGAGACGTCGCGCACGCGCAGGGCGGCGGCGTCGCCGTCGGCGGCGTGCTGGCTCAGAACGACGACTTCATCGATGCGGTCTACGGCAACTTCCCGCTGATGATCGCGCTGATCGGCATCGTCACCTTCCTGCTGCTCGCGCGCGCGTTCCGCTCGCTGCTGCTGCCGTTCAAGGCGGTCGTCCTGAACGTCATCTCGATCGGCGCGGCGTGGGGCGTGATGACGCTCGTGTGGCAGTACGGCCACGGCTCCGAGGAGATCTGGGGGATCGACCCGTCCGGCGCGATCACCGCGTGGATGCCGCTGATGGTGTTCGCGTTCCTGTACGGCCTCTCGATGGACTACGAGGTGTTCATCCTCTCGCGCATGCGGGAGGAGTACGACAACACCGGCGACACGAACGAGGCGGTCGTGCGCGGGATCGGCCGCACCGGGCGGCTCGTGACGAGCGCGGCGCTGATCCTGTTCCTCGCGTTCATGTCGCTCGCGGCCTCGCCCGGCACCGACATCAAGGTGCTCGCGACCGGCCTGGCGGCGGGCATCCTGCTCGACGCGACGGTGATCCGTGCGCTGCTCGTCCCGGCGGTCATCTCGCTGTTCGGCGACTGGAATTGGTACCTCCCGGACTGGGCCGCGCGCCTGCTGCGCGTCGAGCCCTCGCACGCGCGCCAGCGTGCGGTCGCGGGCCTGCCCGCGACCGAGACGGAGTAGCAGATAAGGTAACGACTTATATTTGCACCGATATTAGCTCGACGCTAATACTAGTGCCGCCGCGCCTCGGCCAGCAGCAGGCTGAAGAAGGTGCCGATCAAGAAGTATTCCGTCACCTGGTCGTGCTGGTCGGGGCGCTCGCGGATCTCGGGAGGCTCAGCCGGCGACCGCCGCGCGCTATCGCCGCCCGGTCGACTACGGCGTAGGACATCGCGCCTCGAAGATCCGCTCCATGGGGCCGAGCAGTCGCCCGCCTCGCAGCGTGCTCTCGCCAGACGCAAGCGGGGTCCCGGCCGCTTCGAGCACGAGCCGGACGATCCGGTTGCCCGTCGCCAGCAGGAAGAGGCCGGCGCTCACGCCGACCAGGAACTGGTCGAGCGGCACGCTGTCGGCGAAGGTGAACGGCAGCTCTCGATACCAGTTGCCGAGATCTCCCGAGCTGGAGGAGACAGAGCCGCTGACAGCGAACGCCGCCAGCAATGTGAGCATCGGCACCCCCAGCGCCCAGCCGGACATGCGTCGTGAACGCATGGGGTCGTCGCGGTCGTCGTCATGGATGCGATCGACGGCGAGCCACGCCGTCATGACGGTGGAGGTGAGGATCGACGACGAGTCTCCAGTACGCGCGGCGGCCGGGTGGCGCGGAAATGCTCGAAGTCGAACGTGAGGATCGGGAGTTTGCGGCGCTCAGCGAGCGTCATGACGGACGCGTCGGCGAGCCCGAGGTTGAGATCGCCGTAGCGGCGGTCGATCTCGATTGCGTGCCGGAGGATGCCGGAGGAGAGGTAGGCGACCTCGTGCTCGCCGGCGTCGAGCGCTGCCAGGAACAGACGGGCGGCGTGGGCTCCCACCCGCGCACGTGCGAGCTGGTCGACTTCCACGATCACCGGTCCGGGTACGACGAGGTTGCGGCCGAGGCGCGTCACCAGTTCGCTCGCCAGTGCGTGGGCCGTGTCGCGTCGGTTCACCGCCGCCAGCAGTGGGCCGGTGTCCGCGACGACTCTCAGCGGCCCGAGACCAGCGTCTGGAGGTAGCGCTCGGCGTTGAGCCCGAGGTCGGACGGGCCCTCGCCTGCGCCCACGTAGCTCGGCGGCTTGGAGGGCCGCCTTCGGTGCGCTCTGCGCCCTGCACGATGAGACGGGAGACCGGCTGAGAAGGACTCGCCGCTCTCCGCCGCTTCGCGGGCGATCGTCTCGACGCTGTCCGGCAGGTTGATCGTACGACGGGCCATGCTTGCCTCCGCAGGTATGAACTCCATCATCATAACATCTCTGCCGCATCGACGAATGTAAGACGGCGGGGACGGCGATCGTCTACCGCAGGGATGTTGTCCCAGATTGTTCGGAACACCGATACACTGGCGCGAGATGGCTGAATCGCAGGCATCCGCACCAGCTCCGCTCACGCGCGCGTCCGTCCCGGACCAGGTGTTCGGGCGGCTGTGCGAGGCGATTCTGGGCGGTCAGTACCAGCCGGGCGAGCGGTTGCCGACCCAGCGCGCGCTCGCGGCCGATCTCGACGTGAACATCGCCACCGTCCGCGAGGCGATCAAGCGGCTCGAGCAGCTGCGGCTCGTCGAAGTGCGCCACGGCGACGCGATGCGCGTGCGCGACTGGCGCCGCTCGGGCGGGCTCGACGCGCTGGCGCTGCTGACGAGCGTCGACCAGGACGTCGTGCGCTCGCTGTTCGAGTCGCGCCGACTGCTGCTGAGCGAGGCCGCCCGGCTGGCGGCGGCGCGCCGCAGCGACGAGCAGGCGACGGCGATCGAGGAGCTCGCCGGCGCGGTCGCGACCGCCGGCGACGACCACGGCGCGCTGCTGGCCGACTGGCACTTCATGGCGGCGATCGTCGACGCCGCCGGCAACATCGTCTTCCAGCTGATAATGAACTCGGTGCGCGAGCTGTACCTGCCGCGCATCGGCGCGTTCGGCGGGATCGTCGCCCACCGCGACGCGTGGGCGCCGACCTATCTGCGCGCAGCCGAGGCGATCCGCGACCGCGACGGCGACGCGGCCGCCGCGGCGATCGCCGAGCTGGCGATCGCGCAGGAGCGCGCGACGATGGGGGAGCCGGCGCCGTGAGGAAGCCCGCCGACCCCGTCCGCCGCGGGCTCGACGTGTTCGTCGACGCGGCTCCCCAGCCGCAGCGCTCCGGCATGCGCCTGCTGATCGCGCTCGAGCGGCGGCCGCGCGGTCGCCGGCTGCTCGCGCGCACGCATGCCGTCGACCAGCTCGCGAACGGGCTCGTCGCGATGGGCCACTACGAGGACCCCGTCATCGCCGTGCCGCTCGGCTGGGACGCCGACGCGATCGCCGCCCGCGGCCGTGCGCTGCGGCGCGAGGAAGGGCGGCCATGAGCAGCGGCCGCCGCCGCGAGTCGCGCGCGATCGACGCCGACGTCTGCGTGATCGGCGCGGGCGCCGGCGGCGCGGTCGCCGCGGCCGAGCTGGCCGAGGGCGGCGCGTCGGTCGTCGTGCTCGAGCAGGGCCCGCGCCACGACGCCGACCGCTTCAGCGCCCGTCCGCTCGAGATGCTCGCGCGCCTCTACCGCGACGGCGGGCAGACGACGACGCTCGGCACGCCTCCGATTCTGCTGCCGCTTGGACGTGGGCTTGGGGGCACCACCCTTGTGAACTCGGGCACCTGCTTCCGCACGCCGCCGGCCGTGCTGGAGCGCTGGCGGCGCGAGTTCGGCCTCGACGCGCTCGCGGACGAAGGCGCGCTCGATCCCTGCTTCACCCGCGTCGAGCAAGCCCTCTCAATCCACGAGGTGACCCCCGAGCTGGCGGGCAGAAACGCGGCCGTCGCGCGGCGCGGCGCGGAGGCGCTCGGCTGGTCCCACGGCTACCTCAGACGCAACGCGAGAGGCTGCGTCGGCTCGGGCGTGTGCGCGTTCGGCTGCCCGACCTCGGCGAAGCAGCACGTCGGCATCACGTACGTGCCGCGCGCCGAGGCGGCCGGCGCGCAGGTGATCGCGGGCGCCGACGTGCGCCAGGTGCTGGTCGAGCGCGGGCAGGCGCGAGGAGTGGAGGCGCGGCTCGCAGCCGGCGGTCGCCTGGAGGTGCGCGCGCCGACGGTGATCGTCGCGTGCGGCACGATCCACACGCCGCTGCTGCTCGCGCGCAGCGGGCTCGGCCGCGGGTCGGGCGAGCTCGGCCGCAACCTCGCGCTGCACCCGGCGACGGGCGCCTTCGCGCTGATGGACGAGCTCGTCGACATGGCGAAGGGCGTTCCCCAGAGCTTCTACGTCGACGAGTTCGCCGCCGAGGGGATCATGTTCGAGGGCGTCGCCGGACCGCCGTCATACGCGGCGATGGCGCTGCCGCTGAGCGGACGGCGTCACGCCGCCGCGATGGCGGACTACCGCAAGCTCGCGATGTTCGGGCTGATGGTGAGCGACGGCTCGCGCGGCTCGGTGCGCGGGCTCGCCGGCAGGCCGGTGATCCGCTACGAGCTGCAGGAGCAGGACGTCGCGCGCTTCCGCAGAGGGCTGGCGCGGATGGAGGAGCTGTTCCGCGCGGCCGGTGCGCGCGAGGTGTACCTGCCGCTCCCGCGCGGCGTCGCGCCGGAGCGAGCCCGAGCGCGCGACCTCAAGCTGATGGCGTTCCACCCGCTCGGCACCGCGCGGGCGGACGCGCGGCCCGCGCACGGCGTCGTCGACGGCGACCTGCGGCTGCACGGGACGCGCGGCGTGTACGTCGCCGACGGCTCCGTCGTGCCGAGCTCGCTCGGCGTGAATCCGCAGCTGACGATCATGGCGCTCGCCACCCGGCTGGCCTTCGGGCTGCTCGGGCGCGAGGTGCCGCAACCCGCGAAGCCCCGCCGCGCCCGCGCCCGGGCGCGCGCCGCATAGAGGAGATCCGATGTCCTTCCTGATCGACCCTGCCCTGCTCTACCTCGGCGGCCGCACCTACGCGGCGACGACGCCGGCGGAGGAGCGCACGCCCACGAACGACCTCAAGGTCGGCGCCCAGACGATGGCCTTCTTCTACGCCGTCTCCGTCGGGCTCTATCTCGACCAGGAGTGGACGAAGCCGATCTGGCGCCCGGTCCGCGCTAAGTCCGGCCGCGACTGGATGCTCAACTCCGGCGTCACGAGATTCGACGCCGACAGAGCCGGACCCCGCACGCACAGGCTCGCCGCCGCGATCTTCGCGACGTACCCGATCTGGCTGTGGCTGGGGATGCGCGGGGGCAAGCGCGGCAAGCGCTGACCCCCCGGCGCCGCACACGCCATCGGGAGGCGACTCAGAGCTCAGCAGTCCGCGAGCGCGTCGAGCGCGGCGCAGACCTCGTGACGGCGAGCGCCCGACAGGGCGCCGACACGCTCGCGCAGAAGGTGCCGGTTCACGGGCTGCAAGTTGTCGAACGACGCAGCGCACTCGATCGACAGCCCCTCGTCAGACCCCAGCGCAACCTCGGTCGGAATCCCGCGCACGGTGCGCGTGACCGGCGCGACGAGCAACCGGTTCAGGATCGGGATTGCCTCGTCACGCGTGATGACCAGAACGGGCCGACGCTTGTCGTCAGCCTCGGCCCACCAGATCTCGCCCTGACGCGGATCGCTCACCAGGGCTCATCGGCGATCATCGCCGAGGTCGCGGCGTCGGACCACACGAGATCGTCGGCGTCCTGCGGGATCCGCCGGTAGCCGTCGACGATCGCCCGGCCGATCGCGTCTCGCCGCTCACGCTCCACGACCGCCTCCAGCCCCGCGCGTACCGCGTCGGACCGCGAGGCGAACACGCCGCGCTCGACGAGGTCGTCAAGCGCCTCGGCGACGGAGTCGGGAACACGGGTCACGAGCTGCACGGTAATGGAGCAAGCATAGCGCTACGCATTGCAGATCGCTACACGAAAGATATGGCCCCTCGCGAGGCCGGAGTTTGTGTGAGTGATCGCACACTCCGCTATCGTGCGGATCTGAGAAGGTCGGCTGGCCACGCAGCCAGGACCGGCCCCGCCGCCGCGGCGGGCGGCGAACCCGAGGAGGCCCCGTGCAGACCGTCATGCTTCGCCTCGACGTGCTGATCCGTCGGCGACGCCGGCTGTTCCTCATCGGCTGGGCGCTCGTCCTGCTCGTCGCGCTGCCGTTCGCGGCGCGCCAGTCGGAGCACCTCAGCGGTGGCGGCTTCGACGTCCCTGGCTCGCAGTCGGTCGCCGTCCAGCAGGCGGTCGAGCGCGACTTCGACAGAGCGCAGGGCTCGACGCTCGCGGCCGTGCTCGTCCCGCACGGCGACGCGACGACCGCCCAGCTCCAAGCCGCGCTGCGCAGAGTCGGGACCGCCGCCGGCGACGTGGACGACGTGACGCTGAGCGCCGCGGCTCGCGCGGACGCGCTGCGCGAGCTGCGCCAGGACGGCCCGCGCACGCTCGTCGTCCCGCTCGCCACGCGCGTTGGCGACTCCGACGCGATCGACGTCGCGGTCGACCTGCGCAAGCAGCTCGGCATCGCCGACCAGGCCGACGACGCGACGGTCGCCTTCCACCTCGTCGGCCAGGGGGCGCTGTGGGCCGGCATGCAGGACCTCACGAAGGAAGACCTCAGATCGGCCGAGTCGATCGGCTTCCCGATCGTGCTGCTGATCCTGCTCGCGGTGTTCGGCTCGCTCGTGGCGGCGCTGATGCCGATCGCGCTCGGCGCCGTCGCCGTGATGGTCACCGGCGCGCTGATCTACGCGCTCTCGCTCCTCACCGGCATGAGCGTCTTCGTCACCAACATGGCCTCGATGATCGGGATCGGCGTCGCGGTCGACTACTCGCTGTTCGTGCTCGCCCGCTACCGCGAGGAGATCGCCGCCGGCCGCGGGCCGGACGACGCGCGCGCCGTCGCGCTCGCGACCTCGGGCGTCGCCGTCACCTTCTCGGGCCTGACCGTGATCGTCTCGCTCGCGGGCCTCTTCATCGTCGACACGATGTCGGTGCGCTCGATGGCGCTCGGCGCGATCCTCGTCGTCGCCGTCTCGGTGCTCGCCGCGACGACGCTGCTGCCGGCGCTGATCAGCCTCGCCGGCCGGCGCGCGTGGGAGCCGGGCCGCGTGGTGGGCAGCGTGACCGGCTGGCTCGCGCGGCGGCTGCCGTGGCGCCGCGGCGCGACCGCCGCCACGCGAGGCACCTTCTGGGCCCGCTGGACGGGCGCGGTCATGCGCCGCCCGCTGCTGGCCGCCGCGGGCTCCACCGCCGTCCTGCTCGCGCTCGCCGCGCCCGCGCTGCAGCTGAGCATGAGCAACGGCGCGCTGCAGCAGTTCCCCGACAGCCACGAGACGCGCGTCGGCTTCGACGCGGCCGCCGAGGTGATCGGCGCCGGCGCCGCCAGCCCGGTCGAAGTCGTGGCGCCGCGCGCCGAGCTCGCAAGCGTCCAGAGCACGCTCAGAGGCGATCCGGAGATCGTGCGGCTCGAGCCACCGCTGATCTCGCGCGACGGCGACAGCGTCCTCGTGCGCGGGATCCCGCGCCACGACGGCGAGTCGAAGCAGTCGCGCGCGATGGTCGAGCGGCTGCGCGACGAGCTCCCGGCCACCGCCGACGTCGGCGGCTCGCCCGCGTTCGGGAAGGACTTCGCCGATCGCATCTCCAGCAGCATGGGGCTGATCGCGCTGTTCGTGCTCGCGCTCTCCTACGTCGTCCTGCTGCTGCTTCTGCGCAGCGTGGTGCTGCCGCTGAAGGCGGTGCTGATGAACCTGCTGAGCGTCGGCGCGGCGTACGGAGTGCTCGTCGCGGTCTTCCAGCTCGGCTGGATCGACGGCTTCCTCGGCTTCCAGTCCGATGGCTACATCGACGCGCTCACGCCGCCGCTCGTGCTGGCGATCGTGTTCGGCCTCTCGATGGACTACGAGGTGTTCCTGCTCAGCCGCATCCGCGAGCGCTGGGCGGCGACGGGCGACGCGCGCGGCGCGGTCGCCGAGGGCCTGCAGGCGAGCGCGAAGACGATCACGAGCGCGGCGCTGATCATGGCGTGCGTGTTCGGCGTGTTCGTGCTGACGGGCGTGCCGTCGATCCAGCAGCTCGGCGTCGGCTGCGCGATCGCGATCGCGCTCGACGCGACGCTCGTGCGGCTCGTGCTCGTGCCGGCCGCGATGGAGCTGCTCGGCGACTGGAACTGGTGGCTCCCGCGCCCGCTCGCGCGCGTCATCCCCGACGTCGCGATCGAGCAGGCCCCGGCGGCGGCGCTTGCGCGGCCCGCGGAGCTTGCCCCCGCCGCCGATTGACCTGATTCTGGTATTCATAGGCTATGGCCAGCCGCGCCCGCTTGGGGGAGCGCGCGGCGGTCGCCTCGACGGTGCGGCGCGACCCGGTACGCGCTCCCCGGATCCGCCTCCTCGCGCGCATCGCAGCGCACGAGCACTGGCTCGCCGCGGGCGTGTTCGCGCTCGTCGTGCTGATCTACCTCTGGCCGGCGCTCGTCCAAGGCCATCCGCTGCTCGCCGCCTCGGGCTTGTACTCGCAGGCGCCGTGGCTCGACGTCGTCCCGTCGGACATCGGCAAGTACTACAACCCGATGCTGATCGACCAGCCGGTGTCCTACTACGCGTGGGACGTGCTGTCGCGGAGACTCGTGCGGGAAGGGATCTTCCCCGCCTGGAACCCGTACGCGTTCGCCGGCACGCCGTTCTTCGGCAATCCAGAGGTCGCATGGTTCAGCCCCTTCACGTGGCCGCTGTGGATCCTGCCGCTCAATTACGCACTCGGTCTCGTCGCGGCGGTGAAGCTGTGGCTCGCCGGGTTCGGGATGTACCTGCTCGTGCGCGAGCTGCGGCTCGGGGTCTGGCCCGGGGTCGTCGCCGGCCTCAGCTTCATGCTCTGCACGTTCAATCTCGTCTGGCTCGACTACGCCGTGCACACCCAGGTCGCGATCATGCTGCCGTGGGCGGTGTGGCTCGTCGAGCGCATCCTGCGCCGCAACAGCTGGGGCGCCGGCCTGGGCCTCGTCCTCGTCGTCGCGCTGGTGCAGACCGGAGGGCATCCCGGGACGCAGCTGCACGTGCTGACCGCCGTCGTCGTGTACGCGTTGCTGCGCGCTGTGCTCATGCGAGAGGGGGAGCGCGGGCGACGCGTCCACGCGCTCGCGATCGCGGGGGCCGGCGTGACGCTCGGCACGCTGCTGGCGGCGGCGACGCTGCTGCCGGCCCAGCAGGCGGCGATCGACACGGTCGGTGCGCTTGCGCGGCGCGACGGCGGCAACGAACTGTCGGGAGCTCACATGTCGTTCGAGGCACTGCGCGCCGTGCTGTTCCCAGACTGGTGGGGGCGCCCGAGCGAGGCGGACGCATGGCTGACGGGGCCGGGGAGCTACAACGAGCGCGCGCTGTTCGGCGGCGTCATCCCGTTGATCCTCGCGGTCGCGGCGCTCGCCGCGCGCGATCAGTGGCGTCGGAAGCTGCCGTTCGTCGTGCTCGGCGCGTTCGGCCTGGCGGTCGGGCTGAGAGCACCGCTGATCCGCGAAGCGGTCGTGCACACGCCGGTGTTCGACGTCGTGCAGAACCAGCGCCTGCTGCTGCTGTTCCAGTTCGCGGTCGCGACGCTCGCGGCGTTCGGGCTGCAGGCCGTGCTCGACGGCCGGGCGGGGCGCCGGCGCGCATGGGTCGCGCTGGCGGCGGCGCTCGGCGTCGCGCTGGTCACGGTCGCGACGCTCACGACCGACGACGGCGCGCTGCGACGGGCGCTCCACTTCATGCTGCATCGCTCCGGCGAGCTCGTCGAGGGCGTCCTGCCGCTCGCGACGATCGGCTGGATGCTCGTGTTCACGGCCGCGCTCGCCGTGCTGCTGCTGATTGCGGGCCGCCCGCGCCTGGCCAGCGCGGCGGGCGGCGTGGCCGTCGTGCTCGTCGCGCTCGAGATGCTGCACTTCGCGCACGGCTTCCAGCCGATGGGGCCGGCGAGCCGTGCGATCCCGCCGCGGATGCCGTCGATCGCCTTCTTGCAGGAGCGCCGCGCGGAGGGGCGCATAGCCGCCTATGGCTATGCGGCCTCGCCCGACTGGACGACGGTCTACGGGCTCTACGACGCGCGCGGCTACGACGCGCCGCAGCCGAGCAGACGCTTCTACGCGCTGTGGCAGGCGATGGCGCCGGACCAGAAGACCCACACCGTGTTCACGTTCTTCAACTTCTCGGAAGCGGTCGGCCGCGTGCTGTCGCTGCTCGGAACTCGCTACGTGCTGCTCGAGCCCGGCAGGGCCCCCACCGGCGGCGGATGGCGCACGGTCTATCGCGAGCAGGACGCGACGATCGTCGCCAACGACGCGGCGCTGCCGCGCGCGCTCGTCGCGCAGCGCGTGCAGGTCGCCGACGACCTCGCGGAGGAGGTCCAGACCGTCACGGACCCGCGCTTCGACCCGCAGCGCGCGGTCGTCGTGCGGCGCGACGAGCTGCCGGCGTCGTTCGACGCGACGCAGCGCGGCGGCGGCGGCGATGTCCGCGTCGTCGACGAGCAGAACTCGCGCGTGACGCTGCGCGCGCGCCTTGAGCGACCGGGCGTCGTGCTGCTCGACGACGCGTGGGCGCCCGGCTGGAGCGTGCGGGTCGACGGCAGGCCGGCGAGGGCGCTGCAGACCGACGTCGTGCTGCGCGGCGTCGCGGTCGGCGCCGGCGAGCACGAGATCGTCTGGAGCTACCGCGTGCCCGGGCTGCGCGCCGGCGCCGCGCTCAGCCTGCTCGCGCTGCTCGCGACGCTCGGCTGGGCGGGCGCGCTCGTCGTGCGCGCGCGGCGCGCCAGGCACGCCGCCGACCACACGCCCGCGCCCGCTCACTAGGCTCCCCCCTCGGGGGACACGACGTGGCGGGACGCGAGACACCGGCGACGCGGGCCGCGCAGGCGGCGGGGATCGCGCATGCCGTGCACGAGTACGCGCACGACCCGGCAGCCGACTCGTATGCGCTGGAGGCGGCCGAGGCGCTCGGGCTCGACCCGGCGCGCGTGTTCAAGACGCTCGTCGTGAGCGACGGCGGCGGGAGCACCGGCGACGGCCTCGCCGTCTGCATCGTGCCGTCCGCCGCCACGCTCGACCTCAAGGCCCTCGGCAAGCGTGCGGCGATGGCGCCGACGGAGCGCGCCGAGCGCGTCACCGGCTACGTCGCCGGCGGGATCAGCCCGCTCGGGCAGCGGCGCGCGCTGCCGACGCTCGTCGACGACAGCGCGCTCGCGCACGAGACGATCTTCGTCAGCGCGGGCCGTCGCGGGCTCGAGCTGGAGCTGGCGCCAGAGGACCTGGTCACGCTCACACGCGCGCGGGTACGTCGCCTTCGGCGGGCGTGAAATTGGTAGGCTCGCTCGCGCGGATCGCGTCGGGGGAGGCGCGATGCAGACACGACGAGGGGGACGGACCGTGCGACGCGCGACGACGTGCGTGCTGCTGCTGGCGCTGGCGCTCGCCGGATGCGGCAGCGGCGACTCGAAGGAGGACGCGGCGGCCGCCGCGGCGCGAGCGCGCGCCCACGCGAGACGGATGGAGATCGGCAGACGCGTGTTCGCGAGACACTGCCAGAGCTGTCACACGCTCGCGGGCACGAGATACACGGTGAGACCGTTCGAGTGGGAGGCGCCCAACCTGGACGAGGTGCGCTTGAAGCGCAAGTACGTGGAGGGCCGCATCGCGGGCGGCGGGCCGGCGATGGCCTCCTTCAGCGGCGAAATGTCGGAAGCGGAGCTCCGCGCGCTCGCCGACTACGTGACGGAGACGGCCGGCGGACACGTCGTGGACAGCGGCGACCAGCCGGCGGAGCTGGTCACGCAGGGGCGCGAGCTGTTCGCGCAGAACTGTGCGGCCTGCCACGCGATCGAGGGCAGAAACATGACCGGGGAACCGGAATTTCCCGGCATGGACTTCAATCTCATCAAGCCGAGCGAGTGGTACGTGATGTACATGATGAAGAGGGGCGTGCTGCCGGACGATCCGCACCAGCCGCTGATGCCCCGCTTCACGAGAAGGCTCACCGAGGCGGAGATGCGCGCCGTGGCGATCTACGTCAACGCGGTCGCGAAGGAGGGCCCGGAGGCGCCTGCTCCGAAGCCGGCCGAATAGGGCGCGCTCGCGGTCGCGGTGACGCGCGGCTCGGCGTAGAGGGCCCAGCCGTCGCCGCCGGCGGCCTTCGCGTCGTACATCGCGATGTCGGCCGCGGCCAGGACGCCTTCGGCGACGCTCGGGGAGCGCTCGTCGAACGCGATCACGCCGATGCTGATCGTCACGCCCCGCGCGTCGGCGGTGAGCGCCTCGGCGCGCACGGTCTCCGCGAGGCTGCGCGCGACCGCGACGGCGCCGGCGCCGTCGACGCGCGGCAGCAGGATCGCGAACTCGTCGCCGCCGAGGCGCGCGAGGACGTCGGTCGCGCGCAACCGCTCCTGCAGGACGCGCGCGACGCGCACGAGCAGGCGGTCCCCGGCGGCGTGGCCGAACGTGTCGTTGACGGGCTTGAAGCAGTCGAGGTCGAGCACGAGCGCGGCGCCCTCGGGGCCGTAGCGGCGAACGTGCGCGAGGTGCCGCGCGAGCTCCTGCTCGAAGCGACGGCGGTTGGGCAGTCCGGTGAGCGCGTCGTGGTCGGCGAGGTGGCGCAGCTCGGAGGCGGTTACAAGCAGCGAGCGCAGGTCACGCTGCGTCCGCACGGTCCGCCGCCGCAGCGCGAGGAGCGCGAGCAGGCTGGCCGCGAGGGCGAGCAGCAGGGTGACGTTCATCGAGCTCACGGCCCGATGATCGACCGCCGTGCAGCGGACTTGACCCGCTGCACGGCGTCGTTCATCCACCGCGTGGGCGGCCTATATTAGTCTCAGCGTCACGCGGGTCGAGGAACTGCCCTGCACGAACACTTCACCCGCGCCGGCGAAGCGTCCGAAGGCCGGGCATTCGAAGTTGCCGGTCGTCGGTATCGAGAGCGTCGGGTCGGGCCTGAGCGAGGTGATGCGTCCGTTCGCGTCGCGCGTCGCGTCGCCGGCGGCCGGGAACCTTTCGGTCGTTCTCGCTAGGCAGATGATGCCGAGCCCCGGTTCCACCTGGAAGGCCGCGTTGAGCAACTCATAGCGGACGCTGGTTATGTTCGGTAGCGTGCCGGTGAAGGACTGATACGTGACGTCCCACGGCTGGGTTTCGGCTAGGACGGTCGCGGTTCCTTCCCTGCAGGTTCCGATCGTCGACCTGGCGATCCTCGCGCGCACCACGTCGGCTACCTTCGTGGACGTTCTTTCCAGGAAGCTGCCTTCGAGCGTGACGGGACAGGTTATTGAAATGCCGCCTTCTTCGGCGGAGAAGCTAAGCGTCGACCACATTATTCTGAATTCCTTGACGCTGTAGCTGAGATTCCTCGCGGTGGCGGGGATGGACAGCGCGAGCAGGAGCGCTGCCGTCAGTGTCACGACCGCGATCGTGAAGTGATTGCGCATGGTGATGGTCCTTTGGATCGATCAGCGCGCGAGCAGTCGCGGCTCGCGCGTCAAGGCGAGGGCAGGCGTGTCTCCTCCAGGCACGATCCCCCTTTCTCCTCTGCAGGCCGGTATCCCGAGCTCGGTTCGGAGACGATGGGCCGGACCCGTCCCCGCGGGCTGTCGGCAGTCGGGGCGGGTGCTTCGCTGGCTCTCCGAAGGCTTGTACACACTCTACAGTCAGTTATCCAGAGTGTCAAGATCTAAGTTTCTGTTTATTGCTGGGACAGGCGGGCCAACGCGGTTGCGCCTTGATCTTGGAGCCACCGCTGTTTACAGTTAAGCGGTGTGGCGAGGCACCACTAAGCTGATCCTGACCGCCGCGACGGCGCTCCTCTCGCTGGGGACGGGCGCCGTTCAGGCCGCTCCGCCCGAGCAGCGCGGCTGGGAGCTCGTCTCCCCGAGCGAGAAGCACGGCAACGACGTGATCGCCGACAGCTCGCGGACGCACGCGGCTGCCGGCGCGGCGCCCGGCCTGCCGAGCGCCGTCGCATTCGCGTCGCTCGGCGGCTTCGCCGACGCGATCGGCGGCGGGATCGCGACCGAGTACCTCGCGCAGCGCACCGCCCAACCGGGCACGAGCGGCTGGACGACGCACGCGATCACGCCGCCGCAGGAGCCGATGTCGATCACCGCCGCGGCGCAGCAGCTCGACCCCGCCTACGAGCTGTTCTCGCCCGACCTGTCGAAGGCGATCTTCCGCGCCTGGTCGCCGCTCACCGACGCGCCGAACGTGGCCGGCGTGGAGAACCTCTACGCGCGCGAGGACCTGCGCACTCCCGGCCGCGGCTCCTACCGCCTGCTGACGAGCGCGCCGGCGCCGCTGCCGCCGATCGAGAGCGGCCGCCAGCGCCCGTTCATCGCCTCCGCGACCGACGATCTCGCGCACGTCCTGCTCGAGTCGCGCCTGCCGCTCAGCGCCGGCGTCGTCGGCGGCAACCCGATGGCGTTCAAGGTCGACGGCGGCGCGCCGCGGCTGCTCGCGCCGATCGGGGCCTGCGCGGAGGGAAGAACGCCGACGGACCCGTGCTCCGCGGCGGGCCTCGGCGCGACCGCCGTCCACCAGACCGGCGACGCGCTGTCGGCCGACGGCCGCCGCGCGTTCCTCACCGCGCCGGTCGTCCAGAACGGCAACGTCAGCACCAGCGCGGCGGATCCGAGTCGCCTCTTCCAGCTCGACGACCGCGGCACGTCCACGACCGTCGACGACGAGCTCGTCCAGCTCAACGCCTCCGAGCTGGCCGCGCCGGAGCAGCCGCTCGCCGCCCGCTTTCAGGCGGCGAGCGCGGACGGCGGGCGCGCCTACTTCACGAGCCCCGAGCGGCTGACCGAGGACGCGCTCGCCGGCGGCGGCCTGTACCTGTGGGAGCGCGAGCCCGACGCCGTCACGGGCCGCCACCTGACGTTCGTCGCGCCCGGCGGCCTCAGCGTGCTCGCGCTCGGCGCCTCGCGCGACGGTCGCCGCATCTACTTCACCGCTCCGAGTCAGCTGCTCGTGGACGGACCGCCCGTCGCCGAGAACGGCGTGTACCTGTGGCAGCGCGAGCCGGGCAGCGAGGGCGGCACGCTGTCGTTCGTCGCCGCGCTCAGCGTCGCCGACGCGGACTCGAACGCGGACGTGATCGCCTGGAACCAGTGGCCGCGCACCGCGCGCGTCACGCCCGACGGGCGCACGCTGGTGCTCCAGGTCGCCGACGAGAACGGGGTGGGGGCCCAGCACGCCCACGGCGCGTGCGTGAGCAATCCGAACTTCACGACCAGCGGCGTCTGCGGCCAGCTGTACGTCTACCGCGCGGACGTCTCGACGCCGCTCGCGCCCGCGCTCGCGTGCGCGTCCTGCCAGCCGTCGGGCGCGCCGACCGGCGCGAACGCGTGGATGAGCGCGCGCGCCGGCGCGGGTGCCGCGCAGCTCACCGCCAAGCTCAGCCGCGCCTTGTCGGACGACGGGCGGCGGCTGTTCTTCAGCAGCGCCGCCGCGCTCGTCCCCGAGGACGGCAATGGCAAGGTCGACGCGTACGAGTACGACGTGCCGAGCGGGACCGTGCGGCTGCTCTCCAGCGGGCGCGATCCGGCCGACTCGTGGTTTCTCGACGCGAGCGCGAACGGCGACGACGCGTTCTTCGTCACGCGCGAGCGGCTCGTCGGCTGGGACGTCGACCGCGCCTACGACCTCTACGACGTGCGCGTCGGCGGGGGCCTCCCCGAGCCGCCGCCGGCGCCGCCGGCGTGCAGCGGGGACGCGTGCCGCGGCGTCGGGAGCCCGGCGCCGCCGTTCGCCGCGCTCGGCAGTGCGACGCTTGTGCTGCCGCCGGCGGCGGCCGCGAGACCGGGGAGAAGACGGGTGGCGAGAAAGGCGTGCAGACGCGGGTTCGTGAGACGGAAGGTCCACGGCAGAAGACGCTGCGTGCGGCGGAGGCAGCAGCGGTGAGGCGCTCCGTCGCGACTGCGCTCGCGCTCGCGCTGCTGGTGTCGCTCGCGCTCGGCGCCGCGCCGGCACCCGCCGCCGCGGCCGCGCCGGCCTGGCGGCTCGACGTGCAGGCCGACACGACCGCGCCGCCCGGCAGCACGCTGACGTACGTCGTGCAGATGACGAACGTCGGCAGCTCGCCGTTCGACCCCGTGAGCCACCCGCTCACGTTCACCGCGACGTTCCCGAGCGGCGTGACGGCGCTCGGGGGGCTGACGACGCTGCCGCACCCCGTGCTCCCACCCAACCTCGGCTGGGATTGCTCGAGCCTCGTCGTCGGCGCGCAGTCGCTCACGTGCGAGAACCACGTCCCCGCGTTCGCGCTCGGGCCGGTGGGCTTCGCGACGCTCACGCTCGACGTCGCTGTGGCCTCCGACGCCGCCGGCGTGGTGACGAGCGAGTTCACCGTGTCGGGCGGCGACGCGGCCGGGCCGAGCGCCGGCACGGTGGAGCCGACGACGATCACGACCGCCCCGCCGCGGTTCGGCGTCGCCGCGTTCGACGGCACGGTCCTCGACGCCGCCGGCGAGCCGTACCGCCAGGCCGGTGGCCACCCGTTCGCGGCGACCGTCTCGCTCGACTTCAACACGACGACGAACCCGGCGCCGCTGAAGGGGCGGCTGTGGCCGGTCGAGCCGGTGAAGGACGTGCTCGTGGACCTGCCGCCGGGCCTCGTCGGCGACCCGACCGCGGCGGAGACGTGCACGGCCGACGAGCTGGCGGCGGGGGGACTCTTGGCGAGACTCGAGTGCCCGCCGAGCGCGCAGGTCGGGGTCGCGGTCGTGCGGCTCAACGCGGTCAACGCGCGCAGCGTGTGGGGCCCGCTGCCCGTGTTCAACATGGTGCCTCCGCCGGACGTGCCGGCGCGCTTCGGCTTCAACGTCGCGGGGACGGTCGTCACGCTCGACGGGGCGCTGCGCAGCGACGGCGACTACGGGCTGTCGGTGCGCGTGCGCGACGTGCCGCAGGGGCTGGCGATCGCGGGCACGACGCTGACGTTCTGGGGCGTGCCGGGAGCTGCGGTCCACGATCCCGAGCGCGCCTGTAGAGGGGAGCTCGCGCCGTGGCAGGGCGGGCCGATATGCCAGGCCGGGGGCGCGCACAAGGCGTTCCTGCGCAACCCGACGTCGTGCACCCCGGATGACGTGGGCCTGCCGGTCGACGTGGCGCTGGACTCGTGGGTGCGCCCGGGGGTGTTCGAGCGCGCGCGCTTCGTGAGTCACCTGCCGAGGGGCTATCCGTGGGCGCCGGAGGACTGGGGGCCGGAGGCTGGGACGACGGGCTGCGGCGCGGTGCCGTTCGACCCGGGCTTGGTGGTGACGCCGGCCTCGCGCGCGGCGGGCGTTCCATCGGGCTATGTGTTCGAGCTGACGCTGCCGCAGAGCGACAGACCGGAGCCGATCGGCCAGGCGGACGTGCGCCGGGCGGTGGTGCGGTTGCCCGAGGGCGTGCGCGTGAACCCGGCGGCGGCGGACGGGCTGGCGGGCTGCTCGCCTGCTGAGATCGGGTTGAGATCGTTGGCGGAGCCGTCGTGTCCGGACGGGTCGCGCGTGGGGACGGTGTCGATCGTCACGCCTTTGCTGGACGCGCCGCTGGAGGGCTCGATCTACCTGGCGGCGCCGCGCGCGAACCCGTTCGACTCGCTGCTGGCGGTGTACGTGGTGGCGAGAGGGCCGGGACTGATCGTGAAGCTGGCGGGGCGGGTGGAGAGCGATCCGCTGAGCGGACAGTTGACAGCGGTGTTCGACGAGCTGCCGCAGCTGCCGTTCTCCTCGGTGCGGTTCGTGTTCGACGGTGGGCCGCGGGCGGTGCTGGTGAATCCGCCGTCGTGCGGGTCGTATGCGGCTCGCGCTGAGCTTGTCGCCTGGAGTGGCGCGGTGCGGGCGGTCGAGTCCGCGTTCGACGTGACCGGTGGGTGCTTCGGGGCGGGTGCTCGCCCGTTCTCGCCGGGATTTCTTGCCGGGGTGGAGAGCCCGGTGGCGGGCGGCAGCTCGCCGTTCCACCTGCGGGTGACGCGGGCGGATGCGGACGAGGAGCTGCGGCGCGTGACGTTGCGGCTGCCGCGGGGGTTGCTGGGGCGGTTGGCGGATGTGGTGCTGTGCTCTGCTGTGGATGCTGCGGCGGGGACGTGCCCGGAGGCGTCGCGGGTCGGGCGTGTGGTTGCGGGTGCGGGCGCGGGGCCGTTGCCGTTCTGGGTTTCGGGCGGGCGCGTGTATGTGACGGGGCCGTATGGTGGTGCGCCGTATGGCTTGTCGGTGGTGGTGCCGGCGGTGGCGGGCCCGTTCGACCTGGGGGTTGTGGTCGTGCGCGCTGCCGTGTTCGTGGATAGGCGGACGGCGGCGTTGCGTGCGGTGACCGATCCGTTGCCGCGTGTGTTGGAGGGGATCCCGCTGCAGCTGCGGGACGTGCGGGTCGCGATCGATCGGCCGGGGTTCATGGTGCTGCCGACGGGATGCGGGGAGAAGCGGGTGCGCGGGGTCGTGGAGTCGACGGCCGGCCGGGTTGTGGGCGTTGGGTCGCGCTTCCAGGTGGGGGACTGCGGTGCGCTGCCGTTCAGGCCGCGGTTGCGGTTCTTCGTGGGCGCTCGCGGCTACACGCGCGCTGGGTTCTCCACGCCGTTGACGGCGGTGTTGACGCAGCGGCCTGGGGAGGCGGGGATCCAGCGCGTGTCGGTGACGTTGCCGTCGATCCTGAGCGCGCTGATTCCGGTGATCGAAGACGCGTGCTCGCCGGAGGAGTTTGCTGCGGATCGGTGTGAGGTGGCGCGGATTGGGACGGCTGTTGCTGTGACGCCGCTGTTGCGGGACCCGTTGCGTGGTGGGGTGTATTTGGTGAGACCGCCGGGTCAACCGCTGCCGGATCTCGTGGTCGCGTTGCGTGGGCAGGTGTCGGTCGATCTGGTGGGCAGAGTGGCGATACTGGGTGGCAGGTACCTCGGCGCGACGTTCGACGACGTTCCCGATGTGCCGATCAGACGGTTCGTGCTGCGGTTCCATGCGGGGCCGCGGGGCGTGGTGGGGTTGGCGCGGGGACTGTGCGGGGCGGAGGGGGCGGCGGGTGTGGCACGGGTGCGGATCGCGAGTCAGTCGGGGGTTGAGCGCTCGCCTTGGATTGCGCCGCGGGCCCGCGGCTGCAGCCTAGCTCCGCTGAGGGGTGGCCGCCTAATGGCGGCCACGCCCTCACTTCCAGCGGACAGCTCCTATATTAGGGTGACGGTGATACGTGTGGTGGTGTTTAGTAGCGTTACTGACCGGCCCTGCCAAGGCTGCCGGTTGCCGGACATGTTTCGCCTAGGCAGTTTACGAGCCTTACGCTGTTTCTGCCCGCGACAGGTTCGAGTGTCGTGATGGCGCCCCCAGCTCCGCGGGCCACTCGGCCAGTGATGTTGTCGCTGGCGTCGCCGTAGAGGCCAAGGATATTGAAGAAGGAATGTATCTTAAACTGGCCGCCCGTGAATAAGAAGAAGAAGCGATGTTATGTTTGGTAGCGCTCCCTCGAATCCCTCGTAGGTGACTTGCCATGGGAGGGTGTTGGCGAGCCTGCCTAGCCTTGGGTGCGTTTCGATGCCGTTCGCGGTCCAGGCTTCGCCGTTCCTGCATGGGCGCCTGATTATCGCGGCAGTAATGTGGCCGATTACGGCCCTTGACCTCTTTACGAAGGTCCTGTAGTGGAAGGAGCCTTCGACCGTGAAGGGACATGTGATCCTGACAATTTCGGTGCCGGCCTCGATTTCAGTCCAGACGACTCTGAAGTTCTGGTTGCTGCTGGAGGTTCCTGGCTGGCGCGGCTGTTGCCAGCAGGGCGAGCAGTGTGGTTGCGGCGGTGATGGCCGCGATGTGGTGTTTGAGGTGTTTGTTCATCAGGTTTCCCCTCCTCCCGAAAGGGGTCGTGGGCACGTTGCTAAAGCAACCGTGTTGAATGCGTGTGGGGCCGTCTGTTTGACGGCCCCACACGTTACGTTGTCGTCAGAGCCTTATATTAGGGTGACGGTGATTCGTGTGGTGGTGTTTAGTAGGAATACCTGGCCGGGCCTCCTATTCCTAAAGATGCCGGTTGCTGGGCAGAACCCGCCTAGGCAGTTTACGAGCCTTGCGGTGTTCCTGCCTTCGACAGGTTCGAGTTCTGTGACTACACCGCCGGCGGCGGGCGCGGATCGCCGCGGCCGGTTATGTTGTCGTTGGCGTCGCCGTAGAGGCAGAGGGTGTTAAAGAATGAATGTATCTTGAACCTTCCACCCCTGACTAAGAAGAGTATGCTGGTTATGTTTGGTAGTGTTCCTGCGAATCCCTCGTAGGTGATGTGCCATGGGAGGGTGTTGGCGAGGACGCCTAGCCTTGGGTGTGATTCCCTGCCGTTCGCGGCCCAGGCTTCCCCGTTCCTGCATGGGCGCCTGACGGCCGCTTGGGTGATATAGCCTATTAGAGCCCTTTCCCTTTTGACTATGGTCCTGTAGTGGAAGGAGCCTTCGAGCGTGATTGAGCACGTTATCGTGACGAGTGCACTGGCGAAGTCGATTTCTTGCCAGACGACTCTTACTTCTGGTTGCTGGTGGAGAAGTTCCTGGCTGGTGCGGCTGTTGCCAGCAGGGCGAGCAGGGTGGTTGCGGCGGTGATGGCTGCGATGTGGTGTTTGAGGTGTTTGTTCATTTGGTTCCCCCTCCTCCCGAAAGGGGTTATAGACACGTGCTGAGAGCGATCGTGTTGAATGCGTGTGGGGCCGTCTGTTTGGACGGCCCCACATGTTACGTCTGTCGTCAGATCCTTATATTAGGGTGACGGTGATCCGTGTGGTGGTGTCTAGTAGGAATACTTGGCCGGCGCGCCTAAATTCTAATGCCGGTTGCCGGGCAGATCCCGCCTAGGCAGTTTACGAGCCTTGCGGTGTTTCTGCCTTCGACAGGTTCGAGTGTCGTGATGGCCCTGGTGGTGACGTCGCGGGTTGCCCTTCCGGTTATGTTGTCGTTGGCGTCTGCCGTAGAGGCCGAGGGTATTGAAGAAGGAATGGATCTTAAACCTGGCGCCCCTGAGTAAGAGGAAGATCGACGTTATGCACGGTAGTGTTCCCGCGAATCCCTCGTAGGTGACGTGCCATGGGAGGGTGTTGGCGAGGACGCCTAGCCTTGGGTGTGCTTCCCTGCCGTTCGCTGCCCAGGCTTCGCCGTTCCTGCATGGGCGCCTGACTGCCACTTGGGTGATGTAGCCGATTAGGGTCCTTTCCCTCTTGACGATGGTCCTGTAGTGGAAGGAGCCTTCGAGCGTGACGTGGCATATTATCGTGACGATTTCGATGGCGAATTCGAGTTCTTGCCAGGTGACTCTGAACTGCTGGTTGCTGACGGAGAGGTTCCTGGCTGATGTGGTTGCTATGGCGCTCGCGAGCAGGAGTGCTGCTGTGAGCGCTGTGAAGCACAGCTTTACGGATGTGCGCATCAAACAGTTCCTTGATGTGAGTGTTGTGCGCCGGCGGTGGCCGGCAGGACGGGTTTCGGGTCCGCGGTGTCCCGAAAGGTTCGGAGCCCGTGTGCGCGAGCAGTTCGGGGCGCGTCTACGGGGCTCGAGCGCGGTGAAACGTGTGTCGGTCGTGTTTCCCCCTTTTCGTCGCGTGAGCGCCGATCGGACAGGACGCAAAACCGTCTGCTCCTTGCGAAGGATCCCCCGGGATTGCGCCCTAGCGCCCGCACACTTGCGGGCTCTCGAAGAATAGCAGACCGGAAAGCGGAGCGGCGGTCTGCGGTGGTGTTTGCTTTGAGAGACAGGAGGAGCTATAAAGCGGTGTGTCGCCACACCAAGATGAGGAGAGATGATGGTGGCTAGTCGAACGGCTCTGCGGGCATGGGCGCTGGTGGCCGGTGTGCTGCTTGTGATCGCGGCGTGCATGTCATGGGTCTCGAACGCGGACGCGGCGCTGCCGGACGCTCGCGCGTACGAGCTCGTCTCGCCTTCTGAGAAGAGTGGCGCGGACGTGATCGCGCAGAGCTACAAGACGTTCGTCGCCGTCGATGGGAATGGTGTGGCATGGCCAGCGACCGGCGCGTTCGCAGGCGCACTGGGCACGTCGGTTGATGTGCAGTACCTCAGCCGGCGCGACGGTGCAGCTGGGACGAGTGGGTGGAGGACGCATTCGATCAACCCGGCGGGCGGCTCACAGACGCTGCAGGCGCTCATCTTCGGCCAGGTTCCGACGTTTGAGGCGGCGTTCACGGAGGATCTCACGGCCGGCGTGTATAAGTCGTGGCGGCCGTTGACGGACGCGCCGAATGTCGAGCGCGTCTCGAACCTCTACCGAGTGGAGCTGGAGGATCTCGAGGAGAGCGCACAGAGCCCGAGCTGCTGACGGGCGCGGCCTCACCCCTGGATGTGCCCGGCGGTCTGGGCGCGTTGTTTCGGAACGCGCTCGATGGGGCCTCAAGAGATCTCAGACACATCTTCTATCAGTCGCCGTGGAACCTGACCGGTGACGGCGCGTTCTCGTTTACTGGTGATCTGTTCGAGTTCGCGGAGGGTGTTGGTGTGCGGCGGGTCGGACGGATCCCCGTCGCGCCAGCCACCACGTGTGATGAGGTGGCCAGAGCGGACTGCGTAGACGCCAGCGCGCAGGCGGGCATCACCGCGACCCTGACGTTTGGAAGCTCGCAGCATTCGGCGGAGGTGATTTCTGATGATGGGTTGTGGATCGTCTTCACCGTGACTGCTGGGGATATGGCGGGTGCGTTGTTCTTGCGCGAGGACGGGGCGCGGACGTTCCACGTCAACGCCTCGGAGAAGACGACGCCGGAGTCTGCGCAGGCCGCGGTCGCGTGGGGTATCTCGCGGGACGGCTCACGGGTGTTCTTCACGACCTCCGAGGGGTTGGTCGACGGCGACGACAGCGGCGGTCAGGACGTGTACATGTATGACCGCACCGCACCAGAGGGCTCACGTTTGACGCGCCTGTCGGTGAACGCGAGAGGGGACTCGTGCGAGGCGGAGGGTGTGGTGGGGGCCAGCAGCGCCGGTGATGTCGTGTACTTCTTGTGCACCGGCCAGCTGGTCGAGGGCGAGCCGTTCAGTCAGAGTGGTTTGTTCCGCTGGCAGGAGGGCGGCACGTTCGCCTACCTCGGCAGATTCGACAACCTCAACTTTGCGCAGTTGAACACGCCGCGTACTGGGTGGCAGTTTGTGGCGGCCTCGAGAACGTCGCGGGTGTCGCCGGATGGCCGGTTGGTGTTGTTCATGGCGTTTAGTGATGATGGGTTTGCCGGGGTTGGTGGGTTTGCTGGCTATGAGCATGAGAGTTTGCGGCAGTTGTATCTCTATAGCGCGGACAGTAGAAGACTTGTGTGTGTCTCGTGCAATCCGCGCGCCAGCGCTGCGACCGGTGATGCGCTGACTGACTTCAAAGCGCCGGTGAGCGCTACGGTGCATACGCAGCATCTGAGTCATGCGCTCTCGGATGATGGCCGGCGTGTGTTCTTTAGCTCGCCGGAGGCGTTGGTGGCTGAGGACTCGAATGGGAGATGGGATGCGTATGAGTACGACGTGCCGAGCGGCAGACTGCATCTGATCTCTTCGGGTACGGATCCGGCCGACTCCTACTTCATCGAGGCGACCGCGAACGGCGACGATGTCTTCTTCGCCACGCGCGAGCAGCTGGTCGGTTGGGATATCGATAAGAGCTATGACCTCTATGACGCGCGTGTGGGCGGCGGGTTCCCCGAGCCGGTGCCGCCCACGCAGGCGTGTGCTGGGGAGGCGTGCCGGGCGCCGGTGACCGCTTCGCCGACCGTCGCCGTCGACGCCAGCACACAGTTCAGAGGTGCCGGGGATGCGGCGCCGAGACTGAGAAGACACAAAGCAGCTGCGGTGCAGAAGAGGCAAGGTGCTCAAGAGAGTCAGAGGCAGACGCAAGTGCGTGAAGCGCAGATCCCGCAGAGCCCGCAAGGGCGCTGTGCAGATGCCTGGACCGCAGCAGGAGGGGCCGAACCCGCCGGTGCTGGGGACGTGGTGATGTTTGTGATTTTCTGGTTCGCTCGCGGCCGTTTCCAGAGCGAGCTTGAGAGGAGCCGGGAAGTGGGCGTTGATCACCGGGTCGATCTGTCGCGCTTTCGTATGCGGCTGCGGTTGGGGTGGATAGTGGTCGGTGTGTTGTTGTTGATGATAGTGGCGGGTTGGTCTGGTTCGGCGTTTGGTGCTGTGCGGTGGGATGTGTCGTCTGTGGCGAATTCGTCTGTTGCTCCTGGTGGGAGCGTGGAGTTCGTGGTGTTGGTGACGAATCTTGGTGATGTGGCCACGGATGGGAGTGATGTGACGTTTACGGCGTCGTTCCCGGCGGGGTTGACGCCGGTGAGCTCGGAGTCTTTCAGCATGCCGCCGTGCGGGATCGTTGGGCAGGTGTTGACGTGTACGGGGCCCGTGAACGTGGGTGTGAATCAGCGATTTGGATCTGAGAATCGTCGCGGATGCTGCTGTTGGTGCGTCTGGTGTGCAGACGGTGTTGTTTGATGTCTCTGGCGGTGGTGCGGTCTCGGCGGGCTGCAGTCGGCGGATCCCGTGCGGGTCTCAGCTTGTCGATCCGCCGTTTGGGATTGATGCGTTTGATGCGATGGCGTTGGATGAGGCCGGGGTTGAGGTCACGCAGGCGGGCGGGCATCCGGAGGTGTTGTTGACGTCGATCGATTTCAACACGCATACGGATCCGCTCGCCGGTCCGCGGTATCCGGTCGAGGACGTCAAGGACGTGATGGTGGATCTGCCGCCGGGGTTTGTTGGCAGTGTCGCGGGGTTGGGTGAGTGCACGATCCCGGAGCTGGGCAACGGCACGGGAGTGACGAATGCGCAGCCGTTGTGTGCACCGACGTCGCAGGTTGGGATCCTGACGTACCGGATCGATAATGGGACCGGCGATTTCTCTGCGGTGTATAACATGGCGCCGCCGGCTGGTGTTCCCGCACGGTTTGGGATCAATATCGCTGGGACGATCGTTGTGCTCGATGCCGAGGTGGTGCGGAGTGGTGGGTATCACTTGCGGGTGAGAGCCTCGGACATTCCGCAGGGGTTGGCGGTCACCGGGAATAGCTTTGTGTTTTGGGGTGTGCCGGCGGACGAGAGTCACAGACCGCAGCGTTCGTGCGCTGGGGGGACGTTGCCCTCGGTTGGTGGTCCGACGTGTGAGAGCGGCGCGGATTTGAAGGCGTTTTTCCGCAACCCAACCTCGTGCACGGGCAGCGGGGTTGCCGTTGACGGTCGCGGCCGCTTCGTGGCAGAACCCGGGTGTGTTCGTGCAGAGAACGATCCTGACGCATGACCTGCCCGGCTACCCGTTCGCGAGTGGGGGCTTGAGCAGGGCACGACAGGCTGCGAGACGGTTCCGTTCGATCCTGAGATCGTCGCGCAGCCGTTGGAGGGCTCGAAGGCGGCGAGTCCGGCGGCGTTCTCGTTCGATCTCACGATCCCGCAGGACGACGAGCCCGGCTCAACAGCCCAGTCAGACCTCAGAAAAGCCGTCGTGACCCTGCCGGCAGGGGTGCGTGTGAACCCCTCCTCGGCGGACCGCTTGGCTGCGTGCAGTCCCGGTCAGATCGCGCTTGAGACGACCGAGCCGCCGGCCTGTCCGGATGGATCGAAGCTTGGAACAGTCACGATCGACACACCGTTGATCGATGACAAAGTGACTGGCCATGTGTATCTGGCTACCCCGTTCGCTAATCCGTTCGGGTCGCTTGTCGCTGTTTATATGGTTGCGAGTGCTCGTGGTGTGGTTATCAAGTTGCCTGGGTCTGTTGCGCTTCATCCGAGCTCGGGTCAGATTCGGGCTACGTTTGACGATAACCCTCAGCTGCCGTTTGACAGACTCCATGTCGAGTTCTTCGGTGGGGGTCGGGCGGCGCTGACGATCCCGAACCGCTGCGGCACGTACACCACCCATGCCGAGTTCACCGGTTGGAACGGCAGAGTCGTCTCGACCGACAGCAGCTTCGCGGTCGCTGAGAACGCGAGAGGGAGACCGTGCCCGCCGAAGTTCTCACCCGGGTTCCGGGCGGGAACGGAGAGCAACACCGCGGGGTCCTCGTCCTCGTTCTTGTTGCGCTTCACGCGTGAGGATGACGATCAGGCGTTAGCGGGCTGACGGTGAACCTGCCGAGAGGACTCACGGGCAGGATCGCGAGCGCGGACCAGTGCTCGGATCTGCAGGCTAGAAGCGATACGTGTCCGGCGAATTCGAAGATCGGTGAGTGACGGTCGGTGCGGGTGCGGGCAGCAACCCGTTCTTCATCCAGACCGGGCGTGCCTACCTGACCGGTCCCTATAGAGGCGCACCGTTCGGGGTTGCGATCGTCGTTCCGGCGGTCGCGGGCCGTTCGATCTCGGCAAGGTCACGGTGCGGTCGGCGCTGTTCGTCGATCCGTATGACGCGACGGTGAGAATCGTCTCGGATCCGTTCCCGACGATCCTGCAGGGCATCCCGCTCGACGTGCGCGACGTGCGCGTGAGCGTCAACAAGCCCGGGTTCTTCCTGAACCCGACAAGCTGCGCGGAGAAGCGGATCACCGGCACGCTCACGTCTACTGAGGGCGCGAGAGCGAACGTCTCGAACCGCTTCCAGGCGGCCGAGTGCGCGAGCCTTGGCTTCAAGCCGAGAATGGTCATGCGCGTCGGTGGCAGAGGCCATACGAGAAGAAATCAGACGAGTCCGTTCACGACGCGGTTGACGATGCCGCAGCGCAACCAGGCGAACATCCGGTTCGTGCGGGTCACGCTGCCGACGACGGTCAATGGACGGTTGAACACGATCAACGACGCGTGCACGCGTGCGGAGTTCGAGAGCGACCTCAGCAGATGTGCGCACGCGAAGGCGGGCACCGCGACCGCGGACACCCCGCTGCTGAACAAGCCGTTGCGCGGGACCGCGTTCTTCGTCAAGAACGGGCATCCGATCCCGGACCTGTTCATCGCGCTGCGTGGCGAGGTCGACTTCAACCTCGTCGGCCAGATCACGATCCCCGACGGCAAACGCCTGCGCACCACGTTCGCGACCGCACCAGACGTCCCGATCAGATCATTCACGCTGAGGCTGCTTGGCGGACGCGACACCGCGTCGATCGGTGCGGTCAGAAACCTCTGCTCCAAGGCGAGCAGACGCCAGAAGGCAGAAGTCGACTACATCGGACAGAACGGCAAGATCCTCGAGGTCGACCAGGCGCTCAAGGTCGCCGGTTGCGGCCGCGGCCACAGAAGACACCGCAGACGCTGAGAAGCCAACGGGGGGAAACGCCGAAGGGTCGGCCTCGAACGAGGCCGACCCCTCGCGCGGAGCTGGCCGCTAGCCGACGAGCGGCCGATGCCGTTGCAGCTTCGCCGTTTGCTGCGAACCGAGCCCAATGTGAGCTTCGCCGCGCTCTACGGATCCCAGGCGACCGGGACGGCCGGACCCGACAGCGACGTCGACTCGTCGTCGAGTTGCGCACCGACATCGCATGCCCCGCCTGATGCGACCGGCAGTTGTCGCGGGCTCTTGACCGCGACATGCAAACCGTGTGGCTGGTTGATGCGCGGAGTGTTCCCGCACTGCTGGCCGACGTGGTGGCGCAGGGGACAAGTGCTCGTCGATCACGCCGCTTGCGGCTTCGCGGGACGAGAGGTCATACGCGTGGTGGGTCCTCGACGTTGTTGACGGCGGTGTTGACGCAGGCGCCTGGGGAGGCGGGGACCGTAGGGTGACGGTGACGTTGTCGAGTTCTTCGATGGGGGTCGGGCGGCACTGACGATCCCGAACCGCTGCGGCACCTATGTGACGCATGCGGAGTTCACGGGCTGGAACGGCAGAACCGTCTCGACCGACAGCACCTTCGCGGTCTCTGAGAACGCCAAGGGCAGACCGTGCCCGTCGAAGTTCTCGCCCAGCTTCAGCGCCGGAACGGAGAGCAACTCCGCGGGGTCCTCGTCCTCGTTCTTGTTGCGCTTCACGCGCGAGGACGACGATCAGGCCTTGAGCGGCCTGACGGTAAACCTGCCGAGAGGCCTGACCGGCATGAGCCAGGCCGGGTTTCACGGAGTCCTTGAAGCCAGGATTCTGTCCTGGGGAGAGGAGATTCTGCGATGCCTGCCCCGAAGAAGTACCCGGACGAGCTGCGGGAGCGCGCGGTCCGGCTGGTGTTCGAGTCGGGCCGCCCGATCGCGCATGTCGCGAACGATCTCGGCGTGCACCGGAGGCGCTGCGCAGTGGGTGCGCCAGGCCGAGGCCGATGCCGGCACGCGCCGCGATCGGCTGACCAGCGACGAGCGCGAGCGGCTCAAGGCCTGGAGCGCGAGGTGCGCGAGCTGCGCAAGGCGAACGAGATCCTGAAGGCCGCGAGCGTGTATTTCGCGAAGGAACTCGATCCGACCCGACCGAAGTGAGCGCGTTCATCGACGAGCAGCGCGAGCGCTTCGGGGTCGAGTTCGATCTGCCGGACCCTGGGCGTGTCGGCGTCCGCGTACTACCAGCGCGCCAGCGGCGAGCGCTCGGCGCGCGCGCGTCGAGGACGAGCGGCTGCTGGAGCGGATCCGCGAGGTCCATGCGGCCAACTACGAGGCCTACGGGTACCGGCGCACGTGGAAGGCGCTGCTGCGCGCCGGCGAGCACGGTCGCCGCGGCCAGGTGCAGCGGCTGATGCGCGAGCACGGCATCCAGGGCGCCAAGCGCCGCGGCCGGCCGTGGCGCACGACGACGCCCGACCCGACGCGCACGCCGCGCCCGGATCTCGTCGAGCGCGACTTCACCGCCGCGGCGCCCGAACGGCTGTGGGTGTGCGACTTCACGCGCCTGCGCTGCTGGGAGGGCGTCGTGTACTTCGCGTTCGTGATCGACGTCTACAGCCGCCGGGTCGTCGGCTGGCAGCTCGCCGACGCACATGCGCACCACGCTCGTCCTCGACGCGCTGCGGATGGCGCTCGCCCAGCGCGGCCCGGGCGCCGACGTCGAGCTCGTGCACCACTCCGACGCCGGCAGCCAGTACACCAGCGGCGACTACACCCAGGCGCTCGACGACCACGACGTGCTCGCCTCGATCGGGACCGTCGGCGACGCGCTGGACAACGCGCTCGCCGAGAGCTTCGTGGACTCCTTCAAGACCGAGCTGATCCGCGACCGCGTCTGGCGCACCCGCACCCAGCTCGAGTTCGCGATCGTCGAGTACGTCGGCTGGTTCAACCACGCGCGCCTGCACAGCGCCTCGGCGACATTCCCCCGCCGAGTTCGAGTCCCTCGCAGCGACCCAATATGGTCCGCTTCGCAACACCAACAACACCGACCGAGACAGATAAAACGCTCTCCGCGAAACCCGGGGCGGCTCAGCAGGATCGCAAGCGCGGACCAGTGCGCGGACGCACAGGCTAGAAGCGACACGTGTCCGGCGAACGCGAAGATCGGTGATGTCACGGTCGGTGCTGGTGCGGGCAGCAACCCGTTCTTCATCCAGACCGGTCGTGCCTATGTCGGCGCCGGGTGAAGACTGACCCTTCTTCGCCGGTCGAAATCTGACCCCCTTTGGGCGTTGGCGGAGGCGTCCGGGGTGTTGCCGAGTCTCGTCTCGTTCGTGCGGGTCGAGGCGAGGCGGTGAGAGGGTGGTCGGTGTGGAGCAGTGGGCTGAGCCGCGGCGCGAGCACTTCGTTCGTGGTGTCTCGATCAAGGAGTTGTCACGGCGGACTGGCTTGTCGCGCAACACGGTGCGGGCGGCGTTGCGCTGGCGGAGCCGCCGCGGTACTCGCGGCATACGCGTGGTGGGTCGTCGACGCCGTTGACGGCGGTGTTGACGCAGGCGCCTGGGGAGGCGGGGATCCGTCGGGTGGCGGTGACGCTGCCGTCGATCCTGAGTGCCTTGATCCCGGTGATCGAAGACGCGTGCTCACCCGGAGGAGTTTGCTGGCGATCGGTGTGAGATGGCGCGGATTGGGACGGCTGTCGCGGTGACGCCTCTGCTGCGCGGTGGGGTGTATTTGGTGAGACCGCCGGGGTCAGCCGCTGCCCGACCTGGTGGTCGCGTTGCGCGGGGAGGTGTCGTTCGATCTGGTGGGCAGAGTGGCGATACCGGGAGGCAGGCACCTGTCCGCGACGTTTGCCGATGTGCCGGACGTGTCGATCAGACTGTTTGTGCTGCGGTTCCACGCGGGGCCGCGGGGTGTGGTGGGATTGGCGCGGGGGCTGTGCGGGGGGAAGAGGTCCGCGGCTGTGGCGCGGGTGCGTATTGCGCGCCAGTCGGGGGTTGAGCGCTCGCTGCGGATCGCGCTCGCGGGTTCGTGGTTGCAGCTCGTTGACAGCGAACGGTGGCCGCCTGGCAGGCGGCCACCGTAACAGTTGAGCGAGCGGATCTTATATTAGGGTGATGATGATCCGTGTGGTGGTGTTTAGTAGGAATACCTACCGGCCCTCCTACCCTGAACCCGCCGCTTGCCGGGCAGATCCCGGCTAGGCAGTTCACGAGCTTGCGGTGTTCCTGCCTTCGACAGGTTCGAGTTCTGTGATGACCCCGGTGACGATGTCGCGGGTCGCGCGTCCGGTTATGTTGTCTTCGGCTGTGCCGTAGAGGCCGAGGGTGTTGAAGGGACCATGGATCTTAAACCTTGCGCCTCTGAGTAAGAAGTGGATTGACGTTATGCACGGTAGTGTTCCCTCGAATCCCTCGTAGGTTATGTGCCATGGGAGGGTGTTGGCGAGTGTGCCTAGCCTTGGGTGTGCTTCGGTGCCGTTCGCGGCCCAGGCTTCGCCGTTCCTGCATGGGCGCCTGACGGCCACCGCTGGTGATGTAGCCTATTAGCCTTCCTACATTCTTGGGTATGGTCCTGTAGTGGAAGGAGCCTTCGAGCGTGACGTGGCACGTGATCGTGAGGACGTTGGTGGCGAGGTCGATTTCTTGCCAGCTGACTCTGAACTGCTGGTTGCTTGTGGAGAAGTTCCTGGCTGGTGCGGCTGTTGCCAGGAGGGCGAGCAGGGTGGTTGCGGCGGTGATGGCTGCGATGTGGTGTTTGAGGTGTTTGTTCATTGGTTTCCCCTCCTCCCGAAAGGGGTTATGGACACGGTGCTAAGAGCGATCGTGTTGAATGCATGTGGGGCCGTCTGTTTGGACGGCCCCACATGTGACGTTATGGCAGCTCTTATATTAGGGTGATAGTGATCCGTGTGGTGGTGTTTAGTAGGGTGATGTGGCCGGGCCTCCTATTGGTATAGGTGCCTATTTCCGGGCAGATGCCGCCTAGGCAGTTTACGAGCCTTATGGTGCTTCTGCCTGCGACAGGTTCGAGTTCTGTGATGACCCTGGTGGCGACGTCGCGGTTCGCTCGGGCGGTGATGTTGTCGGTGGCGTCGCCATAGAGGCCGAGGATATTGAAGACCGAATGTATCTTTATCCTGGCTCCTCTGAGTAAGAAGAGGAGTGACGTTATGTTTGGTAGTGTGCCGGCGAATCCCTCGTAGGTGAGGTGCCATGGGAGGGTGTTGGCGAGTGTGCCTAGCCTGGGGTGTGCTTCCCTGCCGTTTGCTGACCAGGCTTCGCCGTTGGTGCATGGGCGTGTGGCTGCCGCGGCGGTGATGTAGCCTATTAGGGCCCTTTCCCTCTTGACTATGCTCCTGTAGTGGAAGGAGCCTTCGAGTATCACCCTGCACGTTACCGTGATGCCGCCGCCGCCGAACTCGAGTTCGTTCCAGACGACTCTGAAGTTCTGGTTGCTGGTGGAGAAGTTCCTGGCTGGTGCGGCCGTCGCCAGGAGCGCGAGCAGGGTGGTTGCGGCGGTGATGGCTGCGATGTGGTGTTTGAGGTGTTCGTTCATTTGGTTTCCCCTCCTCCCGAAAGGGGTGATGGGCGCGGTGCTTGAGCGCTCGTGTTGAACGTGTGGGGCCGTCTGTTTGGACGACCCCACACGTTACGTTTCGCAGAAGTCTTATATTAGGGTGACGGTGATCCGTGTCGTGGTGTTTAGTAGGAATACCTGGCCGGGCCTCCTGTTGGAAAAGGTCCTGCTTGCCGGGCAGATCCCGCCTAGGCAGTTTACGAGCCTCCAAGTGTTCCTGCCTGCGACAGGTTCGAGTTCTGTGATAGCCCTGGTGGCGACGTTGCGGGTCGCCCTGCCCGTTATGTTGTCGGTGGCGTCGCCGTAGAGGCCGAGGGTATTGAAGAATGAATGTATCTTGAGCCTGGGTCCTCTGAGTAAGAGGTTTATCGATGTTATGTTTGGTAGTGTTCCTGCGAATGACTCGTAGGTGATGTGCCATGGGAGGGTGTTGGCGAGGACGCCTAGCCTGGGGTGTGTTTCCCTGCCGTTCGCGGCCCAGGCTTCGCCGTTCCTGCATGGGCGCAGGACTGCCACTTGGGTGATGTAGCCGATTAGGGTCCTTTCCCTCTTGACGATGGTCCTGTAGTGGAAGGAGCCTTCGAGCGTCAGAGAGCACGTTATCGTGGAGACTGAAGTGGCGAAGTCGAGTTCTTGCCAGGTGACTCTGACGTTCTGGTTGCTGATGGAGAGGTTCCTGGCTGTTGCTCCGGTTGTCAGCAGGGCGAGCAGGGTGGTTGTGGCGGTGATGGCTGCGATGTGGTGTTTGAGGTATTTGGGCATTTAGATCCCCTCCTCCCGAAAGGGGTCATGAGCGCGGTGCTAGGGCAATCGTGTTCGAAATGCGTGTGGGGCCGTCTGTTTGGACGGCCCCACATGTTACGTTGTCGTCAGGGCCTTATATTAGGGTGACGGTGATCCGTGTGGTGGTGTTTAGTAGGAATACTTGGCCGGGACTCCTATTCTGGAAGGTGCCGCTTGCCGGGCAGCTCCCGCCTAGGCAGTTTACGAGCCTTGCGGTGTTCCTGCCTGCGACAGGTTCGAGTGTCGTGATGGCCCCGGTGGCGACGTTGCGGACCGCCCTACCCGTTATGTTGTCGGTGGCGTCGCCGTAGAGGCCGAGGGTATTGAAGAATGAATGGATCTTGAACCTTGCGCCCCTGAGTAAGAGGTTTATCGATGTTATGTTTGGTAGTGCTCCTGCGAATGACTCGTAGGTGACGTGCCATGGGAGGGTGTTGGCGAGCACGCCTAGCCTGGGATGTGATTCCCTGCCGTTCGCGGCCCAGGCTTCGCCGTTCCTGCATGGGCGCCTGACCGCCACGGCAGTGATGTAACCAATTAGGGTCCTTTCCCTCTTGACGATGGTCCTGTAGTGGAAGGAGCCTTCGAGCGTGACGTGGCACGTTACCGTGAGGAGGTTGGTGGCGAAGTCGAGTTCTTGCCAGGTGACTCTGAACTGCTGGTTGCTGACGGAGAGGTTCCTGGCTGATGTGGTTGCGACGGCGCTCGCGAGCAGGGCTGCTGCTGTGAGCGCTGTGAAGCAGAGCTTTACGGATGTGCGCATCAAACAGTTCCTTGATGTGAGTTTGTGCGCCGGCGGTCGCCGGCAGGACGGGTTTCGGGTACGCGGTGTCCCGAAGGTTTGGAGCCCGTGTGCGCGAGCAGCGTGGGGGCGCGTGTACAGGCTCGAGCGCGGTGAAACGTGTGTCGGTCGTGTTCCCCCTTTCGTCGCGTGAGCGCCGATCGGACAGGACGCGAAACCGTCTGCTCCTTGTGAAGGATCCCCCGGACGCGCCCTAGCGCCCGCAAGTTTGCGGGCGCTCGCAGGATAGCAGACCGGAAAGCGGAGCGTCGGTCTACGCGTGGTGGTTGCTTTGAGAGACAGCAGGAGCTATAAAGCGGTGTGTCGCCACACCGAGATGAGGAGAGATGATGGTGGCTAGTCGAACGGCTCTGCGGACATGGGCGCTGGCGGCCGGTGTGCTGCTTGCGATCGCGGCGTGCATGTCATGGGTCTCGACCGCGGACGCGGCGCTGCCGGACGGTCGCGCGTACGAGCTCGTCTCGCCCCCTGAGAAAAGTGGGGCGGACGTGATCGCCCAGAGCTACAAGACGTTCGCGGCCGTCGATGGGAATGGTGTGGCATGGCCAGCGACCGGCGCGTTCGCCGGGGCGCAGGGCACATCGGTCGACGTGCAGTACCTCAGCCGGCGAGATGGTAGAGCTGGGACGAGTGGTTGGAGGACGCATTCGATCAACCCCGCGGGCGGCTCGCAGACGCTGACTGCGATTATCTTCGGCCAGACTCCGTCGTTTGAGGCGGCGTTCACGGAGGATCTCACGGCCGGCGTGTATAGATCGTGGCGGCCGTTGACGGACGCGCCGAATGTCGAGCGCGTCTCGAACTTCTACCGGCTCGAGCTGGAGGATCGCGACGAGAGCGCACCAGAGCCCGAGCTGCTGACGGGGTCGGCATCACCCCTGGTTGTGCCAGACGGTTTCGGCGCGCTGTTCGGGAACGCACTCGATGGCGCCTCAAGAGATCTCAGACACGTCTTCTATCAGTCGCCGTGGAACCTGACGGGTGACGGCGCGTTCTCGTTCAGCGGTGATCTGTTCGAGTTTGCGGAGGGTGTTGGTGTGCGTCGGGTGGGGCGGATCCCGGTCGCGCCAGCTACCACGTGTGATGAGGTGGCGAGAGCGGACTGCGTAGACGCCAGCGCAGAGGCGGCGATCACCGCGACGCTGGTGTTTGGAAATTCGCTGCATTCGTCGGAGGTGATCTCTGATGACGGGTCGCGGATCGTCTTCACCGTGACTGCTGGCGATATGGTGGGTGCGTTGTTCTTGCGCGAGGACGGGGCACGGACGTTCCACGTCAACGCCTCCGAGAAGACCACGCCCGAGTCGCCGCAGGCGTCGGTCGCGTGGGGTATCTCGCGGGACGGCGCACGGGTGTTCTTCACGACCTCCGAGGGGTTGGTCGACGGCGACGACAACAGCAATCAGGATCTGTACATGTATGACCGCACCGCACCCGAGGGCTCACGCCTGACGCGCTTGTCGGTGAACGCGAGAGGGGATTCGTGCGACGCGGAGGGTGTGGTGGGGGCAAGCAGCGCTGGTGATGTCGTGTACTTCTTGTGCACCGGCCAGCTCGTCGAGGGCGAGGGCGGCCAGACCGCCCTGTACCGCTGGCAGGAGGGCGGCACGTTCGCCTACCTCGGCAGATTCGACAACATCAGCTTTGCGCAGGTGAACATGCCGCGTACTCCGTGGGGGTTTGTGGCGTTGTCGAGAACGTCGCGGGTGTCTCCGGATGGCGGGTCTGTGTTGTTCATGGCGCGTAGTGATGATGGGTTTGCCGGGGTCGGCGGGTTCTCTGGCTATGAGCATGAGGGTTTGCGGCAGTTGTATCTCTATAGCGCGGACAGTAGAAGACTTGTGTGTGTCTCGTGCAATCCACGCGCCAGAGCTGCGACCGGTGATGCGCTGACCGACTTCAAAGCGCCGGTGAGCGCTACGGTGCATACGCAGCATCTGAGTCACGCTCTCTCGGATGATGGCCGGCGGGTGTTCTTTAGCTCGCCGGAGGCGTTGGTGGCTGAGGACGCGAATGGGAGATGGGATGCGTATGAGTACGACGTGCCGAGCGGCAGACTGCATCTGATCTCTTCGGGTAAGGATCCGGCTGACTCCTACTTCCTCGAGGCGACCGCGAACGGGGACGATGTCTTCTTCGCCACGCGCGAGCAGCTGGTGGGCTGGGATGTCGATAAGAGCTATGACCTCTACGACGCGCGTGTGGGCGGCGGGTTCCCCGAGCCGGTACCGCCCACGCAGGCGTGTGCTGGGGAGGCGTGCCGGGCGCCGGCGAGCGTCCCGCCAGCCGCGGTCGTGGGCGCGAGCAGACAGTCCAGAGGGGCTGGGGACGCAAGACCGCGGTTGAGAAGACACAGAAGACCGCTGCGGTGCAGAAGAGGCAAGGTCCTCAAGAGAGTCAGAGGCAGACGCAAGTGCGTGCAGCGCAGATCACGCAGAGCCCGTAAGGGCGCTGTGCAGATGCCTGCACCGCAGCAGGAGGGGCTGAACCCGCCGGTGCTCGGGGGGATCGTGCTGATGCTTGCGATCTACTGGTTCGCTCGCCGCAGCTTCCAGAGCGAGCTTGAGAAGGCCCGGGAGGAGGGCGTTGATCACCTGATCGATCTGTCTCGCTTTCGTAGGCGGGTACGGTTGCTGTCGATTGTGATGGGTGCGTTGTTGCTGTTGATGGTGGTGGGTTGGTCTGGTTCGGCGTTGGGTGCTGTGCGGTGGGATGTGTCGTCGGTGGCGAATTCGTCCGTTGCTCCTGGTGGGAGTGTGGAGTTTGTGGTGTTGGTCACGAATCTTGGTGATGTGGCCACAGATGGGAGTGATGTGACGTTTACGGCGTCGTTCCCGGCGGGGTTGGTGCCGGTGAGCTCGTCGTCTAATAGCATGCCGCCGTGTGGGATTGTTGGGCAGGTGTTGACGTGTTCGGGGCCGGTGAATGTGGCTGTGAATGGCGATTTGGATCTGAGAATCGTCGCGGATGCGGCTGTGGGTGCGTCTGGTGTGCAGACGGTGTTGTTCGATGTCTCTGGCGGTGGCGCGGTCTCAGCGCTGCAGTCGGCGGATCCGGTGCAGATCTCAGCTCTTGATCCGCCGTTTGGGGTCGATGCGTTCGATGCGGTGGCGTTGGATGAGGCCGGGGTTGAGGTCACGCAGGCGGGCGGGCATCCAGATCTGCTGTTGACGTCGCTCGATTTCAACACGCATACGGATCGGCTCGCGGGTCCGCGGTATCCGGTCGAGGATGTCAAGGACGTGATGGTGGATCTGCCGCCGGGGTTTGTTGGGAGTGTCGCGGGGTTGGGTGAGTGCACGATCCCGGAGCTGGGTAATGGCACTGGAGTGTCGAATGCGCAGCCGTTGTGTGCGCCGACTTCGCAGGTTGGGATACTGACGTATCGGGTCGATAATGGGACCGGCGAGTTCTCGGCGGTGTATAACATGGCGCCGCCGGCGGGTGTTCCCGCACGGTTTGGGGTCAATATCGCTGGGACGATCGTTGTGTTGGATGCTGAGTTGGTGCGCAGTGGCGGGTATCACTTGCGGGTGAGAGCCTCGGACATTCCGCAGGGGTTGGCGGTCACCGGGAATAGCTTCGTCTTTTGGGGTGTGCCGGCGGACGAAAGTCACAGACCGCAGCGTTCGTGCGCTGGGGGGACGTTGCCCTCGGTTGGTGGTCCGACGTGTGAGAGCGGCGCGGACTTGAAGGCGTTCTTCCGCAACCCGACGTCGTGCACGGGCGATGCGGGGTTGCCGTTGACGGTCTCGGCTGATTCGTGGCAGAACCCGGGTCAGTTCGTGCAGAGAACGATCCTGACGCATGATCTGCCGGGGTATCCGTTCGCGCCGGTCGATTGGGGTCTTGAGCAGGGTACGACGGGGTGTGAGACGGTTCCGTTCGATCCGGAGATCGTCGCGCAGCCGTTGGAGGGCGCGAAGGCGGCCAGCCCGGCGGCGTTCTCGTTCGATCTCACGATCCCGCAGGACGACGAGCCGGGCTCAACAGCCCAGTCCGACCTCAGAAAAGCGGTCGTCACCCTGCCGGCAGGAGTGCGCGTGAATCCGTCCTCGGCGGACGGCTTGGCTGCGTGCAGTCCGGGTCAGATCGCGCTTGAGACGACCGAGCCGCCGGCCTGCCCGGATGCGTCCAAGCTTGGAACAGTCACGATCGACACCCCGTTGATCGACGATAAAGTGACTGGCCATGTCTATCTTGCTACTCCCTTCGCTAATCCTTCCGGGTCACTCGTCGCTGTCTACATTGTTGCCAGCGCACGTGGTGTGGTTATCAAGCTGCCTGGGTCTGTTGCGCTTGATCCGAACACTGGTCAGATCCGGGCTACGTTTGACGATAACCCTCAGCTGCCGTTTGACAGACTCCACGTCGAGTTCTTCGGCGGGGGCCGCGCGGCACTGACGATCCCGAACCGCTGCGGCACCTACACGACGCATGCGGAGTTCACGGGCTGGAACGGCAGAGTCGTCTCGACGCAGAGCAGCTTCACGGTCTCCGAGAACGCCAAGGGCAGACCATGCCCGCCGAAGTTCTCGCCCGGCTTCAGCGCCGGGACCGAGAGCAACACCGCCGGACGCTCCTCCTCGTTCCTGCTGCGCTTCACGCGCGAGGACGACGATCAGGCGTTCAGCGGGCTGACGGTGAACCTGCCCAGAGGCCTCACGGGCAGGATCGCAAGCGCCGATCAGTGCTCGGACACACAGGCTAGAAGCGACACATGTCCGGCGAATTCGAAGATCGGTGATGTGACGGTCGGTGCTGGTGCGGGCAGCAACCCGTTCTTCATCCAGAACGGCCGCGCGTACCTGACCGGCCCTCATAGAGGAGCCCCATATGGGGTCGCGATCGTCGTCCCGGCGGTCGCGGGCCCGTTCGACCTTGGCAAGGTCACGGTGCGCTCGGCGTTGTTCGTCGATCCGTATGACGCGACGGTGAGAATCGTCAGCGATCCGTTCCCGACGATCCTGCAGGGCATCCCGCTCGACGTGCGCGATGTACGCGTCACCGTCAACAAGCCGAGGTTCTTCCTGAACCCGACGAGCTGCGCGGAGAAGCGGATCACCGGCACGCTCACCTCCACCGAGGGCGCGCGAGCGAACGTCTCGGACCGCTTCCAGGCGGTCGATTGTGCCAGCCTCGCCTTCAAGCCGCGAATGGTGATGCGCGTCGGGGGCAGAGGCCACACAAGAAGAAACCAGACAAGCCCCTTCACCACGCGGCTCACGATGCCGCAGCGCAACCAGGCCAACATCCGCTTCGTGCGGGTCACGCTGCCGACGACCGTCAACGGACGACTCAACACGATCAACGACGCATGCACCCGCGCGGAGTTCGAGAGCGACCTCAGCAGATGCGCGCACGCGAAGGCGGGCACCGCGACCGCGGACACGCCGCTGCTCAGAGACCCGTTGCGCGGGACCGCGTACTTCGTCAGAAACGGGCATCCGATCCCCGATCTGTTCATCGCGCTGCGCGGCGAGGTCGACTTCAACCTCGTCGGACAGATCACGATCCCCGACGGCAAACGGCTGCGCACCACGTTCGCGACCGCACCCGACGTGCCGATCCGGTCGTTCACGCTGAGGCTGCTCGGCGGACGCAACACCGCGTCGATCGGAGCCGTCAGAAACCTCTGCTCCAGAGCCAGCAGACGACAGAAGGCAGAAGTCGACTACATCGGCCAGAACGGCAAGGTCCGCCAGGTCGACCAGGCCCTCAAGGTCGCCGGCTGCGGCAAGCGCGGGAGACACCGCGGCAGACGCTAGAAGCCACGCGGGGACGACGCGGGATCCGCCAAGGGGCCGGCCTCGACGCGAGGCCGGCCCCTTGCGCGCTGAGCTGCGGCTAGCATCGCCGCTCGTGAGCGCCCCCACCATCCCGCTCGACCGCCTGCAGCAGCAGTCCAGCCGCGCCTTTCCGGCGCTCACAGCCGCCCGCGAGCACACCGCCCGTCGTCTCTCAGAACGTGCCGCGCTGCTGGACGGCGTGAACGTCCACCAGCACGCCGCCGTCGTCCTGATGGGCTCATGGGGCCGCCACGAGCTCACCACCGGCTCTGACGACGACTACCTCGTGCTCGTGCGCGGCCTCTCGCGGCACGGCGGCTGGGGCATCGAGCAGGAGACCGCGGCCAAGGTCGCTGAGCGCTTCGCGCGCGACCCCAGCGGCTTCGGCGCGCCCGGGCGCCAGGGTGTCTTCGCGGAGGTCGTCTACTCGGGCGACCTGCTGCGCGTCGGGCTCGACGACGACACGAACACGAACCTCACGCGCCGCATGCTGCTCGTGCTCGAGTCGGTCGCCGCCTGCAACGCGAACGTGCTCGCCGGCGTGCGGCTCGACGTGATTCAGGACTACCTCAGCGACGCGCTGCGCGACCACCGCCCGCCGCGCTTCCTGCTCAACGACCTCGTCCGCTACTGGCGCACGATCGGCGTCGACTTCGTCGCCAAGGACCGCGACCGCGGCGGCGCGGGGTGGGGGCTGCGCAACGCGAAGCTGCGCACCTCGCGCAAGCTGCTGTTCGCGAGCGGGCTGCTGCCGGTGCTGCGCTGCCACGAGCTGCGCGCCGAGCAGATCGCTCCCTTCCTCGCCGAGCAGTTCGCGCTGCCGCCGACCGACCGCGTCGCCGACGCGTTCCTGCGCTACGGCGCGGTCGCGCAGGGTGCCGAGGCACTCGCCGCCTACGACGCGTTCCTCGCCTTGGTCGACGACGACGAGGTGCGCGCCGAGCTGCAGGCGATCGGGGGACGCGCTGCCGCCGACGCCTCGCCGCGCTGGCGCGAGGTCGCCGAGCTGGGCGCGACGATCGAGTCCGCGCTGCTGGCGCTGCTGTTCGGGCCCGAGCTCGGTCCGGTCACGCAGCGCTATGCGGTGCTGTGAGGACGCGAGCCACGGCACGCGGCGCTACCCATCCTCGCCCGACTCCCCGTCCTCCGCCCAGAGCGTCGTCTCCCCCCTCGCATCCTCGGTCACGAAGTGGAAGCCGGCATTCGTGAGCAGCACCTGCATCTCGTCGGTCGTGTACTTGGGCTGCATGAAGACCTTGTGACCGCCCGCCTCGCGCAGCGCGCGGAGCATCTCCTCGAAGTGTTCGACGGTCGGCATCGAGAGGACGTTGGCGTACGGCGAGACGTTGGCGACGTCGAGGTTCGCCGCGATGCGGTGACCGAAGATGGCGAGCACGGCAACTGGCTCGCCTGGGCGTGTGTGGTCAGCTACGAATGACTGGCCGGTCGGCGCGGCGAAGCTTGCCGGCCCGTCTTCGCTGAGCCGCTCAAGCTGGCCCCACGGCGTCGGCGTCTGCGCAAGCGAAGCGGCCATCAGCAGGAGCCCGAACACGGCGGTGATCGGCGCCACCGGTGCCGGACGCCAGGAGAAGCGGCTGATGCTGCGCAGCGCAGGGACGACCAAGAGCGCCAGCACGAACGCCCACGGGAAGAACAGCGCGAACAGGTCCTCGGGCGTCGAGCGCCCGACGTAGTAGGCGCCGGCGCCGAAACCGAACACGCCGCCCCACGCGAGCATCCCCGTCAGCGTCCGGTCGGAGCTGGCTTGAAAGCGCAGCACCGTCGCAGCTCCGAGCGCCGCGACGAAGGTGACGAAGACAACGAGGTACAGCCCGATCGCGAACAGCGGGTGCATCCCGAATCCGGCCGACGCGAACAGGCGCGAGAAGCGGACCAGGAATTCGAGGTTCGGCAGCGCGCCGGCGCGGACGAGCGTGAGGACCGAGGTGAGCGCGAACGCCGTGCCGAAGCCGGCGCCGATTGCGAGCGCAAGCCTCGCGATGCCGTATCGCGTGATGGGCACACGCCCGCCCCAGACCACGGCGGCTACGGTTGCGCCGAACGCCGGGATGCCGGCATCCGCGTTGTTGAAGACGACCAGGCTCGCCGCGGCGAACAGCAGCCACGCACGGCGGGGCGCATCTCCGCCAAGCTGGCGAGCGACAAGCCACGCGAGGATCGACGGGCCGGCATAGCGCAGCGGGAAGGTGCCGTAGTAGTTCGCGAATGTGTAGCGGTTGTCGAACGTGCCGGCCATCTGGTGAAAGCTCGCGGCGAGGACCGGCAGGAACAGCAGAAGCCCGCACAGCGAGCTACCAGCGACGCGGCGCAGCACCGCGTAGATCGCGAGCATTCCAAGGCCCGTGGTCGTCACCGCCAGCACGAACCACACGCCGAGCGAGTCCCCGACGACGGCCATGACGGCGGCGAACAGGTAGGGCCACAGCGAGCCGTACTGCGCGACGTAATCCACCAGCGGCGAGCCTCCGTCGAGCACGGCGTACGTTTCGTCCGCAGTGAATTGGACGTGGTAGAGGACTTCGGGGTACGAGGCGCCGATCGTCCGTTCGGTGTAGACGGCGTGAAGCAGCCACAGCGTGATGAGCGCCACCGCCACGAGCCCCGCGAGCGTTGCCCGCCCGCGGGTCTCACGCGCCAAGTTGCGCATCAGCGCGCGGGCTTGCGCGGAGCGGACGACGAGCACGATCGCGAGCGTCCCGATGGCGGCGGCGAGCAGCGCCGGCTGGGGGAAGTAGCTGACGAAGACCAGCTCGGGTTCGCCCAGGACTGCTATCGGCGGCGTCCTCTGCGCGACGAAGCACCACACGATGAACGCCAGGAACGCGAGCTGAGCCGCGGGGACGAGCAGCCCGCGCCGCGCACGGGTCGCCGGCACGCGCAGCCCGCTGCCGGCGCCGACCAGCGCCGCGAACACAAGCGGGACGCACAGCGCCGCGACGTAACCGCCTAGCTCGGCCGGCTCGGGATTGACCTGATTGCTGAATCCGCTCCAAAAGCGGGCGTCGGTCGGGGCGAACAGGACATCGCCCAGCACCGGCCCGAGCAACACGATCGCGGCGGCGGCGATCAGGGCGGTTGGAATCGCGGCGATCCACGCCCACTCCGCCGGCGACAGGAACGACTCGGCGCGTGCTGCCTGCGGCGATCGCCTGAGCGCGGGCGGCCATCGGAGCCGCCGCTCCCGTCCGGCGGTCCCCCCCAAGACCCCCATGAGTGAGGGCCTATGCCGCCTGTCGAGACCGGCCGACGATGGGCTCGAACGCGCGCTCCCAGGACGCCACGTTGCGCGAGAGCAGCTGGCTGCGTCCCCAACGGCTCGCGCGCTTTGCGAGCCTTCGGCGCGCGCGGTCCCCGCGGACGAGCGCGTCGAGCTGCTCGAACCAGCGGTCGTCGGCGACGAGCCGGCCGCCCTGCTGCTCGCCGAGCCCCGCGTACGGGCCTATCGGCGAGGCCAGCCATGGCACGCCGACCGCTGCGTACTCCTTCACCTTCACGTTCGAGCGCGACTCGTTTATCGCGAACGCGGAGGAAAGTGGCGCGATGCCGATCGCGAATCGGGCGATCTGGTCGAGCAGCCTCGGCAGCGGCACGACCGGCACGTGCTCGTAGCGCTCCCCTGTGAGCGGGAGCTTGAGCCCGACCGTCGTGACATAGACGTGCGGATGGGCGTCGAGCAGGCGCTGCAGCGCGTCGACGATCGGAATGTGATCGAGGTCGAGCCCGTGCTCCTCGCCCGCGACCCAGCCGATGCGCAGCGGACCGCGCGTGTTGCGCGCGCCTACGAAGTCGTCGATCACGTAGTTCTCGATCACCTGCGCCTGCGGCGCGCCACCGGCGCGGAACCTCTGGACAAGGTGGGCGCTCGGCGCCGTTGCGAGGTCGACCGAGGCGAACATCTGCGCGCGCGCGGCGAGGCGCCTGCGGCCCTTGGCGCCACCTACTCCCCCGAGCTCGGCGATGCCTCTGGGCGCGCTCGTCACGTCATCGTCGTCGTCCCACACGACGGCCGCGCCGTACGCCTTGGCGGCGCGCACCAGCTCGACCGAGCCGCCGTCGCAGACACGATGCACGTGCAACAGGTCGCACCAGCGCAGCAAGTCGTTCCACCCGTCGATCCGGCTCGTCTCGAGCTCGCGCACCTCGTGTCCCCGTGCGGCGAGCGCCCTCATCGGCCCGATCGACCGGTACGCGGCGTTCACGGTGCGCCCGTCCGGCAGGAACGCGATCCGCACTGGTTGCTTCCCCCATCGGTCGTCGCCTAGCGCTCGCCGCGGCGGGAGCGGCTGTCGTAGCCGCTCCCGCATGGCGGTCCCCAATCCCCAGGAAGATCACCCTACCAGTTTCCTGTCTATTGTGCTAGGAGGAGGGCACGCGGCCGGGTGCTTTGCTCGCGCATAAACGACTGGAGCCAATAACTATATTAGCGTAATCCTAATCCTGGTCGTGTTGCCTAGTAGCGTGAACGCGCCGGTCCCGGTCAATTCGATCTGCGGGCAGAACAAGCCGCCGTCCATCCTGAAGACGTTCATTATGTTCCTGCCGGCGACCGGTGCGATCGCCGTGATGTTGCCGCCGGCTTCGCGTGTCAATGCCATCAGCACCTCGTCTTCGGCGGTCCCGTACTGGGCCGTGCAGACTTCACCCGCGTCTCTCACGCCCCAGCGGAATCTGCTTATCATCAAGCGGATAGCCGTCACGTTGGGTAGGGTGCCGGTGAAGCTGTCGAAGGTTATGTGCCACGGCAGCGTGTTTTCGGTTGCCCTTCCGTTGTACGTTTCCCTGCCGTTGAACGAGGCGACTATTCCGTTGACGCACCTTTCCTGGTTGACTACCTCAAGAAGTGTGAGTTTGGAATGGTGACATCGTGGCGCGCTCAGCGCGCGCCAGCGTCAGGCGGCGGGCGCCTCGAGCACCCACGGCACGCCGACGCAGCGCTGCAGGACCGGCAGAAACGCCTCGGCGTCGGCCGCGCGCAGCGGGATGTGATCGCCGTCAGGCTGGATCGAGGAGACGTGGACCTCGGCGAGCCGATCGGCGAACGCGTCGAGCAGCTCGTGCGCGAGCGAGAGGCTCGGGTCGTGCAGCTGGGCGTGCGCGATGTCGAAGCAGAAGCGCGCGTCCGGGAGCGCGTCGAAGTAGCCCCCCAGCTCGGCGACCGTGCGGGCATCGTCCTTGCGCGTGTCCATGTTCTCCAGCCGCAGGCGTCTGCCGAGGTCGGCGAACGGAGCGAGGTCGCCGAGCGTCTCCGGGTGCAGCACGATTCCGTCCACGCAGGCCGGGATCGACGCGAGCGCCGCGGCCAGCGCCGTCGGCGTCCCGTCCCAGCCCTTCGACGGGCCGTGCACCGACACATGGCCGAACGGCAACCCCGCCGCCTCGGCGTCCCAGAGGAACCGCAGCAAGCCGGGCAGCTCGTCGGCCGACAGCGCCGACAGCTCGACCACGTCCAAGGAGCAGCTCTCGGCCGCCGCCACCAGCCGCGGCCAGTCGCCCCGCGCGCCGACCATGTAGCCGGTCGACGGCCCGACGAGACCCTCGTTCAACCCGAGCAGCTCGCCGACGGCGGTCATCGCTGGGAGCGCTTCGACGGTGACGAGCACGGGACCGACACTACCGCGCCCGTGAGACGGAAGCCCAGCCTATGCGGTCAGCTGCGCCCGCAAGCCACGATCACGCCCCGCCGCACTTCCATGCGCGCTACGGTCCAACTGGGAGCGCGCCGAGCGACTCGAGCCTCTCACGCCAATCGACCCGCTTCCATGATGAGTCCAGACATCGTCGCTGCCCTTCCGCTCAGAGCGCACGTCATCCGCGTGGTATTTGCCGACGGCCAAGTCCGCGATGCCGACATTGCGCCCATGCTTGACGGCCCCGTCTTTCAGCCGCTGCGCGACCCGACCGCTTTCAGGGAAGTCTTCGTCGACGAGGAGACACGCAGCGTCGCATGGCCCAACGGTGCCGATCTCGACCCCGACGTCATCTACGAAGCAGCGCCCCCGGTCACAGCGTTCGCGGCGCGCATCAGCATTCCCCAGAGCGTCTGAGCAGGACTGGCCCGTGAGGCAGGCCCGGTGTCTAGCGGGCGCCCCTGTACTCGTCCCGGCCACCGGCGTCATTCGCCGGCCGAGCCGCTCCCGCGCGGCACCACGACCACCGGGCACGGCGCTTCGCGCAGCAGGTGCGTCGAGACGGACCCGAGCAGCACCCGCCGGAACGGGCCCTGCGAGCGCGAGCCGGTGAACAGCAGGTCGTCGGCCTTCGCGTCCTCGACGAGCGTCGCGACGATGTCGCCGTCGAGCACGGCCGCCTCGGCCGTCACGTCCGGCGCCAACGCGCCGATCGCCTCGTCCAGGCGCGCCCGCGCCTGCTCACGCGCGATCTGCCCGAGCTCCTCGTAGGCCGCGACGTCGAGCGGCGGCGGAGGGTAGATCCCGACCGCCGCGCTGTTGACCGCCGTCACGACTCGCAGCCGCGCGCCGCCCGAGCGCGCAAACGACGCCGCCACCTCCAGCGCGTGCTGCGCCTCCGGCGAGCCGTCGTACGCGACCGCGATCTGCCGCACGGCGCCCGCGGCACGCACCGCCTCCCGGTAGCCGTCGGGCGCGACCGCGACCGGGCATGGCGCCTGGTTCAGGACCGCGTCCGGCGTCGAGCCGGCGAGCCGGCGCAGCACCTTGCCGTGGTGCGAGGCGCCGACCACGATCGCCAGCGCACCCGACGTCTCCGCCAGCTCGTGCAGCACGTGCGACGGCGACCCTCCCGCCAGCGCGCGCAGGCTCACGCCGCCGCTCGCGTCCGTCGCGCCGCGAGCGGCGCCCGCGCTCGGACCTGCGCCCGGCCTGCCGCCACCCGACCCGGCCAGCCATGTGCGCGCCCGCTCGAGCTTCGCCTCGGCGTCCGCGCGCAGGTCCTCGGTCACCGCGTGCGCCGCCGCGCTCTCGCCGAGCGGGTCGTCCGGATAGGCGCACGCCGCCACCAGCTCGGCGCCGGCGACCCCCGCCAGCAGGCGCCCCAGCGCCAGCGCGTCGTCGCCGTGGTCGGTGCCGTCGTAGCCGACGACGATCGTGCGGGTCATTCAGAACCTCCGGAGACGGCCGATTACCTCGCAGAGTACTGCACGAGATTTGCGCCAAATCGCCGTGCAACGCTCATGCGATCGCGGTGTTTTGACGATTGCATCGAATACCGTCGTGAACCCACCCGGCCGACCCGGGATTCCTTTCCTTGCGCGCGCTCGTCGTCCACCGAGATCCCCAAGCCGCATCCGCGCTCGTCGACGTGCTCGGCGCGCCGAACGGCAGGGCGAGCGCTGTCTCCGCGACCGCGCTGCCCGACCCCGGCGGACTCGCGGGCGCGCTTGCCAACCGCGAGGTCGACGCGGTCGTCTGCGCACTGCCGCCCACCGACGAGGCGTTCGCGGGGATCCGCGAGGCGTGCGAGCTGGCCGGCGTCGCGCTCGTGCTGACCGACCCGGACGCCGCGGCCGCCGTGCACGCGGGCAACGGCGACGCCGGCGTGCACGAGCCCGCCTGCGAGCCCGACCAGACTCGCCTGCAAGCCGCCGTCGTACGCGAGCACGCCAACGCGCTCGACCGCGGCGCCGTCGCGACCGCGCAGCGCCTCCTCTTCGCCCAGCAGGCGATCGCCGACCACCTCGCCGCCGACCTCCCGCCCGAGGGGCTGTTGAGAGAGGCGCTCGGCGTGCTCGCGCAGCTGTTCGGCGCCGACGGCGGGATCGCCTGGGAGCTGCCGGCCGAGCGCGGCGGGCTGATCGCGCGCGCCACTCACGGCGAGGCCGAGCTGCCGCCCGCGACGTCCACGCAGTCCGGCGAGCACCTCGCCGGCCGTGCGGCGCTGGCGCAGGCGACCGTCGCCGACGGCCCGCGCGTCGCCGTCCCGCTGATCGCCGGCGGCGCCTGCGAGGGCGTGCTGGAGCTGCAGCTCGCGCCCGGGGCGCGACCCGACGCGCGCCTGATGGCCGACGTCGCCGCGCTCGCGAGCCAGGTCGCGCTGCACCTGCGCTACCGCCGCGGGGCCGCGATGCTCGACCTGCACGAGCGCGCGCTCGCCGCCACCAACAACGGCATCGTGATCGCCGACCACGATCCGGAGACGGGCAGCTGGCCGGTCTCCTATGCGAACGGAGCGTTCGAGCTGCTGACCGGCTGGCGCTCCGAGGACGTGATCGGCCGCTCGCTCGGCATCTTGCAAGGCGAGGAGACCGACCCCGGCACCGTCGCCGAGATGGCGGCCGCGCTGCGCGACGGCGAGGAGTGCTGGGTCACGCTGCGCAACTACCGCCGCGACCGCTCGCCGTTCTGGAACGAGGTCTTCCTCACCCCGATCCACGATGCCGACGGCGTCGCCCGCCGCTACATCGGCGTGCTGCACGACGTGACCGCGCGCGTCACCTCCGCCGTCGAGCTGGAGGAGGCGGAGGCCCGCTACCGCACGCTGATCGAGACGATCCCCGCCGTCACCTACATCGCCGACTGGGACGAGATGGGCTCGTTCCGCTATGTCTCGCCGCAGATCGAGGAGCTGCTCGGCTTCCCCGCGAGCGACTGGCTCGGCGGCTCGGCGCTGTGGGAGGAGCGGCTGCACCCCGACGACGCCAAGCGCGTGCTGGCCGAGACGCGCTATGCCTTCCGCGAGCAGAAGGCGTTCGACTGCGAGTACCGCCTGATCGCCGCCGACGGCCGCGTCGTGTGGGTGTGGGAGCGCGACACCGTGATCCGCGACGAGCACGGCGAGCCCTACCTGACGCAGGGGATCATCACCGACGTCACCGCCACGCGGATCGCCGAGGCCGCCTTGGCCGAGAGCGAGGAGCGCAACCGCGGCGTCGTGCATGCGCTGGAGGAGGGCCTGCTGATCTACGGCGCCGACGGGCGCGTCCTGTCGTGCAATGCGGCCGCGACGCGCATCCTCGGGCTGCCGGAGGAGGAGCTGCTCTACCGCGCCGCCGGCGAGTGGCCGGTGCAGATCCTGCAGGAGGACGGCTCCGTGCTCGCGCGCGAGGACATGCCCTCCCAGCGCGCGCTGCAGAGCCGCCTCGCGCAGCGCGAGGTCGTGTTCAAAATCGTGCGCAGAGACGGCTCCGAGGTGTGGACCTCCGTCTCCAGCCATCCGCTGATGCGCGAGGGGGAGAGGCAGCCCTACGGCGCCGTGACCGCCTTCAGCGACATCACGGAGCGTCGCCGCGCGCAGGAGCAGATCGCGTTCCTCGCCTACCACGATCCCTTGACGAAGCTGCCGAACCGCGCGCTGTTGGACGAGCACCTGGCGCTGGGGCTGGCGCGCGCGCGGCGGTCGGGTGCGGCGGTCGCGCTGCTGTACGTGGACCTGGACGACTTCAAGGCCGTCAACGACTCGCTCGGCCACGCCGCCGGCGACGAGCTGCTGCGGCGGATCGCCGTGCGCCTGCGCGGCGTCGTGCGCTCGACCGACCTGCTCGCGCGCCAGGGCGGCGACGAGTTCCTGATCCTGCTGACCGACCTGGAGTCCGACCCGCGCTTGGCCGCCGAGGCGGTCGCCAAGCAGGTCGAGCAGGCGCTGCTCGAGCCGTTCTCGATCGCCGACGCCGAGTTCGAGATCGGCTCCTCGATCGGCATCTCGATCTACCCGCACGACGCGAGCGACGCGGACCAGCTGATGCGCCACGCCGACGCGGCGATGTACGAGGTCAAGCAGGCGGGGCGCGGGGGGATCGCCTCGTACGGCGGCGACTCGCGACACACGTTGGCGCGCTTGTCGTTGACCTCGAAGCTGCGGCGCGCGCTGCAGCGCGACGACTTCGTCGTGCACTACCAGCCGTTGGTCGTCCCGGCCACCGGCGATCTCGTGGCGTTCGAGGCGCTGGTGCGCTGGCAGGACGCCGAGCGCGGCATCGTCGGGCCGAACGAGTTCATCCCGCTTGCCGAAGACGCCGGCCTGATCGAGGCGATCGGCGGCTGGGTCCTGCACGCGGTGTGCGGGCAGCTGCACGAGTGGCAGTCGGCGGGGCTCGACGCGCACGTGCATGTGAACGTCTCGCCGCGCCAGCTGCGCCGGCCCGACTTCCCGACGACGGTGCGCGAGGCGCTGGCTGCCGCGGGGCTCTCGCCGAGCTGCCTGACGCTGGAGATCACCGAGTCGGCCGCGATGCTCGACTCGGAGCGCGCGAACCCGATCGTGCGCGCCCTGCATGCGCTGGGCGTGCGGCTGGCGATCGACGACTTCGGCTCCGGCCACTCCTCCTTGGCGCGCTTGCGCGACGTCCCGGTCGAGGTGCTGAAGATCGACCAGTCGTTCCTGCGCGGCGTCCCCGACGACGTGCAGGCGGCGGCGATGACGAGAGCGATCATCGAGCTCGGCGCCGCGCTGGGGATGACCACGATCGCTGAGGGCGTCACGAGCGAGGCGCAGCGGCTGTTCCTGATCGAGCAGGGCTGCCCACTCGCGCAGGGCTTCCACTTCGCGCGGCCGCTGGTGGCCGGCGAGGCGACGGAGCGGCTGCGGGCGTTGGCGGCGGCGCGGCGGTAGGGCGGCTGCGGCCGGCCCCACCGTCGCTCAAGCGCTGCGCAGCGGCGAGATACCTATATTAGCCTGACCCTGATCTGTGAGGTCGATCCTAGGACGGTGACAAACGGCCTTGCTTCGACGGTTGCGCTTACTTCTGGGCATGTCGCGCCAGTGGTGGGTATGGTGCTCGGCCCGTACCTGAACTGGAAGATTTCTCCACCCGTAATCGACGCTGTGCCCACCAGCGGCGACGATTCTGTAGTTCTTATTAGGCAGGTCATCAGCCCGGTCGAGATTCTGAAGGCCACCCCGACGAATCGGAGGAGAACGGCCGTGATGTTAGGTAGCGTGCCGGTGAAGCTCCTGTACTGCAGATGCCAGGGGAGCGTTTCAGTTAGCGTTTCGTACGGCAAGGTTTCACTGCACCTCCCCAAGCCATCTTCCGCTCTCGTTATGTATCCAATTAGGAGTCTTTCCCTCTTGGCGATGGTTCTTGTATGGAACGATCCTTCCAGCGTGAGCCTGCACTGGGCGAAAAGGGCTCCTATTTCGACTCCAATCGTGCCATAGACTCTGAACCCTCTTTCGAAGTTCGGTATTTCAAGCCTTCCCGCCGTTGCCGTGCCGGCGAAGAGCACCAGGCCTGAGATCGCGGCCACTGCCGCAAGGGAGAGCCTGCGGTTCGTTCGCATCCTGCCTGCTCCTTGAGACGAGCTGTGGACGTGAAGCGCCGGACCGCAAGGTCGCGTCGGCGCCGTACGACTTTGTCACCCCCTTTCTGGCGCGCTAGTGAATCAGCCTGCACGAGCGCGTTGATCCACGATACGCACGGAAAACATGTGCGTCAACGGCGCGTCCGCTCCGGCCTTCGCGCCGGCGTCGGCGCGATACGGGCCGGGCTTCGGCCGCGGCTTTCCGCCCGGGAACGCGAGCCGCAGGATCGTGCGCTGCACCGTGCCGAGCTGCCTGCCGAAGCGGCCGGAGTTGTAGGGCAGCTCGTAGCGCTCGCAGATCTCGCGCACCGACGGTGCGATCTCGGCGTAGCGGGTGCTCGGCATGTCGGGGAAGAGGTGGTGCTCGACCTGGTAGCCGAGGTTGCCGCTGACGACGTGGAAGAGCGGGCTGCCCTCGATGTTCGCGGCGCCGAGCAGCTGGCGGACGTACCATGCGCCTCTCGTCTCGCCCTCGACCTCGGCCTCGCTGAACGTGTAGGTCTGATCGGGGAAGTGGCCGCAGAAGATGATCGCGTAGGCCCACACGTTGCGCACGATGTTCGCCGTGAAGTTGGCCTTCAACGTGCTCTTGAAGCCCTTGCGTCCGCTCAGGGCGGGGAACGCGATGTAGTCCTTGACGATCTGGCTGCGCGCCTTGCCGGCCATCCCCTTGAGCTGGCGGCGCACCTCGCGCTTGGACTTCCTGCCCGTGCGGATCGCTTCGAAGTCGAGGTCGTGCAGCGCGACGCCCCACTCGAAGAACGCCGCCAGCACGAGGTTGTAGAACGGCTGCGCCAGGTAGACCGGATGCCATCTCTGATGCGGGTCGATCCGCATGATCTCGTAGCCGAGGTCATGGTCCTTGCCGCGGATGTTCGTGTACGTGTGGTGCACGTAGTTGTGTGAGTGCTTCCACGCCTCCGGCGTCGAGGCGGAGTCCCAGTCCCACGTCGACGAGTTGATCTGGGGATCGTTCATCCAGTCCCACTGGCCGTGCATCACATTGTGGCCGATCTCCATGTTCTCGAGGATCTTCGCCAGCGACAGCAGCGTCGTCCCGGCCAGCCACGCCGGCCGGTAGCGGGAGGCGAACAGGAGGATGCGCGCGAGCACCACCATCCGCCGGTGCATCTCGATCATGCTCACGATGTAGCGGCGGTCGCGATCGCCCAGCTCCGCCTTGACTTCGTCGTGGATCGCATCGAGCTCGCGCCCGAGCTGGTCGAGCTGCTCGGGCGTCAGTCGGGTGAGGGGGCTCTCGATGAGGCTGGGCATCGCGTTCCTCTGCTCGGTGTCACAGCAAGATGTCGATCGCGCCCTCGGGCGCGTTGATGCACGTGCGGACCATCTCGCCGCTCTGCCCGTGGACCTCGCCGGTGCGCAGGTCGCGGACGCGGCCGAAGCACAGCTGCCCGACGCACGTGTGGCAGATCCCCATGCGACAGCCGTACGGCAGCGTCGCGCCCGCCTCCTCGCCCGCCACGAGGATCGGCTGCGAGCCGTCGGAGGTCGCCGTGACGCCGCTGGCGCGGAAGCGGATCGTGCCGCCGTCGCCCTGCTCGCCCTCCTCGCCGCCGAGGTAGGGCTGGAAGTGCTCGACGTGCAGGTGGTCGCAGTTGCCCAGCTCCTGCTTCCAGTGCGCGGTCATCGCGCTGAGCATCTCGGCCGGACCGGAGAGGAACGTCTCGCGCTCGCGCCAGTCGGGGCACAGCCGATCGAGGTCGGCCGGCGTCATGCGCCCGTGCGCGGCAGTGTGCTGCTCGTGGAGGCAGAAGCCGGGATTGCGCCGGTCGATCTCGCGCAGCTCCTCGCCGAAGATCACGTCCGCGGCGGTGCGCGCCGAGTGCAGGTGCACGACGTCGGCGAGGCGTCGCTCGTGATCGAGGCTGCGCAGCATGCTCATGATCGGCGTGATGCCGCTGCCGGCGCTCACGAACAGCAGCTTCGCGGGCAGCGGGTCGGGCAGCGTGAAGGCGCCCTCGACGCCGCCGAGCCGCACGATCGCCCCCGGACGCGCTACGCGATTGAGGTAGGGAGAGACCTTGCCGGCCTCGACGAGCTTGGGCGTGATGCTGATGCACCCGTCGGGGCGATCGGGGTCGGACGTGATCGAGTACGCGCGCCAGTGGTGGATGCCGTCGACTGGCATGCCGATCCGCAGGTACTGGCCCGGCCGGTGGCCCGGCCACTCCCACCCGGGCTTGATGAGCACGGTGACTGCGTTCCCGGCCTCCGGCTCGATCCGCTCGATCCGGCCGCGCAGCTCCTGCGTCGACCAGAGCGGGTTGATCAGCTCGAGGTAGTCGTCGGGCAGCAGCGGGGTGAAGAGCGAGCGCAGCGCCCGCAGCCCACGCAGCCGCCACTCAGGGACCGCCGGTCGGGCTCCACGCTCTGCCATTGGCCGAGCCTACCCTTGGTGGCGCCTGGCGAACGCTGGCGTTCACGCAGCGGTGGCGCCGGCCAGCTGTCTGATCCGGCCCTTTGAATCTGCCGAAAACGACCCTTTGAACATGACGTTTTGGTACTCTAGGACCAGATGGGCGCTCTTGCCCCCTACCAGCGTCGTGTCCTCGATGATGAGATCGACGAGCTGTTCGCCGACCTCTCGGCGATCGCCATCGAAGGCCCCAAGGGCGTCGGGAAGACCCGCACGGCGCTGCAGCGCGCGAAGACGGCGCATCGTCTGGATGACCCTGCCGAGTTGGCCGTCGCCCAAGCCGACCCGGCTCGGCTGCTGGAAGGGGAGCGCCCGGTCCTCATCGACGAGTGGCAGCGCCTGCCGGAGGTATGGGACCTCGTGCGCCGCGCCGTAGACGATGGCGCGGCACCTGGGAGCTTCCTTCTCACCGGTTCTGCTGTCCCCGACCCGCCGCCGACGCACTCAGGCGCCGCGCGCATCGTCACCGTTCGCATGCGCCCGCTCGCGCTGAGCGAGCGTCTGCAGGCGCCCACCGTCAGCCTCGCCGAGCTGCTCAGCGGCAAGCGGAGGCCCGTCACAGGAACAACGGACTTCGCGCTGACCGACTACACCAACGAGGTGCTGGCCTCGGGCTTGCCGGGGTTGCGTTCGCTCTCCGACCGCTCTCGGCGTCGTCAACTCGACGGCTACGTGGACCGCATTGTCGACCGCGACATCGCTGCCGACGCCGGCGTCGTCATCCGCAACCCTGCCGCACTCCGACGCTGGATGTCCGCCTACGCGGCGGCGTCATCGACGACCGCGTCGTTCGAGACCGTCCGCGATGCCGCGAGCGCCGGCAACGAACGCAAGCCATCGAAGAACGCCACGCAGGCTTACCGCGACGCGCTCGCGCGCGTCTGGGTCCTCGACGAGGTGCCGGCGTGGATACCCAGCAACAACCACCTCAGCGAGATGGGGCATGCACCCAAGCATCAGCTCACCGACCCCGCACTGGCCGCACAACTCCTCGGCGTCCAAGCCTCGACCCTCCTCGCCGGCCAAAGCTCAGGTCCGGCCGTGGCGCGCGACGGCACACTCCTCGGCGCGCTGTTCGAGAGCCTCGCAACCTTGTCGGTGCGCGTCTACGCCGCGCACAGCGAAGCGCGCGTCAAGCACCTCCGTACCGCCCGCGGACGCCAAGAGATCGACCTCATCGTCGAACGCGCCGACGGCAGCATTGTCGCCATCGAAGTTAAGCTCGCCCGAACCGTCTCCACCAAGGACACCAAGCATCTGACGTGGCTGAAGCAGAAGCTCGGAGATCGCGTGCTCGACCAGGTCATCCTCACCACCGGCCCCACGGCATACCGCCGCGAGGACGGAATCGTCATCGTCCCACTCGCACTCCTGGGGCCGTGAGTGCAGCGGGTTCTCGCGGGTTTGGGCCACGAGACCAGGGCCGCGGCCTAACCCCAGCGGCGCTCCGGTGTCGTTGCCTGCCCGCGTGAGCTCGCGGCTGCGGCCGCCTCAGCGCGCTGCCGCCAGCAGCTCGTCGCGTGCGGCTTGCAGCTGCGGAAGCGTCTCGAACACGGCTGCGGCGCCGGCTGCGGTCAACTCCGCGCGGCTGACGCCGCCGGACAGCACGCCGACGGGCGTCATGCCGGCGCGCCGCGCCGCGATGCAGTCCCAGGTCGCGTCGCCGATGACGAGCGCGGCGCTGGGGTCCGTGTTCGGCGCGGCCTGCTCGCGCGCGAGACCCAGGACGTCGGGCGCCGGCTTCGTCGTCTCGACGTCGGCGGAGCTGACGACCGCGTCGGGCAGGCCGTTGGCGTCAAGCATCTCCAGGTAGTGCTCGATCTCGTCGGCGCGGCCTGAGGAGGCGAGCGCGATCCGCCAGCCGCCTCGCTTGAGCGCGGCGAGCAGCTCATGCGCGCCTTCGAGCGGCTGGACCTCGGGCAGCAGCTCGGCGTAGAGGTCGTGTTGCAGGTCCCGCAGCGCGTCGCCTCTCGCTCGCTCGGCTTGCTCGCCGGCGAGGTCCGGCACGAGCCGGTCGCCGCCCTTGCCGATCGCGCGGTGGATCCGCCACATCGGGATCTGCAGGTCGTGGCGGCGGAACGCGCGCTGCCAGGCGAGCGCGTGGTGGTAGGTGCTGTCGACGAGCGTGCCGTCGACGTCGAGGATCGCGAGGCGGGCGGGCATTGCGAGTGGACCTACCCGCCTCGCGGAGTGACTAGCCGGGCAGCGGCTCCTGTGCGCGCGGGCCGGGGGTGTACTGCTCGGCGGGCTCGAGGAACTGCTTGAGCTGCTCGCGCAGCTCGGGCGTGTCCTCGTGCCCGTGCACCGACGCCGCGTGCTCGGCCGCCGCGCGGACGACCTCTTCCTCGTCGCCGATGATCACGAGCGAGCAGTTCGACTCGCTCGGCCAGCGGCGACAGTCCGCCATCTTGCGCGCCATCTGCGCTCCTCTCGTCTGGGGAACGGACTCGCGTGATCGTCTCGCGCCCGGGCGGTGTGCGTCAACCGCGTTGCGCTCGGGCCGGCGCTCAGGCGCTACGCAGCAGCGAGGACTCAGCGGACAAGCGGAGTGAGCCCCGGGTGGGACCCGCCGTGGGCCGCTCGACGCACCGGAGGGTCTCATCGACGAGTTCGAGGAGCGCGATGCTCATATGCGGACGTCCTCCGCGAGGCGTTCATGCAGGATCTCCTGTGCGACACCGCGCACCCGCGCGTCGCCGAGGCGGACGCCGTCCAGGAGCGCGAGCATCTCGTACATCCAGGGATCTGAGCGGGCGAGCTCCACGGCGGCTGGATGCAGCGGCTCGACTGCGAGCCCGCGAACGTCGCCCTTCGGCGCCGGCCAGACCGGTGACAGCTCGTCGACCGGGCCGAACCGACTCGACAATGCCGGCGCCGCCCAGGCTGTCGGAAGCCTGCGTGGGTCCCCCGATGCGTGCGGGAGCGACGAACGGCAGGGCGTGGCGCAGCAGCGCGGGCGGTGCGCGTCAACCGCGCTGGCGCGTCAAGCCACTCGGCGCAGCGTCGATCTCGGCGATCAGCGCGCGCAGGTCGTCGGCGGCGAGGTTGACGTCGTCGGTATGAAAGTCGATCTCGCGGGCCATTGCAGCGAACCCGGCCGCCCACGACGGCCAGACCGTGACCGCTGGTGCCCACGCGTGCTTGGCGCGCAGCTCGAAAATCTCGACGCACGCGGCCCGGACGCCCGGAATCGCGTCGTCATCGATGAGTTCGCGCAGCAGCTGGAGGTCGATGAGGTCGCGGAAGCGGTCGTTCTCATGCCCGTCGGCGTACACCTCGGTGCAGGCGTGCAGCTTCTGGGCGATCTGGTAACGCATCGACACGCAGGCAATCCGCTCGGGGCCGTCGAGCTGCAGGGGGTCGAGCGGCCAGGCGGGGACGCGGTCGACTTCCTGGCCGGAGGCTCCCTCGGCGGGGGCGACTTCGAACTGGACAGTGCCCCAGCGGCGGCCCCTGTAAGAGAGCTTGATCTCCATGCGCAGGGCGCGGGTGTCGCGGATGCTCTCCGGTTCGGTGCGCTGGAGCTGAAAGCCCTGCCAGTCGTCGGCGAGCGCGCGGTCGAGCGCGTCGAGCATGTCCTCCGCGCGAGCGCGGTAGGTGGCGTCGTAGTCCTTCGACGCGCGCGCGGTCAGCCCCAGGCGCAGTTCCATCGCGGCGCCGCCCTTGAGGACGAAGAGCGGCTCGTCGTCCTCGTCGCGGACGCGGTCCAACGCGGCGCTGAGGATGTGGGCGTTGACCCAGCGCTGGTAGCGGCCGGCGGGGACGGCGGCGTCCGCAGCAGCTGCGTTGGCCAGGCGCTGCAGGTGTGAGAGGTTGCCGGGGAGCCGGCGCGGCTTGGCGCTCACGCCGGGACCCGCGGACGGTCGCGGGGTCGCAAGGCGCGCAATGCGGCGATCTGCTTGCGCGTCAGGCGACCCTGGCGCCGGGCGGTGTCGAGTGCCTGCTCGATGAGGTTCCAGCCGACGGCGAGCCCAATGCTGCCGAGGATCGCGCGATGGACCGTCACGATCGGCAGCCCCTCATGCCAGGTGATCTCGTCGTCGGCGAGGTCCTCGCGGTGCAGCCGCAGGACGGTCGGTGGCGTGCGCGTCGTGCGGAAGCGTGCCGGGACGGTGACGTGGATGTGGCTGGGGTTGATATCGCAGAGCTCGTGCAGGTCCAGCGCGGTGGCATGGCTGAGGATGCCCTGGATCTCCAGCGGCCACATGGTCGCCGCCGTGTACTGATCGAGCGGTCCGGCGGGCACGTCGCGGAAGCGGAACACGCCGCGGCTGACGGGCTCCAGCAGCCCACGCTGCTTCATCTTCTCGAGCCGCTGGGCCTCGATGCCGAGCTCGCGCGCTTGGCGCGTGGTCAGGTAGCCGTGCTGATCGACGGCGCGCTCGTGAAGGAGGGTGTAGATCCTGCCCGGCATTTCTCCCCAAGAAATAGGTCAAAATGACCCAAATCTGACGCGCGGCGGAGCATAGCATACAAATGCCAATAGGGAGCACGAATTGAGGCGCGAACGCCGCGAAGGCGCCTTCGCCAACGGTAGGAGGCGTGCTCGAAGCGTGGCAGCTGTGCTGCTCGCGGTCGCGCTGCCCGGCTGGGTCGAGGGCAACGTCTACGAGACGACCGACGGGGAGACGAGTTCCCGTTCTTCGCCAGCGAGCAGGGCGGACCGCTGGCTAGACGCCTCCCGCACGTGGGCGCGAACTCGACCGGCGGCACGGCGTTTCTCGTCATCCCGCTGATGCCAGCCCTGCACATTCCCACGTTCTACGTCTGCAACAGAAGATAGAAGCGGTATAGATCCCGGCCTGATGCTCACCGAGCAACTCCTCGATCGGCTCTCAGCGACGTGGCGCGCCCACGCCGCGCCGATCGAGGACGCGCTCGCACCCGGCAGAACCGTCGAGTCCTTCACATCCGATGATGGGACCCTCCACGTCGAGATCCCCGACGAGCTGCGGACATGGTGGGCCTGGCATGACGGCGCCCCCAAGGAACGACGCCCCATTAGCTCGTGGATGATGGGGCCGAATCTGACGCCGATGTCCTCGACGTGGTCCCGCGAGTGGTGGCAGACGATGATGGCCGAGGCGGCCATGATGGCGACGCAAGGAGACCTGGCCGACCCCGACTTCTGGTGGCAGGAAGGCTGGGTGCCCCTCTTGAGCAACAGCGTCGGCGGCACGCTCGTCGCCGACTGCAGACTCGGCCCAGCCGGCCTCACACCGATCCGCCTCGTCGACTGGCACCACGAGGAGCGCCTTCCGCCGGCTACTCACTCGCTCGGTCAGCTCGTCGAATGGTGGATTGAAGCGATCGAACTCGGCATCTGGACCTGGGATAAGGACAGAGGCAAGTGGGTCAGAGCACGCTGGGACCCCGAGGTCGAAGAGAGATACGGCCTCCTCATCTGAGGCCGTGGAGCGTACTGGCGATGACTGGGGGCTGATAAGCGGGCCGGGACCGGGTCAGACCCGCTGGGGCGAGCCCCCGACGGCCCGTGCCGGAGCGTGCCTCAGGCGCTGCGCAGCAGCGAGGAGATGACCTCGCCGGGGCGCTGCCCGCGAGCTGCGGCGAGGCGCTGGAGCTGCTCCGCGTCCTCGTCCTCGATGCCGACGACAATCGTCAGATTCGCGTGTGGGATCTGGGTCTCTGCGGCGGTCGCAAAACGCAACACCCGATTTCTGTGTCGCACTGTCGCACCGCCGCGGCGGTGCTGCCAACGCCGAGGGCGGGCTCTACGCCCACCGCGACTTTCCCGCTGGCGCGGGAGGAACTGCTGGTGTACGGTCCGGTTCATCAGCGACCCAGGGGTGGTACGGGGATGTCGTTCCAGAACGCTGTGTTGGGGCTCGTGATCGAGCGGCCGGGTTACGGCTACGAGCTGACGCAGCGGGTGAACGCTCGCGTCGCAGGGCTCGATGTATCGGAGAGCGCGGTCTATCCGGCGCTTGTCCAATTGGAGCGAAAGGGGTGGGTCAGACGCCGCGAGACAACGGCGAAGACCAGCCGCGGCCGGATCATGTTCGACCCGACCGCTGTAGGACGGGAAGCCTTCGACGCATGGATGGATCAGCCCTCGCCACCGCTCAGAGGTGACCTCCGATGGAAGATCGCGGTTGCTTCCTACAAGAAGCTGCCTGCGTTGATCGAGGAGACTCGCGAGGAGGAGCAGGCGTGCCTTGACCGGATCGAGCTGCTGACGAGCGATACCGGAGGGCCGATCGATCCGGTCGCGGAATGGGCGCCGACCGGGCGGCTGTTGCTGCGACGCACCGATGTGAAGGAGCTTCAGATGAAGATCGAGGCGCTCCAGACGGTGCGCGCCGCGATGAAGCAAGCGCTCCGGCAGCGAGCGCGGCGGACGTAGCGAGCGCCGGAGTGACGGGACCGCTCCTCTGCCTCGACCGCGTCAGCAAGCGCTATTGGCGTGGCCGGCACGAGATCGTCGTCTTGGAAGACGTCTCGTTCGATCTCCATGCCGGCGAGTTCGCGGCGATCTTCGGTCAGCGAGCGTCCGGGAAGACGGCGTTGCTGCGCATCGCCGCGGGTATCGAGTCTGCCGACTCCGGGACGGTTCTCTTCAACGCCGAGGACCTCACAGCCTGGGCACGGAAGCGGGGATCAGGGCTGCATCCGCGGATCGGCTGGATGCGACGACAGGGTCCCTTCCTGCCATCGATGCAGATGCTCGACTATGTGGCGTTCTCGCTGGTGCGCAAAATCTCGCATGACGATGCTCATCGTCTGGCGACACGCGCGCTGCGCCGGATCGGCGCCGCCGAACTCGCGCGGGCGAGGTGGCGCGAGCTGGACGACGCCGAGCGAACGCTTGTGATGCTCGCGCAGGCAGTTGTGCGTGAGCCCGCGCTGCTGGTCGCCGATGACCCGACGATGGGGTTGGGCACCACTGAGCGCGAGAGCGTGCTGACCCACCTTCGCGACATCGCGGACGAGACCGGAATGGCTGTTCTCATGGCAGTTCCTGATGTCCCGGACATGCTGAGGTCGCACACCGTGATGTCGCTCAGCGACGGAGAGTTGATCCGGCCGACGCGGCGCACCATGCGCGCGGACGTGATCGAGTTTCCGCGCGGGCGCGGTGAGTCCGCCTGATGCTCGACGTTCGAGCGCTGGTTAAGCACTATCTGAGCGCGGACAGTGAGCCGGTCCGAGCCGTGGACGACGTGTCGTTCACGGTCGGCGCAGGAGAGCTTGTCGCCATCTACGGCCCCAGCGGCTCTGGCAAGACGACGCTCCTGAAGTTGATCGCGGCCGTGATGAAGCCGGACAGCGGCGAGATCCTCGTGGGTGGTCGGGATATCGCGCGGCTCAGCGAGCGGGAGGCGGCCCGGTACCGGCTGCGGGACATGGGGTTCGTCTCCCAGACGTTTCATTTCATCCCGAGCCTGTCGGCGATCGACAACGCCGTAGTCCGGCTGATGGGCACCGGCATTGGCCCGAAGAAGGCTCAGCAGCGAATCACACCGCTGCTCGCCCGACTCGATGTCGACGCAAAGGCCGAGAGACTCATCGGCGAGCTGTCGATGGGGGAGCGTCAGCGGATCGCCATCGCAAAGGCGCTCTCCACCGACCCGGCGCTGCTGCTTGCCGACGAGCCGACCGGCAACCTCGACACGCGGCGAGGCCGAGCTGTCCTCTCGCTCCTGAGCGAGGTGTGCCGTGAACGAGGCACCGCGGTCGTGCTTGTAACGCACGACCCTGAGGCACTCTCCTACGTCGATCGGGCCTATGCGCTGCGCGACGGCAAGCTCGGCGAGCACGGACATGACGAGGCCATTGCGGCGATGCCCGTGACGGAGGGATCGTGAGAACTCGCAACCTGGTTTGGTTCTACGTGCGCCGCGTTCGTGCGCGGATCGTGCAGGAGTCCTTCGCGGTCGTGGGGATCGCGGTCGGAGTGGCGTTGCTGTTCGCTGTGCTGGTCTCGAGCACGAGTCTGAGCGCGTCTATCGCTCAGCTCACGCAAGGCCTCGTCGGAGATTCGCAGTATCAGCTTGTCGCACGCGATCCGCATGGCTTCGATCAGCGTCTCGTCGCTCGGGTCCAGTCGATTGACGGTGTCGAGGCGGCTGCTCCAGTCCTGCAAGCACAAGCGAACATCGTTGGCCCGCGCGGTCACCGCGTCGTGACGCTGCTCGCCGCCGACTTGCGGCTGGCGACACTCGGCGGGACGCTCCTTCATGGCTGGAGCGGTGGCCGCCTCGCGCAGCTCCAAGCTTTGATCGTCCCGACGAGTGTTGCCAGGCCGCTTGGCGTGCGCTTCGGCCAGAGCCTCACGGTTGAGATCGACGGCCGTGTTCGACGGGTGCCCGTCGGAGCGGTCGTCGGACGCTCGGATGTCGGGCCGTTGGCGGACGCGCCCGCAGTCGTGGCGCCGTTGCAGTTTGGTCAGCGACTCGCCGGCATGGACGGACGAGTCTCGCGTGTGTTCGTGCGGGCGGCGGCTGATCGCGCTGGAGCGGTCGAGCGAGCGCTTCAGACGTTGGCAGCTGGGCGGCTCGACGTGCGGCCAGCGGACTTTGAGGCGCAGCTTTTCGCAGAGGCGGCGTTCCCGGCCAACCAATCCGCGACGTTGTTCGCCGGTATCAGTGCGCTCGTGGGCTTCCTGTTCGCGGTCAACGCGATGCTGCTGATGACGCCCGAGCGCCGCCGCCTGATCGCCGAGCTGCGAATGTCGGGCTACGGCTTCTGGCCCGTCGTTCAAGTCATCCTGTTCGATGCGATCGTGCTCGGCGTCGTGGCCTCGGCGATTGGAGTGGCGCTCGGCGAGGTGCTCTCGCGGCATGTCTTCCACCCAGCACCGGGCTACCTCTCGATCGCCTTTCCGGTTGGTACCGGGCGCACCGTCGAAGCTGCGACGGTCGCGCTCGCGATCGTCGCCGGGATGCTCGCCGCGATTGTGGCAACGCTGTTTCCCTTGGTGGCCGCGTTTCGAGCGCCGGCGTTGGATGAGGTTGATGACCACGGCCTCGACCAGGAGCGCGGTGGCGTTGCGCGGCAGCGTGGCTGGCTGCTCGTCGGCGGCAGCGCCTGCCTCGCGATCACGACCGCCATCCTCGTCTTCGCACCGAGCTCCGCCCAGTTCGGTATGGCGACGCTCGTCGGATCGATGCTGCTCATGCTTCCAATCGTCCTGACGAGCGTTCTCGGGCTCGCGTACCGGATGCGACGACGGTTCAAGTCAATTGTCCCCATGCTGGCTGTGGGCGAGCTGCTCTCAGCCGGCAATCGGTCGGTGGGGATCGCCGCGATCGCCGCGATCGCCGTGTTCGGCAGCACGGCGATCGAGGGCGCTCATCGGGATCTCCAACGTGGGCTGGACCCGAACGCGACCGAGTTGAATCGGGTAGCGCCCGTGTGGGTGACACCGAGCGGCGTGTCTGACACGCTGCCGACGACGCCGTTCGATCCAACTGCGGCAATCCGCGCGCTCGCGAGAAGCCACGCGGTACGAGCTGTCCACATCTACCGCGGCAGCTTCCTGGACGTCGGCAACCGCCGCGTGTGGGTCATCGCGCCACCGCGAGAAGCAAGCGATCCCATCCCCCCAACGCAGATCGTGACCGGCGACGTGGTGCGAGCGACGGCACGCCTGCGCGACAGAGGTTGGTTCGTCGCCTCGCAGGCCATCGCCAAGGAACTCGGCGCCGAGGTCGGCGAGGTCGTCACGCTGCAGTCGCCACAGCCGACGAGGCTGCGGCTCGCCGCGGTCACGACCAACTTCGGATGGTCTCCGGGAACGCTGGTCCTCAACGCTGACGACTTCCGGCGGGCCTGGGCAACCACCGATGCGAGCGCACTTCAGATCGAGCTGGCGCCGGGGCTCACACCTCAAGCGGGTCGCCGTGCGGTGCAGCACGCGCTGGGTGTGCACCCCGCACTTGCCGTGCACACGGCAAGACAGCGCGAGGACCGCGCCCGCGCGACGACGCGCGCCGGCCTGTCGCGACTGACGCACATAGCGACGCTGGTCCTGCTCGCAGCGGCCTTCGCGATGGCGGCAGCGATGGGCGGCATGGTCTGGCAACGGCGCAGACGACTCGCAGACCTCAAGCTGGCAGGCATCGGAACACGCGACCTCTGGTACGGCCTCCTCCTGGAGAGCGCCATTCTCCTGGGAGTCGGCTGTACTGTCGGCGCGCTGTACGGGCTCTACGGCGAGCAGCTCCTTGGGCGCGCGCTGAACACCGTGACCGGGTTTCCAGTCGCGGAGTCGATCGGCGCGACGGTCGCGCTCGGCAGCCTGGCTGTGGTGACGCTTGTCGCCAGCCTCATTGCGGCCGTGCCCGGCTATCTCGCCGCGCGCATCCCAGCGGAGGCTGCCTTTCGTGATTGACCCCTAACGCTAGGGGTTGAAATCAAGATGCTTGGCGGGTGTCCCCCGATCCGACGCCCCTCAGCCCGCGCCAGCTCGCCGCGCTGCTCGCCGTCTCAGGCCGAGAGCTGACATGGATCCTCCCCAATGTCGCGCGCGAAGTCCGCGTGTGGAGAGATCGCGCCCAGTGCATCCCCGACCCGTTCCTGCGACAAGACGCCCTCGTGACGTTGAAGCGCGAGCGCCTCAACACCGAGGGAGCCGCGCTGTTCGCGATCCTGCCACGACGGCGCGACCGTGCGCTGCTGCAGCTGCTCGTCGCCTACCAGATCATGCTGGACTACCTCGACTCGATCAGCGAGCGGCCCAGCCCCAACCCGCTCGCCAACGGCCGCCAGCTGCACCTGGCCCTCGTGGAGGCGCTCGACCCTGACGGGCCGATCTCCGACTACTACCTGCACCACCCGAAGCGTGGGGACGGCGGCTACCTTCGCACCCTCGTGGAGTCGTGCCGCAGCCTCTCCGCGACGCTCCCCGGTTTCGAGCGCGTGAAGCTGCAAGCGCAGCGCGCGGCACGGCAGGCGACCGTGCAGATCCTCAACCACGATCCCGACCCGCTCCGACGCGACCGCGCGCTCGCCGCCTGGGCGCAGCGTGAGTTTCCGCACGAGACCGAAGCGAGCTGGTTCGAGGTGACCGCCGCCGCAAGCTCCTCGCTGTGGATACTCGCGATGCTTGCGCTCGCCTCGGAATCGACGACCACGGCGGCCGACCTCCAGGCCGCCGAGCGTGTCTACGTTCCGTGGATCTGCGCGGCGAGCACGCTGCTGGACGCGTTTGTCGACCAGGCCGACGACGCTGCCACCGGCAACCACAACTACCTCGCGCACTACCCGAGCGACGACATCGCGCGCGAGCGGCTCGTGCAGATCGCCTGCCGCTCGGCGTTGGGCGCCCGTCAGCTCCAACGTGGCACGCACCACGCGCTCATCACGACAGGCATGGTCGCGATGTACCTCTCCAAGGACGCCGCACGCGAACCCGCCACGCGCGAGGGCACGCGCAGCATCCTGCCCGCCGCCGGCTCGCTTCCACGCATCCAGCTCCCGATCATGCGAACCATTCGCGCGCTTCACCGCCTCGGCTCAGCGTGACTCTGCGCCTGTCGGTGACCCCTATCGCTAACTACCTAATAAGAGGGATTGCTGACTGTCAGGCACCAACCTAGAGTCGCACGCCATGGTCCACGTCCCTCCGACCCCCGCTCGCGTCTTCCCGGCCGTGATCGAACCCTGATGGTCACCTGAGGCGGACGACGCTTCCCGAGGTCCAGCCCAACGCGATCGACGCATCGGCTTCCGGCCACAACGCTCCGGTCCCCCACGGAGGCCGCCAGCTGGTGCATGCGACGGACTGGGCACCCAGCGGTCCCAGCGCCACGCAGCCTTCCCGGCCGTGGTCGCTGGGGCCGCACCCTTTCCCTGGCGTTCTTACGACTCCCGGTTCCCCATCATGCGACGATCCCCTAAGCCATCAGACGACACGCAGGCGTTTCTTCTCAACCTCGCGGCGACCGCGCGCGGTCTCCGCGGTCGCGAGTACTTCACACAGGCCCAGGTCTCCGAGCGGTCCGGGCTGAGCACAAGCCTGATAAGCAGGATCGAGCGTGCCAAGGCCGACCCAACCGTCACGCAGATGGGGCAGTTGGCCGAAGCGTTCGGTTTGGCGGGAGCCCGCGAACTCCACGTGGAGGTCGAGCGGGTGGTGGGTTTAGGCCACGAGAACGGCGCGGTGGCCAAAACGCCGAAGGCGTGCGCAGCAACCTTCTGCCCTACGGTGCGATGCGCCACTCGCATGTACCGGTTTCTGAGCTGACGTGTCGGGCAGGTGTTGGCGTGTTTCGGGGCCGGTCGGGGCATAGCTCGGTCGCGGGGGAAATCGGCTGAAGCCGGAGCTACTGGATCCGACGAAGTCGCGCCTTCGGGCGCCGACGGCTACGGCGGTCTACAAGGGGTTTGGCCACGAGCCGCCGGTCCGTGGCCCAAACCAGCCGCTTGCCCACGTTTCCATGGCTCGCTCGAAGCCAGAACGCCAGACACACTGTCGGCCCGCACCGCCTAGAATGGCTGCTCTGCCCGGATAGCTCAGTTGGTAGAGCACGTCCATGGTAAGGACGGGGTCAGGGGTTCGAGTCCCCTTCCGGGCTCTGCGCTTGGTTCTGGTTAGGTCCAGCGTTCGGCTGCCGCGCTAGGCGCGCGGCGTCGGGGGAATGCGAGCTGAGCTAGGAGGGCAAGCGGGCGTTTTGTAGGCCGTCGCCCGGGACGGCGTCCGGCCTCGGTCCGACCCGACGCGGATCCGCGAGGGCAACGCGACTCCGTCTCAGTCGCCGACGGCGATGACGCGGGCACCGAGCGCTTCGTACGTCGCCGTCGCGCGTGCGTCGCGCGTCGCGAGCTCGGCGTCATGCTCGACCGCGGCGAGGGCGACGAGCGCGTCGTAGACGGCGCCGCCAGCGATCCCACGCTCGCTGAACAGCTCCGGGAGGCGCGCTGCCGTCTTCGGCTTGAGGTGCAGGTGCGCGACGAAGCGCGCGCGAACGAGCCGAGCGGCGTCGGCGGGGGCGACGCGCAGGTCGCCGGGGAGTCGGGTGAGCACAGAGTAGGTTTCCGCGACGGCGTGCCCACTGAGCGCGACATCGCGCCTGTCCCACCAGCGCACGACGGTGGCGTGCGCGCGGTGGGTCTGAACGAGCAGCGGGATGGCCACGCTCGTGTCGAGCGCGAGCATCGTCACCGCCGCCCGGCGTCGATCAGCCCGAAGACGGTGTCGTCATCGATCGTCGCCTCGCCTGTGGCGACCAACACTCCGGCCTCGTCGACCACCCGAGCGGTACGGCCAGTAGGAAGAATCTGCAGTCCTGCGCCGTAGCGGGAGATATCGACCGTCGACCCCGCGGTCAGGCCGAGGGCGTCGCGCATCGGCTTCGGCACTACGACCCGACCGACGGCATCGAGCTTCGTCTTCATTGGGTTGACGATACCAGCGATTTCCCTCCAGCGAGAGACCCTTGACGAATTCGGCCGTCCAAGCGAGGGTCGGCCTCCCACGACCGAGGAGCTCTATGACCCCCTCCGCCACTACCCCCGTCACCGGCGTCGACTTCGTCAACGTCCCGACGACCGACCTCGACCGCGCCCGGCAGTTCTACGGCGAGGTGCTCGGGTTGGAGCCCTCGGCCGTCTACCAGCGCGGCGACCAGCCGGCGATGGGCGCCGAGTTCGAGACCGGCACGGTCACGATCGCGCTGATCGACTCGGCCGCGATCGGACGGGAGTTCCGCCCGAACACGCTGCCGATCGCCTTCCGCGTCGACGACATCGAGGCTGCACGGGCGGCGCTGGAGGCCAAGGGCGTCAGCTTCGCCGCCGACACGCTCGACAGCGGCGTCTGCCACATGGCGTTCTTCGAGGACCCGGACGGCAACGCGCTGATGCTCCACCACCGCTACGCGCCGCGCAGCTGACGCTACGACGCCGGCGGATCGGTCCACGAAGTGCGGTCCAATACCGGCCCCGCCGCGAAGTCCCCCGGGTGGCCGGCAACCCAGTCGGCCACGGCGTCGCAGCGCGCGACCCACAGCTCGCCCGCCGCGGCGCCCGCCGCACAGCGCGCGAGCACGTCCCGCAGCGCGTCGCGCACGCCCTCGGCCATCCACGTGTGCAGCACGAGCACCGCGTGCCCGCCATCGGCGATCGCCTGCTCGACCGCCGCCAGCAGCGCCGCCCGCACGGCGTCCGGCCCGCCGGCCTGCTCCGAGCCGGCGACGTGCGCGCGCAGCGCCGCGAACTGCGGCAGCACGTGGAAGACGTCGACCGCCGGCCACGCGAACGGCAGCAGCGCGACGCCGTCGTCCAGGCCCGGCGCGCTGCCGGCCGGTGAGCAATGGCGCACGCCGCGCGCGGCCAGCAGCGCCGCGGTCTCGCGCCCGATCAGCCCGCCGGGCGGGCGGAAGCCGCTCACCGGCAGGCCCAGCGCGCGCAGCGCCGCGAGACCGAGGTCGAGGTTCTCCGCCTCCTGCGCCGGCGTCAGGCCGCCCCAGTCCTCGTGGCACCACGCGTGGAACCCGACCTCGTGACCCGCTGCCGCGATACCCGCGAGCGCCTCCGGATAGATCTCGGCGTTGACGCCCTCGACGAAGAACGTCGCGGACAGCCCGGCGCTCGCCAGCTCCTCCAGCACCACCGGCAGCGCGGACACGACCGACCAGTGGTCGCCGCGCGGCTCGTCCTCGCCGCGCAGGCCCAGCTCGATCTCCGCCGCCTCGCCCAGGTTGTCGAACGTCAGCGACACCGCCGCGGCGCGACCGTCCGGCCAGCGACTCATGACCGCAACGCCGGGCTCCAGCGCTCCGGCTCGCGCTCCGCCTGCTCGCGCGCCCATCTGAAGTGGTGGCGCGCCGAGGCCAGCAGCGCCGGCGCCGTCGCAATCCCCGCCGCGACCCACTTGCGATCCGATGGCCGCGTCTCCAACAGCGCGCTGCCGACGCCGCCCACCATCCACAGCCACAGGATCGTGTTGTAGGCCGGCAGCTTCGAGGGCGGCAGGCCCTCGGCCTCGTCGAGCCACGGCAGCACCCCGCCGCGCAGCGACCAGGGCCAGTTCACAAAGTGCACCGCCGAGCCCGCAATCGCAACCCCGGCGTTGAGCGCCAGCAGCGGCTCGTCACGCGACGTGGGCCGCGCCGCCGCCCACATCCAGAACGGCAGCGCGACGAGCCACAGCGCGGTCGTGCGCCGTCGTCCCAAGAACGGCTCGAACACGAGCCCGACGCCGGCCTGCCGCTCGAAGCCGTGATGGGCGGCCGTGCCGAGCGCCGCGAGCAGGCTGAAGGGCTTCACGGCAGCGACCTCGGCCCGGCATCAGGGTCGATCCGGTTCGTCAGCGTCCCGATCCCGTCGATCTCCAGCTCGACCGTCTGCCCGGTTCTCAGCCAACGCTCCAGCTCCAAGCCGCAGCAGCCGGGCATCGTGCCGGTCGAGAAGACGTCGCCCGCCGCCAGCCGCTCGCCCGCCGAGGCGTGCGCCAGCATCGCGCCGACGTCGTGCTGTGCGCCCGCGGTCGAGCCCTCGCACCACAGCTCGCCGTCTACGCGCACCCGCCCGCGCAGCCGCTGCCAGTCCGGCACGGCGTCGGCCGTGAGCACATCGCAGCCGAGCGAGTTGGCGAACGTCTTGGCCTTCACGACCGGGCCGAAGATGCTGCGGCGCGCGTCGTGCGCCTGCACGTCGCGTGCGCTCCAGTCGTTCAGCACGAGCCAGCCGCCGATCGCCGCGGCGGCCTCCTCCGGCGTCGCATCGGCGAGCGGCCGCGCGAGCACGAACGCCAGCTCCAGCTCGAAGTCGAGCGCTCTCGTGTGGCGCGGCCACCACATCGGCTCGCCGTCGGCGAGCACCGCCGTGTGGTTGGCGACGTACATCTCGGGCCGCTCGTAGAACGCCCGCTTCGGCTTCAGCGGCGGGAACGTGCCGCGCGCGACCCGCTCATAGGTCTCCATCACGCGCACGACCGGCGCGGGGAAGAAGTGCTTGACGAGCATGCGCGCGGACTGGACGACGTGCGGCTCGAACAGCATGAACGCGCGCAGCGAGCGCGGCCGGAACGGCAACCTCGCGGCGGCCGGATCGGCCGCGACGGCGTCGTCGCCGCGCGCCGCCTCGACGGCGGCAGCCGCAGCCTCGCGCGTCGCCGCGCCGCCGGCCAGGAACGCGAGCATGTCGCGCGTCTCGGCCTCGACGAGCGCGTCACCCGTGGGCAGGTAGCCGTTCGCCGCGGGGAGCGAGACCCAGCGCTCGGCCTGCGGATCGCGGACGATCAGTCCGCTGGGCGTGGAGCGCAGCAGCATCGGCGGCCATCATCCCATCGGGCAGCGCGCGGCTCGCCGGTCCATGCCTGGCCCGCGGCGCCGCCTCCTCTGAGGCGACGCCGCAAGCCGCCGTCGCTATCTGCGCCGGCTCTGCGTGACCTGCGTGGTGAGGTTCACGCTCGGCGCGCCCGAGCCGATTCTCGTCGCGCGCACCTTGAAGCGCAGTCTGCCGCTCGTGAGGTTGCCGACCTTCACGACGAGGAACGTGGCGCCTCTGCGCGTGGTGAGTCTCAGGCGGCGCTTTCTGGCCGACGCCACCGCGACGACTCTGCCTCTCTTGACGATCTGCACCTGGCCGATCGTGAACTGGTCGAGCGGGCTCGACCACGACAGCGTCAACTGCGCCGATCTCGCTCTGCTGGCGAGCGACACCGCGTGTCTCTTGCTCTGCCCAGCTCTCGAGAAGGCGTCTCTGAACGCCTTCGGCGGCGACTGGCACGTGAGCGTCGTGCCGATCTCGTTCATGACCGCCTGCAGGTTGCTGGAGTCGGTCTGAGCGAAATATCTGCCGCCGGTGTCGCTGGCGATCTGCTGCAGCCGCTGGCCGTCCTCGCCGGTGGTCGCGGAGCTGAAGCCGATCACGTACGTCGGCGGGCCTCCCTGGTGGCCGTTGTTGTACGTGCCGACGTTGTGCGCGCCGTCGGTGAGGAAGACGCGCGCCTTCGCGTTCGGGTTGTCGGATCTCGCGCGGTCGAACGCCGCGTTGTAGTCGGTGATGCCGTTGTCGGCGTTGACTCTTGCCTTCAGCGCCGCCTTCATCGCCGCGGCGTTCGGGCCGATCGCCTGCGGCGCGAAGACGGTGTCGGCAGCCGGCGGCTCACCGGCGAAGCCGAACGCGCCGCCGAACTCGACGGCGCCGAGCGTGATTCTCTCGTTGCCCGGCGTGTCGATCAGCAGCTCGAGCGCCGAGACGCGCAGCTTGGCGGAGTCGGAGAAGCTCATCGACCCCGAGTCGTCGACGATCGCCTCGATGTTCGAGACAGGTGTACAGGTCGCCGCGGCGAGCGCGGTCGGGTCGGCGGCCGCTGCGGGGGCGAGCGCGAGCGCTGACGCGAGCGCGACGACCCCTCCGGTGCCGGCCAGGGCGGTGCGACGTGGCTTCATGCTGGGGGATCCTCCGGTCGTTGTTGGCGCGCACCCAATCACGCGGCGCTGCCGAGGTCAACGCTCGTCGGCGCGCGTCGTAGCCCGTCGGGCGGCCTCACCGTTTGTGAGAAGATCGCCCGCCGGGGGATCGGATGGCACGTGGGGGAACACGGAACGGACGGACGCTGCGACTCGCCGTCCTGCCGCAGAACACGGCGAACGGCCGCTATCGCGCGGCGTTGCCGCTGCAGGAGCTCGCACGGCGGGGGCACACGGTCTACTGGCCCGGCGACCCGTCGGTCAACGTGCTGCGAGACGACTCCGTTCCACGCCGGTCGGCATGGGATGCGCTGCACGTGCAGCAGTTCCACGACGCGGACTCGCTCGCGGTCATGCGCCGCGTGCGCGCCGCCGGCTTCGCGCTCGTGTGGGACACCGACGACAACATCAGCGCGGTCAAACGGGGCAACCAGGCGTATCACCGGCTCGGAGGGCGGCGCGGCATCAGGCAGCACTTCAAGGAATCGCTGGCGGTGGCGCGCACGGCCCACGTCGTCACGACGACGAACGAGCATCTGGCCCAGATCTATCGGGAACACGGCTGCGAGCAGGTCGTCGCGATCGAGAACTACCTCGGCCCCGAGGATCTCGGTCATCGCCGCAAGCGCCACCAGGGCGTCGTGATCGGCATCACCGCGGCCGGCGAGCACGAAGCCGATCTGAGGAGGATGCGCATCGGCCCGATGCTCGAACGCGTGCTGGCGCGGCACGAGGGCGTGCGCGTCGTCGCGATCGGCGTGGATCTGAGGCTCCGGGACGAGCACCGCTACCGGTACGTGTGGGGCGTCGAGATCGCAGAGCTGATCCCGATCGAGTCCGAGTTCGACATCGGGCTCGCGCCGTTGTGCGACACGGCCTTCAACCGCGCGCGCTCGAACATCAAGCTGAAGGAGTACGCGGCGGCCGGAGCGATGTGGCTCGCGTCGCCGGTCGGCCCGTATCGCGGGATGGCCGAGGAGCAGGGCGGGCTGCTCGTCGACGACGACGCGTGGCTGTCGACGCTCGAAGCGCTGCTGGAGGATCCCGACCGGCGGCGAGCGCTCGCGCAGAGGGCGCGCGCGTGGGCGGAGGGCGAGACGATCAGCGCAGGCGCGGGACGCTGGCAGGCGGTCTTCCGCGACGCGGTCGAGCGGGCGCGCGCGGAGGCTGGTTGAGCGCCCGCGGGCCGAGCCGCCTCACCAGGCGTCGACCATCGTGCGCCGGCGCCCGGTGAGCGGATCCGGCGGCGGCACCGGCGTCGCCTGCAGGGTCTGCACGAGCCGCGCGCGCGTGTCGGCCGGATCGATCACGTCGTCGAGCTCGAAGTAGGTCGCGGCGTTGAGCGCGGTGCTCTGCGCGCGCACCGCGGCGACGAGGTCCTTCACGCGCTGCTCGCGCTCCGCCTCGTCGGCGATCCGCTCCAGCTCGCCCCGCAGCGCGAGCCGCACCGCGCCCTCGACGCCCATCGCGCCCAGCTCGCCGCTCGGCCACGCGAGCGTGATCGCCGGCGCGTGCAGCGAGCCGCCCGCCATCGCCTGCGCGCCGAGCCCGAACGCGCGCCGCACGATCACGCACAGGAACGGCACGGAGAGCGTCGCCGCCGTCACGAACATGCGCGACGTGTGGCGGACGGCGGCGGTCCGCTCGGACTCAGGGCCGACCATGAAGCCGGGCGTGTCGACGAGGCTGAGCAGCGGCAGCCCGAACGCGTCGCACAGCTGCATGAAGCGCGCGGCCTTGTCGGAGCCGTCGGCGTCGAGCGCGCCGGCGAGGTGTCTCGGATCGTTCGCGATCACGCCGAGCGGCCGCCCCTCGATCCGCGCGAGCGCGGTGATGACCGTGCGGCCGAAGCTCGGGCGCAGCTCCAGCACGGAGTCCGTGTCGGCGAGCGTGCGCAGGAGCGCGCGGGCGTCGTGGACGCGCTTGGGGTCGGCGGGGACGGCGCGACGCAGGAGCGCCTGGTCGGCGCAGGACCAGTCGGCGGGCGCGTCGCCGGGGTCCAGGTACGCCAGCAAACGCTTGGCGACCGCGACCGCCTCCGCCTCGTCGGCCGCGACGACGTCGATCACGCCGTTGCGCTCCTGCACGTCGACCGGCCCGACCTCTTCCGGCGCGTAGGAGCCGAGCCCGCCGCCCTCGATCATCGCCGGCCCGCCCATCCCGATGCTCGCCTCCGGCGTCGCGATCGCGACGTCGCAGCAGCCGAGCAGCGCGGCGTTGCCGGCGAAGCAGCGTCCGGAGACGATCCCGATCCGCGGGACGAGGCCCGACAGGCGCGCGAACGTGTGGAAGCTCGGCACGATCAGGTGGAACAGCTCCGAGGAGTCCGTGTCGCCGGGGCGCCCGCCGCCGCCCTCGGCGAACAGCACGAGCGGCAGCCGGTGGCGCTCGGCGAGCGCGAGCAGGCGGTCGGTCTTTCTGTGGTTGCGGATCCCCTGCGTGCCGGCGAGGACCGTGTAGTCGTAGGCGAGGACCGCGGTGCGCCGGCCGCCGACCGTCCCGATCCCGCTGACGATGCCGTCGCCGGGCGTCTTCTCGATCAGCTCCTCGAGCGAGCGTCGCGCGCGCTGGGCCGCAAGCGTGAGCGCGCCGTACTCGGAGAAGGAGCCGGGGTCGCACAGGTCCGCGACGTTCTCGCGCGCCGTGCGCAGCCCGCTGGCGTGGCGCTTCGCGACCGCCTCGGGGCGCGCGGCGTCGTCGGTCGCGAGCCGCGTGCGCTCGAGCACCTCCGCGAGGTCGGGCCGGACCGCGTCGGCGCTCGCGCTCGCGCCCGCGCCGGTCTCGCCTTCGTCGCCGGCCTCGCCCGCGTTGGCCGGCTCCTCCGCCGCCTCCACACGGAACAGCCGCTGCCCCTCCGCGACCTGCTCGCCGACCGCGACCGCCAGCTCACGGACGACGCCGGCCGCGGGCGCGACCACCTCGTGATGCATCTTCATCGCCTCGACGACAAGCACCGCCGCCCCCGCACGCACCCCGGCCCCTTCGGCCACGACCACCTCGGCAACGACGCCCGTCAACGGCGACTCGATCAGCACGGGGCGCACTGTAGTGCCGTATTCGTGCGTCGTGCGCAGGCGGCCTATTCGCCAAATGCACGCTCCGAAATCGCCAAATGCGTGGCCTCAACGACGCAATACGGCATCGGCGAAGCTCACGAGCGCCTGCGCCTGGCGCAGCGCCGCGCGCAGGTGCGTTCCGCCGACATTGAAGAACCCGTAGTGCGCTTCATCCTTGAGATTGAGCAGCCGTCGAAGCGAGCTTGCTGCATCTCTGCCGTCCGGCACGATCTGTGCGACGAGGATCTCGGCCTCTCGGTGGTCTTGGCTCCGCGAGCGGCGACCCAGCGCCTTGCAGCAGGCCGCATCCGTGGCCGCGATGCCGGCAAGCACGGCCAGCGCTGCGGACGCGCTGGAGTACTCCGCATCGTCAGTCTGCGCGTCTTCGGCGACCAGCTCGGCGACCTCGAGGAACTTGCGGGCATGGAGAAGCCGACTGCGTGCCTCAGCGCTCGAGCACACCTGGGTACGTGCGGCGTGCCGTGGCATCAGGACGCGGTTCCGAGCAGGCTGGTGATCGGAGGGCCGATGACGACGAAAGCGTCGCTGCGCAGCTCGGCGACGATTGGTGGCTGCTGTCTGCGGAGGCGTCTGAGGTCGCGTTCTGACACCTCCGCGATGGCCGCTCGGTTCCCCGTCCAGCGCCGGATTCGCTCCGCGAGCTCATCCCGCTGCGCCTGCCAAGTCGGGTTGTCCTCCGCGGCGGCGTTCGGCCGGACCATGAACAGGTCGATGTCGCTGTGAACGTCGCCGTCGCCGCGGGCGGCCGAGCCGAAGAGCGAGACGTGAAGCGGTGCGATCTCCCAGGTCCGCACGGCGTCCACCAGGCGCCTGAGCAACTCCGCCCGCATTCCCGCGAGCGTGTCGACCGCTGGCGCTGCGAGGTGCTCGCGGTTGAGCGTGAAGAGCAATGCTCGGCCGGCTTCGACTCGGTCCACCAGGCCATGCTCGGCAAGCCGGTTCAACGCGTCGAGGACTCCTCTGTGCGAGCGGCGCTCGAGCAGGCGCGCGACCTCACGACCGGTCAGTGGCCTGCTCGTCCCGGCCAGGGCGGTGAGCACGCTGCTGTCGAGCGTGGGGCAGAGTGTGGTGTGCGGGGCACTAACGTCCATATGGATAGAATAGCATCCATATGGATGATTTTATATCCAATAGAGATCTGGGATTGCTCACCTCACCTCAGCGTCTGGGGCACGGCGCGCCGGCTCGTCCGTACGGGTCCAGCGCGCGCTGCGGCCGCGCCCGACCGCGAGGCGGCCCTCCAGCTTCAGTCTGTCGAGCGCGTTGCGGATCGTCGCCTGGCTGATGTCGGGAAGCGCATCGACGATCTGCGATATCCGGAAGCTGCGCGGCGCCTGCGTGAGGATGTAGTTGCGCGCCTGCTCCTCCTTCGTCGCGCCGACGAGTGCCGTCCCGGCGGCCACCCGCGCCTCGAAGTCGCCGTAGGCGTCGGAGAGGATCCGCAGCAGGTAGCCGATCCATGGCCACACCTCGTGGGTCCCTTCGTGCCAACCTGCCTGGCTGGCGCGCAGCGCGGCGTAGTAGCTGTGCTTCGTCTCGAAGATGCGCTGCTCGATCGACACGTAGCGCGTGACGCCGAAGCCGTGGCGCAACAGCTCGTTCGTCGTCAGCAGGCGCGCCACGCGGCCGTTGCCGTCCTGGAACGGATGGATCGCGAGAAAGTCGAGCACCAGCGCCAGGAGCAGGAGCAGGGGCGGTAGCCGGTCGTGCGAGAGTGCCTCCTCGTAGCGCTCGACCAGTTCCCGGAGCTGGCGCTCGGTCTCGGGACCGGCCTGTACGGGCTCGAAGACGACGGTCACCTTCCCGTCGGGGCTCAGGTCGCCGATCACGTTGTCGGAGGTCTTCAGCTTGCCGGCAAGCGGGTCCCCCGTGTGACGCATGAGCAGTCGGTGGACGTGCAGGACGAGCGGAACCGTGAGCGGCTCGCGCTCCTTGCGCAGCAGCTCGTCGGTCGCGTCGCGGTAGCCGGCGAACTCCGCCTCGCTGCGATCGCGGTACGCCCCGTCAGCGGCAGGCTCGCGCAGCAGCTTCAGCGCGCGGTCGTCGTCGATGACGACGTTCTCGATCGCGCTGGACGCGGTGATCGAGTCGAAGCGCGTCCGCGCTGCGAGGCGCTCCAGCACCTGCGGCGCCTGGACCTGGAACAGCGCTTCCCGGCCGCGACCGTACTCAACGCTTGCGAGCAGTGTGAGCGGCTCTGCCGGGACGCCCGCAAGCGTTTCGTCGATGTTAGAAAAGGATCGCAAATCTGCTAAGAAATTCGATTCTTAGCAATTTTACGACCTTCTCTAGGAAATTCCTCTACGCGACCCGCGCGGCGGCGAACGACGCCAGCCGCGCGCGGTGCTGGCGCGCGCCGCCGAGCAGGGCGGCGTCGAGCTGGGCGCGCTTGTAGAGCCAGTGGACGTCGGCCTCCCACGTGAAGCCGATCCCGCCGTGCGCCTGGATCGCGCTCGCCGTGACCGAGCGGCCGCCCTCGGCCGCGGCGGCTGACGCCAAGGCGGCCGCCTCCGGCAGGCGCTCCGGCGCGGCGTCCGCCGCCCACGCCGCGAACAGCGCGGTCGAGCGCGCCGACTCGGTGTCGAGCAGCATCTGCGCGCAGCGGTTCTGGACCGCCTGGAAGGAGCCGACCGGCACGCCGAACTGTCTGCGCTCCTTCACATACGCAAGCGTCATCTCGAGCGCGCGCTGAGCGACGCCGACGACCTCCGCGGCCACCGCCGCGCGGATCCGGTCAGCGGCCGCGACCGCGCCGGCGCCGCCGTTGCCGAGCGGCTCGCCGTCGCCGCCCGAGATCGTCGCGTAACGGCGCGTCGGGTCGATCGCCTCCAGCGGCGCGGCCTCCGCGCCGGTCACGAGCATCGCCTCGCCCGACGGCCGCTCCAGCAGCACGAGCACCGCCGCGTCGACGCCGTCCGCGCACAGCGCGCGCGTGCCGATCCCAGCCGTCGCCTCGCCGGACGCCAGCACCGGCAGCCAGCGCGCGCGCTGCGCGTCGGACCCGCACGCCTGGATCGCCGCGGCGGCCGCCGCGGTCGACAGGAACGGCGACGCGGCGCAGGCGTAGCCGAGCTCCTCCAGCAGCACCGCCAGCTCGACCGCGCCGAGCCCCTGGCCGCCGTGCTCCTCGGCGACCGCGATCCCGGGCCAGCCCAGCGACCGCAGCTCGTCCCACAGCGCTTGGTCGTACCGCGCGCCGGCCTCCGCCGCCTCGCGCACGCGCGCCCACGAGGAGCGCGCGGCAAGCAGCTCGCGCGCGACGCGCTTGATCTCCTTCTGGTCCTCGGTCAGGTCGAAGTGCATCAGCGCAGGCGGGGGAGGCCGAGCACGCGCTCGGCGACGATGTTCTTCAGGACCTCGGTCGTGCCGCCCTCGATCGAGTTGCCGCGGGCGCGCAGCAGCTCGAACGCCCACGGCGCGCCGTTCGTCAGCGCCTCGGGGCCGAGGATGTCGGCGGCGAGCTGGGTCAACGCCTGGTTCGTGTCCGACCACATCCACTTCGTCAGCGAGCCCTCCGGTCCGGGCTGGCCGTACGTCTCGATCGCGGTCAAGCCGCGGTAGGCGGTCAGACGCAGCACCTCGCAGCGCAGGTGCAGCTCGCCCAGCCTGTCCGCCACGACCGGGTCGTCCATCAAGCCGCGCGCCGACGCTTCGCGGATCAGCTGATTCAACAGCTGACGCATCCGCACCTGCAGGAAGAACGCCAAGCCACTGCGCTCGTTCATCAGCGTCGTCAACGCGACCTTCCAGCCGTTGCCGACGCCGCCGAGGACATGCGAGTCCGGCACGCGTGCGCCGTCGAGGAACAGCTCGTTGAACTCCGATTCGCCCGTGATCTGCTTCAAGGGCACGATCTCGACGCCGTCCTGCTCCATGTCGAGCAGGAAGTACGTCAACCCCTGGTGCTTCTTCGGCGCGTCCGCATCGGTTCGCGCTACGAGCATGCACCACTTCGCGTACTGCGCCATCGAGGTCCAGACCTTCTGGCCGGTGACGAGCCACTCGTCGCCGTCCTTCACCGCGCGCGTCTTCAGGGCGGCGAGGTCGGAGCCGGCGTCGGGCTCGCTGAAGCCCTGGCACCAGATCTCCTCGGCGGTGAGGATCGGGACCAGATAGCGCTCCCGCTGCTCGGGCGTGCCCCACGTCATGATCGTGGGGGCGGCGAGGAGGAGGCCGAGGACGTTGGCTGGGAGGGGGGCGCCGGCGGCCGCGAGCTCCTCGTAGAAGATCGCCGACTGCGTGAACGTCGCGCCGCGCCCGCCGTGCTCGGCCGGCCAGTGGACGGCAGCCCAGCCGCCGTCGGCAAGGCGCCGCTGCCAGTCGCGCCGCCACGCGTAGTGCGCGTCCTCGTCGCCGTGCGGCGCCGTTCCGGCGGGGTTCGCGGCAAGCCACGCGCGCAGCTCGTCGCGGAATGCAGTCTCGTCGGCGTTGAACGTCAGATCCACGCGCGCACGCCTACCCTTCCGCGCGCACGTCGAGCACGACCTTGCCGGTCGCCTGGCGGCTGTCGATGCATTTGAGCGCGTCGGCGGCGTGCTCGAAGTCGAAGCGCGCGCCGATCAGCGGGCAGACGTAGTCGCGCTCGATCAAGCGCTCGATCGCCGCGCCGACCTCGCGGTTGAAGTCGGGCTTCGGCATCGCGTAGGCGCCCCAGCCGGCGCCGATCACCTCGGTGTTGCCGAGCAGCAGCCGGTTGACTCTCACCTCCGGGATCGATCCGCCGGTGAAGCCGACGACGACGACGCGACCGCCCTCGCGCAGCGCGCGCAGGCTGTCGGTGAAGCGGTCGCCGCCGACCGGGTCGATCACGAGGTCGACGCCGCCCTGGCTGAGCTCCTTCGTCTCGTCCTTCCAGGGGCCGGCGGAGCGCACGACGTGGTCGGCGCCCGCCTCCTGCGCGATGCGCGCCTTCGCGTCGCTCGAGACGACCGCGATCGTGCGCGCGCCGAGCCCGCGCGCGACCTGCAGCGCGGCGGTGCCGACGCCGCCGGCGGCGCCGTGCACGAGCACCCACTCTCCAGCTTCGAGCCGTCCGCGCGTCCTCAGCGCGAAGTAGGCGGTGTGGTAGTTGAGCACGAGTCCGGCGCCCTGCGCGAGGTCGAGCCGCTCGGGCAGCTTGAAGGTGAAGAAGGCGGGCGCCGTCGTGACCTCGGCGAACGCGCCGAGCGCGGTGAATGCGGCGACGCGGTCGCCCGGCGCCAGGTCGCTGCCGGCCGGCGCGCTGCGCACGACGCCGCCGACCTCGCTGCCGGGGACGAACGGGAGCGGCGGTCTGAACTGGTACTCGCCGCGCGTCTGCAGCACCTCCGGGAACGAGACGCCGGCGGCGTGCACCTCGACGACGACGGCCTCCTCGCCCGGCGGCGACAGCGGATGGGTCGGCTCCGGCTCCGGCAGCTCGACGGTGCGCAGCGCGCTGTCGGGCCCGCTCAGCTCGGCGATCTGGATGGCGCGCATGGGCGCAACCTATGCGATCGGCCGCGGCGCGCGACGCGGTTGGCGGACTGCGCCGCCGCGGTGCGGCACTCGACTAGCGTGCCGGCGATGGCGCTCCGCATCGCTCGCCTCACGATCTGCGTGCCGCTCGCGCTTGCGCTGGCGCTCGCGTGCGGTTGCGGCGGCTCGGATGACGACGCCGCCAGCGGCGGCGCCTCGACGCCGACGCGCTCGCAGCCTGCGCCGTCGCCCGGTGCCGGCGCGCCGCCGGCGGCCGCGGGCGACGGTGCCTCCGGCGGCGGAGCGTTCGGCGCACCGACAGTGGCGCGCATGCGCGCTGCCCGCCACCGTGCGTTCGTGCGTCAGGTGAACGCCGCCTGCCGGCGCGTCGCCGCGCCGCCCGTCGCGGTCGGCAGCGAGGTCGCGCGCGACCGCCGCTCCACGCTGCTCACGCGCGAGCGCGAGCAGCTCACGCGGCTGCTCGCAGCGCTGCGCGCGCTTCACGCACCGCCGCAGGATCGCGAGCTGATGCGAAGCTACCGCCGGGCGCTGCGCGCCCAGATCGTGCTCGACGGGATCCTCGCACGCGGCTTGAACGCGACCGACGCGGACGACCCCGGCGTGCGCATGGGCGAATACCAGAACGACTTCAACCGCACGGATCGCGACACGCTCGCCAAGCGGCTCGACTTCGGCGACTGTCTTGCCGACCACGCGAGCTGACGCGCGCTCAGCAGACGATCCCGCTGTCTCTCTTCGCGCGCTGTCTCGTCCATTCGCGCGCGAGCGCGCTGCTCGGGTCCTCGTTCGGTCTCACCTGCGCGACGACGGTGACGCGCGCCCCGTGCCGGAAGATCGAGCAGGACCGTCCGATCGTGACCTGGTCCTGCGCGAGCAGCAGCTGGCGGGCGCGCGCCCACAGCTCGCGCGGGGCGTCGGGCGTCCCGCGGGTCAGGTAGCCGCCGACGATCACCGCCTGATTCCCTCTGCTGGCGGCGAATGCCGCCCATGCCTGCGCCGGGTAGCCGCGCACGCAAGCGGCGGGGTCGCACGCGGCCTCGTCCGCATCCGCCTGCGCGGCGCCGAAGCGCACCACTGCCTCGCGGCGGTTGGCTTGCTCGACGCCGTCGAGCACGCGCGCGTCATGCCGCGGGCGGTGCGGCGAGAGCGGCATCAGGCGCAGTTGGCCGTCGAGCGGACGCAGCGCGAAGGGCACCGTCTGGCCGCCGCCGGCCTCGCCGAACGCGCCGACGAACAGCGGCGGGCCGGCGAGCGTCACCGTGCAGGGGTCTCTGTCACTGCCGATGCACGCGAACGCGCTGCGCTGCCGCCCCCCGGACGGCCGCATCGTCGCGAGCTCGCGCAAGCGGCCGGCGTGGTGGCTGTAGAGGCGCAGCTCGTCGGAGTCGAGGCACGACTCGCGATGCGCCACGACGACGAGCAGCCGCCGTCTGCTCTGCTTGAGCGGGTCGGCGTCCGCGGGCGACGCGACGAGCGTCTCGCACGCGTCCGCTTCGCTGTTGAGTCTCGCGAGCTGGTCCTCCAGCGGCGGTGGCTCCGTCCAACCGAAGCGAAAGCCGTCGTACAGCGTCCAGACGGCGAGCCCGGCCGCGATCACGGCCAGCAGGAAGACGGCCCAGTCTTGCGGGGAGCGTCTGCGTCGCGGTCTCGGCGCCGGCGGGATCTCGACGCGTTGCCAGCCGGCGGCGAGGCGGGCTGACAGGCTCGACGTCACGGCCGCCGCGTCCGCCACCTCCTGGCGCTCGGCGGCGCTCGGGGCCGGCAGCGGGATCGCGCGGGCGCGCGCCAGCAACCGGCGTGCGAGGTGCTGCTCGGAGCGCGCGGGACTGCCTTCCGCCAGCAGCGCGGACAGCGCGTCCTGCCCGATCGTCGCGACCAGCCGCACGTCGCCGTCCGAAGTGAGTCGGTCGAGCGCGTCGAGGTCGATCCCCGGCAGGAAGCGCTCGAGCTCGTCGAGCCACAGCACGTACGGCGCCGGCACGATCGGTCGGAGGCGGTCCATGCGCGCGAGCACGCTCGCGAGGCCGTCCGCGTCCTCGGGGACGAGCAGCGCCGCCTGCGGGCACGCTTGGCGGACGGCCTCGTAGGCGGTGCGCGTCTTGCCGGCGCGCGGCGGTCCGTACACCACGACGAGGCCGGGCTCGGCGAGCGCTCGGCGCAGCTCGTCGTCGAGCGCGCGCGCGGCGTAGGGCGCCAGGACGGTTGCGTCGTCGGCCGCCTCACCGGTCGGGTGAGCGCCGAGGTCGTACGGGCTCAGCTCGGCGGCCCGGCGCGGCCACCAGCAGGCGAGCGCAGCGTCGAGCTCGGCCTCGGCGGCCTGCTGTGCGGCGCGCTTGGCCGCCGCTGCCTGCCGTTGCGCGATCGCCAACGCGATCGCGCCGATCGTGAAGATGATCAGCAGCTCCGGCGTTCTGCGCAGGTGCAGCGACGGCAGCGCTCTCTGCAGCAGCTCGAGCAGGCCCCACGCGACGGCGGCGAGCGCGAGTCCGATCCCCGTGAGCAGCGTGACGTGCTTGGTGGTGCTGCGGTCGACGGCGCTCATCGCGCGCAGTCTTCACGATCCGCCCGCCGTCAGGCTGCGGTTCGCTTCCCAGCGGCGAGGCGCCGGCTCAGCCCGCGCTCGCGCCGCGGATCACCGTGAGCAGCGCGTCGGCGGTGCCCTCGGCGGCGTGCTCGCCGGTCCCCAGGCGCCGCACGCCGAGGCCGCACAGCAGCGCGACGACCGTGCGCGCGTGGTGGTCGGGCTCAGGCACGCCGAGCGCCTGGAGGGCCGCGGCGGCGAACGACTCGTAGGCGGCGAAGCAGCGGCGCGAGGCGTCGTGCAGCGCTGGGTCGCGCGAGGCGTGGAGGTGCAGCTCCAGCTCGGCGATCTCCTCCGGCCGCCCGGTGTCGCGCGCGACGACCTGCTCGACGACCGCCGCCGCCTGCTCGGCGCTCGGTCCGCCACCGCCTGCGGTCCCCTGCCGCAGCTCGGCCGCGAGCCTCTCCAGCCGCGCGACCTCCTCCTCGACGTACAGCAGCAGGCTCTCGCGCAGCAGGTCGGTCTGGCTCGGGAAGTGGTACGTCAGCGACCCGAGCGCCACGCCCGCCTCGGCGGCGACGCGCCGGTTGCTGACGGCGCCGATGCCGCCGGCCGCGATCACGCGCAGCGTCGCGTGGAGGATCCTCGCGCGTGTGTCTAAGGCGGGCGTGGTCGATGTCACTGCACCGGAGATGTGGCGCATGTTAGCCGGCGCTCGGGTACCGTTCGTTCGAACGAACGAAAGTGGGAGTCGGATCGCATGGATGTTGAGGACGACCGCGCCTTTCTCGGCCTCCGCGCGCAGGCCGACCTCGTCGCGTCGGGGAATGCCTCCTCGCGCGAGCTCGTCGACGCGGCGCTCGCGCGCATCGAGGCGAGTCAGCCGCAGCTGAACGCCTTCCGCTGCGTGCGCGCCGACGCGGCGCGCGCCGAGGCCGACGCGGCAGACCGCCGCCATGCCGACGGCGAGCGCCTGCCGCTGCTCGGCGTCCCCGTCGCGATCAAGGACGACATGGACCTCGCCGGCGAGTCGACCAACTTCGGCTGCCCCGGCACGTTCCACCCGCGCCACGACGACGGCGAGGTCGCGCGCAAGCTGCGCACCGCCGGCGCCGTCATCGTCGGCAAGACGAACACGCCCGAGGTCGGCCAGTGGCCGTTCACCGAGGGGCCGGCGTTCGGCGCCACCCGCAACCCCTGGTCGCTCGACCACAGCCCCGGCGGCTCCTCCGGCGGTTCCGCGGCTGCCGTCGCCGCGGGCCTCGTGCCGGCCGCCGCCGGCTCGGACGGCGCCGGCTCCGTGCGCATCCCCGCCGCCTGGACCCACCTCATCGGCGTCAAGCCGCAGCGGGGCCGCGTCTCGACGTGGCCGGCCGGCTCCGCCTTCAACGGCCTCGCCTGCATCGGTCCGCTCGCGCGCACGGTCGACGACGCCGCGCTGATGCTCGACGTGCTGACCGGCAACCGGCCCGAGGACCCACACCGCCCGCCGCCCTCGGAGGAGCCGTTCGCCGACGCGGCGCGCCGCGAGCCGGGGCGGCTGCGGATCGCGCTCTCGACGAAGATCCCCTGGTCGATCGCTCCCGCCAGGCTCGACCCGGAGCTGCGCGCCCACATCGAGCGCCTGGGGCGCGCGCTCGAGGATCTCGGTCACCACGTCGAAGAGGCCGATCCCGCCTACGGCCTCGTCGGCCTCTCGTTCATGCCTCGATCGACGGGCGGGGTACGCGAGTGGGTCGAGCTGCACGTCACCGATCGCGCGCAGCTCGACCCACGTACCCGCGGCACGATCAAGCTCGGGCGCACGCTTGCGCCGCTGCTGCGCGTGGCGCACGCGGTCGAGCGCCCCCTGCACCGCTACGTCGGGCGGATCTTCCGTCGCTTCGACGTCGTGCTGATGCCGACGACCGCCAAGCCGCCGGCGCCGATCGGCTCGATCGACGGGCTCGAGGCGTGGCCGACCGACAAGACGATGGTCGGCTACTGCCCGTACACCTGGCCGTGGAACGTGCTCGGCTGGCCGGGTGTGAACGTGCCGACAGGCGTCACGTCGGGCGGCCTTCCCGTCGGCGCCCAGCTGCTCGGGCCCGCGAACAGCGAGGGGCGGCTGCTCGCGCTCGCCGGCCAGCTCGAGCGAGTCGAGCGCTGGGCGCAGCGGCGCCCGCCGTATGCCGTGACCGCGACTGCGGCGGCCGCCTGACCGATACCGTCGCCGCATGCGCGTTGCGGTGATCGGCGGGACCGGCGAGCTCGGTGCGCTCGTCGTGGCCGAGCTGGCGGCGCGCGGCGACGAGGTGCGGGCGGTCAGCCGCAGAGCACCGCAGGCGGGAAAGCTGCCGCCTGGTGTCACGCACGCGCGCGCGGACCTCGCGAGCGGCGACGGGCTGCGCGATGCGCTCGAAGGGATCGAGGTCGTGGTCGAGGCCGCGAACGACCGTCGTCGCGCGCGCGAGGTGCTCGTGGACGGGACGGGGCGCCTGCTCGCCGCCGAGCGGGACGCCGGCGTGCGCCACCACGTCGCGATCTCGATCGTCGGTTGCGACCGCGTGCCGAATCCCTATTACAAGGAGAAGGTCGCGCAGGAGCAGGCGCTCGCAGCGGCGTCGGTGCCGTGGAGCCTGCTGCGCGCGACGCAGTTCCACGCGTTGATCGCGGGCGTCTTCGCCGGCGCCGCACGCACACGGGTGCTGCCGAAGGTGCGCGTGTCGTTGCAGCCGATCGACACTGCCGTCGTCGCCCGGCGGCTCGCCGAGCTGACGCAGGCCGAGCCGGCCGGGCGCGTCGCCGACATCGGCGGCCCGCGGGTCGAGTCGCTCGCCGCGCTCGCGGACCAGTGGCGCGCGCACGACGGCCGGCGGCTGCTGCCGTTGCGAGTCCCGCTCCGAGCGCTCGGCGGCGGCGGCCGCGAGATGGCCGCCGGCTTCCTCACCGACCCGGCCGCCGCGGTCGACGGCCCGACGTTCGCGCAGTGGCTCGCGCGGCGATGAGAACGCGCCTGGCGCTCGCGCGCGCGGCGCTCTGGATCACGGCCGCGAGCGCGGCCGGCATCGGCGCGCTCGCCGCGTTCGCGCCACGCACCTTCTACGACGAGTTCCCCTTCGTCGGCCACTGGGTCGACCGCCTGCCGCCGTACAACGAGCACCTCGTGACCGACGTCGGCGCCTTCTACCTCGGCTTCGCGCTCGTGCTGGCGTGGGCGGCGGCCACTCTGCAGCGCCAGCTCGTGCTCGCGGCGTGCTGGGGCTGGATCCTCTTCAGCGCCCTGCACCTCGTCTTCCATGCGCGGAACCTGGAGCGCTTCGGCACCGGCGACGCGATCGCGGAGCTGGTCTCGCTCGGCTCGGTGATCGCGCTGCCGCTGCTCGCGCTGTGGTGCGTTCGCACCAGCGGCTGAGCGCGCCGCTCAGCTGGAAGGCTCCGCGCGCGGCCGCTTGAACGGCACGACCGCGGCGGCGTGCGGGACTGCGTCGCCATGCAGCGTTCCTTCGCTGAGCGACAGCGTGCGATCCGCACCGGCGACCCCCGCGGTCTCACACGCGGTCAGCAGCACCGCGACGCGCTCGTCCTTCGCGATCACGCGCAACGTCGTCAGCAGGTCGTCGCGTTCGAGCAGGTCGACGCCGCTCGTCGGCTCGTCGATCAGCAGCAGCTGTGGCTGCTGCAGCAGCGCGCGTGCCAGCACGACGCGCACGAGCTCGCCCTGCGCCAGCTCGTGTGGGCGCATCTCCGCGCAGGTGCCAGCGCCGACGCGGTCGAGCATCGCCTGCGCGCGCGTGCAGGCGCGGTCGATTCGCGTCCCGACCGCCAGCAGCGGCACGGCGACGTGCTCGACGACCAGCTCCGCGTGCGCTGGCGCGAAGCTCGTGTGGCAGTAGGCGATGCGTCGACGCAGGACCCCCTCGGGGTAGTCGCCGGCGTCAGTGCCGTCAAGCAGCACCCGGCCCGCGTCGGGCGCCTCCAATCCGGCGGCGATCCGCAGGAGCGTCGTGCGCCCGGAGAAGCGCCGTCCCCACACGCCGACGATCTCCCCGGCGCTCAGCTCGAGCGAGACGTCGCGCAGCGCCCGCAGCTCGCTGCGGCCCCGTTGATAGGACTTCGAGACGTGCTCCAGCGTCAGCAGCGTCATCTCGCACCGCACTCCCCGAGACGTCGGCGTTTCCAGTCAGCGTAACGACGCGGTCGAGGCCGATCAAGCTGGCGGAGATCATGCTCGGTGGGCAACGGTTCGTCTGCAGCACGCCTGAAAACCTGGGATCCTGACTGCTCGACGGGGGATCGATCGGAAGCAAGGGGGACGGGATGCCGAAGGGGATGGACGGCCGGCTGCTGTGGCGCAGGAGGGCGCCGCTGCTCGCGTGCCTGCTGGTCGCGCTCGCGGTGGCTGGTTGCGGCGACAGCAGTGACTCCGACTCCGCCGGCACCGTCGCGAGCAGGGCGAGAAGGATCGTGCAGATCCAGAGGGTCAAGCAGGATCGCTGGACGTACGCGCGCGCGGTCTTCAACGAAATGTGCGCCGGCTGTCACACGCTCGCCGACGCCGGTGCGAGAGGGAGGCGCTTCAACCTGGATCACAGCAGCGCCGCCCGGAACGAGCCGCACGTCCGCTCGGCGATCGCCGAAGGCGAACCCGGCATGCCGGCCTTCGGAGGCGTGCTGGCCGAGCGTGAATACGAAGAACTCGTCGCCTACATCGTCGCCGTCGCCCGGGACGAGCTGGGCGACGACTATTGGCACGATCAGATCATGAGGCGCATCGAAAGCGGATACTGGTCGCCCGAGGACACGGAGAAGCTCGAACGCTATGCGCGAAGGATCGTGAGAGAAAGGTTTCCCAGAGACAGAAGTGGCTCTGACGGTTGATCCTGCAGTACCCCAAGGAACCTGAGATCCTGGCGGCTCGGGTCGCGTGCGTCGCGACGTGCCGCGCTCGACGGGGGATCGATCGGATGCGAGGGGGACGGGATGCCGAAGGAGATGGACGGCCGGCTGCTGTGGCGCAGGGTGGCGCCGCTGCTCGCGTGCCTGCTGGTGGCGCTGGCGGTGCTTGCGGCGGCCGGTTGCGGCGACAGCGGCGACTCCGACTCCGCCACCACGCCCGTGAGGAGGGTCGTGCAGGTCGAGAGCGTCAGACGCGATCGCTTCACGCACGCACGCGCGCTCTTCAATGAAATGTGCGCCGGCTGTCACACGCTCGCCGACGCCGGTGCGACGGGAAGGCGCTTCAACCTCGACCACGCCGGCATCCAGGACGAGACGCATGTCCGCGGGGTGATCGCCGGAGGCGAACCGGGCATGCCCGCCTTCAGAGACGTTCTCTCGCAGCGCGATCACGAAGAACTCACCGCTTACATCATCGCGGTCGCCAGGAACGAGGAAGGCGAGGATTACTGGCACGATCAGATCATGAGGCGCATCGAAGGCGGCTACTGGGCGCCCGAGGACACGAAGAAGGTCGAACGCTTCGCGAGAAGGCTCATCCGAGAAAGGGCCTCCGGCGGGTAAGCGAAGCGGCGCCGCACCGCCGAGCAGTGCGTAGAGTCACGCGCCGATGCCGAACGCTCTCGTCGACCGCTCCTGGCCGCTGCTGACGCGCTTGATGGGCGCGCATGTCGCGCTCTACCGCCGCAGCGGCGGCCGCCTCGGACACAGACCGCCAGGGCTGCCGCAGATGCTGCTGCTCGATCACGTCGGCGCGCGCAGCGGGACCAGACGCACGAGCCCGCTCGTGTACACGCGCGACGGCGACGACTACGTCCTCGTCGCCTCGAAGGGCGGCTATCCGAGACATCCGGCGTGGCTCCACAACCTGAAGGCGAACCCGGACACGACGGTCCAGGTCGGGCGCCGGGTGCTCGAGGTGCACGCGCACGTCGCGAGCGATGAGGAGCGCGAGCGCCTGTGGCCGCTGTGCCTCGAGACGTATCGCGGCTTCGCCGGCTACCAGGCGCGCGTCGGACGCACGATCCCCGTCGTGGTCCTGTCGCCTCGCGCGTGAGCGTCCGCGCCATTACGCAAGCCGCGCTGCATTAGTCAAACCGCTTTGCGGTTAATGCCGCTGCGCGATAGCGTGCGGCCGGGTACGCAGACGTCGGGAGCGAGCGGGAGCGCAGACGCATGGCAGAGCCCTTCCTGGGGGAGATACGCATGTTCGGAGGGGACTTCGCTCCGCGTGGCTGGGCGCGCTGCCACGGACAGCTGCTGCCGATCTCGGAGCACGCGCCGCTCTTCAGCCTGATCGGCACGACCTACGGGGGCGATGGCGTCGAGACGTTCGCGCTGCCCGACCTGCGTCACGACAGCGCACCGGCAGGTCCGCTGCCGATCACGTTCATCATCGCGCTCGCGGGCGTGTATCCGCCGCGCCCGTAGGCGCGGCGGGCTGGCCGCAAGCACGGCGTCAATCGTCCGGGTTGCGGGCGCCGCGGCGGTGACCCTCGCGCTGCGCGCGGCGCTCGTGCCGTTGCTGACCGCGATCGCCGGTGGGCGCGGCGCGCCGCGGCGCGAGCTGTTCGCCTGCCGACGGCGGCTCAGCCGACAGGCCGATGCGCTGGCTCGACAGCTGCGTGGCCGCGTAGGTGATGCCAGCTGCCAGCGCCAGCCCGGCGAGGCCGACGGCGATCCAGGCGAGCAGCGTGCGGGTCCGCACCGACATGGCGCTAATTCTCCTCCGTGCGCGGGAGCTGCAGGACGGCGCGGGCGCCGGCGCCGCTCGCGCCGGCGCGGTTGGCGATCGTCACGTCGCCCGCCCAGCGGCGCGCGAGCGTGCGCGCGATCGTCAGTCCGAGGCCGGTCCCGCCCGGCGCGCGCCGTCCTGCCCTGCCGCGGTGAAAGCGCGCGAACACCGCCTCTTGCTCGCCCGGCTCGAGCCCTGGACCCTCGTCGAGCACCTCGATCGTGTCGCCGGCTGCGCGCAGCTCCACGGTCGACCCCTCGGGCGCGTAGCGCAGCGCGTTCTCGAGCAGCGCGTCGAGCACGCGGTCCACGTCCGCGCGCGCGGCCGAGGCGATCGTCGCGGCGCGCGGCTCCGCCAGCGCCACGCGGCGTCCCCGCTCGCGCGCGAGCGGCTCCCAGCGCTGGTGGGCGGCCGCGGCCGCGCGGGCGAGATCGATCGGCTCGGCGGCGGCGTCCGGCTCGCCGGCGCTGGAGAGCACGAGCAGCTCGTCGACGAGCTGCGCGATGCGGTCGACCTCGCGCTCGCCCGCGGCCAGCTCCCGCGCAGCCTCCCGAGAGACGCCGGCCGCCGCCGCCTCCTCGAGGCGCAGGCGCAGGCCGGCGAGCGGCGTGCGCAGCTGGTGCGAGGCGTCCGCGACGAACGCCTGCTGGCGGCCGAGCATGTCGCGGATGCGGTCGGTCATGTCGTTGAACGAGCGTGCGAGCGAGCGCTCCTCGGTCGAGCCGGCGAGCACGACGCGCGTGTCGAGATCGCCGCCCGCCACGCGTGCCGCCGCTGCGCGCATGTGGCGGATCGGGCGCACGAACGAGCCCGCGATGAAGCCGCCGGCGGCGAGGCCGAGCGCCAGCACGATCGTGCCGACGAGCAGCAGGCCGGCTGTCGTCCGCCGCACGGCGCGCCGCACGGCGGCCACGCTCTGCGTGATCCGCACCGCGCCGACGACGCGGCCGCCGCGCGTGCCGCCGAGCACCGGCGCGGCAGTCGCCAGCACGTCCTGGCCGAGCGTCTGCGAGCTGCGCTGATCCTGGAACGAGCGTCCGCGCAGCGCCGCCTGGACCTCAGGGCGGTTCGCGTAGCTGGTTCCGAGCTGGCCGTGCGCGGAGTCCGCCAGCAGCCGGCCCTGCGAGTCCAGCACGATCACGCGCCCGCGCACGGCGCGCGCCGCCGAGCGCGTCAACTGGCGCAGCGCTCGCTCGCGCGGCGGCGCGACGAGGTCGGCCGCCGAGGCGGCGACGACGTCCGTCTGCCCGCGCGCCTGCGTGCGCACCTCCGCCTGCACGCGGTCGTTGAGGCTGAAGATCAGCGGGACCTCCAGCGCGACGACGGCGAGCAGCAGCACGTACGCGAGCGCCAGCAGCAGGCGCGTCCGCAGGCCTATGTCGCCAGCTCCTCGTCCGTGGCGAAGCGGAAGCCGACACCGCGCACCGTGTGGAGGTAGCGCGGGTTGCCGGGGTCGTCGCCGAGCTTGCGGCGCAGCCAGCCGACGTGCACGTCGAGCGTCTTCGTCGGTCCGAACCAGTTGACGTCCCACACGTCGGTCATCAGGTCCTCGCGCGAGACGACCCTGCCGGCGTCGCGCATCAGCCGAATGAGCAGGTCGAGCTCCTTGCGCGACAGCAGCAGCTCCTCGCCGTCGAGGCGGACGCGGCGCGCGGCGACGTCGACCTCGAGCGCGCCGGCGCGCAGCTCCTCGGCGACCGCCTCGCGATCCGCGTTGCCGCCGGCGCGGCGCAGCACAGCGCGGATGCGCGCGATCACCTCCGCGCCGCTGAACGGCTTGACGACGTAGTCGTCGGCGCCGAGCTCGAGCCCCACGACGCGATCGGTCTCGGTCCCGCGGGCCGTCAGCATCACGATCGGGACGTCGCCCTGGCGGCGCAGCGCGCGGCACACCTCGCGTCCATCGCCGTCCGGCAGCGTCAGGTCGAGCAGCACGAGGTCGGGCTCGATCTCCGCCGCGGTCGCGAGCGCCTCGGCGGCGGTCCCCACCGTCGTCGCCTGGAAGCCGGCGCGGCGCAGCGCCTGCGAGAACGGCTCCGCGATCGACGGCTCGTCCTCGACGAACAGGATGCGAGGGCCGGTGCCTTCCACCATGGAGGCGCAGGCTAGCGCCCGTGCCGCTTGTCTCCGGCATGCCGCCCCCGCGCAGCTAGCCTTCGCGTGTGGCTCGCGTCCTGTTCGTCTGCCTCGGCAACATCTGCCGCTCGCCCACCGCCGAGGCGGTGATGGCGCGTCTTGTCACCGAGGCTGGCCTGACGGACGAGGTCGAGCTGGACAGCGCCGGCACGGGCGCCTGGCACGTCGGCAGCCCGCCCGACGAGCGCGCCTGCGCCGCCGCAGCGGCACGCGGAATCGCGATGCGCAGCGTCGCACGGCAGGTGCGACCCGAGGACTTCGAGCGGTTCGACCTGCTGCTCGCGATGGACGGCGAGAACCGCCGCAACCTGCTCGCGCTCGCGCCAGACGCCGAGGCGCGGGCGAAGGTGCGCATGCTGCGCGATTTCGACCCTGCCGCTGCGGACGCTGTCAGCCGCGACGTGCCGGACCCGTACTACGGCGGCGAGGATGGCTTCGACCACGTCCTCGACCTCGTCGAGGCCGCCTGCGCCGGCTTGCTTGACGAGCTGCGCGCCCGCGACCCCGCGTGAGCGACCTCGCGTCGTCGCTCGCCGCCGCGCTCGGCCAGCCGATCGCGCGCCTCGTGCCCGTCGCCGGCGGCGACCTCAACGCCGCATATCTCGCGACGCTCGCGATCGACGACGACTCGCGCGTGTTCGTGAAGACGAGCGCCGACCCGGCTGCCGCGGGCTCCTTCCACGCGGAGGCCGACGGCCTGCGATGGCTCGCCGACGCCGACGCGCTCTCCGTCCCCGAGGTCATCGCCGTCGCCGACGACTTCCTCGCGCTCCAGTGGATCGACCCCGGCCCGCCGTCGCCCGCCGCCGACGAGGCGCTCGGCCGTGGCCTCGCCGCGCTCCACGCCGCCGGCGCACCCGCCTTCGGCGGTCCAGGCGACACGCTCCGCATCGGCCCGCTCACGCTCCCGAACGAGCCGGCGGCGGACTGGTCGGCCTTCTATGCGACGCGTCGGCTGGAGCCGCTCGCCCGCCTCGCGCACGACCGCGGCGCCCTCCCGCTCGAGGCGCGGCAGCTGCTCGACCGCCTCACTGCGCGCTTGCCCGAGCTCGCCGGCGCGCCCGAGCCGCCCGCGCGCGTCCACGGCGACCTGTGGTCCGGCAACGTGCTCACGGACAGCCAACAGCGCCCGTGGCTGATCGACCCGGCCGCGCACGGCGGTCACCGCGAGCTCGACCTCGCGATGCTGCGCCTGTTCGGCGGTCCGTCCGAGCGCTGCTTCGCGGCGTACGAGGAGGTCGCGCCGCTGGCGGCCGGCGCGCGCGAGCGCGTCGGGCTGTGGCAGCTCGCCCCGCTGCTGCTCCACGCCGCGCTGTTCGGACCCAGCTGGGGCGACCGCGCCGCGCAGGTCCTGCGTCGCTACGCCTGACCGCGCACGAGCGCCAGCCCGCCCGGCGCCTCCGCCGGCGCCGGTCCGCCGGGCAATGCAGCCCGCACCTGGTAGATCCCGGTGAAGCCGCTCAGGAAGCCGTTGCGTGCCGCGCGCAGGTAGAGCCGCCACACGCGGATCCGCTCCTCGCCCGCCAGCCGCGTCGCCTCCTCGAGCGAGTCGTCGAGCCGCTGCGCCCAGTGCCGCAGCGTCTCCGCGTAGTCGGCGCCGAAGCCCTCCACGTGCTGCGTCGCGAAGCCGGCGCGCTCGAGTGCCAGCAGCACGCGCGACAGATGCAGCGGCTCGGCGTCGGGGAAGACGTAGCGCTCGGAGAAGTCGCCGGCCTCCGGGTCGCTGTGGCGCTGACGCGTGATGCCGTGGTTGAGCAGCCGCCCACCCGGCTTCAGCAGCTCCGCCAGCCGCGCCGCATACGCGTCGATCTGCACCTCGCCGACGTGCTCGACCATCCCGATCGAGGCGACCGCGTCGAACGGCTCGGCGGCGAGCTCGCGGTAGTCAGCCAGCCGGATCTCCACGAGCTCCTCCAAGCCGGCCTCCCGCACGCGCTCCTGCGCGAGCGACGCCTGCGCCGGCGACAAGGTGATGCCGGTCACGTGCACGCCGTGCCGCGAAGCCGCGTGCAGCGCGAACGCGCCCCAGCCGCAACCGACGTCGAGCACGCGCTCGCCCTCGCGCAGGCCGAGCTTCGCGCACACCAGCTCCAGCTTCGCCTCCTGCGCCTCCTCCAGCGTGCTCGCCCCCGACCGCGCCCACACGCCGCACGAGTACGTCATCGACTCGTCGAGGAAGAGGCGGAAGAAGTCGTTCGAGACGTCGTAGTGGTGGCGCACGGCGCGCGCGTCGCGCTCGCGCGAGTGGCGCGTCCCGCGCGGCACCAGCTCCGACGTCGGCGCGCGCGGCGGCCGCGTCAGGCCCATCGCGGCGAGCGCCGCCAGCATCAGTCGCACGCGGCCGCGCCCTTCGATCGGCGGCGGCCGCCACGTGTCGAGCAGCCGTATGACGGCGTCGATGTCGTCGACCGCCAGCTCGCCGCTCACGTACGCACGTCCGAGGCCGAGCTGCCCGGGCGCCCGCAGCGCGTGCGCGACCACACGCGGGGAGTGCACCGTGAAGGTCGGGGGAACCGTGGGTTGGGCGGGACCCGGGTCGTCCACGGAGACCGTTGCCGGCAGCTCGCTGCCGTCCCAGAAGCGCACGGCGAACGGCCGCGACGGCAGCGCCCGCACGACCTCCCTGCGCAGCGGACCGGTCACGGCGAGCCCCATCGCCGGGACAGTAGCGCGAGCGTGCGCCCAACGGCCCGCCGGAAACGCGTTCCACGCTACACTGCGTGGCTCGCGCCGGCTGGCGGTTCGTCGTGTGTCCGCCAACCGGTCGCGGACACCTGCCCATACCGACCTTGGAACGCCCATGGCCCGCGGAGACGTCCGGATCGCAGTCACGCTCGCGTGCGAAGACTGCAAGCGGCGCAACTACCAGACGAACAAGAGCAAGCGCAACGATCCGGAGCGGATCCAGCTGCGCAAGTACTGCCGCTGGTGCAAGACGCACACGGCGCACCGGGAGACGCGCTAGCGCGACCTCCAGCCATGGCCCGCGACCGCAGACGAGCGAAGCAGCGCCGAGACCGCCAGGCACGTGCCGCCGGCGGCGCTCAGCGGCACCAGGACGACGGTCGCGCGTCCGCCGCTCCCGCGCCTGAGGCGCCGCACGACGCCGAGCACGTCCACGACCACGAGGCGCCCGAGCTGACGACCGGCGAGCGCGACTTCGTCGAGGCGCAGCTCGAGGTCGGGCGTCCGGAGCCGACCGAAGCGGCCGAGGAGGTCGCCGACACGCCCGACGTGATGGACGATCCGGTCGACCTTCCGGAGCTCTCCGACGAGGAGCGGTTCGAGGAGCTCGAGGACCGCGTCGACGAGGCCGAGGAGGCGTTCGAGGAAGGCGGAGCCGCCGGTGGCCACGACGACGAGGGCGGGGCCGTCGCCACGCGCAGCCGTCATCGCGCCCCGGCGCGCACGGCCGAGCAGCGCGAGGGCGGCCGGCTGATGACCTTCCTGCGAGGAAGCTGGCGCGAGCTCCAGCGAGTACAGTGGCCCGATCGCCGGCAGGTCGGGCAGGCCACGGCGGTCACCATAGGCTTCGTCATCGTCGCCGGCGCCTTCCTCGGCCTGGCGGACCTCGTGGCCAACACGATCGTCGACTTCATCATCTAGGCAGCCCGAAGGCCGCCCGACCCCGAAGGATTCCCCCGCAATGTTCCGCTGGTACGTCGTGAATACCTACTCCGGTCACGAGAACAAGGTGAAGCACAACCTCGAGCACCGCGTCGTCTCGCTCGGCCAGAGACGCGCCGTGCGGCAGGTCGTGGTCCCGACCGAAACCGTCTCGGAGATGAAGGACAACCAGAAGGTCGTGACGGAGAAGCGCACGATGCCCGGATACGTGCTCGTGAACATGGACCTCAACGAGGACTCGTGGGCGCTCGTGAAGGGGACCCCGGGCGTCACCGGCTTCGTCGGCGCCTCGAACGAGCCCGTCCCGCTCACGCAGGCGGAGGTCGATCGGCTGCTCCACCGCGAGACCGCTGAGCGTCCGCGCACGCGTGCGCAGTTCTCGATCGGCGAGTCCGTCAAGGTCGTGTCCGGGCCCCTGTCCGACTTCTCCGGCGAGATCTCGGAGATCAACGAGGACGGCGCGCGCCTCAAGGTGCTGGTATCAATCTTCGGCCGCGAGACCCCCGTCGAGGTCGGCTTCGACCAGGTGAAGAAGATCTGAAATGGCGAAGAAGGTTCTGACAATCATCAAGCTCCAGGCTCCCGCAGGTCAGGCGAGCCCGGCCCCGCCGGTCGGCCCTGCCCTGGGTCAGCACGGCGTGAACATCATGGAGTTCGTCAAGGCGTTCAACGCCCAGACGGCCTCGCAGCAGGGCACCATCGTGCCGGTCGAGATCACGGTCTTCGAGGACCGCTCGTTCACGTTCATCACGAAGAGCCCGCCGGCCGCTGTGCTGATCAAGAAGACGCTCGGCCTCGACAAGGGCTCCGCCGAGCCGAACCGCACGAAGGTCGCGAAGATCACGCAGGCGCAGTTGCGCGAGATCGCGCAGACGAAGCTCGAGGACCTGAGTGCTCACGACCTCGACGAAGCGGCGAAGATCATCGCGGGCACGGCCCGCTCGATGGGCGTGGAGGTGGCTGACTGATGGCCAAGCACGGCAAGGCGTACCTCGAGGCGCGCCAGCGCTATGACCGCGAACACGAGTACGCGCCCGCGGAGGCGATCGCGCTCGTCAAGCAGCTGAAGTCGAGCAAGTTCGACGAGTCGGTCGAGGTGCACATCCGCACCGGCTTGAACGTCCGTCACGCCGACGAGCAGCTGCGCGGCACGATCGCGCTCCCGCACGGGCTCGGCAAGAACGTCAAGGTAGCCGTCTTTGCGCAGGGCGATAAGCAGCAGGAGGCGATCGACGCCGGGGCCGACCACGTCGGCGCCGACGACCTCGCGAAGCAAATCGAGGAGGGCTTCGACGACTTCGACGTCGCGATCGCCACGCCTGATCTCATGCCAATCGTCGGCCGCCTCGGCCGCATCCTCGGTCCTTCCGGAAAGATGCCCAACCCCAAAGTGGGCACGGTGACCATGGACGTCAAACGGGCCGTCGAGGAGTCGAAGGCCGGCAAGGTCGAGTACCGCACCGACCGCACGGCAATCGTCCACCTCGTGATCGGCAAGGCGAGCTTCGACGAACAGCGCCTGCTGGAGAACTACGCGGCTGTCGTCGAGGAGATCGTCCGCGCCAAGCCCGCCGTGGCGAAGGGTAAGTACATCCACTCGATCTCGCTCGCCTCGACGATGGGGCCGGGCGTCAAGGTCGATCCGACGCGCACGCGCGACATCGTGGAGGAGGCGCCGCTCGCGGCGTAGCCTCGTTTCAGGAGCGCCCTGCCCGAGACCCCCGGCGGCCGTAAGCCCGGGGTAGGCGGTGCCTCGAAGGCCGGGTCGCCGCGCGCGCCCCGCTCTCTCGACGCCCGCCATCGTGCGGGCGCTCGCAGTTCTAAGAGAGAGCGAACACCAGACCATGAACAGAGACGAGAAGGCAGCGGTCATCGATCGCATCGCCGGGGAGCTGGAGGCCTCCCAGGCGGTCTTCGCGGTCGACTATCGCGGGATCACGGTCAGCCAGGTCGCCGATCTGCGCGCGAAGCTGCGCGCGGCGGACGCGACCTTCACGGTCGTGAAGAACTCGCTGACCGAGCGCGCCGCCGACAAGGCGGGCGCCGAGGCGCTGAAGGCGATCCTCGAGGGCCCGACCGCGCTGACGTTCGTGCGCGGCGACGCCGCCGCGGCGGCGAAGGCGCTCAGCGACGCGCAGAGAGTGACCGAAGTGCTCGCCTTCAAGGGCGGGCTGATGGACGGCCAGGCGGTCTCGCCGGACGACATCAGAGCGATAGCGAAGCTGCCGTCGCGCGAGGTGCTCTACGCGCAGCTCGTCGGCACGGTCGCCGCGCCGCTCGGCGGGCTCGTGCGGACGCTCAACGCGCTCATCTCCGGCATCGCCGTCCAGCTCGGGCAGATCCGCGACCAGGGCCTCGTCGGCGGCACCGCCGCGCCGGCGGAGCCCGAGGCCACCCCGGCTGAGCCCGAGGTCACCCCGGCCGAGCCCGAGGCGGAGGCCGAGCCGGAGGCGGAGGCCCCCGCTGAGGAGGCTCCCGCTGAGGAGGCTCCCGCCGAGGAGGCTCCCGCCGAGACCGCCGAGGAGCCGGTGGCCGAGGCCACCGACGACACCACCGCAACCACTGAGAACCAGACGGACGCCGCGGCGGAAGCCGACGACGCTTCCGACGCGAAGGAGGACTGACACATGGCGACCACCCAGGAGTGGATCGACGAGCTGAAGGGCATCTCGGTGCTCGAGCTGGCCGAGCGCATCAGAGCGCTCGAGGAGGAGTTCGGCGTCTCCGCGGCGGCCGTCGCGGCGGCTGCGCCGGCAGCCGGCGGCGCAGCCGCCGGCGGCGACGGCGGCGCGGCCGAGGAGGAGTCCTCGACGGTCAACGTCGTCCTCACGGGCGCCGGCGACAAGAAGATCCAGGTCATCAAGGTCGTCCGCGCGGCGACCGGCCTCGGTCTCAAGGAGGCCAAGGCGCTCGTCGACGAGGCCCCCAAGCCGGTCAAGGAGGGCATCGAGCGCGAGGAGGCCGACAGACTCAAGGCGGAGCTCGAGGAGGCTGGCGCAACCGTCGAGCTCAAGTAGCCTCGGCGCCAGCGGCACGCCTCGCCGCGCCTGGCGGCGTCATCGGGGTTCGGAGTACCTCCGGTACACCTTCACCCCTGCTTCCTTGCCAGGCACGACGATCCGCACCGCTGGAACGTTGCTCGAAGGGCCGGCTGCCGCCGGCCCTTCGTCGTTCCGGAGCGGGCTCCGCTGTGCGGCTAGGCAGAAGCGCTGCAAACCGGTACGATCCGCCGGTCGGCCGATAGTCGCAGCCGCCCATCGAGACGGATTCCCGCGCCACATACGCGGGGCTCCCGGGCGGGGTCCGTGAGAGCCGACAGCCCCCGCATAGGGCAGCGATGCCCTGTGCTATCTTTGCTGGTCGCGCTTTCGCGCCGCCTCTCTGCTCGCTCTCGACCGCTCGAGGAGTCGCCGTCTTGGCACCTGTTGACGCCCCCCGGACGCGCCGTAGCTTCGCGCGCCTCTCAAAGGCCCTTGATGTCCCGAACCTGATCGACATCCAGAAGAAGTCCTTCGCCTGGCTCACCGACCCGCAGACCGGTGGCCTGCGCGAGACGATCGACGACATCTCGCCGATCGAGGACTACACCGGCAACCTCGCCGTCCAGTTCGGCGAGTTCGTCTTCGACGATCCGGTCGCCTCCCTTGACGAGTGCCGCGAGAAGGACCTCACGTACGCCCGTCCGCTGACCGTCACGGTCGCCTTCGTCAACCGCGAGACCGGCGAGATCCGCGAGCAGTCGGTCTTCATGGGCGACTTCCCGTGGATGACCGAGCGGGGCACGTTCATCATCAACGGCACCGAGCGCGTCGTCGTCACGCAGCTCGTGCGCTCGCCGGGCGCCTACCTGATGGAGGCGAAGGACCGCGAGAAGCAGGTCTTCATCGCGAACCTGATGCCGGCCCGCGGCTCCTGGCTCGAGCTGGAGATCGACAAGAAGGGCCGCGTCTACGTCCGCATCGACCGCAAGCGCAAGCTGCCCGTCACGGTGCTGCTGCGCGCGATGGGCTACGCGAGCGACGAGGAGATCCTCAAGCTGTTCGAGGAGTCCCACTACATCCGCAACACGATCGAAGCCGATCCCGAGGTCACGAAGACCGAGGAGGGCGCGCTGATCGAGCTGTTCAAGAAGCAGCGCCCGGGCGAGCCGCCGTCGGTCGACGCCGCCCGCTCGCTGCTGCACCAGCTGTTCTTCGACCCCAAGCGTTATGACCTGACCCGTGTCGGGCGCTACAAGCTCAACAGCCGCCTGCATCTCGACATCGACCTCGAGACCCGCACGCTCACGCACGACGACATCATCGCGCTCGTCAAGGAGCTCGTCTCGCTGCCGCGGATCCTCGGCATGCCCGAGCAGCCCGAGGTCGAGATCAGAGACTACGCCGCGGAGGCCGTCGGCTACCCGCGCGAGCCGGTCGCCGACCACCTCGACGAGTACGAGCACTTCGGCAACCGCCGTCTGCGCACCGTCGGCGAGCTGATCCAAGAGGCCTTCCGCATCGGCCTCTACCGCATGGAGCGCGTCGTGCGCGAGCGCCTCACGACCGAGGACGCCGACACGATCACGCCGCAGACGATCGTCAACATCCGCCCGGTCGTCGCGGCGCTGAAGGAGTTCTTCGGCTCCTCGCAGCTGTCGCAGTTCATGGACCAGACGAACTCGCTCGCGGGCCTCACGCACCGTCGCCGCCTGTCGGCGCTCGGTGCCGGCGGCCTCACGCGCGAGCGCGCGCCGATCGAGGTGCGCGACGTCCACCCGACCCACTACGGCCGCATGTGCCCGATCGAGACCCCCGAGGGTCCGAACATCGGCCTGATCGGCTCGCTCTCGTCCTACGCGCAGATCTCCGAGCACGGCTTCGTCACGACGCCCTACCGCGTCGTGAAGGACGGCAAGGTCACCGACGAGGTCGTCCACCTCGACGCCACGCAGGAGGAGGAGCAGCGGATCGCGCAGGCGAACACGCCGGTCGACGCCAACGGCAAGCTCACCGGCCAGGAGATCGTGTGCCGCACCCAGGCGGGCCAGTACGTGACGGTCGCGCCGAAGCAGGTCGACCTGATGGACGTCTCGCCGGAGCAGATCTGGTCGGTCGCGACGGCGATGATCCCGTTCCTCGAGCACGACGACGCGAACCGCGCGCTGATGGGCTCGAACATGCAGCGGCAGGCCGTGCCGCTGCTGAAGACCGACGCGCCACTGATCGGCACCGGCATGGAGCGCCGCGCCGCCGTCGACACCGGCGACGTCGTGCTCGCCGAGCGCGCCGGCACGATCGCCCACGTCGACGCCGACCAGGTCGTCGTCGAGACGAGAGACGGCGAGAAGGACGAGTACCTCCTGCAGAAGTTCATGCGCTCCAACCAGGGCACGCTGATCCACCAGAAGCCGCTCGTCCGCAACGGCCAGCACGTCAAGAGAGGCGAAGTGCTCGCCGACGGCTCCGCCACGGACCAGGGCGAGATGGCGCTCGGCAAGAACCTGATGGTCGCCTTCATGTCCTGGGAGGGCTACAACTTCGAGGACGCGATCATCCTCTCCAAGCGCCTCGTCAAGGACGACGAGCTGACCTCGATCCACATCGAGGAGTACGAGATCGACGCGCGCACGACGAAGCTCGGCGACGAGGAGATCACGCGCGACATCCCGAACCGCTCGGAGGAGTCGCTGCGCAACCTCGACGACCGCGGCATCGTCCGCATCGGCGCCGAGGTCGGCTCGGGCGACCTGCTCGTCGGCAAAGTCACGCCGAAGGGCGAGACCGAGCTGACGGCCGAGGAGAAGCTGATCCGCGCGATCTTCAAGGAGAAGGCGCGCGAGGTGCGCGACACCTCGCTGAAGGTGCCGCACGGCGAGGGCGGCGTCGTGATCGACGTCAAGACGTTCTCGCGCGACGCCGGCGACGACCTGCCGCCGGGCGTCAACGACCTCGTGCGCGTGTTCGTGGCGAAGAAGCGCAAGATCGCCGAGGGCGACAAGCTCGCCGGCCGCCACGGCAACAAGGGCGTCATCTCGAAGATCGTCGACGAGCAGGACATGCCGTTCCTGGAGGACGGCACGCCGGTCGACGTGATCCTCAACCCGCTCGGCGTGCCGAGCCGCATGAACATCGGCCAGATCCTCGAGACGCACCTCGGCTGGGCCGCGGCCCAGGGCTGGTACGACGACGGCTCGGACGCGTACAAGCTGGCCGACAGAAAGGCCAAGGGCAACGGCGACGGCCAGCGCCGCGTCTACGTCTCGACGCCCGTCTTCGACGGCGCGACGGTCGAGGACGTCGACACCGCGCTGCTCAGATGGCAGGAGCAGCACGAGGGCCGCATCAGAATGGCGGTCGACGCGAGAGCCCGCGACGGCGAGCGGGCGAGCGGCAAGTTCACGCTCTTCAACGGGCGCACGGGCGAGCCGTTCGAGACGCAGGTGACGGTCGGCTACATGTACATCCTGAAGCTGCTCCACCTCGTCGACGACAAGATCCACGCGCGCTCGACCGGCCCGTACTCGCTCGTCACCCAGCAGCCGCTGGGCGGCAAGGCGCAGTTCGGCGGCCAGCGCTTCGGCGAGATGGAGGTGTGGGCGCTCGAGGCGTACGGCGCCGCCTACACGCTCCAGGAGATGCTCACGATCAAGTCCGACGACACGGTCGGCCGCGTGAAGGCCTACGAGGCGATCGTGAAGGGCGAGAACATCGCCGAGCCGAGCATCCCCGAGTCGTTCAAGGTGCTCCTGAAGGAGATGCAGTCGCTCGCGCTCGACGTGAACGTCGTCTCCGAGGAGGGCACGCGCGCGGAGATGCGCGAAGAGGACGACGACCTGCTGCGCGCCGCCGAGGAGCTCGGCATCGACCTCTCGGGCGTGCGCGCGGCGGAGACCGAGGCGGCCGACGAGTCGACCGACCCCGAGGACGAGGCGGACGCTGAGCCCGACGAGCCCTCCGCCGAAGTCGACGACGAGGAGCTCGCTCCCGTCGGCGACGACGACCTGACCGACGACATCGAGGCCTAAGGCATCACATGATCGACATCAATAACTTCGACGCAATCGAGATCGGCCTCGCGTCCTCCAAGCAGATCCGCTCGTGGAGCTCGGGCGAGGTCACGAAGCCGGAGACCATCAACTACCGCACCCTGAAGCCCGAGAAGGACGGCCTCTTCTGCGAGCGCATCTTCGGTCCCACGAAGGACTGGGAGTGCTACTGCGGCAAGTACAAGCGCGTCCGCTACAAGGGCATCGTCTGCGAGCGCTGCGGCGTCGAGGTCACGCGCTCGAAGGTGCGCCGCGAGCGCATGGGGCACATCGACCTCGCCGCCCCGGTGAGCCACATCTGGTTCTTCAAGGGCGTCCCGAGCCGCATCGGCTACCTGCTCGACATGGCTCCGAAGGAGCTCGAGAAGGTGCTCTACTTCGCCGCCTCGATCGTCACCTGGATCGACGACGAGGCGCGCGCGAGAGACGTCGACTCGCTGCAGGACGAGGTCAACAAGGTGCTCGACTCCTATGCGGCCGAGAAGGAGGAGCGCCTGCTCGAGCTGAGAGAGTCGCTCGAGCGCCGCGTCGAGTACCTCGAGAGCGGCAAGCAGTCGCGCGACTTCTCCGACGAGGACCACCTGTGGGCGGAGGCGCTCGACGTCAACGTCGCCAAGCTCTCCGACGAGGAGCGCGAGAGACTCCTCAAGGAGCTGCGCAGAACGTTCCAGGCCGACATGGACGACACGGAGGCCTACATCGAGGACGCGGCCGAGCGCATGCGCCAGGTGTGGGACCTCTTCCAGAACATGAAGCCGAAGGACGTCGTCAACGACGAGACGCTCTTCCGCGAGCTGAAGGACCGCTTCGGCAGCCCGTTCGGCTTCGGCGAGTACTTCCGCGGCGGCATGGGCGCGGAGTCGATCCGCGACCTGCTCGAGCAGGTCGACCTCGACGCCGAGAGAGACGAGCTGCAGGAGATGGTCAAGACCGCCAAGGGCCAGAAGCAGAGCCGCGCGGTCAAGCGGCTGAAGGTCGTCTCGGCCTTCATCAACTCCGGCAACCGCCCGGAGATGATGGTCCTCGAAGCCGTTCCGGTGATCCCGCCGGAGCTGCGCCCGATGGTCCAGCTCGACGGCGGCCGCTTCGCGACCTCGGACCTCAACGACCTCTATCGCCGCGTCATCAACCGCAACAACCGCCTCAAGCGGCTGCTCGACCTCGGCGCGCCGGAGATCATCGTCAACAACGAGAAGCGCATGCTGCAGGAGGCCGTCGACGCGCTGTTCGACAACGGCCGCCGCGGCCGGCCCGTCACGGGTCCGGGCAACCGCCCGCTCAAGTCGCTCTCCGACATGCTGAAGGGCAAGCAGGGACGCTTCCGCCAGAACCTGCTCGGCAAGCGCGTCGACTACTCCGGTCGCTCGGTGATCGTGGCCGGCCCGTCGCTGCGGCTGCACCAGTGCGGGCTGCCGAAGCTGATGGCGCTCGAGCTGTTCAAGCCGTTCATCATGGCGCGGCTCGTCGAGCGCAAGGCGGCGCAGAACATCAAGGCGGCCAAGAAGATGGTCGACTCGATGATCCCCGAGGTGTGGGACGTGCTCGAGGAGGTCATCCACGAGCACCCGGTCCTGCTCAACCGCGCCCCGACGCTCCACCGCCTCGGCATCCAGGCGTTCGAGCCTGTCCTCGTGGAGGGCAAGGCGATTCAGGTCCACCCGCTTGTATGCCATGCGTTCAACGCGGACTTCGACGGCGACCAGATGGCCGTCCATCTGCCGCTGTCAGCGGAGGCCCAGGCCGAGGCTCGGATTCTGATGCTGTCTGCCAACAACATCCTGTCTCCCGCTCACGGAGCGCCGCTGGCTACCCCGACCCAGGACATGATCCTCGGCGCGTACTACCTCACGTACGGGCTGGACGAGGCCGAGCTGGCGGCGATCGACCCGGCGAGAGCCACCCCGCGCCCGCACGTGTACCGCACCGCCCAGGAGGCGGAATGGTCCTACGAGCACGGCGTCGTGAGACTCCACGACCTCGCGGAGTTCCGCCCGCTTGGCCGCCAGGGCGGGCACATCCTCACGACGGTCGGCCGCATCATCTACAACGACAAGATCGAGCGCTCCATCCAGGAGACGCTGGGTGACGACTTCGACCCGAACACGTACGAGTTCGTCAACCGCTCGATGAAGAAGCGCGACACGACGCAGTTCGTCGACGACCTCGTGCAGGCGTACGGGGCCCCGACGATCTCGCAGGTGCTCGACGCCTTCAAGGACCTCGGCTTCCGCTACGCGACGCAGGCCGGCATCACGATCTCCAAGAACGACGTGATCGTGCCGCCGACCAAGGAGGAGATCCTCTCGAAGTACGAGGCGCAGGTCGCGGAGATCCAGGACCAGTACGACATGGGCCTGATCACCGAGGAGGAGCGCAAGGAGGCCGTCGTCGAGCGCTGGACCGCGGCGACCGAGGAGGTCGCCCAGGCGATGGAGGACAATCTCGACGTCCTCAACCCCATCTACATGATGGCCAACTCGGGCGCCCGCGGCTCGTTCAAGCAGATCCGCCAGCTGGCCGGCATGCGCGGCCTGATGGCGAATCCGAAGGGCGAGATCATCGAGCGGCCGATCCGCGCGAACTTCATGGAGGGGCTGACGGTCCTCGAGTACTTCATCTCGACGCACGGCGCCCGCAAGGGCCTCGCGGACACCGCGCTGCGCACGGCGGACTCGGGCTACCTGACGCGTCGTCTCGTCGACGTCGCGCAGGACGTGATCATCCGCCAGGAGGACTGCGGCACGCCGGAGCACGTCGAGCTCTTCCTCCACAAGGCGGGCGACGAGCCGAACGACAACCTGATCGGGCGCATCGCCGCGGTCAACTTCGGCAGAAGAACGCCGGCGAGAAGAGCGCTGCTCGAGGCGGGCCAGGAGATCGGCCGCGCCGACCTCGCGGCGCTGTACGAGGCGCTCGGCGAGGAGAAGGGCATCAAGGTGCCCGTCCGCTCGGTGCTGAAGTGCGAGGCGCCGACCGGCGTGTGCCAGGCCTGCTACGGCCGCTCGATGGCGACCGGCAACCTCGCGCAGATCGGCGACGCGGTCGGCATCATCGCCGCGCAGTCGATCGGCGAGCCTGGCACGCAGCTGACGATGCGGACGTTCCACACCGGCGGCATCGCCGGCGCGGACATCACGCACGGCCTGCCGCGCGTCGTCGAGCTGTTCGAGGCGCGCAAGCCGAAGGGCCTCGCCAAGATCGCCGAGGTCGGCGGCATGGTGTCGATCGAGGAGACCGAGAAGGCGCTCACGGTCGTCATCACCGACGACGGTGGCGACGAGCACCGCCACACGTTCCCGCGCCGCACGCGCCTGTTCGTCGAGAACAAGCAGAAGGTCGAGCCGGGCACGCAGCTCAACGAGGGCTCGCTGTACCCGCACGAGCTGCTGGCGATCCGCGGCCGTACGGAGACCGAGCTGTACCTCGTCAGAGAGGTGCAGGAGGTCTACAAGTCGCAGGGCGTGGACATCAACGACAAGCACATCGAGCTGATCGTGCGCCAGATGCTCAAGAAGGTCCGCGTCGACCAGAAGGGCGACACGGACCTGCTGCCGGGCGTCTTCGTCGACCGTCACGAGTACGCGAAGATCAATCAGGTCGTGATCGACGCCGGCGGCGAGCCGGCGCAGGCGGAGGAGATCATCCTCGGCATCACGAAGGCCTCGCTCAACACCGACTCGTTCCTGTCGGCGGCGTCCTTCCAGGAGACGACGAAGGTCCTGACGGACGCGGCGCTCGAGGGCAAGATCGACCGCCTCAACGGTCTCAAGGAGAACGTCATCATCGGCAAGCTGATCCCGGCTGCCACCGGCTTGAAGCGCTACCGGCGGATCGAGATCGAGCCGGCCGAGCCGCTGCCCCGCGGCATCGACGACGTCGGCCTGCTCGACCACGACGACCTCGCGGCCGAGCTGGGGCTCACCGACGGCGAGGGCCTGCAGGGCTTCGGTCCGGGCCTCGAGGCCGACCTCGCTGAGCTCGACGGGATCGGTGGTGGAGGCAACGGCGACTCGCACGGGTTCGCCGAGGAGCTCGCCGAGCTCGACGTGCCGGACGAGGGCGACACCAACTCCTGACCCGTCGGCCACAGGGCCCGCCCCCAGCGCTGCTGGCGGGCGGGTCCCAGCTTCGAGTGCGCGCACCCGCCCTCGCGACCGACGCGAGCCCTCCGCTCCTCCAAGTAGCTTTTCGCGCGGTGTCGGCGGAGCCACGCATCGATCTCGACGTCCACCGCGGCGCGGGTGATCTGCTTCACACGACGCTCGTGCTGTTCGCACGGCACGCCGTGCTCTTCCTGTCCGTGACGCTCGTGATCGTCGCGCCCGTGGTGCTCCTCGTCACCGGCGTGTGGGCGGGTGGGCTTTGGGACGGGGGCGACGCCGACATTTCCGACGCGGTGGCGGTGGCGGCCGCTGCCCTCACGGTCCTGATGCCGGTGCTGGTCACCGCGCTCCACGTCGTGGTCGTCCGCGACCTCGGCGAGGGACGCGTGCCGACGGTCGGACAGGCGCTGCGCTCCGCCGCCCCGCGCTTCCCGCACGCGATCGCGGCGACCATCGTCTACACCCTCCTCGTCATCGGCGGGACGATCCTTCTGATTCTCCCGGGGATCTGGGTGTTCGTCGCCGGCTACTTCGCCGCGCAGGCGGCCGTCATGGAGCGCCGCGGCCCCTTTGCCGCCTTCCGCCGCAGCTCGGAGCTGGTCGAGGATCGCTGGTGGCCGACGGCCGGGACGCTGCTGTTCGGCTGGGTCGTGCTCACGGTTGCCTCCTATCCGGTGGAGCTGGCGATCGACGCCGTCGACGCGGGCGTCGTCTGGATGGCGCTGTACTTGCTCGTCCAGGTGCTCAAGCTGTCGCTGACCGCGCTCTTCGGCACGCTCATGTACTTCTCGCTGCGCGCGCGGAAGGAGCATCCGTTCGGGCCTGCGCCGGTCGGGGTGTACCTGCCGCCCACGCCAGCAGCTCACGCACCTGCGGATCTGTGAGCCCAATGGCCGGCTCCGTGGTGACCAGCAGCGTGGGGGAGCCCGCGGCGGCGCGTGCACCGGCCCACGCCTCGCACGCCGTCCCATGCGCATCGTCGATCCACGCGAGCGCCCGTGTGCCGCAGTAGGCGTCGATCGCGTCGAGCTTCCAGTGGCCCTGCGTGCTCACGCCCGGGCCGGCCGCACGCTCGAACGACAGGTAGGGCCACGGTCCGTCGAGGCCCAGGGCGGTGGGCAGGTACTCGTTCGCCTTCTCCTCCCAGCCGGTGCACCACACCGGCTCGAACGCGTCTGCCAGCAGACGAAGGTGCTCGCCTGCGGTCGCCGAAAGGAAGTGGGCGATGCCGTCCACCATCTCGAAGCGCCCAGCCGGCCGAGCGTGCAGTGGGAAGCCGAACAACGAGATGACGCCGTCCACGTCGACGAGCAGCAGCGGTCTCGCGTGCAGCGCGCGCATGCCAACAGTCTGGAGTACGGCGCCCACCTTTATCGTCCGCGAAGGCAGATCGGTACCCTGTCCTGCACCAGGGGACGAACTCAAGCGGTTGCTCCGCGCTGCCGAACATCGGAGTGAGGAGCCGTCCGCTCCGGCCGCCGGAAGCGGACGCCCGCTGATCTCATGACCATCTACATCGGCATCCTGCTCGCGCTCGCCTGCGCCTTCACGACGAACCTCGCGTTCCTCTACAAGCACCGCGGTGCGTGCGCGGCGCCCGCCGTTCACGTCCACCACCCGCTCAGCTCCGCCCGCGGGCTCTTCCGCTCGCGCTGGTTCGCGATCGGCATGCTCGTGGCCGTCGGCGCGTGGGTGCTGCACGTCGGCGCGCTCGCGCTCGCGCCGATGTCGGTCGTGCAGGCGGTCCTGGCGGGCGGCGTCGTGCTGCTCGCCGTGATGGCCGAGCGCATCTTCGGCTTTCGCGTCGGGCCGCGCCAGTGGGCGGGCCTCGGGCTCACCGCGCTCGGGCTCGTGCTGCTCGGCGTGACGCTCCCGCGCGTTCACGGCGCGCAGTCGCAGTTCTCGCTGCCCGGCATGATCGCCTTCGAGGCGGGCTTCGTCGCCGTCGGCGCGCTGCTGATCATGGGCAAGCGGATCGGCGCTCCCGACCATCATCACGGCGTGATGCTCGGCGCCGCCGCCGGCGTGCTGTTCGGCGTCTCCGACGTCGCGATCAAGGCGATCACCGGCCTCGTCGGCGACACCGGCCTGTTCGGCGCGCTGCTGAGCCCTTGGACGCTCGTCGCAGGTGCCGCGTCCGTCGCCGCCTTCTATGCATCCGCCAAAGGGCTGCAGGAGGGCGAGGCCGTCCCGGTCATCGCGCTCACCGGCGTGGCGGCGAACGTCTCCGGGATCCTGGGCGGCATCGTCGTGTTCGGCGACCCGCTTCCCGGCACGGCCTTCGGCATCGTGCTGCAGGGATTCGCGTTCGCGCTCGTGATCGTCGCCGCCGCCCTCACGCCCGCACCCGTGCGAGCGGTCGCCGCTCCCGCCGCCGCCCACTAGCGGCCGCCCGGCTGTACACGGCGTACAAGCGCCGTCCCGCTGATCTGCCCGCCAGAGGGTTGCTCGGCGGCGTGAATGGGCAATACCGTTGTACGTCAAGGCGCACGGACGAGGGCGAGGAGATCGCGATGGCGACCGCGGGGCAACCAGGCACGGGTGCCACGGCCACGCTGCAGGATCTGGCGAAGCGGCATCTGTGGATGCACTTCACGCGAATGGGCGCCTACGCCGACACGGACGTCCCGATCATCGTCAGAGGCGACGGCTGCTACGTCTGGGACGAGCACGGCAATCGCTACCTCGATGGTCTCTCGTCGTTGTTCTGCTCGAACCTCGGACACGGTCGCGCCGACATCGCGCGTGCCGGCGCCGAGCAGGCCGAGCGGATCGACTACTTCTCCACCTGGTCCTACGCGCATCCGCCGGCGATCGAGCTGGCCGCGAAGATCGCGTCACTCACGCCCGGAGACCTCAACCGCGTCTTCTTCACCACCGGCGGCAGCGAGGCGGTCGAGTCGGCGCTGAAGCTGGCCCGCACCTACCACAAGCTCACCGGCCACCCGAACAAGACGAAGGTGATCGCGCGCGAGATCGCGTACCACGGGGCCTCGCTGGGTGCGCTCTCGGCGACCGGCATCCCCGCGGTGCGCACGCCGTTCGAGCCGCTTGCGCCCGGCGGCTGCCACGTCCCGAACACGAACGTGTACCGCCTGCCCGCCGGTGTCGACCCGTCGTCGCTCGCCGAGACGGTGCGCGAGCGCATCCTGTTCGAGGGACCTGAGACGGTCGCGGCCGTGATCATGGAGCCGGTCCAAAACGCCGGCGGCTGCTTCACGCCGCCGGAAGGGTACTTCCAGCGAGTTCGCGAGATCTGCGACGAGCTCGACGTGCTGATGATCTCCGACGAGGTGATCTGCTCGTGGGGCCGCCTCGGCACCTGGTTCGGCGCGCAGCGCTACGACTACCTGCCCGACGTCATCACGACCGCCAAGGGCATCGCGGGCGCCATCGCCCCGCTGGGCGCGATGATCGTCTCCGACCGCGTCGCGGCGCCGTTCATGGACGGCGACGAGACGTTCCTGCACGGCTTCACCTTCGCCGGCCATCCGATCTCGACGACCGTCGGGCTCGCCGCGATCGACGCCTACGAGCGGGAGGAGATCCTCGAGCATGTGCGCGCGAACGAGGCCCCGTTCCGCGCCATGCTCGAGTCCCTGCGCGACATCCCGATCGTCGGCGACGTGCGCGGCGCGGGCTACTTCCACGCGATCGAGCTCGTCAAGGACCGCGACACGAAGGAGACCTTCAACGACGACGAGGCCGAGACGCTGCTGCGCGGCTTCCTCTCCGGCGAGCTGTTCCGCCGTGGCCTGATCTGCCGCGCGGACGATCGCGGCGATCCCGTCGTCCAGCTGTCGCCGCCGCTGATCGCCGGCTCCGAGCAGTTCGCGGAGATCGAGGCAGTTCTGCGGCCGGTGCTGGAGGAGGCGACGCGCCGCATGCACGTGCGCGGCGCCGTCCCACGCGTGGGGGTGCGGAGAGCGTGACCGAGAGGAGCCGGGAATGCTGACCGTGGCGGAGTTGGTGCGCAGCCTCGACCTGCGCCTGCTCGCGGGCGAGCCGGGCCTCGAGGCGCCCGTCCGCTGGGTGCACATCTCCGAGCTGGAGGACCCGACGCCATGGATGTCGGGCGGCGAGCTGCTGCTGACGACCGGCCTGCAGCTCGACACCGCGAAGCGCCAGCGCGCGTTCGTCGACCGGCTCGCCGACCATCAGCTCTCCGGCCTCGGGTTCGGCACCGGCTTCAAGCACAGAGCGATTCCCGACGCGGTCGTCGAGGCGGCGAACGCGCGCGCTCTGCCGCTCGTCGAGGTGCCCTACGAGGTGCCGTTCATCGCCGTCACCGAGGCGGCCTTCAGCCGGCTCGTCAACGAGCAGTACGCGGTCCTGCGCCGCGCGATCGCCGCGCACGAGCGGCTGGAGCGGATCGTGCTCGCCGAGCGCGGCCTCGACGCGGTCATCGCCGCGCTCGCGACGCTGATCGGCGGCACCGTGCTGACCTACGACGCGCGCGGCGCGCTGCTCGTTCGGCGCGCCTTCCGCCAGGAGCTCGACGAGGGCGCGCTCGCCGAGCTCGGCGCCGAGCTCTCCACGCGTGCGCGCGCGGGCGAGCGTCAGAGCTTCGCGCCGAGCGCCGCCGCGCTCGCCGGGCGCGCGCTCGTGCTGCCGGTGCGCGCGAGCGGCGCCCGCGAGCTCGGCGAGAGCGAGAGCGGCGCGCCGTTGCAGGCGTGGCTCGTCGCCGTCAAGGACGAGGACGGCTTCTCCGAGCTCGACCGTCTCACGCTCCATCAGGCGGTGACGATCGTGGCGCTCGAGCTGCTGCGCCGGCGGATCGCCGAGGACACCGAGCGCCGTCTCGCCGGCGACGTGCTGAACGCGATCGTCAGTGGCGACCTCGTCGGCTCCGAGCTCGTGCGACGGCTCGAGCCGTTCGGGCTCTCCGATCAGGTGGGCGCGATCGTGCTCGCGGCTCCGCGTCCCGGCGGCGCCGCGCTCGGCGACGCCGAGGCCGCGCTCGCGACGGCGCTGCGCGGCGAGGCGACGCAGGGCCTCGTGGCGCGCTCGGAGGGACTCGCGTGCGCACTCGTCCCCGGGCTCGACGAGGACGAGCTGTTCACGCTCGCGGAGCGCATCGGCGGGCGCGTGGCGCGCGCGCTCGACGCGCACGTGCGGCTCGGCGCGGGTCGCGCGGTAAGCGGAGCGCAGGCGCGTCGCTCGTTCCACGAGTCGCGCTGCGCGCTGGAGGCGCGTGCGCTGGCGGCCATGGACAGCGGCCGAGCGGACGGCAACGGGAGCGCGCCGAGCGCCAGCGAGTCGCCCGGGGCGACGGTGGCCACCTATCGCGACCTCGGCTCCTTCCAGCTGCTGCTCGCGCTGCAGGACGACGACGCGCTGCGGCTCTTCTGCGACTCGATCCTCGCGCCGATCGAGCAGAGCGAAGGCGCCTACGGCGGCGAGCTGATGCGCTCGCTCGAGGCGTTCATCGAGGAGAACGGCCAGTGGGAGCGGGCCGCGAAGCGGCTCTACTGCCACCGCCACACGCTGCGCTATCGCATGCGCCGCGTCGAGGAGCTGACCGGTCGCAGCCTCTCCAACGCGCGCGACCGGATCGAGTTCTGGCTCGCGTTGCGCGGTCGCGAGCTGGTGCACTGACTCCGCCCGCCCGACCCCTGCCGCCAGCGGGCGCCGCGCGCTGCCGCCCGCTGCTACGATCTCGCGCCACATGCCTACGACCAGCCAGCTCGTCCGCAAGGGACGCAAGACGCCGAAGAAGAAGCTTGCCACTCCGGGCCTCAAGTCCGGCAAGGGCCGCAAGAAGAAGGTCGCTGCCCCGCAGCGCCGCGGCGTCTGCACCCGCGTGTACACGACCACGCCGAAGAAGCCGAACTCCGCGCTGCGCAAGGTCGCGCGCGTGCGGCTCACGCACGGCATGGAGGTCACGGTGTACATCCCGGGCGAGGGCCACAACCTGCAGGAGCACTCGGTCGTGCTCGTGCGCGGCGGCCGCGTCAAGGACCTGCCGGGCGTGCGCTACAAGGTCGTGCGCGGGACGCTCGACGCCGCCGGCGTCAGCGACCGCAAGAAGGCCCGTTCCCAGTACGGCGTGAAGGCCAAGTAATGCCGCGTCGTGCAGCAGCCTCCATCCGGACGATCGAGCCGGACGCGATCCACCGCTCACGGCTCGTCCAGCAGGTCGTCAACCGTGTGATGCTCGACGGCAAGAAGTCGACCGCCGAGCGGATCGTCTACGACGCGCTCGCGATCATCGGCGAGCGCACCGGCAAGGATCCGGTCGAGCAGCTCGAGACGTCGATCAGAGCGCTCACGCCGCAGCTCGAGGTGCGCTCCCGCCGCGTCGGCGGCGCGACCTACCAGGTGCCCGTCGAGGTGCCGGCGCGCCGCTCGCGCACGCTCGCCGTCCGCTGGCTCGTGCAGTTCGCGCGCCAGCGCCGCGAGAAGACGATGGCGCAGCGGCTTGCGAACGAGCTGCTCGACGCGCAGTCTCAGCAGGGTGCCGCCTACAAGCGCAAGGACGACATCTACCGCATGGCGCAGGCCAACAAGGCCTTCGCCCATTACCGTTGGTAGCGCTCGTCTGAGCCACGCCAGCACCGTTTGGAGCGCCGCCTGAGAGCGGCGCTTCGTCGTTCCGGATCGCTTCTCTCGCGCGTCGGTCCGGCAGGCGAAATCCGCCCCGGGCGGGCCGATCCGTCCGCAGTTCCTCTGCTATATTCCCTCGCCGCCTCCGGTGAGTGCGCGTGCGTTTGCGCGCCTCGCCACGACGGAGGTCACGAGCCATGGAGACCGTCACTCGATAACACGCGAGCCCCGGGACGACATTCCACGTCACCACCGGGCCCACTGGGCCCGTTTTTGTGCCCGCCTCGCCGCGACCGCCCGCTGAGCAGAAGAGACACTTCAGAGATGCCCCGCAGATACGCCCTCGACAGAACCCGCAACATCGGGATCATGGCTCACATCGACGCCGGCAAGACGACGACGACCGAGCGCATCCTCTTCTACACCGGGCGCACCCACAAGCTCGGCGAGGTGCACGAGGGCGCGGCGACGATGGACTGGATGGAGCAGGAGCAGGAGCGCGGCATCACGATCACCTCGGCCGCGACCGCCTGCGAGTGGGACGGCCACCGCATCAACATCATCGACACGCCCGGCCACGTCGACTTCACCGTCGAGGTCGAGCGCTCGTTGCGCGTGCTCGACGGCTCGGTCGCGCTGTTCGACTCGGTCGCCGGCGTCGAGCCGCAGTCCGAGAACGTCTGGCGCCAGGCCGACAAGTACCACGTCCCGCGCATCGCCTACATCAACAAGATGGACCGCATCGGCGCGGACTTCGAGCGCGGCGTGCAGACGATGATCGATCGCCTCGGCGCCCACCCCGTGCCGATCCAGCTGCCGATCGGCGCGGAGGGCGACTTCAGAGGCATCGTCGACCTCGTCGAGAACAACGCGATCGTCTACAAGGACGACCTCGGCAAGGAGCAGGAGGTCGTCGAGATCCCCGCCCACCTCGCCGACGCCGCCGCCGCCGCCCGCGAGCACATGCTCGAGGAGGTCTCGCACTACGACGACGAGCTCGTCGAGCTGATCCTCGAGGAGGCCGAGATCCCGGTCGAGCGCATCAAGGCCGCGATCCGCAAGGCCACGCTCGAGCTCAAGCTGACGCCGGTGCTGTGCGGCTCGTCCTTCAAGAACAAGGGCGTGCAGCCGCTGCTCGACGCGATCCTCGCGTACCTCCCGTCGCCGCTCGACGTGCCGCCGGTCGAAGGCATCGAGCCGGTCCGGGGCCAGGAGGAGGGCCAGCCCGCCACGCGCGAGGCCGCCGACGACGCGCCCTTCGCTGCGCTCGCCTTCAAGATCGCCGCCGACCCATACGTCGGCAAGCTCACCTACTTCCGCGTCTACTCGGGCAAGCTCGAGGCGGGCGCGCGCGTGCTGAACGTGACGACCGGACGCACCGAGCGCGTCGGCCGCATCCTCGAGATGCACGCGAACGAGCGCGTCGACCTCGAGGACGTCTCGGCCGGCGACATCGCCGCCGCCGTCGGCATCAAGCAGGTCGTCACCGGCGACACGCTCGCGGCGCCCGACAGACCGATCAAGCTCGAGACGATCGAATTCCCCGAGCCGGTCATCAAGGTCGCGATCGAGCCGAAGACGAAGGTCGACCAGGAGAAGATGTCGGTCGCCCTGGGCCGCCTCGCCGAGGAGGACCCGACGTTCCAGGTCCGCACGAACGAGGAGACGGGCCAGACCGAGATCTCCGGCATGGGCGAGCTGCACCTCGAGGTGCTCGTCGATCGCATGCTGCGCGAGTTCAAGGTCGACGCGAACGTCGGCCGCCCGCAGGTCTCCTACCGCGAGACGATCCGCAGCACGGCCCAGAGAGTCGAGGGCCGCTTCGTGCGCCAGACCGGCGGCTCGGGCCAGTACGGCATCGTCTACATCGACATCGAGCCGGCTCCGGGCGAGGGCTTCGACTTCGTCAACAGAATCAAGGGCGGCGCCGTGCCGTCCGAGTTCATCCCCGCGGTCGAGAAGGGCGTCGAGGAGGCGCTCGACACGGGCGTCAAGGCCGGGTATCCGATGGTCGACATCCGCGTCACGCTCGTGGACGGCAAGTACCACGACACGGACTCGTCGGAAATCGCCTTCAAGGTCGCGGGCTCGCTCGCTTTCAAGGAGGCAGCGCGCCGGGCCAAGCCGGTCCTGCTGGAGCCGGTCTTCGCCGTCGAGGTCGTCACGCCCGAGGAGTTCATGGGCGACGTGATCGGTGACCTCAACCGCCGTCGCGGCCGCGTCCACGGCATGGAAGCGCGCGGCAACGCCCAGGTCGTGACGGGCTCGGTCCCGCTGTCTGAAATGTTCGGCTACGCGACCGACCTGCGCTCGAACACGCAGGGGCGCGCGACGTACACGATGGTGTTCGAGGGCTACGAAGAGGTCCCGCCGAACATCGCCGAGAAGGTCGTCGAGAGTCGCTCGGGAGGCGAGCAGGCAGCCTGAGCTGACACGTCACGCCCCCCGTCCGCGTCGTTGAATCGGCGCGAGCGCGGCGGTTGAGATAGATTTCCGAGGTTCGCCCGACGAGGCGAGCCACACCCGACTTCACAAGGAGCGAACCCAAAGTGGCGAAGGAGAAGTTCGAGCGCGACAAGCCGCACGTCAACGTCGGCACCATCGGTCACATCGACCATGGCAAGACGACGCTGACCGCTGCCATCACGACGGTGCTGGCGGAGAAGATGGGCGGCGAGGCCCGGAGCTTCGAAGAGATCGACAACGCTCCGGAGGAGAAGGAGCGCGGGATCACCATCGCCACGTCGCACGTCGAGTACCAGACGGAGAACCGGCACTACGCCCACGTCGACTGCCCGGGCCACGCCGACTACGTCAAGAACATGATCACCGGCGCCGCGCAGATGGACGGCGCGATCCTGGTCGTGTCGGCCGCCGACGGCCCGATGCCGCAGACGCGCGAGCACATCCTGCTCGCCCGCCAGGTCGGCGTGCCCTACATCGTCGTGTTCCTCAACAAGGCCGACATGGTCGACGACGAGGAGCTGCTCGAGCTCGTCGAGGTCGAGGTGCGCGAGCTGCTGTCCGAGTACGACTTCCCGGGCGACGACATCCCGTTCATCACGGGCTCGGCGCTGAAGGCGCTCGAGGGCGACGAGGCGTACAAGGAGAAGATCGTCGAGCTCGCCGCCGCGCTCGACTCCTACATCCCCGAGCCGGTCCGCGAGCTCGACAAGCCGTTCCTGATGCCGGTCGAGGACGTCTTCTCGATCACCGGCCGCGGCACCGTCGCGACCGGCCGCATCGAGCAGGGCATCGTCAGAACGGGCGACACGGTCGAGATCGTCGGCATCAAGGACACGACGAACACGGTCGTGACCGGCGTCGAGATGTTCCGCAAGATCCTCGACGAGGGGCGCGCGGGCGACAACGTCGGCTGCCTCCTGCGCGGCACCAAGCGCGAGGAGATCGAGCGCGGGCAGGTGCTCTGCAAGCCGGGCTCGATCACGCCGCACACGAAGTTCAAGGCCGAGGTCTACGTCCTCAAGAAGGAGGAGGGCGGCCGTCACACGCCGTTCTTCACCGGCTACCGCCCGCAGTTCTACTTCCGCACGACGGACGTGACGGGCGTGGCGAACCTCCCGGAGGGGACGGAGATGGTCATGCCGGGCGACAACGTCCAGATGGAGATCGAGCTGATCCAGCCGATCGCCATGGACCAGGGCCTCCGCTTCGCGATCCGCGAGGGCGGCCGCACGGTCGGCTCCGGCGTGGTGACCGAGGTCATCCAGTAACACAGTAGTTAGGACCGGCGGCCCACCCGCCCGGCCCGCCGCATTCCACGAAGTCAAGCGATACGACGAAGGGGCGGGTCCCGCAGCACACCCGGGGACTCGCCTCACGCACGCAGAGAACCAGTCAACACGACACACCAGACACCGGACGGAAAGAACCCAAAGGCTCCCAGTGGCAACCCTGGCCCAGAACAAGATCCGCATTCGCCTCAAGTCCTACGACCACTCCGCGATCGAGACGGCCGCGAGAGAGATCGTCGAGACGGCGACTCGCACCGGCGCGACTGTGTCCGGGCCCGTGCCGCTGCCGACCGAGAAGAACGTCTACTGCGTGATCCGCTCGCCCTTCAAGGACAAGGACTCGCGTGAGCACTTCGAGATCCGCACGCACAAGCGGCTGATCGACATCCACCAGCCGACGCCGAAGACGGTCGACTCGCTGCAGCGGCTCGACCACCTCCCCGCCGGCGTCGACATCGAGATCCGGCTGGCGAGCTAGGCATGGCCGCGATCCTCGCCAAGAAGCTCGGGATGACCCAGCGCTTCCTCGACAACGGCCGCGTCGAGCGCGTCACCGTGCTCGAGGCCGGCCCGTGCCCGGTCACCGGCATCCGCACGCACGAGCGCGACGGCTACGAGGCCGTGCAGCTCGCCTTCGGCGTCTGCCGCGAGAAGCAGCTCACGAAGGCTGAGCTCGGCCACCTCAAGAAGGCCGACGCGTCCGCTCACCGCCACCTGGTCGAGTTCCGTGACGAGGCCGGCGAGCTGCAGGTCGGCGAGACCGTGACGGTCGAGGTGTTCGAGCCCGGTCAGAAGCTGAAGATCTCCGGGACCTCCAAGGGCAAGGGCTTCCAGGGCACGATCAAGCGCCACAGATTTCACGCCGGCCCGAAGTCGCACGGCTCGCACAACGTGCGCGCGCCGGGCTCGATCGGCGCGTCCGCCTGGCCCGCGCGCGTGATGAAGGGCATCCGCGGCCCCGGCCAGATGGGCGGCAAGCGCGTCACGCAGAAGGGCCTCGAGGTCGTCGAGGTGATCGCGGAGGACAACCTGCTGCTCGTCCGCGGCGCCGTGCCCGGTCCGAAGGGCGGCACGGTGGAGGTGCGCACCGATGCCTAGAGCTCCGAAGCTCGATGGCGGCAGCGTCACGCTCGACGACGCCGTGTTCACGGCGAAGTTCAACGGCCCGCTCGTGCACGAGACCGTGCGCGCCGAGCTGAACGCGCTGCGACAGGGCACTGCGGCGACAAAGACCCGCGGCAACGTCCGCGGCGGCGGCGCCAAGCCATGGCGCCAGAAGGGCACTGGCCGCGCCCGCGCGGGCTCCTCGCGCTCGCCCGTGTGGAAGGGCGGCGGCATCGTCTTCGGCCCGAGCCCGCGCCACTACACCTTCAAGGTCAACCGCAAGGCGCGCCGCGCCGCGCTGCGCAGCGCGCTGTCGGTCCACGCCGACCGCGGCTCGATCGCCGTCTTCGACGCGGCGAGCTTCGACGCGCCGTCGACCAAGCAGGCCGTCGCAGCTGCTGAGCGACTGGGGCCAGCCGCTCGCGACGCTCGTGCTGCTCGACGCGGAGGAGGCCAACGCGGGCCTCTCGTTCCGCAACCTCTGGCGCGTGCTCGTCATGCCGGTGGAGGACGCAGGCGTCGCCGACCTGATCGGTGCGGCATCGGTCCTGATCTCGGACGCCGCCCTGGAGCAGATCACCGCTCGCGCCAAGGGCGAGACGCTCGTCGCGGAGGAGGCGGCATAGCCATGGATGCGAGCCAGGTCATCATCCGCCCGGTCGTCTCGGAGAAGTCCTTCGTGCAGGCCGAGATCGGGAAGTACACGTTCCGCGTCCACGCCGATGCGCACAAGACGCAGATCCGGCAGGCGATCGAGCAGCTGTTCGACGTGAGAGTGCGCGACGTGCGCACCGTGTCGGTCAAGAGCAAGCCGAAGCGCCGCGGCCTCTACGCCGGCCGCACGCGCACGTGGAAGAAGGCGATCGTGCAGCTCTATCCGGGCGACACGATCCCGATCTTCCAGGGCCTGGAGGGGATGGAGTAATGCCGATCCGCAAGCCGAAGCCGACGAGCCCGGGCCGGCGCTTCGTCACCTATCCCGACTTCGCCGAGATCACCCGCAGCGAGCCCGAGAAGTCGCTCGTCGAGGGTCTCACGAAGTCTGGCGGCCGCAACGCGCACGGGCGCAAGACCAGCCGGCATCGCGGCGGCGGCGCCAAGCGCCTCTACCGGCGCATCGACTTCAAGCGTCGCAAGGACGGGGTGCCGGCGAAGGTCGCGCACATCGAGTACGACCCGAACCGCTCGGCCTACATCGCGCTGCTGCACTACGTCGACGGCGAGAAGCGCTACATCCTCGCCCCGAACAGACTGACCGTCGGCATGACGGTGCAGAGCGGGCCCGACGCGGACATCCGCGTCGGCAACGCGCTGCCGCTGGAGAACATCCCGGCGGGCACCGTCGTGCACAACGTCGAGCTGACGCCCGGCCGCGGCGGCCAGCTCGGCCGCTCCGCAGGCACCGGCATCCAGCTGCTCGCGAAGGAGGGCGGGATGGTCACGTTGCGCCTCCCCTCGGGCGAGATGCGCATGGTGCGCGCCGAGTGCCGCGCGACGATCGGCACGATCGGCAACGCCGACCACCAGAACGTCAAGATCGGCAAGGCGGGTCGCAAGCGCCACCTCGGCGTGCGCCCGCAGACGCGCGGCACCGCGATGAACCCGGTCGACCACCCGCACGGTGGCGGCGAGGGTTCGACCACGCCCGGTCGTCATCCTGTGACGCCATGGGGCGTGCCGACGCTTGGGTATCGCACGCGCAAGAAGGGCAAGTCATCCGACCGCTACATCGTCCGCGGCCGCCGTCGCGGCAAGAAGCGCTGAGGAAGAAGAGCTAGATGAGCCGCTCCAGCAAGAAAGGCCCGTTCGTCGAAGAGCGCCTGATGGCGCGAATCGGGAGAATGAACGCGGCCAACACGAAGCAGATGATCAAGACCTGGTCGCGGACCTCGACGATCTTCCCGGAGATGGTCGGGCACACGATCGCCGTCCACGACGGCCGCAGGCACGTCCCGGTCTTCATCAGCGAGTCGATGGTCGGACACAAGCTCGGCGAGTTCGCGCCGACGCGCCTCTACCGCGGCCACGCCCAGACCGGCAAGCGCCGTTAGCACGAGAGACTTCATGGCAGACGACAGAGACAGAACCGAGAGAGCCGAGTCCGAGGCGAGCGCCCCGGAGGCCGCGGCCGCCAGAAGAGCCGCTCCAAGAAGAGCTGCGGCCAGAAGAGCCGCTGCCAGAAGAGCGGACGCCGCCGGCGACGAGGCCTCGAGAGCGAGAGCCAGAGCGAGAAGAGCTGCGAGAGCCAGAGCGAGAGCCGACGACGCGCCGAGCGACGATGCGCCGGCCGACGAGGAGAAGGCGCCGGCGAGCAGACCGGTCGCGAGCAGAGCGGCCGCTCGCAAAGCGCCCGCTTCCGACGGCGCCGCCCGTCCGGTGCTCGTGCGCGCTCAGGCCAAGTACGTCCGCAGCTCGGCCCGCAAGGCCCGTCTCGTCTGCGACCACATCCGCGGCAAGTCGGTCGAGGAGGCCCGCGCGATCCTCGCGTTCACGCCTCGCGCCGTCGCGCGCGACTGGAGCAAGGTGCTCGAGTCCGCGATCGCGAACGCCGAGCACAACAACGAGCTCGACGGCGAGGACCTGGTCGTCAAGGCGGCGCACGCCGACGAAGGGCCCACGCTCAAGCGCTTCCGGCCGCGCGCGATGGGTCGCGCGACGCCGATCCGCAAGCGCACCAGCCATCTCACGATCCTGCTCGCCCCGAAGGAGTAACTGAGAGCCATGGGACAGAAAGTCCATCCCGAGTCGCTCCGCGTGGGCTACATCCACGACTGGAAGTCGAACTGGTTCAACGAGAAGCAGTTCGCCGACTACCTGCACGAGGACGTCCAGATCCGCAGACACATCATCGGACGTCTCTCGCACGCCGGGCTCTCGGACATCACGATTCGCAAGAACGCGAACGAGGTCGAGGTCAACATCAACACGGCGCGTCCGGGCATCGTGATCGGCAAGTCCGGCTCCGAGGTCGACGCGCTGCGCCGCGACCTGCACAAGATCACCAACAAGCAGGTCAAGGTCAACATCCTCGAGATCAAGCGTCCGGAGCTCGACGCGCGCCTCGTCGCGCAGTCGATCGCCGAGCAGCTGCAGAACCGCGTCGCCTTCCGCCGCGCGATGAAGCGCGCGCTCACGAGCGCGATGCGCTCGGGTGCCAAGGGCGTCAAGGTGCAGGTCTCCGGCCGCCTCGGCGGCGCCGAGATGGCGCGCACCGAGGGCTACTCGGACGGCCGCGTCCCGCTGCACACCCTGCGCGCGGACGTCGACTACGGCTTCCACGAGGCGCGCACGACGTTCGGCCGCATCGGCGTCAAGTGCTGGATCAACAAGGGCGAGATCATGCCCGCGGGCTACACCGGCACCGATCTGACGCAGATGGACGAGCCGCCGCCGGCGCCCGATCGGGGGCGGCGCGGCGAGCGCGGCGACGGCCGCGGTCGCGGTGGTCGTGGCGGCGGTCCGGGTGGTGGCGGTGGCGGCGGTCGTGGCGGTCGCGGTGGCGGTCCGGGTGGCCGTGGCGGTGGCCCTGGTGGTCGCGGTGGCGGTCCGGGTGGCCGTGGCGGTGGCCCCGGTGGTCGCGGTGGCGGTCCGGGTGGCCGTGGCGGTGGCGGGCAGGGCGGGGGCGGTTTCCGTGGCGGTGGCGGTCCCGGCGGCGGGCGTGGACCCGGCGGTCCGGGTGGTCGCAGCGGTCCCCGCGCTCCCGAGGTGACGCGCTGATGCTGTCCCCAAAGCGTGTGAAGTTCCGCAAGCAGCACCGCGGCCGGCGCCGTGGGCTCTCGCGCGGGCAGGTCAAGGTCCAGTTCGGCGAGTACGGCCTCAAGGCGCTCGACGAGGGCTGGCTGACGAACCGCCAGATCGAGGCGGCCCGTGTCGCGATGACGCGCAAGATCAAGCGTGGCGGCAAGGTCTGGATAAACGTCTATCCCGACAAGCCGTACACGAAGAAGCCGGCCGAGACGCGGATGGGCTCCGGCAAGGGCTCGCCCGAAGGGTGGGTCGCCGTCGTCAAGCCCGGCCGCGTGATGTTCGAGCTCGCGGGCGTGCCGGAGCCGCTGGCGCGCGAGGCGATGCGCCTCGCCGGGCACAAGCTCCCGGTCAAGACGAGATTCGTCATGCGGGAGGACGGCTGATGGCGGGCACCAAGGCGACTGAGCTTCGCGACATGGACGACGCCGTCCTCGTCGAGCACCTGCAGACCGCGCGGCGCGAGCTGTTCGGGCTGCGCTTCCAGCACGCCACCGGCGAGCTGGAGAACACCTCGCGTTTGGGCGACGCGAAGCGCGACGTCGCACGCGCGCTGACCGTCCTGCGCGAGCGGAGAGTCGATGTCAACAAGGAACTGAGCCGGTAAGCGATGGCCGACGAAGAGCAGAACGAGAACGTCGAGGAGACGACCCCGGCCGCTGAGGCCGAGGCGCCCGAGGCTGCCGCTGAGGCCGTCGAGGCCGAGGTGCCTGAGGTCGCGGAGGCCGCCGCGGGCGGCGAGGCGCGCGAGGGCGACACGCCGGCCGCTAAGGCTGCGTCGGCCACCAGCCCGAAGCAGCAGCGCCGCCAGGCGCGCGCGGCGAGGGTCGCGACCGCTGCCGGCTCGCGCCCGCAGCGCAGCGCCGAGGAGCGCCAGGCCGAGCGCGACGCCGCGCGCAAGGCGAAGGCCGCGCGCCGCGGAGCTGCCCGTGCGAGAACGCGTGAGCGCGCCAAGGCCGCGCATACGGGCGAGGCAACGCCGCCGCGCGAGCACGGCGAGGGCCGCCAGAAGGTGCGCCAGGGCATCGTCGTCTCCGACAAGGCGGACAAGACGATCACCGTCCGCATCGACACCGCCCGTCAGCACCGTCGCTACCACAAGATCGTGCGCAGCTCGACGACGCTGCACGCCCATGACGAGAGCAACGACGCGCACATCGGCGACACCGTGATCGTGCGCGAGTCGCGTCCGCTGTCGCGCCTCAAGCGCTGGCGCCTGGTCGAGGTCGTGGAGCGCGCCCGATGATCCAGAACGAGACGCGCCTCAAGGTGGCCGACAACACGGGCGCCCGCGAGATCCTCTGCATCCGCGTGCGCGGCGGATCGCGCCGGCGTTACGCCGGCGTCGGCGACGTGATCGTCGCAACCGTCAAGCAGGCCGCGCCGCAGGGCTCGGTCAGAAAGGGCGAGGTCGTTACTGCCGTCGTCGTGCGCACGAAGAAGTCCTACGGGCGTGAGGACGGCACGTACATCGGCTTCGACGAGAACGCCGCCGTGATCATCGACGCGCAGAACAACCCCCGCGGAACGCGCATCTTCGGCCCGGTCGCGCGCGAGCTGCGCGAGCGCAACTTCATGAAGATCGTCTCGCTGGCGCCCGAGGTGCTCTGACCGATGCCTGCACGTATCCGTAGAGACGACGAGGTGATGGTGATCGCGGGCAAGGACCGTGGCAAGACCGGCCGCGTCCTGCGCATCGATCCCGTCAAGCAGAAGGTCTTCGTGGAGGGCCTCAACATCGTCAAGCGCCACCAGCGCCCGACGCCCGGCCGGCCCGACGCGGTCGCCGGCGTGATCGAGCGCGAGGGGGCGATCCACCTGTCCAACGTGATGCTGCTCGACCCCAAGGACGGTAGACCGACGCGCGTCGGCATCGAGGTCCGCGAGGGAAGACGCTTCCGCATCGCCCGCCGCTCCGGCACGAGCATCGACTGATCACATGCCCGCACGACTGAAGAGCAAGTACTCCGACGAGATCCGCCCGGCGCTGATCGAGCGCTTCGGCTACTCGACGCCGATGCAGGCGCCGAAGATCCACAAGATCACCGTCAACATGGGCGTCGGCGACGCGAAGCAGGACTCGAGACTGCTGCAGGAGGCGACGACGCAGCTCGCACGCATCACCGGCCAGCAGCCGAGCATCCGCAGAGCGCGCAAGTCGATCGCCAACTTCAAGCTGCGCGAAGGGATGGCCGTCGGCGTCAGCGTCACGCTGCGCGGCGAGCGCGCGTACGAGTTCCTCGATCGCCTGATGTCGATAGCGATCCCGCGGATTCGCGACTTCCGCGGCCTGTCCCCGCGTTCGTTCGACGGTCGCGGGAACTACAACCTGGGCGTCAAGGAGCAGATCATCTTCCCGGAGATCGACTACGACAAGGTCGACCAGGTCCGGGGTCTCGACATCGCGATCACAACCACGGCGAGAAGCGACGAGGAGTCGTTCGCGCTGCTGGAGCTGTTCGGGATGCCGTTCTCGAGAGACCGCCGCGGCGCGCCCGGCGCGGCGACCAACGGAAATTCGTAAAGGAACCGCTATGGCCAAGACCTCATTGCGTGTCCGCCAGCAGCGGACCCCCAAGTACAGAACCCGCGGATACACGCGCTGCCGCCGCTGCGGCCGGCCGCGCTCGGTGTTCCGCAAGTTCGGGCTGTGCCGCATCTGCCTGCGCGAGCTCGCGCACAACGGCTACATCCCCGGCATGACGAAGTCGTCCTGGTGATCGCATGTCGATGACGGACCCGATCGCCGACTTCCTCACGCGCGTGCGCAACGGCGCGCACGCGTCGAAGGACGTCGTCTCGATCCCCTCCTCCAAGCTGAAGAAGGAGCTCGCCCGGATCCTCGACGAGCAGGGCTACATCGACGGCTGGGACGTCGAGGCCCCGAACGCCGACCACCCCGGCGAGCTGATCAAGGTCAGACTGAAGTACTCCGGCAACCGCAAGCCGGTCATCCAGGGCATCCAGCGGGTGTCCCGTCCCGGCCAGCGGACCTACGTCGACCACGCCCACATCCCGAAGATCCAGGGTGGGCTCGGCACGGCGATCATCTCGACGTCCCATGGCGTCATGACCGGCCACGAGGCGCGCAGAGCGGGCCTCGGCGGCGAGGTCGTGGCGAAGGTGTGGTGAGGCGGGCATGAGTCGCATCGGCCGCAAGCCCATCCCCGTCCCCGCCGGCGTCACCGTCGCGATCGAGCCCGAGCGCGTCACGGTCAACGGCCCGAAGGGCGAGCTCCACGAGCGCATCCACCGCGACATCACGGTCGCGCAGGAGGGCGAGGAGCTCGTCGTCACGCGCCCGACCGATCGCGGCGAGCACCGCGCGCTGCACGGGCTGACGCGCTCGCTCGTGGCGAACATGGTCGAGGGCGTCACGAGCGGCTTCGAGAAGCGCCTGGAGATCCAGGGCGTCGGCTATCGCGCCCAGCTCAAGGGGAAGGACCTCGAGCTGGCGCTCGGCTACTCGCACCCCGTGCCGATCAGAGCGCCGGACGGCATCGAGTTCGAGGTGCCGCAGCCGACCCGCATCGTCGTGAGGGGCATCTCGAAGCAGCTCGTCGGCGAGACCGCCGCCAACATCCGCAAGCAGCGCAAGCCGGAGCCCTACAAGGGCAAGGGCATTCGCTACGAGGGCGAGTACGTCGCCCGGAAGGTCGGGAAGCGCGCATGACCGTTCTCACTGCACCTGCGCGGCGCCTGCGGCGCCGCCGTCGCGTACGCGCCAAGGTCTACGGCACGGCCGAGCGGCCGCGCATCTCGGTGTTCCGCTCGAACCGCGGGATCAGCGCGCAGCTCGTCGACGACGACGCCGGGCGCACGCTCGCCGCGGTCAACTGGACCGAGACGGAGCTGCGCGGCCTCTCGCGCGCCGACCAGCCCAAGCGCGTGGGCGAGCTGCTCGCCGAGCGCGCGAAGGCGGCCGGCGTGACAGAGGCCGTCTTCGACCGCGGCGGCTACCAGTACCACGGCCGCGTGAAGGCACTCGCCGAGGGCGCCCGCGAGGGCGGCCTGGCCTTCTAACAACCGACCGACCAGCTTCGAACCGCTACCCTCAGGAACTTCATGGCACTCGGACTCGACCGATCTGTATCCGCCGCCGGCCTCGACCTGCAAGAGCGCGTCGTGGAGATCAACCGCGTCGCAAAGGTCGTCAAGGGCGGCCGCCGCTTCTCGTTCACCGCCCTCGTGGTGGTCGGCGACGAGCGCGAGATCGTCGGCGTCGGCTACGGCAAGGCGAACGAGGTGCCGGTCGCGATCCAGAAGGGCGTCGAGCGCGCCAAGAAGAACCTGATCCGCGTGCCCAAGCACGGCTCGACGATCACGCACCAGACGCTCGGCATCTTCGGCTCGGGCCGCGTCCTGCTCAAGCCGGCCTCGCCCGGCACCGGCGTGATCGCCGGCGGCGGCGTGCGCGCGGTGCTCGAGCTCGCCGGGATCCACGACATCCTCTCCAAGAGCCTCGGCACGCAGAATCCGATCAACCTCGTGAAGGCGACGATGGCGGGCCTCGAGGGCCTGCGCCGCCCGGAGGAGGTCGCGGACCTGCGCGGCATCTCGATCGACGCGGTGCTCGGGCTCGACCCGAACCGCAACGCCGCGACGGCCGAGCTGACCGCCGACGACGGCGACGCGCCCGCGGAAGGCGAGGCGGCCGCGGAGCCGGTCGCTGTCGGCGCGACGGAGGACGAGGCGTGAGCACCGTCAAGGTCACCCAGGTCAAGTCGCGCAACGGCTCCGACCAGCGTCAGCTCGACACGCTGCGCTCGCTCGGACTGAGGCGCATCGGCCACACCGTCGAGCAGAGAGACACGCCCGCCCTGCGCGGCATGGTCCACGCGGTCCGTCATCTCGTGAAGGTCGAGGAGGCCGCATGAGCCCCGCAGCGAGAGCCAAGGCCGGATCACGCGAGGCCGGAGGCCCGCTCGCGGAGCTCGCGCTCCCGCAGCAACGACGCGGGGCTGGAGGCCCCGCGGAGGTGACCGTGGAGGAGCGCATCGGCCTGCACAACCTGAGACCGGCTCCCGGCAGCCGCCGGCCGCGCAAGCGCGTCGGCCGCGGCGAGGGCTCCGGCACCGGCAAGACGGCCGGCCGCGGCCAGAAGGGCTACGGCTCGCGCTCCGGCGCGAAGGACCGTGCCCGCTTCGAGGGCGGCCAGATGCCGATCCACATGCGGATGCGCAAGCTGCGCGGTCCGCACATGAAGAAGTCGATGCCGTTCGAGCCGTTCCGGACGCACACGCAGCCGGTGAACCTGCTCGACCTCGACGCGCGCTTCGAGTCGGGCGCCGAGGTGACCCTGGAAGCCCTGCGGGCGAAGAGCCTCGCGACGCGCAGAGGGATCCCGGTGAAGGTGCTCGCGAAGGGCGAGATCACGAAGCCGCTGACGGTCCATGCCCACGCCTTCAGTGCGGCCGCGCGCGAGCGCATCGAGGCCGCTGGGGGAACCTGCCAGATCATCGAGTAGTCGAGTAGGGGGACTCGAGCATGCTCGCGACGATCCTGAGCGCCTTCACAGTCGCGGATATCCGCAAGAAGCTGGCGTTCACGGCGGCGCTGCTCGCGCTCTACCGGCTCGGCGCGCACCTGCCGGCGCCGGGCGTCAACTCGCAGGCCGTCTCCGAGATCCAGGAGAACTTCTCGAACGGCGGCGTCCTGCAGTTCCTCAACATCTTCTCCGGCGGCGGCCTGGCCCGGATCGCGCTGTTCGCGCTCGGGATCATGCCGTACATCACCGCCTCGATCATCATGCAGCTGCTGACGGTCGTCGTCCCGTCGCTTGAGCAGCTGCAGAGAGAGGGCGAGATCGGCACGCAGCGGATCACGCAGTACACGCGCTACCTGACAGTCGGGCTCGCGAGCGCGCAGTCCATAGCGTACGTCTTCCTGTTCCGTTCGCTGCAGAGCCAGACGGGCCAGGAAGTCGTGCAGAACTTCGGCCTCGCGAAGCTCACGCTGATCGCCGTCTCGCTCACCGCCGGCTGCATGCTCGTGATGTGGATGGGCGAGCTGATCACGCAGCGCGGGATCGGCAACGGCATCTCGCTGATGATCTTCGCCTCCATCGTCGCGGGCCTGCCGCAGGGGGTCACCGCCTGGTGGACCAGCCCGGACCCCGTCTTCAAGGTGATGATGCCGTTCCTCGCGCTCGGCGTGATCGCGGCGATCGTGTTCGTGCAGGAGGGCCAGCGGCGGATCCCGGTCCAGTACGCGCGCCGCGTGATCGGGCAGCGCATGACGCAGGGCGGCCAGACCTACCTGCCGCTGCGGGTGAACATGGCCGGCGTGATCCCGGTCATCTTCGCGGCCAGCCTGATGGCGTTCCCGCCCACGGTCGGCCAGCTGATCCAGCAGCCGTGGGCCCAGGACGTCGCGAACTTCTTCAGCCCCGCCGAGACGCCCTACCTGATCGGCGAGACGATCCTCATCATCGCCTTCACGTACTTCTACACCGCCGTCACGTTCAACCCGGTCGAGCAGGCCGACAACCTCAAGCGCTACGGCGGCTTCATCCCCGGCGTGCGGCCGGGCCGGCCGACGGCCGAGTTCCTCGACCGGATCCTCGCGCGCCTGACGTTCCCGGGCGCGCTGTTCCTCGCCGCCGTCGCCGCGCTCCCGACGCTGCTGATCAACTCGACCGGCGCGAACTTCTTCTTCGGCGGCACCTCGCTGCTGATCGTCGTGGCGGTGGCGCTCGACACGATGAAGCAGCTCGAGGCCCAGCTGATGATGCGCAACTACGAGGGCTTCCTGAAGTAGTCCGACCGGCGAGCGGCTTCCGTGTCTAGTACGTTTCGCTCTCCGTGAGCGAGCTGAACCTCATCCTCTTCGGGCCGCCCGGGGCCGGGAAGGGCACGCAGGCTGCCCGCCTGCAGGAAGACTTCCGCCTCCCATACGTCGCGACGGGCGACATCCTGCGCGCAGCCGTCAAGGACGGGACGCAGCTGGGGCTGAAGGCGAAGGGCTTCATGGACGCCGGCGAGCTCGTCCCGGACGACCTCCTGATCGACCTCGTCGTCGACCGCATCGGCGCCGACGACGCGCGCGACGGCTTCATCCTCGACGGCTTCCCGCGCACGCGCGCGCAAGCCGACGCGCTCGGCGAGGCGTTCGACACGCTCGGCCGCCGCATCACGGCGGTGCTGCTGTTCGACGTGCCCGACGACGTGCTCATCCGCCGCATCTCCGGCCGCCGCGTGAGCGTCAAGACCGGCCGCGTCTACCACGTCGAGAGCGACCCGCCGAAGCACGAAGGCCGCTGCGACGTCGACGGCTCGCGGCTCGTGCAGCGCGACGACGACAAGCCGGAGGTCGTCAAGAGACGACTCGGGGTCTACCACGAGCAGACGGAGCCGCTCGTCGCCTACTACGACGAGCGCGGCCTGCTGCGCCGCATCGACGGCACGCGGAGCCCCACCGAGGTGCACGACCACGTCCGCGCGGTGCTCGCGACGCTGCGCCTCGAAGAGACGCTGTGATCGTCAAGAAGACGCCGGAGCAGATCGACAAGATGGCCGCGGCGGGCGACATCCTCGTCCGCACGCTGGAGCTCGTGGAGGGCAAGGTCCGCCCAGGCGCCACGACGAGGGAGCTCGACGACGCGGCCGAGCGCTTCATCCGCTCGCAGGGTGCCGTGCCGGCCTTCAAGGGCTATCGCGGCTTCCCCGGCTCGATCTGCGCCTCGCCGAACGCGATGGTGGTGCACGGGATCCCCGGCCCCTACAAGCTCGAGCGGGGCGACATCCTCTCGGTCGACGTGGGCGTCGTGCTCGACGGCTGGGTCGCCGACGCGGCCCGCACGTTCGCGGTCGGCCCGATCACGCCCGTCGCGCAGAAGCTGCTCGACACGACGGAGGGCGCGCTGTTCGCGGCCGTCCCGCAGTGCATGGCGGGGAACCGGCTCGGCGACGTCTCGCACGCGATCCAGCAGCATGTCGAGGCGGACGGCTTCTCGATCATCCGCTCGCTGGTCGGCCACGGGATCGGCCGCGACATGCACGAGGACCCGCAGATCCCCAACTACGGCCCGCCGGGCCGTGGACCGCGGTTGGAGGAGGGGATGGTGCTGGCGATCGAGCCGATGGTGACGGCCGGCCGCCACCAGGTGCGGATGGCCGACGACCAATGGTCGATCTTCACGCAGGACGGGTCGCTCGCGGCCCACTTCGAGTTCACGATCGCGATCACGGCGGACGGCCCGCGGGTGCTGACCCCGTGGCATGAGCACGGCAAGCGCGCCGCCGCCTGACGGCGCCTCGCCGCGCCTGGCTGCGTCATCGGGGTTCGCCGTACGCGAGTACGGCTTCACCCCTGCTTCCTTGCCAGGCACGACGATCCGCCACCAGGCGGCGGCACGCTGCGGGCGGCCGCGTAGCAACCCCGCGCCGGTTGCGCAACCTTTGCTACTCTTCCTCGTCGCGCTCGGAGTCGCATGCCTCCGTGCTGCGTGAAGTCCTCGACGTGGTAGCGGCAGCCGCCCCGGTTGCCAGAGCCGCGGCGATTGGAACCAGCCGAAAGGGATCATGAAGGTACGACCGTCGGTCAAGCCGATGTGCGAGAAGTGCAAGATCATCCGTCGCCACGGGCGCGTGCTGGTCATCTGCTCGAACCCCCGTCACAAGCAGCGGCAGGGGTAGGGCACGCTCCATGGCTCGCATAGCAGGCATCAACATCCCGCTGAACAAGCGCGTCGAGATCGGTCTGACGTACATCTACGGGATTGGCCGGTCGCAGTCGAACAAGCTCCTCGCCGAGCTCGGCATCTCGCCGGACACCTACGTCCGCGACCTCACCGAGGACGAGGTCTCCAAGCTCCGCGACCAGATCGACAGAGATCTGATGGTCGAGGGGGACCTGCGCCGCGAGCGCTCGCAGAACGTCAAGCGCTTGATGGAGATCGGCTGCTACCGCGGCCTGCGCCATCGGCGCGGCCTCACGGTCCGCGGTCAGAGAACCAAGACGAACGCCCGTACGCGCAAGGGTCCCAAGCGCATGCAGGTCGCCGGCAAGAAGAAGGCGGGGAAGAAGTAAGTGAGCCCAGCACCGAAGCGCCCGCAGCGCGGCCGCCGCAGAGTCCGCAAGAACATCCCGGTCGGCCAGGCGCACATCAAGACCAGCTTCAACAACACGATCGTCTCGCTGACCGACCGCGAGGGGAACGTGATCGCGTGGGAGTCCGCCGGCGGCGCCGGCTTCAAGGGCTCGCGCAAGTCGACTCCCTTCGCCGCGCAGGTGACTGCCGACGCGGCCGCCCGCAAGGGCATCGAGCACGGCCTGCAGAAGGTCGAGGTCTTCGTCAAGGGTCCCGGCTCCGGCCGCGAGACCGCGATCCGCTCGCTCCAGGCCGCAGGCCTCGAGGTGACGGCGGTTCGAGACGTGACCCCGCAGGCCCACAACGGCTGCCGGCCGCGCAAGCGGCGGCGCGTCTAGGGGAGTCGCCGCCATGGCACGAGACACCAGCCCACAGTGCAAGCAGTGCCGGCGGGAGGGCCAGAAGCTCTTCCTCAAGGGCGAGCGCTGCCTCACCGACAAGTGCGGCGTCGAGCGTCGCGCGTACCCGCCGGGCGACCACGGCCGCGGCCGCCAGAGACAGAGCGAGTACCGCGTCCAGCTGCGCGAGAAGCAGAAGGCGCGCCGCTACTACGGCGTGCTCGAGCGCCAGTTCCGCGCGTACTACGAGAAGGCCAGCCGCCAGCCGGGCATCACCGGCGAGAACCTGCTGCGCATGCTCGAGTGCCGCTTCGACAACGTGCTCGTGCGCCTCGGCTTCGCCGCCTCGCGCCGCCAGGCCCGCCAGCTGATCCGGCACGGGCACTGGACGATCAACGGCAAGCGCGTCGACATCCCCAGCTACCAGCTGCGCGATGGCGACGTGATCGCGGTCAAGGCCTCCAGCGGCGCGGCGCAGGTGATCCGCGACGCGACGGAGCTGACCGGCCAGGTGCCGGCGTGGCTGCAGGCCGATCACGACGCGCTGACGGCGAAGGTGCTGCGCAAGCCCGAGCGGCGGGAGATCGCCGCGCCGGTGCTGGAGCAGCTGATCGTCGAGCTCTACTCGAAGTAAGCCGCACTCGCGCGCTGCGGCCGACTCGCTCGACGGCCGCGCGGCGCGCGCCCATGACCGCCCCCGGGCGGCGCTCATGACACGACGACGTTAGGACCGACCCCGATGCTCGATTTCCAAGTCCCCCGAATCACCACCGAGACCGTCGAGGAGAACCGCGGTTCCTTCACGATCGAGCCGCTCGACCGCGGGTTCGGCTACACGTTCGGCAACTCGTTGCGGCGCGTGCTGCTGAGCTCGCTCGCCGGGGCGGCCGTCACGAGCGTGCGCATCGAGGGCGTTGCGCACGAGTTCTCGACGATCGCCGGCGTCAAGGAGGACGTGACCGACATCGTCCTCAACCTCAAGGGCGTCGTCTGCCGCATGCACTCCGACGCGACGGAGATCGAGGCGCCGCTCGTCGTCACGGGCCCGGGCGAGATCACCGCGAAGGACATCGACCTGCCCTCCGGCGTCGAGATCCTCAACCCGGACGCGCACATCGCGACGCTCGAGAGAAGAACGAAGCTCGAGGTCTACCTGACGATCGGCCGCGGCCGCGGGTACCGCCCGGCGGAGGAGAACAAGTCGGCCGACCAGCCGATCGGCGTGATCCCGATCGACTCGATCTTCTCGCCGGTGCGCCGCGTGGCGTACGCCGTCGAGCAGGCGCGCGTCGGGCAGAAGACGGACTTCGACAAGCTGACGCTCGACATCGAGACGGACGGCTCGATCGACCCGCACGCGGCGCTGCGCGAGGCGGCCGAGATCCTGATCAGCCAGCTGGCGATCTTCACCGACGCCGACCGCGTCGTCGAGCTGCGCGACACGGGCGGCCTCGGCGCGCTCGAGCCGGGCCTCGTCGGCGGCGCGGGCGTCGGCGGGAACGCCGGCGGCCCGGGTGGCCGTCCCGCGAACGCGATGGACGACATCCTGATCGAGGAGCTCGAGCTCGGCGTGCGCTCGTACAACTGCCTCAAGCGCGCGGGCATCCAGACGGTCGGCGATCTGATCTCGAAGACCGAGAACGAGCTGAACGCGATCCCGAACTTCGGCAAGAAGTCGATCGACGAGGTGATCGAGACGCTCGAGGGTCGCGGTCTCTCGCTGCGCCAGGACTGACGACTCGGTACCCTCCTCTTCGCTCATGCGCCATCAACGCAACCGCTACCAGCTCTCGCGCAGCGCCTCGCACCGCAAGGCGCTGCTGCAGAACCTCTGCAAGGAGGTCATCGAGCACGAGCGGATCAGAACGTCCGAGACGAAGGCGAAGGCCGTCAAGCCGGAGCTGGAGAAGCTGATCACGCTCGCGAAGCGAGGGGACCTGCACGCGCGCCGGCAGGCGCTTTCGGCGCTGGGGCAGGACAAGTTCAGCGTCTACAAGCTGTTCGAGGAGATCGCGCCGCGCTACTCGGAGCGGCCGGGCGGCTACACGCGCATCCTCAAGCTCGGTCCGCGTCGCTCCGACGCGACCGAGATGGTCTTCCTCGAGCTGGTCTGACCGCGGCGCGCGATGGGCGCGCCGCCGGTCACCAAGCTCTCGTCGAGTACGACGGTCGCGACTTCGCCGGCTGGGCGCGGCAGCCCGGCAGACGCACCGTTCAGGAGGAGCTGGAGCGGGCGCTCGCGATCGTCCTGCGGCGCGACGCGGTCCCGCTGACGGTGGCAGGCCGCACCGACGCCGGCGTGCACGCGTGGGGACAGGTGGCGTCCTATGAGGGCCCACCCGCCCCGCCGAGCGGCCTCAACGCGTTGCTGCCCGACGACGTCGCCGTGCTGGCGAGCGAGGCGGCCGCGCCCGGCTTCAGCGCGCGCCACGACGCGACCAGCCGCGCCTACTGCTACCGCGTGCTGACGCGGCGCGAGCGCAGCGCGTTCGAGCGCGGGCGGGCGCTGTGGTGGCCGCATCCGGTCGACCGCGCCGCGCTCGACGCGTGCGCGGCGGCGCTCGTCGGGACGCACGACTTCACCGCCTTCACGCCCACCGAGACCGACCACGTGCGCTTCGAGCGGGACGTGCGGTACGCGGCCTGGCATGCGGAGGGGGGCGACCTGCTCGCCTTCTGGATCGAAGCCGACGCGTTCATGCGCAACATGAACCGTGTGCTCGTCGGGACGATGCTGGAGGTGGCCGGCGGGCGGCGCAGCGTGGAAGACTTCGTCGCGCTGCTCGACGGCGCGCCGCGCACGCGAGCGGGCAGGACGGCGCCGCCGGAGGGCCTGTACCTCGCCGGCGTGGGATACGACGGTCGCGCGGTGCTGCCAACTACCATGCCGGTGGCGAGATGAAGGTCCTCCTCACCAACGACGACGGCATCGAAGCCGAGGGTCTGCAGGCGCTGCGACGTGCACTGCTGGAGCTGCCGAAGATCGAGCTGGCGGTCGTCGCGCCGGACGGCAACCGCTCGGCGACCGCGCGGTCGATCACCACCCGCCGCCCGCTGTGGGTCGAGCAGGTCGACTTCGGCGACGGGACGGTCGGCTATGCGACCGACGGGACACCCGTCGACTGCGTGCGCCTGTCGTCCCTCGGGCTGATCGACGGCTTCGCGCCCGATCTCGTCGTCTCCGGCATCAACCACGGCCTGAACCTCGGCGACGACATCACCTACTCCGGAACGGTCGCCGCCGCGTTCGAGGCGCTCCTGCTCGGCATCCCAGGCATCGCGGTGTCCCAGCAGTCGGCCGCGCGCGAGCTGGACTTTCGCCTCGGGCGGGCCTTCGACTTCGAGACGGGGGCGTCGTTCGCCGCACGCGTGGTCGGCGAGCTGGAGAGCGTTCCGCTCGCGAGCGGCACGCTGCTCAGCATCAACGTGCCGGGGGGCGAGCCGACGGGGGTCGAGGTGACCCGGCTGGGAAAGCGGATCTACGAGGACGTCCTCGAGTTGCAGGACGAGCAGCACCCGAACCGCCGTCTCTTCCGCATCTACGGGGACGCAGGCGGCCTCGTCGACGAGGCCGGCACCGACATCGCGGCGGTCGCGGGCGGCCGGATCGCCGTGACGCCGATCCATTTCGACCTGACCGATCGCGACAGCATCTCGTCGCTCGAGCGGCACGACCTCGCACGGCTGATCGCACCCGCGGCCCACGACGTCGAGTGAGCAGAACCGGCCCCGCCCACCCACCCCCCGCCGCCCTGCTCCGCCGCGTCGAGGAGCTCCGCAGAGAGCTCAACTTCCACGGCTACCGCTACTACGTCCTCGACGACCCGGTCATCGGCGACGACAGATACGACGCGCTGCTCGACGAGCTGCGCGCGATCGAGGCCGAGCATCCCGAGCTGGTGACGCCGGACTCGCCGACGCAGCGCGTCGGCGGCGAGCCGGTCTCCCACCTGGAGAAGGTGACGCACCTGCAGCCGATGCTGTCGCTCGCGAACGCGCGCAGCGAGGAGGAGCTGCAGGGCTGGATCGAGCGCATGCGCGGCCACCTCGCGCGCGAGGGGATCGAGGACCCGGTGTTCGAGTATGTCGTGGAGCCAAAGGTGGATGGGTTGGCGATCTCGCTGCTGTACGAGGACGGCCTGCTCGCGCGCGGCGCGACGCGCGGCAACGGCGAGATCGGCGAGGACGTGACGCACAACCTGCGCACCGTCGGCTCGATCCCGCTGGCGATCGAGGACGCGCCGAGACGCGTCGAGGTACGCGGCGAGATCTACATCTCGCTCGCCGACTTCGAGCAGGTCAACCTCAGACGCGCCGAGGCCGGCCTCTCGACATTCATGAACCCACGCAACTCGGCGGCAGGCGCGATCCGCCAGCTCGACCCGAGACAGTCGGCGGAGCGACCGCTGTCGATGTGGGCCTACGGCGTGGGCGTGACCGACGGCCTGACGCTCACGAGCCACTGGGAGGCGATCGAGTGGCTCAGAGCGCACGGCTTCCGCGTGAACCCCGACGTGGCGAAGCTCTCGAGCGACGCCGACGTGATCGAGCACTGCCGCGCATGGGAACAGCGCCGCGGCGCGCTCGCGTTCGAGATCGACGGCGCCGTCGTGAAGGTCGACGACTACGAGCTCCAGCGGCGCCTCGGCGTCGTCGGGCGCGACCCGCGCTGGGCGATCGCGTGGAAGTTCCCGCCGACGACGGCCGTCACGAGACTGATCGCCGTCCACTGGAACGTCGGCAAGTTCGGCTCGCTGCACCCATTCGCCGAGCTCGAGCCGGTGCATGTCGGCGGTGTGACGGTGAAGCAGGCGACGCTGCACAACGAGGAGGACCTGGAGCGCAAGGACGTGCGCCCCGGCGACGAGGTGATCGTGCTGCGCGCCGGCGACGTGATCCCGCAGGTGATCTCGCCCGCACCGCACGTGGTCGAGCGCGAGGACCGCGGACCGGCGCCAGGCCCGCCGGAAGCGTGCCCGATCTGCGGTACGCCGACGATCAAGCCGGAGGGCAGCGTCTTCACGCACTGCCCGAACCGCGACTGCCCGGGGCGGCGTTGGCAGCTGCTGACGCACTTCGTCTCGCGTGGGGCGATGGACATCGACGGGATCGGCGAGAAGCAGGTCTCGATGCTGATGGATCGCGGCCTGGTGAGGACGGCGGCCGACTTCTACCGCCTGACGGCCGAGCAGCTCATCGAGCTGGAGCGCTTCGGCGAGGTCTCCGCGCGCAACGCGGTCGCGGCGATCGAGGCGTCGAAGGCGCGGCCGTTCGGGCGCGTGCTGTTCGCGATCGGGATCGAGGGGATCGGCGCGGTGACCGGACGCAACCTCGCGCAGCGCTTCCGCTCGATCGACGCGCTGATGGGCGCCGGCGCCGAGCAGATCGCGAACACACCGGGGATCGGGCCGATCGTCGGGCAGCTCGTCCACGATCAGCTGGGGGGCGAGCAGATGCGCGCGCTGATCGAGGATTTGCGGTCGCTCGGGCTGCGGCTGGAGGAGGAGGGTCCGCCGCCCGGCGAGGGGCCGCTGGCGGACAAGACGGTCGTCCTGACGGGGACGCTGCCGACCTTGACGCGTGAGCAGGCGACGGAGCGGATCCTCGCCGCCGGCGGGCGCGTGACCTCGTCGGTGTCGAGAAGAACGGACTACGTGGTGGCGGGGGAGGCGGCCGGCTCGAAGCTGGAGAAGGCGGAGCGGTTGGGGGTGCCGGTGCTGGACGAGGCTGGGTTGGTGGCGCTGCTCGCTTAGGGTCCGGCATGCCATATCGCCGCCGCCGCGCCGCCGCGCTCGCCGTCGCGGCGCTCGCCCTCGCCGGTGAAGACGATTCCGCGGCGCTGAAGGACAGCCGCGGGTACAAGCGTCTCCCCCGACCGCGACCGCCGGCTACTTCCTCGGCTACCCGAGCGGCACGTATTCGTGGCACGGCTGCACCGCGACCGCCACGAAGGCGTCGCTCAGACGCGTCCCGGAGGCGCCGCTGCTGTCGAGAGGCACGCGCCAGAGCACGGTGAGCTTCACCGCCATGCTCGGGACGCCGCCGTACATCTCGTGGCAGGCGAAGAGAGGCTGGACGATCAGCCGCTGCCGGCTGGCGAGGCTGCTCCGCCATCCGGCGCCGGCGCACTGCGGCTTGCGGAGATCGGCTGCACGTCCGGGTCGCAGAAGGGCTCGACCGCGAGAGGACGGCAGAGAGACGATCAGCGTGCCGATCCCGAGAAAGGCGATCGACCGCGCCGAGTTCGAGAGATACGAGGGCAAGACCTTCACGATCTCGTCGGTGCAGGACGTGACGGTGTACGTGAAGCGAGCGAGATGAGCGACTACGGCGCGGCGACGGGGTGGGTGTGGGTGTGGGGTTCGTGGTGGGCGCGGTTCCGCCCGGGCGCGTAGCGCGCGAGGGCGATCACGAGGCGATCCTCGGCCGCCTTCGCGAGCGGCGTGTAGACGAGGTTCTCGATGAACGCGAACGCGAGCAGGTGGCCGTTCGGCGTGCGGCAGTAGCCGGCGAGCGCGGAGACGTTCGAGAGCGTGCCGGTCTTCGCCTGGCAGCTGTCCTGTGCGCTCGTGTGGCGCATGCGATCGACGAGCGTCCCCGAGCGGCCGGCGACCGGCAGCGCCGCACGTAGCGCCGTGTCGGCGCGCAGCTCGTTCAGGAGCATGACGACCTGGCGCGGCGAGGTGCGGTTCGAGCGCGACAGGCCGGAGCCGTCGGCGATCTGCGGGCGCACGCCGTAGCGCGCGAGCGTGCGCCTGACGACGCGCACGCCGGCGGTCGTGGAGCCTGCGCCGCCGAAGCGCGCGCCCAGGCCTTTCAGCAGCATCTCCGCGAGGAGGTTGTCGGACGGGACGAGCGTGAGGCGGGCGAGCGTCGCGATCGTCGGCGAGTCGACGCTCGCGACCTCCTCGGCGGCGGCCGGTGCGGTGCCGATCGCGGGGCCGTGCGTGACCCGGACGCGCACGCGGCGCAGCTCGCGCGTCAGCTGCTGGGCGGCGAACTTCGCCGGCTCGCGCTGCAGCGCGCTGCCGTCCTCGCGTGCGAGG
>CAVYOK010000008.1:0-248286 GCA_963770165.1 uncultured Actinomycetes bacterium
GAGCCGACGGGGGTCGAGGTGACCCGGCTGGGAAAGCGGATCTACGAGGACGTCCTCGAGTTGCAGGACGAGCAGCACCCGAACCGCCGTCTCTTCCGCATCTACGGGGACGCAGGCGGCCTCGTCGACGAGGCCGGCACCGACATCGCGGCGGTCGCGGGCGGCCGGATCGCCGTGACGCCGATCCATTTCGACCTGACCGATCGCGACAGCATCTCGTCGCTCGAGCGGCACGACCTCGCACGGCTGATCGCACCCGCGGCCCACGACGTCGAGTGAGCAGAACCGGCCCCGCCCACCCACCCCCCGCCGCCCTGCTCCGCCGCGTCGAGGAGCTCCGCAGAGAGCTCAACTTCCACGGCTACCGCTACTACGTCCTCGACGACCCGGTCATCGGCGACGACAGATACGACGCGCTGCTCGACGAGCTGCGCGCGATCGAGGCCGAGCATCCCGAGCTGGTGACGCCGGACTCGCCGACGCAGCGCGTCGGCGGCGAGCCGGTCTCCCACCTGGAGAAGGTGACGCACCTGCAGCCGATGCTGTCGCTCGCGAACGCGCGCAGCGAGGAGGAGCTGCAGGGCTGGATCGAGCGCATGCGCGGCCACCTCGCGCGCGAGGGGATCGAGGACCCGGTGTTCGAGTATGTCGTGGAGCCAAAGGTGGATGGGTTGGCGATCTCGCTGCTGTACGAGGACGGCCTGCTCGCGCGCGGCGCGACGCGCGGCAACGGCGAGATCGGCGAGGACGTGACGCACAACCTGCGCACCGTCGGCTCGATCCCGCTGGCGATCGAGGACGCGCCGAGACGCGTCGAGGTACGCGGCGAGATCTACATCTCGCTCGCCGACTTCGAGCAGGTCAACCTCAGACGCGCCGAGGCCGGCCTCTCGACATTCATGAACCCACGCAACTCGGCGGCAGGCGCGATCCGCCAGCTCGACCCGAGACAGTCGGCGGAGCGACCGCTGTCGATGTGGGCCTACGGCGTGGGCGTGACCGACGGCCTGACGCTCACGAGCCACTGGGAGGCGATCGAGTGGCTCAGAGCGCACGGCTTCCGCGTGAACCCCGACGTGGCGAAGCTCTCGAGCGACGCCGACGTGATCGAGCACTGCCGCGCATGGGAACAGCGCCGCGGCGCGCTCGCGTTCGAGATCGACGGCGCCGTCGTGAAGGTCGACGACTACGAGCTCCAGCGGCGCCTCGGCGTCGTCGGGCGCGACCCGCGCTGGGCGATCGCGTGGAAGTTCCCGCCGACGACGGCCGTCACGAGACTGATCGCCGTCCACTGGAACGTCGGCAAGTTCGGCTCGCTGCACCCATTCGCCGAGCTCGAGCCGGTGCATGTCGGCGGTGTGACGGTGAAGCAGGCGACGCTGCACAACGAGGAGGACCTGGAGCGCAAGGACGTGCGCCCCGGCGACGAGGTGATCGTGCTGCGCGCCGGCGACGTGATCCCGCAGGTGATCTCGCCCGCACCGCACGTGGTCGAGCGCGAGGACCGCGGACCGGCGCCAGGCCCGCCGGAAGCGTGCCCGATCTGCGGTACGCCGACGATCAAGCCGGAGGGCAGCGTCTTCACGCACTGCCCGAACCGCGACTGCCCGGGGCGGCGTTGGCAGCTGCTGACGCACTTCGTCTCGCGTGGGGCGATGGACATCGACGGGATCGGCGAGAAGCAGGTCTCGATGCTGATGGATCGCGGCCTGGTGAGGACGGCGGCCGACTTCTACCGCCTGACGGCCGAGCAGCTCATCGAGCTGGAGCGCTTCGGCGAGGTCTCCGCGCGCAACGCGGTCGCGGCGATCGAGGCGTCGAAGGCGCGGCCGTTCGGGCGCGTGCTGTTCGCGATCGGGATCGAGGGGATCGGCGCGGTGACCGGACGCAACCTCGCGCAGCGCTTCCGCTCGATCGACGCGCTGATGGGCGCCGGCGCCGAGCAGATCGCGAACACACCGGGGATCGGGCCGATCGTCGGGCAGCTCGTCCACGATCAGCTGGGGGGCGAGCAGATGCGCGCGCTGATCGAGGATTTGCGGTCGCTCGGGCTGCGGCTGGAGGAGGAGGGTCCGCCGCCCGGCGAGGGGCCGCTGGCGGACAAGACGGTCGTCCTGACGGGGACGCTGCCGACCTTGACGCGTGAGCAGGCGACGGAGCGGATCCTCGCCGCCGGCGGGCGCGTGACCTCGTCGGTGTCGAGAAGAACGGACTACGTGGTGGCGGGGGAGGCGGCCGGCTCGAAGCTGGAGAAGGCGGAGCGGTTGGGGGTGCCGGTGCTGGACGAGGCTGGGTTGGTGGCGCTGCTCTCGGCTTAGGGTCCTGCGCTGTTGGCGGGCGGGTCCTGTCGCCGGTGAAGACGATTCCGCGGGCGAGCCGCGGGAATCGTCTCACCCGCGCCACCCGCCCGATCAGCCGCTGCCGGCTGGCGAGGCTCCTCCGCCCATCGGCGCCGGCGTGGGGCTGGGGGTGCCGTCCGGGTCGACGACCTTCGTGGTGGGCACGGTTCCGCCCGGGCGCGTGCGCGCGAGGGCGATCACGAGGCGATCCTCGGCCGCCTTCGCGAGCGGCGTGTAGACGAGGTTCTCGATGAACGCGAACGCGAGCAGGTGGCCGTTCGGCGTGCGGCAGTAGCCGGCGAGCGCGGAGACGTTCGAGAGCGTGCCGGTCTTCGCCTGGCAGCTGTCCTGTGCGCTCGTGTGGCGCATGCGATCGACGAGCGTCCCCGAGCGGCCGGCGACCGGCAGCGCCGCACGTAGCGCCGTGTCGGCGCGCAGCTCGTTCAGGAGCATGACGACCTGGCGCGGCGAGGTGCGGTTCGAGCGCGACAGGCCGGAGCCGTCGGCGATCTGCGGGCGCACGCCGTAGCGCGCGAGCGTGCGCCTGACGACGCGCACGCCGGCGGTCGTGGAGCCTGCGCCGCCGAAGCGCGCGCCCAGGCCTTTCAGCAGCATCTCCGCGAGGAGGTTGTCGGACGGGACGAGCGTGAGGCGCGCGAGCGTCGCGATCGTCGGCGAGTCGACGCTCGCGACCTCCTCGGCGGCGGCCGGTGCGGTGCCGATCGCGGGGCCGTGCGTGACCCGGACGCGCACGCGGCGCAGCTCGCGCGTCAGCTGCTGGGCGGCGAACTTCGCCGGCTCGCGCTGCAGCGCGCTGCCGTCCTCGCGTGCGAGGCCGCGGTTGTACAGCAGCCCGGCGAGCGGGCCGCCGACGTCGAGATCGAGCCCGTAACCGCTCGACGGCCCGCCCCGCAGGCGGTCGAGCAGCGACTCGTCGCCGCGCACGCGGCCGACCACGCGCAGGATGCCGGCGGCGCGCACGCGCGCCGCGAGCGTCGAGACGGTCGCCCCGAGCCCGTAGGCGAGCCGGTTGAAGCTCGCGCTGCCGAACGTCGGGTCGCCGCCCCCGCGCAGGTAGAGATCGCCGTGCCAGGTGCCGGCGTCGTCGAGCGTGCCGACGCCGAGCACGCGCGTCTGCAGCGTCGCATCCGGCCCGTAGCGCAGCAGCGCCGTCGTGCTGGTGTACAGCTTGTTCACCGACGCCGGGATGCGCGGGACGTCGGCGCGCACGGACGCGAGCGTCCGACCGGTGGTCGTGTCGAGCACGTAGCCGCCCGAGATCCCGCCGCTGCGCGCCAACCCGCCCCCGACGAGCGCGTCGAGCGGGGCTGCCGCGGCGGAGCCGGAGCACGCGAGGACGACGAGCGCGAGCAGGAGCAGTACGGAGCGGCGCACGCGCGTTGCAACAGCGCTCCGACGTGGAAGTCGCGGTCGGTTGCGGCCGAACGCCGCCGTACAATCAGTCCACATGGGCAAGGTTGTCAGCCTGGAGACCTCCGCCAGAGGGCGCAGAGCGGCGGCGACATCGTCGCAGGGGCGCCGGGCGGCCTCGCGCGGGCCGAAGCCGTCGAAGACGGCGCTCGTGCTCGGCGGCGGCGGCTTCACCGGCGCCGTCTACGAGATCGGGGCGCTGCGGGCGCTCGACCTGCTGTCGGTCAACCGCTCGGTGACCGACTTCGACGTGTTCGTCGGCACGAGCGCCGGGTCGTTCGTCGCCGCGATGACGGCAAATGGGGTGTCTCCAGAGGAGATGATGCGCGTGCTCGACCGGCAGGCGCCGACGCCGTTCCCCGAGATCGCGCTCGGCACGCTGCTGTCGCTGAACGTGCGCGAGCTGACGAGCAAGGCGATCGCGTTCCCGTGGCGGATCGCGAAGCTCGGCTGGAGCCTCGTGCGCCACCTCGGCCAGGTGTCCGCGCTCGACGTCGTGCTCGGAATCGCCGAGGGGCTTCCGTCGGGGATGTACTCCGGGGAGGGGATCGAGAGCTACGTGCGCCGCGTGCTGGATGACGAGGGCCGCACCGACGACTTCCGCAAGCTGGAGCGCCAGCTCTACATCACGGCGACCGACCTCGACACGTGCGAGCGCGTCGTGTTCGGCAGCGACGGCTTCGACGACGTGCCGATCTCGACGGCCGTGCGCGCCTCGACGGCGCTGCCGATGGTCTACGAGCCGGTGCGCGTCGGCGACCGCGAGCTGGTCGACGGCGGGCTGATCTCGACCACGAACCTCGACCTCGCGGTGGAGGCCGGGGCGAGACTCGTGATCGTCGTCAACCCGCTCGTGCCGTACGTCAACGAGGCGCGCCGCGAGAACCCGCTCCAGCCGCGCGTATCCGACATGGGCTTCCCGCAGATCGGCTATCAGGCGTTCAAGCTGATGACCTACCAGCGCCTGCACGACATCCGCCAGCGCTGGGAGGATCGCTATCCCGGTGTCGACTTCGTGCTGATCGAGCCGGATCCCTCCGACGAGCTGATGTTCCGCACGAGCGTGATGGACTACGGCTCGCGCGTGCGGATCGCCAGCCACGGCTTCCGCTCGGTGACGGTGCGACTGGCCGAGGACTATCCGCACCTCAAGCAGGTCGCCGCGCGCCACGGGATCGAGATCTCCGCCACGCGCGTGCGCAAGGTCGTCAAGCACTTCGCCGCCGAGCCCGAGCAGACCGCGCGCTGGCGCAAGATCCTCGGGCAGACGACCGGCACGCTGCTGCGCCAGTCGGCATCCGAGTAGCGCAGGCGGCGTGATCCGCTCAGCGCGCGCCGAGCGCGGTCCTCAGCGCGTCGAGCAGGCGATCGGTCGCGGCGGGGCTCTGCACCGCTACGCGCACGTGCTGCTCGTCGCCGACGACTGCGCCGCCCATCACGCGCACGCCGCTGCGCTGCAGGCGCAGCGCCAGCTCGGCGCCGGAGAGGCCGGTGGGCCGCAGCCACAGCACGTTCGCCTGGCTCGGGCGCGCGTCGAGCGGCAGCTCGTGCACCGCGTCGAGCAGTCGCTCGCGCTCGGCCGCGACGGCGGCGCGCCGCTGGACGAGTTGCGCGTCGCATCTTCTGAGCGCCTCAAGCGCGCCGACCTGCACGGGCAGGCCGACACCGAGCGGTGGCGCGATCCGCGCGAGCAGCTGCTCCGAGCCGGGCCCGCCGAGCGCGTAGCCGGCGCGCAGGCCGGCGAGCCCGTAGATCTTCGAGAAGGTGCGGAAGATCAGCAGGCGCGGGTGCTCGTCGAGCAAGGACAGCGATGACCCGGCGGCGCCCGTCCGCTCGGCGGTGACGAAGTCAGCCAGCGCCTCGTCCAGCAGCAGCGAGACGTGCTCGGGCAGCGCGTCGAGCAGCGCGCGGACTGCGTCGCTCGTGAGGTGCTCGCCGGTCGGGTCGTTCGGGTTGCAGAGCGCGATCGCGCGCGTGGCCGGCGTCACGGCGGCCAGCAGCCGCTCCGGGTCATGTCCGTCCGGGACCGGCGTCGCGCGCGCTCCGGCACGCTGGGCCATCACCGGGTAGAGGCCGTAGGAGGGCCACGGCGTCAGCAGCTCGTCGCCCGGCCCCAACAGCGCCTGCGCCGCCGCGCTCAGCAGCTGCGCCGCGCCGTGGCCGACCGCGACGCGGTCGGGCTCGACGCCGTTGCGGCGGCCCAGCTCGCGTCGCAGCTCCTCGGCGGTCGGGTCGGGCGCCACGTTGAGCGCGCCGCGCGCGGCGAACGTGGCGGCGTTGACCACGTCGGGATGCGGCAGCTCGTGCCAGGTCGTGCGCGAGAGGTCGAGCTCCTCGATCCGCGCGAGCGCGCGACGGCGGTGCTCCTCGGCCTGCTCGCGCAGCTGCGCGGTGACCTCTTCCTCGGTCATCCCGGCGAACTGCCGGTAGTAGTCGAGCAGACCCATCGTGCGGCCTAGCCGCCGAGCATGCTTCTGACGTCGAAGCCGGACATCGACGCGCCGCTGAAGAAGAGGAACCAGACGCCGAAGATCGGCACCGCGATCAGGCAGCAGATCATGAAGATGCGCCCGATCACGCCCTCGCGCTGATCGTGCCCGGCGGCGCGGCGCACGAGGATCCAGGCGTAGTCGAGGCGCTTCAGCGCCATCAGTCCCAGCAGCAGCCCGCCGCCGAGCGTCACGAAGGCGGCGAACAGGCCGGTGCCGACGCTGTCGGTCCAATACTGCAGGTGCCCGCCGATCCACAGGCAGGCGAGCGGCAGCGGACCCCAGAACGACAGGTTCACGAGCACCATCGCGGCGAGCAGCCCGACCGCGAACAGGCTGTCGAGCCGCCGGCGTCTGGCATCGCCGCGTCTGGGCGGCGTCCGGAACTGCACCGGACGCGTCCCGGGGCGCCGGGTGATGAACAGGCCGCCTGTCTCGCTCGGGTCGGTGCGCATGCGTCCTCTCAGAGGGTAAAGCCTGTGCGAGTCGATCCGCGACGAATCCGACCCTGAGATCGACCCTGAGATCAGCCGGCTCTCAGCTCGCGTACAGCTCGTCGAAGATCGCTCTGTACTTCTCGTTGACGACGTTGCGCTTGACCTTCAGCGTCGGCGTCAGCTCGCCCGTCTCCTGCGCGAGGTCGTGGCCGAGGATCGCGAGCTTCTTCACCTTCTCCACCTGGGCGTACTTGTCGTTCGCTCTGTCGAGATGCTCCTGGATCAGCGCATGCACGTCGGGGTGTCTCGCGAGCTGCTCGACGTCGCCAGGCAGGCCGCGCTGCTGCGCCCAGGGCACGATCTCTTCCGCGTCGAGCGTGACGAGCAGCACGGGGTACGGGCGGCGGTCGCCGTACATGACCGCCTGCGAGACCCAGCGGCACTGCTTCATGTCGTTCTCGATGTTCGCGGGGGTGAGGTTCTTGCCGCCCGCGGTGATGATGATGTCCTTCTTGCGGCCCGTGATCGAGAGGAAGCCGTCCGCGTCGATCGAGCCGAGGTCGCCGGTGTGCAGCCAGCCGTCCTCGACGGCGCCGAACGAGGCGTCGGCGTTGTTGTGGTAGCCGGCGAAGATGTTGGAGCCCTTGATGAGGACCTCGCCGTCCTGCGCGATTCTCAGCTCGACGCCGGGGAACGGCTTGCCGACGGTGCCGAACTTGTAGTCGTCGATCGACTGGAAGGTCGCGGCCGTCGCGGTCTCCGTCATGCCGTAGCCCTCGAACACCGGCACGCCGCAGGCGAAGAAGAACTCGAGGATCTCCTTCGCGATCGGCGCCGCGCCCGAGACCGCCTGGCGCATTCTGCCGCCGAAGGCCGCGCGGACCTTGCTGAACAGCTCCTCCTCGGCGCGGTCGAAGTGCTGCTGCAGCTCATCGGGAATCGGCTTGCCGGCCAGCTTCAGCTCGCGCACCTGGATGCCGATCGCGACCGCCTGCTTGATCTGCTCCGGATCGCCGTTGGACGTGACGAGCGTGTAGATCTTCTCGAAGATGCGCGGGACCGACGGGAAGTTCGTCGGTCTGACCTCGTTGAGCTCGACGATGATCTGCTGCGGGTCGTTGCTCCAGTACGCCATCGCCGCGCCGACGTCGAAGCTCAGCAGCTGGATCAGCAGCGCGAACGAGTGCGCCAGCGGGAGGTACAGGTACGTCAGCTCGTCGGTCTCGACCGCGCGCGTCGACTGCGCCATCGTGAGAATCGCGCGATAGTTGCCGTGCGTGAGGACGCAGCCCTTCGGCGGCCCGGTCGTGCCTGACGTGTAGATGATCGTGAACGGATCATCGCCTTGGACGGCGGCGATGCGGCGGTCGAGCTCGGAGCGGTCGCCGTGGCTGCCCTTGGCGCGGAGATCCGGCAGCGAGACCACGTCCGCGGGCGCCCCGTCGGCGTCGATCGCGATCACGTGCTCGAGCGCCGGCAGTCTGTCGCGCACCTCCGCGATCTTCGCGACCTGCGCGGCGTCCTCGCAGATCACGACGCGGGCGCCCGAGTCGGACAGCACCCATTCGCACTCCGCCGGCGAGTTCGTCGGATAGATCGGCACGACACAGGCGCCCGTCTCGGTCGCGCCGAAGTCGCAGTAGGTCCACTCGGGGCGGGTGCGGCAGAGGATCGAGACGCGGTCGCCGGGCTGGACGCCGAGGTCGACGAGGCCCAGGCCGATCTCCCGTGCGATCGCTGCCACCTCGGCGACGGTCACGTCCTGCCAGGCGCCGCCGCGCTTGACCTTGACGGCGACGCAGTCGCCGTAGCGCTCGGCCGCCAGCGGCAGCAGATCGGCGATGGTCCTCGAACCCGTCGATGCCTCGGTGCCGCTGGTCGCGCTGACGCTGGCGTCCATCTGGGGCTTTCCTCCCTCGTGCCGGAAATGCTGGGATTTCCGATTCTAGGCGCGAGGGTCGGGCGGTGCGCCAGGTTGTGGGGTGCTGCGGTGCGTGAGGCGCGACCTATCCGGTCGCGAGGCGCGGCGGCGGGGCGGCGGCCGCCGGGTTGTGCGCCTGGAGGCTCGTCATGAAGAGGGTCTTGTCGATCCGACCCTGGAAGATCGGGACCCCCATCTCCAGGCATTTGGAGATGACGTCGCGGCGTTCGAGTCCGGCCTCGCGGGCGAGCTCCGTGGGCGTCAGGTGAATTGCCATCGGAACGGGACCTCCTCGTCGGGGAGAACGCTACATACGTCACTTATACCGCCCCGCGTGGACGGCGTGCAACGCGTGCGTGCGCACGTTGGGAGGTTTCGTGAGGTCTGGGGGCCGCTGCGGTCAGCATGCCCGCCAGCGTCGCTGTTGGCGTGTCGGCGCTCAGACCGGGTTCGGAATGTCGACGAACGCGTGACGGACGCCGAACTCGGCGGCCACGAGCTCGCCGAGGCGGCGGATCCCGAGCGTCTCGGTCGCGTAGTGGCCGGCGGCGACGAAGTGGATGCCGTTCTCGCGCGCCTGCGCCATCACGTGCTCCTTCGGCTCGCCGGTGAGGAAGGCGTCGAGCCCGAGGTCGATCGCCTCGCTGAGTGTGTTGGCGGCGGAGCCGGAGACGATGCCGAGCGTGCGGACCGCGCTCGGTCCGGCATCGAAGACGAGCGGGGTGCGGGCGGTGGCGTCGGCGATGCGTCTCCAGAGCTCCGCTGCCGCGACGCCGTCTCCCTCGAAGCGGGCGATCACGCCGATCTCGCGGCCCTTGAAGGGGAACGCAGGGGCGTGGCTGGTCGCGCCGAGCGCTTGGGCGAGGAGCGCGTTGTTGCCGTGCTCGGGGTGCGCGTCGAGCGGCAGGTGGTAGCCGGCGAGCGCGATGTCATGGCTGAGCAGCAGTCTGAGGCGGGTCGCCTGCGCCGGGCCGATGCGCCGCGGCTCGAAGTCCCACAGGAGCCCGTGGTGGGCGATGATGAGCTGCGCTTGCTCTTGCACGGCGCGCTCGAACAGCGCGCGCTGGGCGGAGACGCCGGTGACGACGGTCGCGACTGTGTCGCCGCCGGGAACCTGGAGGCCGTTGGGCCCGAGGTCGGGGAAGCCGTCGACCTCGAGCAGCTCGTCGAGGAAGGCGATGATGTCGGCGGTGGCGGCGGGCATCGGCGGGGCGGCGGGCGCCAACGTATCACCGGCCCCACGCCACCGACGATCCCGCCACCCGTGTGGAATACTGGACAGCTCAGTCGGGGCGTGGCGCAGCCTGGTAGCGCGCACCGTTCGGGTCGGTGAGGTCCCCGGTTCAAATCCGGGCGCCCCGATTGCAAGAAGCCCCTGCAAATCGTGGGGGTTCTTGTCGTTCTAGGGGCCTCCGTGGTTCCATTGTGGTTCCATTCTGAGCGCATCTCAGACGATCCCGGAGCACCTGAGAGTGCCCAGGAGCAGCGGAAACGCCCCAGATAGGCACCACGGAAGCGTTCAAGTTGGATCTGGGCGCCTCATTGTCGGGCTCGGCTTCGGAGCTGACGGGCGAGATCGAGAGGCGTCCTTGACGCTCGTGCGGCGGCCTACGGCCAGGTCAGGTCGAGCGCGCGGGCGACGGTGCTGAGCTTGAGGATAAGCCGACGCGGGTCGTTCGGCGTGGGTTTGAAGTCGTGCGCGCGATAGAAGCTGGCCGCGTGATCGTCGAGCGCGTCAACGACGACGACGCGGCCACCCGCTGAGCGGGCGGCGGCGACGATGGTGGTGAGAGCTTGGATGAGCAACTCGGCGCCGAGTCCACGGCCGTGGAGGCGCTCGTGGAGGGCGAGCTTGGCGAGGAGGATCGCTGGGATGCGTCTGGGGGCGCCACGGCCGAGTCGGCGTGGTGCCTCGTCGCGCTCCAGCAGGTGGGGCGCGATGGCGAAGTAGCCGACGACCTCGTCCGTGTCGTTCTCGAGCAGGAGGTAGGTGCGAGTGCCTTGGCGGGTCGCGTTGTAGGCACGCTCGCGCAACCACTCATCAAGCGAGGGATTTCCGCAGGTGAAGGCGTCGAGGTTGTAGCCGTCTGCGAGCGGCTCGATGCGGTGGCTCACGCCGCCTTGATCCGCTTGCGTTGCCGCGCTCTGCGAGCTGCCTTTGCGAGTCTCGGGGCCTCGTCTGCCATGTCGAGGGAGGAGACGAGTCGATCGAAGTAGTCCGCGGGCACGAGAGTGGAGGCCCGTTCGGTGACGACGATCTCGGCCCGGTCCAACGCGGCGAGCACGACAAAGGCGGACACAGGCTCGCCGGCGAGTGCGGCGGCGTGCTCGATGCGCTTGCGCTCTTCGGGGGCCAGTCGTGCTTCGAGGCGGTCGGTCTTCGTGGCGGCCATGAGAACTCCTTATGTCCGTACAAGCGTACGGGACTAACACTTAGTAGGCAAGGACTTGGACGAGCCTGGGCCGGTGGTGGGTACCACGGTGGTTCCATTCTGAGCGCATCTGAGGTGATCTCCGGGCATCTCAGGCCGCCGAATAGGAGCAGAAACGCCTCAGAGAAGCTCCAGGGAAGCGTTCAAATGGTTGGATCCGGGCGGCCCCAATCGCTTCGTCTCGGCTCGCCGGCGACCATCTCGAAGCCGTCGAGCGCGCGCTCGAGCGCCACGGCGAAAGCGCGCGCGCGTTCGACGAGGACCGCGGGCAGCGGTGTGCCGCGCGCCCGCAGCGCGTTGGCCGCTTCGGAAAGCTCGTCCGCCAGCGCTGTCGCCTCCTGCTGCAGCGCGTCGGCGGTCTCGGCGAGGTCCCGGGTTTCTGCCGTCACCTCGTGGCCCGTCGCTGGTTCTCCGACGGACCGGAATGTTAAGCCAACCTTCTCCGGCAGCGCGGCAGTCGCTCCGCTCGCGCCCGGGCTTGCGCTCGTCAGTGGGCGAGGAACCGCCCCGGTTGGGGCTACGGTATCCCTGCGCCGAGGACTTGGTCCGTCGGTGCCAGGCCCGGGGGCGTTGCTGCGCCGCCCCGGGCCACCTATGTGGTCGTTTGCGCCGCTGACGAGACCAGAACAGCTGTGGGATCTCAAGGTCGATGTTGGCGGTAGACCGGGGGTGTGCCGTTTGCCATCGGAGCCTTCAGCTGTGGTACTGTCAGAGACAGATCAGAGAATACAAGATGGAGATGGCATGGCTGCGCGAGCAGTGCAGATCAGCGGACAGCACTTCGACCTCGACACGCGCCGGATCGTGCGCGCTGTCTCCCGAGCGCTCCCCGAGCCCGTCCGAGACCACTACGTCGTGATCGAGGGACGACGCTACCCGCCTAAGCAGGTCATCGCCCTGGCAACAGGCCTTGATCGCGCCGACTTCACGACTCACCAGGCCCGCCGCATCCTGCGCCGCCTCGGCTTCACCGCTGCGCGGCGTACCGCTATGCCAGCTCCACCGTCGACGCCCGCGACCAGACGGCAAACTGCCGACCCGGTCGAGCGCCTGCGTCCCCACATCGGCGAGTGGGTCGCCGTCAAGGAAGACGAAGTGCTCGTCTCCGCCGACTCGCCGGCGGCCGTGCTCGCGTGGCTTTCTCAGCACGACCAGACGGCCGACTCGATGTTCCGCGTGCCCGAGAGCGAGGCGGCCGCCGGCGGCGCCGCGCCCGCGTGAGATTCCCCTTCCGTCACCTGCCCGCCGCTGGGGGCGGACAGCTCACGCCTCGGCCCACGGTCGACGTGTGGCTCGAAGGGATCGACGCTGTCCCGCTCGCCTCGCTCGTCGATACGGGCGCGCTTCGCACGCGCTTCTCTCGCGATCTCGCGCTCGCGGCTGGCATCGAGCCCGACGACGACCTGACCGAGCAGTTCGCCGTCGGCGGCACCGTCGTCACAGGCGCACCCGCTCGAGTGCTCATGCGCATCGGGGCAGGCGACCGCTCCCACGCCTGGGAAGCATCTGTGTGGTTCTGCGACCCCTGGCCGTTCGGCTTTCAACTCCTCGGCCTCGAAGGCTTCCTTCAGCACTTCCGCGTGACACTGTCCGCATATCACGAGTGGATCGACTGCAGGCCTGAGAGCTGACCGGGGAGCGCCAGTCGGGGCACGTCCCTTAGAGAGGTCGTCTGGAGGACCCTTCGGGTACAGGCGAGGTGCTGTCGAGCAGTTGTCGGCAGCGTCGTGAGCGGTCGCCAGGAAGAGCGCGAGCGAGGACAGGCCGCCGGCCGCCGTCGCCGCGGACTCGTGATGGAGGTAGCGCCCGTAGGGCGTCTGCTCGACCTGCCAGACCGCAATCCAGCTCAGGCCGGCCAGACCAGCGACGAGCGCGTACAGTGCTCCCGTCTTTCGTGCCGTCATGGTGGCGGTGTCCATCGAAGGTTCGACACTACAGCGATGGGAACGGTCCGCCAGCACAGCGCAGCGTACGCACAGCACCCCAGACGATGGGATCGGCTCCTGCTTGCACCGCGGCTGCGATAGATACCGATTTTGGTATTTTTCGCAGAATGCCACGCAAGCGGATCGCGATCCCCGAGTTCGCAGAGGAGCAGTGGGGGCTGATAACACGCCGCCAGCTCGCATCGCTCGGCATCCAGCCGGCGACGTTGGCGCGCCTGCTCGCCGACCGCACGCTCGAGCGCGTCACGCATGGGGTTTACCGGGTGCGCGGTGCCGGGGAGCCGGATCACGTTGGGCTTCGCGCCGCGTGGCTGGCGCTTGATCCTGCGCTGCCCGCGTGGCGGCGCCTGGACGATCCTGACGTCGCCCTCGTCTCCCATGCATCAGCCGCCGAGCTCTACGGCATCGGAGATCTGCGCGCCGACGTGCACGAGTTCACGCTGCCGGCGCGGCGCCAGACGCGCCGCGCGGACGTGCGCCTGCACCGCGGACGCGTGCCCGATGAGCACCGAAGCATGCTGCGCGGCCTGTCGGTGACCCGTGCCGGGTGGATGGTCGGCGACCTGCTCGCCGACCACGTCGATCCCGAGAGTGTGGCGCGCATCACGGCGGAGGCGATCGATCGCGCCTTCGACTCCCCGCGAGTGATCGCCGAGCGGATAGCGCCGTTCGCACCGCGATTCGGGCTCCGCCGGGGCGACGGCGTCGGCTTGCTCGACGAGCTGCTCGGGCTCGCTGGTCATCGCAACCGCGACGCAATCCTCGAGTGGGCCCGGGCCGCGTAACCGAGACGAGATACGCAACCCCACAGGCGCTGCGACAGGCGGTGAGACATCGGCTGCGCGAGCTCGCGGCGCAGCGCGCGAACACGCGTCCCAACGACTTGTCGCGCCAGTTCGCGTACGACCGGCTGCTCGCGCGCGTGTTCTATCCGGTGGCCGACCACATCGCCGACAAGCTGTGCGCGATGCTCGAGACGCACCCGCGCGCGACCGGCGAGCGCGTTGGGAGCACGCGCTACCGCGACCTCGTCGACCTCGCGACGTTCGCTCGCTCGAGCGAGGTCGACGGCGACGCGCTTGCGATCGCGCTTCGCTCTGAGTCCGCGCGCCGCGGGCTCACGCTGCCACAGCGCCTGCCCAATCCACCCGGGCCCGACTGGCGTGCCGGCTACGCACGCTCCGCTCGCGACGCCCCCGGTCTGCCCGACCGCGACCTCGACGCCGCACTGCGCACGGTCCGCTCGCTGCTCGGCCCACTGCTCGCAGGCGAACGTGTCGGGCACTGGAACCCCGCGAGCCTGAGCTGGGCCATGTAGCCAACCCCGAGTTCTAGGGACGGTTGTCTGTACGACTGTTCGCGATGGCATACAGCCGGGCTGAAGCGGACGAAGACTCCGTCGACCAATGGAACTGCGATTCTGCGCGCTTCGGCGTGCTCGATGCAGTTCAGATTCTCCCCGGGCCAGGGCTCGGGGTCCAGCAGCGTGGCGGTTCCCAAGCCGACGGCGACAAACATCACCTTCCGCGTGCTGCTCAAGGTCGCGCGCGGGCTGAACGTGCCGCTGTCGGAGCTGATCTCGATCTACGAGCGCAACCGGCGCGAGCCGTAGGGCTCGGGGCGCGTTCTCGGCGTCAGGCATCTGCTGCAGCTCCCCGGGGGCCAGCCGCGGCACATGCCGTGCGCGGAGCGTGCTTTGACCTCGATACCAGCGCCCACCCTGAAACAGGGTCCTAGGATGCGCTGCTGGCATGGGGCGGGAGCCGAGCGCGGTGCTGACGCAGCTGACACCGACATGAAGGAGCGCGTGCGACTTGGACTGATGGTGTCCGCTCTGGTCGCCGTCTCGGCCGGGTTGGGGCCGTCTCCCAGCGCGGCGTCGGCGCAGCGCACGGGTGTCCTGCACATACGCATCGCCGGGCTCCCCGGCGCAGAACGACCGACTGCGAGGCTGCGCGGCCCGCGCGTGAACCTGCTGGTGCGAGCAACGCGCCTGGTGCTTGGGAGAGCGAAGCCCGGCCGATATGTGCTGACGCTTGGAAAGGCGACGATCGGCCGCCGGCACGGGCCGATTCGCAAGGGCGCGATCGCGTCGCCCCAGCGGCGCAGATTCACCGTGCGCGTCCGGGCCGGGCGTTCGGTCGTGCTGCGCGGACGCTACGTGCGGGTCGTCAATCCAGGCGTCGCCAGAGTGGGCGGGACGCTCATTGCGGTGAAGGGCCCGCCGGCGAACCCGCGCGGCCTGGTGCTCGCGGGGCGTCACCGCCTGGTCCGCGGCCAGGTCTTGTCGCGCGCGCCCGATGCGCGGTTGCCGCGTGGGCTGCTCGCGTACGTCGTCTCAGCGCGGTACGCGCATGGTCGCACCGCCGTTGCTCTGCGCCCAGCCTCCGTCTATGAGGTCGTGCCGACGATGCGATTCAGCATTCGCGTGACGCCTGCGCAGGCGCGCAGCTCCAGTCTGCTTGCCTGCGGAGGACCGAGCACGGGCCTGTCGCCCTATCGGACGATCAAGGACATCTCAGTCGATGGCGGCTGGAACACGGCGCGCGTGCTGCGGCGCGACATCCCGGTCGGCGTTCGTGCGACGGTCCGGTTCACCGCCGAGGCCGGGCTTGACGCAACCTCGACGCTCGGTGTCGCATGCAAGCTGCAGAAGTCGGTCGCCTTCAGCGGCATGGCCGGGCCGGTGCCGGTCACCGGCGCCGTCTACGGCGAGCTGTCGGCGTCTGCGGGCGCAGGGGGGACGTTCAAGGCGTACGGGTCGATGCGCGTGGAGGCGGGGGCCACCACGGTCGGCACGCCTCCGGTCATGGTCTGGAAGCCCAGCGTCGCCTTCGGCGACCCGCGGTTCGGCTTCGAGTCGACGCGATTCGCGGAGGCCACGGCAGGGATCGGCGTCGGGGTCAAGGTAGGACTCGGCAACGACAACGCGGCCAGCGCGACGGTGAAGCTCGGCAGCACCCTCGGCTTCACGGCGCGGCCCGGCGGCTGCGACTGGGACGCGCGCTTCGGCCAGTTCTCCGCCGAGGGCAAGGTGCTCGGATGGACGATCGAGTCTCCGAAGACGCCGCCGTTCTACACCAAGTCCCTGTGGCACGGGGCTTGCGCAGGCCCGGACAGCGGCAGCGGCGGAGCGCAGGCCGGCAGGACGAAGTTCGCGCAGATCTCGGCCGCCTGGTGGCACACATGCGGTGTGCGTCAGAACAGAACCGTCGTCTGCTGGGGAAACAACGGCTACGGTCAGGATGCCATCCCGCCGGGGGAGTTCGTCCAGGTCGCGGCGGGCGCGCTGCACACCTGCGGGCTCCGAGCCAACGGCACGGCTATCTGCTGGGGCGGTTCGCTCGACAGCCCGGAGACATCGCCGGGCCCGTTCACGCAGATCGCGGCGGGGACTCTCGGCATGTGCGGGCTCCGCCCCGACGCCAGCGTGACGTGCCGGGAGCTGTCCTTCGGGAACGAGGTGTCGTCGCCGACTGGACCGTTCACCGCGATCGCCGTCGGGGGCGGGCACATCTGCGGACTTCGACCAGGTGGAGCGGTCGCGTGCTGGGGAAGCGACGACCGAGGTCAATCCTCTCCTCCCCCCGGCACATTCACGCAGCTCACCGCGGGCTACGACTACACCTGCGGCGTGCGGACCGACGGGACGGCGGCGTGCTGGGGCGACAACGACCAGGGGCAGTCGTCGCCGCCGTCCGAGACGTTCATCGCGCTTGCAGCCAGCGGCGAGCCGTTCGAGCCAAGCTTGAACACCGGGCCGTTCACCTGCGGATTGCGCCAGGACTCCACGGTCGCATGCTGGGGTTGGAACTCCCAGGGTCAGGCCTCGCCGCCGCCGGGCAGATTCACGCAGTTGACGGCCGGCGGCGCCCACGCCTGCGGGCTGCGCCCGGACGCGACCGCGAGCTGCTGGGGGTGGAACGAGCAGGGCAAGGCAACCCCGCCCTGAGTCGTCGCGGGCTACCGCAATGGACGGCTCGCTCGTCGAGCTCTGCGACTGCTTCCGCTACGCCGTAGGCGTGCGATATCCTTACCTTGAGCTATTAGTAAGGAGTTTTTCTTCATGGACGCTGCGGCGCGGCTGACTTCGAAGGGCCAGATCACGATTCCGAAGGTGGTGCGCGAGGCGCTTGACCTTCACGACGGCGACGAGGTCGTGTTCCGTGTCGAGCGCAAGCGTGCGGTCGTGGCGAAGACGGCGGACTTCATCGAGCTGGCGGGATCGGTCGCGGTTCCGGCGGGCAAGCGCGGGACGCCGTGGGATGAGGTGGTGCGGCAGACGCGTCGCGCGCGTGCGGAGAAGCAGCGCTGAGCGCCTTTCTCGACACGAATGTCCTCATCCGGCACTTGACCGGCGATCCCCCGGACATGGCAGCCAGAGCGACGGCTGCGCTCGCCAGCGATGAGCGGCTGCTCCTAGCTGACCTGGTGCTCGCCGAGTGCGTCGACGTGCTGGAGTCCTTCTACGAGGTCGAGCGCGAGCGGGTCGCGGAGCTGATGCGGGCAGCGATCGCGCTGCCGTCGATCGCGGTGCTCGACGCGCCGCTCCTGCTCCGCGCGCTTGAGGTCTACGAGGTTGACCGGCTCGACTTCGCGGAGGCCTATCTGGTCGCGAGCGCGGAGGCGACCGGCGTGGGCGCGGTGATGTCCTTCGACCGAGCGATCGACCGTGTGAGAACGGTCGAGCGCGTCGAGCCGTAGGTCAGCTATCGGTCGAAGGGATAGCGGCGGCGCATGAACGCGCACGACGGAACTGTGCACGCGGGTTCCTCTCCGAACGAGTCTGAGGCGGGCCTCGCTAGCTGCGGTCGTCAGCCTCCGCGGTCGCGCTCACGGCGACCTCGGCGAACAGGAGTGCCGCGGGACTCGCATCGGGCGGGAGGGCGACGGCGACCTCGCAGGGGGGGATGTCGGCGATCCGCGGGAAGCGCAGCCCGGGTCGGGCGTAGAAGCGGGCCGCGGCCTCGGCCGTGATGCTGATCCCACGACCGCTGGCCACGGCCTGCAGCTCCGCCTCGAACGTCGCGGCCTCCCCGACGACGGGGGGCGGCTCGCCGTGGCGGTACTCGCTGCACAGCCAGTACTCGCGCCAGACGCCGGTCCCCGGCGCCGCGATGATCGGTTCGCCGAGCAGGTCGTCGATGCTGACCTCCTGCCGGTCGGCCAGTCGGTGCGAGTCCGCTACGCACGCCACCCGCGGCTCGTGGGTGAGCGTGAAGAGGCGCACGTCGTCGACCTCGATCGGCGGGCGGACGACGGCGACGTCGGCGAGGCCGTCGGCGAGGCCGGCATCGGGCTCGGAGAAGTCGAACTCGGTCGTCTCGACGCGCACGTCGGGGCACCGCTCGGCGTAGGCACGAAGCACGCGCGGCACGAGATCGACGGCTGCGCCGATCGTGTAGCCGACGCGCAGCGTCCCGCGACGACCGGCGGCCGTCGCGCGGGCGTGGTCCATGAGCGCGTCGAACTGCTCGAGCACCCGTACGGCGTCGTCCCGGAAGGCATGTCCGTCGGGCGTGAGCTCGACGCGCCGCGTCGTTCGCTGCAGCAGCCGCAGCCCCGTGGACCGCTCGAGCTGCTTGATCGTCTGCGAGAGCGCCGGCTGCGAGATGTGTATCCGAGCGGCGGCGCGGGCGAAGTGCAGCTCCTCGGCCAGCACGACGAAGGAGCGGAGGTGACGGAGCCCGACATTCGTAAGCGCCACAACTCAATTCTGCCCTAAACGGTATTTCACTTCAAGGCAGCGCGAGCCTACAGTCGCCGGACTGTCACTCCTCCAGGAGAGAGCTTCGTGAGCACCGTTTTCGTCGGACTTGACGTCGGCACGTCCTCGACCAAGGGGCTGGCGATCGCGGGCGACGGACGGGTACAGGCCGCCGCGGCCGTCGCGCACGGTGCGCCGCCGACCGTCGCCGGAATCTCCGAGCAGGACCCCGAGGCGTGGGTCGACAGCGCCAGCCGCGTCCTGCGCTCCCTCGGCACGCTGCGACCGGACGGGATCGGCCTCACCGGGCAGATGCACGGCCTCGTCCTGCTCGACGGTCGCGGTCGCGTGCTGCGCCCCGCCATCCTCTGGAACGACGGCCGCGCGACGACCGAGCGGCAGTGGCTCGAGGATGTCCACGGCGTCGACTGGCGCCCCAGCCTGTTGTGGGTCCAGCGCAACGAGCCGGACGTCTGGCGCCGGGTGCGTCAGATCGTGCTGCCCAAGGACTACGTCCGCATGCGCCTGTGTGGCGAGCTGGACGAGCACGCGGCAGTCACCGACGTCTCCGACGCCTCGGGGACGATGTTGCTCGACGTCGCCACGCGCGACTGGAGCGATGAGCTGCTCGACGCGCTGGAGCTGGACCGCAGGTTCGTTCCGTGGGTCGTCGAGTCTCCATCGCAAGTCGGCGTCACGTCGGAGGGCAGCCCGGTCGCCGCCGGCGCCGGCGACCAGGCCGCCGCCGCGCTCGGACTCGGGCTCGCCGACGGATCGCTCGGCATCGCGCTCGAGACCTCGAGCGTGATCGCGGGCCTCCACCGCACGCACGCTCCGATCGACCCGCAGGCCCGCCTGCAGACGATGTGCGCCGCGCTCCCGGATGCCTGGCAGACGATCGGCGGCACGTTGTCGGCGCGCGGCGCGTTCGTGGGGCTCTCCGCCCATCACGACCGCGGCGCGATCACGCGCGCGGTGGTGGAGGGCGTCGCCTACGGCCTCGCCGACGTGCTCGACCTCATGCGGCCGTCGTTCGACGGCGACGTCGCCCGCATCACGGGCGGTGCGGCGCGCAGCGAGCTCGCGCTCACGATCTTGGCCTCGGTGCTCGGCATGCAGCTCGAGCTGACTGCCGTCGGGGAGAGCGCCGCCTACGGGGCGGCGCTGTTGGGCGGTCTCGCGTCCGGGGTGCTCGAGGACGGCGACGAAGCGGTCGCGACCGTGCGCGTCTCCCGCCGCGTGGACCCAGAGCCGGCGTTGCAGGCGAGGTATGCCGAAGGCCGCGAGTGGTTCAAGGCGCTGTACCCGGCGCTGCATACGGGCGGCGAAGTACGTCGCCCGGTCGACGCGGCGCTAATGAATTGATTCATCTGAGCTGCATCGAGCAGCTCGTGGAGGAGGAAGAGGAGAGATGAGCAAGCAAGATGAGACGCGAGTCGGGCTGGGCGTGCACGAGCCGGCCCCGCCGCCGGAAGACGTGCGACGGCTGAGTCGCCGGCGCTTCGTGCAGGCCGGCGCCGGCCTCGTGTCGCTGGGCGTCGCCGGTGGGCTGCTGAGCGCGTGCGGGGACTCCGATTCGGGTTCCGGACAGCAGTCCGGCGACGGCGGGAAGCCGGTGACGTTCGGCTTCAGCCACCCCTACGCGGAGATTCCGGTCGTCGCGAGCATCAAGCGGCTCGTCGAGGGGTTCGCCGAGGACGAGAAGTGGAAGGTTCTGCTCGACGAGACGCAGGCGGGCGACCTGCAGGACCAGCAGAGCACGCTCGACACGTGGATCACCCAGAAGGTCACGGCGATGTGCGTGTTGCCCACCGAGCCGTCTGCCTTCGAGGCGATCGCGAGACGGGCGCTGGACGCGGGCGTCATCTGGACGACCTACGCCCAGCCGATGACGGAGGGCGCCGGCGGCGTCCTGTTCCCGCCGCAGCTCTCGGGTGAGGTGACGGGCAGAGCCACCGTGGAGTGGATCAACGCCAACGACCCCGAGGCGGAGGTGCTGATCCTCGAGACGCCGCTGAGCGGGGCGTTCAAGACGCGCACCGACATCCCGCGGAGAATGATCGAGCAGCAGACGAGAGCGAGAGTCGTCGCGGTGCAGGTCGGCGTCGAGCAGTCGAAGGGCTTGCAGGTCACCGAGGACGTGCTGCAGGCGCACCCCGGCGTGACGGTCGTCGTCGCGATGAACGACGACGGTGCGCTCGGTGCGGCCCAGGCGTTCAGAAAGGCCGGCCGGCAGGACCCCTCGAAGGTGTGGATCATCGGCCAGGACGGATCCGAGGACGCGCTCGCCGCGATCAAAAAGGGCGACACGTTCTTCCGCGCGACCGCGGCGCTCGACATCCCGAGACTGTCCGAGGAGGTCGTCGCCGTCACCAAGCGGGCGATCGACAAGGGCTGGAAGCCCGGCGACAGACAGGAGTACGTCGAGCTCGCGCCGACCATGGTCAAGGTCGGCGACGACGCGCTGATCGATCGCTTCATGGCCGCCTACCGCTAGGGCCCGTCGCGATGTCGCTGGTCGCTCAGAGCTTGACGAAGGCGTTCGGAGCCGAGCGCGCACTTGACGGCGTCGACCTGGAGGTCGCCGAAGGGGAGATCCACGCGCTGCTCGGCCCCAACGGCTCCGGCAAGTCGACGCTGATCGGGTGCTTGAGCGGCCGGCTGGCGCCGGATCGCGGCGCGATGACGATCGGCGGCCGGACGGTCCGGCGCTTCACGCCGCGCAGCGCGGCGGCGGCGGGCACGGCGGTGATCTACCAGCACTTCTCGCTGATCCCGCCGCTGAGCGTCGCCGACAACATCTTCCTCGGCTCGGAGCGGACAGGGCGTGGCGGCGTCCTGAACCGCTCCGAGCAGCTGAGGGAGGCCGGCGAGCTGCTGTCGCGCCTGGGGGCGCGCGTGGACCCGCGTGCGCCGGTCGCGTCGCTGAGCGTCGGCCAGCAGCAGCTCGTGGAGATCGCCAAGGCGATGCGTCATCGGCCGAGACTGCTGGTGCTCGACGAGCCGACGGCCGCGCTCGGCGAGGCCGAGGCGCGGATCCTCGGCCGGCGACTGCGCGGGCTGCGCGACTCCGGGCTGGCGATCCTCTACGTGACGCATCTGCTGAGCGAGGTGTTCGAGATCGCCGATCGCGTCACGGTGCTGCGAGACGGCCGCACCGTGCTGAGCGCCACACTCGGTGAGCTCTCGCCGCGCGAGGTGATCGGGGCGATCGCGCCGCGGCGAGGCGCCGCCGCGGCCGACCGCCGCCCCGTGCGTCGTGGGGAGGGTGCGGAGCGGGTGCTGGAGCTCGCGGGCTTCGCCGCGCCCGGCGTCGGCCCGATCGACCTGTCGGTGCACGCCGGCGAGGTCGTCGCCGTCTTCGGGCTGCTGGGCTCGGGACGCAGCGAGCTGCTCGAGGGTCTGTACGGCATCCGCGGACGAACGGAGGGCCGCGTGACGCTCGCCGGCGCCGGCTACGTCCCGGCATCCGCGGTTGCGTCGCAGCAACGCGGGCTTGCGCTCGTGCCGGCCGACCGGGGCCGCCAGGGCGTCTTCTCCTCGATGTCGGCGCTCGACAACATGCTGCTGCCGCACTTCGGCCGGCTCGGGCGGCCGTGGTGGCGTCGGCGCCGGCGCGAGCAGGCGTGCTTCGCCGACACCGCCCGCTTCCTGCGCCTCAAGCCGGCCAACCCCCGTGCGCTCGCGCGGACCTACTCAGGCGGCAACCAGCAGAAGCTCGTCGTGGGTCGTTGGCTCGCGGAGGGCAGCGACGCGCGCGTGCTGCTGCTCGACGAGCCGACGCAGGGGATCGACGTCGGCGCGCGCGCCGACCTCTACGACCTCGCGCGGCAGTTCGTCGCGCGCTCCGGGCGCGGCGTCCTCTTCACCTCCTCCGACCCCGAGGAGGTCCAGGCGCTGGCGGATCGCGCGCTCGTGCTCGTGCGCGGCCGGATCGTCGCGCAGCTCGAAGGCGACGAGATCGCGCCCGAGACGTTGCTGGACCTGGCGCACGGCGCCTCCCCCGACCATGGTCCGCCGAGGACCGGATGACGACGAAACAGGACTGCGCAGAGATGACGACGACGACGCTGGACCAACGGCTCCCCCACGCGCCGCATGGCGTGCTGCAGCGAGCGCGACAACGGGCCGCGGCTCATGCCCTGCTGCTCGGCTCGATCGCGCTGCTCGTCGTGTTCACGGTGCTCAACGACGCGTTCCTCACGGTCGACAACTTCCGCAACATCCTCATCCAAGCGTCCGTCATCTCGGTCGTTGCGGTGCCGACCGCGCTGCTGCTGATCGCCGGCAAGGTCGATCTGTCGGTCGGCTCGACGCTCGCGCTCGGAGGGGTGGTGAGCGGGCTGCTGATCTCCGACGGTGTCCCGCTCGTGCCCGCCGTCCTCGCCGGCATCCTCGCCGGGGCGGCCGTGGGGACCGTGAACGGCGTGCTGGTCGAGGTATGGGAGCTGTCGCCGATCATCGTCACGCTGGGCGCGCTGACCGCCATCCGTGGCCTCGCCATCACGGTCGCTCCGGACCCCGTCTTCGGCTTCGGGGACGGGTTCCTCGCGCTCGGCGCGGACGAGCTGCTCGGTGTCCCGTACCTCGTGCTGATCGCCGCCGCCGTCTTTCTGCTCGGCGGAGCCGCGCTTGCGAAGATGCCGGTCGGGCGCCACGTCTATGCGATCGGCGTCAACAACGAGGCCGCCTACCTGTCGGGTGTGCGTGTCAGACGCATCGGCCTCGCCCTGTTCATCGCCACCGGGGCGGCTGCGGGCCTCGCGGGGGTGATGCTCGCCGCGCGCCTCGGCAGCGCGCCGTCGGGGGCGCTCGGGCTCGGCTTCGAGCTCGATGTCCTGACGGCGGTGATCCTCGGCGGCGTCGCCTTCAACGGCGGCCGCGGCACGATCGCGGGCGTGCTGCTCGGCGTGCTGTTCCTCGGCGTCCTGCAGAACGGCCTCACGCTCGAGAACGTGCCTGCCGCCACGGCGCTGATGGTCAAGGGCGCTGTGCTGGCGATCGCGGCGGGACTCGACCGCATCGCCGTTCTCGCGCCCGGCGCCTCGGGCGCGCCGCGGGGCTCGGCGGAGTCCGGCGTGCACGCGGGGGAGCAGCCGGAGGTGACGCCGGCGGCGGATCGCGACGACGAACGGTCGGACAACGCGGTCCGGTGACGAGCCCGGATGCAGCGGGCGCGCCGACCGCCCCCGATCTGATCGGCTACCCGAGCCGCGTCTCCGTCGCGCCCGGGGAGGAGCTGTCGTTCATGGTCAGCGCCGACGTCGAGCGCGCCGAGGCGCAGCTCGTGCGACTGCTCCACGGCGACGAGCGCAGCTCGATCGGGCTCGTCGAGCGCGAGCTGCCGTCGTCGCTGGACGGCGTCTGGTCGCTCGAACGCCAGCTCGTGCATCCGGGGTCGTTCGGCCTCGTCGATGCTGCCGGGGCGTTCTCAGCCGGGACCAGAGCGCTCTCCGGGCATCTCTTCGTGCTGCCCACGCTGATCGAGCGGGCAGCCCCGCAGGGCCTGCTCGCCCATGTGCGTGCGGACGGCGCGCCGATCTGGGAGCTCGTGGCTGAGACGGGCGGCGACCTCGTCGTGCGCGCGTTCGGCGATGGCGGTGAGGACGGCTGTGCACGGATCCTGGGTGCGCTGAGCGACCGCGTCTGGCACTCGGTGAGCTTCACGATCGACGCTGAGCGCGGACACGTCGAGCTGTGGGGCACGGCGCTTGCCGGCCTGCATGCCGGCGACATGCTGCACGCCAGCGCCGCGGTGCCCGCGGCGGGTGCCGCGGCCGGCGCTGGAGCGCTGCTGCTCGCGGCGCGGCGGCTCATCGACCGGCCCGGCGAACCGCGCGCCGTCGACACGTTCAACGGAAAGCTCGAGCGCCCGGCGTTGCTGGCGGGCCGTCTCGACGCCGACGCTGCTGGGCGCCTGGCGGCCGGGACCGACCCGCGCGAGCTCGGGGTCCCGCTCGCGCTCGACCTGGACCTCGGCGCCGCGGCGGACGGCTGGCGGCTCGTCGACCGCTCTCCCCACGCGCACCGCGGCCGGCTGTACAACGCGCCGCTGCGCAGCGTTCCCTCCCACCGCTGGCGCGGCGAAGCGATCGCGCCGACGCTGGCGCCCGCCTCCTACGCCGCGGTCCACTTCCACGACGACGACGTCCACCATGCCGACTGGTCCCCGACCCACACGTGGACCGTGCCCGCCGATCTCGCCAGCGGCCTCTACGCGATCCGCCTGCGCGGCGACGGCGCCGAGGACCGGATCCCGTTCATCGTGCGCCCGCCGCGCGACCGCGCCACGCAACCGGTCGCGCTGTGGCTGCCGACGTTCACGTATGCGGCCTACGCCAACGCCCGCGAGTGCCAGGACGGCCGGCCCTACGGCGAATTCTGCCCCGCGGGCTGCTCCGGGGACGAGCAACTGTCGCGCCACCCGGAGTGGGGCGGCTCGACCTATGACGTGCATTCCGACGGCAGCGGGATCGCGATCAGCTCGCTGGCCCGGCCGGTGCCCAACCTGCGCCCGACCTACCGCGCGGGGCTCGTGGACGGTCCACGCCACCTGTCCGCTGACCTCTACCTGCTCCACTGGCTCGAGCACACCGGCGTCCCGGTCGACGTCATCGCCGACGAGGACGTCCACGCCGATGGCCCTGAGCTGCTGCGGCGCTACACGACGGTCGTCACCGGCAGCCACCCGGAGTACGTGACCGACCGCGTGCTGGACGCGATCGACGCCTACACCAACGGCGGCGGACGTCTCATGTACATGGGCGGCAACGGCTACTACTGGGTCACGAGCGTCGCGCCCGGGACCGAGACCACCGTCGAGGTGCGCCGCGGGCACGCCGGCACGCGCTGCTGGGACGCCGCGCCGGGCGAGCAACACCATCAGCTCACCGGCGAGCCGGGCGGGCTGTGGCGCCACCGCGGCCGTCCGCCGCATGCGCTCGTGGGCATCGGCTTCGTCGCCGAGGGCCGCGACGGCGAGAACCGGCCCTACCGGCGATCGTCCGACAGCTTCCGGCCAGCGGGAGCGTGGGCGTTCGAGGGCATCGACGGCGACGAGCCGATCGGCGCCGGCGGCCTCGTCATGGCAGGCGCGGCGGGCGACGAGCTCGACAGCGCCGACCGCGCGCGCGGGACGCCGCGCGAGACGCTCGTGCTCGCCTCCTCCTCTGGCCACAGCGATGCCTACTGGCTCGTCGTCGAGGATTTCTGCGCCAACGGTCCTGACCTCAGCGGCAGCAAGGACGCCCGCATCCGCGCCGACGTCGCGCTGACCCCGAAGCGCGGCGGCGGCGCCGTGTTCGCGGTCGGCTCGATGTCGTGGGCGGGTGCCCTCTCGCAGCGCGACTACGACAACGCGGTCGCCCGGCTGAGCGAGAACGTGCTGCGCGCCTTCGCCTCTGGGGCCACGCCGTGGCTGGACGACGCCGCGGCGGTTTCGTGAGTGGGTTCGAGGTCCACGAGCGGCCCGAGCTCAGCGACCGGCGGCCCGCGATCGGCGGCACGGCTCGCCCGGGCCGGGCGAGCCTCGAGAACCTGGCCTCGCGCGAAGCCGGCGCTGTCGCCGCCGACGACGGCAGTAGCGGGGAATCGCGGCGTCAGGCTGCGAGCGCCGCGGCCAGCTCGCGCGGGTCGGCGGTGACCGACCGGCGCGGGAGGGTGAGGGACACACCGCCATCCTGGTCGAGGAGGTCGCGGGCGCCGACGATCGTCACGCCGATGAGGCGGTCGTGCTCGTCGTAGCGGACGATGTGACCCTCAGGTGTCTCCTCCGAGTCGGCCGCCGGCTGCGGCATGCCGACCGAGAGGTAAAGCACATCGCTCTCGCTGTCGTACTCGATGTCGTCGAACTCGTACGGGCCGATGTGAACGGTCATCGTGGGTGCTCCTTGCGGAAGCCGTGAGCGGTCACGATCCGCGCCGGGTCTTCGGTGAAGTCTACGACAACGGCAAGCCACCGGCTGGGGCCTACGCCGGAGCGATAGAACCACCAGCGGGCCGGATAGCGATGGTCGCCCGTCGTCATCTCCGGTGCGGTGACGGCGAGCAGGATGTCGTCGCGGAACGCGGCCAGCTCGGGGTGCCGACGGTAGATGTGCACCCACGCCTCCGGCGTCAGCACGATCTCATGTTCGGGCGGCTGATTTGTCTCGCGTGGGGCCATGGGCGGTGGGGAGCCTAGCGTCGGCGCACAAACTCCGTCCGTGCTCGATCGGCGGGCGGACGTCACGCGGCGATCACGACGACAGCGCCCGACGGAACGCCGCGCCCATGACCGCGATGCACTCGTCGGCGGCGTCGATCACGCCCAGGCTGTCGGCGAAGCCGTGGTGCATCCCGGCGAAGCGGCGTACCTCGACGGGAACGCCCGCGCGCTCGAGCCATTGGGCGTAAGCCTCGCCCTCGTCGCGCAGCACGTCGTACTCCGCCGTGAGGACGAGCGCCGGCGGCAAGCCGACGAGCGTCTCGGCGGACAGCGGGCATGCCCGTGGGTCGGACCCGTCGCGGTCGCCGAGGTACTGCTGCCAGAACCACTCGTTGGCCTCCGCCCGCGCGAGCGCCGCCATCTCCGGATCGCGACGGGAGTGGCCGTCGAAGTGACGCGCGATCATCGGATAGAGCAGCACCTGCAGCGCAAGCTCCGGGCCGCCACGGTCGCGCGCCATCAGCGCCACCGCCGCGGCCAGGTTGCCGCCGGCGCTGTCGCCGCCGACGGCGATCGGACCCGCCTGTCCGCCGACCTCCGACGCGTGCTCGGCGACCCAGCGCATGACGGCATCGCAGTCGTCGATCGCGGCCGGGAAGGGATGCTCGGGCGCCAGTCGATACTCGAGCGAGACGACCGCGCACCCTGATGCGAGCGCGAGCGGCGCGGGGATCCGCTCGGTCTCGAGGGAGCCGAGGACGAAGCCGCCGCCGCGGATCCACAGCACGGTGCCGATCGGCGCTCCCGTGCTCGGACGGTGCACACGCACGCGCAGGGGGCCCGCGGCGCCGGGCACCACGGTCTCCCCGACCGTGATGCCCGGCGGAAGGCCGATCTCGTCCTGGGCCGTCGCATCGGCTTCCCACGCCCTCGCCTTCGCCGCGGTCATCGTGTTGATCGCGTCGACGTCGCGCCAGACGACGGGCGCCATCTGCGCGAGCACCGCGGCGGCCTGGGGATGCAGCGGCATCTCAGACCACGTCCGGTCCCGACGCGCGCGCGGCTTCCGCGGCGCCCGGCCGGCGCGCGCACGCCCAGCCCGCGATCGCCGTCGCGGCCAGCAGGATGAGGCAGATCCAGACGACGCTCCTGCCCAGCTCCCCGTCGGTGTTCCAGAGCACCTGGAAGAAGCCCTTGTAGAAGAACCAGCCGACCGCGGCGACGCCGGCCGCGGGCACCACGCCGTTCGAGAACCAGTGAAACTCGCTGCGGAAGTGGCGCCCGTACAGCAGCGGATTGCAGATGTTGATCACCAGGTAGGTGGTCAGCGAGAAGAAGGCGACGCCGTTGACGAGCCACAACGTGATGTCGAAGCTCACCGACAGGTACAGCGCGAGCAGCAGGACCAGCGCCGCCACGAACGCGACGACGACCGAGATGCTGAACCACGGTGTCTGGAATCTGGGATGCACGGTGCCGAAGCGCCGGCTGATGACGCCGTCGCGCCCCATGCGGTACGGGATGCGCGTAGCCCCGATCATCGCCGCGAGCGCCAGCGCGAACGTCGCCTCGATGCCCATGATGTCGGTCGCGATGCGTCCCGCGTCCCCGAACGCGATGTCGGCGGCGGCTCCGAGGGGGAACCCGCCATGCTCGATCGTGGCGACGTAGACCTCGGGCTTGACGGCGTTGCTGAGGATCATCGCCATGACGACCCAGAACGCGCCGACGACGACGACGGACAGGATCGTCGCCTTCGGGATCAGGCGCCGTGGAGCCTTCGTCTCCTCCGCCACGGTGGAGATCGCGTCGTAGCCCGTGTACGCCAGGAAGGCGAGCACGAGCGCGGGCATCAGCACGCCCACGCTCGGGAGATCGCCGGGGTTGAGCGGCGCCAGTGACGCGTGGCTGTCGGGCGAGGCGATGTATGCGCCGATCGCCACCACGACGACGATGACCACCTCGACGATCGCCAGGATGATCGCCGTGTCGAGGCTGAAGCTGACGCCCCGGTAGACGAACGGGAGCATCAGCAGGAACGACCCGACCGTGACCAGGCCGAACACGGTCGTCGAGGTCGTTCCCACGAGATCCGCGAAGAACTGCGCCTGGAGGGGGAACGTGAACGCGACGATGAACGCGTAGAAGAGGGTGGTGCAGAGACCCGTCGCGATCCCGGCGGGCGGGCTGATCAGCCGCGAGGCCCATTTGTAGGTCGCTCCGGCGGAGGGCATGCGCCGGTTGATGAGCGCGTAGCTGTATGCCGTCGGCAGCGTCAGGGCGAGCGCGATGATGAACAGGATCGCCGTCGCGCTTCCGACGCTCGGGACCGTGAAGCCCCACGCGAACAGCACCGCCAGCGCCGGGCCCATGATGATGACGCCCAGCATCGTCGCCCCGAGCAGCCCGATGGCGCCCTGCTTGAGCTCCTGCTCGGCATCCGGCCTGCTCTGCTGGCCGGGCGGCCTCTCAACCGTCGACGGTGTACTCATCCCTCTCCTCCGCGTTCCGGTTCCTCACCGAGTGACGCTACGTGCGGGGATGGCCGGAGAGAAATACCGTTTGCCACGCGATTGATTAGCTCCGCTTAAAAATCGGAGCCGATCTGAGGCGGTCGCGCAGCACGCGTGCGCGGGGGTAGGGGATCCCCCGAAGTTGGGCGCGTGGCGGAGCTGAGCGCGCCTTGACGGCCCGTGCTGACCTGAGCTAACCTGGTGATATCGAAGCTCTTCGATCGGAGTCCTTTCATGCGCGTTGCGAGGTGACCATGTTCGATGATGGCGAGGCCGGCGATGGCGCCTGAGCCGATCCTCGAGGGATTGTGGCGCGTCGGCGGCGGCAGCTGGAACGGCACCGTGCCGGCCCTCTCGGCGGAGGACGACGCGAACGTGTACCTGCTGCAGGGGCCGGAGGGCCTCACCCTGATCGACTGCGCGATGTACGAGGGGCGCGCGGCGATCGAGGCGAACGTGCGTGCCGCGGGCTTCGAGCCGCACGCGCTGAACGATCTGCTGCTGACGCACTCGCACTGGGACCACACGCAGGCGGCGCACACGTGGCGGGCCGACTACGGCCTGCGCACGCATCTCAACGTGCGCGGCGCGGAGTTCCTCGCCCGCGGCGACGAGCGGCTCGTCGGCACCCCGCTGCACGGGCCGGAGTTCCCCTTCACGCCCTTCGCGGTGGACCATGCGGTGGCCGACGGTGAGCGCTTCGCGCCGGCGGGGGCCCCGATGACCGCGCACTTCCTGCCGGGCCACACGCCCGACTCGACCGCGTTCGTGCTGGAGCACGACGGGCTGCGCGTCGGGATCTGCGGCGACATCGCGTTCGGGCCGAAGGCCGGCGGGATCCCGGCCCTCGGCTTCCTCTGTGCGCTGTGGCTCTCTGACCTCGACAACTACGTCGCGAGCCTGCGGCGGCTCGAGGCGCTGGAGGTCGACCTGCTCGTGCCGGGGCACGGCGACGTCGTGCGCGGGCGCGAGCCCGTGCGCGACGCGGTGCGCACGACGCTGCGCACGGCCGAGCGGCTCGCGGCCGACCGTGCCGTCGCGCACAACTTCGGCATCGACGGTCAGTGATGGCGAACGCACAACCACCGGAGGGCCGACCGAGGGTGCCGAGTCTCGCCGCACTTCACGACTGTCGCGCTTGACGGCGCGTTCAACGCACGCCGGGTGGACCTGCCTGAGGTGTTGCGGACTCCGGTGTCGTTCGCCGGGCGTCACGGGGTGCAGACGATTCGCGGGATGCCGTTCGACGTCGGCGAGGCCGGTGGCGCGGATGTCGTGTTGCTCGACCGCGAGCCGGTGTCGATCGAGCTGGATGGCGTGCGTGCGACGTACGTGGTGTTCGTGCACGTGGTCGAGGATGTGGTGATGGGCGCCTTGGAGGGGTCTGCGGACGGGACGCTGGTCGCCTCCGCGCGTGAGGCGGCCGGGACTCGGCTGGGTGGGCTTGTGTCTGAGTACGAGTTGGAGTACGAGGACGGCTCGACGGTGGCGGTGCCGATTCTGCGGCGCTTCGCGATTCAGCAGGCGCGCTACGTGTGGGGCTCGATGCCGTTCGCGTGCGTCGCGGCCGCGGAGGATCTCGTCTTCCCCTCGCTGACGGAGGCGTTCGCGCTCGGGCGCCTTCCCGAAGGGCCGCGCGAGGACGTGGAGTTCGTGGAGCTCATGGAGTTCGCGCTGGAGTCGCGCGGCCTGCCGGGGTCGAAGTTCGGTCTCGGCGGCGATCGTCCCGACGGCGGGATGGTGTGGATCTATGCGCTCGCGAACGCTGCGCCGGACCGCCCGCTGCGGCGCGTCACGTGTCGGCCGCGGGAGCAGCGCTCGGCGCTCTATGCGGTGTCGCTGACGGACGTCGTCGTGCATCCGTTGCGGCCGGGGGTGCGCCGGAAGCTGCGCGTGCGGCTGCCGGACGGCGTGCGTCCGAACGCGATCGGGGAGCTCGACGAGATCGCCGTCGACCTCGGCACGGTCATCTCCGCGCGCCCGGCGCTCACCTACGACCACGAGCGGTGGACGGGATCGTCGCCGGTCGTCGAGCCCACGCCGTCCGAGCGGGAGGCGATCGTCGAGTACGCGGCGCATCCGCAGGCGCGTCTGCACGTCGGCGGGACCGTCTACGAGCTCGGCGAGGAAGGGGAGCACGGCGAGGCCGTCGTGAAGGTGGCTCCGGCAGAGCGGCCGGTGCGGCTGCGCTTCCTGGACGGCGACTCCGGCGCGCCGGTGGCGGTGCGTCTGCATCTGCACGGCGAGCACGGGGAGTACCTGCCGCCGCGGGGGCACCATCGCAAGGTCCAGCACGCCTGGACGGACCACGTCCAGCCCGAGTTCGTCAACGTCGAGAACCAGTACGCCTATGTCGAAGGGGAGTGCGTCGCGGACCTGCCGCTCGGGACGGTCTACGTGGAGGTCGCGCGCGGGTATGAGATCGCGCCGGTGCGCACGTCGGTCGAGGTCGGCCCGGAGACCGGGGAGCTGACGTTCGAGTTGGAGAAGGTGTTGCGCTGGCGCGAGCGCGGGTGGGTGACGGCGGACACGCACGTGCATTTCCTCAGTCCGCAGACGGCGTTGCTGGAGGGGCGTGCGGAGGGCGTGAACGTCGTGGACCTGCTGGCGACGCAGTGGGGCGAGGGGTTCAGCAATGTCGGCGATTTCGACGGCAGGACGACGTTCGGCGCCGAAGATCTCGGCGGACGCGGCGAGTTCCTCGTGCGTGTCGGCCCGGAGAACCGCATGCAGGTGCTCGGGCACATCTCGCTGCTCGGCTACTCGGGCGGACTGATCGATCCGCTGTGCACGGGCGGTCCGGACGAGTCGGCGTTCGGCGACCCGGTCGAGGTGACGATGGCGGAGTGGGCGCAGCGCTGCATCGACCAGCAGGGCCTGGTCGTGATGCCGCACGCGCCGATGCCGCAGCTTGAGCGCGCGGCTGACGTCGTGCTCGGGCTCGTGCATGCGATCGAGCTGATGAACGGCAATCCCCTGCATCCTGAGCAGGGGCACCTCAGCGCGTATGGGATCGCCGACTGGTACCGCTACTTGAACCTCGGCTATCACGTCCCGCTCGTCGGTGGCTCGGACAAGATGAGCACGGAGATGCTGCTCGGCGGCGCGCGCACATACGCGCGGCTTGGTGACCGGGAGCTCACCTACGAGGCGTGGATGGACGCGATCCGCGCCGGCAACACGTTCGTGACGGTCGGGCCGCTCGTCTCGCTGTCCGTCGAGGGCGTCGAGCCGGGCGGACAGCTCCGGCTTGCGGGCGGCCGCGGGAGGGTCGAGGTGGAGTGGGAGGTCGAGTCCGTTCGGATGCCGATCGATCGGGTGGAAGTGATCGTCGGCGCGCACGTCGCCGAGGAGATCAGCGTGGGCGGCGAGCTGGCGGCGCGCGGCGCGTCGCGGTGCCGGTCGACCGCGCGAGTTGGATCGCGCTGCGCGTGCGCGCCAGCAACCACGGCCGCGCGGACGACGTCGCCGCGCACACGAGCGCGGTGCTGGTGCACGTGGACGGATCCGGGCTGTTCGCGGAGACCGACGCGATGACAGTGCTCGACCAGATCCAGGGCGCGCTCGCCTACGTCGACACGATCGCGCCGCGGGCGGAGGCGCGCCGCTTCCGTGAGCTGCGCGCGACCCTTGAGACGGCGTACAACCGGCTGCACCAACGGATGCACGCCGCCGGGATCTACCATCGCCACCCGCTCCACGATCCAGGTCAGCCGCACGAGCACTAGCGCCGGGCGGAGCTCCGCGGCCGCCATGTGAGGTGTTTGTTCATCTGGCTCCCCTCCTCCCGAAAGGGGTCCATGGGCGAGGTACTACAGCAATCGTAGGCGAATGTGTGGGGCCGCCTGTCGAGCGGCCCCACATGTGAACTTTGGCGTGAGACGATTATATTAGGGTGATGGTGATCCGTGTGGTGGTGTTTAGTAGGAATACTTGGGCGGGCCTACCGTTGCTGAACGCTCCCTCTGCCGGGCAGAAGCCGCTGCCTAGTTCGACTACGAGCCTTGCCTTGTTCCTGCCTGCGACAGGTTCGAGTGTCGTGATGGCGCCCCTAGCTTCGCGGACCGCCCGTCCGGTTATGTTGTCGTTGGCGTCGCCATAGAGGCAGAGAGTGTTGAGGAATGTGTGTATCTTAAACCTACCGCCCCTGACTAAGAAGTGGATCTGCGTTATGTTTGGTAGTGCGCCTACGAATCCCTCGTAGGTGATGTGCCATGGGAGGGTGTTGGCGAGCCTGCCTAGCCTTGGGTGCGATTCGGTGCCGTTCGCTGCCCAGGCTTCTCCACCTTCGCATGGATGCCTGACCCTCGCGGCGGTGATGTAGCCTATCAGGGCCCTTTCCCTCTTAACTATGCTCCTGTAATGAAACGAGCCTTCGAGCGTGAGCGAGCATGCTATCACCGCGCCACCGTTGAACTGGAGTTCAGTCCAGACGACTCTGAACTGCTGGTTGCTGGTGGAAAAGTTCCTGGCTGATGCGCCGGTTGCCAGCAGGGCGAGCAGTGTGGTTGCGGCGGCGATGGCTGCGATGTGGTATTTGAGGTATCGGTTCATTGGTTCCCCTCCTCCCGAAAGGGGACACAGGCTCGGATTCTCCGAGCGATCGTGGCCTGTGAACGCGTGTGGGGCCGCCCATTATGGGCGGCCCCACATTACTTTCGTTAGACCCTTATATTAGGGTGACGGTAATCCGGGTGGTGGTGTTTAGTAGGAATACTTGGCCGGGCCTACCGTTGGTGAACGCCCCTTCTGCCGGGCAGAAGCCGCTGCCTAGTTCGACTACGAGCCTTGCCCTGTTTCTGCCTGCGACTGGTTCGAGTGTCGTGATGGCGCCCCTTGCGTCGCGGACCGCCCGTCCGGTTATGTTGTCGTTGGCGTCGCCGTAGAGGCAGAGAGTGTTGAGGAATGTGTGTATCTTAAACCTGGCTCCCCTGAGTAAGAGGAGTATTTCGTTTATGTTGGGTAGTGCTCCAACGAATCCCTCATAGGTGACGTGCCATGGGAGGGTGTTGGCCAGCCTGCCTAGCCTTGGGTGCGATTCGGTGCCGTTAGCGGCCCAGGCTTCGCCGCCCCTGCATGGGCGCCTGACCGTTGCGGCGGTGATGTAGCCGATTAGGGCCCTTTCCCTCTTGACGATGGTCCTGTAGTGGAAGGAGCCTTCGAGCGTGACGTGGCACTCAATGATGGCGCCTCCGTTGAACTGGAGTTCTTGCCACTGGACTCTGAACCTCTGGTTGCTGACGGAGAGGTTCCTGGCTGACGTGGTTGCGACGGCGCTCGCGAGCAGGGCTGCTGCTGTGAGCGCTGTGAAGCAGAGCTTTACGGATGTGCGCATCAAACAGTTCCTTGATGTGGTGTTGTGCGCCGGCGGTGGCCGGCAGGACGGGTTTCGGGTCCGCGGTGTCCCGAAGGGTTGGAGCCCGTGTGCGCGAGCAGCGTGGGGGCGCGTGTACGGGCTCGCGCGCGGTGAAGCGTGTGTCGGTCGTGTTCCCCCTTTCGTCGCGTGAGCGCCGATCGGACAGGACGCAAACCGTCTGCTCCTCGTGAAGGATCCCCCGGATGCGCCCTAGCGCCCGCACGTTTGCAGGCTCTCCAAGGATAGCAGACCGGAAAGAGGACCGTCGGTTCGGGGTGGTGTTTGCTTTGAGAGACAGCAGGAGCTATAAACCGGTGTATCGCCACACCGAGATGAGGAGAGATGATGGTGGCTAGTCGAACGGCTCTGCGGGCATGGGCGCTGGTGGCTGGCGCGCTGCTTGCGATCGCGGCGTGCATGTCATGGGTCTCGGAAACGCGCGCGGCGCTGCCGGACGGTCGCGCGTACGAGCTCGTCTCGCCCCCCGAGAAAAGTGGCGCGGACGTGATCGCGCAGAGCTACAAGACGTTCGCGGCCATTGACGGGAATGGTGTGGCATGGCCGGCGACCGGCGCGTTCGCAGGCGCGCTCGGAACCTCGACAGACGTGCAGTACCTGAGCCGCCGAGACGGCAGACCTAGGACGAACGGTTGGAGCACAAAGGCGATCACCCCTGCGGGGGGCTCTCAGACGCTGCAGGCGCTCTTCACTGTGAATTGGCCGACGTTTGAGGCGGCGTTCACCGAGGACTTGACGGCCGGTGTCTATAAGGCGTGGCGGCCGTTGACAGATGCGCCGAACGTCGAGGGTGTCTCGAACCTCTACCGGCTGCGGAATCTCGATGAGAGCGCACCAGAAGTGGAGCTTTTGACGGGGTCGGCCTCGCCGCTGGCCGCGATCCCGAACGCTCTGAGATGGCTGTTGCAGACCGGGATCGATGGTGCCTCGAGAGATCTCAGACATGTGCTCTATCAGTCGCCGTGGAACCTGACCGGGGACGGAGCCTTCTCGTTCAGCGGCGATCTGTACGAGTATGCGGAAGGTGTCGTGCGTCGGGTGGGGCGCATCCCCTCCGCGCCAGCCACTTCATGCGACGACGCGGCGAGATCAGACTGTGTGAACGCGGTCAGTGCGGAGGCAGGCATCAGCGCATCGCTGGTCTGGGGGAACTCGATGCATTCGGCGGGGATGATCTCGGATGATGGGTCCCGGATCATCTTCACCGTGACAGCTGGTGACATGGCGGGGGCGTTGTTCATGCGCGAGGATGGTGTGCGCACGTTCCAGCTCAACGCCTCGGAGAAGAGCACGCCTGAGTCTGCGCAGGCCGCGGTCGCGTGGGAGGCCTCGCGGGATGGGTCGCGAGTGTTCTTCACGACCTCGGAGGGCCTCGTCGACGGCGACGACAACAGCAATCTGGACCTGTATATGTACGACCGCACCGCACCAGAGCACTCACGCCTGACACGCCTCTCGATCAATGCCAGAGGCGATACGTGCGAGGCACGCGGTGTGGTGGGGACCAGCAGCAATGGTGATGTCGTGTACTTCTTGTGCAATGGCCAGCTGGAAGCAGGCGAGCCGGACAGCTTGATCGGTCTGTTCCGCTGGCAGGAGGGCGGCGCGTTCGCCTACCTCGGCAGATTCGACAACTTCAGCTTGGCGCTGCCGAACACGCCGCGTACCCTGTGGCCGTTTCCGACTCTGGCGAGAGCGTCGCGGGTGACGCCGGATGGCCGCTTCTTGCTGTTCGCGGCGTTTAGCGACGATGGATTTGTTGGGATTGGTGGGTTTGGCGGGTACGAGCATGAGAGCATCCGGGAGCTGTATCTCTACGATGCTCAGAGCGGAAGCGGGAGACTCGTGTGTGTGTCGTGTAATCCGCGTACCAGTGCGACTGGTGGTGCGGTGACGGATTTCAAGACGCAGGTGACTGCGTCGGCGCATACGCAGCATTTGAGTCATGCGGTCTCGGATGACGGGCGGCGGGTGTTCTTCAGCACACGGGAGGCGTTGGTGGCCGGGGACTCCAACGGCAGATGGGATGCGTATGAGTACGACGTGCCGAGTGGCACGTTGCATTTGATCTCCTCTGGTAAGGATCCGGATGACTCCTACTTCCTCGAGGCGACCGCGAACGGAGACAACGTCTTCTTCGCGACGCGTGAGCGGCTCGTGGGCTGGGACGTCGATGAGAGCTACGACCTCTACGACGCACGTGTGGGCGGCGGGTTCCCCGAACCAGTACCGGCTACTGTGCCATGTACCGGCGAGGCGTGCCGGGCGCGGGTGACCCTCTCGCCGACCGAAGCCGGAGGTGCCAGCGCACAGTTTAGAGGTGCGGGAGACGCGACACCGAGGCTGAGAAGACACAAGCTGCGGTGCAGAAGAGGCAAGGTGCTGCGGAGAGTTAGAGGCAGACGCAAGTGCGTGAAGCGCAGAGCCCGCAAGGCTGTCCGTCGTCAGGCCGTGGGTGAGAGGAGCGGGAAGTGAGCGCTGTCAATTGGGTGATCTTGGCTGGCGCTCGTGTGCGGGCCAGGGTGGTGTACGGCGTGCTGGCGGCGTCGGCTGTGGTGTTGTGTTGGTCGGGTTCGGCGTTTGGTGCTGTGCACTGGGATGTGTCATCTGTGGCGAATTCGTCTGTCGCTCCCGGTGGGAGTGTGGAGTTTGTGGTCGCGGTGACCAATCTTGGTGATGTGGCGACGGATGGGAGTGATGTGACGTTTACGGCGTCATTCCCGACGGGGTTGGTGCCGGTGAGCTCGTCGTCCAACAGCATGCCGCCGTGTGGAATTCTCGCGCAGGTGTTGACGTGTTCGGGGCCGGTCAATGTGGATGTGCACGGCGATTTGGTTGTGAATATTGTCGCGGACGTGGCTTTGGATGCGTCTGGTGTCCAGTCGGTGTTGTTTGACGTTTCTGGCGGTGGGGCTTTGGCGGGGGTGCAGTCGGCGGATCCGGTGTTGGTCTCCTCGGTGGAGCCGCCATTTGGGATCGATGCGTTCGATGCGGTGGCGTTGGATGAGGTTGGGGATGAGGTCACGCAGTCGGGGGGGCATCCGGACGTGTTGCTGACCGCGATTGATTTCAATACACGCACGGAGCCGATCATTGGTCCGCGGTATCCGGTGGAGGATGTCAAGGATGTCACGGTCGATCTCCCGCCCGGGCTGGTGGGCAGCGTCGCGGGTTTGGGCGAGTGCACGATCCGGGAGTTGGCGAACGGCGAGGTTGCGACGGATCCGCGACCGTTGTGTCCGCCGACTTCGCAGGTTGGGATATTGACGTATCGGGTCGATCATGGGACCGGCGATTTCGTGGCGGTATATAACATGGCACCGCCGCCGGGCGTTCCCGCGCGGTTTGGAATCAATATCGCTGGGACGATCGTTGTGTTGGATGCTGAGTTGGTGCGTAGTGGTGGGTATCACTTGCGGGTGAGAGCCTCGGATATTCCGCAGGGGTTGGCGGTCACCGGGAATAGCTTCGTCTTTTGGGGTGTGCCGGCGGACAGAAGCCATGATTCGCAGCGTTCGTGCGCTGGGGAGGTGTTGCCCTCGGTTGGTGGTCCGACGTGTGAGAGTGGTGCGGATTTGAAGGCGTTCTTCCGTAACCCGACGTCGTGCACGAACGAGCAGGGGTTGCCGTTGACGGTCGCGGCTGATTCGTGGCAGAACCCGGGTCAGTTCGTGCAGAGAACGATCCTGACGCATGATCTGCCCGGGTACCCGTTCGCGCCGATCGATTGGGGCCTTGAACAGGGCGCGACGGGTTGCGAGACGGTGCCGTTCGATCCAAGGCTCGTCGCGCAGCCGTTGGAGGGCGCGAAGGCAGGGAGTCCGGCGGCGTTCTCGTTTGATCTCTCGATCCCGCAGGACGACGAGCCGGGCTCAACAGCCCAGTCGGATCTGAGAAAGGCGGTCGTTACCCTGCCGGCGGGTGTGCGTGTGAATCCGTCCTCGGCGGACGGGCTCGCTGCGTGCAGTCCGGGTCAGATCGCGCTTGAGACGTCCGAGCTGCCGGCCTGTCCGGATGCGTCCAAGCTTGGAACAGTCACGATCGACACACCGTTGATCGATGATAAAGTGACTGGCCATGTGTATTTGGCTACTCCCTTTGCTAATCCTTTCGGGTCGCTTGTCGCTGTGTACATTGTTGCTAGTGCTCGTGGTGTGGTTATCAAGTTGCCTGGGTCTGTTGTGCTTGACCCGAACTCGGGTCAGATTCGGGCTACGTTTGACGATAACCCTCAGCTGCCGTTTGACAGACTCCACGTCGAGTTCTTCGGCGGGGGGCGGGCGGCGCTGACGATCCCGAACCGCTGCGGCACGTACACCACGCATGCGGAGTTCACCGGCTGGAACGGCAGAACCGTCTCGTCCGACAGCAGCTTCGCGGTCGCTGAGAACGCCAAGGGCAGACCGTGCCCGCCGAAGTTCTCGCCCGGCTTCAGAGCCGAGACGGAGAGCAACACTGCAGGGTCCGCGTCCTCGTTCTTGTTGCGCTTCACGCGCGAAGACGACGATCAGGCCTTCAGCGGGCTCACGGTGAACCTCCCGAGAGGACTGACCGGCAAGATCGCAAGCGCCGATCAGTGCTCGGACACACAGGCGAGAAGCGACACATGTCCGACAAACGCGAAGATCGGTGACGTGACCGTGGGTGCTGGTGCGGGCAGCAACCCGTTCTTCATCCAGACCGGCCGCGCGTACCTGACCGGTCCCTATAGAGGCGCTCCGTTCGGGGTCGCGATCGTCGTTCCGGCGGTCGCCGGTCCGTTCGATCTCGGCAAGGTGACCGTGCGCTCGGCGCTGTTCGTCGATCCGTATGACGCGACGGTAAGAATCGTCTCGGATCCGTTCCCGACGATCCTGCAGGGCATCCCGCTCGATGTGCGCAATGTGCGCGTGAGCGTCAACAAGCCCGGGTTCTTCCTGAACCCGACCAGCTGCGCGGAGAAGCGGATCACCGGCACGCTCACCTCCACTGAGGGCGCGCGAGCGAACGTCTCGAACCGCTTCCAGGCCGCCGAGTGCGCCAGCCTGAGGTTCAAGCCGAGAATGGTGATGCGCGTCGGCGGCAGAGGGCATACGAGAAGAAACCAGACAAGCCCGTTCACGACGCGGTTGACGATGCCGCAGCGCAACCAGGCGAACATCCGGTTCGTGCGGGTCACGCTGCCGACGACCGTCAACGGACGGTTGAACACGATCAACGACGCGTGCACGCGTGCCGAGTTTGAGAGCGACCTCAGCAGATGCGCGCACGCGAAGGCGGGCACCGCGACCGCGGACACGCCGCTGCTGAACGAGCCGCTGAAGGGGACCGCGTACTTCGTCAAGAACGGGCATCCGATCCCTGACCTGTTCATCGCGCTGCGTGGTGAGGTCGACTTCAACCTCGTCGGCCAGATCACGATCCCCGACGGCAAACGCCTGCGCACCACGTTCGCGACCGCACCCGACGTACCGATCAGATCGTTCACGCTGAGGCTGCTCGGCGGACGCAACACCGCATCGATCGGAGCCGTCAGAAACCTCTGCTCCAGAGCCAGCAGACGACAGAAGGCAGAAGTCGACTACATCGGCCACAACGGCAAGGTCCGCCAGGTCGACCAGGCGCTCAAGGTCGCCGGTTGCGGCCGCAGCCATAGAAGACACCGCAGACGCTGAGAAGCCAACAGGGGGAAAACGCCCGAAGGGGTCGGCCTCGTTGGAGGCCGACCCCTCGCGCGGAGCTGGCCGTTAGCCGACGCCCGCGGCCGATGCTGTCGCAGCTTCGCCGTTTGCTGCGAACCGAGCCCAATGGGAGGTCCGCCGCGCTCTACAGATCCCAGACGACCGCGACGGCCGGACCGGCAGCGACGCCGACCTCGTCGTCGAGTTGCGCACCGACGCCACCGCACGGCTTGCTGATCTCAGCGCCAGGCTGTCGCGCGCGCTGGCGGCTGCCCTCACTGTGGCGGCGGCGAGGTGCGCGTGAAGGAGCGTCCGCTTGTGCGGGTGCGTGACCTGCCGATCGCGGGGCAGATGACGCGGTTGGTGTGGCGCAAGCGCCGCTACGGCTGCAGCGACTGCGCACGCACGTTCACCGAGACCCACGAGCAGCTGCCGACGCGTCAGCGCGTGACCGGGCGTTTCCGCGCGCATCTTGGCGAGCGCGTGGTCGGCGGCGCCGCGCACGCCGAGGTCGCGCGCGAGGAGCGGACCACCCGCTACCAGGTCGCTCGCGCGTTCGCCGACCGTGTCGACCAACGCGAGGGACGCGACGGCGATCGGCCGCGGCGGTTGTCGCTTGACGAGGCCCATCACCGCCGCGGTCACGACCTCGCGACCGTCGTCTGCGACCTGCACCGCCGGTGCGTGATCGAGGTGCTCGACGGGCGCGACCGGCGCACCGTCGAGCGCTGGCTCTCGTCGCTGCGTGCCTAGGTGCGCGCCGGGATCGCGGTCGTCTCGATCGACCCCTACGACGGCTACCGCCAGGCGATCCGCGCCGCGCTGGCGCACGCCCGCATCGTCTGCGACCACTTTCACCTCGTGCGAGGCGCCAACGCCGCCTTGGACGCCGTGCGCCGCGAGCGCCAACGCCACGCCAAGTCGCGCAGACCGAAGGGCGTGCGCCGCAGCGGCCAGCACGCCGCGTGGCGCCCCGAGCTCTACCGCGCCCGCCACCGACTGCTCAAGGCACGCGAACGCCTCACAGGGCGCGAGCGCCGGCGACTCGCCGAGCTGTTCGAGCAGGAGCCCCTGATCGCCGAGGCCTGGGGCCTGAAAGAGACCTTCCGTGCGATCTACGCGCAAACGACCGCACGAGGCCCAGCGACGCCTCGAGGTGTTCCTCGCCGCCGTCGACCGCGCCGGCCTGCCCGCCTTCGACGCCTTCGCCAAAGGCATCGCGGGGCCCACGAGGCGTGGTGGGACTGGCCCGGGGACTGTGCAGGGTCGAGCGGTCCGGGGCTCTCGCGCGGGTGCGCATCGCGAGCCAGTCGGGGGTGGAGCGAGCCTGCGTTGCGCTGCGGGCTCGTGGTTGCTAGCTGACCGCGAACGGTGGCCGCTTAGCGGCGACCACCGTGTCACGTGAGCAGCGGTTCCTATATTAGGGTGATGGTGATTCGCGTGGTGGTGTTTAGGACGGTTACGACTCCGGGCCTTGCGTTGTTGAACGTCCCGGTTGCGGGGCAGAGGCCACTGGTGCCTAGTTCCGCTACGAGCCTTATGGTGTTCCTGCCTGCTACGGGTTCGAGCCCGGTGACGACGCCGGTGACGGCATCGCGAATGCCTCGGCCGGTTATGTTGTCGTTGGCTTCACCGTAGAGGCAGATGCTGTTGAAGAGTGTGTGTACCTTGGACCTAAATCCTCTGACTAAGAAAAGTATTTCGGTTATGTTAGGTAGTGTGCCTCTGAATCCCTCGTAGGTTATGTGCCATGGGAGGGTGTTGGCGAGCCTGCCTAGCCTTGGGTGCGTTTCGGTGCCGTTTGGGGTCCAGCCTTCGCCGTTCCCGCATGGGCGCCTGATTATCGCGGCGGTGATATGGCCTATTAGGGCCCTTTCCCTCTTGACTATGCTCCTGTAATGAAAGGAGCCTTCAAACGTGAGAGAGCACGTTATCGTGGCGAGTGGAGTGGCGAATTCGAGTTCGTTCCAGACGACTCTGACGTTCTGGTTGCTGGTGGAGAAGTTCCTGGCTGGTGCGGCTGTTGTCAGCAGGGCGAGCAGTGTGGTTGCGGCGGTGATAGCTGCGATGTGGTGTTTGAGGTGTTTGTTCATTTGGTTTCCCCTCCTCCCGAGAGGGTCATGGGCGCGGTGCTTGAGCAATCGTGTTTGAATGCGTGTGGGGCCGTCTATTTGAAAGGCCCCACATTAACGTTGTGGCAGCTCTCTATATTAGGGTGATGGTTATCCGTGTGGTGGTGTTTAGTAGCGTTACGACACCGGCCCTCCTATTGTCAAAGGGGCCGCTTGGCGGACATCCCCCGGCGCCTAGTCTGTTGACGAGCCTTACGGTGCTCCTGCCTGCGACAGTTTCGAGTCCTGTGATGGCGCCCCTAGCTTCGCGGATCGCGCGACCGGTGATGTTGTCGTTGGCGTCGCCGTAGAGGCAGAGGGTATCGAAGAAGGAATGTATCTTAACCCTAAGTCCCCTGAGTAAGAAGTGGATTGACGTTATGTTTGGTAGTGTTCCTGCGAATCCCTGGTAGGTGAGGTGCCATGGGAGGGTGTTGGCGAGGACGCCTAGCCTGGGATGCCTTTCGACGCCGTTCGCGGACCAGGCTTCACCGTTCGTGCATGGGCGTTTGGCTGCCGCGGCGGTGATGTACCCTATTAGGGTCCTTTCCCTCTTGACTATGCTCCTGTAGTGGAACGAGCCTTCAAGTGTCACCCCGCACGTTATCGTGACGAGTGCGCCGCCGAAGTCGATTTCGTTCCAGACGACTCTGAACTGCTGGTTGCTCGTGGAGAAGTTCCTGGCTGGTGCGGTTGTTGCCAGCAGGGCAAGCAGGGTGGTTGCGGCGGTGATGGCTGCGATGTGGTGTTTGAGGTATTTGCTCATTGTTTCCCCTCCTCCCGAAAGGGGTCATGAGCGCGGTGCTAGAGCAATCGTGTTCGAAATGCGTGTGGGGCCGTCTGTTTGGACGGCCCCACATGTTACGTCTGTCGTCAGCTCCTTATATTAGGGTAACGCTGAGCCTTGTGGTGGTGCCTAGTAGCGTTACGACGCCGGGCCTCCTGTTGGCAAAGGTGCCGGCTGGCGGACAGACTCCTGCGCCTAGGGAGCTTACGAGCCTTGCGGTGTTCCTGCCTGCGACAGGTTCGAGTGTCGTGATGGCGCCCCTAGCTTCGCGGATCGCCCTGCCCGTTATGTTGTCGTTGGCGTCGCCGTAGAGGCAGAGGGTATTGAGGAATGAGTGTATCTTGAACCTGGCTCCCCTGAGTAAGAGATTTATCGATGTTATGTTTGGTAGTGTTCCTGCGAATGACTCGTAGGTGACGTGCCATGGGAGGGTGTTGGCGAGCACGCCTAGCCTGGGGTGTGTTTCCCTGCCGTTCGCGGCCCAGGCTTCGCCGTTCCTGCATGGGGCGCGGAAAACTGCCACTTGGGTGATGTAGCCGATTAGCCTCCTTTCCACCTTAGGGATGGTCCTGTAGTGGAAGGAGCCTTCGAGCGTGACGTGGCACGTGATCGCGACGAGTTCGGTGGCGAAGTCGAGTTCTTGCCAGGTGACTCTGAACTGCTGGTTGCTGATGGAGAGGTTCCTGGCTGATGTGGTTGCTATGGCGCTCGCGAGCAGGAGTGCTGCTGTGAGCGCTGTGAAGCACAGCTTTACGGATGTGCGCATCAAACAGTTCCTTGATGTGGTGTTGTGTGCCGGCGGTGGCCGGCAGGACGGGTTTCGGGGCCGCGGTGTCCCGAAAGGGTTTGGAGCCGGTGTGCGCGAGCAGTGTCCGGGGCGCGTGTACGGGCTCTGAGCGCGGTGAACGTGTGTCGGTCGTGTTCCCCCTTTTCGTCGCGTAAGCGCCGATCGGACAGAGCGCAAAACCGTCTGCTCCTTGTGAAGGATCCCCCCGGAATGCGCCCTAGCGCCCGCACTTTGCGAGCTCTCGGAGAATACCAGACCGGAAAGCGGGGCGTTGGTCGACAGGTGGTGGTTGCTTTGAGAGACAGCAGGAGCTATAAACCGGTGTGTCGCCACACCGAGATGAGGAGAGATGATGGTGGCTAGTCGAACGGCTCTGCGGGCATGGGCGCTGGTGGCCGGTGTGCTGCTTGCGATCGCGGCGTGCATGTCATGGGTCTCGGAGACGCGCGCGGCGCTGCCGGACGCTCGCGCGTACGAGCTCGTCTCGCCCCCCGCGAAGAGTGGCGCGGACGTGATCGCGCAGAGCTACAAGACGTTCGTCGCCGTCGATGGGAATGGTGTGGCGTGGCCAGCGACCGGCGCGTTCGGCGGGGCGCTGGGGACGTCGGTTGACGTGCAGTACCTGAGCCGGCGAGACGGGAGAGCTGGGACGAGTGGGTGGAGGACGCATTCGATCAACCCGGCGGGCGGCTCGCTGACGCTGCAGCCGCTTGTCTTCGGCCAGGTTCCGACGTTTGAGGCAGCGTTCACCGAGGATCTCACGGCCGGGGTGTATAAGTCGTGGCGGCCGTTGACGGATGCGCCAAACGTCGAGCGCGTCTCGAACTTCTACCGAGTGGAGCTGGAGGATCGCGACGGGAGAGCGCCAGAGCTCGAGCTGCTGACGGGGGCGGCCTCACCCCTGGATGTGCCCGGCGGTCTCGGCGCGCTGTTTCGGCACGCGCTCGATGGCGCCTCAAGAGATCTCAGACACGTCTTCTATCAGTCGCCGTGGAACCTGACCGGTGACGGCGCGTTCTCGTTCGCCGGTGATCTGTACGAGTTCGCGGAGGGTGTTGGTGTGCGTCGGGTGGGGCGGATCCCTGTCGCGCCAGCCACTTCATGCGATGAGGTGGCCAGAGCGGACTGCGTAGACGCCAGCGCACAGGCGGGGATCACCGCGACGCTGACGTTTGGAAATTCGATGCATTCGGCGGAGGTGATCTCTGATGATGGGTTGCGGGTCGTCTTCACCGTGACTGCTGGGGATATGGCGGGTGCGTTGTTCTTGCGTGAGGACGGGGCCCGGACGTTCCACGTCAACGCCTCGGAGAAGACGACGCCGGAGTCTGCGCAGGCCGCGGTCGCGTGGGGTATCTCGCGGGACGGCTCACGGGTGTTCTTCACGACCTCGGAGGGGTTGGTCGACGGCGACGACGACAGCGGTCAGGACGTGTACATGTATGACCGCACCGCACCCGAAGGCTCACGCCTGACGCGCCTGTCAGTGAACGCGAGAGGGGACTCGTGCGATGCAGAGGGTGTGGTTGGGGCCAGCGGTGCTGGCGATGTGGTGTACTTCCTGTGCACCGGCCAGCTGGTTGACGGCGAGCCGGGCGGGTTGACCGGCTTGTTCCGCTGGCAGGAGGGCGGTACGTTCGCCTACCTCGGCAGATTCGACAACCTCAGCTTTGCGCAGGTGAACATGCCGCGTACTCCGTGGCAGTTTGTGGCGTTGTCGAGAACGTCGCGGGTGTCGCCGGATGGTCGGTTTGTGTTGTTTATGGCGTTTAGTGATGATGGGTTTGTGGGTGTTGGTGGGTTCTCTGGGTATGAGCATGAGGGTTTGCGGCAGTTGTATCTCTATAGCGCGGACAGTAGAAGACTTGTGTGTGTCTCATGTAATCCACGTTCGGGCGCCGCAGTTGGGAATGCGTTGACTGACGTGAAAGTCGATGTGAGTGCGACGGTGCATACCCAGCATTTGAGTCGTGCGCTCTCGGATGATGGCCGGCGCGTGTTCTTTAGTTCGCCGGAGGCGTTGGTGGCTGAGGACTCGAATGGGAGATGGGATGCGTATGAGTACGACGTGCCAAGCAACACGTTGCATCTGATCTCTTCGGGCAAGGATCCGGCCAACTCCTACTTCATCGAGGCGACCGCGAACGGCAACGATGTCTTCTTCGCCACGCGCGAGCAGTTGGTCGGTTGGGATGTCGATGAGAGCTATGACCTTTACGACGCGCGTGTGGGGGGCGGGTTCCCCGAGCCGGTGCCGCCCGCGCAGGCGTGCGCTGGGGAGGCGTGCCGGGCGCCGGTGACTGCTTCGCCGACCGTAGCCGGTGGCGTCAGCACACAGTTTAGAGGTGCCGGGGATGCGACGCCGCGGTTGAGAAGACACAGAAGGCCGCTGCGGTGCAGAAGAGGCAAGGTCCTCAAGAGAGTCAGAGGCAGACGCAAGTGCGTGAAGCGCAGATCACGCAAGGCGGCTCGTGCCCATCGCCATGTCACGGGTGAGAGGAGCGGGAAGTGAGTGCTGTCAAGAGGGTCAGCTTGACACCCGCTCGTCTGCGGGTATGGGTGGTGTATGCCGTCCTGGTTGTGTCGTTGCTCATGGTCTTGGGTTGGTCTGGTTCGGCGTTGGGTGCTGTGCGGTGGGATGTGTCGTCTGTGGCGAATTCGTCTGTCGCTCCTGGGGGGAGTGTGGAGTTTGTGGTGTTGGTGACGAATCTTGGTGATGTGGCCACGGATGGGAGTGATGTGACGTTTACGGCGTCGTTCCCGGCGGGGTTGGTGCCGGTGAGCTCGGAGTCTTTCAGCATGCCGCCGTGTGGGATTGTTGGGCAGGTGCTGACGTGCTCGGGGCCAGCGAATGTGGGTGTGAATCAGGATTTGGATCTGAGAATCGTCGCGGATGCTGCTTCGGGTGCGTCTGGTGTGCAGACGGTGTTGTTTGATGTCTCTGGTGGTGGTGCGGTCTCAGCGGTGCAGTCGGCGGATCCGGTGCGGGTCTCACTTGTCGATCCGCCGTTTGGGATTGATGCGTTCGATGCGGTGGCGTTGGATGAGGCCGGGGTTGAGGTCACGCAGGCGGGTGGGCATCCGGATGTGGTGTTGACGTCGCTCGATTTCAATACGCATACGGATCGGCTCGCCGGTCCGCGGTATCCGGTCGAGGATGTCAAGGACGTGATGGTGGATCTGCCGCCTGGGTTTGTGGGCAGTGTCGCGGGGTTGGGTGAGTGCACGATCCCGGAGCTGGGCAATGGCACGGGAGTGACGAATGCGCAGCCGTTGTGTGCACCGACGTCGCAGGTTGGGATACTGACGTACCGGATCGATAATGGGACCGGCGAGTTCTCTGCGGTGTATAACATGGCGCCGCCGGCGGGCGTTCCCGCACGGTTTGGGATCAACATCGCCGGGACGATCGTTGTGCTTGATGCCGAGTTGGTGCGCAGCGGCGGGTATCATTTGCGGGTGAGAGCTTCGGATATTCCGCAGGGGTTGGCGGTCACTGGGAATAGCTTCGTCTTTTGGGGTGTGCCGGCGGACGAACGTCACAGACCGCAGCGCTCGTGCGCTGGGGGGACGTTGCCGTCGGTTGGTGGTCCGACGTGTGAGAGTGGTGCGGATTTGAAGGCGTTCTTCCGTAACCCGACGTCGTGCACGAACGATGCGGGGTTGCCGTTGACGGTCTCGGCTGCTTCGTGGCAGAACCCGGGTGCGTTCGTGCAGAGAACGATCCTGACGCATGATCTGCCCGGGTATCCGTTCACGCCGGTTGATTGGGGTCTTGAGCAGGGCACGACGGGGTGCGAGACGGTCCCGTTCGATCCTGCGATCGTCGCGCAGCCGTTGGAGGGCGCGAAGGCAGGCAGCCCGGCGGCGTTCTCGTTTGATCTCTCGATCCCGCAGGACGACGAGCCGGGCTCAACCGCACAGTCGGACCTCAGAAAAGCGGTCGTCACCCTGCCGGCAGGGGTGCGCGTCAATCCGTCCTCGGCGGATGGGCTCGCTGCGTGCAGTCCCAGTCAGATCGCGCTTGAGACAACCGAGCCGCCGGCCTGTCCGGATGCAGCCAAGCTTGGAACAGTCACGATCGACACACCTTTGATCGATGATAAAGTGACTGGCCATGTCTATCTGGCTACTCCCTTCGCTAATCCTTTCGGGTCGCTTGTCGCTGTTTATATTGTTGCTAGTGCTCGTGGTGTGGTTATCAAGTTGCCTGGTGCTGTTGCGCTTGACCCGGGCACGGGTCAGATTCGAGCTACGTTTGACGATAACCCTCAGCTGCCGTTTGACAGGCTCCATGTCGAGTTCTTCGGTGGGGGGCGGGCGGCGCTGACGATTCCGAACCGGTGCGGTACGTACACTACGCATGCGGAGTTCACGGGCTGGAACGGCAGAGTCGTCTCGACGCAGAGCAGCTTCGCGGTTTCTGAGAACGCGAGAGGGAGACCGTGCCCGCCGAAGTTCTCGCCCAGCTTCAGAGCCGAGACGGAGAGCAACACTGCGGGGTCTTCGTCCTCGTTTTTGTTGCGCTTCACGCGCGAGGACGATGATCAGGCGTTGAGCGGGCTGACGGTGAATCTGCCGAGAGGCCTCACGGGCAGGATCGCGAGCGCGGACCAGTGCTCGGACCTCCAGGCTAGAAGCGACACGTGTCCGGCAAACGCGAAGATCGGTGACGTGACCGTCGGCGCTGGTGCGGGCAGCAACCCGTTCTTTATCCAGAGCGGGCGCGCGTACTTGACTGGCCCTTATAGAGGCGCTCCGTTCGGGGTCGCGATCGTCGTCCCCGCGGTTGCGGGCCCGTTCGATCTCGGCAAGGTCACCGTGCGCTCTGCGCTGTTCGTCGATCCGTATGACGCGACGGTGAGAATCGTCAGCGATCCGTTCCCGACGATCCTGCAGGGCATCCCGCTTGACGTGCGCGATGTGCGCGTGAGCGTCAACAAGCCCGGGTTCTTCCTGAACCCGACGAGCTGCGCGGAGAAGCGGATCACCGGCACGCTGACCTCCACCGAGGGCACCAGAGCGAACGTCTCGAACCGCTTCCAGGCGGCCGAGTGCGCCAGTCTTGGCTTCAGGCCGAGAATGGTGATGCGCGTTGGTGGCAGAGGCCACACGAGAAGAAACCAGACGAGTCCGTTCACCACACGGTTGACGATGCCGCAGCGCAACCAGGCGAACATCCGGTTCGTGCGGGTCACGCTGCCGACGACCGTCAACGGGCGGTTGAACACGATCAACGACGCGTGCACGCGCGCGGAGTTCGAGAGCGACCTCAGCAGATGCGCGCATGCGAAGGCGGGCACGGCGGTGGCCGACACGCCACTCCTCAGACGTCCGTTGCGTGGGACCGCGTACTTCGTCAAGAACGGACACCCGATCCCGGATCTGTTCATCGCGCTGCGCGGCGAGGTGGACTTCAACCTCGTCGGCCAGATCACGATCCCCGACGGCAAGCGCCTGCGCACCACGTTCGCGACCGCACCGGACGTCCCGATCCGGTCGTTCACGCTGAGGCTGCTCGGCGGACGCAACACCGCGTCGATCGGAGCCGTCAGAAACCTCTGCTCCAGAGCCAGCAGACGGCAGAAGGCAGAGGTCGACTACATCGGCCACAACGGCAAGATCCGCCAGGTCGACCAGGCGCTCAAGGTCGCCGGCTGCGGCCGCAGCCACAGAAGACACCGCAGACGCTGACAAGCCAACAGGGGGAACACGCCAAAGGGGTCGGCCTCGAACGAGGCCGACCCCTCGCGCGGAGCCGGCCGTTAGCCGCGCTCGCACTCGACCTCCGTGGGCGGAGACCGCTGATGTCCCAGCTTCGCCGTTTGCTGCGAGGCGCGGAGAGCCGGTTGCGTTCGGGGTCGGCTTCCAGCGGGAGACTGGAGTAGGTCGGCCTCGGCGCTCAAGTCGAGGCCCGCGCGACGAGCGCGAGCCCGAGCTGCGTGTGCTGGACGGCGCGCTGCGGGTCCGCCTGCTGCGCGAGCAGCGCTGCAGCGCGCCGCGACCGGCCTCCTCGAGTGGCAGCGGCAGCGACTCGCGCGGCCTCGGCGCCGAGCTCGACGAGCCGGATGCGACGTCATAGATCGTGGCGCCCCGCCCAAGCCCCCACTCCTCTTCGAAGTTCTTCGATCAAATACGGATCCTACCTTGACTAAGGTGGAGAGATTTTGGTTAGATCGCCGAAGTGCTTCGATAGGATCTGGAAAGTCCCTTTCGGCGCGACGTTGAAACGGAAAGGAACCGGCGGTGGCCACGATCGAGCTGCAGGACCTCACGAAGCGCTATCCCGACGGGACCGAGGCCGTCAAGGGCATCGACCTCTCGATCGAGGACGGCGAGTTCATGATCTTCGTCGGGCCGTCGGGCTGCGGAAAGACGACCGCGCTGCGCATGATCGCCGGGCTGGAGGAGATCACCGACGGCGTCGTCCGCGTCGGCGAGCGGGTCGTCAACGAGCTGGCGCCCAAGGACCGCGACATCGCGATGGTGTTCCAGAACTACGCGCTCTACCCGCACATGACGGTGCGCGAGAACATCGGCTTCGCGCTGAAGCTGGCGAAGCGGAAGCGGGCCGACGTGAGTCGCCGGGTCGAGGACACCGCCCGCATCCTCGATCTCACCGAGCACCTCGATCGCCGCCCCGCCAACCTCTCGGGCGGGCAGCGGCAGCGCGTCGCGATCGGCCGGGCGATCGTGCGCGACCCGCGGGCGTTCCTGATGGACGAGCCGCTCTCGAACCTCGACGCGAAGCTGCGCGTGCAGATGCGACTCGAGCTCTCGCGCCTGCAGGCGAGCCTCGGCACCACGACGATCTACGTCACGCACGACCAGACGGAGGCGATGACGCTCGGCGACCGCCTCGCGGTCATGCACGGCGGGCTCATCCAGCAGGTCGGCACGCCGCGCTCGCTCTACGACGACCCGGCGAATCTGTTCGTCGCCGGGTTCATCGGCTCGCCGCCGATCAGCTTCGTGCCCGGCGAGCTCGGCGACGGCACGCTGCGGCTGCCGTTCGGCGAGGCGTCGCTGCCGGCCGAGCTGGTCGCCCGGCTGACGCCGGCGGCCGCGCGCGGCGAGGTCATCGCCGGCATCCGGCCGGAGGCGTTCGAGGACGCGGTCGTGGCCGGACCCGACGCGGAAGGGCTGCGCCTGCGCGTCAAGCTCGACGCGCTCGAGGCGATGGGCCCCGAGCTGTTCGCCTACTTCGCCGTCGCGGGCGAGGATGAGGTGGCGGATGCCCTGCGCCCGCTCGGCGACGAGCTGAATCGCCTCGAGTCGCTGGCTGACGGCGTCCCGATCGTCGCGCGGCTGGATGCCCGCAGCCGCGCGGCCGCGGGCGCCGAGATCGACCTCGTGCTGCGGACGGACGACATCAAGCTGTTCGACCCCGCAAGCGGCGAGACGCTCCTCGCTCCCCATCCGCGCCGCAACGGCGCGGACGCCTAGCGATGTCGGCTCACGCGCCGGCCGACGCGTCGCAGGGCTTCGCGGCGGGGGAACGGTGAGAACCTCGCGACCGGCGCTGTCCGAGCAGGCCCGCGAGCTGCTCGGCCCACCACCGCGAAGGCCGCCGTGGGAGCGCGACGTCGCGGAGCTGCGGCGCGAGGATCACGACTATGCGGTCGCGCACGCCGGCTCGCCTGAGCCCGTCGCCGCGATCGCGGACGTCGACGCAGGCGGTGTGCCGGCGCGCGTCTACCGTCCGCGTGGCGACGAAGCCGACGCGCTCGTCTGGTTCCACGGCGGCGGCTGGTCGACCGGCGACCTCGACAGCTACGACGCGCTCTGCTGCGCGCTGGCCAACCGCTCCGGCTGCGCGGTCGTCTCCGTCGACTACCGCCTCGCGCCCGAACACCCCTACCCGGCCGCGGTCGAGGACTGCTGGAGCGCGACCCGGTGGGCCGCCGAGCGCTTCACGCGCCTCGCCGTCGGCGGCGACAGCGCCGGCGGCAACCTCGCCGCGGCCGTCACGCTGTGGGCGCGCGACGCGGGGCTGGAGCTCGCGCTACAGCTGCTCGTCTACCCGGTGCTCGACCCGCGTCTCGACTCATCCTTCGTGGACGACTTCGTCGCCCGCTATGAGCTGTTCGGCGAGTGGGAGGGGTATGGGCCGCTCTCGCGCGAGTGGATGGGCCGCACATGGGACCAGTACGTGCAGGATCCCGCGTGCCGGCATGAGCAGGACGCCGCGCCGCTGCTTGCCGAGACGGTCGCGGGCGTCGCGCCCGCGCTCGTGATCGTCGCCGAGCACGATCTGCTGCGCGGGGAGGCCGAGGCGTACGTCGAGCGCCTCGCGTCCGAGGGCGTGCCCGCGGAGCTGCACGGCTACGCCGAGCAGGTGCACGGCTTCTACCACCTGCTCGCGATGATGGACGACGCGCGCGACGCGGTCGAGCGCTCCGCTGCAGCGCTGCGAAGGGCGTTCGGCAGGAACTCGATGTAGTCGCAGTGCGGCGTGACGGCCGCGAGGTGCGTGGCGGCGGCACCGCGCACGTCCGGTACCATCCAGTTATGACCAACTCCATGACTCGATGAGCACGCTGGACGAAGTCGGATGCGACGCGACGGGGACGGAGCGGGGCTCCCTGATGCTCGGCGAGATCCGCGAGCAGCCGTCGGCGCTGCGGCGGCTGCTCGACGCCGACGACGACGTGCGGGCGGTCGCGCACCAGCTCCGCGACGCCAGGCCGAACGTGGTGCGCTTCGTCGGCCACGGAACGTCTGACAACGCCGCTACCTACGGCGTCTACGCGTTCGGACTGCTGTGCGGCTCGACGGCGCTGCGTGACTCGATCTCGCTGACCGTCTATTACGATGCCGCGATCGACCTGCGCGGCTCGGCGGTGGTGGCGTTGTCGCAGTCGGGCGAGACGCCCGACGTCGTCGAGTACGTGGAGCGGGCCAGGGCGCGCGGCGCGCTGACGATCGCGATCACCAACGACGAGCGCTCGACGCTCGCCGAAGCGGCCGAGCTCCTGCTGCCGCTCCATGCCGGAGTCGAGCACGCCCTCGCCGCCACCAAGACGTACATGAGCTCGCTGGCCGCGATCGCGCTGCTGGCCGGCCACGCCGCCGGGCAGGGGGCGCGGACCGCGGACGGGCTGCGACGGACGGTCGAGCTCGTGGAAGCGACGATCGCCGAGCTCGAGCGCCCGATCGCGACGACCGCGTCGTCGTTCGAGTTCCTCGGGCGGATGTTCGTGATTGGGCGCGGACTCGAGCTGGCGACGGCGCGCGAGATCGCGCTCAAGCTGCAGGAGACCTGTCGTGTGGCCGCTGACGCGCTGACGGCCACCGACCTCGCCCACGGCCCGGTCAACGCCGTCGATGCGCTGTTCCCGGTGTGGGCGGTCGCGACGGCGGACGCCACCCTGCCGGCGGTCTCGGAGGCGGCCAAGCGCGCTCGCGACGCGGGTGCGACGCTGATCGCCACTGGCGCCGCAGCCGACCGCATCGACGGCGCCGCCTACAGCTTCCCGACGCCGGCGGCGCCCTCGCCGATCTACTCGCCGCTGGTCTCGGTCGTCCCGGGCCAGCTGTTCGCGCGGGCGCTGGCGCTGGCCAAGGGCTACGACCCCGACCGGCCGACGCACCTGACGAAGATCACCCGCGTTCCTTGACTGGTACTATCCAGTTATGACCATGCTTCTCAACCGTGAATCCAACACAGCGCTGTATCGCCAACTCAAGGCGTGGCTCCAGGCGGAGCTGGAGCGAGGGGCGTGGACTCGAGGCGCACAGCTTCCCTCGGAACGCGCCTTGGTGGCCGAGTACGGCGTGAGCCGCGTGACCGTGCGGCAGGCGCTGCGGGAGCTCGTGCAGGAGGGGCTGCTCGAGTCGGTCCCCGGCAAGGGCTTCTTCGTCGCCGAGCGCCCGAGCTTCTCGCTGCATGGCTTGGTGAGCCTGTCCGCCTTGGCCCGGGAACGGCAGATGATCGCTTCGAGCAGGGTCCTCGACGCGCGCTCCATCGCCGCGACTGCCGCCTTGGCGCGGCAGCTGGAGGTCCCGGTGGGGGCGCCCTTGCTGCACCTCGCTCGCGTGCGGCTGCTCGATGGGGTGCCGATGTGCGTGCAGACCGTGTGGCTTCCGGAGCGCCGATGCCGTGGCCTGCTGGACGAGGACTTGGAGAAGGTCTCGCTGTTCGAGGTTCTGCGCGAGCGGTTCGGGATCGTGCTCACCCGTGCGGAGAGCGCGATCAGTGCACGGTTGGCGAGCACCGAGGAGCAGCGCCTGCTCGATCTCGACGCTGGCGCGGCGGTGCTCACCGTCGACCAGCGCACGCTGGACGCCGCGGGCGAGCCGGTCGAGCTCTCGCTGTCGGTGCACCATCCGGAGCGCTTCCCCGTCAACGTCGTCCAGGACGCGGAACGTGCCCCCTCGGCTGCCGGCGCCGCGCCGGCGAACGAGACGGCCCGGTCGCCGCGATGAAGCTCGTCATCATCGGAGGCGGCGGCGTGCGGGCGCCGATGCTGGTCGACGCCGCGACGCGGCGAGCGGCGCGGTTGGGCCTGCGCGAGCTGTGGTTGCTGGACGTGGATCGCCGCAAGCTCGAGATCTTCGGCACGCTCGCGCAGGAGCTCGCGGCGGCCTCGGGGAGCGGCGTCACCGTGCACCCGACGCTTGATGCCGCTCGGGCGCTGGACGGCGCGGCCTACGTCGTCACGACGATCCGCGTCGGAGGAGACCACTCGCGCGTGCTCGACGAGCGCATTGCGCTCCGGCACGGCGTGCTGGGGCAGGAGACGACCGGAGCCGGCGGATTCGCGATGGCGATGCGGACGCTGCCGGCGATGCTGGAGTACGCCGAGCTGCTGCGAACGCACAGCCCGGACGCGTGGCTGTTGAACTTCACCAACCCCGCGGGCCTGGTCGTCCAGGGACTGGTCGACGCCGGCTTCGAGCGCGCGGTTGGGATCTGCGACGGCGCGAACCTCGCCCAGCACGCCGTCGCCGACGCGATCGGCGTCGACGCGAAGGCGCTCCGCGCTGAGGTCTTCGGGCTCAACCACCTGTCGTGGACGAGGCGCGTCGCGTCCGCGGACGGTGACGACCACCTGGCCGCCCTGCTGCGGGACGAGCAGTTCGTCGGCTCGACGCTGCAGCGCTTCTTCGAGCCGGCGCTGCGCGAGCGAACGGCGATGTGGCTGAACGAGTACCTCTACTACTGGTACTACGCCGAGCGGGCGGCAGCCGCCGTCGCCTCCGAGGAACGAACCCGAGGCGAGGAGGTCGAGGCGCTCAACGAGGAGCTGGTCGCCGAGCTCGAGGCGTCGATTCGCGGCGACGTATGCGGGGCGCTCGAGCGCTACCAGGCGTATGACGCGCGGCGCCACAGCACCTACATGCACTACGCCGACCCCGGTGGAAACGGCCGGACGCTCGGCGAGGGCGGGGAGGGGTATGCGGGCGTCGCCCTTGACGTGATCGAGGCGATGGAGACGAACGTGCCGTTGTACACGGCGCTGAACGTCCCGAACGGGACGGCGATCGAGGGCTTCTCCGCCGATGACGTCGTCGAGGTCAGCTGCGTCGTCGACGGCGACGGCATCCGCACCGTCGGACCCGGGCGGATCCCCGAGCATCCGGCTGCGCTCATGCGCACGGTCAAGCGCTACGAGCGTCTTGCCGCGCGAGCGATCGCCGAGCGATCGCGAGAGCTTGCAGTCGACGCGTTGATGTTGCATCCCCTCGTGCTGTCGTTCTCCCGTGCACGCGGGCTCGTGGATGACTATCTCGAAGCACACCGGCCCTGGGAGGGACGATGACCGATCGCGCAGCGCTCGAGCTGGCCTGCGTGGCGCTTGCGGCCGTCGACCTCACCTTCATCGGGCTTGACGGGCTCCCGGAGGTCGGGCGTGAGCACTTTGCGCGGGAGCTGCTGCGGTCGCCGGGAGGAGGCGCGCTGAACGCGATCGGCGCCGCTCGCCTCGGCGTGCCGACGGCTGCCGCGTTCCCCATCGGGACAGACGAGAACGGTGATGTCTTGCGGGCCGCCCTCCTGCAGGCGGGCGCCGAGGTCGTCGGGGTCTCGACCACCCAAACTCCGGTCACCGTCGTGCTGCCGCTCGACGGGGACCGTGCGATGGTCACGTACGAACCCGAAGGGTCGTGGGACTGGCATGCGATCGCCGCGCTTGAGCCAAGACGCGTGCTGTGCGCGATGAACCAGCTGGAGCACGTGCCGCCTGGGACGCGTGCGTTCGTGGGCGTCAACGACCGTTGCCTCGAGCAGGGCCTCCCGTCAGGGCATCCGATCGACACGTTGCTTGTGAACGAACGGGAGGCCATCGAGCTGAGCGGGGCGCCCAGCGTCGAGCACGCGGCGCGGACGCTCGCGGAGCAAGCCGACACCGTTGTCGTGACGCTCGGCACGCGAGGCGCTCTTGCGTACGCCGGTGGCGTGGTGGTGACGACGCCTGGTGTGCGTGCCGACGTCGTCGACACCACCGGCGCTGGTGACCTGTTCGCCGCGGCCTGGATCTGGGGCGACGTCCGCGGGCTCGATCCGCTGGCGAGACTGCAGTGGGCAGTGCTTTACGCCTCGCTCTCGGTAGCCGTGCCGACCGCCGTCGCGGGCGCGGCGACGCTCGAGCGGCTCATTGCCGAGGGTGAGAAGCGCGGTCTCCGCCTGTGAGGGCAGCGCGGGCGCGTGACGCGATCAGGCGTGCGCGACGCCGGCGGCCCGCGTCGTCTCGCGCTCGACGAGCGTCAGGCGGAGCGTCGTCTCCTGCACGCTGCGCGCCCGGTTCGCCAGCTGCGCCTGCACGAGCTTCAGGGCGAGCTCGCCGGGCTCCTCGGCCGGCATCCGCACGCTGGTGAGTCCCAGCGCAACGGCCAGATCGCTGTCGTCGAAGCCGACGATCATCAGATCGCCCGGCACGTCCAAATTCAGCTCGCGGGCGGCGTAGAGCACGCCGCTGGCAAGCATGTCACTGTGCGCGAAGATGGCCGTGGGCCGATCCGCTCGGGCGAGCAACTCGAGCGCCTCCTGGTGTGCGGTCTCGAAGCTGTACTCACCGACGCGCACGTCGTCGTCGTCGAGCGCGAGGCCCGCCTCGCGCAGGCCCTCGCGGAAGCCGTCGAGGCGGGCCTGGGACTGCAGGACGTAGTCGTGGACGTGCTGCACGTGCCCGATGAAGCCGCAGCGTCGATGCCCCCGCTCGACGAGGTGGTCCGCGACCATCCGACCGCCGGCGACATTGTCGGCGGCGATGCTGCTGAAGCGCGGATGGCGCTGCTCGATCAGCACCGTCGCGATGTGCTGGTCGAGCAGGCGCTGCGCGACTTCGTCGGTGAGCGGGACTGTCATCACGATCACGCCGTCGACGCGCCGCGTGAGCGGCAGGCTCACCAGCGGCGAGGTCGTGGCGGGCTCGTGGTCATACACGACGATCTCGACGCGCTCGCCGCGGGCGGCGAGCAGCACGCCGTGGAGGCAACGTGCGTACCACGGACTGGAGGCGAAGGGCGCGATCACGCCGATGCGGCCGACCCCGCGGCGAGCGCGCGTGACCGCCTCCGCCTTGGGCACGAAGCCGAGCTCGTCGATCGCGGCCATCACGCGCGTGAGCGTGGCGGCATGCACCCGCGAGGGGGAGTTGAGCGCCAGCGAGACCGTGGAGATGCTGACACCCGCCTTCGCGGCGACGTCGTAGATCGTTGCGTGGGAGGGCATCGAAGCCCTTCGAGCCTAGCCGAAACGGACTCTTGACTGCGAAGATCACCTGCGTTAGGCTCGAAGTGCTTCGATAGTAGCACTGGCAAGGAGGAGAAGAGGGAAATGCTGAGACAGACCCAGCGACCCCTGTCGCGTTGGTACCGCATGATCTGCGCAGCGGCGCTTGCCGCGTTCGCGATCTCGGGCTGTGGTGGTTCGGACAAGGCTGATAGCGGAACGGGTAGCGCGGGCAAGGGCGAGATCGTCATCACCTGCGCGATGTGCCAGAGAAGCACGGTCGACCCTTTCATCCAGTACAACCACGAGGCCACCAAGCGGTTCAACGAGAAGTACAAGGGCCGCTACCGCGTCGAGATCGTCAACAACCCGCACATCAGCGGCAGTACCGAGCGCCCGGCGTACTACAAGCGCCTCGCCCTCGCCGACGACCTCCCGGACGTGCTCCTCGCCGACGGCCCCGAGCGGAAGGCGTTGGAGAAGACGGGCAAGCTGTTCTCGTACAGCGACGCGCTCGATGAGGATCCGGCGTGGCGGGACTCCTTCCACGACGGCGTCCTCGACAACGTGTCCGGCGAGGACGGCCAGGTGCTGGCGATTCCGCAGCAGCGCGACGTGCTCGGCATCTACTACAACAAGCGCCTGTTCAGAGAGGCCGGCGTCGCCGCGTTCCCGACGACGTGGGACGAGCTCGAGGCGACGTGCGACAAGATCAAGGGCATCGGCAAGTCGTGTCTGGCGTTCGACGGCGACTGGACCACGCTGCTGATGTGGGCCCACCTCATCGGCACGCAGGAGGGCGGCGCCGAGGTGCTGGAGAACGACCTTGCCTCCGGCGACTATGCCTCCAACTCCCTCCTCGTCACGGCCACCGAGATGCTCAAGGCCTGGCACGTAGCCGGCTACGTCAACAAGGACTCGCTCGCTGCGAAGTACGAGAACGCCTCTGGCGCGTACGTCAGCGGCGACGCGGCGATGGTCGCCAACGGGCCGTGGATGGTTCCGTACGACATCAAGAACAAGGACGCGCCGAAGGAGCTCTACGGGGAGACGGGGTACGCACCCGCGCCGGGATTCGACGCCGGCCAGGGCATCATCGTCCTCTCCGGTGGGTCCGGCTACGCCAGCGGCGCCAAGGACGAGGACAAGCAGGCCGCGGTCGTCGAGTTCATGAAGTTCCTCACGTCCCGCGACGAGCAGGTCGCGTTCACGCTCAAGACCGGCTCCTATCCCCCGACCAAGGTCGAGTTCTCGGCCGCCGAGACGAAGCAGCTCGAGCCGCTCGCGATCGAGCTGGCCAAGGAGGCCGAACAGGTCCCGAACCAGTACAAGGAGGCGCATTTCGTCGCGCCGAGCGGGTTCGCGGATGCCTGGAAGAACCTGTGGCCCGCGTACGTCCGGGGCGATCTGAGCACCGAGGAGTTCCTCAGCCGGCTCGGCTCGGACGCCACCAGCGTCACCGGCTGAGCCATCAGGAGTCGCTGTGGTGATGGGATCGGTGCGTTTGCGCCGCGCTCGGCGGGGCGGTCCGGCTGCGGCCGGACCGCCCCTGCCGAAGGGCATGCGCGGTGCGATCGCGCTGTCGCTGCTGCCGGGCGCCCTGCTGTTCGTGACGTTCTTCCTCGTGCCGCTCGGGATGCTCGTGGTCACGTCCCTGGCTGACTGGGGCGGCGTCGGGTTCACCTATCTCGGTCTCGACAACTACGGGGCCGTGCTGGCCGACGACACGTTCTGGCAGGCAGTGAAGAACACGCTGTTCTACTGCGCCGCCGGGGTCTTCATCCAGGTTCCGTTGGGCGTCGCGGTCGGGATCATGCTGGCTCAGCGGCGTCCCGGCTGGCGCGTCTTCCGCACGATCGTCTTCATCCCCTACGTCATCTCCGGCGCCGCCTACGCGCTGATCTTCGGGCTGCTCTACAACCCGCGCTACGGATTGCTCAACGACCTGCTCGGCGTGGCCGGGATCGAGGGGCGCGACTGGCTGTTCTCGACGTCGACGGCGCTGCCCGCGATCGCCGGCACGTTCGTGTTCATCATCGGGTTCAACGTCGTCCTGGTGATGACCGAGGTGGCCGCGATTCCGCGCGAGCTCTACGAGGCCGCCTGGCTCGACGGCGCCTCCGAGTGGCAGCGTCACCTGCGCGTGACGCTGCCGCTGCTGCGCAACGTGATCGGCACGCTCGTGCTGATCACGCTGCTGGGCTGCCTGGCGCTGTTCGACCTGGTCTTCATCATGACGTCCGGCGGACCGGCCGACGCGACCGTCACGCTCACGGTCTACGCCTTCCGCGCCTACACCAACGGCGCCTGGGGCTATGCCAACGCCGTCGGCGTCGTGATCGTCGTGGTCGGACTCCTGCTGATCGTCGGCGTTCGGCGGCTCTTCCGCATCGGGGAGCGCACGCTGTGAGCGTGCTGCGCCGCCGCTCCGGGACAGCGGGCTTCTACGGGTTCCTCGGCCTGGTCGTGCTGCTCTCGCTCGGTCCGACGCTGTGGGTCGTCAGCTCGTCGTTCAAGACCGGGCTGCAGATCCTCAGCGGCCGCCTGATCCCGGATCCGTGGTCGCTGCAGGGCTACGAGGACGCCTTCACCGACATTCAGCTCCATGAGTATCTGCTCAACACGCTCATCTACGCCGTGGGCGGTACGGCCGGGGCCGTCACCGCCGCGCTGCTGGCGGCGTATCCGACGGCGCGCTACCGCTTCCTCGGCCGCAACGCGATCGTCGCGGCGTTCAGCCTCGCGTTGGCGGTCCCGGTCGTCGGCCTGGCCACGCCCGAGTTCTTCATCATGCGCGAGCTCGGCCTGTTCGACTCGCGCGTCGGAATGGTCGTGTTCTACTCGGCGCTTTTGTTCCCGCTCTCGTTCGTGATCCTGCGCGCGTTCCTCGTGAACCTGCCGAGCGAGGTGGAGGAGGCGGCCCTCGTCGACGGCGCGAGCTACGCCACGATCGTCCGTCGCATCGTGATCCCGCTGGCGCGTCCGGCGCTGGCGACCGTCGCGGTGATCGCGTTCGTGAACATCTGGAACGAGTTCTTCTTCGCGAACCTGCTCACCGCGAGTCAGGAGCACCAGAACGCCCAGGTCGCCCTGGCCGGCTTCAAGTCGCAGTTCGGGAACAACATCGCCGCAGCGATTGCCGGCGGGACCGTGGTGATCCTCGTCCCGATCGCGGCGTTCCTGCTGCTGCAGCGCCAGGTCATCGAGGGCCTGACCGCCGGGAGCACCAAGTGACCGCCGTGCGCGAGTCGGCGATCGAGTGCCCGGCCGGCGCTCCGTGGTGGAAGGCCGGCGTCATCTACCACGTCTATATGCGCAGCTTCGCGGACGCGAGCGGGGACGGCGTCGGCGATCTGCGCGGGCTGACCGAGCGGCTCGATCATCTCAACGACGGCACGTCGCGCTCGCTCGGCGTCTCGGCCCTGTGGCTCTCGCCGATCTATCCGTCGCCGAACCGCGACGTCGGCTATGACGTGGCGGACTACACGGCGATCGATCCTGCGTGCGGGGACTTGGAGGACTTCGACGCGCTCGTCGCGGCCTGCCGGCAGCGCGACATCCATGTCGTGATGGACCTCGTGCTCAACCACACCTCGGACCTGCATCCGTGGTTCGAGTCCTCGCGCGCCGGGCGCGGGAGCGACAAGCGCGACTGGTACATCTGGCGCGACCCGGCGCCGGGCGGGCGGCCGCCGAACAACTGGCGCTCGTGGTTCGGCGGCTCGGCGTGGACGCTCGACGAGGAGTCGGGGCAGTACTACCTGCACACGTTCCTGCCGGAGCAGCCGGACCTCAACTGGCACAACCCGGAGGTGCGCGCGGCGGCGCTCGACGTCTTCCGCTTCTGGCTGGACCGCGGCGTCTCGGGCTTCCGCCTCGACGTCTTCAACGCCTACTTCAAGCACCCCGAGCTGCCGAGCAATCCGCGGCGCCTCGGGCGCACGGCGTGGGCGCGTCAGCGCCACGTCTACAACAAGGACCGCCCCGAGGTGCACGACTTCCTCGCCGAGCTGCGCGAGCTGCTGGACGCGCATGACGCGATGGCCGTGGGCGAGACGTTCGAGGGCGAACCCGAGCTGGTGGCCAGCTACTGCGACAAGCTGCACATGGCGTTCAACTTCGACTTCCTCGCTCAGGAGTGGAGCGCGAAAAGGCTGCAGAGCGCGATCCGGCGCTGGGACCGGCTGCTGACGCAGGAGCACCTGTGGCCGAGCTGGGTGCTCTCCAATCACGACCACCCGCGTCATGCGCGCCGCTACGGGCGTGCGCTGACGAGCGCCGAGGCGGACGCTCGCGCGAAGGTCGCTGCCGCGCTGATGCTGACGCTGCGCGGAACCCCGTTCATCTACTACGGCGAGGAGATCGGGATGCAGGGCGCCGAGCTGGCACCGGCCCAGTGCTGGGACCTCGCCGGCGAGGGCTTCGACCGCGATACGGCGCGCACGCCGATGCAGTGGAGCGGCGAGCGCGGCGGGGGCTTCTCGGCCGCCGCGCCATGGCTGCCGCTCAGCCCCGACCATCGCGAGCGCAACGTCGCCGACCAGGACGCCGACCCACGCTCGATCCTCAGCTTCTACCGCCAGCTGATCTGGCTGCGGCGGGCCAGTCCAGCGCTGCAGACAGGCAGCTGGACCCCGCTGCTCGACGAGCCGCGCACGGCGCTGGCCTATCTGCGCCGCAGCGCCGAGCAGACGATGCTCGTGCTGCTGAACCTCTCCGGCGAGACGGCGCGCGTGCGCTTCACGGCACCGCTTCCCTCGCGTCGCTGGACGCCGCGCCTGAGCACCAGCCGCGCCGACATCGGCTGGTCGGTCCCGGTCGGTCGCGAGCTGTTGCTGCGGCCCTACGAGGCGACCGTCTTGGAGGCAGACGGCGGCCGAGATTCGTAAGCGGCACAAATCAATCTGTAAGAACTCTGTATTTCACTTCGTGTGGCGCCGCTCGTAACGTCACTCGAGCACGGGCGCACCATGCCCGGTGGTTTGGTGCACACCTAATCCCTGTGCGTCGCAAGAACGGAGGAGAGGACAGATGAAGCCAATGGTACGCCGCGGGCGCATGCTCGTGATGCTCGTCACTATGTGCGGTGCGCTTGGCGTTGCCGCCTGCGGCAGCGACGAGAAGCAGGATGCCCCGCCCAAGGACGCCGACAGAGCGGCGGCAGTGGTGAGCGATCCGGGGAGTGTGGAGCAGCCCCTCTCTCGACCGTTCGATCCGAACGCCCCGGCCGGCGAGGCTCCCGACCTGCCGAAGGTCGTTGCCCACTCGATGCCCAGCAACGCCGCGATCTTCTTGAAGCTCGAGGATGGGCTCAAAGCCGCTGCGGATGATCGTGGGCTCGAGGCCATCAGCGCCAACGCGGATGGCGATCCCGCGAAGCAGGTCGAGCAGCTCGAGGGCTTCCTCCAGCGTGGCGTGGGAGCGATCGTGGTGACGCCTGTCGACGCGAGAGCGATCGAGGATGTGCTGAGACGTGCTGAGGACCAAGGCATCGCCGTGTTCGGCTTGAACGCTATTCCCGCGACGAACTTCGGCGGCGCGAACCAGTATGAGATCGGGCTCCAAGCAGGTCTTGACGCCGCCAAGTTCATCAGAGAAAAGCTCGGCGGCAATGCCCAAGTCGCGATCCTTCACGTCGACTCCTACCCCCCGCTGATTCCCCGACACAGAGGCTGGAAAGAGGGCGTCCTCACGGCTGGTAGCGGCGTCAGAATCGTCTCTGAGATCGAGCCGGAGAAGATCACCCCCGAGGCCGGCGCTAACGCGATGAACACGGCGTTGCAGGCGCATCCTGACATCAACGTCGTGCTTACGCTGGACTGGGCTGCGCTTGGCGCCATCCCTGCGCTCGAGGCGGCGGGCAAGGATCCGGCGACGACGTATGTGGCCGGAAACGACGGCGATGCTCCCAACATCGCCGAGCTCAAGAAGCCCAACAGCCTCTTCAAGGCCGACTACGGGTTCAACAACCAGACCGTGGGCTATGCGTGGGGCCAGCAGGCAGCGGACTGGCTGGAGGGCAAGTCGATTCCGCAAGCGACGGATTTCCGGGCAGTTCCCCTGACCTCGGCGGCGGAGATCGACGCGTTCCAGGCTGCGGGAGACGATCCTGCGAAGGCCTATGAGGAGAGCCGGGACACCTACGTGAAGTTCTACGGCAACATTAGCTATGAGACCAAGGACAACGTGATCGATTACTTCTGGGATCCCGGAAACGCCACAAAGTAACCTAGCTACCCGCATAGAGTGAGAGACCGAAAGAGCATGTCCTCAATTCTGATGGCTCCGCCAGGGCGAAAGACCATGATCCCTGGCGGGGCCAGCGGGCGCCTGGGCCTGGCCGCGCTCGGGGTCGTCCTGTTCCTGTTCTTCGCGCTGCGGTTCGACAATTTCTCCAGCACGGACAACGTGCTGATAATTGCCCTCAACATGTCGGCGGTGGCGATCGCCGTCATCGGCACGTCCGCGCTCTTGATCTCCGGCAACGTCGATCTGTCGATCGGCAGCATGTACGCGCTCATCGCCGTCACCGTCGGGCAGGTGGCATCCGACACCCAGAGCGCGCTCCTGGCAGTCGCCGCAGGGCTGGTGATGGGCGCGGCGCTCGGCGCGATCAACGGCGGGCTCGTGCGCCTGCTGAAGATCAATCCGCTGATCGTCACGCTCGCGATGCTCGCCACGTATGGAGGCCTGGCGTACGTCGTCAGCGGCGGCGACTCTGTGTTCGGGTTCCCCGACGCGTTCACGGACATCGGCCGCTCCGGGTTCGGCAAGCTCACCACGCCGATCATCACGGCTGCGATCGTGTTCGTTGCCGTGAGCTTCTGGCTCGTGCGTTCGCGCACAGGGCTCCGGATCTATGCGATCGGGGGTGACGCCAGGGCTGCGGAGCGCAATGGCGTCTCGGTGGGCTCGACGGTGGTCGGTCTCTACACGCTCAACGGGCTGTTGATCGGCGTCGTCGCGATCCTTGGCGCGGCGCGGCTGGGCAGCGCGTCCCCGACACTCGGCAGCGGGTTTGAGTTCGACGTGTTGACCGCCGCCATCCTCGGTGGCGTGGCGTTCGCGGGTGGGGCCGGTCGACCGCTCGGCGTGTTCTTCGGCGTCGCCGTGATCGGGATCATCAACGCGGGCCTGCTGTTCGAGGGGATCGAGGACTACTACCAGCAGATCGCGAAGGGCATGCTGCTGATCGTTGCGCTCGGCGCCGATCAGTTCGCGCAGTTCAGGAGTGAAAAACGCGCCAGGGCAGGCGCACCAAGCTCGAAGCGGCCGAGGCGGACAGGCAGACCAGCCGAACGACCGCCGGCGGCTGACGCGGCCGGCAGCAGGCCCGATCAGACGACGACGCGACTGGTCGGGGCCTCCGACGGCCACGCCGGTGGCGGGACTGACTGGACAGCTCACGGGCCACTGCTGGAGGCGCAGGACATCAGCGTCCAGTACGGACCCGTGCTCGCACTGGAGGCGGGGAACATCGCGGTCCGTCCAGGCGAGGTCGTCGCGTTGCTCGGCGACAACGGCGCCGGCAAGTCAACCCTGATCAAGGTTCTCTCGGGAGCTACACGCCCGAGTCGCGGCGAGCTCTGCCTGCGTGGTGATCGCGTCAGCTTCCACAACCCTCATGACGCGCGCGCCGCCGGGGTCGAGACCGTCTATCAGGACCTCGCGCTGTGCCCCAACCTCAGCGTCGCCCACAACCTGGTGCTCGGCGATGAACCGACCCGACGCATGTTCGGCCTGATCCCGGTACGCGATGACCGCCTCGCACTCCAACAGGCATCGGAGCGACTTCACGAGCTGGGGATCGACCTCGACGACCATCGGACCCTGGTCGAGACGCTTTCAGGCGGTCAACGCCAGTGCGTTGCTATCGCCCGTGCTGTTCGCAAGGACGTCGCCGTGGTGCTGTTGGACGAGCCGACCGCGGCGCTTGGGGTTACTCAGACCCGACACGTGCTGGACCTGGTCAAGTCAGTCGCAGCGCGAGGGACGGGCGTGATCCTCATCAGCCACGACATCGAAACCGTCTACGACGTCGCCGATCGCGTCGTCGTCCTGCGACTCGGCAAAGTCGTGCACAGCGGCCCAGTCGACGAGCTCAGCCAGATGGAGCTCCTGCACCTCATGGCAGGAATCCAGCACGACCCCAGCAACGTCCCCGAGTGAACCCGTGTCGCTTCGGTTCGATGACAACACCCGCATCGCAGTCAACATCGGCGTGGACTTCGACGCCCACTCGGGGTGGATGGGTGGTCACGGGACGACCGAGCCGGCCGCGCTGTCCCGCGGCGAGTTCGACGCAGAGGTCGGCGTGCCGCGCGTTCTCGCTGCTCTGCGGCGGTTCGGCGTCAAGACGACGTTCTGCGTCCCGACGCACACAATGGCCACGTTTCCCCGAGCCTTCGAGGAGATCGTCGCGGCGGGGCACGAGATCGCCGCGCACGGCTGCTGGCACGAACCGATCGCATCCCTCCCCGCCAGCGAGGAGCGTCGGCTGCTCGAGCTCAGCGTCGAGCAGCACATCGAGCATGTCGGCCGCAGGCCGCGCGGCTTCCGGGCCCCCTCGTGGGAGCTGAGCGATGTGACGCTCGAACTGCTCGAGGAGCTCGGGTTCGATTGGGATTCGTCCCTCATGGGGCGCGACTTTCACCCCTATCGGCCGCGCCCTGTCACCCTCGACTATGAGGGCGGCAACGTCTTCGGTCCGCCGAGCAAGGTCCTCGAGCTGCCGGTCAGCTGGGACCTCGACGACTTCCCGGCACAGGAGTTCCGTCCCCGGACCGATGGTGGTCTGGGCTCGACCGAGACGCTGCTGCAGCGCTGGAAGGACCACTTCGACTTCGCGTATGAGCGGGAGACGAACCCCATGCTTGCCCTCACCGTCCATCCGCAGTGCATCGGCCGGGCGCACAACATGCTCATGTTCGAGCGCTTCCTGGACCACGTCGCAGGCCACGACGGCGTCTGGTTCGCGAGCCTGAGCGAGATCTGCGACAGGTGGACCGACGACGACGAGCTCCCCTAGCCCCGCGGCGTCGATGAAGCCCGAATGCACCGAGCTCGCGGCTGACGGCCTCGAATCGACCGTCACGGTCGAGATCGATCGCTGGGGCGTCCCGCACATCGCGGCGTCGTCACGGCGCGACCTGTTCTTCGCACAGGGGTTCGTGGCGGCCCGCGACCGCCTGTTCCAACTCGACCTGTGGCGGCGGCGAGGGCTCGGGCTGCTGGCCGACGTGCTCGGGCGAGACTACGTCGCGCGGGACCGCGCGGCACGCCTGTTCCTCTACCGCGGCGCCCTGACGGACGAGTGGGCGGCCTACGGAGAGCACGCGGAAGAGATCGTCACCGCGTTCACCGACGGGATCAACGAGTGGATAGCGCGTACCGAGAGCGACCCGCGTCTGCTGCCGCCGGAATTCGAGCGCCTGGCATTCCGACCGGGCCGGTGGCGGCCCGAGGACGTCGTGCGAATTCGAACGCACGGCATGTTCGGCAACCTCGAGCAGCAGGTCCTGCGGGCAGTCACGTTGCGTGAGCTCGGACCTGACGTCGAGGATCTGCGCAAGCATCGCCAGCCGCCGATCGACGTCGTCGTCCCCGACGGGCTCGACCTCAATTCGATCGATGAGTCGGTGCTCGATGTCTACCGCTTGGCGTTGGGTCCCGCCATCTCCCCGGCCGGCGTGGGCGCTCGGCCTCCGGACGGCAGCAACAACTGGGTCATCTCCGCCGACCGGACGAGCACGCGCCGACCGCTGCTCGCGAGCGATCCCCATCGAGCCATGACCGTGCCGTCCTTGCGTTACCTGGTGCACCTCCGCTGCCCCGGGATCGACGTGATCGGCGCCGGCGAGCCGGCGCTGCCCGGCGTGTCGATCGGACACAACGAGCATGTGGCGTTCGGTCTGACGAGCTGGCCCTGCAGCCAGGAGGATCTCTACGTCTACGAGCTTCACCCGACCGACAGGCTTCACTACCGCTATCGCGACGCCTGGGAGCCGTTCACGACCGTCACCGAAGCCGTCGCCGTCGCGGACGGAAGCGAGCAGACGGTCGAGCTGATGTTCACCCGGCATGGCCCCGTGATCCGGTGGGATGCCGAACGCGGGGTCGCCTTCGCCGTCCGAGCGGCGGGGCTGGAGCCGGGCATGGCGCCGTATCTCTCCAGCCTGCACTACCTCGATGCCCGGAGCGCCGCGGACTTCCGCGACGCGCTCGCGCATTGGCGCGCTCCGAGCGTCAACCAGGTGTACGCCGACGTCGCGGGCGAGATCGGCTGGCGCGGGTGCGCGCTCGTGCCTGTGCGGGACAACTGGGACGGGTTGCTGCCGGTCCCCGGGGACGGCCGCTACGAGTGGAGTGGCTTTCGACGCGCCGAGGAGCTGCCGCAGGTGGTGAATCCCGCGACGGGTTGGTTCGCCAGCGCCAACGAGATGAACCTTGACGATGTCCACGGGTGGCAGGCGATCCCGATCTCATACGAGTGGCTGGCCCCGTTTCGAGCGCAGCGCATCGCCGAGGTGCTGAGTCGCGACGACGCGATGAGCGTCGCGAGCGCTGCGGCGCTGCAGAACGACTACGTCAGCATTCCGGCACGAGCCGTCTGTGCACTGCTTCCCGCTACGTCACCCGACGGCGATGAAGCCGCGAACGCCGGGCTTCGCCTCTTGCGCGGTTGGGAGCACACGATGACCGCCGACTCGGCGGCGGCGCTGCTGTTCGACGACTGGTTCCGGGGCGAGCTGCGCGAGCGCTCGTACGGCGAGGCCCTCGCGCCGTTTGTGCCGGCGGACCGGTCGGTCGACGCCGTCCGTCGGGCGATGCCCGACGAGTCCTTGGTCGGTGACGCCACGGTCGACATGCTCCTGCTCGAACGTCTGGGTGCTGATTCACATCGCCTGCAGCGGCTGTTGTGCGAGTCGCTCGCCGCCACGGTCCGACGCTTGCGCTCGCACCACGGCGCGGACGAGACGCGCTGGAGGTACGGTGCCGCTCGTCACACGCGCCTGCCCCACCTCGCCTACGGTGTGACGGAAGCCGGCGATGCGTGGCGTGCGACACCGCCGGATCCCAAGTCCGGCAGCCCTGACACGGTCGGCGTCGCGGTCTTCGACCGCCGGACGCACGACCAGGTCCTTGGAGCCAGCTTTCGCACGGTCATCGACGTCGGTGCGTGGGACGAGAGCATCGCGATCAACACGCCCGGGCAATCAGGTGACCCGCGCAGCGCTCACTACGCCGATCTCTATGCCACCTGGTTGAGAGATGGCTACTTCCCGCTGTGCTACTCGGAAGAGGAGATCGCCAAGCACGTCGAGACGACGCTGACCTTGCGACCGAGCGTCGAGCGCGATTCGTAAGCGGTGCCACTCAATGGTGTCGCGACTGATATTTCACTTCAAGGGTGGATCGACATACCTTGACTGGATCGATCGACCCGAGGAAAGCCCATGAGCACAGACACCACACTGCCGGATCGCCTGGAGATCGGACGCAGATCCCTGATTCACGACCCGGTCGGCGGCGACGACACGAAGATCCTGTTGACGAAGGCGCGTGGGTCGCTGGTGTGGGACACGGCCGGGCGCGAGTACATCGACTGCACGGCTCAGGCATGGTCGAACAACCTCGGCGCCAATGACCCCCGCGTCGTCGAGGCGGCCATCGGCCAGCTGCGCGAGATCACGCACGCGCGGCCGAACTTCAACACGCGCGCGGCGCTCGAGCTGACGGCCAAGCTCGCCGAGATCGCGCCCGGTCGCCTCACCCGCGTCGGCTACGCGCTGCACGGGAGCCTCGCCACCGAGATGGCGATGAAGCTCGCGTTCCGCAACCGGCCGGCGGCGCGCAACCTGCTCGTCCTCCAGGACGCCTATCACGGGCGCTCGCTCGCGACGCTCGCCGCCAGCTGGCCGCACCCGAACAACGTCTTCGGCTCGCTGCAGCCGCATTTCACGCGCGTGCCGCACCCCAACCCGTACCGCCCGCGCCTGGGGATGGACCCGGAGACCGAGTCGCAGCTGTGCCTCGACCTCCTGCGCGACACGATCGAGAAAGGCGTCGACGGCGACGTCGCCGCGCTGATGATGGAGCCGATTCAGGGCAACGGCGGGCACATCGAGTTCCCGCGGTCGTACTACCACGGCGTGCGCGAGCTGTGCGACGAGCTGGGAATCCTGCTGATCTGGGACGAGATCCAGACGGGCTTCGGGCGCACCGGCGAGATGTTCGCCGCCGACTACTACGGCGTCACGCCCGACATCATCACGTTCGGCAAGGGCGTCGGCGGCGGCTTCCCGCTCGCCGGGATCCTCGCCGACCGAGAGCTGGTCGGCTTCGGCCCCGGCGACGACGCGCTCACGTTCGGGCAGTTCCCCGTCTCGATGGCCGCCGGACTGGCGGCCGTCACGGCGATTCAGGAGGACGACCTCTGCAACCGCGCACGCGAGCACGGCGAGCACGCCACCGCGCGGCTGCTGGAGATGCAGGCGCGTCATCCGCTGATCGGCGACGTGCGCTGCCCGGGCCTGATGGTCGCGATCGAGCTCGTCAAGGATCGCGAGACGAAGGAGCCCGCGCGCTGGGAGTCGACGGAGGTCTACCGCCTCGGCGTCGAGCGCGGGGTGCTGTTCGGCGAGAGCCGGTACGCCGGCCTCGGCAACCTCGTGAAGGTCAAGCCACCGCTCGACATTCCCCGCGAGCAGCTCGACCGCGCCCTGGACGTTCTCGACGAGGTCCTCGGCGTCATCGAGCAGGGTCGGTCCTAGCCAGGCACCGGGATGGCGTCCGCGACTCAAATGGGCGTGTTCGTGGGACTCGACGTCGGCACCTCGTCGACGAAGGGACTGTCGATCGGTCGCGACGGGCGCGTCCAGGCCAGAACGTCGGTGGCGCACGGTGCGCCACCGACGGCTGCGGGCATCTCAGAGCAGCACCCGGAGGAGTGGGTCGCGAGCGCGCGGCGCGCGCTGGCCGAGCTGGGCGACGTGCGGCCGGCCGGGCTCGGGATCACCGGCCAGATGCATGGCCTGGTTCTGCTCGATGGGCGCGGCGAGGTGCTGCGCCCGGCGATCCTGTGGAACGACGGGCGGGCCGTCCGCGAGCGCGCCGAGCTGGAGGAGGCGCACGGCCTCCCGTGGCTGCTCGAGCGGACCGGCAACCGCGCGCTTCCGGGCATCACGGCAGCGAGCCTGCTGTGGGTCAGGCGTCACGAGCCGGATGTGTGGCGGCGCATCCGGCACGTGATGCTTCCGAAGGACTACGTACGGATGGCGCTCACCGGCGGGCTCGCCGCGAGCGGCCCCCTGACCGACGTCTCCGACGCGTCGGGGACGCTGCTGTTCGACGTGGCGGCGCGCTCCTGGAGCCGCGACCTGGTGGATGAGCTCGGGCTGTCGCCCGCGTGGCTGCCCCCCGCGCTCGAGTCGCATGAGCTGGCGGGCCGGACGCCGGACGGCGCACCGGTCGCCGCCGGCGCCGGCGACCAGGCGGCCGCCGCGCTCGGCCTCGGCCTGCACGACGGCGGGACCCTCGGCGTAGCGCTCGGCACCTCCGGCGTGATCACCGGCATGCGCGGCGTCCCCGAGCGCATCGACCCGCTCGGCCGGCTGCAGACGATCTGCGCCGCTCGTCCCGACGCCTGGCAGACCCTGGGCGTCACGCTCTCGGCGGCTGGATCGCTGGCCTGGTGGAGCGGCATTCTCGACGAGGCCGCCGCGGGCGTCGGTGAGCTGCTGGCGGCGGCAGCCCGGCGACCGGCGGGCGGGAACGGGCTCTTCTTCCTGCCATACCTCTCAGGCGAGCGGGCGCCGCACATGGACGCCGACGCGCGGGGAGCGTTCGTGGGCCTCTCGGCACACCACGACCGGGCGGCGATGACACGCGCCGTCGTCGAGGGCATTGCCTACTCGCTGGCGGACGTCCTGGACCTCGTCAGCGATGGGCTGCCGGCCGACACCGCACGGATCACCGGCGGAGCGGTGCGCAGCGACATGGTGGTCGACGTCCTGGCCGCCGTCCTCGGGCTCCGACTGGAGCGGGTCGCGCTCGACGAGGGCCCTGCCTGCGGCGCGGCGCTGCTCGGGGGGATCGCCGGCGGCGCACTGGCCGATCACGAGGAGGCCGCGACGCTGGTGCGTGCGAGATGCGTCGTCGAGCCCGACCCGGCCCTGCAAGCGGAGTACGCCGAGCAGCGCGACGCGTTCCGGGAGCTCTATCCCGCACTGCATACCGGTGGCGTGATTCGTAAGCCGACCTACTGAATCATGTGGCAACTCGTCTTTCACTTGGTGCACACGCCTCCGTATCTTCGCTCCATGAGGAGAACCACCGCGTTGGAGGAGAGACCAGAGTGACGGACGCGGCTTGCTTGAGCGCGGTAGGCCTGACCAAGACGTTTGGTCCTGTCACCGCTCTTGTCGACGTCTCCATGAGCCTGCGCGAGGGAGAGGTAACGGCGCTCGTTGGTGACAACGGCGCGGGGAAGTCGACGTTGATCTCGATGCTTTCCGGAACTGCGCAACCTGACGAGGGTCACCTCGAGGTGAACGGCTCTCCCGTAGTTTTGGAGAGTCCCTCTCGCGCAGAGTCGTTCGGCATTGCGACCGTCTTTCAGGACCTCGCGCTCGTCAACCAGCGCGATGTCGCCGCCAATCTCTTCTTGGGGCGTGAGCTGTGCAAGTGGGGATGGGTCCTCGATCGCCGACGCATGATCGCCGAGGCGGGGGATCTGATCTCTCGCCTTCGGGTGAACCTCCCGAACGTCCGCACCGATGTCGGCCGTTTGTCGGGTGGGCAACGGCAGGCGGTTGCGATCGCGAGAGCGGTGCTGCGCGGAAGCAGAGTCGTGTTGCTGGACGAGCCAACCGCAGCACTCGGGGTGCGAGAGTCTCGTCGCGTCTCGGAGGTCGTGGTAGAGCTTCGAGCGACGGGTCATGCCGTTCTGCTCATCAGCCACAACCTGACGAATGTCTTCGAGCTCGCTGATCGGATCGTCGTCCTGCGTCTGGGTCGCAAGGTGGCGGATGTCTCGATCGGAGAGACCTCGTACGAGGAGATCGTGGGCCTCATCGTCGGCGGGGCATCCGGAGGTGTCGCGTGACCACCGGAGACAGCTTCATGGCACGTCCGACGGCCGGCAGACCATACGCCGCCCTCGTGCGTCAGATCGTGCGCGGTCGCCAGTTCGCATTGACTGTCGCCGCCGTCGGCATCTTTGCGTTCTTCTCGATCTTTGCCGAGAACTTCTTCTCGTCCAGCAACATCTATGACATCGCGCGCGTGGCGGCGATCATGGCCATCCCAAGCGTCGCATTGACGTTCGTGTTCATCGCGGGTGAGATCGATCTGTCGGTTGGATCGCTGTACGGGCTGCTCGCCGTCCTCATGGGAATCGGCGTCGTCGACTTCGGTCTCGATCCCTGGGCCTCCGCGGCAGCGGTCGTCGCCGCCGGAGCCATCCTCGGAGCGGTGAACGGGTTCGCCATCTCGGTCGTCGAGGTCCCATCGTTCATCATGACGCTGGGGACCTACAGCCTGTTCCGCGGCGTGGCGCTGGTGCTCACGGGCGGGCTCCCGATCATCTATCCAGACGAGGTGCGGTCGTCGTTCTTCGCGGCGACGAACGGCAGCGTCGCAGGGGTGCCCGCTCAAGTGATCTGGGGTATCGCGATCATCGTGATCGGTGCCCTGGTCCTCAAGTGGACGCGCTTTGGTGCGCACGTGTATGCCACTGGCGGGAACCTGCGTTCGGCGCGTGCCGCCGGCATCAATACGAGGCGTGTGAAGTTCGCGTGCTTCGTCATGACGGGCACGGCATGTGGGGTCATCGCGGCAATCCAGAGTGGCTGGCTGCGCGAGGGAAGTCCCCTCACCGGATCCGGTTTCGAGTTGCAGGTGATAGCCGCGGTCATCATTGGCGGCGTCGCGCTCACTGGTGGTCAGGGGAGCGTCTACGGCACGGTCGTCGGCACCTGGATCATCGCGATGCTGCCCAACGGCCTCACATTGCTCGGGGTCCAGGGGAATTGGAATCAGGTCTTCATCGGATTGATCATCGTGCTGGTAGCCGGCGCTGAGCTCGCCATGCAGCGAAAGCAGGACATGCGTGGCTGGGTGCGGCGACGGAGGGCAGCACACGGGTTGAAGCGAGGCGCCGGCAGTGAGTCTTAGCGTTAGGCAACTGGAGGAGGAAGGCTGTGGGTGAATCGATCGACAAGCAAGCGGGATTGAACCGACGGAACGTCATCCTCGGTGCTCTGGCTGGGTCGGCGGCCCTTGCGGGCATCGGCTGCGGGTCCGGGTCTGGTGACGCTACGACAGCAGGGACGAGCGCAGCCGAACAGGACGGAAAGAAGCGCAAGCTGATCTGGGCGATCGCCGCGATCGCGCCGTGGAACGTCCCGATCGACGTCGGGTACTACGACGCCACGCGAGCGCTCGGCTGGGACTATCAGAAGGTCGGCGTGCCGATCTCGCAGTACTCGGCGGAGAACCACGTCAACGTGCTCAAGCAGGCCATCTTGGCCAAGCCTGACGTGCTGGCGACGATGTGGTGGGTCAAGGGCGTCGGCGCCGTCATGGAGGAGGCTCAGAAGCAGGGCATCTACTGCATCGCGATCGGGGATGCAGACAACTTTCCGGACGACCGGAAGGCGCTGGGGATCGCGCACATCGGCGTGGACAACCATCTCGCGTCGTACAGCGCAGCCCAGCCTTTGCTGGCTGAGCTCGAAAAGCGAGATGTGACGACGGGCACGATCATCTCCGGGATCTCGCATCCCGGCAATGAGAACGCCGAGGCGATCATCAACGGCGGAAAGGCCGCGGTGGAGGACTGGAACAAGGAGAAGGGGACGACGTTTGCCTACTCCTCGTTCCCGGACACCCCACCCGGGGCGGATGAGAGCCAGCAGGCTGCGATCTGGAAGGCGCAGATCAGCAAGGTTGGGAAGGAGCTCGTCGGCGTCGGCGTCCTGTGGGACGGCAACGTGCCTGTCGCGATCAAGGCTTTGCAGGAGAGCGGCCTGAAGCCGGGAGACAAGCCGATCGCGTCGATCACGACCACTGAACGCATCACCAACGGCATCCGCGAAGGCTGGATCGTGGCGACGACTGATGCCGGCACGTATCAAGACGCGCTCCTCTCGACGGCCTCCGCTTGGGGGCAGCTCGAGCGCGCCTTCCCCGCCGTAGACGTGCAAACCGGTGGTGAGGTCGTGACGCAGGAGAACGTTGCCGCGGCCGCGGAGCGAACGGCACACGTCGGCTCGCTGGCGAAGAAGTACGGTGTCAAGGTGGCGTAGTCCGATGCGCCGGGGCTTGTCCGCGGCGCCCTGCACGCTGCTGTCGTGAGGCAGCAGCGTGCGCAAGCCCGGGCGACGCAGAGGCGGGCGCGCCATCGTCGCGGTGAACGCCGCGTCGCCGCGGGTGGTCGCCAAGCCGGAGGATTGGGTCGTCGCCACGCCAGCCTGGCGGAGACGGACCTCTACCTGCTCACGTCTGAGCGTTCAGTGGGCGTGGGTGACGCGCGCGGTCGAGCTGGGGCTCGACTATGTCTCGCCGGTGTATCACCCTCACTCGATCTTCCAGATGAGCGAAGACTGCCGCACGATGGAGCTGCTGATGCAGCGCCTCGCGGCCGAAGGCATCGCGACGACGACCTACACGGCGCTCTACGAGCGCTACCGCGACGCGCCCGAGGCGCTGCCCGGGCCTGACGCGTGGAGCTGGGAGGCCGAGCGGGCGGAGGTCGCCGCCGGCGAGCTGTGGTCCGCGGCGGGCGCGGTGGACGCATGAATGCTGGGCGTCACGGGCGCTCCCGCTCGAGCCGCACGACGATCGACTTCGACGCAGGCGTGCGCGAGCCGTGGGCGTGGTGGTCGAGCGGGACGAGCGGGTTCGTCTCGGGGTAGTAGGCGGCCGCGCAGCCACGCGCGGTCGGATAGGCGGTCGCGCGGTAGCGCTCGACGCGGCGCTCGCCGTCGTGCCACTCGCTCACGATGTCGACGAGGTCGCCGTCGGCGAGTCCGCGCTCGGCCAGGTCGTCGGGGTGCACGAGCACGACGCGGCGGCCGGATCTGATCCCGCGGTAGCGGTCGTTGAGTCCGTAGACGGTCGTGTTGTACTGGTCGTGCGAGCGCATCGTCTGCAGCAGCAGCCGGCCGGGCGGGACGTGCAGCAGCTCGAGCGGATTGACGGTGATGCGGGCGCGACCGGTCGCGGTCGGGAAGCGCCGCTCGTCCCGCGGCGGGTGGGGCAGGACGAAGCCCGTCGCGCCCGCGGCGAGGCGCGCGTTGAAGTCCTCGAAGCCGGCGACGACCTCGCCGATGCGGTCGCGCAGCAGCCCGTAGTCCGCTTCGAACGCGCTCCACGGCATCCGCGGCGTCTCGCCGACGACGCGCGCGGCGAGGCGGCACACGATCGCGACCTCGGACAGCAGCCGGTCGGAGGCCGGCTTCAGGCGCCCGCGCGAGGCGTGCACGACGCTCATCGAGTCCTCGACCGTGACGTGCTGCGGGCCGCTGGCCTGCACGTCGCGCTCGGTGCGGCCGAGCGTCGGCAGGATCAGCGCGCGCCTGCCGGTCACGAGATGCGAGCGGTTGAGCTTCGTCGAGACGTGGACGGTCAGTCGCTGGCCGCGCAGCGCCGCGGCGGTCGCGGCGCTGTCGGGGGCGGCCGAGAAGAAGTTGCCGCCGAGCGCGAAGAAGACCTTCGCCTCGCCGCGCGCCATCGCCTCGATCGCGCCGACGACGTCGACTCCGTGCCGGCGCGGCGGGTCGAACCCGAACGCCGCGCCGAGCCGCTCGAGGAACGCCGGCTCGGGCCGCTCGAAGATGCCCATCGTGCGGTCGCCCTGCACGTTCGAGTGCCCGCGCACGGGGCAGGCGCCGGCGCCCGGCTTGCCGACCGCGCCGCGCAGCAGCAGCGTGTTGACGAGCTCTCGGATCGTCGCGACCGCGTGGCGGTGCTGGGTGAGGCCCATCGCCCAGCAGATCACGATCCGCTCCCGCGCCGCGATCAGCTGCGCCAGCTCCTCGATCTGCTCGCGCGCCAGCCCGGTCGCCTCCAGCACGTCGTGCCAGCCGAGGCCGGCCAGCTCGGCGCGCAGCGCATCGAGGCCGTCGCAGCGGTCGGCGAGGAAGGTGTGGTCGAGCGCGTCGAGCTCGAGCAGCCGCCGGTTGACCGCCTTGAACAGCGCGAGATCGCCGCCGAGCCGGATCTGCAGGAAGCGGTCCGACAGGGGCGTGCCGCGGCCGACGACCCCGCTCGCGCGCTGGGGATTGCGGAAGCGCATCAAGCCCGCCTCCGGCAGCGGGTTGACCGAAACGACCATCGCGCCGCGCCGCTTCGCGCGCTCGAGCGAGCTGAGCATGCGCGGGTGGTTGGTGCCCGGGTTCTGCCCGACGATCAGGATCAGCTCGGCGTCGTGGAGATCCTCCAGCGAGACGCTCCCCTTGCCGATCCCGAGCGTCTCGCCCAGCGCCACGCCGGACGACTCGTGGCACATGTTCGAGCAGTCCGGCAGGTTGTTCGTCCCGAACGCGCGCACGAACAGCTGATACGCAAACGCCGCCTCGTTGCTCGTGCGCCCGGAGGTGTAGAAGACGGCCTCGTCAGGGGAGTCGAGCCGCGCGAGCTCATCCGCCACGATCCCGAGCGCGTCGTCCCAGTCGACGGGCGCGTAGTGCGCGGCGCCCGCGTCGAGCAGCAGCGGCTCCGTCAGCCGGCCGGCACGGCCGAGCTGGAAGTCGCTCCACCCGGCCAGCTCCGCGACCGCATGCCGTGCGAAGAAGGCGCCGCCGGCGCGGCGCGTCGTCGCCTCCTCGGCGACCGCCTTCGCGCCGTTCTCGCAGAATTCGGCCCGCGCGCGGTGCTCGCCCTCCGGCCACGCGCAGCCGGGGCAGTCGAACCCGTCCGCCTGGTTCACGCGCGCCAGCGCGCGCGCCGCCCGCGCCGGCCCCATCGCGCCCAGCGCGTGCCGCAGTCCCCACCAGACGCCCGCCGGGCCGGCGGCCACCTGCTTCGGGGGCCCGACTCTGAGCTCCTCCTCCACCCGCTCCCGCATGCTGACGTCGAAGCTAACCCTTCGGCCACGCGAGCGCCAGCACCCGCTCGCGCGTGCCGCCGCCGCGGCCGGTCGGGTAGGACCTCGCCTCGACGTGGAACATCCGCTCCGCGCGGCCGGGCAGCGGCTCGACGCCGCGTTCGCGCCGCCCGGTCTGTGCCGCGCGCGCGAGCACCGAGCTCGTGGCGACGGGCGCCCCGCGTGGGATCAGCAGCCGCAGGTCGTGGGCGCGCGCGTAGCGCACGCGCAAACCCTCCTCGCTCGCGGCGGCGACGACGAACGCGGCAGGCTTGCCGCCGCGCTCGACGAGCCGCAGCCCGGCCGCTTCGAGACTGACCTTCGCGTCGCGCGCGAGCCGCTCGACGGCCCGCAGGCCCTGGTCGGCGCGGTAGCTCCAAGTCAGCTCGTCGGGCATCAGCAGCATGCTCGCGCCCCAATCTGAGAGCTGCTCCGCGTCGTTGCCCGGCAGGACCGTGCGCACGAGCGCGTGCGCGAGCGCGAAGCGCTGCCGTGCGAGCCCTTGCGGGCCGTCAGGCTCCACCGTCACCTCGACGCCGCGGGCGGCGGCGAGCGCCTCCACGTCGATCGGCAGCCGCTCCTGGCCGTGCTCCCGACGCCAGCCGTCGAGCAGCTCGCGCAGTCGCTCGCGCGGGTCGGTCATCGTCTCCGAAACGTCTGCGTTCGCCGTGTTACGGTGCTCAGGGTGGAGACCGTAGCCGACGAGCGGCGGCGCCGCGGGGGGCGCTGGAGCTGAGCCTGCGCGTCCTCCACACCGCGGACTGGCACCTCGGGGATCGGCTGGGCGGCCTCGATCGCCTGCCCGACCAGCTTGCGCGACTCGGCGAGCTGGTCTCCTACGCCGAGCAGCGGCGCGTCGACGCGCTGCTCGTGTGCGGCGACGTGCTGGAGGCGCAGCGGCCGGAGCGCCTCGCGACGATCGTCTCGCGGCTCGCCGAGCTGCTCGCGCCGTGCGTCGAGCGCGGCATGCAATGCGTCTTCGTCGCCGGCAACCACGACTCGGTCCACACGTTCGAGCTGCTCAGCGGCGTCCAGCGGCTGCTCGGCGAGCGGCACGCCGCGCGCGTCCAGTTCGTCAGCCGGCCGGCGCTCGTGCCGCTGACCGCGGACGGCGAGGTGGTGGCGACGGTCGTCGCGCTGCCGTATCCCACGGCCACGGCGTACGACCTCCCGGGAGATCTGCGCTCCGTCGAGGACAAGCGCGTCGCGCTGAGCGACGCGGTGACGGATGCCAGCGAGCGCTTGAGCGGGCAGGCGAGCCGCGAGCACCCTGGCATCCCCGTGCTGATGGCGGGGCACTTCCTGCTGCGCCACGTCGACGCGCCGACGGGCCTGCGCGAGGTCTCAGAGACGGAGGACGTCCACGTCGAGGGCATGCCGCTCGAGCACTTCGCGTACGTGGCGCTCGGGCACGTCCACCAGCCGCTCGCGCTCGCCGAGCGGATCCGCTACTGCGGCGCGCTCGACCGCGTCGACTTCGCCGAAGCGGACGAGCCGCGCCACGTCGTGCTCGCGGAGATCGAGCGCGACGGCGGCCTCGCGCTGGAGGAGCTGCCGCTCGACGCGACGCCGATGCTGCGCTTCGACGTCGGTGCGCTCGGTGAGATCGCGGAGCGTGCGCGGGCGATCGAGCAGCCCGACCGCGCGATCGTCAAGCTCGAGCTGCGCCTGGAGCGCTCCGACGTCGTGAGCTTGTGGCTGGCGGAGGCGCGCCGCGCCTTCCCGCGCCTGTTCGCTCCGGTCGACGTCTTCCGGCTCGATGAGCCGGACCCGCCGATCCTGACCGGCGAGATCGAGCACGCGAGCCCGGCGGAGACGGTCCGCGCCTTCCTCGCCGACCAGCTGGCCGACGATCCCGACCGCGCGACGCTGCTCGCGCTGGTGGAGGAGCTGCTCGGCGAGCAGGAGCCCCTGCCCCGATGATCCCCTCCACCGTCGAGCTGACCGACTTCCTCTCGCATCGCTGCGCGAACGGCGAGCCGGTCACGTTCGACTTCGACGGCGCGGTGCTGTGGTCGGTCGCGGGGGACAACGGCGCCGGCAAGAGCGCGATCTTCGACGCGATCACCTGGACGCTCTACGGGCAGCACCGCGGCGGGACCCAGGACGCCAGACGGCTGATCTCGCACGGCGCCGACGCGGCTCACGCCGCCTTCGAGTTCAGCGCCGACGGCGAGCGCTACCGCGTCGAGCGCTCGGTCCGGCGCCGCGGCTCGACGCGCCGCTCGGCGATGCGCTGGGAGCCAGGCGCCGGACGCTGGGAGGAGATCGCCGGCACGACCGGCGAGAGCGGCTTCGCCAGCTGGCGCGACGAGCTGCTCGGCTTGAGCTACGAGGCGTTCACGCACGCGGTGCTGCTGATCCAGGGCGGCAGCGACCGGCTCGTCGCGAGCGGGGCGAAGGAGCGCTTCGAGATCCTCGCGCAGCTTGTCGACCTGTCCGCCTACCGGCGCTTGGAGGAGCGGGCGCGCGAGCGGGCGCTGGACGCGCGCGCCCGCGGCAACGCGCATGCGGCGGAGCTCGCGCGCCTGCCCGCGATCGAGCCCGAGCAGCGCGCGGCCGCGCAGGCGGAGCTGGAGGAGGTTGCGGCGGAGCGCGAGGTGCGCCAAGCCGTCTGGCGGGCGCAGGTCGCCGTCGTGGAGGGCGCGCGTGCGCACGCCGCGCTGTGCGAGCGCAAGGCGGCGATCGAGCCGGGGATCGCCGCCGGCGAAGCGCTCGTGGCCGACGCGCAACGGATTCGCGCGGAGGCCGCCGAGCTGGCGGCGCTCGGTCGCGCACGGCCGCACCTGGAGGCGGGGATCGCGGCGCTCGCCGCCGCGTCCGCGGCAAGCGGGCGAGCCGGAGCGACCGACGCCGCCGTGTTGAAGCGGGACGCGGCCGGTGCGAGACGTGCGCGCACGGCCGCCGTGCGCGCGGCCAGAAGAGCGAGCGCGCATGCCCTGGCACTGCGCCGGATCCTTCCGCCCCTGGAGACCGCGCTGCAGCGCCGCCTCGAGCTGCTCGACGCCGAGGAGGCCGCCGCCGCAGTCGGCGCGTCGTCCGTCACAGCTACGGCGATCGACGAAGCAAAGGGCATGCTCGCGCAGCTGATCGCGGCGCACGACGGCGCCCGGGCGGCCGAGCGTGATGGCGAGCAGGCGCTCGCCACGGTCTCGGCCGCTGCTGAGGGCGCGGAGGCCGCGCTGGCGGATTCGCGTGCGGGGAAGCGCGAGGTCGTGTGCACCCGCTGCGGGCAACGGGTGAGACCCGAGCAGCGCGATGCGCACTTGTCGCATCTGAGGCAGGAGCTGGCGGCGCGGCGGAAGGCGCGCAGAGCGGCGGAGCTGGCCCTGGTCCCGCTCGGCCGGGCGCGCGGCGAGGCCGAGGCGGCGGTCGAGCGGGCGCGCGCGATCGTGGCGGAGCTGGAGCGGGCGCACGGGCGGGCGCTCGACGCCGAGCAGGCCGTCGCCCGCGCGCATGACGCTGCGGCGGCTGCCCGCAAGGCGCTCGGCGCATGGAAGGACCCGCGCGTCGCGATCGTCGCGGAGGGCGACCGGGCAGACGTCGAAGCGCTGCGCGGTGACCTGCGCGCGGCATCGGCGACCGCCGACCGCGAGGAGGCCGAGCAGGCCGACGCCGCGGCGCGCGAGGAGGAGGCGGCGCGCGCGCTGGCCGAGGCCGCGACCGAGGCGCGCCGGGCGGAGATCGAGCTGGCGCAGGTGCCCGACGCGTGGGCGTCGCGAGCGCGCGCCGGCGACCGGCGGCTGCTCGCCGCGCTCGACGAGCGCGTGGCGGCTCTGGCGCCGGCGGGCGAGCAGGTGGTCGCGCTGCAGGCGGCCGAGGAGTCGCTCGCGACCCTGCGTGCCGCCCAGGCGGAGGTCGCCGCGCAGCTCGCGGCAGTCCCGCGCGAGCACGCGGTCACGGTGTCCGCCGCCGAAGCGGAGCTCGCGCGCCGCGCGCAGGCGTTCGAGGATGCGAGCGCGCGCGTCCAGGCTGTGGAGGGCCAGCTGCGCGAGCTCGACCAGCGCGAGCGGGAGCTCGGCGAGCTGCGCGAGCGGCTCGGTGTCGCGGCGCGCGAGGAGCGCCTCGCGGCGCGCCTGGCCACGCTGCTCGGCCGCCAGGGCATCCAAGGGCACCTGATCGTCCGCGCCGCGCGCGGCTTGGAGCAGCTCGCCAACGAAACGCTGCGCGCGCTCAGCGGCGGCCTGCTGGAGCTGGAGATCGCCGTCGAGGAGCGGCGCGGGCGCGACGAGATCGTCGTCTCCGCGCGCGACTTCAGCGCCGGCGGCGAGCGCACGGAGGCGAGCTTCCTGTCGGGCTCGGAGAAGTTCCGCGTCTGCGTCGCGATGGCGGCAGCGATCGGCAAGTACGCCAGCGGCGGGACGACGATCGAGTCGCTGATCGTCGACGAGGGCTTCGGCAGCCTCGACGAGACCGGCCGCGACGAGATGATCGACGAGCTCCAGCGGCTCGCGCAGCTGCTCAAGCGCGTGATCGTCGTCTCCCACCAGGGCGAGTTCCACGACCGCGCCCGCTTCCCGCACGGCTACCGGCTGCGGCGCAACGGGAGCGCGACGGTGGTGGAGCGGTTCGTCTAATCGAGCGGTTGGTCGTCGTACCGTCCGCGGCACGAGAAGGGAAAGTCGGATGATCTTCGTGCTCCCGTGGATGCTCCCCTGTTCTCGTCAGGTGGCGGAGCGAAGAACTCAATGAATACTTTAGTTTTGATATCCAGGAAGCAAGCGAGGCTCAAGAACGCCTTGATTTCCAACCCGCCTATGAGGGCTTGGCGATTCGTTTGACGAAACGGTTGCCGAGCATGGCTGGCCTGCCCTAGCTTCGCCGCCCTACATATAGGTGGCCCCGGCGGCGCTGGAACGCCCCGGGGTCTGGCACAGGGAGGCAAGTCCCCATGCAGGCTCAGGGTATCCCGGCGCGCGTTGACGCGCCGAATCTGCGAGCGCTCGGCGCCGCTGTTCGCGAGCTGCGCGCTCGTCGGGCTCTCGCAGGAGTGCTCGGCTTCAAGGCCGAGCTGCACCGCAACTACATCGGGGCTATCGAGCGCGGCCAGATCAACCCGACGTTGCGCACGCTCATGCGGCTCGCGGACGGCTTGGCGGTGCCGCTCTCAGAGCTGGTGGTGCTCTACGAGCGGAACGTGGGCGAGGGGTCGCCTCTGATCGCCAATACCCGGCCGAGGTAGACCGGCTTCCTGCTGGTATGCAGGGAAATCCCGGCTCGTGTAGACGTGCGCGTTCGGAGTCGTCCGACCGGTCCGGCATGATCGACGGGTTCAGAATGCAAGAAGGGCGTCCGAGCCAGAAAGCTCGAACGCCCTTGGAGATCAGACCGGAGTCTTGACCTGATGTTTCGTATGGGGCGCGCACATCGTGGCAGGAGCTTCGGACGGAAGGGAAGAAGCCCCTATGGCACGCTCACCACGAGCCCGACGCGCACCTAAGGCGGCAAAAAAGAAGCCGCCCAATCCCCCGAAGGGGAAGGGCGGCAACAGAGATGCGGAGAGAGTACCCGAAAAGTGCCGGGTCCTGCAACCGGTTCTCGGATCGGGCACGGCGACGATCCGGCGAACCATCGTCTTCGTCGATTACCAGAACATGTACCGGTCCGCGCGAGAGGCATTCGACTGGCTCTCGGAAGGCGGTCACTTCGGCAACTTCCGACCCTACGGGCTGGGGCGCCAGATCGTCCGAGACGAAACGCGCGTGCTTACGGAAGTTCGCATCTACACCGGTATCCACAGCCCGCATCGGAATGCCACTCAGCATGGTCACATGCAGCGGCGAATGCTCTCGTGGGTCGCAGCGGCTCCGGACAAGGTTCAGGTGTTCCCTCGTTCCCTGAGCTATGACCGGAACGGCAAGGCACGCGAGAAGGGCGTCGATGTCGAGCTGGCGATCGACATTGCGGCGCTCGCGACCGATGACGCGTTCGACGTGTTGGCCGTTGCATCTGCCGACACAGATCTCGTCCCGGCGATCCAGTTCGTAGCCGACCGCTTTCCTGACAAGGAGATCGTGACGGTCGGGTACCAACCTCTCGAAGGTTGCGATCCACCCGCCCCACTCGACCTGCCCCGTGGGGAGGTCGAGCGTCGCTTCGTGACCGAGCAGGACTTCGCGCGGATCACGGACAGAACCAACTACTACGAGTCGGCAAGCGACGTGTCCACACTTCTCGACCCGACGCGCGTGGCACGGATCAAGAAGCGGTTCGCTGCGTAGAGCGCTCGCGAAGCTCCCGAGCACGTGACAGTGTGCTCGCGAGCTTCGCGAGGATTGTCAGGTCGGCGGGTCAGGCACCCGTTCCGGGCTGGGGCGCCGAGCAATGTAGCCGCCGTCAGTCGCTCTTCACGGACCCACCCCGCCCCTTGCGAAGAAGACGTGAGCGCGACATGGGGTAGCCGCCGCCGAACCATGGGGTCCGGCCAAGAAAATGCGTGCACTACGCCCCTGTCACCACAGGGCGCAGCGAGTTTCGCCCAACCCGCCTAGTAGTGCTCCGTTAGGTTGAAGGAGTTTTGGGGGTGTGGCCGAATTCGGTAGTGGCGTTGCCGTCGACCGAGGAGGTCAGGATGGGCTCGGTGTCCGGGTTGTCCGAGCAGCAGCTTCAGCGTGTGCGGGGGCGGTTGGTGGCGTTCGCGGCCGAGATGTTCGAGCCGATGGCCAGGAGGGATCAGCGTCGTTGGGGGGAGGTGTATTTGCGGGGGTTGATGCTCGATGGCAAGCGCAAGAGCGTTGAGCCGATGGCTGCTCGTCTTGGGGATGGTGATGAGCAGTGCTTGCAGCAGTTCGTCAATCAGTCGCCGTGGCGGTGGGAGCCGGTTCGTGAGCGTCTGGCGGTTGCGATTAGCGAAGCGGTCGTGCCGCAGGCATGGGTCGTGGATGACACTGGCTTTCCGAAGTTCGGGCGTCGGTCTGTGGGAGTCGCGCGCCAGTACTCGGGCGCGTTGGGCAAGATCGGCAACTGCCAGATCGGGGTGTCGGTCAACGCGGTCACGGCGCAGGCGTCATGCCCGTTGGATTGGCGGCTGTATCTGCCCGCGGAGTGGGACGACGATCCGCGTCGGGTTGCCTGTCACGTGCCTGAGGAGGTGCGCCACGAGCCGAAGTGGAAGCTCGCGCTGGACATGATCGACGAGCTGGTCGGCTGGGGTCTTCAGCCGCCGCCGGTGATCGGTGACGCCGCCTATGGCGACATCACCGAGTTTCGCCTTGGGCTCGAGGAACGCGAGATCGGCTACGTGCTCGACGTCAAGGGCGCCACCTCGGCGCTGCCCGAAGACGCCCAGCCACTGCGCCCGGCCTACAAGGGCACAGGCCGTCCGCCCGCGCCGCGCTATCGCCGCCCGTTCACCTCGGTCGCTGCCCTGGCCGCCGTCGGCGGTCCGGAGCGCTGCGAGCAGGTCACATGGCGCGAGGGCACGCGCGGCCCGATGACCTCACGCTTCCTCGCGCTGCGGATCAGGCCAGCCAACCTCAAGCTGCGTCGCGCCGACCCCGACGGCGAGCTGCCCGTCCGCTGGCTGCTGGCCGAATGGCCCGAGGACAGAGACGCCCCGACCGACTACTGGATCTCCAACCTGCCGGCCAACACCCCGCTGGGGCGGCTCGTCGAGCTAGCGAAGCTGCGCTGGCGCGTCGAGCAGGACTACCGCGAGCTCAAGGACGCGCTCGGCCTCGATCACTTCGAGGGCCGCTCCTGGCCGGGCTGGCACCACCACGTCACCCTCGTCTCCGTCGCCCACGCATTCCTCACCAAGGAGCGGCTGCGACGCCCGCCACTGCGGGCGGCCGCCTGACCTCACTCTTCGAGGTCGCCAGCGAGCTCCAACAGCTCCTGGCCTGCTGGCACGGCACCTGCCCGACCTGCCGCAGACGGCTGCCGCCCAACACCCCATACCTCCACACCCCACCCTGACCTAACGGAGCACTACTAGTTAGGGCCGCTGTGGGAACTCCGCGCGTTCGCCGCTGCCGTCGTCGAGTCGGCTCCGGCGCGCGGTCGCGTCGCCGCTGCCCGGGTCGATCTCGACGAGGTCGGCCGCGAGCGGGTCGAAGCGCGGCTTGGCCGCGTACAGCAGCACGGCGACGCCGATCGGCTGGTGCTCGGTGAGGTTGCCGGTCCCGCCGCCGCCGGCGGTCCCGGCGTTGAGCACGACGACGTTGCTGCCGGTGCGCAGGTCCTGCTCGTGCGTGTGCCCGACGAGGAACACGAGCGGGTGCGACGGCGGCTCGGCCGCCAGCCGCTGCAGCGCCTGCGCCGCCAAGGTCTGCTCGTGCACGACCACGACGTCGACGTCGCGCTGGAGCTCGCGCAGCCACGCGTCGAACGCCGCCTGCTGCGCCGCTGTCGGATGCGGATCGGGGACCGCGCGCTGGCCGCGCCGGCGCAGGAACGGATCGTCGTAGCCGGCGATCCGCAGGCCGGCGATGCGCACGACCCGCGGGCCGAGCGAGCCGTTCGCGCGCAGCCGTCCGGCGCGCGTGAGCACGACGGCGCCGGCACGCGCGAGCTCGCGCTGAAGTGCCGCCGAGTCGTGGTTGCCGGCGACGAACACGAGCGGATCGCCGGCGCGCACGACGGTGCGCGTCACCGCCGCCTCCAGCCGCGAGCCGCGGTCGGTCAGGTCGCCCGCGAGCACGAGCGGGCCGCCGGCCGCCGCCCGCCGCAGCGCCGGCAGCACGAGCACGTTGTTGTGGACGTCGGAGGCGAGGGTGAGACGCGGCGCTCCGATCGCTGGCAGGCGGTCGCCCGGCGCGATCACGAGCCGCGCGAGCCCGACGAGCTGGGCGTCGAGCTCGTCGCCGAGGTCTCGCGAGGAGCGCGTCGCCGACTCGACGAGCCGCAGCGCCTGCGGGATGTCGGCGCCATGCGCGAAGTACTCAGGCTCGTCGAGCGCGCCGCGCGGCGGCAGCAGCAGCGCCACCGCCACGGCGCATGCGAGCGCGCTCGCGCCGCCGCCCGCGAGCAGCCAGCGCACGCGTGGACCGGTGCGGCTGCGGACCGCGAGCGCGACGAGCGCCGACAGCACGAGTCCGGCGACCAGCCCGAGCAGCACGAGCGTTCGCAGGTAGCCGGCGACGGCGTCGCGCACCTGCGCACGCAGCTGCCGTACGTCGAGCCGCTCATCGCGCGCGATCCGCTCGACCGCGGCGCGATCGATGCCGCGCACGTCGAGCCGCAGCTGCGCCGGCAGCCGCACGACCGGGAAGCGCACGCCCCAGTCGACGAGCGGCACGTAGAGCGCCAATCCGCGATCGCCGCCGGGGTCGACCGACAGGCGCACCGTCGCGACGTCCAGCTGGCGGTCCTGATGGAACGTCGCCAGCACGCCGGCGACGCCGATCGCCGCGGCGGCCACCGTCGCGAGCAGGGCGGCAGCAGCGCGGATCCGGCGGCGGAGGTGGTCGGGCGTTCTCGCGCGAGACAAGCTTGAAGAACGTACTGTCCTCGCCGCTCGTCTTGCGGTCGTGCGGCGGACCGGACCCCACGTAGGTCGATCGCGGCTACGCGCCGCCGAGCTGCCGCCGCTGCCCGCCGCGCGTCGCGAGCTCGCGCAGCTTCGCCGCCTCGGCGTCCCAGTCGTAGACGACGGCGGTGTCGGCGATGCGGTCGTAGAGCGCCTGGCGCGTCTGCCGCAGGATGATGCCGAGGAAGCCGGCGCCGAGCGTGAGGAAGCCGAGCGGGAACGCGAAGAGCCGGATCAGCGCGTGGCGGCGGTCGAGGTCGGACCCGTCCGCGCGCACGATCCGCAGGCCGAGCAGCGACATGCCGGGGCTGCGCGCGAAGCCGACCCACGATGCGCCGAAGTAGAGCGCCGCCCACGCGAACGCGCCGACCCCGAACACGACGCCCTCGACGTCGAGCGTCCATGGCGTCGCCGCGTCGACGGCGAAGCGCAGCAGCGCGAGCCCGGCGGTGTACAGCACGCTGATCAGGAACGTGTCGGCCGCGTACGCGAGCAGCCGGCTCACCGGGCCCGCATAGTGGCCCTGGAAGCGCAGCGCGTCGCGCGTGCGGATCATGGCGCCGGCTCCTCGGGCGGGACGGCCTCCTCGTCGCGCACGAGCAGCGGCGGCCCGAGCGGACCCTCACCGCGCCGGCGCAGCAGCCGGTCGACGAGCCGGGTCACGAGCGTGTCGACGCCGACCGTCTGCGCGCGCGCCGCGTCGAGCGCCTCGCTCGCGAAGCCGCTCGTCGAGCGCGCGACGATCGTGCCGAGCTCCGTCTGCTCGACGACCGCGTCGACGTCCACGCGCCGCACGACGGCGTTGACGTCGATCCGTGCGGCGATCGCGTCGACGTCGATCCGCGCGATCAGCTCGTCGAGATCGACGCCGGCCAGCAGCGCATCGACGTCGATCCGCCGCAGCACGGCGTTCACGTCCGTGCGCCGCAGCAGCGCGTCGACGTCAATGCCGGCGACGATCGCGTCGACGTCGATCAGCTCCACGATCGCCGGCACCGCGCGCTCGAGCGCCCGCTGCGCCTGCGCGACAGAGCGGCGACGCACGCGCACGCCGTCTACGGCGAGCGGGCGCGTCACGCTCGCAAGCGTTCGCCCCATCGGCCGGGCGCCGGGCAGCGCCCCCAGCACCCGCGCGCCGAGGCGTGCCACGTCGCGTCCCGCGCCGACGACGCGCAGCGCAACTTGTCCGCCGCGCGTGCCCGCCCCTAGCGCGACGTCGACCGCGAGGACGAGCTCGCGCGGCACGACGCGCGTGCCGGCGTGCGGCACGAGGTCCGTCCCGGGGGATCCAGGGGACGCGTCGTCCATCGACACAGCGAATCTACCGCGCAGCCCGGCTCGCGTGCGAGATACGGTGGCCATATGAGCGCCGACGGTGAGGAGACGGCGACTGTCCGCATCGACAAGTGGCTGTGGGCCGCGCGTCTCGCGAAGACGCGGCCGCTTGCGGCCGAGGCCGTCAAGGGCGGTCACGTGGAGCTCAACGGCCGCCGCGTCGCGCCGGGCAAGAGCGTACGCGTCGGCGATCGGCTCGCCCTGACGATCGGCGGCGTCCCGCGTACCGTCTTCGTGCGCGGGCTCGCCGAGCGCCGCGGGCCGGCGAGCATCGCCGCGACGCTCTACGAGGAGACGCCGGAGAGCATCGCGGCGCGCGAGCGGATCGCCGAGGAGCGGCGCCTGGCGCGGGCGGCAGACCCGTTCGGCGCGCCGCTCCCGGAGCCCGGCGGCGCCCGTCCGACGAAACGCGACCGGCGCCGCATCGACGCGACACGTGCGCGCGGCGGCCGCCGGCGGTCCTAGGAGGGTTGGGCGAAACCGCCACGGCGACTGGCGGGTCGACTGGCAGAGCGAGCGCTCAGCGCGGCGGTTCGACGGCGATCACCTCGAGGCCTTCGACTCTGCGGAAATCGCTCGGGTTGGCTGTATAGACCGGCAGCTCGTGTGCGAGCGCGGTCGCGGCGATCATCGCGTCGTAGGCGCGCGCCGCGGGCTTGCGCCCCTCGCGTCGGAGCGACGCGGCGACGCGGCCGAACGCGCGAGCCGCAGTCGCGTCGAACGGCAATGGGACGAAATCGGCCTCCGCTTGCTGGAGCTGCGCTTGACGGGCCGCGCGCTCGGCGTCGTCCCCGGCGACGAGCGGTCCGACGGACAGCTCGGCGAGCGTGATGGTCGTGATCAGCGGCTCGTCCGGCAGTGCAGCAGGGTCTTCCAGCTGCGGCAGCAGGATCACGGTCGACGTGTCGAGGATGCCGCGCGGATGGCTCACAGCTTGGGATCCAGCAGCTCGTCGATGTCGGCCCGCACCGCAGCCGGGTCGACGCGCGGCAGGCTGCGCCAGCGCGCCAGCAGGTTGGTGGCCGTCAGCGCAGGTGGGGCTACCGTGCGCAGCTCGGCGACGGGCTTGCCGCCGCGGGTGATCGTGATCTGCTCGCCACGGGCGGCGCGATCGACAACGTCTCCGCCGCGGTTGCGCAGCTCGCGAATCGTGACCTCGCTCATCCCAAGAGTGTATCACGCGTGAGACACTGCGATGGCTAGCATGAGCGGCGTGCCGCCGCGCGTCGCCTGGATCTCCTTCACCCCGGTGAAGGGCCTGCGGTTGCGGGAGCTCGAGCAGGTCGAGGTGACGGAGGAGGGGATCCCGGGCGACCGCGCGTTCTTCCTCGTGGACGCCGACGGGACGATGGTCAACGCGAAGCGGCTCGGCGCGCTCGTGACCGTCACCGCCGAGCACGACGCGAGCGCCGGTCGACTGTCGCTGCGCTTCCCCGACGGGCGGCAGCTCGCGGGCGACGTCGAGCTGGGGGCGCCGATCGCGGTGCGCTTCTATCGCATGGCGCTGCAGGCGCGGCCGGTCGCCGGACCGTTCTCGGCGGCGCTCTCCGAGCTCGCCCGAACACAGCTGCGGCTCGTCGCCGCGCCGTCCGAGCGCGCCGGCGTCGACCGCGGCCGCGACGGCGCCGTCACGCTGCTGTCGACGGCATCGCTGGAGCGGCTCCGAGCGGAGGCCGGCGCGCACGAGCCGGTCGACGCGCGCCGCTTCCGCATGACGTTCGGGATCGGCGGCGTCGCGCCGCACGCGGAGGACGGCTGGCGCGACGTGCGCATCGGCGAGGCGTGCGTGCGCGTGCGCGGCAACGTCGGCCGCTGCGCCGTCACGACGCGCAACGCCGAGAGCGGCGAGGTCGACTTCCAGACGCTCCACCACCTCGCGTCCTACCGCCGTGACGGGCTCGTCACGACCGAGCCGCTGCCGTTCGGCGTCCACGCGCGCGTGCTCGAGCCGGGGCGCGTGCGGGTGGGGGATCCGGTCGAGCCGCTCGACTAGCGCGCGGCCGCGAGCGCCGCCGGACAGCCGCGCCGCTCGCCGAGCCCGCGCACGATCGCGTCGGCGTTGTGCGCCTGCATCGCGAGGTACGTCGCGCCGTCCGAGCCGGTCGGTCCGAGCGCGTCGCCGTAGAGCGAGTCGTCGACACGGGCTGGGTGGGCGGGGTCCGATTCCTCCGCGATCGCGCGCGCGAGCTTCGCGTTCACCGAGCGCTCGGAGAAGACCGTCCGCACGCGCTCGCGCTCGATCGTGCGCGCGAGCCGCACGAGGTCGCCGGCGGACGGCTGCGCCTGCGTGGTGAGCGACGGGATCACCGTGCCGACGACGCGGATGCGGTAGCGGTCGGCGAAGTAGCCGAACGCGTCGTGGTCGGTCACGAGCACCCGGCGTGCCGGCGCGACGGCGTCCACGCAGCGTGCGATGGCCGCGTCGAGCGCGTGCAGCCGGTGCCGGTACGCGGCGGCGCGGCGCTCGTAGGCCGCGCGGGCGGCCGGATGCGCGCGCGCGAGCGCGTCGCGGATCGCGCCGACCGCGGCCTCGACGTTGCGCGGGTCGTGCCACCAGTGCGGATCGCGATCGCCGCCCTCGCCGTCGCGCGCGATCGGCACGCGGGCACCGACGTCGAGCACGTCCGCGTCGCCGCCCGCCTGCTCGACGACGTCGCCGCTCCAGGCGTCGAGCCCGTCGCCGCTCACGAGCACGATGCGCGCGTCGGCGACAGCGATGACGTCGTCCGGACGCGGCTCGTAGTCGTGCGGGTCGCTGTTCGGCTGCAGCAGCTGATGCACGTCCGCATCCCGCCCGCCGACCGCCCGCGCGAGATCGCCGAGCACGGTCGTCGTCGCGACGACGTCGACCGCGCCGGGGGCGTGGTCGTCATCGCGCGCGTCGTCGCACCCGGCGGCGACCAGCGTGAGGGCCAGTGCGAAGGGGAGGAGGCGTCGCATCGCGCGCCAGCATACACAAAATGGGACTGAGTCTCAGAATGGAATCCGGAAGGGCGGGTACCCCTCGTCACATGCTGATCGCCGGAATCATCGCCGTCTGCATCCTCCTCGCGGTCCTCGCGTTCCTGCTCCCGCGTCTCTCCAGCCACCCGCAGCGCGGCGTCGACAAGACGCTCGGCACCGGGCAACGAGGTGCCGGCATGGCGCCGGGCAAGCTCGGGCGGTGGCTGCAGAAGCCGTTCCAGTCCTCGCGCAAGGCGACGAACAGGAGCGCTTCCGCCGGGCGGCGGGGACGCGCGAAGCTGCCGTTCTAGAAGCCGGTTCGCCAGGGGTCGGGCTCAGGCCACGAGCGCCTGCAGCCCGACCTCGCCCAGCGCGTGCGGGGAGCGCAGCCGCTCGGCGCCGTCGGGGCACGCGCCGTAGCCCCAGCCGGCGTGCAGGAAGCGCATGCCGGCCGCCTTGGCGGCGAGTCCGTCGACGTCCATGTCGCCGACGAACACGCTGTCCCTCACGCCGACGCCCGCCTCGCTCGCGGCGACCAGCAGCGGATACGGCGCCGGCTTTCCGGGGCCGCGGCTTTCGGGCGTCTGCACGGTCGCGAACTCGACGTCGAACTGCGCGAGCGTCCAGTCGGTCTGCGAGCGCGCCTTCGAGGTGACGACGCCGAGCTTCACGCCGCGCTTGTCGAGTCGCGCCAGCGCCGTGTGGATGCCCGGGAAGGCCGGCACGCGCGGCGCCTCGCGCAGCGCCGTCGCGCGGTAGACGCGCTCGATCTCGTCGACCTGGTCGCTGAGGCCGAGCCGCTCGACGATGTCGCGGAACGGACGTCCGATCTCGCGGAAGTACTCCGCGAACGGCGTCGCCACGCCCAGGTCGTGCTGGACCGCCCGCCACGCCGTCTCCATTGCGTCCCGCGAGTCCACCAGGACGCCGTCGAGGTCCAGTAGAACCAGTAGCGGCGCCGGCGGACGGGATCGCGGGTGGGGCGGGCCCATTACAGGACCGAGAGTTCCCGCATCACGGACAGGACCTCGTCTCTGCGGATCTCGTCGAGCGGCGTGAGCGGCAGGCGCGTCGTCGGCGAGGCAATCACGCCCCTCGCCGCGAGGATCTCCTTGTAGCAGCGTATGTAGGCGTTCTTCGCGGTGATGCAGACGCCGACGGCCGGGACGACCTTGCCGAGCTGCAGCGTGCGCGCGGCGGGCAGGTCGTCGCGCTCGAAGCAGCGGTGGATCCCCGCGATCGCCTCCGGGTCGACGTTGCCCCAGCCGACCGTCGAGCCGATCGCGCCGTGGCGCATCCCCATCAGCATCATCAGCTCGTCGCCGGCGAGCGCCTCGACGGCCGGCGCGCCAATGCGCATCGCCCCGACCTTCGCGGGGTCGGGGATCGACATCTTCACGTAGCGGATGTTCGCCGCGCGCTCGTTCAACGAGCGGACGCGCTCGACGCTCAGCTCGATGCCGGCGCCGCCGTCGTAGACCATCAGCGGCAGGTCGACCGCGTTGGCGACCGCGAGGAAGTGCGCGTCGATCGCCTCCGGCGCGTGCTGGAAGTAGTAGGGCGGCTGAAGCATCACGCAGTCGGCGCCGAGCTCCTGCGCGTGGCGCGCCAGTTCGATCGAGACGCTCGTGGCGCTGTTGCCGATCCCGAACGTGAGCGGCACCCGCCCGCGGACCGCCTCGGCGATCAACGTCATCAGGCGCGCCTGCTCGTCGACCGAGAGCGTGAAGCACTCGCCCGTCGTCCCGCCGCCGACGACGCCGTCTATGCCGCCGCCGATCACGTACTCGAGCAGCGCGGCGAGCGAGCGCTCGTCGATCTCGCCGTCGTCGTCAAACGGCGTCAGCAGCAGCACCTGCGCGCCCGTCAGAGACCGATGACCGTTCGCGCTGCCGACACTCATGCGAACGCCACCAGCGCCTTGCCCGCGGCCGGGGCGGCGAAGAGGTCGGTCGGATCCTGCAAGGACGCGAACTCGTGCACGTCCGTGATCGCGCGCGGCAGGTCGACCGGCGTCTCGCTCACCATCCGGATCGCGGGTGCGAAGTCCTCATAGAGCGTCTCGCCGCTGCCGACGATGCGCAGGTCGCGCAGGCAGATCTCGCTCGGCTTGATCGGGATCGGGCCGAGGTCGGCGAAGTTGCCGATCTCGATCAGCGTGCCGCTCCAGGCCAGCAGGTCGAGCGCGGCGGCGAACGCGGTCGGCGTGCCCGCGGCGTCGACGACGAGCGGCGCCCTGTGCGTGACCTCGCTCGTGTCGGCGAGCGTCGGGAAGCCGAGCTCGGCCGCGAGCGCGCGGCGGCCCGCATCGCGCTCGATCACCGTCGCGCGCCCGCCCGCGGCGGCGATCGCTGTCGCCGCGACGATCCCGATCGCGCCGAAGCCCAGCACGATCCCGTCCATCCGCGGCGGGAGGTATTCGCCCCCACACATCCCGAACGCCTTGCGCAGCGCGCTCAGCACGCACGCGAGCGGCTCGGCGAACACGGCGCGCTCGCGCGGGATCGACTCCGGCACCGCGAACACGCGCGTGCCAGCGCGCAGCTCCATCAACGGCGCGAAGCCGCCGGTCAGGCCGTTGCCGACCATCGTGAGGCCGTAGCACGGGCGGTCGAGGCAGCGGTCGGCGCGTGCGCAGCCCTCGCAGTCGCCGCACGGCACGCCCGGCGCCACGAGCACGCGGTCGCCGAGCGCCGGCTCGCGGGCAGGCTCCGCTTCGACGAGGCCGTGGTCCCGCGGCAACCGCATCAGCCGCCCTATCACCTCGTGACCGAGCAGCAGCGGCGTCGGGACGGGCAGGCGGCCGGCGTAGATGTGGTGATCGGTCCCGCAGACGCCGGTCGTCTCGACCTGCAGCAGGGCGCCGTCGGCCGGCACGGCGCGCTCGGCGGCGCGCACCGATCCGGGGCCGTGCAGCTCCACCACGCGCACGGTCGTGCGCGAGGAGAGCGCCTGCGGCCTCGGAGCATTAATTGATGACACAGTTAATCGCACCTCTTGCGAGGCCGCTGCTGCGGCATGCAACCCCCATGTGAGGCCGCCGCATCCCCCAATAGACGAAGGCGACCTGCGGGTCAGCCTACACCGCGGCGCCACGCGGAGCAAACGTTGACCCGTCCCGCGCGCCGCCGCTATGATCGACCGGCGAGCCGGCCAGGGGGTGGCGGCTCGGAAGGCGGTTGCGAGCGTCCGTAGCTCAACTGGTCAACGGCCGAACACATAGATGCGTATGCGATGGCGAGCGCGAGCCTTCTTAGCTGGGGGACTTGATCTTCTGGTGGCTCTTGCCGGTTCGCCGGCCCTCGTCCGGAGCCACGCGTCGAACGTCAGCCCAAGAGCATCGGTTTTAGGGGCCGAAGGTTGCGGGTTCGAATCCCGTCGGGCGCATTGCAACAGCGAATCGAAGACAGGTCACCGTCGCTGGGACTCCGAGAGCCCGGCGACATCCGCGGAGTGACGACGACACAGCACCACACACCAGGCCGATCGGGGGGAGCATGGCCTCGCAGAGCGTGACACCGGACTACGTGCCGGCGACGGTCGAGGAGCGCTGGCAGCGCGCGTGGCAGGAGGCGGAGGCGTTCAGCACGCCGACCGACGGCCCGCGCGAACGCGCCGCCTACATCTTCTCCGCCTGCCCGTTCACGTCCGGCAGCGCCCACATGGGCCACATCCGCAGCTACTCGATAAGCGACGCCTACGCGCGCTGGCTGCGCAGCACCGGCCACGACGTGCTGTTCTCGATCGGCTTCGACGCGTTCGGGCTGCCGAGCGAGATCGGCGCGATCAAGAACGACCTCACGCCGTACGAGTGGGTCGAGCAGTGCCGCGAGCGCATGCACGCCCAGTTCGACCGCCTCGGCTACTCGTTCGACTGGGAGCGCGAGTGGGTCACGAGCTACCCCGAGCTCTACAAGTGGACGCAGTGGCTGTTCCTGCTGCTGCTCAGACGCGGCCTCGTCTACCACGCCGAAGGCCAGGTCGACTGGTGCGACACATGCAGGACCGTGCTCGCCTCGCTGCAGGTGGAGGACGGCACCTGCTGGCGCTGTCACGAGCCGGTGAGGCTCGTGCGCCGCTCCCAGTGGTACCTCGGCGTGAGCGAGTACCTGCCCGAGAACGAGCGTGGGATCGAGCTGCTGACCGGTTGGAACGCCGCCGGCGTCGCCGCCCAGCGCACGATGCTCGGGCGCGTCGACGGCGTCGAGCTCGACGCCTCCACGCTCGACGCCGTCCCGCTGACCGTCTTCACGCCCTACAAGGACGCGATCGACAGAGCCGAGTTCGTGATGCTCTCGCCGAGCCTCCCGGGCATCGAGGCGTGGGCGACCGACGACGAGACCAGGCAGCAGCTCGAGCGCGTGCGGCGCGCCGGCGTCCAGCGCGACGACCGCTCCGCCGAGGCGGCGCCGCTGATCCACACCGGCCGCGCGCTCGCGATCCCGGGCCACGACAGACCGCTGCCGGTCGTCATAACGCCCGCCGTCGATGACCGCTTCGGCCATACCGCCGTGCTCGGCGTCCCGAGCGCCGACAGAGTCGACGCGCGCCTCGCGCCGCGCGTGAGAGCGGCCGCCTCGCTCGGCTGGAAGCTGCCGTCCGGCAAGCCGAAGCTGCGCGATGCCGCCCGCTACCGCGCGCGCGACTTCCCGATCTCGCGCCAGCGCGCGTGGGGCGCGCCGATCCCGCTCGTGCACTGCGAGCAGTGCGGCACCGTGCCGGTGCCGGAGGAGCAGCTGCCGGTGCGGCTGCCGGACGATCTGCGCCCGACGGGCGAGGGCAACGCGCTCGCCGAGCGCGAGGACTGGATCGCGTGCAGGTGCCCGAGCTGCGACGGCGCCGCCCGCCGTGAGACGGACACGCTGGACTGCCACGTCGACGGCCTGTGGCAGTGGCTGCCGTTCAGCGTGCCGGCGGCCGAACGCGAGTCGTCGATGTTCACGAGCGAGGAACTGAGACGCTGGCTGCCGGTGCACATCGTCATCTGGGGCGCGGACGGCGGCGGCTCGATGTTCGACCAGCGCATGACCGCGAAGGTGCTGCGCGACGCCGAGGTGCTGCCGCACCTCGCGGAGGGCGAGCCGCACCAGAGGGTGCTGATGCACGAGATGGTCCACCTCGACGGGCGCAAGATGTCCAAGCACCTCGGCAACGTGGTCGACCCGGACGCGCTGCTCGAGCGGGTCGGCGCCGACACGGTGCGGCTCGCGGTGCTGTACGCGGCGGCGCCGACGAACATCCTGACGTGGACCGACCAGGCGCTGCAGTACTGCCACAAGTGGCTGCACAGCTTCTGGGAGTACGCGCTGCCGCGGCTGGAGGGCGTCGGCGCGGTGGCGGAGCCGGACCCGGAGGAGGGCGCCGTCAAGCTGCGCAGACGGCTCGACAACTGGCACGGCGTGGCATTGCGACGCATCACCGAGAACATGTCGGGGCTGGAGACGCACCGCGCCGCACGCAACGTGATGACGCTCGTCGAGCGCGTCAGAGACTTCGAGCGGCGTGTGCTGAGACAGCAGGACGCGCTGACGCCGAGCGATCAGGCCGCGCTGCAGCGCGCGCTGCTCGACGCGGTCGTGATGCTCGCGCCGTTGGCGCCGCACATCGCCGAGGAGGTGTGGGCGGCGGCCGGGCAGGAGGGCTTGGTCTGCAACGCTCCGTGGCCGGAGGCCGTTTCGCAGTCCTGACGACGTGACATGCTGGGGGCGTGCGGTCGCGTCCCCCGGCGGTGCTCCCCCTCGTCCTGGTGCTGTTCGCCGCGTTCGCCGCGTGCGGCAGCGGGCCGGCCGGCTCGCAGGACGTGACGACCGCGCCGGCGCGAGCGCATGATGCGGCGGCCGGCGCGAAGCTGACGCGGATCGGGCGCTTCGACATGCCCATCTACGTGACGCAGCCGCCGGGCGAGCGTCGACGGCTGTTCGTCGTCGAGCAGGGCGGCCGGATCGTCGTCGTGCGCGACGGACGCGCGCTGCGCACGCCGTTCCTCGACATCTCCTCGCGGATCGTCAGCGGCGGCGAGCAGGGGCTGCTCGGGCTCGCGTTCGCGCCCGACTACCCGCGATCGGGCCGCTTCTACGTGAACTACACCGACACGGGCGGCGACACGCGCATCGTCGAGTACCGCCGCGGCTCATCGCCCGACCGCGCGAACCCGGGCAGCGCGCGGCAGCTGATCTTCCAGGCTCAGCCGGAGCCGAACCACAACGGCGGTCAGCTCGCGTTCGGGCCCGACGGTCTGCTGTACGTCGGGCTCGGCGACGGTGGGGGCGGCGGAGACCAGCACGGCCCGATCGGCAATGCCCAGAACCTCGGCACGCTGCTCGGCAAGATCCTGCGGATCGACCCGCGGCCGGGGAACGGACGCCCGTACGGGATCCCGGCCGACAACCCGTTCGTCGGCCGCGCGGGTGCGAAGCCGGCGATCTACGCGTGGGGGCTGCGCAACCCATGGCGCTTCTCGTTCGACCGCAGGACCGGCGACATCGCGATCGGCGACGTCGGCCAGGACCGGTTCGAGGAGGTCGACTTCCGCACGCGCGGCACCGCGCGCGGCGCGAACTTCGGCTGGCGCGCGTGGGAGGGCACGAGCCGCTACGACTCGCAGCTGCGCGTGGCGGACCACGTGCGGCCGGCGCTGACGTACGGGCGTGGGGGCGGCTGCTCGGTGACCGGCGGCTACGTGATCCGCGATCCGCGCCTGCCCGCGCTGAACGGCCGCTACGTCTACGGCGACTTCTGCGCGGGCGACCTGCTCACCGCCAAGCTGCGTCAGGACGGCGCGCGCGGACGTCGTGCGCTCGGGCTGCACGTCGAGGCGCTCTCGTCGTTCGGCGAGGATCGGCGCGGGCGCGTCTACGTGACGTCGCTGAACGGGCCGGTCTACCGCCTGGATCCGCGCTAGCGAAGTTCCCACTACATATGGCACAATGGGTGGTATGCGGAAGACGACCGTTTACGTGCCCGACCGTCTGAAGTCCCAACTCGCACGTGCAGCGGAGGAGTCCGGGCGCTCTGAGGCGGATCTCATCCGTGAGGGGATCGAGCTCGTGAGCGGTCGCGTGGCCGGTGCCGAGCCGCGTCTGCCGCTCTTCGCGAGCGGCGATCCGGAGCTCGCCGAGCGTGTCGACGAGCACCTGGCCGGCTTCGGCGAGCGGTGATTCTGCTCGACACGAGCGGGTTGCTCGCCGCGATCGACTCCAGCCAACGCCACCACGCGCAGGCGGCCGCCGCGCTTCGCGACGGTCGTGGGCCGCGCGTCCTGTCGCCGTTCGTGCTCGCCGAGCTGGACTACCTGCTCGCGACACGGGTCGGCTCCCACGCGGCGCTTGCGCTGCTGGCGGAGGTGGCGCGTGGCGCCTATCGGCTCGAACCGTTCGAGGCAGCCGACGTCGCGACCGCGCATGAGGTGATCGAGGCGCATCGCGACCTCGACGTCGGACTGGCCGATGCGTCGATCGTCGTGCTCTCGCGTCGCTATGAGACGCTCGACGTCTTGACGCTCGACGAGCGGCACTTCCGGACGCTGCGCGGGTCGACCGGCCGGCCGTTCCGGATCCTTCCCGCCGACGGGCCGCGCTGAGCGCGCGAGAATGGCGCCGTGCGCGCGCTCGATCTCCACGACATCGCCCTCGTCCGCGCGGACAATCCCGGCCCGTTCACGCTGAGCGGGACGAACACGTGGGTCGTCGGGCGGGAGCCGGCGTGGGTGATCGATCCCGGGCCGGCGCTGCGCGATCACGTCGAGGCGGTCGCGGCGGAGGTCGCGCGGCGCGGTGGCGCGGGCGGGATCGCATTGACGCATGACCATCCTGACCATGCCGAGGCGGTGGGGGCGCTGCGCGACCGGCTGCGCGCGTCGGGCGCGGCGGTGCCGCTCGCGGGCATGCGCGGTGCGGTCGACATGGGCGTCGGCGACGGTGAGCGCGTCGGCCCGTTCGAGGCGATCGCGACGCCCGGCCATGCGCCGGACCACCTGACGTACGTACTCGCCTCGACGGGCGGCCTCATCGCCTTCACCGGCGACGCCGTGCTCGGCGAGGGCAGCGTCTTCATCGCGCCCGATCCTGGTGCGCTCGCCGATTACCTGGCGGGCCTTGAGCGGCTGCGCAAACGTGACCTCGCGCTCATCTGCCCCGGCCACGGCCCGCTCGTCGAGGACCCGGACGTGAAGCTCGCCGAGTACGTCGAGCACCGCCTCGCGCGCGAGCGCGCGCTGCTCGACGCGCTCGCCGCCGGCGCGCGAACGATCGACGAGTTGCTCGACCGCGCATGGGCCGACGCGCCCGCGATCCTGCGTCCGGCCGCGACCGTCACGCTCGCTGCCCACCTCGACAAGCTGGCCGACGAGGGCCGGCTGCCCGAGGGCGTCGAGCGGCCGCCGCGGCCGGAGTGGCTGCGCTAGCCGGCCGCGCCCGAGATCGCCCCAAGCCGCGTGCGCAGCAGGTCCTTGCCCTGCTCGGCGCCCTTCTGGCTCGTGCTCTGGGCGCGGCGGAAGAAGTCCGCCAGCTCCTCGTCGCCGGCGCGCTCGGCGTCCTGCACGTAGGTCTCCAGTCGCAGCACGTTGCTGAGGCACTGCTCGACGAACCAGATGATGTTGTAGTCCTTGTCCGGCGTGCCGGTGACGTGGCCGGTCTCCTCGGTCATGGTGCCTCCTCGGTCGTGGTCGTCCGAGGCGTGCCCGCGACCGCGCTTCTCAAACGGCCGCCGTGCCCATCCGCCGCTCCGCCAGCGCGTTCGCGGCCGCGAGCGGGGTGACGCCGTTGGCGTCCGCCTCGTCGAGCACCCGCGCGAGCGTGTCGCCGATCGCACGCGCTTGGCGGTGGGCGACGGCGGGGTCGTAGCCCTCGGGTCGCAGCTCGACGGCGAGGTTGATCACGCCGCCGGCGTTCACGACGAAGTCCGGTGCCCACAAGATTCCGCGCCGCGCCAGCAGCTCGGCGACCGGCTCCTCCGTCAGCTGGTTGTTGGCCGCGCCCGCGATCGCGCGGCAGTTCAGCTTCGGCACCGCCGCCGCGCTCAGCACGCCGCCGAGCGCGCATGGCGCGAGCACGTCGACCTTCGCCGTCAGCGCGCGGCGGGGGGTGGTCCAGCGCGCGCCGAGCCGTTCGGCGAGCGCGCGCTTCGCGTCGTCCACGTCCGCGAGCACGAGCCGCGCTCCGGCTCTCGCGCAGCGCTCGGCAAGCCGCGCGCCGACGTGTCCGAGCCCGACGATCGCGATCGAGCGCCCACGCAGCGAGCGCGAGCCGAACAGCCGTTCGCAGATCGTCTCGACCGCCGCCTCGACGCCGAGCGCCGTCAGCGGGCTCGGATCTCCGGAGCCGCCGCGTGAGCGCGAGAGGCCGGTGACGTGCCGCGTCCCCTGCGCGATCGTCGCCATGTCGCGCGCCGTCATGCCGACGTCCTCAGCCGTCAGGTAGCGGCCGTCGAGCGCATCGACGACCTCGGCGAAGTCGAGCAGCGCGGCCGTCCGCGCGCGGCCGCTCAACGTCGTCCCCGGCGCCAGCGCGATCACGCCCTTGCCGCCGCCGAGCGGCAGGCCCGCCGCCGCGTTCTTGTACGACATCGCGCGCGAGAGACGCACCGCGTCGAGCACGGCAAGCGGCGGCGTCGCGTAGCTCCACAGTCGCACGCCGCCGAGCGCCGGGCCACGCGCCGTCGAGTGGACGGCGACCATCACCGGCAGCCCGGAGCGCGGCCCGCGCCGGACGAGCAGCTCCTCGTGGTCGAGTGGGGGCAGCAGGTCGTCGATGGAGGGCGACGCTATCAGCGCCTGCGCGCCACCGAAGACCGTCGTCGCTCAGCGCGACCGGTACGTCGCGCCGCCGACCGTCGCCGAGCTGGGCGGCGCCGTGGGCGCCGTCGTGCTCGCCGCCGGCGCAACGCTCGTGGCGGGCGGAGTGGGCGTCGGCTCGCCCGACGAGGGCGGCTCCGGCGCCGTCGTGCTGCTGCCGCTCGCGGGCGGCACGCCGGTCGCGGAGCCGCTCGTAGCGCCGGCGTCGCCGTCCTCGACGACGACCTCGTCAGCGGGGGGCGTTACCGGGTCGAGCGTGACGGCCGGCGGTTCGACCGGCGCGGCGGCGCCGCCGTTGCCGGCTGCCGAAGGGCCGAGCGTCGGGGCGGGCTCCTCCACGGCGACCTGCTCGTCCGTCACCGCCGGGATCACCCGCAGGCGCAGGCGCTCCGCGGCCTCGTCTCTGCGCGCGGTATCGAGCGCGACCGCCCCGGCACCGGTGGAGGCGCTCGCAGTCGCCGCGGTGGCCGGGGCGGCCACGGTGCGGTGCACCGCCGCCTGGTTGCGCTCGTGCGGCACCAGCTGTTGCTGGACCTCGACGGCGCCGCCGGCGCTCACGACCGCGACCGCGACCGCAGCCGCGACGTGGCTGAGCGACATGCCCGCGACGCCGGCGCCCGCGGCTGCCGCCGCGCCGCCGCTCGCCGCGGCCGCTGCCGTCGCGCCGGCTCCGCCGGCAGCGGTCGCGCTACCGCCGGCCGCGACCCCGGTGCCGCCGCCGATCCCGAGCAGCTTCGCGAAGAGCGCCACCGGTCCGAGCGCCGGCACCAGCGCGGCGAGTCGCGCGTCGACGGCGCGCAGCTCGCGCTTGTAGGCGCTGCAGCCCTTGCAGTCGTGCAGGTGGCGCTTCACGAGCCCGCTCGCGCGCACGCCGCGCTCGTGCGCGTCCGCGAGGTCGGCGCGAATCGCGGCGCACGCGGTGTCGCGCGCCTCGGCCGCCTGCGCGAGCCCGATGCGCGCGCGCACGAGCAGGGACTTGACGGCGGGAACGGTCACGTCGAGCGCGGCGGCCAGGTCGGTGTACGCCATCCCGGAGATCTCGCGCATCAGCAGGGCGGAGCGCTGCTGCTCGGGCAGTCGCTGCACGTCCTGCACCAAGCGCCGCAGCGACTCGCGCCGCTCGATCGCGTCCATCGGATCCGACGCCGGCGCCTGCACGAGCTCCAGCACCTCATCGGGGGAGGCGTGGGCGGGGCCGAATCCGGCCGGACGGCGCAGCTCGTCGATGCAGCGGTTGTGCGCGATGCGGTAGAGCCAGGCGCGCAGCGACACGTCGCGGTCGTTGGCGCGCAAGGCTCCGTAGGCGCGCACGAAGACGTCCTGCAGCGCGTCCTCGGCATCGGCGCGCGAGCCGCCCAGCATCTGGCGCGCGTACGCGAACAGGCGCGTGCGATAGCGGTCGTGGATGACGCGGAACGCCTCGTCGCTGCCGGCGCGGAACAGCCGCACGAGCTGCTCGTCGGAGCGCAGGCGCAGCAGAGGACCGGCGACGACCCGGGTGGGCCGGACATGTGCCGTGGCCGGCGCGGGCACTGCGGTGGCTGGGATCGTTGAGGCCTCCACGCTTCCTCCTTGACCGCTCAACGGAGCCTACAGCGTGGAGTTGCGCTTTTCGAACCGGGGGCTTCACGAGATCGCTTCTGTTATCCAGACAGGCGATTCGGCGCCGGGTGAGAGGAGGCAGCAGCGGTGAGCGAGCACACGCCGTACTTCAGGGGCATGCCCGATCCGTCGTGGAACGGCACGGAGATGACCGTTCTGCTGCGACCGGACGCGAAGCGGCCGGTCGAGATCCGCTTGTCCGGCACATGTCCCCACTGCGACCACGAGACGCGCTTCGACTACCCGATCGTCGTCCGCGACGAGATCGCGGCGCGCATGCAGCCGCTTCCGCTGGACGCGCTCGAGGAGCTGGCCGACGTGGCGCAGCGGCTGCGACTCGTGCGTGCGCGGGGCAGCGCGGAGATCGAGGTGCTGTGCCAGTGCCGGCGAGACCATCCGGGCGGACCCGATGGAGCCGCCGGCTGCGGGGCATCGTGGTACCGCTTCGTCGCGTGGGGCGGTCCGTGAGCGCCCCCCTGACGAGTCAGCCCGGGGTCACCACCGGACCCGGGACGTCCGTGAGCACGCCGCAGTCACGCTCCGACGCGTCACAGCGCCTGCAGTTGGCCGACTCCGAGCTCGACCGCGTCCGCGGGGCCGCGCGCGGATGGAGCGCCGGTCTGGTCGGGCTGGTGGCGCTCGTAGGAACCGTCACGGTCGTCAAGGGACAGGACACGCTGGTCGACCTCGCACCCGGTACCCGGCGCCTCGTCGTCGTGCTGCTGGCGGTGGCGCTGGTCAGCGCGGTGGTCGGTGTCCTGTCGGGATTGCGTGCGGGGTACGGCTTGCCGTCGCGCGCGAGTGCGGCAGCCGGCGACGGACGTCTGCGGCGCCTGCGGGCGGCGAACGCGGTGCCGCGGGACCTGTACGTCGCGATCGGCGCGACGCTCGCGACCTTGGCGCTGTTGGCGACGGCAGTCGGCGTGACGTGGTTTGCCGAGCGGATGCCGGCGGCGTACCTGTCAGTCACCTACGGTCGCACGGCCGCCCGAGCGACCGCGTGCGGCGAGCTCCTGGCCGGCCGCCCGCTGCGTCTGAGAACGGCCGACGGCACCGAGCGCATCCCCGTCGCGAAGGTCCGCGACATGCGGGTCGTCGACCGCTGTCCGTGATCACCCGCAGTCGTTGCGGCTCACGCCGCGAGCTCCTTCCACAAGCGCTCCAGGCGCTTGTGCTCGAAGCTCGCATAGTGCTCCGGGCGTGCCCGGAACTCTGCCCACGCGTCGTCGATCGCGGCGAGCGCCGTCGCCGGTGCCTGATCGGCGAACGCCCGTAGCCCGAGCGTCCGGCAGGACGCGGCGATCGCCTCGGCGAGGTCCGCGAGCAGCTCGCGTGGATAGCAGGCGTCGTACCGGTCGGGGTCGTCCGGCGACTCGCCGCTCGAGTCCTTGAACTGCGCCCACACGCGGTCGAGATCGTCGGCGTCCTCCCCGCGGTCGCAAATGCGCAGCGTCGCCGTGATGAGCTGCAGGCGCGCGTCGTCGGCGGGGTGCTCCATCGTCGCCGGAAGCACTGGCTCGAACGCATGGCTCGGGTTGGAGGCGGACAGCCGGACGTGCTGCCACCCGTAGGCCGGGCCGCCGACGTACGCCGCGAACCCGTCGCACCACAGCTCGTCCCACCATCGCGCCCATTGGCGGGCGAAGTCGTGCGCGAAGTCCGGATCAGGCGGCGGCGGGCGGTCCAGCCGACTGAGGTAGGCGCCGAGCAGCTGGTCGAGGCCGTCGGCGAGCGCACCCCGCCGGTGCGCGTAGACGTGGTGGCCAAGCTCGTGCAGCAGGTCGGGCAGCCCGAGCAGGCATCGTGCCTCGAGCTCGGGTGCGCCGATCACGAGCAGCTCGGGGTCTGCCCAGTAGTACTCCTGCGCGAAGGCGCCGACGATCGGCACCGGTCCGCTCCAGCCGATCTCCTCGCACAGCCGCCGGCAGAGTCGGGTCAGACGCCGGTCGGCCTCGTCGAAGCGCGAGACGATCGGGAGCGAGCGCGTCTCGATGCGCCGGCACGTGCGCATCTGGCGCGCGTAGCGGCGCATCAGCACGGGCGTCAGCTCGACGTTGCCCTCGTCGAGCAGTGCGAGCGAATGCTCCACGCGCAGCCGCGCACGCTCGGCCGCCTCCACTGCGCGCACGACGCACTGCTCGGTCTCGGGCTCGCGGCGCGCGGCGAGGTGGTCCAGCAGCGTCATGAGACGCTCGTCGAGGTCGACGAGCAGGCCGCTCAGAAACTCGCGCACCTCACAAGCGCGTCGCGCGCCAGTGTGCGCTGGATGCCTCCGCCTCGGCGATCGACGCGAGGTGGCTCAACGCGTCGACGGTCTCGGCGCCGAGCGCTTCGACGTGCCCGTCGTCGAGCCGGTCGGCGGCCGTCGGAAGCTGGGTCGAGAGCGCCGTCCGCAGCTCGTCGTCGCGCTCGAGGCGTTGGATCAGCGCGGGGGGGAGGCTCGGGAAGGCAGGTGTGCTATGGGCGATCGGCGTCGCGCTCGCGAGCGTCGCCGCGAGCAGGCGGAGGACCTCTGCCAGATGGTGGAGCTCCAGAGCGCCGATGTCCGTCGCTGCTCGCCGAGCCGGACCGTGTCTGGCGGTGGAAACCTGGATCAGCAGCTCGTCGAGCTCTTCGGCGAGCTCGAAGGCGGGTTCGTACTCGTGCTCGAGGTTCTTGATCTCGCTCATCGGGTGGAGTGGTCGCGGCAGAGTCAGAAAAATGACTGCAAAGCAGTCTATCAATGGCCGCCTTATCCGCCGAACTGCGCTCGTTGCTCCGCTGCCCTGGTAGAACCAGCGCCGTGTCTGATCAGCGTCACCGCGATCTGGAGCCGCTCGGAGACCCGGACGGCTCGCGGGCCGACATCGACGACATCCTGCGCGACTTCGTCGGCTTCGGCGGTCAGGCGGTCTACGGCGGGGTGGCCGTCGGCGACGAGGAGCTCACGCGCACGCGCGTCTTCGTCGGCAGCAAGGGCGCCGGCAAGAGCGTGTATCTGCGGCGCTACCAGGCGTTCGCGCACGACGATCCCGCCCGCTACGCGAATGCGGACCAGTTGTACACGGCGCCGATCAGCCGGCACCTGCCGTCGACCGACATGATCATCCGCGTCTCGCACTGGTTCCCGATCGAGGTTCTGACCGAGACGTGGTCGTTGATGTGGCGGCGCGCGATCATCCGCTCGCTCGTCTCGCATCTGCTCCGCATGCCGAGCCTCACGCAGCATGTGCCCGACGACGCGCTCCGCGAGCTGCGCGATGACTACACAGTCCTGCCGAGATTCAGGAGGCCGCTGTCGATTCACAGTCAGTTCCGCAGCATCATCACGGCGAGCGCGAGCAGACGGACGCTGTCGCGCTACCTGGACGACGACGAATGGGACGAGATCGAGGCGACGCTCGGATCGTTCATGCACGACTGTCCGCCGATCTACTTCTACGTGGACGCGATCGACGAGGAGTTCGCGCACGCGCCCATCTACTGGCTTCAGTGTCAGAAGGGGCTCTTCTACGAGGTGATGCACCTGCTGCGCGATCCGTCCTTCGGCGGTCGCCTCCACATCGTCATCAGCATCCGCGATGTCGTCTACTCATCAGTGCTTCGCAGCGAGCACCGCAATCGCTACCGGGGCTCGCCGCACATCCGTCTCCTGAGCTGGAACGGAAGAGCGCTCCAGTTCTTCCTCGGGCGCAAGCTGTCGGCGCTCGGCTCCCAGTTCCGGGGCAGATCGGGCCAGGACGTCGACGTCGCCGAATGGCTCGGGATGGAGCGGATCCACAACGCCAGCCGCCGGGTCGAGGAGCGCATCGAGGACTACCTGCTGCGGCACACGCGCTCGATCCCGCGCGACCTCGTGATGATAGGCAACAGACTCTGCCATGCGGTGCGTGCCGCGCGCGAGGAAGGGCGCGACGCGCTCTCGGAGGACGAGGTACGCGCGATCATCGCGGCGGAGGCCGTCGGCTTCGGCGAGGAGCAGCTGACGATCTGCTCCAACCACATCGCCTCGGACATGGTCCCGGTCGGCGCCGCGAACGCGCGCTACACCGACTTCTACACCGGGGAGACCGCCTACTCCGAGGCGATCAACGCGCAGCTCAAGCGCTTCATCTGCCAGCACATCGCCGACGACAAGCTCGACAACGCGTCGTTCCACGCGGTTGCACAGGCGGCGAGCGAGGAGTTCGACGGCAAGACCAACCTGATGTCGGTCCTGTGGCAGAACGGCCTGCTCGGCTACAGCGACGGCGACTTCGAGTGCGGCGACTACCGCTTCTACCAGGTGAACCACGATCCCGACCACCTGTTGGTGCCGACCGCCAAGCCGACGTACGTGCTCCACTCGTGCCTGATCGACGCGCTCGGCCTGCGCCCGATCGGCGACACGCCAGTCGCGCCCAGACTCTAGGAGGGTTCCGTCGCTGCGTCAGTCGTCGAGCCGCGCCACGGCGGTCGCGTAGACCCCGCGCTCGGGGTCGTACTTGAGGCCGACCGCCACGATGCGAACCAGGTCGGCGCGGTCGTCGTGCGGCAGCAGTTGGTAGACGATGCGGAAGCGCGGACCACCGGGACGGCGCCCGTTCGCGCGGCTCGGGCGGAGCGGCTGGTCGAGCTCGTCGAAATAGAGCTTTCGACAGGTCGACAAATCGCCGCTGTAGCGGTAGTGCAGCGGCTGCCCGAGCCGCGGGTTGTGGCGCAGGCGCGCCATCCAGCCGAGCGCGATCGTGCGCAGGCGGTCGGATGGGAGCTGCCGCAGGTCGCCCGCCACGTCCTTGGCGGCGCGGACGGGGATCAACGAGGAACGAAGTCGATCGGCTCGTGACCCAGCTCGACGATCAGCTCGTCGAGGCTCGCGTCGCCGCGAGACGAAGTGCCGCGCTGCTGTACGAGCACGGCGACCTCACGGTTCTCCTCGGTGTCCTGCGCCTCGTCGTCGAACGAGATCGCCGACATGTCGGTGCCGGGCTTGAGCGAGTATCGCTTGCGATCCATGGATGCTGAATTCTTGCACAGAGCGTCGATATTCCGGTAAACGGCTCAACAGACACGCCCGCCCCGGCATCGGCTTCGACCAACACTGCCGTCAAGCCAGGTTCGCCATCACGTGCTTGATCTGCGTGTAGTCCTCGAAGCCGTACTTCGACAGGTCCTTGCCGTAGCCGGACTGCTTGAAGCCGCCGTGCGGCATCTCGCTCACAAGCGGGATGTGGTCGTTGATCCACACGCTGCCGAAGCGCAGCGCCTTCGCCATCCGCAGCGCGCGGCCGACGTTCTGCGTCCAGACCGACGAGGCGAGCCCGTAGGGGGTGCCGTTCGCCCACGCGATCGCCTCCGCCTCGTCGGAGAAGCGCTGCACGGTGATGACCGGGCCGAAGATCTCCCGCTGGATCAGCTCGTCCTGCTGGCGCAGGCCCGCTACGACGGTCGGCTCGTAGAAGTAGCCCGGCCGGTCGGCGTCATAGCCGCCCGTGACGACCTCGGCGCCGTCGGGGCGGCGCTCGACGAAGCCGGCGACACGCTCGCGCTGACGCTCCGAGTTCAACGGCCCGAGCGTGGTGTCCGGCGAGAGCGTGTCGCCCAGCACGAGTCCCTGCGCCTGGGAGGCGAGCCCGGAGACGACGTCGTCGTGCACGCCCGGCCCGGCCAGCACGCGCGTGGCGGCGGTGCAGTCCTGGCCGGCGTTGTAGTAGCCCGTGCCGGCGATCGTCTCCAGCGCGACGTCGAGGTCGGCGTCGTCGAACACGATCACGGGCGCCTTGCCGCCCAGCTCCAGGTGCACGCGCTTCAACGTCTCGGCGGCGGCGCGCGCGATCCACTTGCCGGTCTCGATCGAGCCCGTCAGCGAGACCATGTCGACCTCGGGATGCGTGACGAGCGCCTGGCCGGCCGGATCGCCGTGGCCGGCCACGACGTTGAAGACGCCGCTCGGCAGGAACTCGGCCGCGAGCTCGGCCAGCCGCAGCGTCGTCAGCGGCGTCGTCTCGGCCGGCTTCAGCACGACCGTGTTGCCGGCCGCGAGCGCCGGGCCGATCTTCCAACCGGCCATCATCAGCGGGTAGTTCCATGGCGCGATCTGTCCGACGACGCCGATCGCCTCGCGGCGGATGAGCGACGTGCGGTTCTCCATGTACTCGCCGGCGGCGAGCCCCTCGAGGTGGCGCGCGGCGCCGGCGAAGAAGCGCAGGTTGTCGGCGATCACCGGGATCTCGTCCGCCTTCACCGCCTCGAGCGGCTTGCCGGCGTCGAGCGCCTCCAGCTCGGCGAGCTCGTCGCCGTGCTCCTCGACGGCGTCGGCGAGCCTGAGCAGTGCCGTCGAGCGCTCGGCGGGCGTCGCGTTCGCCCACCCCTCGAACGCGCGCCGCGCGGCCTGCACCGCGCGGTCGACGTCCTGTGCGTCGGACAGCGGCGCGGTCGCGATCTGCTCGCCGGTCGCCGGGTTGAGGATCGGCTCGCTGCGGCCTTCGACCGGATCGACGTGCTCGCCGTTGACGAAGTTGCGCAGCGTGCGGGTGACGGTCGCCATCGCGGATCGCTCCTCTCGAGGTCGCTTGCCGGAACGTAGCACCGGGGCACACGTCCGGATGGACGAATCCGGCCGCAGCGCTGCGCCGTTTCGGTGGAGCCGCCCTCAGCCGCCGCGGCGGTCGACCCACAGGCCCGTGCGACCGCTCCCGTCCGCGCGCACGAACGCGAAGCCTTCCTGTTCGACCGCGCCCTGGATCTCCGCGTCGGCAAGCTTGAGATCGACGAACAGCTTGCGGCCGCCTTCGTCCCGCAACATCGCGATCGTCTCATGCAGCTGGTCGAACGTCGCGATCACGAGGCTGGTGCTGTAGGGCGAGACGTTGACGACGCCGGCGTTGAAGCCGACGCGGTGGCCCAGCAGCCCGAGGATCGCGACGCGCTCGCCGGGACGCGTGTGGGCGACCACGAACGCCTGCCCGTGCGGCTGCGCGAGGATCTGCGGCGCCGTCCTCCCGAGCCGGTCGAGCTGGCCCCACGGCGTGGGCGTCTGCGCGAGTGAGCACGTCATCACGGCGAAGAAGAACAGGCACACGGCGGCCGCCAGCGGCGGGGGTCGCCAGGACGCGTCGCGCAGGCTGCCGACCGCGGGGATCATCAGCAGCGCGAGCGCGAACGCCCACGGGAAGAAGACGGCCGGCAGGTTGTCGGGCGTGGAGCCCCCGACGAAGTACGCGCCGGCGCCGAAGCCGAACACGGCGCTCCACGCGAGCATGCCCGTCAGCAGGCGGTCCGGCTCGCTCTGCAGCGCGCGCACGGTCGCGACCGCGAGCGCGCCGACGAACGTCGCGTAGATCGCGAGGTGCACACCCCGAGCCGCGGCAGCGGGAACATCGCGAAGCCGTACAGGCCGAACAGGCGCGAGAAGCGCATCAGCAGGCCAAGCTCCGGCAGCGCGCCCTCGCGCACGAGCGTCAGCAGCGAGACGAGCGCGAACGCCGCCGCGAAGCCGGTGGCCGTCGCTCCCGCCAGCCGGCCGAGGCTTGCCCACGTCGGCCGGCCGCCCGCCCACAGCAGCGCGACGAACGTCGCGGCGGCCGCGCCGAGGCCGATGTCGCTGTTGTTCAGCACGACGAGCCCGGCGGCGAGGAACAGCGGCCAGCGCGGCCGGTCGCCGCCGAGGTGCCGCGCGACGAGCCAGGCGAGCAGGGACGGCCCGGCGTAGCGCAGCGGGAACGTGCCGAAGTAGTTCTCGAACGAGTAGCGCTTCTCGGGCGTGCCGCGGATCTGGAAGTGCGCGGCACGGATCGTGTCTTCGGTGACGATGCCGGGCGAGAGCCAGAGGACCAGCGCGAGCAGCGCGACCGCGCCCGCCGCGAGCGCGCGCGCGGGCGTCTCGCGCGTCCACGCGGTCAGTCGCTCCCGCGTAGCCGGCTGGCGCAGCGCGAGCACGAGCGCGAGCGTGGCGAGCGCGACGACGATCGTCCTGCCGTTGAAGTAGTCGACGAGTCGCGGCTGCGGGCCGCTTGCGGGGTAGAGCGGACCGAGCAGCGCGCGCTGCTGGAGCAGGCACACGACGACGAAGCCGGCGAGCAGCGCCTGCGCGGCGGCGACGAGCGCGTCGCTCGCGACCGAGGCGCGCCATGACGGGCGGCGGCCGGCGACGAGGGCGATGGCGGCGAGCAGCAGCGGCAGCGCGGCGGCAAGCAGGTACCGACCCTGCTCGGTCGGCTCGGGGCGCACCTCTGCCCTGAACAGGTCGAAGAAGCGGACGGGCTCAGGCGTCAGCAGCGCGCGTCCGAGCGGCGGGCCGAGCAGGGCGATCGCCAGCAGGCCGAGCACGACTGCCGGGATCGCCGCGACCCAGGCGACCTCGCCCGTCGTCAAGGCGCGCCCACGCGTACGACGCTCCACCCCCCCGGGTGGTCACCCCCATTGGAGAACTTTACTTCTTGCGGACGACTGAGATCGGAGCGCTCGGCGTACCCGTCGGTACGCTTCCTCGCATGGACCCCGCCAACGGCGTCGGCATCCCGCTCGCGGTCGCCGCAGGGCTCGTCTCGTTCCTGTCGCCGTGCGTGCTGCCGCTGGTTCCGGGCTACATCTCGGCCGTCTCCGGCGTCTCGCCCGAGCAGGCGCGGGCGGCCGGCGGAGCGCGGCGCATGCTCCTGCCGAGCCTGCTGTTCGTGCTCAGCTTCTCGGCGATCTTCATCCTGCTCGGTCTTACCGCCACCGCCGTCGGCGCGACACTCAACGACCACCGCGACACGCTGCAGAAGGTGTCGGCCGTGCTTATCGTCGCGATGGGCGTGTTCTTCGTCGCGACGCCGTTCGTCACGCGGCTGAACCGCGAGTTCCACGTCGATGCGCTGATGCAGCGCGCCGGTCGGGGCGGTCCGATCGTGGCCGGCGCCGCATTCGCGATCGCGTGGACGCCGTGCATCGGCCCGACGCTCGGCGCGATCTACTCCGCGGCTGCGTTGTCCGACTCCGCCGGCCACGGCGCGGTGCTGCTCGCGTTCTACTCGGCCGGCCTCGCGATCCCTTTTCTGCTCACCTCGCTGGCCTTCGGCACGATGACGAACCTCTTCGCGGTCGTAAAGCGCCATTACGCGGCGGTGATCGCGGCTGGTGGGATCGTGCTGATCGGAATGGGGATCCTGATCTGGACCGGCGAGTTCTTCCGCCTCAACTCAGAGGCCCAGGAGCTCGTGAACGGCCTCGGCCTCGACTGGCTCAACGGGCTCTAGAAGCGTTTCCTACCGTGGTAGGATAAGGCGCATGGCCGTCCAAAAGCGCTCCATCTCATTCGACGCAGACGTGCTCGCCGAGGCCGAGCGGCTGTCCGCTGAGCGGGGCGGGAACCTGTCGGCGCTCGTGAACGCCGCGGTGGAGCACGAGGTGAAGGTCGCATTTGGACGAAAGCTGATCGAGGAGGACATCAAGCGGTTCGGTCCCATTCCCGAGTCGGTCAGACGACGGATCGAGGCGGAGTGGCCGGGTTGACGCTCGACGCCGGTGCACTCATCGCGTATGAGCGCACCGATCCGGACATCCTCGAGATCCTCAGAGTCGCTTTCCACAGAGGCGTGACCCCGACGGTTCCCGCCGTCGTGCTGGCCGAGGTGTGGCGCGGCGATCGCAAGGACGCTCGCGTTGCTTGGCTGTTGAAGGCGTGCACCGTAGAACCGCTCGACGAGCAGCGGGCGCGATCCGCCGGGAAGTTGCGGCGCTCGACCGCCGGAGCGAGCGCCATCGACGCTTGCGTCGCCGTCGGCGTGCGCGAGCGAGGGGATGCGATCGCGACGTCGGATCCAGACGACATGCGCCGGCTGCTCGGATCCCGCTTCACGATCCTCCACGTCTGAGCGACGCCCCTCCCGCGACGCCACCGCGCGTGGCAGCATTGGCGCACCATGACCGCCACGAGACGAACGCGCCCGCGCGCGAATCCACGCGGCCACGTGCGGCAGCCGGCGCGCTCGCCGTTCCCGCCGATCGCGGACTACGCGTTCCTGTCGGACTGTCACACCGGCGCGCTGCTCGCGCCGAACGGGACGATCGAGTGGCTGTGCGTGCCGCGCTTCGACGCGCCGAGCGTCTTCGGCGCGCTGCTCGACCGCGGCGCCGGCGGCTTCCACCTCGGCCCCTACGGCATCTCGGTGCCGGGCGCGCGGCGCTACGAGCCCGGCACGAACATCGTGGAGACGACGTGGATGATGCCCTCCGGCTGGCTCGTCGTGCGCGACGCGCTGACGATCGGCCGCTGGCGCGAAAGCAGCGACCCCGAGGCGCACACGCGTCCGCCGACCGACTGCGACGCCGACCGCGTGCTCGTGCGCACGATCGAGTGCATTCAGGGCAGCGTGCAGGTCGAGATGGTCTGCGAGCCGATGTTCGACTACGCGCGGACGCCGGCGAGCTGGACCGCGGTCGACGGCTACGCGGTCGCCGACGCGACCGACGGCGAGACGACGATCCGCCTCACCTCGGACCTGATGATCGGGATCGAGGGCAACCGCGCCCGCGCCCGTCACACGCTGGAGGAAGGCGAGACGCGCTTCTGCGCGCTGTCGTGGGGGGCAGACCTGCACGGTCCGCGCACTGCCGAGGAGGCGAGGGAGATGCTCGACTTCACCTCGCAGTACTGGCGCGGCTGGCTCGACGACGGCCACTTCCCCGACCACCCGTGGCGCGTCTACCTGCAGCGCTCGGCGCTCGTGCTGAAGGGCCTCTCCTACGCGCCGACCGGCGCGATGATCGCCGCGCCCACGACGTCGCTGCCGGAGACGCCCGGCGGCGAGCGCAACTGGGACTACCGCTACACGTGGATGCGCGACGCGACCTTCACGCTGTGGGCGCTGCACGCGATCGGGCTCGACTGGGAGGCCGACGACTTCATGCAGTACGTCGCCGACGTGAACCGCAACGGCGACGGCTCGCTGCAGATCATGTATGGGATCGATGGTCGGCAGGACCTGACCGAGTCGACGCTCGACCATCTCACCGGCTACGAGGGCGCGCGGCCGGTGCGGATCGGCAACGGCGCGTTCGACCAGCGCCAGAACGACGTCTTCGGCGCCGTGCTGGACTCGGTCTACCTGCATACGAAGCATGGCGGGCGGCTGCCGCAGCGGTTGTGGCCGGTGCTGGAGGACCAGGTGAGAGGCGCGATCGCCGCCTGGAGCGCGCCCGACCAGGGCATCTGGGAGGCGCGCGGCGAGCCGAAGCACTACGTCTCCTCCAAGCTGATGTGCTGGGTCGCGCTCGACCGCGGCGCGCGGCTGGCGGAGATCCACGGCGAGCCGGGGCTCGGCGTCGAGTGGCAGGGGATCGCCGACGAGATCAAGCGCGACATCCTCGACCGCGGCGTGCGCGACGGCGTCTTCCGCCAGCACTACGACACCGACGCGCTCGACGCCTCGACGCTGCTGATCCCGCTCGTGCGCTTCCTGCCGCCCGACGACAGACGCCTGGTTGCGACGGTCAAGACGATCGCGCGCGACCTCACCGACCACGGGCTCGTCCTGCGCTATCGCGTGGAGGAGACCGACGACGGCCTGCACGGCGAGGAGGGGACCTTCCTGATCTGCTCCTTCTGGCTCGTGTCCGCACTCGAGGAGATCGGCGAGCACCGCCGCGCGAGGATGCTGCTGGAGAAGCTGCTCGCACACGCCTCGCCGCTGCTGCTCTATGCCGAGGAGCTCGACGTCCACTCGGGCCGCCAGCTCGGCAACTACCCGCAGGCCTTCACGCACCTCGCGCTCATCAACGCCGTGATGCACGTGATCGAGGGCGAGGACGCGATGTAGTGCGCGTGCACTATTGACAGTGCGCCGGAATTCGGGTTAGGGTCGGCCGCTCATCCGGGCGCAGGCGTCGGGGGACGCAGAGAGGTCGCGCTGCGCCGAACGACAGCAAGGGGGAGCACATGCCTCGTACGAGGTACATCGCCGCACTCGCGTGCGCGCTGTTCGCCGTCTTCGCGTTCGCCGCCACAGCCGGCGCCGCGATCACGACGACGACGGTCGAATACGGCCCGTGGACGATCCCGGCCGGCAGCGGGGATCCGCATGATCACGACACGATGGGGATGATCACCAACGAAATCAGGACCAGGGTCGCCAGGCCCTGCTCGGGCTGCAAGCTGATCGCGGCCGATCCGGAAATGGTCGACGCCTCGACCGGCAGGGAAGTGAACATCAACACCGGCCCGATGCTGCACCACTTCCTGTTCGCGGCGAGCAACAGGAGCGACCTGACCTGCCCCGGCAGGGGGGCCGGCGTGCTCGGCCAGCGCTTCTTCGCCTCCGGCAACGAGCGCACGGCGATAGACATCGAAAGACTCTCATACGGCTACGAGGTCGGCTCGAGCGACAGCTGGACGATGGTCACCGACCTGATGAACTGGTCGACGGAATCCAGAAGAGTGAAGATCAAGGTCACGTTCAAGTACGCGACCGGCAGCGACGCCACGAGCCGTACGAACCTCAGGCCGTGGTGGCTCGACGTCGACGGCTGCAGCTTCGACTCGCTGATAGAAGTTCCGGTCGGCTTCAGCGACACGACGAGAGACATAAGAGCACCGTCGGCCGGCAGGCTGATCGCGGCCGCTGGTCACATCCACGACCACGGCCTCAACGTCGAACTCAACAACAACAGCAACAGGGAAGCGCTGATCTGCAACTCCGTCGCCAGGAGCGGCGAGACGGAAGCGTATAGAACGCCTGACGGCCGCTCGCACATCTCCTCGATGAGCACGTGCATCGGCAATCCGGTCGCTTCCATATCGAGCGGCAACACGCTGCGCCTGCACGCGAAGTACGAAGTGCCGGTGGGCCACCACGAAATCGACGACGCGATGGGCATCATGATCGCGTTCGTCGCGCCGTAGCGGCGGCAGCGATCGCTAGACGCCGAGCTTGACCAGGTCGCGCGCTGGGTCGATCTCCCAGCGCGCGGCCAACTCGGCAACCACCGTCAGAACAGCGTGTCGGGGTCGCTCGGGTCGTCCGGGGGTGCGACGGCGGTCCGTCTCTTACGGCGGCTGGGCTTCGGGAATCTGGCTCCCGGTCCGTACACGACTCTCGGACCTCTTCTCGCCTCCGACACGCGGACGATGAGCTCACGCTGCTGGAGGTCGGCAAGAATGTCCCGTGCGCGCCAGACGTCGATGTCGAACAGGTTCTGAAGCGTGCGATTCGTGATCGTCCCGTACTCACGCAAATGTGCGAGCACCTTCCGATCGGTTTCATCGACTGTGCGGCGTTGATATCGCACTGCCGTGCCGAGAGCCTTGAGCGTGTCCGCCCGCAGTCGATACTGAGGTGAGGACAGACGTCGCGAGGCTCGCGTGGGCTCGAGCATCCCAGGGTGGTCCTGTGCGAGGCGCCGCAGGATCATCTCCGTCTCCGGGACAGCCTTCTGCAGCACTGGAGCGATCGAGTCGGCCGACACACTTCGGTGCTGACACAGTTCGAAGAGGACGAGCATGGTGTCGGTGTCGTCCCGCTCCTCTTTCGGCAGTTGGGCCACATAGCGCACGATTGCTGCTCGCGGGGCGCCTCCTGAGAGGACCACACGCACGAAGTCGATGCCGCCGACAATGAGCGGCAGCTCGTGGCCCACTCTGATCATCTCCCGGAACATGCGGTCAACGCCGCGACCGGTCTCCTCAGCAAGTCCAAGGGTTCGGGCCGCGCGAGCGAGCGTTGGGTTGCGCGGAGTCGAGGCGTGGGTGAGGATGTTCTGCTCGGTTACGCTTCCAACGAGCGGACCCGGAGAGACCAGGACGAACGCCGATGGCGAGTGCTCGACCTGCACCGGTCGCTCGAGTCGGAAGTCGCGGTGGAGGAGTGCGTTCGAAAGCGCCTCTCGCACGGCTGCCTCGGGAAAGTCGCTGATCTCGATCTGTTGTCCGGTTGGCAATGTGAGTGGAGTGACGTTGCGACGCGCCCAGACCAGCTCCATCACTCGCTCAAACGCGAGTACCAGGGGTTGGGCGATTCGCTCGACAGCTGTCGCTTCGCCTCCCGGTGTTGCGCGATGCTGATACACGAGCGTGGGGCGTCGCGAAGGCGGTTCGCAGAACAGCACCTCGCCTGCGCGCAAGAGACGATCGTCAGCGTCAACCACTCCCAGCGACCGCAGAAGGTCCTCATCCGAAACGTTTGCGAGAGCCTGGCGGTCGTCGGTGAGGTTGCTCAATGCCTCGCGCGCGGCGAGAAGTGCACGTGGACCTATGTCGGTCGCAGTTCGTGACGAAGGCTGGCTCGACCAGTCGACTCCCATCCGCTCCTCGCGCATTCGCTGATGCTCCTGAGGCAGGATCGGAACGCAGCTGGTACCGATTCGGCGGGTCGCGCGCCCCTGCTTGTCGGCGTGCAGCTCGAAGCTGCGGAGCACGTCGACAATGAGCAGCGAGACCCCATAGTGGCGTTCGGTGCGAGCAGCAACCATCAGTGGAGGCTCGGTCAGCTCGTGGACCCGCCGCTGCACCGTTGCTGCGTCGAGGTCGCAGTCGGAGAACGCCTCAGGGCCGCCGGGCTTGTCGGCCACGCCCATGATGATCGTTCCACCGTCTCCGTTGGCAAAGCAGACGGCGGCGTCAACGATCGTGCGGACGGCGTCAGACTTGCTCCCGGGTTGTCGCTTGAAGTCGAGCTCGCCGCTCTCGAGCGTTGCGGATGCGGCACCCGTATGGATCTGGCCGAGGACACGGGACACCTCTGATGCTCCGATGGGCATCTCGGAGAGTCTGATCTAGTTTGGCGGATAGTGCAAGTGTCAGGGTTCCGCCAGACTCAGGTCAGACTGCCATGATGGATTGATAGAGATATCCATCAAATCCCCTGTTTGCAGGGGAAGCGGTTGCTACGGGGCTACGCGTGCGTCCGGACGAGGTCGCGCGCTGGGTCGATCTCCCAGCGCGCGGCCAGCTCGGCGAGCTGCTCGTCGAGCTGCCAGCGGTCGGCGAGCGCGGGGCCCTCGTGGTCGGGGACGCCGCCCTTCAGCGCCATGCAGTTGGTGTTGTCACCGATCGCGCGCAGCTCGGCGACCTCCTCGGCGGTGAGGCGGATCTCCGGCGGCAGCGCCGCCAGCTCGGCGCGCTTGTGCTCGACGGGGCGCGCATCGGCGCCTGCCTCCTGCAGCAGCGTCGGCGCGACGCACCCCACGGGCGCGTGCGCGAGGTTCCACTGGCAGGCGAGCTGCAGCAGCGTCAGGCCGTGTCGCTCGGCGATCGGACGCATCCGCTCGATCCGCTCCAGCCCCGCCTCGATCCAGCCCTGCGGCCGGAAGGCGCGGTGGTCGCGCGGGCCGAGCGCGCTCGCGTCGCGCAGGTCGCCGCCGAACAGCCCGCCGTAGTCGACCACGCGCGTGATCGCCTTCACGTCGTGGCGCGCCGCGGCCGGCAGCGCCAGCTCGCCAGGCCACGGCTCGAGCGGGTTGAGGATGACCATCGCCCAGTCGATGCGGTCGCCGAAGCGCTCGAAGCAGTCGATCAGGTCGAGCGTGAAGCCGTTCGCCGGACCGGGCGCGACGCCGATCAGGTCGGTCAGGCCGGCCTCGCGCAACGCCGCCATCCCGTCCCACACGGCCTCGCTCGTGTAACCGGTGCGATCGGGATTGTGCAGCAGCAGCAGGTCGAAGCGCTCGACGCCGCAGCGCTCCAGCGACGCCTCCGTCGCGCGGCGCAGATAGGAGGCGTAGTCGCCCGGGCCGCGCAGCGTCGGGTCGGTGAAGCGCGGATAGCCCTTCGCGCCCTGGCGCTCGCCCGCGTAGAAGTCGTGGCCGACCGCCCCGACGAGCACGTAGTCCTCACGCGGGAGCCCCTCCAGCGCGCGCGCGAGCATGCGGTCGGCGTCGCCGGCACCGTACGCGTCGGCCGTGATGACGGTGCGGATCGCATCGTCCGGTCGCAGCAGCGCCAGCATGCGCTCGTCGTCGAGCGGCTCACCGAAATGCATGAAGCGGCCGCCGCTCCATGTCCCGACCGCCGTCTGCGTGGGGTGCGCCATCGCCCGGAACGATACGACAACGCCTCCGCGTGGGCTTCGCTGCCGAAGCCCGGCATCTATCAAACGATTCCTCGGTAGAAGATCTATAGATCCCATATCTAACTGGTAGAAATTTTGAGATTCTTCCGGTAGATATTGCGAGATGGATGGGATCCACCCTGCGCTCGCGTTCTCGGCGAACTTCCGTCGCTACACGCCGGAGATGGCGGCCTCGCTCACCCGCATCGCCGGCGCGCTTGGCGTGATCCGCGGTGCGCGCATCTTGCCGGCAGTCGCCGACGAGCTGCGCGCGTCGGCGCGCGTCGGCACGATCCACTACTCCAACCTGATCGAGGGCAATGAGCTGCCGCTTGTGGAGGCCGAGCGGGCTGCGCGTGGTGAGCTCGAGCCGGAGACCCGCGCGAAGGTGGAGCTCATCGACTACGTCGACGCGCTCGACGTGATCGACCAGCGCTTGGAGGCAGGTGCACTTGGGCTGACGACGGAGCTGCTCAAGGACCTCCACCGGGCGGCGACGCGCGGTCTCGGTCGTGAGGACGATCCGCGCTTCAAGCCGAGCCATGAGGGTGAGTGGCGGGACGGGATCGCGGTCGTGGTCGACCGCCTCACCGATCGCGTCATGCACGAGGGCCCGCCGCCGGACGAGGTGGAGCCCCGGATGCGCGGCATGTTCGATTGGCTCGCGCGCAAGCAGGCGGACGGCGAGCCGCCGTTTCTGTTGGCAGGCGTCATGCACTACGGCATCACCGACATCCACCCGTTCGCGGACGGCAACGGTCGTGCGGCACGGCTCTTCCAGACGGCGCTCCTGATGCACGCACAGGCGCTCCCCGGCCGCATGTTCTCGTTCGAGCGCTACTACGCCGACGATCGCCGCGCCTATTACGAGGCGCTCCGCTCGGTGCGCCGCAACACGCTGAACATGGAGGCATGGCTGGAGTACTTCCTGCGCGGACTGGTGCAGGAGTACGAGCGCGTGGCCCAGCGTGTGCTGGACCTCAGCAGCCTGCTGCCAGGTGGTGCCTCGCCGCTGCAGCTCACGGTGGCCCAGCAGCGCGCGCTCACGGCGCTGCGAGTGCACGGGCAACGCGAGTTCAGCCGGCGCGACTACGAGCAGGCGGCCGGGCGGGGGCGCTCCGCGGCCGGAGACGACCTGCGGACGCTCGTCAGTCACGGGGTCCTGTTGGCGCGGGGTGCCGGCTCCGGTCGGCGCTACGCCTTCGCAACGGTCGACCGGGGCGCGTCCCGGCGGGGTCGCCCCACGCAGTGGAACGACGCGAGAATCGAGCGGGAGCTGCGCTCGTTCGTCTCCGGAAGGCCGGGATGGCCAGCGCTCGCGGAGTTCGAAGCCGCGGGAAGAGGCGCGCTCTACCGGGCGGCGAGCCGCGCCGGGGGGATCGGTCGCTGGCGCCGAATCCTCGGCCTGTGAGGGCAGGCGCTCAGCGCAGCAGCTCGCTGGCGCGTGCCTCGGCGATCGTCGCGCGCAGCGTCTCGCGGGCGCCGTATCTCGGCCGCCATCTCAGCTCGCGCTCGGCCTTCGCCGTGTCCATCACGACGGGCACGCGCAGCGCGTTGATCCATTGCGCTTTCCCGGGCGCGAACGGCAGGCGCGCCAGCTCGGCGGCCACGTCGAGCGCCACGTCCGGGACCGGGACCGCGTACCAACCGAGGTCCTCGGCGAGGTCGCGCATCGTCAACTCGCCGGGGCCGGCGAGGTTGTAGACGCCGGGTCTCCCTCTGCCGAGCGCCGCCGCGCGCAGTGCATTCGCGACATCGTCGTGGTGGACGAGCTGGAAGCGCACGCCGTTGTCGGGGATCACCGGCTTCAGCACGGGCGCCGCCGTGTCGAGCAGCCAGCGCACCGTCTCAGGCATCCGCTCGCTCAGCTGCACGTACGGGATCGACTCGATCATCATCAGCGCGTCCGGGCCGGCGACGATGCAGGGGCGGAACACGTAGACGGCAGTGGCGCTGCCGCGCGTGACGTCGCCGAGCAGCTTCTCCACCTCGGCCTTCCCGGTCGAGTAGGCGTGTGCGCTCGTGCCGCGCGGCGGCACGTCCTCGGTCAGCGGCGTCGGATTGTCCGAGTGGAAGCCGTAGGCCGCCACCGAGGAGGTGTAGACGAGCCGCGGCACGCCCGCCCTCACGGTCGCGGCAAACACGTTGCGCGAGCCCTCGAGGTTCACGCGCTGCCCCTCGTCGCCCCCTGCGCCCATGATCGCGAACGCGAGGTGGACGACCGCGTCGGCTCCGGCGACCAGCTCGTCCACCGCGTCGCGGTCGAGCACGTCGCCCTGCAGGTAGGTCGTCTTGCGCCAGCCCTCGGCGGCAGGGTCGAGCGCGCGCCGCGCCATCGCCCGGACCGCGGTGACGTCTCTGCTGCGCTCGAGCGCGCGCACGAACGCGCGGCCGATGTCCCCAGTCGGGCCGGTGACCGCGACGGTGAGGCTCACGCCTCGGCCTCGACCGCCTCGTAGCCCGGATCGCCCGGCAGCAGCACGCGCGCGACCTCTCCCTCCACCACGACGCGTGGCTCGACCGGCTCGACCCGCCGGCCGCGCGCGTGCGCGAGCAGCGCGCCGGCGTGCGGGAAGCCGGCCAGCTGCTCCAGGTGCTTGATCGTCGGGAACACGAGCTGCAGCTCGCCGGCCGCGTACGCGTCGAGCGCCGCCTGCGGCGTGCTCCAGCGCCAGTCGACGCACTCGCCACCGTCGATGCGGGGCTCCGTGTCGTGCGCGACGGGCGAGAGGAAGAACCACGTGTCGAAGCGGATCTTCACGACCTTCGGCGTGATCCAGCGCGAGTACGGCACGAGCGAAGCCGGGTCGTCGATCGCGATGCCGGCCTCCTCGGCGACCTCGCGCACGCCGGCGGCGCGCAGCGCCGTCTCTCCCTCGCCGTCGGCCGCGTCGACCGCGCCGCCGGGGAAGACCCACGCGCCGCCCATGAAGCGCGATGCCGGGTTGCGCTGCACGAGCAGCACCTCGAGCGCCTCGCTGCCGCCGCGCAGGACGATCACGCTCGCCGCCAGTCGCGGCGTCGTGATCGCGCCGGTGTTGAGCTCCTCGCCGGGTCCGGGCTGCGCGGCCTCCATCGGCGTTCCACCCTAGCTCAGCGGTTGCGTCCACAGGCGCGGTACGGTTCAGGCCATGAGCGCGACGACGCAAACGACGCAGAAGTGGATCTGTGAGTCCTGCGGGTTTATCTACGACCCCGCGGACGGCGATCCCGACGGCGGCATCCCGCCCGGAACGGCGTTCGAGGACATCCCCGAGACCTGGTTCTGTCCGGTCTGCGGCGCGCGCAAGCGCGACTTCGTCCCGCACGACGAGTAGCCCCCTCGCGTCCAGCGCCCGGCGCCGCCGCACAAGTCACGGTGCCAGTCCGCCGATAGCGCGGGCATGCCAATCTCGCGTCGACTGCTCGCCGCGCTCGCGTGTGCCGCCGCGGCTGGCGCGCTGAGTGCGCCCACTGCGCTCGCGGGGGCTCCCGCCAGCGGCCGGGGCGTCGTGCTTTCGGCGGGCGGCCACGTCGTCCGCCTCGTCGACAAGGCGCATCGCGTCAGTGCGGTGCGCGTCAGCTCGACGCGCGGCCTGCGGCGGGGCGACGTCGTGCGCGTCCACAAGCGTGCCGTCATGGTGACCGGCCGCCAGCGCCGCATCTCCTTCATCGGCCGCGTCGTGCGCAGCTCCCGTCGCGGCGCGGTCGTGCGCCTCGGCGACGGCTCGACGTTCAAGCTCTCGCGGGCTCGCACGCCGGGCGAGACGCTGCTGATCACGATCGCGGCCGGGCGGCGCGGCGGGGTGCTCGCGATCAAAGTCCTGTCCGCCCCTCCCGCTGCCGCCAACGACGACGAGCAGGGCGGCTACGACGAGGAGGACGGCGGCGACGCCGGGCTCGAAGAGGTCTACGGGACCGTGACCGCGCTCGCCGACGACGGCTCGTCGCTCACGATCGCGCCCGGCGACGGCTCCGACGAGGCGAGCTACCCGGTCGACGACCCGAGCCTGCTCGACGCGGTCGCGGTCGGCGACGAGGTCGTCGTCACGCTCGACGAGGATGGCGTCGCGATCGACGTCGAGCTGCTCGACTGGGCTGAGGACGATCCCGGACCCGACGACGACGACGACGGCGACGACGGCGACGGCGACGAGTAGCGCTGCTCAGCGCTCCGCGCGCAGCCGCCGCACACGTGGCAGCAGGGCCACGACCAGCAGCAGCGCCGCCGCCGCGCCGCTGATCGCCACGCCGGCGCGCAGCCCCGGCACGCGGTAGCTCCACTCGATCGTGTGGCTGCCCGCGCCGACCGCGACGCCGCGTAGCACCGCGTTGACGCGCAGCGGCGTCGCCGGCCTGCCGTCGACGCGCACGCTCCAGCCGTCGAGCAACTGGTCGGCGAGCACGACGACGCCCGCGCGCTCGAGCGTCGCGCGCAGCGTCACGCTGGCGTTGCGCTCGTCGACGATCGTCACGGTGCCGCGAGTCCCGGCGGCGGCGAGCGCATCGGCGCCGGGCTGATCCTGCGCGACGACGATCGTCCGGCTCGCGTCGAACGTGCTGTCCGCGAGCGTCGCGTGCGCCGTCGCGGCATCGGGTACGACCTCCACCTGCGCGGGCACGAACGCGCGCGGCGCGGCGCGTGGGTTGCGGAAGATCGTCGCGTCCCTCTCGGCGTAGACGCGCTCGAGCGCGCGCAGCGCCGAGTCCGCTCCGGCTGCCAGTCTCGTGCCGGGATCCGCGACGATGTAGCGCGCGCCGAGCGCGCCCGTGACCTGGACCGCCGCCGGCGTGATCTCGGCGATCGTCGTCGGCATCCACGCGACCTGAGTCGGCGACGCCATGCGCCACAGGCCGAGGAAGCGCGTGGTCGGGTAGGGCGGGTCGTAGCCACGCACGTCCGCGAGGCCGAAGCGGCTCGCCTGGTCCGGCGGCAGCGTCAGCCCGACCCCGACGAGGCGCCCATCCCGGTGCTGTTGGAGGTAGGCGATCGCGGGCGTGCGGGGCGGCGTCACGCGCTCGCCCGGTCCCATCGGGTTGTAGCGGTTCGCGAAGTGCAGCATGTCGAGCGCGGCGAGCAGCACCAACGCCGCGGCGACGCCCGTCGCGAGCGCGGGGCGGCGCCGCGCGACCAGCAGCGCGACCGTCACGCCGAGCGCGAACAGCAGGAACCAGACGACCGACGTCAGCTCGATCACTCCCCGGCGCTGGAAGTCTCTGCCGGTGAGGAAGTGCTCGACCGTGCGCCCCACGTCGCCGGGGCTGAGGTGCGTGAGCGACGCCGCGATCAGCCCGACGGCGAGCGCGCCGAGCGCGACCGCGAGCTGACGCCCGCGCTCCCGCGGGCGTTCGATCACCGCCTGCAGGCCGAACGCCGCCAGCACCGCAACCGCCAGCTCGAAGACGAAGTGCAGGCGCTGGTTCTCGACCAGCTCGAGCACCGGCAGATGTGTGACCAGCCACCACAGGACCGGCTCATGCAGCGCGATCGCGAGCCCGAGGCCGCCGAGGATCAGGAACGGCGCCTGGCGGCGCAGCGCGCTGCGATTCGTGAGGCCGACAGCCGCGAGCACGAGCGCGACCGCGCCGGCGTAGAACGTTCGCTCCTGGTAGTTGACGTTCATCGAGTGGAGCGGCGAGGTGGCCGTCTCGAAGCCGCTCGGGCGGCCCCACCAGTCGGGGAACAGCGGGGTGCGAATCGCTCCGAACGGCATGCGGTCGAGCCCCGGGAGGCTGTTCGGGCCGCCGCTGTTCCTGCGCGCCAGCGTGCCGACCGTCCCGTGGCTCGAGAGGATCTCCGGCACCATCAGCACGGCCATCAGGCCGATCCCGATGACCAGCCCGCCGAACGTCAACGCGAGCGTCCTCGCGCGCTCGGGCGGCGCGCGTTCGCGCGCGAGCGCGACGCGCAGCAGCGCGTAGCAGCCGGCCGCCAGCAGCACGTGCACCTGCTCGCCGGGATGACCGCCGCCGAGCGCAACCGCCGTGACGATCGCGAGGCCGATCGCGCTGGGGATCCCGCCGCCGCGCGCGAGCCGCTCGACGAGCCACAGCATCCACGGCAGCATCACGACCACGGCCGGGACCATTTCGAACGACAGCCACATCACGTTCATCGAGCAGAACGCGAACGCGACGCCGGCCAGCAGGCTCGGCAGGAAGCCGAGCCGCAGCTCGCGCCCGAGCAGGTACGCGCCGAACGCCGCGGCCCACAGCTTGAGCGCGGCGGTGACGCCGAACGCATAGGTGTAGGGCAGGATCCAGAGCGGCAGGCTGAACGGCGAGAAGAGGCCGGTCTGCGGGCTGGAGATGAACGGGATGCCGGTCAGCACGTGCGGATTCCAGGCTGGGAAGGTGCCCGCGTGCAGCAGCTGGCGCGTCAGCTCGTGCCATGGGTGCGCGACCAGCGGCACGTCGGCCTGCAGGTAGTTTTCGTAGCTCAGGACGTCGTCTGGTTGGTATGGCTGCCATGGCGCCAGCTTGTAGAGGACCGCGTCGGGGGAGAAGACCTTCCCGCCGAGCAGCACCGGCCACAGGTACACGAGCACGAGCAGCGCGAGCAGCAGCGCGGCGCTCAGCGTCGGATGCTCCGCGAGCGCTGTCGGCAGGTGCAAGCGGGCGCGCGCGTCCCGCGTCTGGGTCCCCCGTCCCATCGCGCGTCGATGCTCTCACACGCGCTGGTTGACACGAATGACATTTCGTGTAAATCTACGAGACGCAACTGCTTCACACGACGCCGGAGGAGACATGAGCACGATCGCTGTCGAGGAGGAGCTGAAGCCCGCCACATGGCGCGACGGCAAGCGCTACGCCTGGCTGCTCGGGCTCGTCGTCCCGCTGCTTCCGTTCATCGCGTGGGGATACGTCGAGCTGACGGGCCTTGGCGTGTTCTGGTGGTTCGGCCCGATCCTCGTGTTCGGGATCTTCTCGCTGCTCGACGCGATCGTCGGGATGGACGCGGAGAACCCGCCCGACAGCATCATCAAGTGGCTGGAGCAGGACCGCTACTACCGCTGGTGCACCTACCTGTTCATCCCGGTCCAGTACGCCGGCCTCGTGTTCGCCTGCTGGCTGTGGGCACACGGCGATCTCACGACCGTCGACAAGATCGGGCTCGCGTTCACGATGGCGATGGTCTCCGGCATCGCGATCAACACGGCGCACGAGCTCGGCCACAAGCGCGCATCGCTCGAGCGCTGGCTGTCGAAGGTCGCGCTGGCGCAGAGCGGCTACGGGCACTTCTTCATCGAGCACAATCGCGGTCACCACGTGCGCGTCGCGACGCCGGAGGACCCGGCGAGCGCGCGCCTCGGCGAGAGCTTCTGGGCGTTCCTGCCGCGGACTGCGTGGGGCAGCCTGACCTCGTCGTGGCATCTGGAGGTCGAGCGCCTGCGCCGCACCGGCAGCGGGCCCTGGACGATCAAGAACGACATCCTCAACGCTTGGGCGATGACGCTCGTGCTGTACGCGGTGTTGATCGCCGTGTTCGGCTGGGTCGTGCTGCCGTACCTGGTGATCCAGTCGGTCGTCGGCGCCTCGCTGCTGGAGGTCGTCAACTACCTCGAGCACTACGGCCTGCTGCGGTCCAGACGCGAGGACGGCCGCTACGAGCGCACGCGGCCCGAGCACTCGTGGAACTCGAACAACGTCGCCTCGAACGTCCTGCTCTACCACCTGCAGCGCCACAGCGACCACCACGCGAACCCGACGCGCCGCTACCAGGCGCTGCGCCACATGGACGACGCGCCGCAGCTGCCGACGGGCTACGCCGGCATGATCGTGCTCGCGCTCGTGCCGCCGGTGTGGCGCTTGGTCATGGACCACCGGCTGCTCGAGCACTACGACGGCGACGTCGAGCGCGCGAACATCCAGCCGCGGGCCCGCAAGCGCGTGTTGAAGCGGTACGGCTCGCCGCCCACGCCCCCCGCTCCGCCCGTCCACCCGGCCGCCGCCGCCTGATGGCCGCCTTCGCCTGCCCCGGCTGCGGGTACGTCTACGACGAGGAGCGTGGCCACGCGCGCGAGGGCTTCCCGCCCGGCACGCCGTGGTCCGAGGTTCCTGACGACTGGGTTTGCCCCGACTGCGGCGTGCGCGACAAGGTCGACTTCGAGCCGGTCGAGGAGTGATGACCGACCCCTCCGATCTCGTGGGATCGGCCATCTGAGCATGCCGCCGGCCCCGGCTGCCACCATGGGGGCGATGCCCCCGACCCGCGCGCGCCCCCCGTACGCCGTCGCCGCGCGCCAGCTGCTGCGCGACACGCTGTTCGACGCCGCGCGCGACCAGGTACAGCAGCGGCCGTGGGCCGAGGTCACGATGGCCGACATCGCGAGCGCGGCCGGCGTCTCCCGCCAGACGCTCTACAAGGAGTTCGGCACGCGCGACGAGTTCTCGGCCGCGTTCGTGATCCGCGAGGGCGAGCGCTTCCTCGACGCGGTCGAGCAGGTCGTGCGTGCCCACTTCGACGATCCGCACGCAGCGATCGCCGGCGCGTTCGAGGCGTTCCTGACGGCTGCGGGCGAGGACGCGCTCGTGCGGATCCTGCTGAGCGACGACGGCACCGGCGGGATGCTGCCGCTTGTGACGACGCAGTCGACGCCGGTCGTGCAGTGGGCGACGCTGCGGCTCGCGGCAGTCATCCACGAGGGCTGGCCGCAGGCATCGGAGGCGGACACGCGTCTGCTCGCCGAGGCGCTCGTGCGGCTCGCGATCAGCTACGTGACAGTGCCGGCCGGCTCGCCGCCGGAGACCGCCGCCGCGATCACGCAGCTGCTCGACCCGTTCGTCGAGCGCGCGCTCGCCTGACCGGCAGGAATGAAGGGAGGGTATGGGGAACACCTAATATTAGTTGCCAGGCTAAAAATAGCCGATCGGCTAATATAAGCCCTCCGACTGACGAGCTAGGAGGTCCCGATGTCCGAGGGCCCGGTCACTTTCGAGAATCCGTTCCGCCCAGGGGCGGGCCATATGCCGCCGCACTTGGCCGGCCGGGAGGTCGAGCGCCAGGAGTTTAAGCGTCTTCTCGAGCAGAGGACAATCCTCGAGAACCCGATCCTGACCGGCCTGCGCGGGGTTGGGAAGACCGTTCTGCTCGACACGCTCAAGCCACTCGCCATCAGCAAGGGGTGGCACTGGGTAGGCACTGATCTGTCCGAGTCCGCGAGCGTCAGCGAGCAGGCGCTGGCCGTTCGTCTGCTCACCGATCTCTCGGTTGTCAGCTCTTCGATGGCTCTCGGTCATCGGCAGCGCGCTGGCTTCGCCGATGCCAAAGAGCAGATGATGCTCGACTTTTCGACCCTCTCGCAGATCTACGGCACCACGCCGGGCCTGGTAGCCGACAAGTTGAAGGCAGTCCTCGAGGCGGTAGCTGAGGCGTGCAGGCAAGCGGGCGTACGAGGCGTCATCTTCGCCTACGACGAGGCGCAGAACCTCGCGGACGCGCCGGCAGAAGGCCAGTTTCCGCTCTCCGTCCTGCTCGACGTGTTCCAGTCCATCCAGAAGAGAGACATCCCGTTCATGCTCGCGTTGACGGGTCTCCCAACGCTGTTCCCCAAGCTCGTGGAGGCCCGTACGTTCGCGGAGCGGATGTTCCGCGTGATCGTGCTCGACAAGCTCGACCCCGAGGCTAGTCGCGAGGCGATCTTGAAGCCGATCCAGCACGCGAACTGCCCGGTCGTCTTCAACGACAGCTCGGTCGAGACGATCTCAGTGGAGTCGGGCGGCTATCCCTACTTCATCCAGTTCATCTGCCGCGAGGTCTATGACGCCTTCATCCAATCGATGAGAACCCACGGCCAGACGATGCCGGTGCCGCTCGACGCGATCACGCGAAAGCTGGACACCGATTTCTTCGCCGGCCGATGGGCTCGCGCCACGGACCGCCAACGGGACCTGCTCTGGACGATCGCCAACGTCTCGAACGCAGACGGCGAGTTCACGGTGCAGGAAATCGTCACCGAGTCGAGGCGACTGCTGCCGAAGCCGTTCACGAACAGCCACGTCAACCAGATGCTGTCGACCCTGAGCGCAATGGGGCTCATCTACAAGAACCGCTGGGGCCGGTACTCCTTCGCAGTTCCGCTCTTCAATCGCTTCCTCATGCGGCAGCAGGAGGCCCTCCCCGCCGAACCCTCCTAACCTCTCCACGGAATGCCCCGCCGCCGTCTTCTGCTGCTCGTGTTCGTCGTCGGCGCGTCGTCGCTCGGCGGCGAGATCGCGGCGGCGCGCCTGCTCGCGCCCTGGTTCGGCGATTCGACGCTGATCTGGGCGAACACGATTGCGACCGTGCTGCTCGCGCTGTCGGCCGGTTACTGGCTGGGCGGCAGGCTGGCCGACCGGCGACCGTCGGTCGCGCGGCTGTCGGCGATCGTGCTTGCCGCCGCCGGCCTGTTCGCGCTCGTCCCGTTCGTCGCCGGGCCGTTCCTGCGCACGTCGGTCGACGCGTTCGACTCGCTCTCCGCCGGCGCGTTCGTCGGCTCGCTCGTCGCGGTGCTCGTGCTGATCGCGCTGCCGATGCTGCTGCTCGGCACGGTCGCGCCGTACGCGATCCGGCTGGCGGTCGTGCGCGTGGAGGAGGCGGGCTCGGTCGCCGGCCGGCTGTACGCGGTCTCGACGCTCGGCTCGCTCACCGGCGTGTTCCTGTCGGCGCTCCTGCTGATCCCGTTCCTCGGCACGCGCCGCACGTTCCTCGCGTTCGCGCTGGCGCTCGCGCTCGTGGCGGTCGCGTCGATGCAGCGCCGCTGGGCGCCCGCGCCGGTGGCCGTCGCGGCGCTGATCGCGGTGCCGGTCGGGACCGTGAAGGCGACCGGCGACGGGCGCGTGATCTGGGAGCGGGAGACGCCCTACCAGTACGCGCGCGTGGTGGAGGCGTCCGACGGCGAGCGGCGGCTGGAGCTGAACGAGGGTCAGGCGGTCCACTCGGTGTACGCGCCCGATAGATGGCTCACGGGCGACTACTGGGACGAGTTCCTCGTGCTGCCGCTCGCCGCGCGCAAGCAGCCACCGCGTTCGGTCGCGATCGTCGGCAACGCCGCCGGCACGACCGCGCGCGCCTATGCGCGCTACTTCCCGGCGGCGCGCGTGGACGGCGTCGAGATCGACGGGGAGCTGAGCGAGGTGGGGCGCGAGCTGTTCGATCTTCGTGGGCCGCAGCTGCACCTGCACACCGCGGACGGGCGCGCGTTCCTGCGCGCGAGCGAGCGTCGATGGGACGCCGTGTTCGTCGACGCCTACCGCCAACCGTACGTGCCCTTCCACCTCGCGACGCGCGAGTTCTTCGCGCTCGTGCGCGAGCGGTTGACACCGGGCGGCGTCGTGCTCGTGAACGTCGGGCACCCGGAGCGCTCCGACGACCTCGAGCAGGCGCTCACGGCGACGATGCGCGATGTCTTCGCGCGCGTGCTACGCGACCCGAGCGAGGACACGAACACCGTCCTGCTGGCGACCGACGCGCCCGCTGCGGCGGAGCGCCTGTGGCAGGCGGTGCCGCAACTGCCCGACGACCTGCGACCCGTCGCCGCCGAGGCGGCCGCACGGCTCGCGCCCGGTCTCGACGGCGGCCGCGTCTTCACCGACGACCGCGCCCCGGTCGAGTGGCTGATCGACGCGTCGATTGTCGAAGTCGCCGCGAGCGGCGAGCGCTAGACCCAGCGATCGAGCGGGAGCGCTGCCCCCGCCTGCGCCAACAGCGTCGGGTCGGCACGGGGGAGTCGGGGCAGCGTCGCGACCTCGACGTCGCCGAGCTGCGTGATCGTCGCGCGGTTGTCGTCCTCCATCGTGCTTGGCTGTTCGGGCCAGGGTGTCATGACGACTCCGGCGACGTGCAGGCCGACGGCGCGCGCCGCTGCGAGCGTGAGCAACGTGTGGTTGATCGTGCCGAGGCCGGGGGAGGCGGCGACGACGAGCGGCAGCCCGAGGTCGACGGCGAGGTCGCGCACGAGGTAGTCGCGCGTGAGCGGCACGAGCAGGCCGCCGACGCCCTCGACGACGACCGCCTCGGCCTCGGCGGCGCGGGCGTCGAACGCGCCGCGCAGCAGCGCCGGGTCGAGCGGCTCGCCGGCCAGCTCTGCCGCCAGGTGCGGGGAGAGCGGCGCCGCGAAGACCGCTGGCGCGACATCCGCCGGCTGCTCGCCGCTCGCCGCCGCCAGCAGCTCGTGGTCAGGCGGCCAGTCCGGATCCGACCGCTCCTCCGTCCCGCTCACGACCGGCTTGAACGCCGCCACCCGCTCGCCGCGCGAGCGCAGGGCGGCGCAGATCGCGGCCGCGACGACGGTCTTGCCGACGTCGGTGCCCGTGCCGGTGACGAAGAGCCCGCGTGGCACGCGGCTAGGCCGCGCGCTCGAGGTCGCCGTCGCGCGCCTCGCCGTCGAACAGGCGGGCACGCGGCGGCGGCGGTGCGGCGGAGTCCTCGTCCCAGCGCGCGGACGGCTCTGCCGCGAGCGGCGCCGACGCCGGTGGGCTCGTCACCGGCGGCCGCAGATCCTCTGGTCGCACGCCCGCGCCGCGCACCGCCTGCGCGAGCGTTCGCGCGGCGTCGCGCAACTCGGACTTGCCGTGCGTCGCCATCACGGCGAGGCGCAGCCGCGAGCTCCCGACCGGCACCGTCGGCGGGCGGATCCCCTGCGCGAACACGCCGCGCTCCAGCGCCAGCTCGCACGCGCGCATCGTCGCCTTCGCCTCGCCCAGCACAAGCGGGACGATCGGCGTGCGGTCCTCCTCGCCCAACGCGAAGCCCTCCTCGGCCAGCGCCTCGCGCAGCACGCGCACGTTGCAGGCGAGCTTCTCGACGCGTCGCGGCTCCTCCTCCAGCAGCGTGAGCGCTGCCAGCGCGCCCGCGATCGCCGGCGGTGGGGGCGCGGTCGAGAAGACGAACGAGCGTGCCGCGTTCGTCAGGTATCTCGCCATCGCCTGGTCGCAGGCGGCGTAGGCGCCGTAGGAGCCGAGCGCCTTGCCGAGCGTGCCGACGATCACGTCGACGCCGTCCTCGACGCCGGCCGCGGCGACCGCCCCGCGGCCGCCCGGGCCCAGCGTGCCGGTGCCGTGCGCTTCGTCCACCACCAGCCGCACGTCGTAGCGACCGGCGAGCTCGGCGAGGTCCACGAGCGGCGCCACGTCGCCGTCCATCGAGAAGACGCCGTCGGTCACGATCAGCGCGGCGCGCGAGCCGGCCTCGCGCAGCCCCCATTCGAGATGCTCTATGTCGCCGTGGTCGTAGACGAACACGTCGGCGCGCGAGAGCCGGCAGCCGTCCACGATCGAGGCGTGGTTGAGCTCGTCGGAGAAGACGACCTCGCCGCGGCGCGCGAGCGCCGAGATCACGCCGCCGTTCGCAAGGTAGCCGGAGCCGAACAGCAGCGCCGCCTGGCGGCGCTCGAACGACGCGAGCCGTTCCTCGAGCCGGCGATGGATCGTCATCGTGCCCGACACGAGCCGCGATGCGCCGGCGCCGACGCCCCAGCGCATCGCCGCCTCGGCGGCCGCCTCGCGGACGGCGGGATGGTCGGCGAGGCCGAGGTAGTTGTTCGAGCACAGCAGCAGCACCGGCTTGCCGTCGAGCACGACGCGTGGTCCCTGGGGACCGCTGACGAGACGAGTGCGGCGCGCGAGTCCCAGCTGCTCCAGCTCGACCAGTCGTGCCTCGATCTCGATCATCGCCGCGCCGCTGCCTCCCGTGTCGGCCGGCCCATCCCGGTGTTCGCCGCCCCGTCGGGACGTGGTGGGATCACACGCTTGCTCTCGAAGCGCAGCTGCGACGCGGGATCCCACAAGCTGACCTCGATGCCGGCGGTCGGCGCAGCGCTGTCGAGGTGCCTCTCGACGACGTCGGGCGTCTCTCCCTCCAGCCAGCCGGAGCGGTTGTCCGGGCGCGGATTCGCGCCGTTGTCAGGCTGCGGCGCGACGTTCAAGCCCAGCTCCTCGAACATCGCGCGGTCCTGCTCGGGCGTGTTGCCGAGGGTCGTGAGGAAGTTGCCCATCATCACACCGTTGATGCCGGCCTTGACGGCGAGCCGCTGCAGGTCGCCGATGTTCTCGACGCGGCCGCCGCAGAGGCGGAAGAGCGCGTCGGGAAGGATGAGGCGGAAGATCGCGATCCACTTGACCGCCTCCCACGGGTCCATGTAGTCGCGGTCGCCGAACTTCGTGCCGGGGCGCGGGTTGAGCAGGTTGATCGGCACGCTCGTCGGGTCGATCTCGGCGAGCTGGAAGGCCATCTCGACGCGCTGCTCGCGCGACTCGCCGAGGTTCAGGATCCCGCCGACGCACGTCTCCAGGCCGGCCTGCTTGACCGCGTCGATCGTGCGCAGCCGGCCCTCGTAGCGGACCGTCGTCGAGACCTCGGGGTAGTAGGACTCGGCTGTCTCGACGTTGTGGTGCACGCGCTGGACGCCGGCCTCCTTGAGCGCCTGTGCGCGCGTGGGAGACATGTGGCCGATCGAGGCGCAGCGCTTCAGGTTCGTGTGCTCGGCGACGAGTCTCACGCCCGCCAGCACCTTCTCGAAGTCGCGCCTGGAGAGCCCCTGGCCCTGCGTGACCATGCAGAAGCGGTGGGCGCCGGCCGCCTCGGCCGCCTTCGCGTGCTCGAGGATCTGCTCGGGCTCCATCATCGCGTGCAGCGGCGTGTCCGCCTCGGCGTAGCGCGACTGGGCGCAGAAGCCGCAGTCCTCGGCACAGCCGCCCGACTTCGCGTTCACGAGCGAGCACATGTCGGTCGAGTCCTGGAAGTGCTCGACGCGGGCCTTCCACGCGCGCTCGATCAGCGCCTCGATCGCGGCGTGGTCCTCCAGCTCGCCGAGGCGCAGCGCTTCCTCACGGGTGATCAACGGCGGCATGGCGGCGAGAACCTCCGAGGCTGGATCGGGTCACGATAGGGCCGCCGCCGGACGGCTCCGGCCTGGCGTGCGGGCGCCAGAAGCGTGACACACCACCTATCCGCGATGCGCGGCTGCCGCTCAGCAGCCCCGCCACTCGGGTGGGCGCTTCTCGCCGAACGCTCGGAGCCCCTCGCGTAGGTCCTCCGACGCGAACGCCCTCCGGCGCTCAGCCTCGAGCGCGTCGGCGATCGCCGGGTCGAGCGCCCCGGCGGCGGCGACCAGCTCGCGGATCCCCGCCTTGTTGCCGCGCAGCGACAGCGGTGCGTTGCCGGCGATCTCCCGTGCCAGCTCCAGCGCCGCGTCCGACAGCGCCTCCGCCTCGACGACGTCGTTCACGAGGCTCCAGCGCGCCGCCGTCTCCGCGTCGATCCGCTTGCCGGTGAGGAACAGCTCGCGCGTGCGCGCGGCGCCGATCGTCGTGAGGAAGCGGTTCAGGCCCGCGGTCGAATAGACGACGCCGAGCTTCGCGGGCGGCATGCCGAGCTGCGCCGTGTCGGCGGCGATCCGCAGGTCGCAGGCGATCGCCAGCTCGAGCCCGCCGCCGATCGCCGCGCCGTTGAGCGCCGCCACGACCGGATACGGGTAGGACTCGATCGCCGCCAGCGCGCTCGGGAACGGGTGGTGCGACTCCTCTCCGTCGTCGTAGCCTGCGCCGAGCAGCTCCTCGATGTCGTAGCCGGCGCAGAACGCGCGGCCTTCGCCGGTCAGCACGACGCAGCGCGCGTCGAGCCGCTCGAGCGTGAAGCGCAACGACTCGCACAGCGTGCGGTCGAGCGCGTTGCGCTTGTCGGGGTTGGAGAGCGTCAGCAGCCCGACGCCGGGCGCCGGCTCCTCGACGTGGACGACGCCGGGCATGGGTTGGCGAAGGCCTACTCGAGCACGACGAGCGTGTCGCCCTCGGAGACGGCCTGCCCCTCCTCGCAGCGGATCTCCTTCACGACCCCGGGATCCTCCGCCTCGACGGGCATCTCCATCTTCATCGACTCGAGGATCACGATCGTGTCGCCCTCGTCGACCGAGTCGCCGATCTCGACCTCGACTCTCCAGACCGTCCCCGTGATGTGGGCCTCGACGTCAGGCACGCTCCGACCTCCAAGGTTCGCTCGAAATCGCAGAGGGCGCCGCAGACGGGCCCGCGGATCGCCACAATAGCCGCCGCTGCCGATGGCCCCCGACACTGCCGTCATCGTCACCGCCTTCAACGAGGCGGACCGCCTCCCGGCCACGCTCGAGGCGCTCGCCGCTGCCTTCCCGGGCGCGCGCATCCTCGTCGCCGACGACGGCTCGACCGACGGCTCGGCGGACGTCGCCGCCGCGCACGGCGCCGAGGTCGTGCGCTCGGCGCGAAACGTGGGGAAGGGGGGCGTCGCCACGCTCGCCGCGCAGCGCCTGCTGCCGCTCGCCGACGGGCTGGAGCCCCGCCCGGTCGTGCTGCTGTGCGACGGCGATCTCGCCGCCAGCGCCGACGCGCTCAAGCTGCTCGTGGACGTGGTGCGGTCAGGAAGCGCCGATCTCGCCGTCGCGGCGTTCGCGCGACGGGCCGGGGGTGGCTTCGGCTGGGCGCTCGGCTTCGCCCGCTGGGCGATCCGCGCACGCTGCGGCTACGAGGCCGGCGCGCCGATCTCCGGCCAGCGCGCCCTCCGCGCGGAGCTGCTGCCGGCGGTCGTGCCGTTCGCCCCGCGCTTCGGGATGGAGATCGGCATGACGATCGACGCCGTCCGCGCCGGCTTCCGCGTCAGCGAGGTCGAGCTGCCGCTGGCCCACCGCGCCACCGGCAGGACGCTGCGCGGCTTCGTGCACCGCGGTCGCCAGCTGCTCGACTTCGTCGCGGTCTGGTGGGCGCGGCGCACGCCGCGCGACGGGCGCCGCCGCTAGATGGTTGATTCCACTATCTCGCGGCGCGAGGGTCACGCTGGGCGGCGCTGGGCGCCACGCGGCGTCTCGCCAATGCCACCAGCATTGGCTTCGACACCGCGCGTCCCCCAGCATCCGCCCATCGCACCCCTCGCATCCACGAATCTCGTGGAATCAACCATCTAGTGTCCTGAGTCGTTGATTCGTTTGCAGTAGTTGGTGATGGTGTCGAGGATCTCCTCGGTGGTCTTGGTCCAGGCGAACGGTCTCGGGTGTTGGTTCCAGTGCTCGATCCAGGCGCGGATGTCGGCGTTGAGCTGACGGACGTTGCGATGGGTCGAGCGCTGGAGCTTCTTCGTGGTGAGCTCGGCGAACCAGCGCTCGACGAGGTTCAGCCACGAGCTGCTGGTCGGGGTGAAATGCAGCACGAACCGCGGGTGCGCGAGCAACCAGCGCTTGATCGCCGGGGTCTTGTGCGTGGAGGAGTTGTCGAGGACCAGATGGACCTCGAGATCTGGTGGGACCTCGCGATCGAGCTTGGTCAGGAACTGCTTGAACTCGATCGCGCGATGGCGTGCATGCAACGAGCCGATCACCTTGCCGCTGGCGATGTCCAGCGCGGCGTAGAGGCTGCTCGTCCCATAGCGGCGGTAGTCGTGCGTGGCGCGCTGCGGAACCCCGGGCAGCAGCGGCAGGATCGGGGCGGTGCGGTCCAACGCCTGGATCTGGGACTTCTCGTCCACGCACAGCACCAGCGCTCGCTCAGGCGGGTCGAGATAGAGCCCGACGACATCACGGACCTTCTCGACGAACAACGGGTCCTTCGAGAGCTTCCACGTCTCGACGCGGTGCGGCTTGAGGCCGAACGCACGCCAGATCCGCGCGACCGTCGACTGCGAGACCCCGATCTGACGGGCCATCGACCGCGTCGACCAGTGCGTCGCATCAGGCGGCGTGCTCTCCAATGTCTTGACGATCAATGCCTCGACCTGCTCATCAGAGACCCGCCGGGGCGGACCCGGTCGCGGCTCGTCCGAGAGACCGTCCAGGCCACGCTCGGCGAACCGGCCGCGCCACTTGCGCACCGTCGGCACACTCACGCCCAGGCGCCGCGCCAGCCGCGTGTTGTTCTCGCCCTCCGCGCACGCCAGCACGATCCGGCTACGCAGCGCCAACGCCTGCGCACTCTTCGGCCGCCGCGCCCAACGCTCCAACTGCTCCCGCTCCGCCTCAGAGAGCGAAATCGCCACCGGCCTCGGTCCTCGCGAACTCATCCACAAAGACTACCAAAACCACCAGCGAACTAAAGACTCAGGACACTAGACCTCGCTTGGCGCCATTGCCAGCCCGGGGCCGAGCAGGTCCGTGTCGCCGCTTACGAGCGTCAGCCGCCGCTCCCGGGCGACGGCCGCATAGGTCGCGTCGTACACGCTGAGGCCGTGCTCCTCGGCAAGCAGGTGTGCACTGCGCCGCTCGGCCGAGGTCGGCACGAGCGGCGGCACCTCCGCGACCGTCGTCACCCATGTGACGAACCCATCTGCGACGACACTCCGGTCCTTCCAGCCGCGGACGACAACGTTGCCAATCTCGTACAGCGTGAGATCGAGCAAGCGAAGCTCGACGTCACGCGTGTACGAGCGGACGACGAGCGCCTTGGCGGCTTCGTGGTTGGGCTCGTCCTCGGCTCTCAGCCACGCGAGCCAGACGGAGCTGTCGAGCAGCAGCTTCACCGGCCGATGAGGTCTCTGTCGCGGTCCTGCCGAACGGCCTCGGCGGCGGTCAGCCCCTCGCCCCGGATCTGGTTGCGCTCGACCCACTCGATCGCCTCAAGGACCTCGGGGCGTGGCTCGCCCAATCGCATCCGCGCCGCCTCCTGCAGAAATGCGCTGCGCGACTCGCCGCGCTCGGCGGCGCCGGCGTCGATACGTGCGAGCAGATCGTCGGGAATCGAAACCATGACTTTCATACAAGAGATTATAGCCGGCAATACCCAGTTGCTCGCGCGGTTGTTTGCGACGAATCTGCGCAGGGCCGGGACCGGCGCAGATTCCGGCAGCGCGGGTAAGCTCTCCGCGCGATGGCCGACGAGCAGCTCGCCACCATGAAGGCGCAGGTCTACAAGGACCCGCGCCCCGTCGAGTACTTCGACAGATTCCACACGCGCGTGCGCGAGCACGAGCCCAACTGGGTGTACGAGCTCGTGCGCGTCATCACGGTCCTTTACGGGCTGATCTTCTTCCGCATGCGCTGCATCGGCTCCGACAACGTGCCGGCGGGCGGGAGAGTGATCCTCGCGCCGAACCACTTCAGCTTCATGGACCACTTCTTCACCGGCGCCTTCACGCGCCGCCGTGTGAACTTCATGGCGAAGTCGCAGCTGTTCTCGAAGCCGATGGAGTGGATCTACTCGCCCGGCGGCGTCTTCCCGGTGCGGCGCGGCCACTACGACGAGGACGCCTTCATCACTGCCAACGCGGTGCTCGGCCGCGGCGGCGCGATCGTCATGTACTGCGAGGGCGGGCGCTCGCGCAGCGGCCAGGTGAGCGACAAGGCGCGCCCAGGCATCGGGCGGCTGGCGTTGCAGTCGGGTACACCCGTCGTGCCGATCGCGATCTACGGATCCCAGCGCGTGCGCAACTGGAAGAAGCTGCAGTTCCCGAAGGTGCTCGTGCAGTACGGCGAGCCGCTCGCGTTCCCGGTCGTCGAGAACCCGACGCGCGAGCAGCAACAGGCGGTCGCCGACGAGATCCTCGGCGCGATCAGGTCGCTCTACGCCGACCTCGAACAGCACGGCGAGAAGCAGGTCCGCCGCCGCGTGCGCGCGGCGCGCCGGAGCGGCGCCGCCACCCCGGCTGGCGCGCGCCTCTAGCGTCGCCGCTCACGCGCGGCTAGTCGTAGGCTGCGTGCACGATGGACGTGACCACGCTGCTTCGGCCCCACCTGCTCGACGGCCGCGTCGTCGCGCTCGGCGGTGGCGGAGAGGACGCCCTCGGCGCGCCCCTCGTCGCCCTCGGCGCGCGCATCGCGCCGCTCCCGACGACGCTCGACGAGGACGCGATGGCCGCGGCGGTCGACCGGGCGACGCAGGTGCTCGTGCACGACCTGCGGCCGGCATTCGCCCGGCCGGCGGTCGCGGAGCCCCTTCGCGCCGCGCTCGACCTCGCGTGGGTCACCGTTCGCGCGGTCGCGAACGCGGCCTTCATCCCCGCCGTCGACGGCGGCAAGGTCACGTTGATCGCACCGGCGCCGGACGTCGCAGACGCGAACACCGCAGGCGTCCGTGCCGCTGCCGAGAACCTCGCCCGCACGTTGTCGATCGAGTGGGCGCGCCACGGCATCACGACCGTCGCGATCACGCCTGGCGCCGACACGGCGGACGCCGAGCTCGTCGCCCTCGCCGCCTACCTCGCGTCGCCGGCCGGCGACTACTTCTCAGGCTGCCGGCTTGCGCTCGGCGAGGCCGTCGTCGCGGCCTGAGCGGCGACCACCTCGATCTGCAGCGGCGGCTGCCGCGCCGCCTCGTGGTCGACCTGCAGCGTCGTGTGACGCAGCCCGAAGCGCTCGCGCAGCTCCTGCTGCAGCGCGCGCCGCAGCTCGTGGCAGTCGCGCCCGGCGCCGACGACGACGTGTGCCGACAGCGCCGGGAAGCCGGACGTGACCTCCCACACGTGCAGGTCGTGCACCTCGACGACGCCGGCGTGCGCGGCCAGCGCGCGTCCGATCCGCTCGGGCTCCAGTCCCTCCGGCGCGGCCTCCAGGAACACGCGCCCGGAGGCGAGCACGAGCCGCGTGCCGGCGTACAGCATCGAGGCGGCGACGAGCAGCGAGGCGAGCGCGTCCGCGCGCATGAAGCCGGTCAGCAGGACGATCGCGCCGGCGATCGCCGTCGCGACGAACGCGAACAGGTCGGTGAGGATGTGCTGGAAGCTGCCCTCGACGTTGAGCGAGCCGCGACGCGCGCCGGACAGCACGAGCGTCGCCGCGAGGTTCACCACGATCCCCACGACCGCCACGATCAGCACGATCGCGCCCTCGACGTCCGGCGGCGAGACGAGCCGCTGGATCGCCTCGTAGACGATCCACAGCGCGAGCAGCACGAGCGTCACCCCGTTCGCCTGCGCGCTGAGGATCTCGACGCGCCCGAAGCCGTAGGTCATCGCGCCCCGCGGCGGGCGTTGCGCGACACGCAGCGCGAACAGCGCGAGCGCGAGCGCGGCGGCGTCGGTGAGCATGTGCGCGGCGTCGGACAGCAGCGCGAGCGACTGGGCGAGGATGCCGGCGACCAGCTCGGCGCCCATGAAGCCGAGGATCAGCGCGAGCGCGATCGTCAGCGCGCGCGCATCGGTCTCGGCACGTACGTGCGGATGGCCGTGGCCGTGCTCGTGCGAGTGGTCGTGCGCGTGTGCCATCTGCCGCAATCGTACGCGGGACCGCACCGCGCGAACTGCTGTCGTATGGTGGGAGACCATGACCGATCGCCACCTGCACTGCCTCGTAGAGATCCCCAAGGGCTCGCGCAACAAGTACGAGTGGGACGAGCAGCTGCAGGCGATCAAGTTCGATCGCTTCCTGTTCTCGTCCGTCGTCTATCCGACCGACTACGGCTTCATCCCGCAGACGCTGGGGGAGGACGGAGACCCGCTCGACGCGATGGTCACCGTCTCCGAGCCGACGTTCCCCGGCTGCGTGATCCCCGTCAAGCCGATCGCGCTGTTCAAGATGCGCGACGACAAGGGCGTCGACGACAAGGTCCTGTGCGTCCCGCTCGAGGACCCGAACTGGAACTCGATCGAAGAGCTCGACGATCTGCCGCTGCCGCTGCGCGACGAGATCTCGCACTTCTTCTCGATCTACAAGACGCCTGAGGGGAAGGTCGTCAAGGTCGACGGCTGGTTCTCGCGCGAGGACGCGATCCGCGTGATCGACGAGTCGCACGCGCGCTGGCGCGAGCAGAAGCAGACGATCGACGGGCACGCGCTCGAGCGGGGATGAGCGCGGGGAAACCGGCCCCGTCCACCCCGTGGCTCGCCGCGCTGCGGGCGCAGTTCCCGGTCCTCGAGCGGGTCGCGTACCTGAACGCCGGCTCCAACGGCCCGCTGCCGGAGGTCGCCGTCGCCGCTGCGCGCACCGAGCTGGAGCGCGAGCTGGCCGAGGGGCGCGGCGCGCGCTCGCACTTCGGGCGGCGCCTGCAGATCGCGATGGGGCTGCGCGGCGCCTACGCGGAGCGGGTCGGCTGCGCTGCGGAGGACCTTGCGCTCACGAGTTCGACCACGGAGGGGATCGCGCGCGTGCTGCTCGGCCTCGACCTGCGCGCCGGCGACGAGATCGTCACGAGCGACGAGGAGCATCCGGGCGTGCTCGGCCCGCTGCTGGGCCAGCGGGCGCGCGGGGTGGAGGTGCGGCGCGCGCCCTGGGCGGACCTGGCCGAGGCGGTCGGGCCGCGCACGCGGCTGGTCGTCTGCTCGCATGTGAGCTGGCGCAGCGGGCGGTACGCGCCGCTCGACACGTTGCGTCAGCTCGCGGTCCCGGTCGTGCTCGACGGCGCGCAGGGGGCCGGCGCGGTACCGGTCGACGTCATTGCGCTTGGCACCGCCGCGTATGCGGCGGCCGGCCAGAAGTGGCTCTGCGGGCCGGAGGGCACGGGGCTGCTGTACGTCTCGCCGGCGCTGCGCGAGCGGATGCGCCCGCCGGCGCCCGCCTACGCGAACCTCGCCGACCCCGACGGCGGAATCGACGCCGCGCCGTGGGACGACGCGCGCGCCTACGACGCGCCGGTGCTGTCTGGCCCGGCGCTCGCACAGGCCGCGGCGGCGCTCGACGTCCTCGCAACCGCTGGTTGGGACGCAGTCCACGCGCATGCCGTCGCGCTCGCGGCGACCGCCGCGGACGCGCTCGCCGCCGCCGGCCGCGCCGTACCCGCGCGCGACCGCACGACGCTCGTGACGTGGCGCGAGCCGGACGCGCCCGCCGCCGTCGAGCTGCTCGCCGCCGCCGGCGTCGTCGTCCGCTGGCTCCCCGGCGAGAACCTCGTGCGCGCCTCCTTCGGCGGCTGGAACGACGAGAACGACCTCGACCGCCTGCTCGCCGCCCTGCCGCGCTGAGCTTGTCTTCCGCCGCATCCGTGCGGTTGTCGCCTCCGGCGACGCCCAGTACGCTGCGGGTGGGCGTCCGGGCTGACTCCCACCCGCAGGTCGCGGGCTACCGCGCCAGCCGGTCGATGACCAGCATGGCCAGCAGCAACGCGATGGCGAGCACTGTCACGGTGCTCGTCATGCGCGTCCTCCTTTCTGTACGGGGCCGCCGTTCAGCCCGGTACCGCCGGCTCCCAGATTGGAGGACTCCGATAGGTGCCAGCGTGACAGCACACCTGTTACAAGTCTCGCGCGCTTTGTAACAATTCAGCGCAATTGTAAATTCTCTGCGCAGAGCTCCCCAATTACACGCGTAATCATCCGAGCCCCCCTCTAGTGTCCCGCGCGTCAACCAAAGCGGCCGGGGCGCTGCTGCCACAGCGCCCCGGCCTGACACAGGAGGTTCAAGCTCCCATGCCACGCCAGCGTACTTCGTCCCGCCCGCGCCACGCGCACGCCGTCAGCTTCGGCGCCGCGATCCGCGAGCTGCGCGCCTGCCGCGAGCTCTCCCAGGAGGAGCTCGGCTTCCGCGCCAAGCTCCACCGCAACTATGTCGGCGCGCTCGAGCGCGGGGAGATCAACCCGACCTTCAAGACGCTGCGCGCGCTCGCCGACGGCCTCGACGTCGAGCTGTCCTCGCTGATCCGCCTCTACGAGGAGCGCGAGGAGGAGAGGGCGCACTTCGCGGCACATCCCGCGGCGCGCGTGCACGACGCGCGCCGCGGTGCCCGGGCACTGCTCAGGTCGTCATACCGGTGAACTGGCCACCGGTGATGTTCAGCGTCTGGCCGTGGACGTAGTTCGACCATGGCGAGCAGAGGAAGAAGACGCCGCCGGCGGCCTCCTCGGGCGTCCCCGGCCGTCCGAGCGGGATCAGCATCGCGGCCATCCCGCGCAGCTGGTCGGGGATGCCGAGCTGCACTCTCTCGCCGGCAATCTCGGCGACGTTCGACTCGTCCTTCGAGGCCGTCAGGCGCGTCTCGATGTAGCCGAACGCGACCGCGTTGACGTTCACCTTGAACTGGCCCCACTCCTTCGCGAGCGTCTTCGTGAGGCCGACGACCCCCGCCTTGCCGGAGGAGTAGTTTGCCTGCCCGGCGTTGCCCATCGTGCCGGAGATCGAGGAGACGTTGACGATCTTGCGGAAGACCTCCTCGCCGCGCTCGCGCTCGGCCTTGGCCGGCTCGCGCAGGTGCGGTGCGGCCGCGCGGATCACTCTGAACGGCACGATCAGGTGGATGTCCAGCATCTTCTGGAACCACTCGTCGCTCATCTTGTGGATCGGCGCGTCGAGCGTGTAGCCGGCGTTGTTGACGATGATGTCGATCCTGCCCCAGGCGTCGATCGCCGTCTGGATCAGCTTCTCCGGCGCGTCTCCGGCGGTGAGGTCCCCGGCGAAGACGGCCGTCTCGCCGGCGATCTCGGAGGCGGTCTGCTGCGCGACGTCGCCGTCGAGGTCGTTGATCACGACCTTCGCGCCCTGCGAGGCGAGCAGCTCGGCGGTGGCGCGGCCGATGCCGCGCGCGCTGCCGGTGACGATCGCGACCTTGTCGTCGAGGACTCCCATGCACTTCTCCTTGGTGACGGTTGCGGTGGTGCGTGCGCGGAGCGCAGGCGGACTCTAGGCGCTCAGATGAACGCGGGCGTAGGTGGAACCTGCTTCGCAAAGCTCGCCGGTCGTCTGGCACCGTCTCGCGGCGCCGTTCGCCACCCGCGATGCTCGCCGATGCTTCAGCATCGACTGCGCTCGCGTGCGGCGAGGGCGGGTGGGCCGGGTCACGATCCGGCACCATCCGACTCGGCGCCATTTGCGAAACAGGTTCAGAGCCCGAGCGTCTTGCCGAGGATCTCGCGCATGATCTCGTCGGTGCCGCCGCCGATCGGACCGAGCCGCAGGTCGCGCGCTGCGCGCGCGATGCCGGTCTCCTCGAGGTAGCCGGCGCCGCCGTGGATCTGCAGGCAGGTGTCGGCGGCGTCGAAGGCAGCGCGCTGTGTCGCGAGCTTCGCCATCGTCACCTCCTGCACCGCGTTCGCGCCGGCGAGGTGCAGACGCAGCGCGTTGTAGGTGATCGCGCGCCCGGTCTCCAGCGCCACCGCCACCTCGGCGAGCTTGTGACGGATCGCCTGATTTCTGCCGATCGGCCGGCCGAACTGCACGCGCTCCAGCGCGAAGGCGACCGTGCGCTCGAACAGCGCCTCCATCGCGCCGACGGCGCCGAGCGCCATCATCACGCGCTCCCACTGGAAGTTGGCCATGATCAGCTTGAAGCCCTCGTGCTCCGGTCCGAGCAGGTTCTCGTCCGGCACGAACACGTCGTCGAAGCCGATCAGCGCCGTGTCCGACGCGTGCCAGCCCATCTTCTCGATCGGCGACGCGCTCACGCCCTCGCCTCTGTCGACGATCAGGAACGAGATGCCGTGGTGGCCGCCCTCCTCGGTCGTCTTGACCGCCGTCACGATGAAGTCCGCGCGCACGCCGTTCGTGATGAACATCTTCGAGCCGTTGACGACGAAGCCGCCCTCGACGCGCTGAGCCCGCGTCTTGATGCCGGCGACGTCCGAGCCGGCGTCGGGCTCCGTGATCCCGAGCGCGGCGATCTTCTCACCGCGGATGCCCGGCACCAGGTAGCGCTGGTGCTGGTCGTCGGTGCCGAACTTCCACACCGGCGGCAGCGCGATGCCGGTATGTGCGCCGATCCCCGCGCCGAGCCCGCCCGAGCCGCACCGCGCCAGCTCCTGCGCCCACACCGCGGCCGCCAGCTCATCGCCGCCACCACCCAGCTCGCGCGGGAACTTCAGCCCGATCCAACCCGCCTCCGCGCACTTCTCGAAGACCCAGTTGGGAAAGAACTTCGCCTTCTCCCACTCAGCCGCATGCGGTGCCAGCTCCGCCTCGACCCACGCCCGCATCTCCAGTCGCAGCGCCTCGTACTCCTCCGTGAAGGGAGGAGCAGGACGCCGCGTGCCCTCGGCGAGCGCGCTCACCGCCGCGCGCCCGGAGGCGCGTCCTCGGCCGACAGGCCCTCGGCCGTCCGGCCGTCGCGCCCTACGTAGCCGCCCTTCGCGCCGACGATCACGTAGACCGCGTCGCCGTCGCCGACGTTCTTGATCGAGCGCACCGTCGGCGCGTCGACGCGCGCCAGCCCGCCCGCGCCCAGCTCGTGCGTCGTGCCGTCGCCGAACGAGATCGCGATTCGGCCGCGATGGACGAAGTACAGCTCCTCCTGCTCGTCGTGGTAGTGGCCGCCGCTCTCGTAGCCGGGCGGCATCACGATCGCGTTGACGCCGAGCTCCTTGACGTCGAGCCCTCTGCGGATCTTGCGGAAGCCATAGCCCTCGCCGAGCAGCTCCAGATCCCCGACTGCGTAGCCGGGGCCGTTGACGATCTCGCCCATGGTTATGGCCTCCTAGAGCCCGTACGAGCGGCCGATGACGTCGAGCATGATCTCGTCGGTGCCCGCGCCGATGCGGTTCAGGCGCATGTCGCGCCACACGCGCTCGACGCCGTACTCCTTCATGTAGCCGGCGCCGCCGTGGATCTGGATGCACTCGTCGGCGACCTCGACCGCGATCCGCGCGGCGTGCAGCTTCGCCATCGAGATCTCGCGCACCGGGTACTCGCCGTTCGCCACGCGCCAGGCGGTGACGTACGTCATCTGCCGCGCCGACTCGATCTTCGTCGCCATCTCGGCGAACTTGTGGCGGATCACCTGGAACTTGCCGATCTGGCGGCCGAACGCGGTGCGCTCCTGCGCGTACTGCAGCGTGCGCTCGAAGCAGCGCTGCGCGCCGGCGACGCAGCCGGCTGCGCCGATCAGTCGCTCGCCCTGGAGCTCCCACATGATGTGGTAGAAGCCCTTGCCGATCTGCCCGAGCACGGCGCTGTCCGGCACGCGCACGTCCTGGAACGCGAGCAGCGCGGTGTCGGAGGCGTGCATGCCGAGCTTCTCGAGCTTCTTCTCGCGAATCACGCCCGGCGCGTCCATCGGCACGAGGAAGAGCGTGAAGCCGTCGTAGCCGGCGTCCGGGTCGGTCTTCGTCACGAGCACGATCACGTCGGCGCGGTGGCCGTTCGTGATGTAGGTCTTCGAGCCGTTGATGACGTACTCGTCGCCGTCCTTGACGGCACGCGTCTTGATGCCGGCGACGTCGGAGCCGGCGTCGGGCTCGGTGATGCCGAGACAGAGGATCTTTCTGCCCGCCACCGCGGGGACGACCCACTCCTGCTTCTGCTCCTCGGTGCCGAACTTGAGGATCGGCGGCATCGCCATGTCGGTGTGAACGGCCACGCCCATCGAGAGGCCGCCGGACAGCGAGCCGCCCATCTCCTCGGCGAGCACGAGGCTGGAGAAGTAGTCGCCGCCCTGGCCGCCGTACTGCTCGGGCACGTGCAGGCCGAGGAAGCCAAGCTCGCCCATGCGCTCGAAGACCGAGTCGGGGAACGTCGTCTCCTCCCACTCCTCGGCGTGGGGCGCGAGCTCCTTCGCGACGAAGCGGCTGAGCGACTCGCGCAGGCGGTCGTGGTCCTCGTTGAAGATGAAGTGCTTGCGCTGGGCGCCGAAGTCAGGCTTCAGCACGTCTGCGGTGGCGGCCATGCGTTCTCGTCTCCTCGTCGCGGTGGCAGATGCGGGCCTGACTGGCTGGCCGGCAAAGTAGACAGTAGTACTTCCCACTTACTGCTGCCAACCGGTAGCGTACGCACCATGGCCTACGACACCCTGCGCTACGAGGTCGCCGACGGCGTGGCGACGATCGCGCTCGATCAACCGGAGACGCGCAACGCGCTCTCTGACGCGCTGTTCGCCGACCTGCAGTCGGCCTTCGAGGCGGCTCGTGACGACGCCGCCGTGCGCTGCGTCGTGCTCACCTCCACGCACGACAGAGTCTTCAGCTCGGGCGCGAACCTCGCCGGCTTCGCGGCAGACGTGCCGCTCGTGCACAAGCACTTCGGGATCGAGCGCTTCCCTGCTCTGTTCACGACGATCGGCCAGCTCGGCAAGCCGTCGATCTGCGCCGCGAACGGGCACGTGCTCGCCGGCGCGCTCGGGATCGCTTTGGCGTGCGATTTGATCGTCGCGAAGGAGGGCGTCACGTTCGGGACGCCGGAGATCAACGTCGGCGCGTTCCCGTTCATGATCATGGCGCTGATCTACCGCAACCTCGGGCGCAAGAAGACGAACGAGCTGCTGCTGCTCGGGGACCGCATCGATGCGCACGAGGCCGAGCGGATCGGACTGATCAACAAGGTCGTGCCGGCGGACGAGTTCGATGCGGCTGTCGCGGACTGGGCGGCTCGGCTGGCGAGCAAGTCGCCGGTGCTGATGAAGCTCGGCAAGGACGCGATCTACCGCCAGCAGGACATGGACTTCGAGGACGCGCTCGACTTCCTGCGCGCGCAGCTGACGATCGCGTTCTCGACCGAGGACATCCAGGAGGGCGTGAAGGCGTTCTTCGAGAGACGGGAGCCGCAATGGACGGGTCGGTAGACGCACCGCCGCAGTCGCTCTTGCGGCCGCTCGTCGAGGAGCTGGCCGCGCGCCGCGCGAAGGCGGAGCTCGGCGGCGGGCAGGAGAAGATCGACAAGCAGCACGCCGCCGACAAGCTCACCGCGCGCGAGCGGCTCGCGCTGCTGATCGACGAGGGCAGCTTCACCGAGCTGGGCGTCCACGCCGGCATCCACTTCGCGGTCCGCGGGCTGGAGGGCAAGGAGGCGCCGGCCGACGGCGTCATCACCGGCTACGGCAAGGTCGACGGTCGTCTCGTCGCCGTCTGCGCCTACGACTTCACCGTCATGGCCGGCTCGATGGGCATGTCCGGCGAGATGAAGGTCACGCGCCTGCGCGAGCTGGCGCTGACGAAGCGGATCCCCTTCATCTGGCTGCTCGACTCGGCCGGCGCGCGCATCCAGGAGGCGGTCGGGTCGATGTTCGCCGGCTCCGGCTTCCTGTTCCGCGAGGAGGTCGTGATGAGCGGCGTGATCCCGCAGGTCGCCGCGCTGATGGGCCCGTGTGCCGCCGGCACCGCCTACATCCCCGGCCTCGCCGACTTCGTGCCGATGGTCAAGGGCCGCGGCTCGATGGCGCTCGCGGGCCCGCACCTGGTGCGCGCCGCGGTGGGGGAGGACGTCACGCAGGAGGAGCTCGGCGGCTCGCGCGTGCACTGCCGCAAGTCGGGCGTCGGCGACCTCGAGGTGGCGGACGACGAGGAGTGCATCCTGCGCATCAAGCAGTACCTCTCGTACATGCCGCAGCACTGTGAGCAGAAGCCGCCGATCCGGCCCGTGAGCGACCCGATCGACCGGCGCGAGGAGTCGCTGCTCGACGTGCTGCCGGAATCGAACCGCAAGCCGTACGACATGTACGAGGTGATCAGACGGATCGTCGACGACGGCGAGTGGTTCGACCTGAAGCCGCAGTGGGCGAAGACGATCATCACCTGCTTCGCGCGCTTCGGCGGCCGCCCGTGCGGGATCGTCGCCAACCAGCCGAAGCAGCTCGGCGGGATCCTCGACAACGACTCCGCCGACAAGGCCGCGCGCTTCGTCAACCTCTGCAACGCGTTCGACATCCCGCTGCTGTTCCTGCAGGACGTGCCCGGCTTCATGGTCGGCACGAAGGTGGAGGAGGCGGGGATCATCCGCCACGGCGCGAAAATGCTCTACGCGGTCGCGAACGCGACGGTGCCGAAGATCACGGTCGTGGTGCGCAAGGCCTACGGCGCCGGCTACTACGTGATGAACGGCAAGGCGTACGAGCCGGACCTGATCGTCGCGTGGCCGAGCGCCGAGATCTCCGTGATGGGCGCCGAGGGCGCCGTCGAGATCGTCATGCGCAGACAGGTCGAGGAGGCCGACGACCCGGCCGCGATGAAGGCCCAGCTGATCGAGGCCTACAGAAGACTGATCGACGTCTACGTGCCGGCGAGAAGCGCGCTGATCGACGACGTGATCGACCCGCGCGACACGCGCCCGACGATCTGCCGCGCGCTCGAGATGGCCGAGGGCAAGCGCGTCGAGCGGCCCTGGAAACGACATGGAGTGGTGCCGGTATGAGCTTGGACGATCCCGTCATCATCACCAACTCCATCTCTGGGGTCGTCGCGAATCGCGACCAGTGCCCCGGGATCCCCTACACCCCCGAGGAGTACGCGGCCGAGGCGCGGCGCGCGGTCGACGAGGGCGCGGCGATGATCCACATCCACGCGCGGAGACCGGACGGCACGCCGTCGTTCGAGGTCGAGGACTTCCGCGCGATCACGGAGGCGATCCTGGCCGAGGTCGACGACGTGATCGTCAACTACTCGACCGGCGCGATCGGGATTCCGCTGGAGAAGCGGATCGAGTACCTGCGCGCGCTGCGGCCCGACATCGCGGCCCTGAACATGGGCTCGATGAACTACGCGAAGTACTCGGCGAGACGCAGAGACTTCGTCTTCCAGGCGGTCTTCGAGAACTCGTTCGAGACGATCGACACGCTGCTCAGAGCGATGAACGAGCTGCGGATCAAGCCCGAGCACGAGTGCTTCGACCTCGGCCACCTCGGCAACCTCGATCCGTTCCTCGACATGGGCCTGTTGAGAGAGCCGCTGCAGATCAGCTGCGTGATGGGCGTCAACGGCGGCATCCGGCCGAGCGCGCGCAACCTCGCGCACATGGCCGAGAACGTGCCCGGCGGCCCGGATGGCCCGAACGAGTGGGGAGTGATCGGCATCTCGCGCGACCAGTGGATGCTGATCGCGTCCGCGCTGGTGCTGGGCGGGAACGTGCGTGCGGGCGTGGAGGACAACTTCTACCTTCCGGACGGCTCGATGGCCCGCTCGAACGGCGACCTGATCGCCGCCGCGCGCAAGCTCGCCGAGGAGGTCGGGCGCCGGCCCGCGACGGTCGCCGAGGCGCGCGAGATGCTCGGCACGCCGCGGCGAGCGGTGGCCGGCGTCGAGCCGAAGGCGGCCGCGGCGTGAGCGCCGCCGCCGGCTCGGCCGGTCCGCTCGCGGGCCTCAAGGTCCTCGACCTCTCCCGCCTGCTGCCCGGCGGCTTCTGCTCGCTGCTGCTCGCTGACCTTGGCGCCGAAGTCCTGAAGGTCGAGGACACCGGCATGGGCGACTACGTGCGCTGGTCGCCGCCGTACGTCGAGGGCGCGGAGGACTCCGCGAGATCCGCGCTGTTCCTCTCCCTCAACCGCAACAAGCGCTCGATCCGGCTCGACCTCAAGAGCGAAGCCGGCAAGGAGATCCTGCTCAAGCTCGCGCGCGAGCACGACGTGCTGCTGGAGTCCTTCCGCCCTGGCGTGCTCGATCGCCTCGGCGTCGGCTACGAGCGCTTGAAGCAGGAGAACCCCGGTCTCGTCTACTGCGCGATCACCGGCTACGGGCAGGACGGCCCGAAGCGCGATGCCGCCGGCCACGACATGAACTACCTCGCGCTCGGCGGCCTGCTCGGCCTCACCGGCGCCCCCGGCGGCGCGCCGATCCAGGCGGCCGGCCAGTTCGCCGACGTCGGCGGCGGCGCGTTGACGGCGGCGGTCGGGATCCTCGCCGCGCTGCGCGAGCGCGACCGCTCCGGCGAGGGGCAGGTCGTCGACATCTCCATGTTCGACGGCGCGCTGTCGTTTCTCGCGATGATCGCCGCGGCGATGCTCGTCGACGGCCAGGTGCCGAGACGCGGCCTGCTCCCGCTCTCCGGGCTGTTCGCCTGCTACCGCCCGTACGAGACCAAGGACGGCGGCTGGGTCGCGTGCGGGGCCCTGGAGCCGAAGTTCTGGCAGGCGTGGTGCCGCGGGACCGGTCGCGAGGACCTGATCGAGCAGCAGTTCGCCGCGCCCGGCTCGGATGGCCACAAGCTGGTCGAGGCGGCGTTCCGCGAGCGCACGCGCGCGGAGTGGGAGGCGTTCGCGGCGGAGCACGACTGCTGCCTCGAGCCGGTGCTCGACCTCGACGAGGCGCTCGACTCGGAGCTCGTGCGCGCGCGAGAGATGGTCGTGGAGCTGGAGCAGCCCGGCGCGGCGGCGCCGGTCAGGCTGCTCGGCCTGCCAATCAAGCTCGACCGCACACCGGGCGACCCGGCGCGCGCTCCCGGCCCGGCGCTCGGCGAGCACACCGACGAGGTACTCGTGGCGTTGGGCTACGACGCAGAGCAAATCGCGGCGCTGAAGGAATCCGGCGCGGTGGCCGGCCCAGCGAGCGAGCAGCAGGGTTCGTTCCTTGGCGGCTGAGCCGCGCACGAAGCCCGGCCGGCTCGCAGGGGCGGCGGTCCCTTCCGGTCCGCGCCGGCCGTCCGTCCCTCGCCCCGACGGCACGCTCAAGATGAGCGAGCTGGCCGAGCGCTCGGGCGTGAGCGCCGGCACGATCAAGCACTATCTGCGCGAGGGGCTGCTCGGCGACGACGGCGAGATCCGCCGCACGAGCCGCAACATGGCCTGGTATCCGGCCGAGTACGTCGAGCGGATCCGTCTCATCAAGCGCCTCCAGGAGGAGCGCTTCATGCCGCTGCGCGTGATCGGCGATCTGCTGCGGGACGACCCGCAACGCGTCGAGGCGCTGGTCGAGCTGGAGGACCGCATCGTCGCGCGCGCCGCGGCGGTGGCCGGCGAGCGCAGACGCACGTCGCGCCGCGCGGTGGAGGAGGCGTACGACGTGCCGCGCAACGTGCTGGAGCGCCTGGAGCAGCTGGAGGTGCTGACGCCGAACGCGCGCGGCTACGACGTCGACGACGTGAAGATCATCGAGGCGATCTCACGCTTCCGCGCGGGCGGCTACGACGAGGCGATCGGCTTCACCGTCTACGACACGCTGCGCTACCGCGAGGCGCTCCAGCCGCTCGTGGAGGAGGAGGTGCGCGTGCTGCTCGGGCGCCTCGCCGGCAGCGTCGACGAGGACCGCGCCGTCGAGATCATCGCCTCCGGCACCGAGCCGCTCGAGGAGCTGATCGCCGCGATGCACTCGAAGCTCCTCCTCGCCGCCCTGCGCCGAATCGGCGAGCAGCGCCGCGGCTGACGCCAAGCTTCCTAACGATGACGTGGATCCTCCCGAGGTGCGCCGATGGTCTGCTGGCGGATTCCCGTGGCAGTACTCGCGAAGCCTGCAAATCGCAAGTTGCGTCGTTCTTGGGTCCCGCGCTGCAATGAGCCGCACCGAAGTCGACGGCAACTGCCATATCCGTGCGGTTGAGGAACCTCCGGGGTCGTCCCTACCATCCGGTCCATGCTCACGGTCACCGAGACAGCCTCCCGCGTCGGACGGAGCGCGGACACGATTCGCCGTTGGATCCGCGAAGGCCGGCTGCCGGCGCACCGGGTCGGCACCAAGCAGGTGATCCAGGACCAGGACGTGCGCGCGATCGAGGACGAGCTGTACCCGATGGCCGAGCTGCCCGACGAGTGGAAGGTCGGCGACGACGGCACCCCTGCGCAGAACTGGGTTGCTGCGCTGCACCGCTCACGCTCCGGTCACTGAGCCATGCTCGTCATCGACGCGTCGGTCGCGGTCGCCGCGAGCCATAGCCCGATCGGTCTTGCGCGGCTCGCATCACACAAGCTTGTCGCCCCGCACCTGATGGGCGCGGAGGCCGGGTCGGTCCTCCACGAGAAGGCCTGGCGCCAGGAGATCACGCCTGAGCGCGGGCGCATCATGCTCGCTCGCGTCGCGAGAAGCCCGGTCGAGCTGCTCGCGCCCGACGGCCTGCTCGAAGAGGCGTGGGCCGTCGCAGACGAGCTGGGCTGGGCGAAGACGTACGACGCCCACTACGTGGCGCTCGCAAGGCTGCTCAGATGCCGCCTTGTGACCATCGACGAGCGGCTGCTGCGGGGAATCGCCCGGCTTCGGATCGCCGTTCGACCGCGCGAGGTCTGACGTTCAGGCACAGGGGTGAACAGCGCAAAGCGCCGGCACATGCGCACGTTCTCGTTATGCCGTGTGCGAGCTCACGCTGAGCTGCAGTGGCGCTGCAACGAGTCCCGAGCCGTGCCCGACCGATCGCGCGTTACCCGCTGCGGGGCTCGCTCGACGACCGGTCCCGCAAGACGTTTGCGGGGGCTCAGCAGCTAAGCCGGCCAATCGGCGCGCAGCTGCCTGAGGTACCCAGGCGGGTACACGCCAGTGAGCACTCCGGCGGTGTCCTCGATAGCTCTGCGCCGGTCGCTCTCAGTAACCGTGAGGTCCTCCTGCTCGTTGCTCGGCTTGTCGGATCTTTCACTCGCCATCCGATGGGTGTATCACGCATCGGCGGCAGATCGCACGGCTCACCACAAAGCTCTGTGCTGCTCCATCACGCCCCAGCCGTCGGCCAGCGTGAGCTGCTCGCCGCGCGGGCCGGGCAGCGCGCCGGCGAACGTGCCGAACGGCTGGCGGTACTCGCTGCGCACGAGCAGCAGGCTCTCGCGGCGCTCGCGCGTCGCTTCGGCGGCGAAGGCCAGGTCGACGCCGTCATCAGTCGAAACGCTGCTCAGGTCCTCGGCGAAGCGGGCGGCGGGCCCGACCTCGACCGGCACGCCGCTGATCCACACGGTCCGCTCGCTGTCGTGCGGTGGGTCGTTGATCCCGCTCACGAGGTTCCACGCGAGCGAGCGACCGTCGACGGCGCGCCCGACGCCCGCGCTCCAGTTCCACGCCGTGTGGCGCGCGTGGTAGCCGGCGCTGTCGTCCACCACGGCGAGCGCGTCGACCTCCCGCACGACGCCGTCGACGCTCACCGTCCCGTGCGCGCGCACGCCGCCCTGCTTGCAGGTCCACGTGTACGCGCCGCGCGGTCCGCCCGCGACGGGGCAGATCGTCTCCACGCCGTCGACCTCCTCCAGTGCGAGGTCGATCTCGACGCCGCCGTCGAGCACGAGCACGCGGCCCGGCCGGTCGATGCCCACCCGCACGCCGCCGCCCGTGCGCCGCGTGCGCTCGCGCAGCCGCCGCGTCGCGCGGTCCCACACGGCCCAGAAGGACTGACGCCCCGGTCCCACGCGCGCCGACCCGACGCACAGCATCAGCTCCGGCCCGTAGACGCCGACATAGCGCCAGCGCTTCAGCGGCCGCGAACCGCGCCACGCCGGCATCCGCACGGGCGGCAGCGGCACGCGGTCGAACGCGGCGGGGCGGATGACGCCGTAGGGGCCGCGATGCGCTGGGAGCTGGTCTTTCGAAGGACGGACGGGTGGCATGCGCTGGCGCGGTATGCTTGCTGACCGGTTGACTGACCAGTCAATCTGTCCTGCCTTGGAGAACGACCACCGTATACGCGCCGCGGCGATCCAGATGAACTCTACTGGGGATCGCCCGCGCAACTGCGCGACCGCCGAGCGGCTCGTGCGCGCCGCCGCTGCGGACGGCGCCACGCTCGTCGTGCTGCCGGAGAAGTGGAACGTGCTCGGCACGCCCGAGCAGCTCGCCGCCGGCGCCGAGCCGCTCGACGGTCCGTCGACCAGCTGGGCGCGAGAGCTCGCGCGCGAGCTGCGCATCGACCTGATCGCCGGCTCGATCGTTGAGCTGCGCGAGGACGGGCGGCGCGCGAACACGAGCGTCCACGTCGGTCCCGACGGCGACGTCAAGGCTGTCTACCGCAAGCTGCACCTGTTCGACGTCGAGGTCGCCGGCATCGTCTATCGCGAGTCCGACACGGAGGACCCCGGCGAGGAGATCGTCACGACGGCCCTGCACGACGGGACGAAGCTCGGCATGGCGATCTGCTACGACCTGCGCTTCCCCGAGCCGTTCCGCATTCTCGCCCTTGGCGGCGCCCGCATCCTCGCGCTGCCGTCCGCCTTCACGCTCGCGACGACGCGCGACCACTGGGAGGTCCTCATCCGCGCCCGCGCGATCGAGAACCAGTGCTTCGTCGTCGCCGCCAACCAGATCGGCGAGCACGCGCCCGGCAAGGCCTCGGGTGGCCGCTCGCTGATCGCCGATCCGTGGGGCACCGTGCTTGCCACCGCGCCAGACGACGAGGGCTTCGCGCTCACCGAGCTCGACTTTGCGCGCCAGGACGCGATCCGCGCCAGATTGCCGGCGCTGCGGCACCGCCGGTCGAGCGCATACGTCTGGCCGGACGCCGCTGCGGAGGCGGCCGCCTGATGGCGAAGACCGAGCCGGCCGTCGACAAGCGGCGGCTGATCCTCGACGCGGCCGTGCGCGTGTTCGCGCGCCAGGGCTTCCATACCTGTCGCGTGTCCGACATCGCCGACGAGGCGGGCGTCGCCTACGGCCTCGTCTACCACTACTTCGACTCGAAGGATCAGATCCTCGACACGCTCTTCCTCGAGCGCTGGGACATCCTGCTGCGCGCGATCCAGCAGGTCGACGCGGAGCAGATGCAGCCGCGCGAGAAGCTCTACGCGATCACCTCCTTCATCGTCGACTCCTATCGCCACGATCCCGACCTGATGAAGGTGATCATCGTCGAGGTCACGCGCGCGGCGAACACGTTCGGCCGCACGCACCTCGCGCACATCCGCGAGGCGTACGTGGGCATCTCGGCGATCGTCGAGAGAGCCCAGCGCGACGGCACCTTCCGGTCGGACATCACGCCGGACTTCGCCGCGCTCGCGTTCTACGGCGCCGTCGAGCAGGTGCTGACGGGCTGGATCTTCGCGTTGCTCCCGACGGGCGAACGGGAATACGAGCAGGCCAAGACTCACATCGTCGAAACGATCTGCGGCGGGCTCGATCGCGTGGGGCGATCGTGACACGGACGCCGGGAGAGCTGATTGAATGCGCGAGCTGATGGCAGAGAGCGACCTCATGAAGCGCCTGATGTGGTCCGGCCTGCTCGCCGGGATCGGCGCGCTCGCCAGCATTGCGACGCAGCGGCTCGCGACGGTGATCTGGATGCGCGCGTTCGGCGAGGAGCCGCCCGAATGACGGACGCGGCCGAACCAGCTCCCGACGGCCAGCCGACGGCTGAGCAGGCCGCGCTCGCCGCCGAGGCCGCTGTCCGCGGCGCCACCTCCCCGCCGCACGCGTATCCGACCACGGCGAGCGGCGGTGCCCCGCCCGACGAACGGCCGGAGCTCGCCGTCGGCGCCGCCTTCGCCGGCGGCCTCGTCCTCGCCCTCTTCCTCAAGCGCCTTGCCCGCTGACGAGCCGACACCAACCAGCCTCGCCGACGCGGTCACGCAGGTGTCCGAGCGCGCGTCCCTGCTCGTGCGCGAGGAGATCGAGCTGGCGAAGGCCGAGATGGCCGTCAAGGCCCGCAAGCTCGCGGTGGGAGCGGTCGTCGGCGTCGTCGCCGGCGTGTTCTTCGTCACCGCGCTCTTCTTCCTGCTCCAGGCCGCGGCGTGGGGCGTCTATCTGCGCTTCGGGGGGACCGACTACTGGACCGGCTTCCTGATCGTCGCGGGCGCCTTGTTCCTGCTCGGCGTGCTCGCCGGCGGGCTCGCCTACCGCGCGCTGCGCAAGGGCACGCCACCCGCGCCGACGATGGCGATCGACGAGGCGAAGAAGATCCGCGAGACCGTCACCGCCACGGAGGCCGCCTCCTGATGCCGACCCGCAGCCCGGAGCAGATCCGCGAATCGATCGAGCTGAACCGCAGAGAGCTGGGCAGCTCGATCGAGGTCCTGCGCCGAGAGGTGACCGCGCTCACCGACTGGCGTCGCCAGCTGCGCGAGCACAGAAGAGAGGCGCTGATCGCCGCCGCGGTCGCCGGCTTCGTGATCGGCGGCGGGATCGCCGGCGTCACGGGCGTCCTGTTCGGCCGTCGCCGGCGCCGCCGCTGACGGCGCAATTAACGCGGTCTGCCAGCTGGCAACATCCTAATAAAAGTATTTTGATTGTCGGGAACGGTCTTAAGTAGGGTGGGCCGGAAGTCCTGTTCCGTCCCTCCGAAAGGTCGCCCGCGCTATGGTCGCTCCCGCAGCTGGTACCGACGTCACGCCGTACCGTCTTGAGATCCCTCAAGCCGATCTCGATGATCTCGCTGATCGCCTCGCGCGTGTGCGTTGGCCGGACGAGCTTCCCGGCGTTGGATGGGATTACGGCGTCCCGCTTGGGACGGTGCGCGAGCTCGTCGACTACTGGCGCGACGGCTATGACTGGCGTGCGCAGGAGGCGCGCATCAACGAGCATGCGCAGTTCGTCACGACGATCGATGGCGAGCAAGTCCATTTTCTGCATGTGCGCTCGCCTGAGCCTGGTGCGCTGCCGCTGATCGCGACGCATGGCTGGCCGATGTCGGTGGTCGAGTATCTCGATCTGATCGGTCCGCTGACCGACCCGCGCGCGCACGGGTCCGACGGCGCCGATGCGTTTCATCTCGTGGTTCCGTCGATTCCTGGTGTCGGCTTCTCGGGTCCGACGCATGATGTGGGTTGGGACACGCGCCGCGTCGCCCGTGCCTGGGTCGAGCTGATGAGCCGGCTCGGGTACGAGCGCTACGGTGCGCACGGCAACGACGGCGGCTCTCAGATCTCGCCCGAGCTCGGCCGCTGCGCCCCCGATCGTGTGACCGGAGTGCATGTGACGCAGCTGTTCTCGTTCCCGTCCGGCGATCCGAGCGAGTTCGAAGGCATGTCGCAGGAGGACATGGCGGCGATGCAGTTCCTGCAGGAGTTCAGCGCCGGCGGCGGGCTCGCGTACAACGCCTACCAGTCCGCGCAGCCGCAGACGCTCGCCTACGCGCTCCAGGACTCGCCCGCTGGCTGGCTCGCCTGGGTCACGCAAATGTTCCGCGAGTGGACAGACCGCGACTACATCATCACGAACGCCGCGATCTACTGGCTCACGAACACGATCGGCTCGTCGATCCGGCGCTACTACGACGAGGCGCACCCCCGCACCGACCCCCCAACCGAACCGACCACTACCCCGACCGGAGTCGCGATCTTCGCCGAGGACTTCCAGTCCATCCGACGCTTCGCCGAGCGCGACCACGCCAACATCGTCAGCTGGAACCGCTACGACCGCGGCAGCCACTTCTCACCACACGACGCCCCGGACCTCCTGCTCGACGACATCCGCAACTTCTTCCGACCGCTGCGCTGACAGGACCAGTCTGCTCGACGGTCAGGCGCCGCACTGGTCGTGGCGTCTAGGCGAAGAAGCTCGACGGGATCCCGCCGACGCCCAGCAGTCCGGGGCCGACGTGCGTCCCGATGACAGGGCCGATCTCGGATACGAAGCAGGGATCGGTGCCCCAGATCTCGCGGCCGCGCTCGACGAGTCGGGCCGCTTCCTCGTGCGCCTGGATGTGCTGCACAACCCAGGCGTCGGCGCCGTCGGCGTGCCGCGCCCGCATGTAGTCGACCATCCGCTCGAATGCGCGCCCGGAGGTGCGCACGCGCTCGACCGGGGTGATCTCCGCTTCCAGCGTCAGGATCGGCTTGATCTTCAGCGCGGCGCCGAGCCACGCCTGTGCCGCGCCGATGCGCCCGCCGCGACGGAGGTACTCGAGCGTGTCGACGGCGAACCACATCTGCAGTGCCTCGCGCGCCTCGCGCGTGTGCGCGAGGACCTCCTGCGCGCTCGCGCCGCGCGCGGCGGCGGCGTGGGCGGCGAGCACGACGAGCCCCTCGCCGCCGCACGCGCTCTGCGAGTCGACGACGTGGATGCGGTCGCGGCCTCTGCCGGCGAGCTGATCGCGCGCCTGCTCGGCCGAGGCGAACGTGCCGGAGATCGCGCCCGACAGATGGATCGAGACGATCTCGCGTCCCTCCGCCAGCAGCGGCTCGTAGACGGCGAGGAAGTCGCCGATCGACGGCTGCGAGGTCGTCGGCAGCTGCTTCGCGCTGCGCAGATGCTCGTAGTAGGCGCCGAAGTTGGGAAGGTCGGCCTCGCGGTCCTCGCGGGAGTCCCAGTGAACGTACAGCGAGACCTCGTGGATGCCGCGGGCGGCGACGAGCTGCCGGGGAAGGTAGTGGCACGTGTCCGTGACGACGGCGACCGAGCCCATCGCGGCGGACCCTAGTCGAATGCGCTGCATCCGGGGGCCGGTACGGATATCGTGCCGCGAGTGCGTCGCATTCTCGCCTGCGCGTTCCTGCTGCTTCTGCTGACCGCGCCGGCGGCTTGGGGCCGCGATCCGATCACGCCCCTGCAAGACGTCCACCGCGGTCTGCATTGCACGGCGCGCACCGTCGTGCAGGGCACGACGATCAGCGAGTTCGACGTCGACGTGCTCGACGTCGTCGCGGACCAGGACGGCAGCGGCGCGCGCATCCTCGTGCGCGTGTCCGGCCCGGCGGTTGCCGGAACCGGGATCGCGTCGGGCTTCTCCGGCTCACCCGTCTACTGTCCCGCCGCGAACGGCGTGATCGGCAACGCCGGCGCGATCTCCGCGACGATCGGACAGTACGGCGAGGAAGTCGGGCTCGTGACGCCGATCGAGCAGATGCTCGCGCTGCCGGTGACGCCGCCGAGCGGAATGCGTCGCGCGCCCAAGCTGCTGCGTGCCGCCAAGCCGCTCGCGTCGCCGCTCGTGCTGTCCGGCCTCGCTCCGCAGCTCGGGGAGGCGCTGCGGCGCAGTGCCTTCGCGCGCCAGCGGGCGCTCGTCGCCGTGCCGGCTGGCCCGCTCGGCACGTTCCCGCCGCAGCAGCTCGTACCGGGTGCGTCGCTCGCGGTCGGTCTCTCGACGGGCGCGATCGGCGCCAGCGCGATCGGCACCGTGACGTATCGCGACGGCGACATCGTCTACGGCTTCGGCCATCCGCTCGAGGGTGCCGGCCGGCGTGCGCTGCTGCTGCAGGATGCCTACGTCTTCACGGTCATCGGGAATCCGCTCGACATCGGTCTGGCGAGCTCGTACAAGCTGGCCGCGCCTGGCCACACGCTGGGCACGCTCACGAACGATGCGCTGCCCGGCGTCGTCGGCACGCTCGGACGCGCGCCGCGGACCGTCCCGCTGACCGTGCGCGTGACCGACGCCGACACCGGCGCGAAGACCGTGCAGCGCACGCAGCTCGTCGACGAGGTCGACCTCGGCGACCCCAACGGCGAAAACCTGCTCTCGGCGATCGCCGCGGTCGGCGTCGCGCAGGCGGTGATGAGCGCGTACAACGGCGCGCCCTCGCAGGAGACGGGACGCCTCTGCATGGCGATCCACGTGCGCGAGTTGCCGCGCCCGCTGCGCAGCTGCGAGCGCCATGTCGTGCAGGAGTCGCTCGATCCACAGCTTCCGCCGCCGCTCGCGATGGCGATGGGCGACGACCTCGGGACTGCGCTCGACCTGATCGGCCGCGCGCGCTTCCGCGCTCTGCACCTGACGCGGATCGACGCCTCGGCGACGATCGAGCGCGGGCTGCGGTTGGCGACGATCGTCGATGCGGACATCGCCCGCCGGGTCGTGCGGCCCCGGCAGCGCGTCGGCGTCACGCTGCGCGTGCGGCTGCTGCGCGGGCCGGTGCGCACGCTGCGCTGCACGCTGCGCGTGCCGAGCGGCGTCCGGCCCGGCGAGCGCACCCTGCGGATCGTGGGGACGTCGGTCGGGTCGTCGTTCGGCGACGGCGGGGACCTGCTCTCGCTGCTGGAAGAGCTGTTCGGTGGCGGCGACGGCGGTGGCGCTCAGTCGATGGGCGAGCTGCTTGCACGCTTCTCGCTGCTGTCGGGCTGGGACGGCGTCTCCGCGCAGCTCGGCGGCCGCACGGCGCGGCTGTGCCGCAGCCCGCAGGTGCGGATCGACGGACGCACGCTGGTAGCCGTCAAGGTCGAGAGACCGCAGCCGCGCGTGCGTCACACCGCCGTCGGGCGGATCCTCGAGACGCCCTAGCTCAGGCGGTTCTCGATCGACAGCGGCGCGGGCTGCGCCTCGGCCGTCGGCACGGGCTCGTCGTCCGGCTGCTCGGCGCCGAGCAGCTCGGCCAGCTCGCCGCTCTCGTACATCTCGGCGACGATGTCGGCGCCGCCGAGCAGCTCGCCTCTCACGAACAGCTGCGGGATCGTCGGCCAGCTCGACAACGCGGAGAGCTCCTGGCGGATGCGCGCATCGGGCAGGATGTCGACCGCCGCGAACGGCACCTCGAGCGACTGCAGCGCGGCCGCTGTGCGCGCGGAGAAGCCACACATCGGCTGCTCGGGCGTGCCCTTCATGAAGAGGATCACGTCGTTCGATCTGATCGCGTCCTCGATCGCGTCGCGGAGGGGATTCTGCGTCTCGTCGCTCACGGTGTCGTCCTCATTCGGCTTTGGTCTGGAGTGCCAGCGCATGGATGCGACCGCCGAGCTCGCCGTCGAACACGTCGTAGACGAGGCGGTGCTGAGCGATCCGCGAGAGGCCGGCGAAGGCGGGCGCGGTCACTACCGCCTGGAAGTGGTGGCCGTCGTCGCCCTGGACCTCGGCGCTCGCGCCCGGGATCGCGGCCTCGATCCGCTCCTTCAGCTCTTCCTTGGTGGCCATGCTCGTCGCCATCTCTCGCTCAAGGGTAGCGAGCGGAAGGGGCCGCTATACTTGCTGAAGCAATGATCACGCTCACCGACAAGGGTGCGGAGAAGGTCCGCGAGTTCCTCGCAGCGCAGGGCAGCGAGATCGCGATGGCCGGCCTGCGCGTCGGCGTGCGCGGCGGCGGCTGCTCGGGCTTCCAGTACGCGCTCGCGTTCGACCAGCAGCGCGACGGCGACGAGGTCATCGAGGACAAGGGCATTCGCCTGCTCGTCGACGGGCCGAGCCTGCCGTACGTGGAGGGCTCGACGATCGACTACGTCGACGACCTGCAGGGCGCCGGCTTCAAGGTCGACAACCCGAACGTGATCGCCGCCTGCGGCTGCGGCTCCTCCTTCCGCGTGGCGGACGAGGAGCAGGTCAGCGCCGTCTAGCGGTCGCGACCCGGGCGCGACGTCCGGCCGTCAGGACGAGGGCCGCTTCGAAGCGGCCCTCGTGAACATCAAGTCAGCGTGCGCCTATATTAGGGTGACGGATATTAGGCTCCTCGTCCCTCCGGCCCACGCTAACGCCTGACCTCTGAGCCTGCCCCTCACGAGACTGCACCCGAACCCGCCCGTGAGCGGTATCGACACCGATTCGTCCGCTGTGACGCTGCGAATCGTCCGAGGCGCGCCACTCTGAACGTTGAATATCCCGTAGGCGGGATTCCTTTCTTCAGTCCTTCCTAGGCACGTCGCCATCGAGTTCCTGATCTCCATCGCGACTTCGAGCAGGGCGACCTTTATGCCAGTTATGTTGGGTAGCGTGCCGGTGAAAGCGTTGTAGACCACTCTCCACGGGAGCCCTAGGAACGTCACGGTGCCGTTGACGCATCCGCTGGGGGTAGCACCTTCGATCCTGCCAATCACCCTCCCGGCCGTCTTGGTTATGACTCTTTCTTCGAAGCTGCCGGTCATTCTGACGGTGCACCTGACAGTGGTACCGAGGGAAGGGACGAATTCCAGCTGGGTCTCTTCCGGGAATTCGGCCCTGGTGGTCCAGTCTATGGCAAAGCTTCTTTCGCTGACGCTGAGTCTGACCGCGGATGCGGACCCGGCGGCCATGGTCAGCGCGGTGGCGGCGATGAGCACAGCAACAATGAGCCTGCGCCTGGTTAACACTGACTGTCCCTTCGTCGATGGTGAGTCATGACGTCACCGTGACAGTCGGCGTGCGACGTCGGTGACGTGCCTGCGATGCGGCGGCCCCCTTTCACGTGCGATGACGTGAAGGCGTCTCACTGTCTGCCTGCCGAGACGCCACAGGAGAGCATAATACACTGTAAAGTAAAGTGTCAACGCCCGCGCGCGGGGGACGCTCGCGCCTTTCGCGTGTCGGCGGCGCCGGCCGGGGACGCCGCGGCGGCTTACGCCGGCTCGTTGTCGAGCGACCGCCACAGGTAGCGGCACGCGAGCGTGCGGTGCGGGCGCCACGGCTCGGCGATCTCCGTCAGCCGCGCCGGGTCGGGGAGACCGGGCAGGCCGTAGGCGCGTTCGACCGCGCGTCTGATGCCGAGGTCGCCGACGGGCAGCACGTCCGGTCGCTGCAGGTGGAACATCAGGTACATGTCGACGGTCCATTGGCCGAGCCCCTTCACCGCGATCAGCTCGGCGGCGACCTCCGCGTCGGGCATCTCGTCGAAGCGCTCCAGCTCGAGCTCGCCGCTGACGACGTGCTCGGCCAGCGAGCGCAGGTAGGACGCCTTCGCTCTCGAAAGGCCGGCTGCGACCCGCAGCGCTTCGAGGTCGTCGGCGATCAGCTCGGCCGGCGTCGGCGTGCGCCCGCCGTAGCGCTCGCACAGCCGCAAGTAGATCGTGCGCGCCGCCTTCGTCGACAGCTGCTGGCCGACGATCGCGCGCACGAGCGCGCCGTAGTGGTCGTCGGGACGGCCGGCGCGCGCGTCGCCGAGGCCATCGCTGCCTACCGCGTCGATCAGCGGGCCGAGCACCGGATCCGCCTTGCGCAGGTAGGTCTCGGGGCGCACGTCGCGGGATGTTACGGGTCTGCCACGGCTGCTCGTCGGATTGCGGAGAAAGGCCGAAGACCCCGCTAGGATGGCGCGCGTATGCGCGTAGCCTTGGTTTCGCCGTACTCGTGGACGTACCCCGGCGGCGTCACCCGGCACATCGAGGCGTTGGCCGAACGCTTCATCGCCGAGGGGCACGAGGTCCGCGTGCTGGCGCCCTACGACCCCGACGATCGCCTTTCGGCGCTGCTGCACCGCGGCGCCGCTCCGCAGCGGCGCGCGCTGCCCGACTACGTGATCCCGCTCGGTCGCACCGTCGGCTTCCCCGCCAACGGCGCCGTCTCGAACCTCTCGACACGCGCCGCCGGCTTGAGCCAGATGCGCCGCGAGCTGCGCTTCGGCGGCTACGACGTCGTGCACCTGCACGAGCCCGTCGCGCCCGTGCTGGCTTGGGACGCCTGCGCCTCGACGCGCGCGCCGCTCGTCGGCACGTTCCACGCGTACTCGACGAACCGCGTCACCAACAGCGTCGCGAACCTGCTCGGCGCGCGCCGCCTGTTCAACCATCTGCACGTGCGGATCGCCGTCTCGGAGGCGGCCGCCTGGACGGCTCGGCGCTTCTTCGGCGGCCACTACCGGATCGTCCCGAACGGCGTCGCGCTGCCCGAGGGCGGCGTGCAGGCGCCGCGGGAGGCACGCGACGGCGAGCCGCTGCGGCTGGCGTTCGTCGGCCAGGCGGTCGAGCGCAAGGGCCTGCCGGTGCTGCTGCGCGCGTTCGAGGCGCTGCGCGACCACGACGTGCCGGTCGAGCTGACGATCGTCGGCGCGAACCGCGACGAGGTCAGCCCGCTGCTGCTCGACGAGTCCGGCGTGACCGTGCTCGGCCGCGTCGACGATGCGGAGAAGCAGCGCGTGCTCGAAGCGGCCGACGTGCTGTGCGCGCCGTCGCTCGGCGGCGAGAGCTTCGGGATGGTGCTGACGGAGGGCTTCGCCGCCGGCACGCCGGTCGTCGCCTCCGACATCGCCGGCTACCGCGACGTCGTGCGCGACGGGACCGACGGGCTGCTCGTCCCGCGCGGCGACGCGACCGCGCTGGCCGAGACCTTGCACGACCTGTGGCACCAGCCCGAGCGGCGCGTGGAGATGGGGCGCGCCGCCGCACAGCGCGCGGAGCGCTTCGCCTGGCCGCACGTCGCGCGCGAGGTGCTCGACGCCTACGCGGACGCGATCGCGACGCCGGCGCCGCGGGGCGCGGTGCAGCGCACCGCAGTGCGGATCGGCGCCCAGCCGGCCGATCTGCGGCCGCATGTCCGCGCGCAACGCCTCCCGAGCCTCGAACCGCCGCCGCCCGCGGGGACGCGCAGGCCGGCGCTCGTGTTCGCACGCCGCGCCGCGATGCTCGCGTTCGCCCTGCTCGCGCTCGCCGGGACGGTGCTCACGTTCCGTCGCATCGGCCTGCACGAGATCGCCGTCGCGATGCTCGACTCGAGCCCCGCGTGGGTGCTCGCCGGCCTCGGGGTGATGTGCGTCTCGATGGCCGTGCGCGCGGTCGCGTGGCACGCGATCCTCAAGGCGGCGATCCCGCGTGGGCGCGTGCGCCTGCGCGACGCGATGCAGGGAACCTTCATCGGCGTGCTGATGAGCGCGACGCTGCCGGCGCGCCTCGGCGAGCCCTCGCGCGCGCTGATCGTCTCGCGCCGGACCGGGCGTCCGCGCGAGCACCTGCCGGTCGTGCTCGGCACGATCGTCTCGCAGGCGTTGCTGAACATCCTCGCGCTCGTGCTGCTCGGGATCGTGACGTTCTCGACCGTGAGACTGTTCCGCAACCACGACGCGCTCGTGTTCGCGGCGATCCTGCCGCTGCTGCTGCTGGCGTTCGTGCTGGTCGCGCCGCCGCTGCTCCACGCCGGGCGCCGCTCGCGCTTCGCGAAGCTGCGCGAGCTCACGGGGCAGGCATGGACGGCGCTCGCACGCGTGCGCAACGGCCTCACGGTGTTTCGCGACCCGAAGCTTGGCGGCACCGCGATCGCCGCGCAGCTCGCGGCGTGGACGCTCCAGTGGCTGTCCTGCTATCTGCTGCTCGTCGCGCTCGGCCTCGATGGACGCGCCGGGTTCGGAGCCGCCGCGGCGGTTCTGTTCGCCGTCAACGTGACGGCCGTGCTGCCGGCGACGCCGTCGAACCTCGGCATCTTCCAGGCGGCCTGCGTCGTCGTGCTGAGCGGCGGTTACGGCGTCTCGCAGGCCGACGCGCTCGGCTACGGGATCATCCTGCAGGCGGTCGAGATCGCGACCGCCGTCGTGATGGGGATGCCGGCGCTCGTGAAGGAGGGCCTGTCCTGGAAGGACGTGCGACTGCGCGCGCTCCAGACGGCGCCCGTGAAGCTGCGCGCGCGGGCGGGCGGAGACGGGAAGGCGGCGACCCGTCCGGCTGCCGCCGCCTCCGAGGCATAGGAGACCAGTGCGGACCCGGCGGTCGACGGCCACGTGGCCGTCGCCGCCACCCGCTACGCGGCCGCGAGCTCGCGCGAGGCCTCCTGGAAGAAGCCCATCTGGCGCGCGAGCGCCTCGCCGCAGAACGCGTTCACGACGCCGAACTCGTCGACGACCGCGTTCGCTCGTGCCATCAGGCGGTCGAACTCGTCGCTCTCGATCAGCCGGTCGAGTTGAGCGCGCTCGCCGTGGATCAGCATGAAGCCGGTGAGCTGACCGCCGTGCGGCTGCAGGAAGCACGGCTCGAAGCTCTCCACGTGCCCGTCGTCTCTCGCGGCCTGCCAGTACGCGACGGTCTCGCCGAACACCTCGACCGCCCGCTGCTCGCGGCCTCGCACGACGGGGCCCCAGCCGATGAACAGCGCGTCGTCGGCCATCGTTTCCCTCCTCTCGGAATTGATCCCGTAAGAGGGCGTATGCCCGGAAGCAGGTGCGGCTCAGTCCACGCCGGCCGCGTCTGGCGCGCGGTCGACATCCTCGGCCTCGACGGCGCCGTCGGGCGGCTCCTCGTCGAACAGGCTGGGATCGCGATCGCTGCCCGCGATGATGTCGTCCGGCGCCTTGCCGTCCGGCAGGAAGCCGCTTCTCATGCCGAAGTAGACGGCCTGCGGGTGGTGCGCGACGATCGCGACGGTCGACTGCTCGGGCTCGACCGCGTACCCACCGCTCAAGCGCATGCCGATCGACGGCGCGTCGAGCAGCGCGAACACCTTCTCGTGCTCGGACTGGTCCGGGCAGGCGGGGTAGCCCCACGAGTAGCGACGGCCCTGGTCGAGCTCGACGCCGAGGTCGCTGCGCACTCTCGCGTGCAGCCACTCGGCCATCCCCTCGGCCGTCTGCACGCCAAGCCCGTGCGTGAACAGCTGCTCGGCGAACTCGCCGTCTCTCTCCAACCGCGCCATCAGCTCGGTGACCTCGTCGCCGGCGGTCACGACCTGCAGCGCGACGACGTCCTTCTCGCCGCTGTCGAGCGGGCGATAGAAGTCGGCGATGCAGATGCGGTCGTGGCGCGGCTGGCGCGGGAACACGAGCCGGCAGAGCTCTCTGTCGTGGTCCTCGGGGTCGAACACGACGACCTCGTTGCCGTCGCCGTTGGCGGGGAAGTAGCCGAGCTTCGCGCGCGGGTGCAGATACGTCTGCTCGCGCCACATGCGCTCCAGGCGCGGCTGGAAGTCGGTGCTGACGAGCTCGCGCCAGGCGTCGCCCTTCACGCCGCGCCCGCCCCAGTGGAGCTTGAACAGCACGTGCGTGTCGAGATGCGGGTAGACCTCGTCGAGCGGCACGTCGACCTCGCGCACGCCCCACCACGGCGGCGCCGGCACGGGTGTGTCGGTACGCGCGGCCGAGCGCACGGAGCTGTCGGTCGTCGGCGGGCCGTCGTCCACGACGACCGGCTTCCCGCGCAGCGTTCTCGCCGCCTCGCGCGTCTTCGTGACGAGCGCGGCGCGCGCCTCCGCGTCGACCAGCTGGTCCATCTTCGCGAGCCCCTCGAACGCGTCCTTGCAGTAGAAGACGCCCGGCTCGTAGACGGCGTCGTCCGCTCTCCCGTGCGGGTAGAGGATGCGCAGGCCGAAGTCGCGGTTGATAGCGGCGCCGCCGATCAGCACCGGGTAGGGCAGCTCGCGCTCGTGCAGCTCCTGCACGCACAGCGGCATCTGCTTCGAGGTCGAGACGAGCAGGGCGGAGAGGCCGATCGCGTCGGCTCTGTGCTCCTGCGCGGCATCGAGGATCGTCGAGATCGGCACCTGCTTGCCGAGGTCGACGACCGTGTAGCCGTTGTTCGTGAGGATCGTGTTGACGAGCGACTTGCCGATGTCGTGCACATCGCCGAAGACGGTCGCGATCACGACCGTGCCCTTCGTGTAGCCCTCGATGCGGTCGAGGTATCTCTCCAGCTGGGCGACCGCCTTCTTCATCACCTCGGCGCTCTGCAGCACGAACGGCAGGATCAGCTCGCCCGCGCCGAACTTGTCGCCGACCTCCTTCATGGCGGGGAGGAGGACATCGTTCAATGTGGGAACCGCGCCGATCTTCTCGACGGAACGGTCGATCCAGTCCTCGACGCCGTCCTTCTTGCGGCGCAGGATGTGGAAGTGCAGCGCCTCCTCGGGCTCCATCCCGGCGGTCGGGTCGGCCGCTTCCTCCTCGGAGGACTCGCCCTTCTCCTCGAAATGCTCGATGAAACGCTGCGTCGCGTCCTCACGTCTGTTGAAGACGAGGTCGTCGGCGAGGTCGCGCTCGACCTGCGGGATCTCCGCGTAGGGCGTGATGTCGGCCGGGTGGACCATCGCGAGGTCGAGCCCGGCCTCGACGCAGTGGTGCAGGAAGACGGAGTTGAGCACCTCGCGCGCAGCTCTGCCGAAGCCGAACGAGACGTTCGAGACGCCGAGCGACGTGAGGACGCCCGGCAGGTTCGCCTTGATCTCGCGGATTCCCTCGATCGTCTCGATCGCGGAGGTCTTGAACTCGTCTGAGCCGGTCGCGAGCGTGAACGTGAGCGCGTCGAAGATCAGCAGCCGCGGGTCCATCCCGTGCTCGTCGCAGACGTAGCCGTGGATGCGCTTCGCGACGTCGAGCTTGCGCTGCGCCGTCTTCGCCATCGACTCCTCGTCGATCGTCAGCGCGATCAGCGCGGCGCCGTGCTCGAGGCACAGGGGCACGACGTGGTCGAGCTTGTCGCGACCCGCCTCGAGGTTCACGGAGTTGACGATCGCGCGGCCGGGGATCTGCTCCAGCGCGGCCTTCATCACGTCGGGCTCGGTCGAGTCCACCTGGATCGGCGCGGGCAACGACAGCGAGACCTTCTTGACGAGCGTCGCCATCTGCTCGGCCTCGTCCTGGCGCTCCGTCAGTGCGACGCAGAGGTCGAGCACGTGCGCGCCGCTCTCTACCTGTCCCTCGGCGATCTGCAGCAGACCGTCGTAGTCGTCGGCGAGCAGCAGCTCCTTCGCTCTGCGCGAGCCCTGCGAGTTGACGCGCTCGCCGACGATGCTCGGACGCGGCTCCTGTGCGAGCGGCGTCGCGGCGATCATGGAGGAGACGTGCGGCGAGCGGGCCTGCGGGCGCTGTGACGGCGTCAGGTCCTTCACGCGCTCGGCTATAGCGCGGATGTGATCGGGGGTAGTGCCGCAGCAGCCGCCGACGACGTTCACGCCGTAGCGCTCGACGAACTCGCCGAGCGTCGCGGCGAGCGGCTCGGGCTTCTCGGGGAAGATCGTCTCGCCGTCGGGACCCTGCAGCGGCAGGCCGGCGTTCGGGATGCAGTGGACCGGGATGGGGGAGAGCTCGCCGAGGAAGCGGATCGCGTCGCGCATGTCCTCGGGGCCGGTCGAGCAGTTGAGCCCGATCACGTCGATCTCGAGCGCGGCGAGCGTCGTCAGCACCGCGTCGATGTCGGTGCCGAGCAGCATCTTGCCGCCGTTGGGCAGCAGGCTGACCGAGCACTGGATCGGGATCTGTCTGCCGGTGGCAGCGAACGCCTCGCGCGCGCCGAAGATCGCCGCCTTGACCTCGAGGATGTCCTGTGCGGTCTCGACGATCAACAGGTCGGCGCCGCCCTCGATCAGGCCTCTTGCCTGCTCGGCGAAGACGTCGACGAGGCTGCGGAAGGAGATGTTCCCGAGCGTCGGATCGTCGGACGCGGGCAGGAAGCCGGTCGGGCCGATCGAGCCGGCGACGAAGCGGTCCTCGCCGGCGGCTCTGCGCGCGATCTCGGCGGCCTTGACGTTGATCTCGTGCGTGTGCTCGGCGAGGCCCCACTCGTCGAGCTTCAGGCGGCTGGCCTGGAACGTGTCGGTCTCGACGACCTGCGCGCCGGCGTCGAGCATCGCGGCGTGGACGCCCTCGATCACGTCGGGGCGGTGGAGCACGAGCGCCTCGTGGCACTTGCCCTCGAGCCCCCCGTAGTCCTCCTGCGTGAGGTCGTACTGCTCCAGCGTGGCGCCCATGCCGCCGTCGAAGACGACGATTCTGCGGCGGATAGCATCGAGATAGTCGCGCATTGCAGCGATCCTAGCAGCGGATGCGCCAACCTTGACACGGGCCTGGCAAGGTTTGAACGCGAACCTCCATCGCACTGCAGGTTTGCGCTTGCGCGACCGCGGTAGGTGCCAGTGGATCGGAAAGGGTGGAATGAGACGCTCCAAGTTTCTGCGCAGGCCTCGGGGATCGCGATCGCGGTTCTCCTCGCCGCCGCCTTCTGGCCAGGCATCCCCGGCGTGATGGCGCTGTCAGTGCCGTCGGTCACGGTTCCGTCGGTCACGGTTCCGTCGGTCACGACGCCGACGGTGACGACCCCGTCGGTCCCCTCGGTGCCGACGCCGCGGTCACCGTTCCCTCGACGACGACGCCGTCGGTGACGACGCCGACCGTCACGGCGCCGTCGACGACGACGCCGAGCGTGACGGTCCCGCCGGTCAGAGTGCCCTCGGTGACGACGCCCTCCGTGAGAGTGCCCTCGGTCAGAACGCCCTCGGTCACCACACCGTCGGTCAGAGCGCCGGCGGGGACCGTGCCCTCCGTGACCGCGCCGTCCGTCTCGACCCCCTCTGCCACCACCCCGTCCGCCAGCACGCCGTCGGCGTCGACGCCCGCGCTGCGACGCCCGCCGGCGGCTCCGGCGTGAGCGGCTCCGAGCGGCTCGTGCAGAGCGGCGGCGGGCTGCCCGGCGCCTCCCCGACCGGCGGCGGCATCCTCGGCCAGGAGGCCGGCCTCCTGGCCGGCGCGACGACCCCGGCCGCGGCGGCCGCGCTGCTCGCGGGTGCGCCGTCGACGTCCGCGCTCGCCGGTGCAAGGCGCGCGCTCACGAGCCGTGCGACGCGTCGCGCGCTGGCGCACGGGTCGCTCTCCCAGGCCCAGCTCGAGCGCACCGTCGCCCGCCTGCGGCAGTGCCTCGGCCAGCTTCCCGAGCGCAGGACCGCGTCCTCACGCTGCGCGCCGGCCTGGGACCGCGGCCGGCGCTCAGCCGCGCGCAGGTCGCGCGCCGCCTCGGGCTCGACGTGGCCAGACGCGGCGGATCGAGCGGCGCGCGCTGCGCCGCCTCGGCGCGCTCGACGGCGCGGGGATGTGCAGCGCGGTCCGCGGCCTCCACCTGCCGCTCGCCTGGCTGCTCGGTGGGCTGCCCGGCGTCGCGACGCCGCTCGGCGCGGCGACGGCGAGCGCCTCGATCGACGGCTCCTCTACCGACTTCGGCGTCAAGGGCGTCAGCGAGGCCGGCGGCGGCGACGGCGCCCAGCGGCGGCGGGCTCGCGCTGCCGCCCCCGATCGGCGACGGCGCCGACTGGACGCTGCTGATCCTGCTCGGTCTCGCGGCGATGCTCGCGCTGCTCGTGCGGCGCGAGGTGCGCCGCCACTGAGCGCCGCGCGTCAGGCGACCGGCTGGCCGGGACCGGCAGCGGGAACAGCGTCAGTGAAGCGCTTCGCCTTGCGCTTGTCGCCGCTGATCCGGATCGTCTCCGCCGCGAGCGCGTCGGCGAGGCGGCGGTGGCCGTGCAGGACCTCGAGCAGCGTCGTCGGGTCCGCCTCGATCACGGCGTCCGCGTCGGGCAGCTCGCCGCGGTCGGCCTCGACGGTCCCGTCGGCGATCACGACGCGGAAGCGCTCGTCGCCGAGCCGCAGCTCGACGCGCGCGGCGAAGTCGCTCGGCGCGCTCGGCGTCGAACAGCGTGCGCAGCGAGAGGATGTGCGCGTCGAGGCTCATGCACATGTCGTCGCGCGGCGGCGGCGCGTAGGCGCCGCCCCAGCGGCCCGAGCGCGATCAGCGCCGGCTCGAGCGCGCGGCCGCTCGCGGTCAGCTCGTAGACCTGCGAGCCGTACGGCGGCGGCAGTCTGCGACGGTGGACGACGCCCGCCTGCTCGAGGTCGCGCAGGCGCTGGGCGAGCACGTCGGGGCTCACGTGCGGCAGGCCGGCGCGGATGTCGGTGAAGCGCTTGGGTCCGAGCAGCAGCTCGCGCACGACCATCAGCGCCCAGCGCTCGCCGACGACGTCGAGCGCGCGGGCGATGCCACATGCGTCCCCGTAGCTGCGCTTGATCCCCATGGCACAAGGCTACCACGTATTAGGAAGGTCCAATCTTGTGGTTGGAAATTCCAATCTTGTGATATCACTCCCGAGATGACGCCGACCGAGGGAGCCGCCATGACCGCCGCCGCAGACGACCGATCGAACGCGCTGGCTGGCGCTGTACGTGCTGTGCGCCGGCGTCCTCATGATCGTGCTCGACGCGACGGTCGTGAACGTCGCGCTGCCCTCGATCCAGGACGACCTCGGCTTCTCGCAGACGAGCCTCGCGTGGGTCGTCAACGCCTACCTGATCGCGTTCGGCGGCCTGCTGCTGCTCGGCGGCCGCATCGGCGACCTGATCGGCCACCGGCGGATCTTCCTGATCGGCCTGACCGTCTTCACGGCGGCGTCGCTGCTGTGCGCGGTCGCGCAGACGCAGGGCATGCTGATCGCCGCGCGCTTCGTGCAGGGCGCCGGCGGCGCGCTCGCCTCCGCGGTCGTGCTCGGGATGATCATGATGATGTTCCCGGAGCCGCGCGAGCAGGCGAAGGCGATCGGCGTCTACGGCTTCGTCGCCTCCGCCGGCGGCTCGATCGGGCTGCTGCTCGGCGGCGTGCTGACCGAGTCGATCAACTGGCACTGGATCTTCTTCATCAACGTGCCGATCGGCATCGCGACCGCCCTGCTGGCGCGGCGGCTCGTCGCGGACGCGACCCGGGCATCGGCCTCGCGCGCCGGCGCGGACCTGCCCGGTGCGGTGCTGATGACGAGCGGCCTGATGATCGGCGTCTACGCGATCCTGCAGGTCAGCGAGAAGGGCTGGGGCTCGACCGAGGTGCTCGGCCTCGGCGCCGTCTCGCTCGCGCTGGTGACCGCCTTCGTCTTGCGCCAGGCGCGCATCGAGAACCCGCTGATGCCGCTGCGGCTGTTCCGCTCGCGCAACGTCAGCGGCGCGAACCTCGTGCTGGTCCTGCTCGTCGTCGGCATGTTCGGGATGTTCTTCCTCGGCGCGCTCTACATGCAGCGGATCCTCGGCTACGACCCGCTCGAGGTGGGCCTCGCGTTCCTGCCCGGCACGATCGTGATGGGCGCGATGTCGCTCTACCTGTCGGGCCCGGCCGTCGATGCGCTTCGGCGCGAAGCCGGTCGTCGTCGGTCTGCCTCGCGTCGATGGGCGCCGCGATGCTGCTGTTCGCGCGCACGCCGGTCGACGGCGAACTACGTCGTCGACCTGCTGCCGATCATGCTGCTGTTCGGCTTCGGCGCCGGCCTCGCATTCCCGGCGTTGATGCAGCTGGCGATGTCGGGCGCGACGCCGAGCGACATGGGACTCGCCTCCGGGCTGGCCAACACGACGCCGCAGATCGGCGGCGCGGTCGGGCTCGCGGTGCTGGCGACGCTCGCCGCGGACCGCACGGAGACGCTGCGCGCGAACGGCGACTCGGCGATGGCCGCGCTCAACGGCGGCTTCCACCTGGCGTACCTCGTCGGCGCGGCGCTCGTGGTCGTCGCGATCGCGGTCGCGATCGCGGTCCTCAAGCCCGTGCCGCACCCGATGATGGGACACGAGGGCGAGGCGCCCGCGGGCGCGCGCGAGCGCGAGGGCGAGGCGGTCTACTCGGAGGCCTGAGGCGGTGGTCGTGCGCGGTCGCGGCCGCGCACGACCCGCGTCGAGCATCGCCGGCTTGACCGTCACGTGCCACGCGGCCTAGGATCGGCTCGTCCGAGCGGCCGCAGGGGACGGAGGCAGCCGCAGACGGCGGAGGGGGGAGCCGTGGAGTTCATGTCGGAGGAGCGCCGTGCGCTGCACGCGCTGCTCCCTGGCCTGGACGAGCAGCTCGCCGCCCTTCCGCTCGAGACGCTCGAGGCGCGCGACAGCCCGGCGATCGAGCTGTTCCGGGCCGCCGGCGGCCCGGGCCTGCTCGTCCCGTCGGACCATCGTGGCCTGGGGGCGAGCGCCCACGCCGCGCTCCTGGTGCAGCGCGCGCTCGGCGCGCGCTCGCCGTCGCTCGCGGTCGCCACGACGATGCACCACTTCTCGACCGCCACGCTCGTGGAGGTCTGGCGGCGCGAGCAGGGGCTCGAGTGGATGCTGCTGCAGGGCATCGCGGACCGCCGCCTGCTGCTCGCCTCCGGCTTCGCCGAGGGAACGCATGGGCAGGGCGTCCTGCGCCCGACGATGCGCGGCCGGCGCGAGGGCGGCATGGTGCACCTCAGCGGCAGCAAGCGTCCGTGCAGCCTCGCGCGCTCGATGGACATCCTCACCGCGTCCGTCGCGGTCGAGTGCGGGAACGGACGCGACGAGCTGGCGATCGCGCTCGTGCCCGCGCACCTGCCGGGCGTCGAGGTGGCGCCCTTCTGGTCGACTCCGCTGCTGGCGGGAGCGCAGAGCGACGCGGTCACGCTGCGGGACGTCGCGGTCGAGGAGCGGCTCGTCGTCCCGGTCGGCACGGGCGACCGGCACGAGCTGGGGACGCTGCAGGCCGCCGGCTTCCTGTGGTTCGAGCTGTTGATCGCGGCGGCCTACGTCGGCGTCGCGAGCGCGCTCGTGGAGCGCCTGCTGGACGCGGGGCGAGGGGACGCGACGGCGCGCGTGACCGCCGCGGCCGAGCTGGAGAGCTCGATGACGGCGCTGTGCGGGGTCGCGCGGTCGCACGACGACGGGGCCGACCCCGCCGAGCTGCTCGGGCGCGCGCTGCTGTGCCGCTACGCCACGCAGGACGCGATCGTGCGAGCGACCGCGCTGGCCGTCGAGCAGCTCGGCGGCATGGCGTTCATCCGCTCTTGGGACGTCGGCTACCTGAGCGCCGCCGCGCGTGCGCTGGCGTTCCATCCGCCGTCGCGCACTGCCGCCGCCGCCGCCCTCGACGCGACGCTCGGAGGTGCTCCGCTCGAGCTTCCGTGAGCCTGCCCTGCGGTTGCATCTCGATCGTCCGAAATGTAGGCTGGAAACTGGTGTAACGCAGTGGGGGACGTCCGCGGACGGGCGCTCTACACGCGTTCGCCTCGGGGGGTGGCGCCGTCACGCGGCGCCCGCGACAGGGGGATCGATGGACGCTGCCAACACGTTCGAGACGCCGGCGACGTACCGTGCGCTCCGGGCCGAGTACGGGCTGCTCGGGCTCGCAGCCGGTTACGCGCTGTGGCGCCAGCGGGACAAGGTCCGCTGGCCGGCCGCCGCCGCGCTGTTCCTCTACAACGACCTGATCGGGTACCTGCCCGGCGCGCTCGCATACCGGCGCAGCGCGGACGGTCGCGTCGGGCGGCGCTACTACGCCGCCTACAACGCGGCGCACAGCGCGCTCACCGCGAGCGCGGTCGCGGCGACGTGGTCGAAGGCGCGCGGGCCCGAGTGGGCCCTGCTGGCCATCCCGCTGCACATCGGCATCGATCGGGGGCTGTTCGGCAACTTCATGAAGCCGTTCAGCGTCGCCTTCGAGCCGAGACCGCATCCGGCGTGGGAGCAGGTGCGCGCACAGCTGACGGCGCCGTGGGCGGGCGATGCGCACGCGCTCGCGGAGGCGGAGGCAGCTCGTTGACGTCGACCGCCGCGCGGGCCGCACCCGCGGACGGCACCGCGCTCGACTGCCTGCGCCGCCACGGCCGGCACTCGAGCGGCTTCCTGACGTTGAACGAGGGCACGCATCGCTACGCCGATCCGCGGTTCGACGGCTACATCGCGTACCGCCTCGCGGGACGGCGCCACGCGATTCAGCTGTGCGGGCCGGTTGCGCCCGCGAGCGACCGGCGACCGCTGCTGTGCTCCTTCCTGGGATGGGCGGCAGCCGAGCGGCGCCGCGTCACGGCGGTCCAGCTCACGCGCGACGACGCGGAGCTCTACGCGGAGCGTGGCTTCACCATCAACCAGCTCGGCGCGAGCTACGGCGTCGACCTGACGCGCTTCACCTTGCGCGGGACGCGCTTCATGAGATTGCGCAACAAGGTCAAGCGCGCGCGTCGCAGCGGCGTGACGGTGCGCGAGTGGGAATGGGGCGAGCAGCAGGACGCCACCGGACGGCGCAGCCTCGCCGAGATCGATCGCGCCTGGTTGCGCGGCAAGGGCCGGCTCGCGAAGGAGCTCGCCTTCATGGTCGGGGAACGGGGCGGCCCGGGCGCCCGGGAGCGCCGGCTGTTCGTCGCCTCCGGCGGCGAGCGGCCAATCGCGTACGTGACCTACTCGCCGTGCTTCGGCGAGCGGCCCGGATGGCTCTACGACCTCACGCGGCGCCGGCCCGACGCACCCGCCGGGACGATCGAGCTGCTGTTCCTGACGGCGCTCGAGCGCGTCGCCGACGAGGGCTGCGGCTGGCTGCACCTCGGGCTGACGCCGATGACGCAGCTCGACCGGCGTCACGAGCTGCCGGGCCGCTCCAGCGCGGCGACCGGATGGGTCCTGCGGCTGGTCGCGCGTCACGGGGAGCTGATCTACCCGGCCCGCTCGCAGGAGCAGTTCAAGCTCAAGTGGGCGCCGCACGCGATCGAGCCCGAGTACATCGGCTTCGCTCCGCGCGTCAGCCCCGGCGCGCTGTGGCAGCTGCTGCGCGTGACGCGGGCGATCTGAGGAGGGCGGATGGGGAACCTGATCTGGGAGGCGTACGAGACGGCGCGCGACGACGGGCCGTTCGTGCACATCTGGGAGGGCGACGCCTACGTGCCGCGCACGTGGGACTACTGGCGCACGCAGGCCGGACGCGTCGCCGTCGGCCTGCGCAGGCGCGGGATCACGCCCGGGACGCGCGTCGCGGCGGTGCTGACGAACACGGCCGACGTCGGCTGCGCCGTGATCGGGACGTGGCTGGCAGGGGCCACGCTCGTCTCGCTGCCGACTCCTCGGCGCGGGCAGGAACCGTTCGACTACCTCGCGCAGCTGCAGCGCATCTGGGCCGACTCGCAGGCGCAGGTGCTGCTGATCGAGCAGCGCTTCCTGGCGCTCCTGGGCGACCGCGACCTCGGCATCCCCGTCGCGGCCTTCGACGCGCTCGCGGTCGACGGCCCGTTCGAGCCGACGCCGCCTGCGGACGACGAGGTCGCGTTCGTCCAGTACTCGTCGGGTAGCACGAGAGAGCCGAGCGGCTGCATGCTGACGATGGGCGCGATCTCCGAGCAGGAGCGGATGATCCTCGAGCGCCTCGGCGTGGACGAAGGCACGGTCGGCGTCTCGTGGCTGCCGTTCTCTCACGACATGGGGCTGTTCGGATCGCTGCTGCTCGCATGGGTCAGCGGCATGCGCGGCTGGCTCGGATCGCCGGAGCGCTTCCTGCAGAGGCCGGGCACGTGGTTCGAGGACTGCGCCGCGGTCGGCGCGCACCTCACGATGGGCCCGAGCTTCGGGCTCGCGCTCGCCGTGCGCCGTGCGCGCAAGAGCCCGCCCGAGGGGCGCATACCGCTGCGCGCGATCATCCTCGGCGGCGAGCGGATCGAGTGGGACACGCTGCTCGAGGCGGACGAGGTGCTCGGAGCGGCCGGCCTGCGGCTCGAGACGATGCTGCCTGCCTACGGCCTCGCCGAGGCCGCGCTCGCGGTGACGATGAAGCGCTGCGACGGCGCCCCCCCGACGGTCCGTCACGTCGATGCGCCGGCGCTCTATGCCGGGGCGCTGAGGCCGGCGGAGGCGGGGACCGATGGCAGCCTGGCGGTCGTCTCCTGCGGCCCGCCGGTCGACGGGGCCGCCGTGCGGATCGACGGCGACGGGCCGGTCGGGCGGATCTGCGTCCGCAGCGCCTCGCTGACGGCCGGCTACCTCGGCGACGACGCGCTCACCCGCCGCTCGATCCTCGACAGCGAGCTGATCACGAACGACCTCGGCTTCCTCGACGACGGTGAGCTGCACGTGATCGGCCGCACCGACGACGTCCTCACGATCGGCGGCCGCAACGTGCACGCGCGCGACGCCGAGCTGTCGGTGGAGCGCTGCGAGGGCGTGCGCACCGGCTGCGCGGCGCTGCTCGAGCTGCCGGAGCCGAGCGGCGCGCGACTGCTGCTGGCCGTCGAGGCGCGCGGCCAGCTCGACGGCGGCGGCGTGCCGCTCGCGCGCGAGATGGCGGCGGCGGCGTATCGCGCGGTGGGGCTGCGCGTGGAGGAGTGCGTGTTCCTCGCGCCGGGCACGATGCCGAAGACGCCGAGCGGGAAGATCCAGCGCTTCCGCTGCCGCTCGCTGCTGCAGGACGGCCAAGAGGCGATCGTCGAGCGGGTGGCGCTCTAGCGATGCCGACCATCCTCGTCACCGGCGGCACGGGGCTCGTCGGCGGGGCGATCCTCGACGCGTTGACCGGCGTCCCCGCGATCGCGCTCACGCGGCACGGGGCGGCCGGCTGGTCGAGCGGCGCCGACCGCGCGGCGCGATCGGCGAGCGCGATGCTGTCGATCGGGACGAGCCACGTCGTCGCCGCCAGCGACGCGGACGAGGTCGAGCACGTGCGCGGCGACGTGACGCTGCCGCGGCTCGGCTTGTCGGCAGCCGATCACGCGGCGCTCGCGGCGCGCGTGGACGTGGTCGTGCACGCCGCCGGCGTGACGGACTACACGACGCCACGCGCGATCGTCGAGGCGCTCAACGTGGCGGGGACCGAGCAGGTGGCGCGCTTCGCCGAGCGCGCGGGCGCGCCGCTCTACCACGTGAGCACCGGCTACGTGCACGCACAGGGGACGTCGGTTCGCGGCCGCTTCGGCGCGCAGGTCTACCTGGACTCGAAGCGGTCCGCCGAGCGGGTCGCGCAGGACTGCGCGACGCTCGCGGCGATCGTGCGCCCGTCGGTCGTGCTCGGCCACTCGCGCGACGGGGCGAGCCCGAGCTTCCAAGGCCTGCACCGGCTGCTCGGGCTGATGCTGAGAGGCGAGCTGCCGCTGCTGCCCTTCCCGCCCGAGACGCGCGTCGACTTCCTGCCGCGCGACCTCGTCGGGCGCGCGATCGCGCGCCTGGTCACCACGGGGTCTCGCGGCGAGCACTGGCTGACGGCGGGAAGCGAGGCGCCGACGTTCGCCCGGGTCGTCGAGCTGACGATCGCGTTCGCGGCCGCGCACGGCCGGCAGGTGGAGCCGCCGCGATTCGTCTCGCGCGAGATGATCGAGCGGCTGCTGCGGCCGGTGGGCGGGCGCGCGCTCGAGCGCCGCCTCGATCTGCTGCTGGCGCTGAGCTCCCATCTGGGAGCCGATCCGCTCCCGAGCACGCTCGACGAGCAGCACGACGCCGACCTGGAGACGGTGCTGTGGCGCAGCCTGGCGCACTGGGCGGAGCGCACGGGCTGGGCGCCGGCGCACGACCCGGTGCCGACATGAGCGTGGCGGAGCTGCCCGACGTCGAGACGACCTACCGGCGGCACGTGAGCGCCGGGCGCGCGCGCCTGAGCAGCGTCCTCGGCGGTCAGGTCGAGGTCGAGGCGCGCGGGTCCGTCGTCATCGACGAGCAGGGGGAGCGCTACCTCAGCTGCGGCGGCTACGGGGCGTTCCTGCTCGGCCATGGCCATCCGCGCGTCGTCGCGGCGGTGCAGGAGCAGGCGGCGCGTCGCGCGCTCGCCACGCGGCTGTTCCTCGACCCGGTCCATGCGAGCGCCGCCGAGGCGCTCGCCGGGCTGGCCCCCGCCGGGCTCGATCGCGTCTACTTCGCGACCTCCGGGGCCGACGCGGTCGAGGCGGCGCTCAAGCTCGCGCGCCTGCACGGCAAGCGCCGGCTGATCGGGGTCGAGGGTGGCTTTCACGGCAAGACGTTCGGCGCGCTGAGCGTGTCCGGGAACGCCACGCTGCGCGAGCCGTTCGCGCCGCTGCTGGCGGACGTCGTGCGCGTCCCGTTCGACGACCCCGACGCGCTCGCGCGCGCCGTGGCCGACGCCGGCGAGGCGGGCTGCGTCGTGCTCGAGCCGATCCTCGCCGAGGGCGGCGTGCGCGAGCCGACGCCCGGCTACCTCGCCGCCGTCGCCGCGACCTGTCGGGCCCACGGTGCGCTGCTCGTGCTCGACGAGATCGCCACCGGGCTCGGCCGGGTCGGCGCGTGGTGGGCATGCGAGCGGGAAGGCGTGGTCCCGGACATGCTGCTGGCCGGGAAGGCGCTCGGCGGCGGCGTCGTCCCCGTCGGCGCAGTGCTCGCGTCCGCCGGCGCGTTCGCGCCGTTCGACCGCGACCCCTTCGTCCACAGCGCGACGTTCGCGGGAGCGCCGCTCGTGATGGCCGGCGTGCGCGCGACGCTCGCTGCGCTCGTGGAGGAGGAGGTGCCGCCGCGGGCGGCGCAGCTCGGGAGCCGGCTGCTCGCCGGGCTGCGGTCGGCGCTCGCGGACCAGCTCGAGGCGGGACTGGTGCGGGACGTGCGGGGGCGCGGGCTGCTCGTCGGCGTCGAGCTCGCCTCGCCGGCGCTGGCGGGCGAACTCGAGCACGAGCTGGTGCAGCGGCGCGTGATCCCCAACCACTGCCTCAACCACCACAGCGTCGTGCGCTTCACGCCCCCCGTGGGCCTCGACGACGAGCAGGTCGCCTGGTTGCTGGAGGCGGCGGCCGGCAGCGGCGCCGCGCTGCTCGCCCGCCAGCGCGCCCGCGCGCGCCGGAGGCGCTGAGATGCCGGCGCTGCAGCTGCAGGCCGACGTCGACGGCCTTGACGCGAGGGCCGCGTTCGCGCTCGTGACCGACTATCGCCGCTGGCCCGCGGCGAGCGCCGCCGTCCGCTCCGTCGAGGTCGAGCCGATCGGCGCGACCACCTCCGTCTCGAGATGGGAGGTGAGCTTTCGCGGCGGCCTGATGCGGTGGACCGAGCGCGACGTCCTGTGCGCCGACGCGCTCGAGCAGCGCTTCTCGCTGGTCGAGGGCGATCCGCAGGAATTCGCGGGCGCGTGGACCGCCTCTGCCCGCGCTGGCGGCTGCACGCTGCGCCTGTCGGGCGAGTTCGACCTCGGCATGCCGAGCCTGCGCCACGTGCTCGACCCGATCGCGATCGAAGCGCTCGAGGACGCGATCACGGACGTGCTCGAGGCGTTGTTCGCCGGCAGGATCCGCATCGGTCGCGCGGAGTCGATCGCGCCATGACCTCGCTCAGCCAGGTCCTCGTCGTCGCGGCCGTGAACGAGGTCCTCGGCATCAAGCGGCGTCAGTTCGAGCCGGTCGACGCGAGCACGCCTCTGCTCGACCTGCAGCTCGACAGCCTCGACGTCGCGGAGCTGTTCATGGCGCTCGAGGACCACCTCGGATGCGAGCTCGATCCGCAGTCGGCGCGCGCGCTGGAGACGGTCGGCGACCTCGCGCGCCTGCGACCCGCCGCGCCATCACACCACGACGAGAGGGGACCGACGGGATGAACGCCAAGCGACCGATCGCCGCCGAGGCTGACTGGGAGCAGGCGCCGAGCCTGCTGGAGGGCTCGGCCGAGATCGAGCTCGGGCTCGGCGACTGCGAACTCGAGTACTGGCTCACGAACGTCGCGCAGGGCTCGATCGTCGGCCTCGAGCACGGCCGCCGGCCCGACGCCGAGGTCCCGCCGATGCTGCGCGAGCCCGGGCCGCTGCGCGACAGCCGCATCGAAGAGGTCGCCTTCCGGGCGCTCTCGGAGGACGCCGCGACGAGGATCTGCGCGCTCATCACGGCCGTGGCGCCGGACGTCGCCGCGATGGAGTTCTTCGCGACCCAGACCCTCGACGAGGCGCGCCACGCCAACAGCTTCCGCCACCACCTCGTCGACCTCGGCGTGCCCGAGGGGGAGCTGCTCGAGACGATCGAGCGCGTCGCCGGGCCCGACCGCGACCGCATCGTCGAACCGCTGTGGGACTGGGCGCTGCCGGTCGTCGAAGACGGCGCGGGCGACCTGCTGAGGCTGCGCGAAGCGGGGCACGCGGAGCGCGTCTTCATCAACGGGGTCGTCGTCATCACGATCCTGCTCGAGGGCGTGCTCGCGCCGACGACGGAGCTGGCCGAGCGCAAGTGGAAACCGATCAGCCAGGTGAGCGCTGACATCGAGCGCGGTGCGTGCGTGGACGAGATCCGTCATCTCGCCGTCGGCAGCTGGATCGTGCGCGAGCACGTGCGCAGGCACGGCGCGGCCGAGAAGGAGCGCATCCTGGCGCTGTTGGAGGAGGGGCTCGCGCAGTGGGAGTCGGTGCCGGTGGTCGACATGCTGCTCGTGCGCGAGCAGCGCTTCCAGGAGGGGATCGAGCAGCAGCGCGACGCGATCGGCGACGCCGAGATCTGGCCCGGCCGCCGGCTCGTCGACACGACCGTCGAGGAGCGCGTCATGAAGGCGGGGACGTGGGCGGGCGAGGTGCAGGACCAGCGCATGCGCTACATGGGCCTGACGTGAGCGGACGCGGGCTCAGCCGAGCGCGCGTCGCACCCGCGCGGCGATCCGCGCCACGAGCGCATCGTGGAGCTCGACGTCCCTGGACGCCGAGCTCCACACGATCGAGACGCCGGAGAGCGCGCGGCCTATCCGGTTGACGAGCACGTCGACGGCGACGTCGTTGCCCGGTATCGGAGACGCGAGCCGGTAGCTGCTGCTCTGCTCTCCCGCGGGTTCGACCAGGAGCGTCTGCCGCGTCACCTCCCCGATGGGGCGGCCGGCACGCTTCGTCGCGACCCGGTGCACGTGGCGCAGGGTGCAGCGCCGGTTGGCGGGCGAGTCGACGCGCTCGAAGGCCGCCGCGGCCGCGGCCGCGTCGCGGAAGAGCAGCACCGACTGGTGCAGGCTCATGTCGGCGGTCAGGTACGTCGGCGTCGTCGCGATGCCCGTCGCGCGGCGCTTGAACAGCACGCGCGGACTGCAGCTGGAGAGCTTGCGCGCGTCGTTCTGGCCGTCGACCTCCGCCGGAACGTCGTCGCGGCGGACGAGGCCGAGGCGGGCGCGCGCCGGATCGTCGAGCTTGCGCGTCACGGGAGCCGAGGGTGCGGCGCTCGTCCGCTGCGCGGACGTCGTCGCGGGCGCTCCGCTGTCTCCGCATCCGGCGGCGGGCAGCGCTGCGAGCAGCACGCATGCGGCGCATGCCAGTCGATGTGCCTGGCGCAGCACGGCTCCCCCCTCCCCGTCTTTACACTATAAATTAGGATAACAGTTGGGCGGCGAGGGGAAGAGGGGGACGCCGTGCCGCGGCCACGGGAGCAGACGACCACGCTGGTCGTCGTCTCTGCGGGCTTGTTCATGCTGCTGCTCGACCTCACGGTCGTCTACGTGGCGCTGCCGAGCGTCAAGGCCTCGCTGCACGCCAGCCTCTCCGAGCTGCAGTGGGTCGTCGACGCGTATGCGATCGCGCTCGCCGCGACGCTGCTCGCGTCGGGAGCGCTCGCCGACATCGTCGGCCGGCGCAGGATCCTCTGCTGGGGCCTGGCGCTCTTCTCGCTCGCCTCGGTCGCCTGCGGGCTGGCGCGGACGGCGCCCGAGCTGATCGCCGGCCGCGCCGTCCAAGGGGTCGGTGGCGCGATGATCTTCGCGACCGCGTTCGCGATCGTCGGCGTCACGTTCGAGGGCCGGGCGCGCGCGAAGGCCTTCGGCCTGCTCGGCTCGGTCGCCGCCGTCGCCGGCGCGCTCGGGCCGCTCGTCGGCGGCCTCCTCACCGAGACGCTCGGATGGCCGACGATCTTCCTGGCGAACGTGCCGCTGGGCGTGGCCGCGCTCGTGCTCGCGCTGCGCGGCGTCCGGGAGACGCGGCGCCCCGACCCGCCGCCGGTCGACTGGGCCGGGATGGTGCTGCTGTGCGCGCTGCTCGGGATGCTGGCGGTCGCGCTCATGCGCGGCAACGACGCGGGCTGGGGCAGCGCGCCGATCGTGGCGCTGCTCGGCGGCGCCGCAGCGTCCCTGGTCGCGTTTGCGCTCGTGGAGCGGCGCCGTCGGCAGCCGCTGCTGGACGTGAGCCTGCTGCGAAGGCCGACGTTCCTCGGTGTCTCGCTGGTCGCGTTCGCGCAGGCCGCCTCGCTGTTCGCACTGCTGCTGTACATCTCGATCTACCTCCAAGGCGTGCTCGGCTATTCCCCGCTGGAGAGCGGGCTCTGCCAGCTGCCGGTTCCGCTGGCGGCGATCCCGCCGGGCATCGCCGCCACCTGGCTGGCGGCGCGGATCCCGGTGCGTGCCTTGCTGGCCGGGGGCCTGCTGCTGATCGCCTGCGGCGGCGCGCTGCTGACGGGCGTCGAGGCGACGACGACGTGGGTGCAATTGCTGCCGGCGTTCGTGCTCGTCGGCACCGGGGTCGGGCTGCTCAACCCGCCGCTGGCGGCCGCCGCGGTCGACGTGGTCCCGGCGGGGCGCGCGGGGCTCGGCTCGGGCACGAACGCGACCTTCCGCCAGGCCGGGATCGCGCTCGCGATCGCGGCCTACGGGGCGATCTTCGAGCATCGCGTCGACAGCGAGGTGGCCGAGCGCCTGCGCGGGACGTCGCTGCGCCCGTTCGCCGACCGCATCGCCGACGCGATCGTGGCCGGCGGGCGGGGGGAGACGCTGGCCGACGCGCCGCCGGAGCTGCGCTCCCAGATCCACGACGTCGTGGTGGACGCGTTCCTCACCGGCCTGCACCAGATCGTCATCGTCGCGGCCGTGGTGGCCGCCGTCAGCGCCGTGGCCGTCGCCGCGCTCGTGCGAGGGCGCGACCTCGAGCCGACCGGCGCGCGCGCCGCGGCGCCCGGCGACGCACGCGCGCCGTTGGCCGCTCCGCCGGAGCTGGCGCCCGCGGCCGAGGTCGGCGATCCGTAGGGCAGTCACCGGCAGATGGGCACCGGAGTGACCCGGCCCGAGCGGGTCCGCTAGCGCGGCCGGTCGCGGTCGCGCGAGGGCTGGACGCGCTTCGGCTCGCCCGGCATCTTCGGGTAGTCGGGCGGGTACGGCATGTCGCCCTGCTCGTCGCGCTCGTACAGCTCGAGCAGCGGCTGCAGCGAGTGGGCCACGTCGTCGATCGCGGCGTGGCGGTCGCCGACCTCGGCGAAGCGCGCCGGCATCGTCGCGACCGTGAAGTCCTCGGGCGCGACGTCTGGCAGCTCGTCCCAGGTCGAGCGGCGCCGAGACGGGCGCGCCCGGCTTCGGCCGCACGCTGTAGGCGGAAGCGATCGTGCGGTCGCGCGCGTTCTGGTTGTAGTCGACGAAGATGCGCTCGCCGCGCTCCTCCTTCCACCACTTCGTCGTCACCTCGCCGGGCATGCGGCGCTCCAGCTCGCGCCCGAACGCGATCGCGGCGTGGCGCACGTCGGTGAACGTCCAGCGCGGCTCGATCCGCACGTAGATGTGCACGCCGCGCCCGCCGGAGGTCTTCGGGAAGCCGGCGTAGCCGAGCTCCTCGAGCAGCGCGCGCGCCTCGCCGGCCGACGCGGACGGCGTCGGCGAAGTCGGTGCCGGGCTGCGGGTCGAGGTCGAGCCGCAGCTCGTCCGGGTGGTCGACGTCGTCGCCGCGGACGGGCCACGGGTGGAAGGTGATCGTGCCCATCTGGGCGGCCCAGCCGACGACGGCGATCTCGGTGGGGCAGATCTCGTCGGCGTGACGGCCGGACGGGAACTGGATCCGCGCCGTCTGCACGTAGTCCGGCGCGCCTCTCGGGACGCGCTTCTGGAAGAAGGCGTCGCCGCCGCTCCAGTCACGCGTCGAGATGACCATGCCGGGGTGGACGCCCTTCGGCCAGCGCTCGAGCGTCGTCGGCCGCCGGCGCAGCGCGCGCATGATCCCCTCCTCGACCGCGAGGTAGTATCGCACGACGTCGAGCTTCGTGAGCGCGTCCGTGCGCTCCGTCGCGGGGAAGATCACGCGATCGGGGCTCGACACGCGCAGCTCGCGGCCGCCGGCCTCGACGGTCGTCGCGTCGGAAGGCGCCATACGGGAGTTCTAATGGAAAGGGGTCGCGCGTTCGAGTCCGCGAGAGGGTTGTGCGGGCTGATGCTCCGCCGGGGCGGCGTGTGTGCGCCAGTCAACCATCACCTCTTGTCGCGATATCTAGTTTTTTGTGTATTATTCTGCCTCGGACCACGTGGAGTCGGGACGGCCACGCCTCTTGGGCTCCGCCGGTGCCGAGTCGTGCCACGGGGGAAGGGGGTTACTCAGCAACGCGCTGTGCGAGACTGAACCGGTCCTGGCCCGATCGTGCCGCGCTGCCTTTGGCCATGCCATCGCCGGGCCCACAAGCTCCTAGCGGTCCAGTCCTCTATGAGGCTGGCGCTATCCAAAAGGCAAGTCGATGCGGGTCGCAACCGTGCTACCCCACGGCTTTAAGTAGACAGGGGAACCATGCCAAACCAAAGCACAGCACGCACGCTCGCGGCAGTGCTCGCAGCAACGCTCCTGCTCGCCGTCGCCACCACGACTGCCGCCGCAAGGAACCTCTCCTTCAGCAACCAGAACATAAGAGTCACCTGGTCAAGCCTCGAATTTGCGAGCGCCGCTAACATAAGGTGCAGAATCACGCTCGAAGGGTCCTTTCACTCACGCACTAATGTCAAGGTCCCAAGGACGCTAATCGGTGCCCTCACCAGGATCACAGTGGACACCGAAAACTGCACCAACGGAAGAAGCATTCCGCGCACCGAACTCCTCCCTGGGCAGATAACCTACGAGGGCTTCGCAGGAACGCTACCCAACATAAGCAGCGTATATGCTTTAATTAGTAGAGTTCGTTTCCAAGTGATATGTGCGGGCATAGCCACCTGCGACTACGGGACCTCGACGACCAACATCACCGGCGCGGTCGACACCACAGGCGGAAGCCTCACCAACCTCTCAGTGGTAGCAGGCAGAAACCAAGCAGGACTGCACTCGGGCACAGCCTTCTGCCCAGGGGTCGGCACCTTCGCGGGCTCCGGTACTGTCACGCTACTAGGCACGACCACTAGGGTTTCAGTATCGCTAATATAATAACGAGCGCCGGGAGGAACGTCGCTGAGGGGTGGCGCCCTACGGCACCACCCCTCGAGCCCGAGCCCTCCCCAAAGAGACGCGCAACGCCGATCGGGTCGGTCGAGCGCCGCCTCGGGCGGGTCCTAAAAAGGCGCCAGACCGCAGATTCACCCGAGCGGCGTGGGCTGATCGACCTTCTGACAGCTCGGGTGGTGGGCGTCGTCGTCTTCGCCAGTTCGGCGAGCGCACCGAGATCATGCGTGAAGGGGAACTCCACGTCGCGTACGGCGGCTGCGCGTGGAACCCGACGATCCGATCCGTCACGATGCCGACGTCGAGCAAGGCCCGTGCCGCTGCCTCGTCCTCACGAGCGAGGGCGAGAACGAGAGAAGCCCCGCCGAATGGCGGGGCTTCCAGGTACGTCGCGGCAGCGGTGAGCTGCTCGGCGGCTACGCCGCCTGGACGTTGATCGCCTTCGGGCCCTTCGGGCCGGGCTCGGAGTCGTAGGAGACCTTCGCGCCCTCGGCGAGCGAGCGGTAGCCGTCGCCGATGATCGCGGTGTGATGCACGAAGAGGTCCTTCGACTGGTCGTCCGGGGTGATGAACCCGAACCCCTTCTCGTCGCTGAACCACTTCACGGTTCCTGTCGCCATGGTCTTTCCTCCACGGTCGTGTGCTGCGAACGTGGCGGGTGCTGTGAGGCAACGACGACGAGCGCGGGCACTGGTGTGCCGGATCGAGGTCGATCCGGCCTGAAGCGTGCACGGTAGCAGTCGCCGGCGGATGGGTGGCTCATGCGATGCCCGCGCGGCGCGCCAGCTCGACGGCCGCCTCGGCGCCGTCGCGCCAGGGAGCGCCGTGACCGGGGAGCACGATCCGCGCGCCGGTGCGCGCCAGCGCGTCGAGCGATGCGAACGCGCGCTCGGGGTCGGCCGTCGCCGCGCGCGCGACGAGTCGAGGCCCGGTCGCGCCGGTGTAGGGGTCGAGCGTCACGAGCGCGTCGCCGGCGATCAGCGCGTCGCGCTCGGGCAGCGAGAGCGCGACGTGGCCGAGCGTGTGGCCGGGCGTCGGCACTACCACCGGCGAGCCGGGGACCGGCAGCGCGCCGTCGCCGGGGCGGAAGCGGCGCACCGCCTCGATCGGCGGCGGGAAGAAGGCGCGGTTGCGTGCGAGCGCGGTCATGATCGGGAGCGCGCCGGGCCGCCACGCGTACCGCAGCGGGCTGCGATCGTGCGCGTACTGGAGCGGATGCCGCGTCAGGGGCACGTCGTCCTCCGGCGCCCACACCTCGATCCCGAGCTCGCGCCGCGCGCGCTCGGCGAAGCCGATGTGGTCGAAGTGCGCGTGCGTGAGCACGACCGCAGCGACGTCGGCGGGCGTGCGGCCGAGGCGCCGGAGCGCCTCGGCCAGCGAGTCCCAGGACGTCGGCACGCCGGCGTCGACGATCGTCAGCCGCTGCCCGTCCTCGACGAGGTACCAGTTCGCGTAGGCGTCCTCGATCCGGTGGACACCTTCCACCACGTCGAGGTCGAGCGACTGCGCCATCGCGTCAGGTGACCTTGTTGACGGCGTCCTTGACCTTGTCCATCACGCCGCCGCCCGACCCGTTCGTGCGCGTCGCCTCGACGCCGCCGTGTGCGCTTGCGGGTGCGCCCATCAGCTCCGGCTCCTGACCGAGCCGCGGCGCCGGGTCGGCGAACGAGAACTCGCCCTTGCCGTCGAGCGAACGGCCGTTCAGCCAGCGCGCGTCCGGCATCGGCGCGTCGGCGTGGCCGAAGAAGGCGTACGCGTACTTGTGGTAGTCGCCCTCGTCCGGCACGTCGTTCGGCGCCGTGGCGTTCGTGTCGCCGAGCTCCTCGATCGCCGCCAGCCACTGCTGCTGGTGCATCGTGTCGCGCGCGATCAGGAACGACAGCAGGTCCTTCATGCCCGGGTCGTCCGTCAGCTCGCGCAGGCGCGCGGCGAGCGTGCGGCCGATCGACTCGGCGGCGACGTTCGCGCGCATGTTCGCGAGCAGGTTGCCGCCGACGTCGATGCAGGCGGCGTTGAACGGCACGCCGTTCGCGTCGGCCGGCATCGCCGAGAGGCCGCCCGAGAGGAAGTGGCGCGGCTCGATGCCGCCCATGCGCGCCGCCACGAGCGGGTTCGTGACGACGTCGTCGACCTTCTCGGAGGGTTGCCCGTCGAGGTTCATCGCGACGGCCGTGCAGAGCACCTCGATATGGCCGATCTCCTCAGTGCCGGTGTGCAGCAGCATGTCGCGGTACTTCTTCGGGCCGCGTGAGCCCCAGGCCTGGAACAGGTACTGGTTCATCACGCGCATCTCGCCCTCGGGGCCGCCGATCGCCTGCTGCAGCATGCGTGCGAACACCGGGTTGGGTCTGTCGACGCGCACTGTGTAGGCGAGCTCTCTGTGGTGGTGGAACATCGGAGTCCTCTCTGCGTCGCGGGGTGGCCGAAGGTCGCGGCTACCCGGCGACCGCCTCGACTAACGAGCCAGCTCGGCGGCGGTCAGCGCGCCGTCGATGCGGCGGACGCGCCGAATGGCCGAGATCCCGAGCAGGCCTTCCGAAACTCCGGAAGGATGTGCGTCATGGGCGGGGTGGCGATCGTGGTGTTCTGCGACCTGGTGGACTCGACCGCGTTGCTGGCGCGCCTCGGCGACGACCGCATGGAGACGGTCCGTCGGGCGCACGTCGGCGACGTGAGCGACGCGGTGGCGGCTGCCGGCGGCCGCGTGGTCAAGACGCTCGGGGACGGCGCGATGGCGAGCTTCGGCAGCGCCCTCGCCGCGCTGCGCGCCGCGGCCGCGATCCAGGCGGCGGTCGTGCGCCTGGACGGTGCGCACGAGGGCCTCGGGATCGCGGCGCGGATCGGGATCGCGGCCGGCGAGCCGATCGTGGACGGCGAGGACCTGCACGGGATGCCGGTCGTGATCGCGAGCCGCCTGTGCGCCGCGGCGGCGAGCGGCGAGGTGCTCGTGCAGGAGCTGGTGCGCGACCTCGTCGCCTCGCGGGACGCGACGGCGCTCGAGGACGCGCGCGACTATGCGCTCAAGGGCGTTCCGCGCGCGGTGCGCGCCTCGCGCCTGCGCTGGCGGGAGCTGGCGTCGACCGCGCCGTCCTCCACGACCCGCGCTCGCGAGGGCTCGCAACCGGTCGCGCGGGACGGCCGACCGCCGGCCAGCGTCCCGTTGCCGCGCATCCTGGCCGCGTACGCGCGCGAGCCGCTGATCGGTCGCGACCGCGAGATCGGCGCGCTGCGCGACGCGACGGCGGCCGGCGGCGGCTGCCGGGCCGTCCTGGTGCTGGGCGAGCCCGGGATCGGCAAGACGCGCCACGCGGCGGCCGCCGCGGCCGACGCTCATGCCCGCGGCGCCGTCGTGGCGATGGCGCGCTGCCCGCCCGAGCCGGCGATCGCGTTCGAGCCATGGGTGCGGGCGATCGGGGAGCTGGCGCTTGCGGGCGACGAGGCATGGCGGGCCGGACTCACCGAGGCCGCCGGTGCGGAGCTGGCGGCGCTCGTGCCGGAGCTGGGGGCGAGCGCGGCACCCGTCGACGGCGCCGGCGACGGGCTCGCCGCCGCGGAGGGCGCCCGCTACCGCCTGCTGCGGGGCATCGGCGCGGCGCTGGCGCATGGTGCGGCCGACGCGCCGCTGTTCGTCGTGCTCGACGACGCGCACTGGTGCGATCCGGCCTCCGCCGAGGCGCTCCGGCACCTGCTGCAGAGCCCGTCGATCGGCGAGCTCGTGCTCGTGGTGACGGCGCGTGAGGGCGAGCTCGGGCGTGGCCACCCCGTCTCGCGAGTGCTCGCCGACCTGCGCCGCACGCGCGACCTGATCGAGCTGTGTCTCCGCGGCCTCGACGCACACGGGCTCGCGGCGCTGGTCAGCGAGCGGGTGGGCCGAGCGATCACGCCGCGACTCGCGTCGCAGCTCCACGCCCGCACGGCGGGCAACCCGTTCTTCGCAGCCGAGCTCGCGCGCGACCTGGACGAGCGGGGCGCGCTGCGCGATGACGAGGCGCTCGGTACGGCGCCCGCGCCCGACGCGGTCGCCGATCTGGTCGAGGAGCGGCTCTCGCGACTCGACGTCCCGACCGAGCGCCTGCTCGTCGCGGCCGCCGCGATCGGCCCGTCGGCGCCGGTCGCGCTCGCCGCGCGCGCGGCGCAGCTCGGCGAGGACGACGCGGAGCGAGCGGTGGAGGCGGCGCTCTCCGAGCGACTCGTCCACGAGGTCGTGGCCGCACGACCGACGATCGCCTTCCCGCACGCGCTCGTGCGCGAAGCGCTCCGAGCGCGCACCAGCGGCGCCGATCGCGCGCGCTTGCACCTCGCGGTCCTTGACGCGCTCGAAGGCGATCGCGACGCCGAGCCGGCCGAGCTGGCGCGCCACGCCGACCTCGCGGCCGGCCTGACCGGTCCCGCCCCGGCCGTCGCCGCGCATCGGCGCGCCGCCGCGGCTGCCGCCGGTCGTCACGACCACGAGCAGGCTGCGGCGCATCTGCAGAGGGCGCTCGGGCTCGTGGCCGGCGACGACCTCGCGGCGCGCGCGCCGCTGATGCTGGAGCTTGGCGAGCAGCAACTGCTCGCCGGGAACCTCATGCGCGCTCGCCATGCGTTTCGCGCGGCGTGCGCTTCCGCGCGCACGATCGGTGATCCCGTCACGTTCGCACGGGCGGCACTCGGCTTCGCGGGCGGCTACATCGGCTTCGGGTGGGAGGCCGGGCTCGACGACGAGACGACGGTGCTGCTGCTGCAGGAGGGACTCGACGCGCTGGGGGAGCACGAGGCTCTGCTGTCGCTGCGCATGACGCTCCGGCTGCTGAACGCGGTCATGTTCTCCGCCGACCACGCATGGGTGCAGAGGCTCGTCGCGCGGGCGCAGGCGCTGGGAGCCCAGCTCGCCGACGACGAGGCGCTGGTCCTGACGCGCCTGACGGAGGTGACCGGTCTCTTCATCCGCAGCCGCGACCCGCTCGACATGGCGCCCATGCTCGACCTCGTGCTGACGCTGCGCGAGCCGGCCGAGCGGTGCGGTCGTGACGAGCTGCTGTTCCGCGTCGCCATGTGGGAGCCGCTGGTCCACTACTACTGCGGGCGCCTGGCGGAGTGCGACGCGGCGATCGACCGCGCCGCGGAGATCGCCGCGCGACTGGGCAGTCCGCGCTTCACCTGGGAGGTCGAGCTGAGCCGCGGCTGGCGGCTGCTGGACCGTGGCGAGCGAGAGAGGGGAGAGGCGTCGCTGCGAAGCGCCGGCGCGAAGGTCCGACTGCTGCGCCCGGACATCCACATCACCGTCGAGCTGTTCGGGCTGACGCTGAGCGACTGGTTCTACGACGGGCGAATCGAGCCCCTCCTCGCGGCCAGTCGTGCGCGGGACGCGGTGGGGCCGCTCCCGTTCATCTCCGCCTCGATGGCGTGGGTATCCGCGATGAGGGGCGATCGCGAGGGGGCACGTCGCAAGCTGACCGACCTCTTGGCCGGCGACGGCGAGCGGCTGCGTGGGCCCGACGGGCACATGCCCGCCGCGGTCGTCCAGCTCGCGAACACGGCGGCGGAGATCGGCGAGCGGAGCGCCGTGCCACTTCTCCTGGCGTTGCTGGAGCCGCTGCGCGGACGCGTGATCCAGGCGGTGCCGATGACGGTCTTCGGGCAGTTGCCTGAGGGCCTGATCGGGCGTCTCGAGCTGACGGCAGGCCGGCCCGCCGAGGCCGTGGAGGAGCTGCGCGCTGCGGTCGCACGCGCTGACGCGATCGGGCTGCTGACGGTCAGCGGCTGGGCGCGCGTCGATCTGGCCATCGCGCTGCACCGCTGCGGCGAGGCGGAGCCGGCCCGCGCGACGCTCGCCGAGGCGCAGGCGCTCGCCGACCGCTTCGGCCTGACGTTGATCTCCCAGCGGGCCGCGGTCGCGCGCGCCGAGCTGGAGGGGCGCGCCGTCCCGCCGATCGAGCATGCGGTCGTGCGCCCGCGCGCGCTGCGCGCCATCACGGCACGCACCGGCCGGCGCACGCTCGCGGCGATGGTGCGCGGACTCGACGACGCGGCGCTCGAGCGGCGGTTCGCCGATTCGCGCCGTCAGCGAGCGCTGCTGCGCGCGCAGGCACGCGCGTTCCAGCCGTCCGAGGCCGGCGACCTGCACGCCGTCGTTGCCTACGAGCTGGAGCCGTTCGCGATCGAGGCGCCGCCGGACGCGCCCTGGCGCTGGGCGATCGAGATCGACGGCCCCGCCGGGCGCGCCCGGCTGCTCGAGCCCGCACCGCTCGACGCCGCCGTGACGATCCACATCGGCCTCGCCGACTGGGTGCGCACGACCGCCGGCCTCCAGAACCCGCTCCACGCGATGGTCGCGGGACGGTGCAGCGTCGAGGGCGACGTCCGGCTCGCCGCACGGCTCGAGTCGATCTTCGGCGCCGGCTGACGTCACCGCCGGGAAGCGCCACTCACACTATGAGACGTGCGGATCGCGCTCCTCGCCGACACCCACCTGCCGAAGGGCCGGCGCGCCCTGCCGGCGGCCTGCGTCGAGCTGCTCGAGACGGCCGATCTGATCCTCCACGCCGGCGACTTCGTCCGTGCCGAGATCCTTCGTGAGCTCGAGCGCCACGGCGAGGTCGTGGCCGTCCACGGCAACGTGGACGACGAGTCGCTGCGGCGCCTGCTGCCGGCCGAGCGCGTCGTCGAGCTGCCCGGCGGCGCGCGCATCGGGCTGATCCACGACGCCGGTCCCGCCACCGGTCGCCTCGGCCGCATGCGGCGGCGCTTTCCGGACGCGCACGCCGTCGTCTTCGGGCACTCGCACCTGCCGCTGCACGAGACGGACCTGACGAGCGGCTTCGGGCTGTTCAACCCCGGCAGCCCGACCGAGCGCCGTCGCGCGCCGCACCACACGATGGGCATCGCGACGGTGAGCGGGGGCGAGGTGCGCTTCGAGCACGTCGTGCTCGACGGCTGACGAGCGTCAGAAGAGGTCCTTCACGACGTCCACCAGCTTCGCCCCGAGCGTCAGCTCGAGCGCGATGCCGGCGGCGGTGACGATGCTGCCGACGACGACGAACGCGAAGTCGTCGAGCAGGACGCCGAGCGAGACGAGCACGACGCCGAGCGCCGGGAGCGTGTCGAGGCCGGTGAACGGCGGGGCGAAGAACGCCGCCGCCGAGCCGGCGATCACGAACAACCCGTAGGCGACGCTCGCGAGCCGCGGCCGGAACAGCCCCCGCAGGCGCGGCTTCGAGACGCGCTCCGCGCCACGCACCAGCCGCAGCAGGCCGCGCACGAACCGCTCGCGGTCGCCGCCGCCGAGCCGCACGTCGCGCCAGCGTCTCGGCAGCCACAGCGTCTCGCGCCCGGCGATCAGCTGGAGCGCGAGCAACGCCGCCATCGCCTCGAAGACGTGCGTGGCGCCGCCGGTCGGCAGCGGCAGCGCGGGCACGCCGAGCAGCACGATGAACGCGACCGCGAAGCCCTTCTCCTCGAACGCCTCGACGAGCCCGTGCAGCGTCGTGCCCTTCTTCAGCGCACGCTCCAAGACGGCGCTCGCCGGCTCCTCGTGGGCGTCGGGCGGGCGGTCGGCGGAGGCGGCGGAGCTGCTCACGGTGAGCGACCGTACCCGGCCGCTCGGCAGCTCAGCCCGAAGCGACGGAAGCCCCGCCCACGGCGAGGCCTCCGCGCTCCGTCCTCCTCTTCTAGTTGAAGGCGTACTGCTCGTACTCCTCCACGTTGGCTCTCGTCACGGTCGCGGCCGGGACGACGAGCTGGCGCGGCACCTCGGGCGGCACGAGCTCGGGGAAGCCCTCGCCGCGCGCGATCAGGCGCGCCATGTTGACGGCCGAGGCCGCCATGTTGGGGTTGTAGAGGAACGTCGCGGCGTAGAGGCCGCCCTCTCTGATCTGCGCCATCGCGTCCTGCGAGCCGCCGACGCCGGTCAGGAACATCTCGTCGTCGCGGCCCGCGTTGCGGATCGCCTGCACGACGCCCTGCGCCATGTCGTCGTCATGCGTGTAGACGGCGTCGATCTGGTCCTGCGCCTGCATGATCGTCTCCATCACTCTCAGGCCCGTGTCCGGGTTGAAGTCGCCCGGCTGTCTGGCGACGATCTCGATCCCGCCGTCGCGGCAGACCTTTCTGAGCTGGTCCGCGAACCCTCTCGTGCGCTCCTCGGTCACCGAGATGCCGGCCAGGCCCTGGATCTCGACGACGTTGCCCTGGCATCTGAGCCGGTCGGCGATGTAGTCCGCCGCCAGCACGCCGATCTGGTAGTTGTCGCCGAGGATCGTCGCGGTCGCCGCGTCCGGCTCCGTGAACAGCCGGTCGACGTTGACCACGCGGATCCCCGCCGCCTCGGCTCTCTGCGCGACCGGCGTCAGCGACGCGCCGTCCTGCGGCAACACGACGAGGACGTCCGGTCTGTCGGAGATGACCTGCTCGATCTGCTGCGCCTGCGAGTCGGCGTCGGCGGCCTCGAGCAGCCGGAATCTCACGTCGTCGTATCTCTCGGCGGCCGCCTGCGCGTTCTTCGAGATCGCGCCGAGCCAGCCGTGGTCGGTCGGCGGCACGCTCGCCACGATCGTGACCGGACCGGTCTCGCTCGCGCCGTCCGCGCCGCCGGCGCCCGTCGTCTGCGCGGTGTCGGCCGAGCCGCCGCCGCCGTTGTCCTCCTCGTCGTCGCCGCACGCTGCCGCGCCGAGCGCCAGCAGCATCGCGACGGCGAGCACCGTCAATCGTCGCAAGAGCGACATCGTCGTCCTCCTCCTCTTGTCGGACGTGAACCTCACAGTCGCGTCTCCGGTCGCTGGAGCAGGACCGCCCCGAGGACGATCGCTCCCTTGACCACCTGCTGGACCTCGGTCGAGAGGTCGAGCTGGGTCATCAAGTTGAAGATGAGCGCGAACGTCAGCACCCCCAGGAACGTGCCGCCGATCGTCGCGCGGCCGCCGGCGAGGCTCGTGCCGCCGATCACGACGGCGCCGATCGCGTCGAGCTCGTAGAGGTTCCCGCTCACCGGCGAGGCGCTGCCGAGCCGCGCGCACAGCAGGATCGCCGAGACGCCGACGAGCACGCCCATCAGCATGTACACGCTCAGGATCGTCCGCCGCACCGGCACGCCCGCGATCCGCGCCGCCTCGCGGTTGCCGCCGACGGCCACGACGTAGCGCCCGTAGCGGGTGCGGTTGAGCACCAGCCAGCCGGCGATCACGATCCCGAGGAAGACGTACACCGACACCGGAATGCCGAAGATGCGACCGGTGCCGAACCACAGCAGCGAGAACGCGGCCGGGTCGCCGAACGAGCCGCCGTTGAGGTCGAGCAGGCCGACCGGCAGCTTGTCGTTGAGCAGCAGCGCGACGCCGCGCGCGATCGAGAACATCGCCAGCGTGGCGATGAACGGGACGACGCGCCCGTAGGCGATCGCGATCGCGTTGACCGAGCCGATCAGCGTTGCGAAGCCCAGCGCGCCGACTACGAACAGCAGCGTCGAGCCCTCGGGGTCGACGAGGATCCCGCCGAACATGCCGGCCGCCGCAAGCGCGGAGCCGACGGAGAGGTCGATCCCCGCGGTGGCGATCACGAACGTCATGCCGATCGCGAGCACACCGACGACGCTCGCCTGCGTGAGCATGTTGCGGACGTTGTCGATCGTCGGGAAGCTGTCCGGCTTGAGGATCGCGCCAGCGACGAACAGCAGCACCACGACGATCAGCAGCGCGTACTCCTGCAGGCGGATGCCGGCGAAGCGCTTCTCGGTCAGCTGACTGTCCGGCCCCGCCACGCCGCGGTTCTCTGCGGACGACGTGCTCATCTGACCTCCTCGATCAGGTCGGCGGTCTCGGCCGGCGCGACGGAGTGGCGCAGCAGCTCGCGCTCGCTCGCCTGCTCGCCCGCGACCTCGAAGACGGCGCGCCCTCCCGCATGACGAAGATGCGGTCGCACAGCCCGACCAGCTCCCCGTTGTCGGAGGAGACGACGAGGATCGCGACGCCATCGGCGGCGAGGCCGGCGATGACGCTGTAGAGCTCGGCCTTCGTGGAGACGTCGACGCCGCGCGTCGGCTCGTCGAGCAGCAGCACGCGGCTCTGGTGCAGCAGCCAGCGCGCGAGCACGACCTTCTGCTGGTTGCCGCCGGACAGCTCTCTCGCGACGCGATCGGCGTCGTCGGGCACCGTGTGCAGGCGCCGCAGCTGCGCGCTGGCGGCGTCGCGCTCGGCGCGCACGTTCAGCAGCCCGCGCTCGAAGCGCCCGATGTCGACGAGGCTGACGTTCTTCGTCAGGCTCCACTCGAGCAGCAGCCCCTGCGACTTGCGGTCCTCCGGTGCGAGCCCGAGCCCCGCGGCGATCGCGCGGTCGGGACGGCCGGGCGGAAGGCGTCTGCCGTTGACGCGCACCTCGCCGGCCTCCGGCGCCTCGAGCCCGTAGATCGCCCGCAGCAGCTCGGTGCGCCCCGAGCCGACGAGCCCGCCGAGCCCGACGACCTCGCCGGCGCGCACCTCGAGGCTGACGTCGCGCACCTCCGGCAGCCGCCGCAGGCCGCGCACCTCCAGCACCACGTCGCCGGCCGTCGGCTGCCGCTGCGGGTAGAGCTGCTCGACCGCGCGGCCGACCATCAGCTCCACGAGCCGGTCGGTCGGCGTGTCGGCGGGCAGGCCGGTGGCGGCGGTGCGGCCGTCGGTCAGGACCGTGACGCGGTCGCCGATGCGGCGGATCTCGTCGAGGCGGTGGGAGATGTAGACGACCGCTACGCCGTCGGCGGTGAGCCGCCGCACGACCTCGAACAGCGTCTCGATCTCCTCGTCGTCGAGGATCGCGGACGGCTCGTCCATGATCAGCAGCCGCACGTCGTGCGAGAGCGCCCGCGCGATCGAGACGACCTGCTGCCCGGCTGGGCGCAGCTGCTCGACTCTGCGGCGGGGGTCGATCCCCTCGTGGCCGAGGCGCGCGAGCAGCGCGGCGGCGTCGCGGCGCATCTTCTCGAGGTCGAGGAACGGCCCGCGGCGCGGCTCGTGGGCGAGGAAGACGCTCTGCGCGACGGTCAGCTCGGGGACGAGGTCGAGCTCCTGGTAGATCGTCGCGACGCCGCGTCGCAGCGACGCCGCCGGGTCGCCCACCGGCAGCGGCTCGCCGCCGAGCAGGATCTCGCCCCGCGTCGGCTCGACGACGCCCGAGACGCACTTGATCAGCGTCGACTTGCCGGCGCCGTTGGGGCCGAGCAGGCAGTGCACCTCGCCCGCGCGCACGTCGAAGTCGACGCCCTTCAGCGCCTTGACGCCCGGGTACTCCTTGACGAGGCCGCGGACCTCGAGCGTCGGCGTCGCCATCAGCCCACCACGAGTCCTCGCAGCGTGCGGTGCGCGATCACGAGGCCCTGCTCGACCTTCTCTGGCGAGCCGCCCCACACCGGGTCCTCGTGCTCGACTGACAGCGTCCCGTCGAAGCCGCCCTCGTAGAGCGCGTCGACGTAGCGGCGGAAGTCGACCTGGCCCAGGCCGGGGATGCGGTAGCGCCACCAGCCCATGTCCCAGGGGTCCTGCTCGCGTGTCGAGAGGCGGCCGAAGGATCCGTATCGGTTGCGCTCGGCGGGGAACGTCTCCGCGTCCTTCGCGTGCGCGTGGGCGACGCGGTCGACGTAGGGCACGAGCGCGGCGACCGGGTCGATCCCGAGCCACAGCAGGTGGGAGGGGTCGAAGTTCAGGTAGAGGCCGAGCTCGAACATCCACTCCCACAGCTCGGGCGAGTAGGCGAGGTTCCCCGGATAGCCGTCCGGGTGCCAGCCCTCCATCACGCAGTTCTCGACCATCAGCCGCACGCCGCGCTCCCGCGCGTACTCGACCAGCGGCGGGAGCACCCGCTCCGCCTCGCGCAGGTTCTCCGCGACGCTGCGGCCGGGGTCGCGCCCGACGAACGTGCCGACAGGGACGCCCCCGAGCGCCGCCGCCGCGTCGACGCACGCGCGCACGTGCGCGTGGATCGCCTCGCGCTCGGCAGGATCGGGGTGGAGGTTGTTGTCGTAGTAGGCGAGCGCGGACAGCGCCAAGCCGTTGTCGGCAAGCGCCGCCTGGACGTGCTCGCGCTCGCGTTCGTCGAAGGCGTCGGCCGCGACATGAGAGGCGACGAACGGGCGGCTGCTGCCGGCGACCGTCGGCCAGGCCGCCAGCTCGAGCGCCTCGTAGCCGTGCTCGCCCGCCCAGCGCGCGATCGCCTCGAGCGGGCGCTCGGGCATGCAGGCGGTGAGCATGCCGAGTCTCACGGGTGAGCTCCTCCTCCGTCACTCACAGGCAGCAGGTGCGCGCTTTCGCCGAGTGGCAAACAGGGGTGGACCTAGACGTGGGTCAGGGCGCCGCATGCTCCTGCGCCGCGCCCGCGCTCCAGGGGATCTCGCGCGGCGTGCGGCCACGCCGCGCTCGGCGCCGCGTCTTGAGGCGCAGGGCCGGTCGCTCGACGTAGCGATAGGTGAGGAGCGAGAGCGCACCGGTGATCGCGAGCACGAGCGCGAGGCTGACGGCGAAACCCGAGGGGCCGGAGGCGGTCAGCCCGCGCTCGCGCAGGAAGTCGATCACCGGGCCGTGCCACAGGAAGATGCTGTAGGAGGCAAGGCCGACGGCCGCGAGCGCGGGCGAGGCGAACAGGCGCGTGAGGCGGCGCGGGCGGCCAGCAGCGGCCGCGGGCAGGACGACGAGCGCAACGAGCAGCGCGCAGGCGAGCGCGCTGAGCTCCCCGTACAGGGGCGCCACGCGCAGCGCGGCCAACAGCAGCAGCGGGATCGCGAGCAGCGCCGCGAGCGGCCAGCGGCCAGGGAGGAGGCGCGGGTCGCGCTCGACCGCGACCGAGACGATCGCAAGCGCCAGCCCGGCCGCGAACAGGTCGGCGTGGAAGAGGAAGCTGCGCGCGAGCACCGAGTGCCAGTCGCCGTCGAAGCCGGCGACCGCGCCCACCGGTTCGACCCTCGCGGTGAGGATCCGCCCGACGACCGAGATCGCAACGAGCACCGCCGCGGGCGCGAGCAGCCCGAGCCAGCGTCCTCGGTCACTCGACGCACGGTCGGAGAGGGCCCCGCCGAGCAGGACGAGCACGGGCAGCAGCAGGTAGAACGCGACCTCGACGTTGAGTGACCAGGCGACGCCGATCCCCGTCTGCATCCACTCGGGCACGTAGTTCTGGACAAGCAGACCGGCGGCGAGCAGCTGCTCGGGAGCGTCGAGCCTGGTGTAGCGCTCCTCGCTGACCGACGTCCGCACGAGCGCGGACTGCAGCACGAGCGCGGCGGCGAGCAGGATCACCCAGTAGGCGGGCAGGATCCGCAGCGCGCGCGACTCGAGGTATGAGCGGAACGACGGGCGAGGGCGGCCGTCGCGGATCGCGGCGACGAACGGGCGGTAGAGCAGGAAGCCCGACAGCACGAAGAACAGCGTCAGCCCGATTCTCAGGTGCGGAAGCACGGCGGTGCTCGCCAGCCCCCAGTCCGGAGAGGGCTCGCGCGGGTCGGCGAACCGCCACACGTGCTGGACGAGCACCGCCGTCGCGGCCAGTGCACGCAAACCATCGACACCGGCCAGGCGGCTCCCGCCCAGGTCGCCGGTCGCGCGCTCCCGCCTGCTCGATCGGATGAGATCCGGTGCGACGATGGCACCGGGCTTCTACCCATCCGCCGAGCGGCTCCGATCAACAGTGGGCGGGTCGCCGCTCAGCGGGCGTACATGACGATGGCGACGCCGAGCGGGCAGACGCCGGCGCCGACGAGGTCGGCGCGGTCGGGGCGGAAGCCGTCGAACGCGATGCCCCACAGCAGCGATCCGACGATGAAGACCCTGCCGTAGGCGGCGAGGACGCGCCCGAACTCATCACTCGGCTGAAAGGTCGCGACGACGCGGCCGACTCAGACGAGAACCGGCACGCTTGACTTATTTCGGACGCACGATATAACTGCTCCCCGATCGAAGCGCCTGGCACGAGCTGCCCGGGTGCGGGTTCCGTGGTGGTTCACGGCTGCCTCACCTGGCAACAACGTTTGGGTGCGAACCCGTCAGTGGTCGTACGAGGAGAGAGTGCATATGAGCAACGACGATGCGCCGCGCGTCGATGACGGCATCGACCGGCGGTCGTTCCTGAGGCGCGCCGGATGGGCGGGCGCGATGGTCCCCGGCCTGCCCGTGCTGGCGGCCGGCCTGGCCGCGTGCGGCGACTCCGGGTCTGGCGGTGGGTCCGGTGACAAGGTCCTCGGGTTCGCCCATCCCGACGCCACGGGCGCCTTCTACCCGCCGGTGTGGGCCGGGGTGCAGCTCGAGGCCAGAAAGCTCGGCTGGACGGTGCAGCAGAGCTACGCGCGCGGCAGACTCGACAAGCAGGTCGCCGAGATCCAGACCTGGATCGCGCAGGGGGTCGACGCGCTCACGATCGCGGCGCTCGACGTCAACGCGATGGATCCGCTCGTCCGCAGAGCCCAGGAGGCGGGCATCAAGGTCCTGGCCTACGCCAACGCGCTCCCCGGCGCGGACGGGTCGATGGGCTGGGGCGACGCGGAGGGCGCCAGGCTCGTCGGCGCGGCGGCCGGGAGATGGATCAACGAGAGACTCGGCGGCAGAGGCAAGGTCGCGTTCATGGGCGAGTACTCGGTGCCGGTGCTCGCGACGCGCCTGCGCGAAGCCAAGCCGGCGCTGCTCGAGGTCGCTCCCGACGCCGACGTCGTCTACGAGGGCAAGGGCGGGCTCGCGCCGGAGGCGCTCGAGGTGACGAGCTCGCTGCTGCAGCGCCACCCCGACCTCAAGGTCGTGATCTGCGCCGCGGATGACGGGGCGCTCGGCTGCTCGCAGGCGTTCCTCAAGGCCGGCGGCGACGTCGACGACGTCTGGGTCGCCGGCTACGACGGCTCCCAGCAGGCGCTCGAGAAGGCGATCACGGGCACGCATCCGCTGCGCGCGGTGGCCGCGCTCGACCTCGTCCAGATCGGGCGGCAGGTCGTGCGCATCCCCGACCAGCTCGTCGACGGGAGAACCGGGATCGACTGGAAGGCGCCCTACACGCTCGTCGACGCCAGCACGCGCGACGTCGGCGAGCGCTTCATCAAGTCGTTCTCGCAGTGAGCATGAGCGGAACACGACTTGCAACCGCCGCGGCACCCGCCGCGCGCCCCTCGCCGCCGCGGCGGCGAGGGGGTCGGGACCGCCTCGTGCGGCTGGTGGTCCGGTATCAGGCGGCGGGCGTCGTGGTCGCGCTCGCGCTGCTGTGCCTCTTCTTCAGCCTGTCGACCTCGTCGTTCCTGACGACGAAGAACCTCACCGTGATCGCGCTCCAGGTGTCGGTCATCGGCATCATCGCCGTGCCGGGGGCGATGCTGATCCTCGCGGGCTACGTCGACCTCTCCGTGGGAGCGATCATGGTCCTGACGGCGGCGATCTTCGGCGAGATCGCGAGCGGGAGCCCCGACGCGCTGTGGCTCGCGATCCTCGCCTCGCTGGCCGTCGCGCTGCTGTGCGGCGTCGTCAACGGCGGGCTGGTCGCGCTGATGGACTTCTCGCCGATCATCGTGACGCTCGGCGGGCTCGCGGGCCTGCGCGGGCTCGCCGAGCTGATCACCAACGCGAACACGAAGTACGGCTTCGGCGACACGTTCCAGCAGCTCGGCAACGGCAAGCTGCTCGGCTTCCCGGTCCCGGCCTGGATCATGGTGGCGGCGTTCGCGGTCGGCTGGCTGGTCTGGTACCAGATGCCCCACGGACGCCGGATGACGGCGATCGGCGCGGACCCCGTCGCGGCCAAGGCCCTCGGCGTCGGCGTCAAGCGGATCCCGTTCTGGCTGTACGTGGCCTCCGCCGGCGCCGCCGGGCTCGCCGGCTTGATCCTGACGTCCGAGCTCGACTCGGCGACGATGTCGATCGGCGAGGGCATCGAGATCCAGGTGCTCAGCGCGATCCTGCTCGGGGCCGTCTCGTTCACCGGCGGCAGCGGCTCGCTCGTGGGCGTGCTCGCCGGCGTGCTGTTCGTGGGCGTGCTGCGCAACGGCCTCGTGCTGCTGGCGGTCAGCCCCTTCCTGACCGACATCGCGATCGGCCTGGCGCTCGTCTGCGCGGCGGGCATCGACGTCCTGAACCGGCGTCTGGAGCGCATGCCGGTGGCGGACGACGACGAGCTCGAGGGGGTGCCGGCATGAGCGCGACGCAATCCGAGCGCCCGCCGGTCCTCGTGGCCCGCGGCATCGCGAAGCGCTACGGCTCGGTGCGGGCGCTGCGCGGCGTGGACCTCGAGCTCGCTCCCGGCGAGGTGGTCGGCCTGGTCGGCGACAACGGCGCGGGCAAGTCGACGCTCGTGAGCGTCCTGTCAGGGCTCGCGCAGCCCGACACGGGGGATGTCTTCGTCGACGGCGCGGCGCACACGTTCACCAGCCCGGCGCAGGCACGCGCCGCGGGCGTCGAGACCGTGTTCCAGAACCTGGCCCTGATCCCCACGCTGAGCATCGTCGACAACGTCTTCCTGTGCGCCGAGCGCTACAAGTTCGGACGCCTCGGAAGGCTGCTTCGCCTCGTCGACTCCCGGCGCGCTCGCAGAGAGGTGCTCGACGTGCTGGCCGAGTTCGGCCTGTCGTCGGTCGATCCGCGCGCCAAGGTCACTGCGCTGTCGGGCGGCCAGCGCCAGGCGGTCGCGATCGCGCGCAGCGTCCTGTGGGGCAGTCGCGTGGTCCTGATGGACGAGCCGTGCGCTGCACTCGGCGTGCGACAGACGGCGATGGTCCTGTCGATCATCCGCCGGATGCGGGACCGCGGGCTCGCCGTCGTGTTCATCAGCCACAACATGCCGCAGGTGCTCGAGGTGTGCGATCGCGTGGTGGCGCTGCGACTGGGCCAGAAGGTGCTCGACGCGCGCCGCGACGGGCTCGCCGGCGAGGATCTCGTCGCGTACATGACCGGGGCGCGCGGGGACGGAGCCACGCCCGCGAACGATGAGTGAGGCGGCGCGGGACGCCTCCCCGGACGTCGTCGGCTACGCGGACCCGCTGTGCGTGACGCCCGGCGACGAGGTGGCCGTCGCGGTCAGCTCGCTGTCGGCGAGCTACCGCGCGCGGCTCGTCCGCTTCGGCGGCGACGAGGAGGCGAACGTCGTCGCCGTGCCGGTGGAGTGGGAGCTCGCCGGCGAGCATCCAGGCCGGGTCCAGGGCTTCGAGCGCGGCTCCTACCTGCGCGTCCCCGGCGCGGGGGCGCTGGCGGAGCTCGAGACGCTCGGCTTCGCGGCGTGGGCCTTTCCCACCGGCGGCAGCTCGGGGGCGCGGGCGATCGTCAGCCTCGGTGAGGCATGGCGGCTCGGGCTTGACGACGACGGCCGCCTGACGCTCTGGCAGGGCGAGCGCGCGCTCGCGTCCACGCCGACGGCGCTGCGGCTGCGCGAGTGGTACGAGGTCGGCTTGACGATCGATCGCGCGGCCGCGCGCGTGACCGTCAGCTGGCGCCGGCTCGGAGGCGGGGGCGAGACCGCCGAGGCGGCGATCGAGGACGAGCGCCCCGAGGCGTCAGAGCTGCTCTGGGCGGCTGCTCGGCTGCCGGGCGGCCGCGTCGGGCATCACTTCAACGGCAAGCTGGAGGCGCCGGTCGTGCAGGCCCGCGGCAGCGACGCGCCGTTCGCGGCCTGGGACCTGACCCCGCGCGACGGCGTCGAGATCCCCGACGCCGGCAGCGCCGGACTGCACGGCGAGCTGGTCAACGGTCCGACGCGCTGCGTCACGGGTCACGCCTGGAGCGGGCACGAGCTCGATTGGCGGCTCGTGCCGGAGCAGTACGCGGCGATCCACTTCCACGACGACGACCTCGACGACGCGCGCTGGGAGGCCGATCTGCGCTGGCGCACGCCGGCCGATCTGCGCAGCGGCGTCTACGCGGTGCACGTCCGTGGAGCGCGGGGCGACGACCACGTCCCGTTCGTCGTCTCGGCGGCGCCCGGATCCGAGGCGCACGACGTCTGCGTGCTGATCCCGAGCTTCAGCTACGTCGTCTACGCCAACGAGCACAACGCCTGGCACGCGCCAACGTTCGAGGTCGCGGGGCTCGACCGCTCGGCGCTCCTCGAGCTGGTGACGGTCAAGGAGCGGTTCATCGCAGCCCAGCGGCTGCTGAGCTGCTACGAGCTGCACAGTGACGGCAGCGGCGTGTGCATGGCCTCGACGCGCCGGCCCTTGCTGAACATGCGGCCGGGCTACGTCAGTCCGATCGTCAGAGGTCCGCATCAGCTCGCCGCCGATCTCGAGCTGCTGGCGTGGATGGACGCGCAGCGCATCGCGCACGACGTCGTGAGCGACCACCACCTCCATGCGCACGGCGCCGCCGCCCTGCGTCGCTCCAAGGTCGTCGTGCTCGGCTCGCATCCCGAGTACTGGTCGGAGGCGATGCTCGACGCGCTCGCCGCGTACCAGGCGGACGGCGGGCGGGTGATCTACCTCGGCGGCAACGGGCTGTACTGGGTGACGGCGCGGGACGGCCACCGGCCGTGGGTGCTGGAGGTGCGTCGCGGACACAGCGGCACGCGCTGCTGGACGTCCGCGCCCGGCGAGGCCCACCTGCAGACGACCGGCGAGCCCGGCGGGCTCTGGCGCCATCGCGGTCGTCCGCCCCAGCGGCTCGTGGGCGTCGGCTTCACCGCGCAGGGCTTCGACGTCTCGCTGCCGTACAAGGCGACGGAGGCGGCGCGGGATCCGCGCGCCGCGTTCCTGTTCGAGGGGGTCGACCTCGACGCCCCGATCGGCGACGCGGGCAGCGTGATGGGCGGCGCCGCCGGCTACGAGCTCGATCGGGCCGACGCGGAGCTCGGCACGCCCCCGCACGCGCTCGTCGTCGCGCGCGCCGACGGCTTCAGCGACGCCTATCAGGCCGCCAGCGAGGAGATCGTGATCAGCGACTCGCTGCAGGGCGGGCCGGTGAACGACCGCGTGCGCGCGGACATCACGTTCTACGAGACGCCCGGCGGCGGCGCCGTCCTGGGTGTCGGCTCGATCGCGTTCTGCGGCGCGCTCGGGGCGAACGGCGGCGAGAACCCCGCGTCGCGGCTTGTCGCGAACGCCATCCGCGGCTTCGTCTCGCGCGACTTCGCGGTTCCGAGCCGCATCGTCCGCTGAACCGGGCAGGGCGCGACGAGGACGGCGACGCGCCCGCCAGGCGCGTCGCCGTCCGCCGCGCTCGTGCGCTCAGGCGCCCTGCCGCGCCATCTCGGCCACGTGCACCTGCGGCCGCCGGTCGCGCCACGGCATCGCCTGCTCGAGCTGGCTGCCGACGCGGATCAGGGTCGCCTCCTCGCACATCGGGGCGCACAGCTGCACGCCGATCGGCAGGCCCTCGGCGCTCGCCGCGAGCGGCAGGCTGATCGCGGGCGTGCCGCTGATGTTGAAGAGCGCCGTGAAGCAGTGCCGGTCGAACAGCCGGCGGATCCAGCCCTCGGCGTCGAGGCCGGCCTCGTTCGCGTCGGTGGTGCCGAGGCGGGGCGGCACGCATGCGATCGTGGGCGTCAGCAGCAGGTCCCACTGCTGGAAGAACCCGCCGACCGTGCGCGTGAGGTCGTTGACGATCTTGAGCGCCGCGAGCACGTCGAGGGCCGAGAGCCGGCCGCCGAGCTCGTACTGCGCGAGCGTGGTGCGCTCCAGCGTCTCGGCGCTCGGGCGGTTGCCGGTCGCCGCGGCGATCTGGTTGACGAGGTCGGTGAGGAAGAAGGCGTAGAGCGGCGTCGCGGCCGCGATGAACGCGTCCCAGGAGTGCTGCGGCGTCGCCGGCTCGACGTGGTGGCCGAGACGCTCGAGCTCGCGGCCGACGCGCTCGACCGCCTCCGCGACCTCGGCGTCGACCGTCGCTCCGCTCCACGCGGCCGTGTCGATCGCCACGCGAAGCCGGCCCGGGTCTGCCCCCACCTCCTGCGCGTAGGGCCGCTCTGGGTCGCGGATGATGAACTTGTCGCCGGGCATGGAGCCGGCGACGGCGTCGAGCAGCGCCGCGCTGTCGCGCAGCGTGCGCGTGTGCACGAACTCGGCGGCGAGGCCGAGGATGATCTCCTGGTTGTCGGGACCGTCGGAGACGCGTCCCCGGCTGGGCTTGAGCCCGACGACGCCGCTGCAGGCGGCGGGGATCCGGATCGAGCCCCCGCCGTCGTTCGCGTGCGCGACCGGGACGGCGCCGGCGGCCACGAGCGCGCCGCTGCCGCCGCTCGAGCCGCCGGTGCTGCGGGCCGGGTCCCAGGCGCTGCGCGTGGGCCCGTAGAGCAGCGCCTCCGTCGAGGCGTGCATGCCGAACTCGGGCACCGTCGTCAGTCCCGCGATCGCGAGGCCGGCCTCGCGGAAGCGTCTGATCAGGAATGACTCGCGGGCGAACGCGAAGGCATCGCCCGTGAGGCGGGTGCCCATGCGGGTCGGGACGTCGGCCAGGTGTGCGCCGAGGTCCTTCACGACGAACGGGACGCCCGCGAACGGACCGTCGGCGGCGTGCTCCACAGGCGCGTCCCACGGGCCGTCGGCCATCGCGTTGAGCGTTCTGTCGACGGCCGCGAGCGCCTCGCGGGCGACCCCGTAGACCTCCTCGGCCGAGGCCTGTCCACCTCTCAGCAGCTCGGCCAGCGCGGTGGCGTCGAGGGCCGCGTACTCGTCGAAGCGCATCTGTCTCTCCTCAGGTCAGACGTGGCTGCTGCGAACCACACGTGAGTTCTAAGCCACGTATTTGCATTTTCATGTTGACAGAAAGCTCTAATCTTGCAAAAGTCATCACAAGAAACGTCCGCGGCGAGCGTCGCACTAAAAACTGAACGTTTGTTCAGGCACCGGAGCGGCGAGCCGTCAGTCGAGGTGCAGGTGACACGGAGGAGAGGTGGAGATGAGCGAGCACACACGTCGTGACGTCCTGAAGTGGGCTGGTGCTGCCGGCGCGCTGGCGATGATCCCGGGCTGCGGATCGGGTGACGGCGGCAGCGGCGGCAGCGGCGGCGGCACGTCGAGCATCGAGCCGTTCAGAGGCCCGACCTCGAGCCTGAGACCGTTCGTTCCGAGCGACAAGGTGGGCGCCAAGCCGAACCTTCCCAAGCGGATCGCGTACGCGAACGCCTCGAGCGCGCAGTTCCTCGTCGCCCTCGGTGACGCAACCAAGAAGGCGGCGGACGACCGGGGCCTCGAGTACCTCACCGCTGTCGCCGACAGCAACGCGGCGCGGCAGGTCGAGCAGATCAACACCTTCCTGCAACGCGGCGTCTGCGGCCTCGGCGTGATGCCGGCCGGCGGCAGCGCGGTGGACCAGGCAAAGCTTCAGGCGATCCAGCAGGGCGTCGCCGTCTTCGGGGTCGTCGCGCCGAAGGCGTCGCAGCAGCTCATCGGCGACCAGGCGGCCATCGGCAGAAAGCAGGCAGAGCTGGCGGTGGAGTTCATCCGCGAGAACCTGGGCGGAAGAGCGAAGGTCGTGTACTTCAACTCCGTCAAGGTCGACCCGTCGCAGAAGATTCGCCATGACGCCGGGATCGCGGTGTTGAGAGCGGCGGCTCCGGACATCGAGGTGATCGTCGACACGTTCGGTGGGCTCTCGCCCGACGAGGGCTTCAAGACGATGAACTCGATCCTGCAGGCGCATCCGGACTTCGAGGTGCTGGTCGGCAACGACACCGCGCTGCTCGGTGCTCAGCAGGCGATCCGCAGCGCAGGCCGCGAGGACCAGGTCAAGTACATCGGCGGGATCGACGGCGACGCGCAGGCGCTCGAGGAGATCAAGAAGGGCGGGGCCTACAAGGTGAGCCTCGCCGTCCCCTACGAGGTCGCCGGCTACGGCTGGGGCCAGCACGCCGCCGACTGGATCGAGGGCAAGTCGATCCCGCTGGTCGTCGCCCTCCAGGTCGTCGCGCTGGACTCGGCGGACGCGATCAACAGATTCCGCGCCGACATGGAGAACCCCGCGCCGATCTACGAGGACAAGGAGCGGTTGCCGCAGTTCGCGAAGTACCTCGGCAGCATCAGCTACGAGACCCGCGACGGCTGGGTGGACTACCGCGCATGAGCGCCACGACCGCCAAAGCGCCCGCTCCGTGGCGTCCGCGCCGCGTCGCCGTCGCGCCGGGGCCGCCGAGCCGACGTCTCGGGCTGGCGTTGCTGTGCGTGGGCGTGTTCGCGTTCTTCGCGGTGCTCTACAGCGGGTTCATGTCGAGCAACAACACGCTGGCGATCGCGCTCAACGTCTCGTCGGTCGCGATCGCCGGCATCGGCGCGGCGTGCCTGTTGATCACAGGCAACGTGGACCTGTCGATCGGCGGGCAGTACGCGTTGATCTCGGTGCTGATGGCCAAGGTGCTGGTGGCGACCGAGAGCGTGGTGCTGGCGATCGCGTTCGCGCTCGCGCTTGGGCTCGCGCTCGGCACGCTCAACGGAGCGCTCGTGCGCTTCTTCAAGATCTCGCCGATCATCGTCACGCTCGCTCTGATGGGGTTGTACTCGGGCGTGGCGTATGCGGTGACGCGCGGTGACACCGTCTTCGGGTTTCCGCAGTCGTTCATCGACATGGGCCAGGAGAAGTGGCTCGGCGTCCCCATCCCCGTGATCGTGGCCGCCGTCATCTTCGCGATCGGCGGCTACTACCTGATCGCCTCGCGGCCGGGTCTGCGGCTCTACGCGATCGGCGGCAACGAGGAGGCCGCACGTCTCAACGGCGTGCGCGTCGGTCGCATGATCGTCGCGCTGTACGGGATCAACGGCCTGCTGATGGGCGTCGTCGCGACCTTGTCGACTGCGCGTCTGGCGACGGGGTCGCCGGGGGTCGGACAGTCGTTCGAGCTCGACGTGCTGACCGCGGTGATCCTCGGCGGGGTTGCGTTCAGCGGCGGCGGCGGCCACCCGCTCGGCATCTTCTTCGGCGTCGCGACGATCGGCGTCTTGAACGCCGGCGTGATCTTCGCCGGCCTCGAGGACTGGTACCAGGACATCGTCCGCGCCGGCGTCCTGCTGTTGGCGCTCGCGAGCGACCAGCTCGTGCTGCGACTGCGCGCACGCTCGGCCGCACGCAAGGCCGCGCCCGCGGATGTCGCCGAGGACGGATCGACGTATGCTCGCTTCGAGCGGCACGACCGCGGCGCGCCGCACCGCAACGGCGGCCCGCCGGTGCTTGCGGTGCGTGGTGCCGGGAAGCGCTATGGGTCGGTCGTCGCGCTGCACGACTTCTCGCTCGACGTCCATCCGGGTGAGGTGGTGTGCCTGCTCGGCGACAACGGCGCCGGCAAGTCGACCGCGATCAAGGTCATGTCCGGCGCCGTGACACCCGACGGCGGCACGATCACGTTCGCGGGCGAGCAGGTCGAGCTGCACAACCCCAACGAGGCGCGTCGGCTCGGGATCGAGACCGTCCACCAGGGGCTGGCGCTGTGTCCCAACCTGGGCATCGCGCACAACCTCGTCCTCGGCGAGGAGCCGATCCGAAAGGGCCCGGGCAGGGTGCTGCGGCTGCGCGACGACCGTGAGGCCGCCCGCCGTGCCGCAGCCCGCCTCACGACGCTCGGCATCGGTCTGGACCGTCTCGACGAGTCGGTCAGCGACCTCTCGGGCGGACAGCGGCAGTCGGTCGCGATCGCCCGCGCGCTGCGCGAGGACGTCAAGCTCATCATCCTGGACGAGCCCACCGCCGCCCTCGGCGTCGGTCCGACGCGCCGCGTCCTCGAGGTCGTCCGCACCGCCGCCGAGGGTGGCGCCGGCGTCATCCTCATCACCCACGACATCGAGACCGTCCTCGCGATCGCGGACCGCGTCGTCGTCCTCCGACTCGGCAAGGTCATCTGCGACGCCTCCATCAACGAGGTCGACGCATCCGCCCTCGCCCACCTCATGGCCGGGATCGAAGTCGCCGCACTCCACGACGAGCTCGACGCGGAAGCGAGCCGGACATGAACGCGAGCCATCCTCAGGAGGACCGTTGAGCAAGCCACTGGTCATCATCACGGGCGCCAGCTCGGGCATCGGCGCGGCCACCGCGCGCGCGTTCGCGGACGCCGGCCACCCGCTGCTGCTGCTCGCGCGGCGCGTCGAGCGCATGGCGGCGATGGACCTGCCGAACGCGCGCTGCGTCGCGGCCGACGTGACCGACCGCGACGCGGTCGCCCGCGCCGTCGACGAGGCCGTCGCGGCGCACGGTCCGGCCGACCTGCTCGTGAACAACGCGGGCATCATGCCGCTGGGCGAGATCGCCACGCAGGACCGGGACGAGTGGCAGCGCATGTTCGACGTCAACTGCGTCGCGCTGCTCGACCTCACGCAGCTTGTGGTCCCGTCGATGGTCGAGCGGGGAGCCGGCACGATCGTGAACGTCTCCTCGATCGCCGGTCGGAACGTCTACGGGAACCACATGGCCTACTGCGGCACGAAGTTCGCGGTTCACGCGATGAGCGAGCAGCTGCGCCGGGAGCTGGCCCCGCACGGCGTCCGGGTCGTCGTGATTGCGCCCGGGATGGTGGAGACGGAGCTGCTCGACCTCACCACCTCGGAGGAGATCAAGGCGGGGTACCGCGCCGCCAAGGAGGAGATCGGCGGGGCGATCGACGCCGGCGAGATCGCCAACGCGATCGCCTACGCCTACGCCGTGCCGGCGAGCGTGTGCGTGCGCGAGGTCGTGATCGCGCCGACGCGCCAGGCGAGCTGACGATGGCGGGCGGCAAGAGGACGGCCCTCGTCACCGGCGCGGGCTCGGGCATCGGCGCCGCGATCGCCCGCACGCTCGCCGAGCGCGGGCACCACGTCGTCGTCACGGACGTCGACGAGGCGGCAGCGGGGCTGGTCGCGGCCGAGATCGGCTGCGAGGCCCGCCGCCTCGACGTCACGGATCCCGAGGCGGTGCGGGTGGTGGCGGAGTCGGTGGCCGCCGACCGCGACGGCATCGACGCCTGGGTGAGCAACGCCGGCATCTCGACGATGGCGCCGTTCCTCGAGGTGCCCGTCGAGCAGGTGGCGCGGACGCTCGCGATCAACCTGCAGGCCGTCTTCGTCTGTGGGCAGGCGGCGGCGCGCACGATGGTCGCCGCCGGGCGTCCCGGGCGCATCCTGAACGTGGCCTCGATGGCCGGCAAGGCGGGCCGCGTGCCGTACCTGTCGGACTACGTCGCGTCGAAGTTCGGCGTCGTCGGCCTCACGCAGGCGATGGCGTTCGAGCTTGCGCCGCATGGGATCACGGTCAACTCGGTCTGCCCGGGCTACGTGCAGACGCCGATGCAGGAGCGCGAGCTCGCGTGGGAGGCCCAGCTGCGCGGGACCACGCCCGACGCCGTGCGTGAGCTGTGGGTGGCCGATACGCCGCTCGGCCGCCTGGAGACGCCTGCGGACGTGGCACGGGCGGCAGCCTTCTTGATCTCCGACGATGCAGCGTTCATCACCGGGGAGGCGCTGGCGGTCAACGGAGGGGCGTACATGGACTGATCCTCCGCCGCTGGTGGCGGCCTCCTCGAGCGGCAGCTCGAGACCACCGCCCCCTGACCGTGCGGACGAGCAGCCCGAGGCTCGTCGCGCCGGACGCCAGCAGCGGGACGAGCAGCTCCTCGACCGGCACGCCGGCCACGTGGGCGAGCACGGTCATGCGCTCGCCTCGGCCCGCCCGTCCTCGACGACGCTCGGCGCCGGCGGCGCCTGGTCGATCTCGTCGACCTTGGACCACCAGTCGTACGCCTCGCCCTGCGGGCGACCCGCCGGCGAGTCCTCCCAGGCCTCCTGGCGCCCGAGCGGCGTGAGGTCGAGCAGCTCCCAGCTCGTGCCGAGCGTCTCGACGCCGCGACCGCGCGTGAAGTAGGTGCGGAAGGCGTCGTCGCCGTCGCGCAGGAAGACGCTGAGGCCGAAGCCTCCGCCGGCCTTGCCCGCGCCGGCCTCCTGCTCGAACGTGCCACGCGAGCTGTAGAGCGGATGGCGCCAGCCGAGGCGCCGGTCGAGCTCCTGCAGCTCCGCAAGCGGCTTCTGCGAGACGACCGCCATCGTCGTGTCGCGGAGCGCGAGCAGCGCCGGGTGGCCGAGGTTGCTGACGAACGTCGTGCAGCCGGTGCAAGGCGGCGCGCCGGGCGTGTGCATGAAGTGGTAGACGATCAGCTGGCGCCGGCCCTCGAACAGGTCGAGCAGCCCGACCTCTCCGCCGGCGCCCTCGAAGCGATGCGACGGGTCGAAGCGCACCATCGGCTGGCGGCGGCGCTCGGCGGCCAGCGCGTCGCGGGCCTGGGTCGCCTCCTTCTCTCTCGCGAGCAGCGCCGCGTGCGCGGCCTGCCACTCCGGGGGCGAGACGATCTGGGGGAGCTGCATGGCGGTCTCCTTCGCAGTCGGTCGGTCTGTTGGTTCCCTTACGAGACCAACTCTAACCCAACTTGGTTCCTTGAGGAAACTGATCTACCATCGTGGTCATGCAACGAACCGCCTTCGGCGAGATGGCCTGTTCCATCGCGCGCACGCTCCATGTCGCGGGTGAGCCGTGGTCGCCCCTGATCGTGCGCGACGTCTTCGTCGGGATCACCCGCTTCGACGACCTCCGAGCCGACCTCGGCATCTCGCGCAAGGTGCTTGCCGAGCGCCTCGCCTGGCTCGTCGAGCAGGGCGTGCTGGAGCGGCGCCCCTACTCCGAGCGCCCGCCGCGCCACGAGTACCACCTGACCGAGAAGGGGCGGGAGCTGATGCAGGTGCTGTTCGCGATGACCGCCTGGGGCGACCGCTGGACCGCGGGCGACGCCGGCCCGCCCGTGCTGCTGCGCCACAGCGCGTGCGGGGCGATCACGCACGCCGAGATCCGCTGCGCGCACTGCGGCGATCCCCTGCGCGCGGAGGACGTCGAGGTCGAGCCGGGCCCGGGCTTGGCCGAGGCTCGATAGCCGACCGCCGCCGCCGGCATGGGCGGCTGACATGATCGCGGCCGTGTCGGAGGCGCTGCGCGGGTGGTGGGAGCGGTTGGTGCTGCACCCGTGGCTGGTGGGCGATCCGGCGCTGCGGGGGACGGAGGTCGGCCGGCGCGTGCGCTGGATGACGATCGGCGTGGTCGTCCTCGCGAACGCCGTCGGCGCGGCGGTCGTGGTGACGTTCGCGCTGTGGGCGCTGCCGAAGCCCGACGACGTCGAGGAGCTGCCGCTCGAGCTCGTGAACGTCGCGGCTGCCGTCGTCTACATCGCGTTCGCGCTCGCGGTCGGCGTGGGGTGGGGGCGCCGGCGACTGGAGGACGGGCCGGACGGGATCCGCGGCTGGCTGTTCGCGGAGCGGCCGCCGAGCGCGGCGGAGCGTGTGCTCGTGATGCGTGCGCCGCTGCGGATCATGGTGGTGCAGGCGGTGCTGTGGGGCTGCGCGGTCGTGCTCTTCACGGCGCTCAACGCGACGTTCTCGTGGCTGCTCGCGCTGGGGGTGGGGCTCACGGTCGCGCTCGGCGGGGTCACGACCTCGGCCGCCGCGTACCTGCTCGGCGAGGTCGCGCTGCGGCCGGTCGTCTCGCGCGCCCTCGTCGGGCGCGCGCCGGACCGCCGCGGCGTGCCGGGCGTCGCGACGCGCTGGCTGCTCGCGTGGGCGCTCGGCACCGGCGTGCCGATCGTCGGCCTGCTGCTCGTCGCGATCGTGGCGCTCACGCCGGTGACGATCTCCAAGCAGACGCTGATCGTCACGACGCTCGCGCTGTGCTCGATCGGGCTGGTGTTCGGAGCGATCGTCTCGCTGCTGGCGGCCTACCTCACCGTCCATCCGCTCGGCGCGATCCGCCGCGCGCTCGCGCGTGTGCAGGGCGGCGACCTGGACGCCGAGCTGCAGGTGTGGGACGGCACCGAGATGGGGCTGTTGCAGGCGGGCTTCAACGAGATGGTCGGCGGCCTGCGCGAGCGCGAGCGCATCCGCGACCTGTTCGGCCGTCAGGTCGGCGAGGAGGCCGCGCGCCAGGCGCTCGCGGAGGGCGTGCGGCTGGGCGGCGAGATGCGCGAGGTGGCCGTCCTGTTCGTCGACGTCGTCGGCTCCACCCGGCTCGCCGCGACCTGCCCGCCGCAGGAGGTCGTCGCGCTGCTCAACCGCTTCTTCACGGAGGTCGTCGACGTCGTCGCCGCGCACGGCGGATGGATCGACAAGTTCCCCGGCGACGGCGCGCTCGCCGTCTTCGGCGCCCCGCTGGAGATCGAGGACGCGGCGGGCTGCGCGCTGCGCACGGCCCGCGAGCTGCATCTGCGCCTGCGCGAACGCGTCCCCGAGCTCGACGCCGGCATCGGCGTCGCCGCGGGCCCGGTCGTCGCCGGGCACCTCGGCGCGGAGCGGCGCTTCGAGTACACCGTCATCGGCGACCCGGTCAACGAGGCGGCCCGACTCACCGACCTCGCGAAGGAGCGCGACGGGCGCGTGCTCGCGTCGGGTGTCGCGCTCGAGCGCGCCGACGCCGAGGAGGCCGCGCGCTGGCGCCTCGCGGAGGAGGCGGTGCTGCGCGGACGACTCACGGCCACGGGGCTCGCCGCGCCGGTCGAGTGAGGCGGCGCATCCACCGGCGGTTCAACACCGCGACCGGTGCGCAGCTCTATCTCGCCAGAGACGTCTACGACGTCATCTCGGAATAGCAGCTCCTGCTGCCTACCGCGCGAGCTGCTCGCTCGCCAGCACAGCCTCCTGGCTAGGAGGGGATTGGGGCACCGAGGGTCGGCGAGGTGCGCCCCGGCCGGGGCCCCTAGATCTCGCTCTCGGCGTAGGGCTCGAGCCCGTACCGGGCGGCGAGCGGGTTCCACTGCGCCACGAACTCCCGCTTGTACGCCGTCGCGGCGTGGTCGCTCGCGCTCGCGTCGCGGCCTTCCGCGTACGCGCGGTCGGACGCGAGCGAGGCCTCCATCGCGGCGCGCAGCGTCGCCTGGGCGCGCGCGACGGCGCCGCGGGCGCCGCGGAGGGAGTCGAGCCGCTGGAGGACAAGCTCGCGGTTCGCGATCGCCTCGGCGTAACGGCCCTCGCGGACGGCGGTGCGGCCGAGCAGCGAGAAGCGCACGATCTGCGCGAGCCCCTCCATCGCCTGGCGTTGCGGATCCTCCTGTCCCTCGGACGCGGGAGCCGCCTCTCTGGGCTGTGTCGAGACGACGACGGCGCGCTTGATGGGCGTCTCGTCGCCGCCGGGGCGCGCCACGAGGTACCCGGCCAGCGCAGCGCCCGCGAGCGCGAGACCGACGAGCAGGCCGAGCACGACGCCGCGGTTGGGTGCGGGAGCGGCGGCCGGCGGGGGCGGCGCCGCGGGAGCGGCGGCCGGCGGGAGCGGCGCCGCCGGCGGCGGAGGAGCGGCGGCCGGCATGACTGCGGTCTCCCCGCCGGCGCAGCCCTCGACCGCGCAGCCGCCCGCCTCGCGCCAGCACTCCTCGTGATGCAGGGCCCCGCACGCGTCGCAGCGCTCCGCGACGGTGCCGTGCCGGAGCGGGAAGCGGCACGCCGGACATGGGCGCCCGACCTCGGCGGTGCCGACCCCGACTCGGCTCATGCGCCGTACCGCCGTTCGAGCTCGAGGGCGATCTCGTGCAGCGCCCGCTCGATCCCCGCCACAGAGGAGCCGAGGCCGGGGTCGTCGGACGGTGGCTGCTGCGCGGGGTGGAAGGCCGCAGCGATCGCGACCGAGCGGGTGCCCGCGGCGAGCGTCGCGAGCTGCCCGACGAAGAAGTCCGGCGGGCTGCTCTGCGACCCGCCCCAGCCCGCCTTGTAGGCGGGGCTCCAGGGCGCGAGCTCCCGGCCGGCGCCCCACGCCGGGTCGGCGGTGAGCTCGCCGGGTGCCGTCTCTGTGCTGGTCTGCTTCGGCAGCGCGAGCCGGCGCAGCACCTCCTCGCCCGCGACGCCGTAGCGGCCGTCGCCGAGCGCGTGCGCGAAGGCGACCGCGTCGCGGATCGTCCAGGTCGCCGTCCCGTACTGGTAGGCGGGCGCGAGCGGCTCCGCGACGCCCCCGCCGTGCGCGAGCAGGTGCTGACGGCACGCGGGCTCAGGCGGTGCCGGGGCCGCCGGCATCGCCGCGCTCGCTCCCGCGCGGCGCAGCACGTCCTCAAAGGCCGCGCGTGCGCCCTCGGCGCCACTGGTCAGCTCCTGCAGGCCCACGATCACACGCCGCTGAGGACAGTTCTCGGAGCGCACGAGCGCTCCGGCGAGCGCCGCCTCCAGCTCGGGCGAGGGCCGGCGGCCCTGCCGCGCGAGCGCCTCGAAGACGGCGACCGCGGTGACCGCCTTGCTCATGCTCCACAGCCGCATGCGCCGGCTCGCGTCGCCCGCGAGCACCGGTGCGCTCCAGCCCTCCGCCCACACCGCCGCCTCGGCCGACCCGCCGGCCGCCGCGGCGCGCGCAACGGCGCGCTCGGCGGCGCGCTGGAACGCGCTCCGCGTCTGCTCGTCTCTGAGCGCGGAGCGGGCGTCGGCGGGCGCGGAGGGGCGCGCGCCCGGCGTCGCGAGCGCGGGGCCGCGCAGGACCACGACGGTCGCCGTCTCGGCCCGCGGTGCCGGCTCCTCGGTCAGGGCTGCCAGCAGCAGCCCGCCGGCGAGCCCGCCGGCCAGCGCCAGCAGCGCGGCCTTCGGATGACGCCGCAGCCTGTCCAGCTCGTCCCTCAGCACGCGCCTCCGAGCAGCTCCGGGAAGCGGTCCTTCCAGTCGCGCTCGCGCTCCGGGGTCGTCGAGTAGCCGGGGTCATAGCGCCACACGCCGTTCTCGTGCTTGACCCAGGTGATGCCGGACCACTCGGCGCAGCGCGCACCCGGCTTCGACCAGCTCATCCCGGTCACGCGGACGCGCGCGACGCCGGTGGCGGGGTCGAGCTCCTCGATCTCGACGTCCAGGCCGGTCGGGTCGAGGTAGGGGCGCAGCGTCGCCTGCGCCGCGGCCCAGCGGTCGTAGCCGTCCTCGCGCAGCTTCTGCGCCTGCTTGCGGCGGGTGAGCAGGTCCCAGGCGCCGCGGTAATCGCCCGCGACGATCGCCGCGTGGTGCTCCTGCAGCAGGGTGCGGATCTCCTCGCGCGTCGCCTCGTCGGCCACCAGGTGCGCCTGCTCGTCCGGGGCCTCCGCGGGGGAGTCGGCTGGCTCCTCGCCGGCCAGGGCGTCGTCGCTCGCGGGCTGCTGGACGACGATCGTCCGGGTCGCGGGCGCCTCGTCGGAGTCACGCGTCAGCACGAGCGCGAGCGCCGCGGCCGCGAGCCCGAGCGTGACGACGATCGCGGCGACCAGCGGCCACGGCCCGCGGGCGGGCGCCCGCACCGCGGGGGACGGAGGGACCGGAGCCGGCTGCGGCGGAGCCGGGGTCGTGGGCTGCGGCGCGGTGGCGGCCGTGGGCTGCGGCGCGGTTGCGGCGCCGTCTGCGCCAGGGCATCCGTCGACCGCGCAGCCGCCGCGCTCCGCCCAGCAGCTCGCGTGGTGCACGGCGCCGCAAGCACCGCAGGCGATCGCCTCGTTGCCCTCCTTGAGCGAGAAGCGGCACTCCGGGCAGGGGCGGCCGGCCTCCGCCGCGGAGATGCGGACCTGCCGTGGCGGCGGGGCGGCGAAGGTCATCGCCGGCTCCGGGCGCGTGGAGTGCGACGTGTCATGGCTGCTCCTGCTCTATCGGGGTGGAAGGGCGGGGGCGCCCGCTTCGGGCTCGATCGCTCGCGCCGGTCCGCGGCGGACGGCCGGTGGCGCGGTCCCGGCGTCGATCGGCACGACCTGCGTCGTCACGGGTGCGGCTCCGGAGCCGCCGAGCGTCGCGCGGCCGATCCCGAACCCGCCGAGCAGCCCGGCGGCGGCGAGCAGCGCGAGGGCGGCAAGCGGACGACGCGCGGGAGGCGTCTGCCGCCGCGGCGGCCGTGGGTGGATCTCGCGTCCAACGCTCATGGAGGGTCGTCGGACGAGCACCCTCGTCCCCCGATCGGCTCGCGAGGATAGACACCGCAAAGAAGTTGGTCAATCTCCTTCTCGCGAGCGCGTCGTGCACCGACGACTGGTTGAATGGCGGGCATGCGGGCGCGGCTGATCGGCACGGCGGCGGCGGTGCTGGGCGCGGCCGGCCTCGGTCTCGGCCTGGGCGCCCTGACCGACGGGGAGCGCACGCCGGCGCCCACCGCGGCGACGACGCTCCCTACGGCCGGAGCAGTGACGGCGGCGCACACCACGGCGCAGGCCCCGTCGCCCGCTCCGGCGTCCGCCTCCGGCTGGCTCGACCGCGCGCGGCTGCGGGCGGCGGTCGCGGCCCTCGCGGCGGACACGGGCGCGTCCGTCGGCGTCGCGATCCGTTCGCTCGCGGGCGGCGCGACGGCGCGCGCGGGAACGCTCCAGCGGGAGGTGGCGTGGAGCACCATCAAGGTGCCGATCGTGCTCGCGCGCTACCGGCTGGCGGGCGTCGACCGGCGCGCCGACCTCGATCCACTCGCACGCGCGGCGATCGCTGTGTCGGACAACGCCGCCGCTGAGCGGCTGTTCGACGGCATCGCCGCTGCCCTTGGCGGCCCGGAGGCGGCGAGCCGGGCCGTCGAGGACGTGCTGCGCGAAGCCGGGGACGTGCGCACCCACGTCGTCACGGTCCCTACCCGCCCTCCGTTCTCCGCCTACGGACAGACGAGCTGGACGCTCGTGGCGGGAGCCCGCTTCTACGCCGCGCTGGCCCGCCGGTGCGTCGGCTCGGCTGGCCTCGACGCGCGGGTGCTCGGCTGGATGGCGCAGGTCGTCCCCGAGCAGCGCTGGGGGCTCCCGGACGCCGCGCGTCCGCGCGGCTGGCGCGTCGCACTGAAGGGCGGCTGGGGACCGGATCCCGACGGGCGCTACCTCGTGCGGCAGTTCGGGGTCGTCAGCGGGCCCGGCGGGCGCGGCGTGGCCGTGGGACTGATGGCGCGCGCGGCCGACGGTGGCTTCGCGGGCGGCACCGCCGTGCTCGGGGCGCTCGCGCGCGCGTCGCTCGGCGCCGTCCGCTGGACGCGGATCGGCCCGCCGGCCGCGTGCGCGCGCGGCTGAGGCCTGCGCCCGCCTGGTACAGTGCCGCCGAATTTCGTCCGATCGATCTACGCAGATTCGGATTCGAGCAGGCGCGGCCGTCGGGATGGACGCTCGCGCGGGAGGTGAGCCTTGTCGACCGTGCAGCAATCCCCGGCGCACGCACCCACGCCGGCGTGGGCGGAGGAGTGGACCGAGACGACGCGCCTGCTGTGCGCGGCCGCCTATCTCGACGGCACCTTCGCGCAGGAGGTGACCGAGGAGATCGTCGACGAGCCGTTCCGGGCCGTGCGCGTGCCCGAGGGCGTCGACATCGTCCCGATCGTCAAGCACTGCCTGGCCGCCCGCCGGCAGAAGACGATTCGCGACGTCGTGCTGTTCGTCATCTTCGTGCTGGCGATCATCCTGTTCTACCGATCGGGCTACCGCTCCTACGGGGACTACCGCTACTACGACGGCTTTAACTACACCTACCTGCTCCTCGGCTTCCTGCTCGGCTGGGCGACGATCGCGGCTGACTTCTGGATCGCCATGTACGGCGTCGCGCGGAGGCACCTGAACGCGACCAGCTTCCGGCCGCAGGACGCGCCGCCGCCGGTCGACGCGGTGGCAGCCGCCCAGGTCGAGGAGCTCGCGCGCCGCCAGCACGGCAACGTCGTCGTCTACAGCGGCTTCAACCCCTTCTCGAGCTCGGGCTTCGACCTCGACGGATGGTCCTTCGTCATCGATCTGCGCAAGGGCCGGGAGCGGCTCGGCCACCACGCGGAGCCCAAGCCGTTCGAGGCGCGCGAGATGTATGACGCGATCGCCAAGTGCATCGCGCGCCTCGGCATCCCGGGCCTCTCGATCGAGGATCGCGTCTTCGTCAGCGGCTCCGACATCCGCGACGACCGCGTGCTGCTGCCCGACATCGCCGCCCGGCCGGTGGCCGACGTCGGGCCGGAGACGATGGAGGGCTTCATCCGCACGCCGACGCACCGGGTGCGCCACTACCGCTGCTTCCGCGTCGTGGACTGGCGCGGCGAGCTCGTCGTCACGCTCTTCCTGCGCTTCGCGGTCAGCAACGGCCGCCTGTTCGCCGAGCTGAGCCGCTTCGTCCTGCCCCCGCTGCGCTCCGAGTTCCGTCGCATCGACGCGCTCGCGCAGGAGTCGTCGCTGCGGCAGGCGTTCACGCTCGCGCAGCGATCGTTCCGGCTCACGTTCCCGCTCGGGCTGCGCTCGCTGCTCACGCCCGTGCGGCCACTGCTGCGCGTCCAGCGGCGGGCGAAGTCCGAGCGGCAGGTGCGGCGCGACTACTTCTTCGACTACGGCTCGCGCCCGTCGGCGCTCGACCGAGCCCGCTCGACCCGGTACACGCGCTACTTCCAGAAGCTCGACAAGGAGATGTACGTCAAGCTGCTCGACCGCACACTGCTCGACGGGATCGTCGAGTTCCTCGACGAGCACGACGTCGAGACGAGCGAGCTGGCGGACCGCCGCCAGACGATCATCAACAACGGCATCATGGTTCCCGGGGGGTCGGTGAAGGCGCACAACGTCGCCGTCGGCGAGGGCGCCACGATCGTCGATCGGCTGCGCAGCGGCGTGACGAGAGGGAAGTCCACGTGACCGCCGGCGACTCCCGCAACTACGGCATCGTCGGGAACGTGACCGCGACGAACCTGGTCGTCGGCAGCCACGGCCGCATCGACGCTCGCGGGGCGACGCAGCTGCTCGCCGGCATGGAGCAGCTCGAGCAGGCGGTCGCGGCGCACGACGGCCCGCCCGAGACCCGCTCGGAGCTCGTCGCGGCCGTGCGCGAGGTGGCGGCGGAGCTCGAGCGCCCGCAGCCGGACAAGGGCTCGATCGTCGAGCGGCTCGAGACGATCGGCGCGGTCGCGGGCGCCGGGAGCGCGGTGGCGGGTGCGGTGACGGCGCTCGTGCCGCTGATCACCAGCGTGCTCTGAGGCGCGGCCGATCGGCGGCGCGCCGCCGGCCAGGGGCGGTCTGAGGCGCCGCTACGCGCGCGTGCTCTACGCGATCGCGCGCGAGCTCGCGGCCGCCGCGCTGTAGCCGTCGGCTCCCGGCGCGATCGCGCAGCCGCGAGCGGGTGACGCCGATGCGTCGTCTCGGGCTCCGCCTTGCGCGCGCCCCACCGCCTCTGACAAGCTTTCGGAAAAGCGGGTGTGGGAGCCCGCGATCCGAGCGTTGGGGGACGCAGATGGCACAGTCAGGCGGGGGATCGGCCGGCGGCGGCGAGTACGGAGACGCCGGCTACGGCGAGCAGGGCGGCGCTGAGCAGGAGGCACTCGCGGGCTTTCAGGAGCTGCACGACCAAGGGGTCATCGACCTCGACGAGCCTGCGCGGCAGATGATCGACGTGGTCGAGAAGCGCTTCCGCGAGCGCTTCGACGAAGAAGGCGCGGAAGAAGAAGGCGAGCTCGAAGGCGACGGCTACTGGATAGTCGGCAGCAGGGGCCCGATACACCACAGGCCGAGGAGGCCGAGGACGATCGTCGGCCGCGAAGGCACGCGACGCGAAGCGATCGAGCAGCGCGTCGGTCAGTTGCAGGACGTCGGCATGGTCGACCTCGACGCACCGCTGCGGGACGCGATCCCCGAGCTGGCGCGGAACATGGTCAAGTACCGCAGCTCCGACAGCTGGTGGATCATAAGCTCGGGCGACAACCCGCACGCGGTCTGCGAGTGCCCGAGCACCGAGACGCCGGAATCGCCCAGAGCGTGAGCGGGCGACGACGTCGGTCGGCGGGATGACTGCCGACCGCGCGGGGCGGGTGCTCGACGGTGCGCGGGGATGGATCGATCGCCACCTCGGGCACTTCGACCCCTTCAAGGACGGCGAGCTGTCGGGGCTGTGCGAGATCCCGCTCACGGAGCTGGCGCTGCTGGAGCTGCTCGACGCCGGCAGCGCGGTCACGCCGGACGAACCGCGGCGCCGGCGGCGCCTCGACCTGCTGGCGTCCGCCCAATCCGCCGCCGCCTATCGCGAGCGCCCGTTCCGCGAGCCCGAGACGCTCGTCTCGCACCTGCTCGTGGCGGCGGCGCTGTCCGCCGCCGCACGCGCCGACGCGCCGCTCGACGGCGCCGCGATCGAGCGGCTCGTGCGCGCGAGCACGCTGACGGTGCCGGCGCTGCCGCCGCACCGCATGATGGAGCTGCGCCACGCGCTCGACCTGTGTGGGATCGCGCACAAGCTGCCGTCCTACGCCGCGCTGTTCCGCGCGACGCTCGCGGCGCATGCGCCGAACCCGATCTTCATGTCGAACCCGGAGGCGTACATCCTCACGCACGTCGTCTTCTACGCCACCGACCTCGGCCGGCGCGCGCCGCTGGGGATCGACGCGCGCAAATGCGCGCGGCTGGGGCGCCTCGCCGAGCGGCTGCTCGGCATGTATCTCGCGGTCGGGAACTGGGATCTGTCGGCCGAGCTGATCTTCACCTCGCGCTGCCTCGGGACGGCGAACGCGTTCGCCGACGCCGGCTGGCGCTGCATCGCCGACGCGCAGACGCCCGACGGCGGCGTGCCGGGCACACGCTGGCGGCCCGGCCTGGAGCCCGACGACGACACCGCGACCCGCTACCACACGACGCTCGTGACGGCGATCGCCGCGACGGCCGAGATCGCTGCAGCCGTGCCATGCTCGTGACCCCGCACGCCGAGGAGCTCGGGCGGGCGCTCGCGTTCGTCCACGCCTGCGGCACCGCGCCCGGCGAGCGCTGGGGCTCGCGCCCGCGGCTGCAGGCGCTGTTCGGGTCGTGGGTCGCGGAGCGCGCGGGCATCCCGGCGCCCGCCGAGGCGCTCGGCGAGCTGGCTGCGTGCGCGCGCGACGCGCTCGCGTGCGAGGACGGGCGCGGCGCGTTCGACGCGCGCGCCCACGACCCGAGGCTGCTGCTGCTGTGCCGCGACGCGATGCGCTCGCGCGGCGTCGCGTCGGCCGTGCTCGAGCGCTGCTGCGGCGAGCTGCCATCCACGCCGCCGCCGCCGCGCGCGCTGCGCCTGCCGGACGGTCCGGACCTGCTGCTGCGCGCCGACGCGGCGACGATCCGCATCGTCTGCAACGGCCTCGCCGTCGCGACGCGCTTCGGCGCCGAGCCGCTGCCGCAGTCGCAGGCGGCGGCGCTGCGTCTCCCGCTGGCGGCGCGGATGCTGCAGACGCTGCGCGACTACGACCTCGTGCTCGGGACGAGCCTCTTGCGCACGCTCGTCTACCTGGGTGCCGGCCCGGGCGACGACGACGTCGAGGACGCGATCGCCCACCTGCTGTGCCAGCAGCAGCCCGACGGCCGCTTCGGCTGGTACGCGCGCGAGCTGAGAAGCTGCGATCCGCCGCTCGACGCGGACCGCGACCTCCACCTGCCGGTGACGGTCGCGGTCCTGTGGGCGGTGGTCGAGGCCTCGGCTCCCGGCTTCTCGCTCGCGCTCCCGCTCAGCATGTGTCTCTGACGCGCAGCTCGAGGCTGCGGCTCTGCGGCTGGAGCTCGTGCTGCCGAACGTGCCGCCCAAAACGCGCGCCCACGAACGCCGAAAGCTCTGCGTTTGCAGGGCTTTCGCGAACCGTCCGAGGTAGCCGGAACCCCTCGCCAACGCGCCACAATCGGGGGGTCGCTCAAGCCGGAGCGCGGGTCTGTCGATGCAGGAACGCGAGAAGGGGCGGTCGCAGGTTCCCTTCCAGCGCTTCGTCCTCTCGATCTCGCCCGGTCCTCTAGGCGTCGTCGCAACTGGAAGGACCCTCCCCGCATGTCTCGCATCGCCATTCTCTTGCAGTGGCCGAAGTTGACGCTCGGCGCCCTTGCGGTGTCACTCGCCGCGGTCGGGCTCGTCGTCGGTTCCGGCGCGGACTTCACCTCCGCGACTGCGAACCCGTCGAACACGTTCACCTCTGGCTCGTTGAGTCACACGAACTCGAGAAACAACGCTGCGATCCTCACCGCCTCCGGGATGAAGCCCGGCGGCACCGCCACCGGCTCGGTGACGATCACGAACACCGGCAGCCTGGCGGGCACGTTCTCGCTGTCGAAGTCGAACCTCACCAATCCGATCCTGGGCACCGGCTCGGAGAGACTGTCGGACCAGCTCGACCTGGTGATCAGAGACGGCTCCACGACGGTCTACAGCGGCAAGCTCGGGGCGATGGGGACGATCGCGCTCGACGGCGACACCGTCGCGGCGGGCACGCAGCAGTTCGGTGCCGCGGCCTCGCCGACGGCCGCTCACACGTACGACTTCACGGTGACGCTGCCAGCGGCGACCACGAACGCTTACCAGGGCACCTCGATGAGCGTGCAGTACGACTGGTCCGCGACGCAGTAACCGGGCCTCGCGCATGCGGCGCACCCTCGAGCGCACAGCTTCGACGGTCGGTCTCGCCGCGAGCTTGACGCTCGCCGCGGCGGTGCTGCTGCCGGCTGCGCTCGGCTACCAGCGCTACGTGATCACGAGCGGTTCGATGGCCGGGACCTACGACCGCGGATCGCTCGTCTACGCGCGCGAAGTGCCGACGGCCAGCCTGCGCATCGGTGACGTCATCACCTACGCCCCGCCGCCGGCCGCCGGGCCTGCGGGCCTCGTCACGCATCGGATCGTGTGGGCCGGGCGGGACCGCGGCGGCGCGCGGGCGTTCCGCACCAAGGGCGACGCGAACCGCACGCGCGATCCGTGGCGCTTCACGCTCGATCGTCCGCGCCAGGCGCGGGCCGCTTTCCACATCCCCTACGTCGGCTTCGCGCTGGCAGCCCTGGGTGTCCGTGAGGTGCGGATGGTCGTCATCGGGCTGCCTGCGCTGCTGATCGCGCTCGGGACGCTGGCGCGCCTGTGGCACAAGGCGGGCGTCGAGCTGCGCCGCCGTGAGGCCGCCGCGCTCGGCGACACGAGCTGAGCGTCCCAGCCCATGCCGCACGCGCGCTGGATCCCGCCTTGCGTCCTGTCCGTCCTCGCGGCGATGGGCGTGCAGTTCAGCAGAGCGGCCTTCGTGGCGAGCTCGAGCGATCCGAGCAACGCGCTCGGCGCGCACAGCGACTGGAGCGTGCCCGTCGCGAGCGCCTCGGCGATCGCGCGAACGACCGCTGGGGCGACGGGGTCGATCAAGGCCGGCGCAAGCTACTACGTCTACGCGACCGTGGGCGACACGGGCAACCCCGCGAGCGGCGTCGCGACCGTGACCGCGAACGTCACTGCGCTCACGAGCGGCGGCGGCAGCGTTGCGCTGACCGCCGGCTCCTACACGGTCGGCGCCACGACCTACACCTACCGCAGCGCAGCGCAGACCGCCAAGGCCTCGCTGACGGCAGGCAGCTACGCCTACACGCTCACGCTCGCCGACGCGGACTCCAACAGCGCTACGCAGAGCGGATTCAGCGTCACCGTCGACGCGACCGCGCCGAGCGCCGCGGACGTGCAGAGCACCAACCTCGCGGGCGGCACCGCCGGCAAGCCCGAAGCCGGCGACAGAGTCGTCCTCACCTTCAGCGAGCCGATCGACCCGAGATCGATCCTCGCCGGTTGGACCGGCGCGGCGACGAGCGTGGTCGTGCGGATCACCGAGGGCGGCGCCGGCAACGACGCGCTCACCGTCCGCAATATGACGAACTCGGCACAGCTGCCGCTCGGGTCCGTCAACCTCGGACGGACCGACTTCGTCACCGCCACGCGCGACTTCGGCGCAACGAGCACCGCGGCGACGATGACGCAGAGCGGCAACGCGATCACGCTCACGCTCGGCACACCGAGCGGCACGACCGGCACCGGAGCCGGCGCCGCGGCGATGATCTGGACGCCGGTCGCGACGGCGACCGACATCGCCGGCAACGCGGCCACGACGACCGCCCGCACCGAGACCGGCACCGCCGACCTCGACTTCTGACCACGGCCACGCTGGCGCGCCCGGACCGCGGCGCGTTGCTCAGGAGCGCGTGCGTCGGCTCCGTCTTCGTCTTCGGCAGTCCGATGCAACGGCGAAGGCGGTGACGACAGGATATTCGGCGGACCAGGAGACGACACGCTCTACGGCAACCAGGGCGCCGACGAACTGAGAGGCGAGGGAGACAACGACACCATCTGGGGTTACGAAGGACTCGAATTGGCTTTATGGCGGCTCTGGTGTGGACAGGCTGCGTGCCAGCGACGGAGCGGCAGACCACCTGATCGACTGCGGTGCGGATAGGGATCCCGCAGCCGAGAGGGATCCCGTCGATCCGTTCCCCATCAGCTGCAACGCGACCCGTAGGGAGACGTCTTACTTGCGACGCCCGGCGCGACGGGGGAATCTGTCGCGCCGGGCGTCGCCATCAGGGGGCGGGCTCAGCGTGTCAGGTTCGGAGTTCGACGGCCGGTGCTCACGCCGCGCTGCTGTAGGTGACGTTCTCGCGTATGCGGGTGTCGAGGCCGACGCCGGCGTAGCCGGTGGCCTCCCACCGCTGGATTTGTTGCTCTGCAACGCCGAGGCGATCAGCGAGGTCTCTCTGCGTGAGATTGGCTGCGATGCGGGCCTCGATGAGGGCGGTGGGGAGTTCGCGCAGGGAGTCGAGGTTGCGGCCGGTAATGGTGCCGTCGCGGAGCTGCTCGTAGCGCGTGAGCTGGACGCGCAGCTCGTCGGCCTCGCTGACGAGCGCATCGCGCATCGCCTGGTGCAGCCGCAGGTCAACATCGGCGCCCGGCGTTCGGGCGTCGTGGGCTGCGAGGTCGTCTTCGAAGCGCTTGAGCTGCGCCATGGTGATGCGGTACGGCGCTCGTTGGTGATCACGAGAGGGCTCCGAGGTCGCTGGCGATGATGCCTTTCGGCTGGCCGGTGTCGCGGTCGGATGGAAGTAATCGAGGAAGGTGGTGCCGGCCGGATCGGCGGCAGTCTCGGTCTGTCACATCCTGTTGCTGCCAAAATGCTGCCGAATTTCGGTCGCCGGCCGAAAGCAGATTGGCGATGGATCAGCGTGAGCCGGTCGGCGGCGGGATGCTGAGGTCCTTGCGGATCTTGCGGGCAAGAGCAAGCGAGTCAGAGTGAAAGCTCGTTTCCTGATTCTCCGTTGGCGAGTCGGTTATCGTCGTCGCGTGGTCACTGTCGTCTCACCCCATCTCCTCGCCGTCGATGCCGCGTGGGACGACGGGCCCGACGCCGGTGCCTGGATTGCGGACCGCCTTGGACCGTTCGGGGCCAGCGTCGGGCACGCCGTGCCGCTCGGCTACGAGGCGTACGCCGTCGTACCCATCCCACCCCACGACATCCTGCACGCCGAGCGCGAGTCCCTGCCCGTCATCGAGGTTCTGTTCGACGCGCTCGGCTCCCTCACCGGCCACCAGCCCGTGCACTTCGGGATGTGGGAGGGCTGGGGCTGGTGGTACGACACCGGTGGCGACCCGCGCACGGCAGACGTCTTTATCGCCTTCTCCGGAGGCGACGATCGGCCGGCTCAGGAGAGAGATCGCGCACTCGCCGAGGCCCGCGAAGAGCTTGCGGCGCAGCGCGTCGAGCGCCCCGACGTCGACCCCCTCGACCTCCCGCATCGACGCTACTACCTGTGGACCGGCGGGCTGCGATCGGTGATGGCGTTCGGCCACGAGCCGCACGACCCGCCGTCGCTGATCTGGCCCGAGGATCGCTCCTGGTTCGTCGGCGCGCCGATCTACACGAACGAGATCGCGGTCGCCGGCACGACCGTCGTGGTCGACACCGTCGTCGACGACCCGCGGCTCAACGCCCGCCGGGCAACGCCGGACGACGTTCTCGACATCGACGATTGACCCACTTGGCGAAGGAAGTGGCGCGCCAGGGCCGCGACACGCTCCGTCACCCGGCCCTGGCCCGATCGCCCCCTGGGGTGACGCAAAGGCGCTTGCCCGGATAGATCGATGTCCTATGCCCTCGACGGACCCGCGGGAAGTCATCGCGCTGCCAAGAATGCTGCCAAAGAGCGGAGGGAGCTTCCGGTCCAGCGGCCCGTTGTTGGCTCAATCCACGGCGCCTCGATTAGCGGTGGCGATCTCGTCGGGCCGGACTCACCGGATGCGTGCGCCCGGCGAGCGCGGCAGGTCGTAGCCGGTGACGCTCGCCAGCGTTTTCGGCCAGCACCGTGGCAGGGCGGCTCCGAAGCGCACCTTTGCCGGGCCGGTCCTGAGAAGTGGCGAAGAAGCAGGAGGCGGAGCCGTCCGGGCGAGCGGCGGTCAAAGTGTTGACATGGGGCATACCGGCCGTTTTTCCGGTATCTTGCTTTTTGGGGAATAGGTGGCGCGGTGACCTCGAGGCGTCGTCACGGCTGCGGATCAATGAAGAGGTTGGGGAATGTCTCGCTTGCGTCTGGCAATCAGCGAAAGGGGGAGCGCACTCTAGATTGCCGAAAGGCATCGCCTGCCGAGCGCGCTCTGCGCGGCACTGGCCAACCACGCGACGCGCTGATCATCACCGCGCCAGAGGCCTCTGGCGCTGCCATGAAAGGTTCGATTCGATGCAAATGCCCGCAAAGCTCAGCCTGACCGCGCTGACAGTGGCCTTGCTGCTCTCCGCCGCTGTCACCGCCGCCTCAGCAGGACGGCTCTCGATCAGCAACCAAAACATCAGAGTTACGTGGAGGAGCCTTGAATTCGGTAGCAGTGTCGTCACTATCAGGTGCCCGGTAACTCTTGAAGGCTCCTTCCATTCAAGGACCATAACGAAGGTCCACGGAACCCTAATCGGCGCCGTCACCAGGATGGCGATAAAGAACGAAAGCTGCACAAACGGCGTAGTCGAAGCGTCGCTGCTGCCGTGGCACCTCACCTATGAGAACTTCATTGGGGCCCTACCCAGAATAAGCGACGTCGATATCTTACTCAGCAGATTCCGCTTCGGGCTCACAATCCCGGGGCTTTGCACCAGGGGGCAGTACGGCACGACAACCGACAACGTAACCGGCGGATTTATGCTTAGTAGCGGCATTGTAACCGGCTTCGGGTGGCTCACAGGCGGTAATACTGCGACGCTCGTAACGGCCAGGGATTTCTGTCCACCATCCGTGACTCTGAGGAATCTGGGGATTGTCACGCTACTAAACAGCCAAGCCGCGATCGTAATCACGCTAATATAGGCGCACAGACTGACTACGAGCTCACTCTCCGCGTCGTTAAACAACACACCGCCTCACCCGCTCTCGCAAAAGCGTTTCGCGCCAACCCGGAACGCCGGAAGCCCCGTGAACGCGGGGCTTCCGGGCACTTCGCAGGTCGAGCGGAGTGCTACTTGATGAACAGCACCTCGCTGTACTTCGGCAGCGGCCAGAGGTCGTCGGCGACGATCTTCTCGAGCCGGTCGGCGATCTCGCGCACGCGCGTCCATCGCGGGGATGACCTTGTCGCGCATGTAGGCGGCCCACGCTGGCGGCGTCCTCGTCGTCCTGGTTCTCGGCGAGGTTGGCCGTCTCGAGCGCCCTGATCGCCGCGACGAACTCGCCGACGAGCGCCTCCGTCTCGCTGATCAGGTCGCCGACGCCCGCCTCGCGCAGCAGCGCGAGGTGGCGCAGCGCCGCCGGCAGCAGCATCGTGCGCGCGATCGACGCGGCCGTCTCGGCCTCGATGTTGAGCTTCACCGCGTACTGCTCGGTGAAGACCTCGTAGCGGGCGTGCAGCTCGCGCTCGTTGAGCACCTCGTACTTCTCGAACACCGACACGACGTCGGGCTTGACGAAGTACGGCAGCGCGTCGGGCGTCGTGCGCAGGTTCAGCAGGCCGCGCTGCTCCTCGGCCTCCTTGTGCCACTCCTCCGAGTAGCCGTCGCCGTCGAAGACGATCCGCTTGTGCGCGGCCCAGCTCTTCTGCAGCACCGGCCGCAGCGCGTCCTCCAGCGACGCGCCGCCGTTGAGCGCGTCCTGCAGCTGGCCGGCGAGGTCGTCGATCGCCTCGGCGACGATCGTGTTCAGCACCGTGTTCGGGAGCGCGACGGACTGCGTCGAGCCGACCGCGCGGAACTCGAACTTGTTGCCGGTGAAGGCGAACGGCGAGGTGCGGTTGCGGTCGCCGCCGTGCAGCGGCAGCGGCGGCAGCACGGGCGAGCCGAGGCCGAGGATCCCGCCGGGCTTCGCCTCGCCGGTCGTCGCCCTGCTCGATCGCGTCGTAGACGTCGGCCAGCTCCTTGCCGAGGAAGATCGAGATGATCGCCGGCGGCGCCTCGTTCGCGCCGAGGCGGTGGTCCTGGCCCGGCGCCGGCGACCGTCGCGCGCAGCAGGCCCTGGTGCTTGTCGACGGCCTGGATGACGGCCGTGCAGAAGAACAGGAACTGCAGGTTGTCGTGCGGCGTGTCGCCCGGCTCGAGCAGGTTCTGGCCGGTGTCGGTGCCCATCGACCAGTTGTTGTGCTTGCCCGACCCGTTCACGCCCGCGAACGGCTTCTCGTGCAGCAGGCACACGAGCCCGTAGCGGCGCGCGACGTTCTGCAGCACCTGCATCGTGATCTGCTGGTGGTCGGAGCCGACGTTCGAGTTCTCGAAGATCGGCGCGATCTCGTACTGCGCCGGCGCGACCTCGTTGTGGCGCGTCTTGACCGGCACGCCGAGCTTCTGCAGCTCGCTGCTCGGTCTCCAGCATGCAGGCGAGGATCCGCTCGGGGATCGAGCCGAAGTAGTGGTCGTCGAGCTCGTGGCCCTTCGGCGGCTGGGCGCCGAACAGCGTGCGGCCCGTCGTGACGAGGTCGGGGCGCTCGAAGTAGTACTGCTCGTCGATCAGGAAGTACTCCTGCTCGGGCCCGACCGTCGTGAAGACGCGCTGCGGCGACGTCGTCGCCGAGCAGCTTGAGCGCGCGCACGGCGGCGCCGGAGAGCGCCTCCATCGAGCGCAGCAGCGGGATCTTGTGGTCGAGCGCCTCGCCCGTCCACGACGTGAACGCCGTCGGGATGCAGAGCAGCGCGCCGTTCGGGTTCTCGAGGATGAAGGCCGGGCTCGTCGGGTCCCAGGCGGTGTAGCCGCGCGCCTCGAACGTGGCGCGGATGCCGCCGGTGGGGAAGGAGGACGCGTCGGGCTCGCCCTGGATCAGCTCCTTGCCGGAGAACTCGGCGATCGCGGTGCCGTCGCCGACCGGGTTGTAGAAGGAGTCGTGCTTCTCCGCGGTCGAGCCCGTCAGCGGCTGGAACCAGTGCGCGTAGTGGGTCGCGCCCTTCTCGAGCGCCCACTCCTTCATCGCGAGCGCGACGGCGTCGGCGAGCGAGCTGTCGAGCGCCTCGCCCTGCTCGAGCGTCGCCTGCAGCTGCTTGAAGACGGTCTTCGGCAGCCGCTGGCGCTGCTCGGCGAGGCTGAAGGTGTTGACCCCGTAGATCTGGTTCTCGGGGTCGCTGAGGTCGAGCGCGCCGAGGGCGGTGCCGTTCGGCGACCACTGGGCTGCGCTGACGTTCTGCTGACGGATCTTGGCCATGGACGGGTGTTCCCTCTCGTGATTTCCGTGCGGAGCGAGCGTACGAAGGCGGCGACGTTCCGACACTATCCGCATGTCCAAAGGAACGTTCGGGCGATCCGCCGAAGGGCGAGCCACACGTTCCCTCGCGCGGGACTATAAGGGCCCGCTCTCTCCTGGGTGGCGGAACGGTCGCTGCGCAGTCCCGTGACGGGCCGTGGCGAAAGCGAACCCGCGATCTCTCGCCATCTGGCCAAAGATCGCGCGCGTTCGCTGGCGCAGACTCGCCGCAATCCGTCAACCCAGGAGGGAAAATGAAGCGGACGACGATTCTCTGCGCCAGTGTGATGGCGCTCGTCGCCATCATGCTGCTGCCGGCCGTCGCCTCGGCCGACTCGTTCGACGCCACCGGGATCACCGACGTGAACTCGGTCGGGATCAACTCGATGTGGGTGATCGTCGCGGCCGTGCTCGTGATGTTCATGCAGGCGGGCTTCGCGTTCCTCGAGATCGGCTTCTCGCGCGGCAAGAACGCCGGCACCGATCGTCGCGAAGGTGCTGATGAACTTCTCGATCGCCGCGCATCGCGTACTGGGCCGTCGGCTTCGCGCTCGCGTTCGGCGGCACCGGCGACCTGTGGGGCAACACCGGCTGGTTCCTGCAGGGCTTCGGCGACCCCGCCGAGGCGTTCACGGTCATGGGCTTCTCCGACGCGACCGTCGAGTCGAAGTGGTTCTTCCAGTTCGTCTTCTGCGCCGTCTCGCTGGCGATCGTGTGGGGCACCACGCTCGAGCGCGTCAAGTTCGGCGTCTACGCGATCTACGCCGTCGTGTTCGCGGCGCGTCATCTACCCGATCGGCTCCCACTGGGTCTTCGGCGGCGGCTGGCTCCAGAGCAACCTCGGCATGCAGGACTTCGCCGGCTCGACGGCCGTCCACCTGATCGGCGCCACCGGCGCGCTCGCGGTGCTGCTGCACCTCGGTCCGCGGCGCGGCAAGTACGGCCCCGACGGCAAGCCGCGGGCGATCCCCGGCCACAACATGCCGCTGTTCGGCCTGTCGATCTTCATCCTCTGGCTCGGCTGGTTCGGCTTCAACCCGGGCTCGACGCTCGGCGCGCTCGACACCCGCTTCACCGAGGTCGTGATCACGACCCAGCTCGCGGCCAGCGCCGGCGTGCTGTTCGCGATCATCACCTCGAAGCTGCTGCTGAAGAAGATCGACATCGGCATGGCGGGCAACGGCGCGATCGCCGGCGCTCGTCGCGATCACGGCGCCCTCGGGCTACGTGATGCCGTGGGCCGCGGTCGATCATCGGCGCGGTCGCCGGCATGCTCGTCGTCGTCTCGGTGCTCGCGATCGACCGCAAGCTCGACGACCCGGTCGGTGCGCTCTCCGCGCACGGCATGGCCGGCATCTGGGGCACGCTCGCGTGCGGCCTCTTCACGAACCCGGGCCTCGCCGAGTTCAACACGTTCGGCGAGGGCGGCCTCGTCTACACCGGCTCGTTCCACCAGCTCGGCGTCCAGGCGCTCGGCGTGGTGACGGTGTTCGCGTTCGTGTTCGTCGCCAGCTACGTCGTGTTCGGCGTCATCAAGGCGACGTACGGCCTGCGCGTCAGCGCCGAGGAGGAGGACGCCGGCCTCGACATCTCCGAGCACGGCATGTACGGGTACCCGGAGCAGTTCATCCCGGCGCCCGAGCTCATCGGCGTCGGTCCGGTCCAGTCCCCGGCGGGCGCGACCGCGTCGGCCGGCCTCGGCAACCGCACGGAGGTGCCGGCATGAAGCTCGTCGTCGCATACATCCGCCACGAGGCGTTCGAGCCGATCCGCAAGGAGCTGCTCGAGCTCGGCTTCCCCTCGATGTCGATCACCGAGGTCAAGGGGTCGGGGCGCCAGAAGGGCATCACCGAGCAGTACCGCGGCTCGTCGGTGACGAACTACCTGCGGCCGAAGGTCAAGATCGAGTGCGTCGTCGCCGACGGCGACGTGCAGACGATCGTCGACTCGATCCTGCGCCACGCGCGGACCGGGTCGATCGGCGACGGCAAGGTGTTCGTCATCCCCGTCGAGCAGGCCTACCGCATCCGCACCGGCGAGTCGGGGGAGGAGACGCTCCAGTCCCACCCCGACGCGGCGGCCGCGGTGTAGCGACTGGGCAGCGGCGGTCTCGGCGGCGCGAGCGGTCACCGCCTCGGCCGGCGCTCGCAACGCCGCGCACCGTCTCGGCTCCGGCGCGATCCGTGCGGGTCGACCGTGCAGCGTGCGGGCTCGTGCTTCCGGGCCGCCGCTCGCGCCCGGCTCGGCTCCGGCGTCCGTAATGACGGGCGGCGCCGGTTCCGTGCACGTGGCGGGCTCCGGCGGCGCGCAGCCGCGGGCCCTGCCGCCTACGGCGCGAGCGAGACGATTCTGCCGTCGGGCGTGACGCGCACCTGCGCCGGCTTGCCGCTCACGCGCACGTCGAACGAGCCGCTCGCAGCGCCGCCGTCCGCGAGCCGCAGCGGCGAGCGGCCGGTGGTGGAGCCGGTCAGGCTGTAGCGCAGCGTGTATCTGCCGGCTCTGACCGGCACGACCGACCACGTGAAGGAGCGCGTGTCGTCCGGCTCGATCGCGCCGAGCGCCCACGTGTTCGCGTAGGCGGTGTCGCCGCTCGCCGGGCCCCTCGTCGACGATCCACACCGGCCGCGAGCGCGACGCGAGGCCCTCGCCCTCGAGCGCGCGAGCCGAACGCCTCGACCGCCGCGCCGTCCGCGCCGCCGCCGGTCGAGATCGTGGCGGCGACGTTCGGGATCGCGCGGCTGCCCTCGTTGCGCACGTCGATCCGCAGCTGCACGTGCTCGGCGAGGCGCTGTCTGGCGGGGAACGAGCTGACGGGGATCGCGACCGAGTAGGTGATCGACTGCTCGGCCTGCGGCTCGTCCGCGCCGCCGCAGCCCGCGAGCGCCAGCGCGACAGCCGCGGCGGCTGCCGTGGCGCCTCGGACGATGGGTCTGCTGCCGGGCACGGCGGCGCGAACATAGCACGGGCCGCTCGAGGGTCCCGCCGGTACGCGGAGAGGCGCTCCATGCCCGTCCCAGCGGTATATAGACCTGCGTGTTCCCTTCACAGAAGCTCAACGGTTCACGTTTGGCATGCGCAACTTTCGTGCCATACCCTGTCCGTTCGGGGGCGCCATTCGGGGCGCCTTCCGTGGATGTCCCACAGGAGGACTGAGGAGATGGTCCGAGCAGTCGCCGACCGAGCGTTCTTGCCGACGCGCGATGTGCTCGAGGAGGTCGGCGACATGATGATCCTCACGGGCAAGACGATCGTCTCCGCGATCCGGCCGCCCTATCCGTACGGCGGCGAGTTCGTCTCGCAGTTCCTGTTCGCGCTGCGGCTCTGCTGGTTCCCGCTGCTGATCACGATGTTCGCGATCTCCTACGCCGCCCCGGGCCTGCAGGCGGCGAACTTCCTGATCCTGTTCGGCGCGCTCGACCGCATGGGCGGCTTCTTCGTGCTCGCGGTGATCCGCGAGTTCGCGCCCGTGATCTGCTCGATCATCGTCGCCGGCGTTGCCGGGACCGCGATCACGGCGGACCTCGGGGCGCGCAAGATCCGCGAGGAGCTCGACGCGCTGCAGGTGCTCGGCGTCGACCCGGTCAAGAACCTCGTCGTGCCGCGCTTCCTCGCGCTGATGCTCGTGACCGGCCTGTTCGACGTCTTCGCGATCGTCGCCGGCGTCGCGGGCGGCGTCGTCGCGAACGTCGTCAGCGGCGGCAGCATCGGCCCCTTCTTCGCGACCTTCTTCACGAACGCCTCGACGACCGACCTGTGGGGCTCGGTGCTCAAGTGCACGCTGTTCGGCGCGATAACCGCGGTCATCTGCTGTTACAAGGGCATGACCGCCTCCGGCGGCGCCGAGGGCGTGGGGCGGGCCGTGAACCAGGCGGTCGTGATGACGCTGATGGCCACGGCCGTCATTCAACTACGTCTTCACGCAGACGCTGCTCGCCACCCACCCCGAGATCAACATCATCCGCTGATGCCCGCGCCCGCCGACAGGAGGAGCTCGTGACCCCCTCGGATCGCGATCGGATCGAGGACGAAGAGCGCGCCGGCGCGCTCGACGGTGCCGACGGCGACGGCACCGGCGAGCCGCCGCGCGACGCGGTCGGCTACGACGTCGACCCGGAGCCGCAGCTCGAGCCCGCGGACTCGGCGCGTGGACGACGACTCGCACGTGTCGGTCGTCTCCGAGCCCCAAGGAGCCGCCACGTCGGAGCGACGACGAGGAGTTCCGCCACCACAGCGAAGCCCACCACGCCGTCGAAGGCGTCGACGACGCGATCGAGTTCATCGACGTGCACAAGGCGTTCGGCCGCAACCGCGTGCTGCGCGGGCTCAACCTCGGCATCCCCGAGGGGCAGATCTCGATGATCCTCGGCCCGTCGGGCACTGGGAAGTCGGTCTGCATCAAGCACATGGTCGGCCTGCTCTACCCCGACAGAGGCGACATCCTGATCGAGGGCGACTCCGTCCCGAGCATGCCCGACGACGACCTGTTCGAGATGCGCAAGAAGTTCGGCGTGCTGTTCCAGGACGGCGCGCTGTTCGGCTCGATGAACCTCTACGACAACGTCGCCTTCCCGCTGCGCCAGCACACCGACAAGGGTGAGGACGAGATCGCGCGAGATCGTCTATCGCCGCCTCAACGAGGTCGGCCTCGGCGACTCCGGCGACAAGATGCCGAACGAGCTCTCGGGCGGGATGCGCAAGCGCGCCGGCTTCGCGCGCGCGCTCGTGCTCGACCCGCGCATCGTGCTGTTCGACGAGCCCGACTCCGGCCTGGACCCGGTCCGCACCGCACTGCTGTGCGAGCTGATCAAGGAGGTCCACCAGGAGAACGGCGGAACCTACGTCGTGATCACGCACGACATCATGAGCGCGCGCCGCGTGGCCGAGTTCATCGCGGTGCTGTGGCGCGGGCGGATCGTCGAGTCCGGTCCGCGCGAAGGAGCTGTTCAACTCCGCCAACCCGTTCGTGCGGCAGTTCCTCACCGGGGAGTCCGACGGCCCGCTCGGGATGGAGTGACGCCTCGATGACGATCGCCCGCGGCGCCGTGCTGGGCGCGTTGCTCGCCGTGGTCGCCGTGCTCGCGATCCTCCTGCTCGGCAACGGCGGCGGCACCGAGTACAAGCTGATCTTCCAGAACGCGGGCCAGCTCGTGAGAGGCGACGACGTGCAGATCGGCGGGCGCCGCATCGGCAACGTCGACGACATCCTGCTGACGGATAACAACCAGGCCGAGGTCGTCGTGACGCGTGGAGGAGCCGTACTCGCCGCTGCACGAGGGCACGACGGCGACGATCCGCCTCGCATCGCTCTCGGGCGTCGCCAACCGCTACATCTCGCTCGCGCCGGGCCCGAACAACGCGCCCGCGATCGCCGACGGCGGCCGCCTCGACGTCGAGAAGACGACCTCCGTCGTCGACCTCGACCAGCTCTTCAACGCGCTCGACCCGAGAACGCGCAGAGGCCTGCAGCAGTTCTTCCAGGGCTCCGCGACGCAGTACGAGGGCCAGGGCGAGAACGTCAACGTGTCGGCCAGATACTTCAACCCGTTCCTCTCCACGACCGCCCAGCTCGTCCGCGAGATCGGGCGCGACGAGGAGACGCTGGAGCGGGCGATCGTGGCCGGCGCGAGCGTCACCGGAGCGCTCGCCGAGCGCGCGCCGCGAGCTGACCTCGCTCGTCACGAACCTCAACGGGATGATGGGCGCGATCGCGGCCGAGAACGACTCGCTCTCGCAGGCGCTCGCGGTGCTGCCCGACACGCTGCGCCAGGGCAACTCGACGTTCGTCGACCTGCGCGCGACGCTCGACGACCTCGACCCGCTGCTCGAGGCCTCGAGACCGGCGGCGGCGGTGCTGCCGAGATTCTTGCGCGAGTTCACGCCGCTGCTGAACGAGGCGCGGCCGACGTTCGAGAACCTGAGCTTGATCGTCTCGCAGCCCGGCGAGTTCAACGATGCGACGGACGCGGTGCAGAACCTGCCGGAGCTGCAGCGGATCGGCAGCCAGGCGTTCAGAAGCTCGATCACGGCGATGCGCCGCGGCCAGCCGGTGATCGACTTCCTGCGGCCCTACTCGCCCGACCTCGTCGGCTGGTTCCGGGACTTCGGGCAGTCGGCGGCGAACTACGACGCGAATGGGCACTACGCGCGCACGCTTCCCATCCTCGGAATCTTCAGATACGTGGCGAACGCCTCCGGGGGGACGCTCGAGCCCGTGCCACCCTCTGAGCGGCTCGCCGGCCTGCAGAGCGGCTTCACGCGCCGCTGCCCCGGTGCGGCCAGCCAGCCCCGCCCCGACGGCTCCAACCCGTTCGCGCCAGGTGGATTCGACTGCGATCCCACGGACGTGCTGCCCGGACCATGATCTCCGGCGTCTCCCCATCGGTGAAGCGCGCGCTGGCCGGCGGCCTGCTGCTGCTCGCCGCGCTCGTCGTGCTCGTCCTCGGCACCGGGCGCGTCGAGCGACGACGGTGACACGTACCGCGTGCGTGCGATCTTCGACAGCGCGAGCTTCCTCGTGCCGGGCGAGGACGTGAAGATCTCCGGCGTCAAGGTCGGGACGATCGAGGAGCTCGACGTCACGCGCCAGAACAAGGCGGCGATCGTCCTGCGGATCGACGACCCGGCGTTCCGCGACTTCAAGCAGGACGCCTTCTGCACGATCAGACTGCAGTCGCTGATCGGCGAGAAGTTCGTCGCGTGCCAGCCGACGCAGCCGAAGAGCCCGAACAGCGAGCCGGCGCCGCCGCTGAGACAGATCGAGGACGGCGATGGGGAGGGGCAGTACTTGCTGCCCGTGAGAAACACCTCGGCCCCCGTCGACCTCGACATGCTCAACAACATCATGCGGCTGCCGCAGCGCCAGCGCTTCGCGATCATCCTCAACGAGCTCGGCGTCGGCCTGGGAGGCAACGGCGAGGAGCTGCGGCGGGTAATCCGGCGCGCGAACCCGGCGCTCTACCAGCTCGACAGAGTGCTCGCGATCCTCGCCTCCCAGAACCGCGTGCTGGCCGACCTCGCGCGCGACTCGGATGCCGCGCTGGCGCCTGCGGCGCGCGAGAGTCGCGCGATCAGCGAGTGGATCGACACGGCGGGCGCGACGGCGGCGGCGACGGCGGCGCGCGGGGACGACCTCGAGCGGAACTTCGAGAAGTTCCCGGCTTTCCTCACCGAGCTGCGCCCGACGATGCGCCGGCTCGAGGAGTTCGCCGTCGCCGGCACGCCGGTGATGGCGGATCTGCGTGCGGCTGCGCCGTCGATCAACACCGTGTTCAGGCAGCTCGGCCCGTTCAGCACCGCTGCGCTGCCGACCTTCCGCACGCTCGGCGACCTCGCCGACACGGGCAGAGAGGCGCTCCCCGCGGCCGAGCCGATCATCAGAGACATCCGCGGGTTCGCGGACGAGGCGAAGCCGTTCGCGAGAACGCTGTCGCGAGGTGTCGTGGACCTGCAGAGCGAGCATGGGATCGAGCGGCTGCTGGACGTGATCTTGTTCACGCTGGGGACGACGAACGGCTTTGATGAGGTCGGGCCACTACCTGCGCACCTATCTGGCGACAGTCAACGCCGCATGCCTGCCCTATGCGGTCACGCCGGTGACCGGCTGTGAGGCCACGTTCGAGTCCGGCTCAGCGGCGTCGACGGTCGCCACTCCGCCCGGCGACGCGCTCGACGCTGCTGCCGCGAGCACCGACGTGTCCGCCTCCCTCGTCGACGAGCCGGTGCCGGCGTCGACCGATGCCGGGAGCGCCCAAAGGGCCGGGTCCCCAACTGGCAGCGGCGTCCTGAACTACCTCCTCGGCGGGAGCGGCGAGCGATGAACCGCCGCAGCACATCGGTCGCGGCGAACCCCGTGCTGATCGGCGCGGCGACCGTGCTCGTCCTCATCGTCGCCGTCTTCCTCGCCTACAACGCGAACAACGGCCTGCCGTTCGTGCCGACGTACAACATGTGGGTCGAGCTGCCGAACGCCTCGAACCTCGTCACCGGCAACGAGGTACGGATCGGCGGCGATCGCGTCGGGATCATCGACAAGATCGAGCCGCACGTGCGCAGAGACGGCAGCGTCACGGCGAGAATGCACGTGAAGCTCGAGACGGACGTCAAGCCGCTGCCGGTCGACTCGACGATCATCGTGCGCCCGCGCTCCCCGCTCGGCCTCAAGTACGTCGAGGTCACCCGCGGCACCTCCTCGAGAGGGATCCCCGAGGAGGGCACGCTGCCGTTGAGGAACGCGACGCCGAGACCGGTCGAGTTCGACGAATTCTTCAGCATGTTCGACGAGCCGACGCGCGCGGCGAACCAGATCAACCTGCGCGAGTTCGGCGACGCGCTCGCCGGGCGCGGCACGAGCATCAGCGACGCGATCGTCGCGCTCGACCCGCTGACGAAGAACGCGATCCCGGTGCTGAAGAACCTCGCCGATCCGGCGACCGGCTTCGGGCGCCTGTTCCGCGCACTGCAGCAGACGGCCTCCGCCGTGGCGCCTGTCGCCGAGCAGCAGGGCCAGCTGTTCCGCAGCCTCGCGATCACGTTCCGCGCGTTCGAGGCGATCTCGATCCCGTACCTGCAGGACACGATCAGCGGCGGTCCGCCGGCGCTCGAGACGGCGATCCGCTCGTTCCCGATCTTCCGTCCGCTGCTCGCGAACGCCGGCGGCTTCTTCCGCGACCTGCAGCCGGGCGCCGAGGCGCTGCGCGCGTCGGCGCCAGCGCTCGCGACCGCGCTTGACGTCGGCACGACGCAGGTGCGGCGCGCCGCGGCGCTCAACGACGAGCTCGCGCTGACGCTCAGATCGCTGCAGGACTTCGCCGAGGACCCGCAGGTGCCGCTGGGCATCCACGGGCTGCGTCGGACCGTCGAGGAGCTGACGCCGACGGTCGACCACCTGGCGGGCGCGCAGATCAACTGCAACTACCTCGCCCTGCTGTTCAACAACGCAGCGAGCATCCAGAGCCAGGGCACTCCGACGGACGGTGGCTGCGCGTCGATCCGATCGCGCCGACAGCGGCGAACAGCGAGGTCGGGCCCGCCAGCGCGCCGGCCAATGGTCCGTCGGGGAGGCTGCCATCAGCCCAGACGCGAACCACCTCCACGCGAACCCCTACCCGCTCGTCGGTGCGAAGGGTCAGAACGGCATCTGCATGGCCGGCAACGAGGTGTACGTCCGGGGTCAGACGTGATCGGCAACCCGCCCGGCCAGACGCCGAGAGACAAGCCGCGTCCCGGCCAAGCTCAACACGTTCCCGAGATGACGCGCAACGTCCGACACTCCGACAGCTCGCCGCGCTTCCGCGTCGGGCTGCTCGCGATCGTGCTGATCGCGATCGGCGTCTACTTCGGCTTCACGAAGGACATCCCGTTCACGCACGGCTACTACCTGCATGCCGTGTTCGAGTCCTCGAACAACCTGCGCCCCGGCTCGCCCGTGCGCATCGCGGGCGTGAACGTCGGCAAGGTCAAGTGGCGGCGAAGCCCGGCTGATACTCCCGGTTGGACGGCGCCGCCGGCACCGGCCCTGGCGCCGGGCAATAGGAGGTCAGCGACCAGCACTGGCCGGAGGAGGTGGAGGAGACCGCGAACAGCTTCTCCGCCGACAGGCCGAGCTGCTCGGCCAGCACGAACGCCTCGCTGACGCCGATCATGCTGATGCCGAGGATGAGGTTGTTGCAGATCTTCGCCGCCTGGCCGGAGCCGTGGCGCCGGTGTGGACCACGTTCTTGCCCATCGACATCAGGATCGGCCGTGCGGCATCCACCGCCACGTCCTCGCCGCCCGCCATGAAGGTCAGGGAGCCCGCCTCCGCCCCCGCCACGCCGCCGGAAACCGGCAAATCGATGAACTGCAGCCCGCGCTTCTTGGCGGCATCCGCGACCGTCCGGGCGCTGTCGACATCGGTGGTCGAGCAGTCGATCAGCAGCGCGCCGGCCTTGGCGTGGGCCACGATGCCGTCATTGTCCAGGTAAGCGACCTTCAGCTCGCGGCCCGAGGGCAGCATGCTGACGATGATGTCGTTGGTCGCCGACAATTCCACCAGGCTCGCCGCCTGCTTGGCGCCCGCGATCGCCTTGGCATTCTCGGCGTTGGGGTCGAACACGGTGACCTGGTGGCCGGCCTTCAGCAGGTTGCGCGCCATGGGGGCACCCATGTGGCCGACGCCGATGAAACCAATGCTGGGCATGACACGTCTCCTTCGGAGCGAGCCGCTAAAGCTTCAGATCGAGGTCCGGCTCATCCGGCAGTTTCTCAAAATACCGGTTAACAATCGCTTCCGAAACCTCCGAGCGCGTCGGCGGGTTCCATTTCGGCTCATTATCGCGCTCGATCAGGAGCGCCCGCACGCCCTCGAAGAACTCCGTGCCCGCCATCATGTGCCGGCTGATGCGCCAGTCCTGCTTGAGCACGTCGGCCAGGGTCTTCCCGCGCATCCGCCGCATGTGCTCGAACGTCACCTTGAGGCTGGTGGGCGAGCCACGCCGCAGCAGGTTCAGGCTGTCGGTCGATCCCGGATCGTTGCGGTTCTCCAGTGCGGTGATGATGGCGTCGACCGAATTGAGCGCCGAAGCAGACGTCGATCGCCGGCTGCAGCTTGGAGATGTCGGCGGTGCGCGTGGTCATGTTGTCGATCGACAGGCTCTCCGGCATCAGCCGGCCCAGGCGCTCGGACGGGACCGTGTGGGTGACGAGGTTGCAGTGATAGAGCCCCGCCGTGCGCAGCCGCAGGCCGGTCAGCGCCAGGAACATGCCGAGCTCGCCCGGGCAGCGCTGCAGGAAGTGCGCCGCGCCGATGTCGGGATACAGCCCGATCGCGCATTCCGGCATGGAGAACACCACCCGCTCGCTCGCCACCCGCACCGGGGCGTTGAGCCCGATGCCGGCGCCACCGCCCATGGTGAGGCCATCCATCACCGCGATCAGCTGTTTGGGATAGGTCGCGATCCGGTAGTCGAGCCGGTACTCGTGCCAGAAGAACTCCGACAGCAGCGTGCCGTTGCCGCTCTTCTTCGCGTCATAGAGTGCGCGGATATCGCCGCCGGCGCAGAACGCCTTGTCGCCGGCGCCATGGATCATGACGGCGCGGATCGACGTGTCCTTCGCCCATTCCGCCAGCTTGTCGTCGAGCGCCCGGATCATGTCCAGGGTCAGCGCATTCATCTGCTGCGGCCGGTTCAGCGTGGCCTTGCCGACGCCGTCGGCGACCTCAAACAGCACGTCGGTGAACAAGAATTGCCTCCAGCGCCAATTGTTGGGGCGCTTCTTGGGCCAGGACGGCGCAAGCGTCAAGCACCTCTTAGTTCTGATGAACTGCGGTTTGTTGCACGTCCCGGAGGCGGCAGGCGGCCAAGCTCAATTGTCCTCCACCATGCCGATCACGATGAGAACTTCATAGTCTTGCTTGTTGCAGCCCGCGACCGGCGGCATCGCTGCCCCTGGAGCGACCGGAAAGGCGGACATCTGCGCCTTGGCCGGAGAGCAGGAATCGCCGCCCGCCGCCGGCGTGTAGCGTGCGGAGCGGCATCGCAAGTGCGTCACGTCGTAGAGCGTTGCGCCCTTGTCGAGTTCCCAATGTTGGACACCGTCATCGCCTTTGGCGTGAACGGTCAGAACGGCCGTCGTCTCGCGGCCGCCCGTGACGACGTATTTGCCGGGGGGAATCGGGAACTCCGGCTGCTCCATGATCAGGCCGTGCTCCTCCAGCCACCAGTCCGACCCGTCGAACTTCCACTGCGCCGGCGCGACGCCGCCGTCAGCCTTCAAAGCCTCATAGCTGGTCAGCTGAACTCCGCGAGGACCTGGATCCACGCGCCATAGGCCCCACGAGTCCGCTCCGATCCCGGAGGTCGCACCTGGATCACCCAACGCCGCGATATACTGCGTCGGAATGGGCTTGAAGACCGTCTCGGCTTCGCTCTGCGCGGGCAGCATGAGCAGCCCGATCGCCAACAGCAGGCAGCCCAGGAGCGGTCGCGTCGTTCGCATCGCCGACATCATCTGGCTTTCCTCGTGTTCGTTTCTCGGAAGCCACCTGGTCCGCCCAATGAGCGGCCTGTTGCGCTGAGATTGCAACCATGGCCAGGCATAGGCAAGGCCGGAGTGCAAAGAGAGTTGATAGTTCCGACTATGATGAAAATGCGCTTATGCTCCGCCGGTAGGTGCCCATCGCAGAACACCGCCAACTCCCAAAAGATCATGCGCATCGCCCAGTTCGCACTCGCCATGGTGATCACAGTCGGCTGTTTCTTGCATGGACATGCGGCTCTCGCGCAGACCAACGATGCGCCGCCGCAAGGCGTCGATGGCATCGCCGCCGAAAGCATCATGAGTCCCGCGGCATGCCAGCAGCGGCTCGACGAGCGGCATGTGACGTTCTCATTCGCGCCGCCGGTCGCCGAAGGCGATTGCGCGATACCGTTGCCGGTCAGGCTGCGGTCGCTGGCGATCGGCGCCGACGATATCCCGTTCAGCGGGGAGCCGATGCTCGATTGCCGTCTGGCGGAGCGGCTGGCCGACTGGATCGGCAACGTCGTGGCGCCGCTGGCGCAGCATCATCTGGGATCCGGGCTGGCGGCGGTCGAGACCGGGCCGGGCTACGTCTGCCGCAAGCGCAACAATGAGGCCGGCGGCAAGCTCAGCGAGCACGCCAAGGGCAACGCCCTCGACATCTTCGCCTTTGTCCTGAGCGACGGCCGCCGCGTCGCCGTGCGCCCGGCCGACCTGCCCGTGCCCGCGGTCGCTGCCTTCCTCGCCGCGGTCAGGACCACCGCCTGCGGCTATTTCCTCACCGTCCTCGGCCCCGGCAGCGACGCCGCTCATGCGGAGCACCTGCACCTCGATCTCGGCCCGCATGGCCGGTCGGCGAACTACAGGATCTGCGAGTAGGAGCTTTGACTCTTGACAGCTCCGCGCCTGCCCTGCGACAAACGGGCCGCGCCGATTTGAGCCTCAGCTTGCTGGGCGCGTTACAAATGCAGCTAAAGCGTGGGCGGGCCGCCCAGCTTTGTCGCTGTGGCGGTTTTTTCGTTTTGGCGTCCTGGCCGGGCGCCCGCGGGATTTGAGGGGCAGCTTGCACCGCGTCACCAATGCTAAAGCGCTGAAGGCGAAAGCCCTCTGCCCCACCATCCGGGCAACAGGAGGGCCCGTCCTATGACCGACGTCACTGACACCCGCATCGCGCAACAGCAACACTGGCTGACCGACAACCCAGACCAGGGCAAGACCACTTTGCATGCCGGCAGCGGCGCTTGTGCCGAACCTGAAAATCCTGACCTGCTCCCGACCCTGCGCGTGCTGCAGGCGCTGGCGCAGTGTCATGAGCAGACCTACCGCCTCTATGCCGAGGCGCTCGGCATTCCGCTGCAGGGAGTGCAGGTCAAATTGCAGGCGGCCTTGGATTTGCGCGGACTCTATGCCGCGGCCGACCGGATCCGCGCCGGCTTCAGCAATCTTCAGGCCACCGTCGAGATTTCCTCGCCGGCGGACATCTATGAGATCGAGCGGCTCCGGGTTACAGTCGAGCGCCACGCACCGGTCCTGGACATCGTCCGGAACCCGACGCCGGTCAGGGTTGAACTGGTCTTGACGCACAGCAAGGATGCCGCGCCAATCGCGGCCTAGACAAAGCCAAGGGAGCCACGCGATGTCAGTCTCCAGCAAGCATCCGGAAACCATCGTGCTGCATGCCGGCTATCGCACGCGACCCGGCGACCAACGCCGTCGCGGTGCCGATCTACCAGACCACCTCCTACCAGTTCCGCGACACCGAGCACGCCGCCAACCTGTTCGCGCTGAAGGAGCTCGGCAACATCTACACCCGCATCATGAACCCGACCAACGACGTGCTGGAGAAGCGCGCTCGCGGCGCTCGAAGGCGGCGTCGCGGCGCTGGCGCTCGGCTCGGGCCAGGCGGCGACGGCGTTCGCGGTCCAGAACATCTGCGCAGGCCGGCGACAACATCGTCAGCTCGACCGACCTCTACGGCGGCACCTGGAACCTGTTCGCCAACACGCTGAAGCACCATGGGCATCGAGGTGCGCTTCGTCGACCCGGCCGACCCGGAGAGCTTTCCGCCGCGCCACCGACGCGCGCACCCGCGCCTACTACGCCGAGACCCTGCCCAACCCGAAGCTCGACGGTGTTCCCGATCGCGCGAGGTCGCCGACATCGGCCGCGAGCTCGGCGTGCCGCTGATCATGGACAACACCGCCGCGCCGGTCCTCTGCCGGCCGTTCGAGCATGGCGCGGCGATCGTCGTGCTACTCGACCACCAAGTACATCGGCGGCCATGGCACCTCGATCGGCGGCATGATCGTCGACGGCGGCAATTTCGACTGGGAGGCGCATGCCGAGCGCTTCCCGATGCTGAACAAGCCCGATCCCGAGCTATCACGGCGCGGTGTGGACCGAGGCGGTGAAGCCGCTGGGCCCGGTCGCCTACATCATCAAGGCGCGCGTCACGCTGCTGCGCGACCTCGGCGCGGCGATGAGCCCGTTCAACGCCTTCCTGTTCATCCAGGGGCTGGAGACGCTGCCGCTGCGCATGCGCGAGCATTGCGCGCAACGCCGCAGGCGGTCGCCGACTACCTGGCGCAGCCAGCCGGCGGTGACCAAGGTGATCCATCCCCGGCCTGCATGACGGGCGAGGCCGAAGCGGCGCGCCGACGCCTATCTCAAGGGCGGCTATGGCGGCCTGGTCGGCTTCGAGCTGAAGGGCGGGCGCGAGGCCGGGCGCGCGCTTCATCGACGCGCTGCAAGCTGTTCTACCACGTCGCCAATATCGGCGATGCGCGCACGCCTGGCGATCCATCCGGCCACCACGACGCACTCGCAGCTGTCGCCGGAGGAGCAGCTCGCGACCGGCGTCACGCCAGGCTATGTGCGCCTGTCGGTCGGCATCGAGCATATCGACGACATCATCGCCGATCTGACCAGGCGCTGACGGCGGCCACGACGGCGAAGGCGGCGGAATAGCCGCCTAAACGCGGTCCTACGGGGGCCCGGCCGGCACGGCCGGACCCTTCGCTTTGGAGAGATTTGTAAGTGCGCGGCAGGGTCGGCCATGGAACACCGGCCGGCCAAAGGAGCAAGAAGGTCGAGATCGCCGCGGAACGGAGCCCGGCGGGCCTTCCCGCGCATGCGGATGCGGCGCAACCGGCGCGACGCCTGGACGCGCCGGCTGGTGCGCGAGACCGCGCTGACCGTCGACGACCTGATCTGGCCGGTCTTCGTCATGGACGGCGACGACGAAGCGCGAGCCGATCGCCTCCATGCCGGGCGTCGAGCGGCTCACGATCGACCGCGCTGGTCGAGCGCGGCCGAGCAGGCCGCCGAGCTCGGCATCCCGGCGGTGGCGCTGTTCCCGGTCGACGCCGCCGGAGCAGAAGACGCCGAGCGGCGAGGAGGCGCTCAACCCCGACAACCTGATGTGCCGCGCGGTCCGCGCGCTCAAGAAGGCGCGTGCCCGGAGATCGGCCTGGTCGTGCGACGTGGCGCTCGACCCCTACACCAGCCACGGCCATGACGGCGCTGATGGACGGCGACGGCATCGTCAACGACGAGACCGTGGAGGTGCTGGTGCGCGCAGGCGGTGGTCCAGGCCGAGGCCGGCATCGACGTGATCGCGCCCTCCGACATGATGGACGGCCGCATCGGCGCGATCCGCGACGCGCTCGACGCGGCGGGCTTCAGCGCACGTGCGCATCATGTCCTACGCGGCCAAATACGCCTCGGCGTTCTACGGCCCGTTCCGCGACGCGGTCGGCTCCGGCGCGACGCTCGGCAAGGGCGACAAGCGGACCTACCAGATGGACCCGGCCAACACCGACGAGGCGCTGCGCGAGGTGGCGCTCGACCTCGCCGAGGGCGCCGACATGGTGATGGTGAAGCCGGGCATGCCCTATCTCGACATCGTGCGCCGCGTGAAGGACGCGTTCGGCGTGCCGACCTTCGCCTACCAGGTGTAGCGGCGAGTACGCGATGATCAAGGCCGCCGCCGCAGCAACGGCTGGCTCGACGGCGAGCGCGCGATGATGGAAAGCCTGCTCGCCTTCAAGCGCGCCGGCGCCGACGGCGTGCTGACCTATTTCGCGGTCGAGGCCGCGCGGCTGCTGCGCGGCTAGAGCGGCTTCCGCGGCTCATGGACGCAGCGGCGTTTGCGCATGCCGGCTGCCTGTCTCGCCGGGCGCTATGCTTTGCAAAAAGCAAACCGCACGGAGGAAGCGCATGGACCACTTCGATATCCAGCTTCACCGCCCCCGGCGGATCGCTCGGCGGCATGATGCTGACGCTTGACGTGTCGCCGGACCAGCTTGCGGGATTGTGGCACGGCGTGCCGCTGACCCGCGCGATCGAGCGCTGCTTGTCGTGCCCCGCCGCCGCGCAATGTGCGGCGTGGCTGCGCGATGCAAATCATCGACACGACGGCTATCGCGATTTCTGCCCGAACGCCGGCGTCCTGGAGCTTGCGCGTCGGCGCTAGCGGTTGGCGGCCAGGAACCGCAGCGCCACTTCGTCGTGCCACGGCCGTTTGAGGCCGAGCGCGTGGAAGCCGACATGGCCGCCTGACCAGGGCATCAGCAGGCGCACGCTCTTCAGCTGTCCCCACGGGACCTCGCGGAAGGCCTTGGACGGAATCCACGGGTCGTCCTTGGCATGGATGACCAGGGTCGGCGTACAGGATCGCGGCGAGGCGCGGTCCGGATG
>CAVYOK010000009.1:0-34527 GCA_963770165.1 uncultured Actinomycetes bacterium
GCCCGTCCCGCCGTCAGCGTGTTCGCCGCCGTCAGCTCTTCGCGCACGCGACGCAGCGCGATCTCGATCCGCCGCTCCGCTTCGACGCGCTGGTGGATCGCACGTTGCAGCGCGGCGATGTGCGTGCGCAGCTCCCGCTGCACCGCAAGGCTTGAGTCGAGTTGCGCCTGGAGGCGGCTTGAGCGCTCGCGCTCCAAGGCGAGCGCAGTGATCGGGGCGGCACGATCTCCCCGGCGCTGACCCTCGACGTCGACCGCCGGACTCGCGGTCGCGACTCGTCCCGCAGCCGCGCGCCGCGCCACGAGCTGTCGCTCCCGCGCGAGCCCCGGAACGACCGGGGGACGGTCGCGCCGAACCGCCGGTGTCGTGGGCGCCACGATCGCCACCGTCGCCCGCGCGACCGCCAGCTCGCCGCGCAGTGCGGCGGCCCAGGCGGCAGGTGGCGTCGCATGGCCGTTGTGGGCAGTTCCGTTCGTCGCGGTCGACTCGGTGGTGGCCTGCTGCGTGCCGGTCGCCGGCTCTACCGGCGGAGCTGGCTCGACCGTGGGAGCGGGCGCGGCAGACGCAGCCTCCTCGCGCGTCGCCTTGAGCGCATCCCGCTCGCGCCGCGCCTGCGTCAGCGCCTCGCGCAGCGTGTCGCGCTCGGCCTGCAGGTGGCGCGCCTCCGCGATCGCCGCATCCGCGCCCTCCCGCGCCGCCGCCGCCTCCGCGCGCGCGGCGTCGCGTTCGGCCTCCAGCCGCGCACGCTCTCGCGCGAGCTGCGCCGCCAGCACCTGCGCGTCCGTCGCCCGCCGCGCGGCCGACTGCTCCGCCTGCTCGGCACGCTGCGCGCGCCGCTCCGCGAGCACCGCGGGGTCGACGACGTTCCCGCCCTCAGACGAGGACGAGGGCCTCCGCTCGTCGTCAGGCGGAGGCGATTCAGGCGGCATGGAGGCGTGCATCGAGGTCGTGGCCGGACACCGGCATCCCACCGGCGAGATATGGGAGCAGCCTACGCCTCGTAGCGGACGCCGCGAGACTGACTACGAGTGCGCGTGACCGTGGCGCCGCCGCGCGGCGAGCGCTCCGGCGGCGGCCACCGCGCCCACGGCCAGCAGGCCCGTCCCGACGCGCTTCGTGAGCCCGTAGCGGCGCCGCAGGTACCACAGGCCACCTCGCCATACGACGAAGCCGAGCGCCTTGTATGCATTGCCGGACATTGGCGTGCGTGTACCCGCCGCGGGGCGATCGCTCACGCGCGGTTGCGCAGCTGGTGCGCCAACCGCGACTGCAGCGACCACAGCTCGATGAAGCCGGGCGAGGCGGTCTGCGAGAACAAGCCGCCGGACTCCGCGAAGGAGGCCAAGGAAGCGTCGTAGACGGCGTTCGGCGACTCGCGCGTCACCACGCGCACCGAGCCCTTGAAGAGCTTCAGCCCGATCGTCCCCGTCACCTGCGCGTTGACCGCGTCCATGTACGCGTCGAGGTCGGACCGCAACGGCTCCCACCACAGGCCCGCGTAGACCAGGTACCCCCACTTCTGGTCCAGCGCCGGCTTGAACTGGTTCTGGTGGATCGTGCCGACGAGCCGCTCCAGCTCCTGATGCGCGGTCAGGACGATCGCCGCGGCCGGGACCTCGTAGATGTCGCGCACCTTCAGGCCGACGATGCGGTCCTCGATGTGGTCGACGATCCCGACGCCGTGGCGACAGCCGATCTCGGCCGCGCGCTCGAGCAGCGGCACGAGCTCCAGCCGCTCCCCGTTCAGCGCGACCGGCACGCCCGCCTCGAAGCCCACCGTCACGACCTCGGCCTCGTCGGGCGCCAGCTCGGGGCGCGTCACGAGCTGGAAGACGTCGTCCTCGGGCGCATGCGCGAGGTCCTCGATCCAACGCCCCTCGGACGAGCGGCCCCACAGGTTGTCGTCGATCGAGTACGGCGCGACCTCGGTCCCGCCCTTGACGGGAATCCCGTGCTCGCGCGCGTAGGCGATCTCCTCCTCGCGGCCCATCTGCCACGAGCGCACCGGCGCGATCACCTTCAGCTCGGGCGCGAGCGTCGCGATCGTCGTCTCGATGCGGACCTGGTCGTTGCCCTTGCCGGTGCAGCCGTGCGCGATCGTGTCGCAGCCGGACTGGCGTGCGTACTCGACCGCGAGCTGGGCGATCAGCGGACGCCCGAGCGCCGTGAACAGCGGGTAGCCGTTGCCGTAGAGCGCGTTCGCCTTGATCGCCGGCACGAGGAAGTCCTGCGCGAACTGCTCGCGCGCGTCGACGACGTGGCACTCGATCGCGCCCAGCTGGAGCGCCTTGCCCTTGACGACGTCGTAGTCCTCGCCGGGCTGGCCGAGGTTGACGGTGAGGCAGACGACCTCCGCCCCGTACTCGTCCTGGATCCACTTGAGCATCACGCTCGTGTCGAGCCCGCCCGAGTAGAGCAGCAGGACGCGACCGACCTCGTTGGGATCGGCCTCGTAGGAGGCCGTCCGCGCGGGAGCGGCGGGGATGCGGTGGACCTCTGTGTGCTCAGTCTCGGTCATCGGCGGCGGGAAGGTTACGCGACGACTGCGCTCAGCAGCCGGCCGATGCGGGCGAGCGCGTCGTCGATCTCCTCGGCCGTCACGATCAACGGGGGCAGCAGCCGAACCGTGCCGGGCCCGGTCGCGTTGAGGATCAGCCGCTCGTCGCTCAGCGCACGCCGCACGAGGCCCGGCGCGTCGTCAGCATCGAACGCGACCATCAGCCCGCGGCCGCGCACGTCGGCGGTGCCGGGCAGCGCGGCGAGGCCGGTCCGCAGGCGCTCGCCCAGCTCGCGCACGGACGCCAGCAGCGCGTCGTCGGAAAGGACGTCGAACGCGGCGAGGGCCGCGCTCGCGACAAGCGGGCCGCCCGCGAACGTCGAGCCGTGGTCGCCGGGTTGGAAGACGTCCGCCAGCCGCTCGCCGGTCACCAACGCCCCGATCGGCAGCCCGCCGCCGAGCGCCTTCGCCGTCGTGAGCGCATCCGGAACCACGCCTGTCTGCTCGTACGCCCACAGCGTTCCGGTCCGCCCCATGCCCGTCTGGATCTCGTCGAACACGAGCGCCGCGCCGACGCGGTCGCACGCCGCCCGCGCCGTCTGCAGCAGCTCCTCCGGGAGGACGTGCACGCCGGTCTCCCCCTGGATCGGCTCCAGCAGCACGGCCGCCGTGCCCCCGTGCACCGCCGCCTCCAGCGCCGCCGGCTCGGGCGCGACGACGACGAACCCCGGCACGAGCGGCGCGAACGGCGCCTGCTTGGACTCCTGCGGCGTCGCGCTCAGCGCCCCGTAGGTGCGCCCGTGGAAGGCGCCGTGCACGACGGCGATCTCGCCGCCCGGCTTCGCCTTGCGCACGAGCTTCAAGGCCGCCTCGTTCGCCTCCGCGCCGGAGTTGCAGAAGAACACCTTGCCGCCGAGCGAGCTGGTCGCGAGCCGCTGCGCCAGCCGCATCGCCGGCTCCGTGTAGAAGAGGTTCGTGACGTGCGTGAGCGTGCCGACCTGCTCGCGCACGGTCGCCACGACCGCCGGATGGCAGTGCCCCACGTTCAGCACCGAGATGCCGGACAGGAAGTCGAGGTACTCGTTGCCGTCGGCATCCCACAGCCGCGTGCCCTCGCCGCGCACCAGCTCCACCGGCATGCGCGCGTAGGAGGGGACGACGTGCGCCGCCTCGAGCGCCTGCAGCTCAGCCAGGCTCACGCGGCGGGCCTGACCTTCGTGCCGATGCCCGCGTCGGTGAACAGCTCCAGCAGCAGCGAGTGCGGGATCCGCCCGTCGACGATGTGCGCATGCGAGACGCCGCCGTGGATCGCGTCGACGCAGGCGGCGAGCTTTGGCCGCATGCCGCCCTCGATCGTCTCCAGCGCCGCCTCGACCTCGTCCGCCCCGACTTCGGAGATCACGCTCTCCGGGTCCGAGGGATCGCGCAGCCAGCCGCGCACGTCGGTCAGGAACATCACCTTGTACGCGCCCAGCTCGCGCGCGAGCTTGCCGGCCGCCTCGTCGGCGTTGATGTTGTACGAGTGGCCCTCGCGATCGGCGCCGACCGACGCGACGACGGGGATGTAGTCCGTCGCCACATGGTCGATCACGCCGCGCTCGACCTTCTCGATCGTGCCGACGAAGCCGATGTCCTCGCCGCCCGGGGCAGCCTGGCGCGAGGCGCGGAACAGCAGTCCGTCGTCGCCGCACAGTCCGATCGCCGGCTGCCCATGGCGGCCGAGGCGCAGCACGATGTCCTTGTTGACCTTGCCGACGAGCACCATCTTCGCGATCTCGACGGTCTCGGCGTCGGAGACGCGCAGGCCACTGACGAACTCGACCGGCATGCCGAGCCGCTCCATGTACGCGGTGATGTCCGGCCCGCCGCCGTGCACGACGATCGGGTTCAAGCCGACGTACTTGAGCAGCACGACGTCGCGCGCGAAGTCCTCGCGCAGGCCGGGGTCGATCATCGCCGCGCCGCCGTACTTGATGACGACCGTCTTGCCGTGGAACTCGCGGATGTAGGGGAGCGCCTCGAGCAGCGTCCCGACGTCGGGGATCGAGCGCGTCATGCTCACGTTCTGTAGTCGGCGTTGATGGACACGTACTCGTGCGAGAGGTCGGAGAAGAAGACCTCGGTCTCGGCGCGCGGCTCGCCGTCGTTCAAGCCGATCGCGTACTCGACCTCCTCCTTCGACACCGCCTGCGCAAGCGCCTGCTCGTCATAGGCGCGCACGCCGCCGGCCTCGCACACCGGCACGCCTTCGATCGCGATGTCGAGGTCCACCGGCACGTCCAGCAGCACGCCGCCGACCGCCTGCGCGATCCGCCCCCAGTTCGGGTCGCCGCCGTGCAGCGCCGCCTTCACGAGCGGGGAGTTCGCGACCGCGCGCGCGGCCCGCTCGACGGTCTCGCCGTCGCCGCCGCGCACGACGACGCGGCCGACGCGCTTGGAGCCCTCGCCGTCCTTGACGATCAGCAGCGCGAGCTGGCGCAGCAGCGCGTCGAGCGCCTCGCCGAGCGCCAGCTCGTCTGGAGATTCGGGTGGAACCTCCACCCCGCTCGCGCCGCTGCACATCAGGATCGCCGTGTCGTTCGTCGACAGCTGGCCGTCGACGGAGATGCGGTCGAACGAGCGCTTGACGGTCACGCCGAGCAGCAGGTCGGCGGTCTCCGGGTCGAGCGCCGCGTCGGTCTGCACGAAGCACAGCATCGTCGCGAAGCTCGGCGAGATCATGCCCGCCCCCTTGCACTGCGCGCTCAGGCGCACCGCGCCGCTCGGCAGCTGGACGCGCAGCGCTGCCCGCTTCTCGAACGCGTCGGTCGTCTGGATCGCGGCGGCGTAGTCCTCGTCGCCGTCGGCGCGCAGCTGCTCGCGCGCCGCCTCCAGGCCGGTCAGGACGCGGTCGACCGGCAGCTGCACGCCGATCACGCCGGTCGAGCCGACCGCGACGCCGGCCGGGTCGATCCCGGTCAGCCGCGAGGCGGCGATCTGGGTGGCGCCGGCGCTCTCGAAGCCGGGCACGCCGGTGACGGCGTTCGCGTTGCCGGCGTTGACGGCGACCGCCCGCAGGTGCGCGAGGTCGCAGCGCTCGCGGCACAGCTGCACCGGCGCCGCGACGACGCCTGAGCGTGTGAAGCGGGCCGCGCTGGTGGTTGCGTCGCTGTCGGAGACGAGCAGGCCGACGTCGAGCGCGCCGCCCGCCTTCAGGCCGGCCGCGACGCCCGCCGCGCGGAAGCCGGCCGGCAGCCCGCCGGGCAGCTCCGTGACGTGCTCGGGCTGCTCGACCCAGCGCGAGTTGAAGAAGCCGGCCGTCACGGCGCGATCCCCTCGTCCTCGGGGAAGCCGAACATCAGGTTGAGGTTCTGCACCGCCTGCGACGAGGTTCCCTTCCACAGGTTGTCGATCGCCGCAAGCACGACGACGCGGCCGTCGTGGCGGTCGCCGTGGACCGAGATGCGGCAGAGGTTCGTGTTCTCGACGTCGTGCATCCCGGGCGGCCGCTCGCTCAGCTCCACGAACGGCTCGTCCGCGTAGGCGTCATGGAACAACGCGTCGAGCTCGGCCTGGCTGACCTCGCGCGCGGGCTTGACGTACGACGAGATCAGCTCACCCTGGTCGACCGGCACGAGGTGCGGCACGAACACGACCGGGTGGGCGGGGCCGGGTCTGCCGAGCGCCGCCAGCTCCTGGTCGATCTCCGGCGCATGCCGATGGCCACCGAGCTTGTACGCGACGACGTTCTCGTCGACCGTCACGAAGTGCGTCTCCTCGGTCGCGGCGCGGCCCGCGCCCGACACGCCCGTCTTCGCGTCGATCACGACGTCGGCGAGCAGGCCGGCGCGGGCGAGCGGTGCGAGGCCGAGCAGAGCGGCGGTCGGGAAGCAGCCGGGATTGGCGACGAGCGCGGCGTCCGCGATCCGCTCGCGGTAGCCGAGCTCGGGAAGGCCGTACACGGCGTCGGGGAACAGCTCCGGCGCGGGGTGAGCGCCATACCAGCGCTCGTAGACGGCCAGCTCGCGCAGGCGATAGTCCGCCGACAGGTCGACGACCTTGACGCCCCGCTCCCGCAACCCCGCGACGGTCGCTGCGGCCGCATGGTGCGGGTACGCGACGACGGCGGCGTCGAGCCCGTCCGCGTGGCGGTCGAGCGCGAGCTCCTCCATGACCATCGGCACGCGATAGCGGGGATAGAGGTCGTCGAGCCGGCGGCCGACGTCCGAGCGCGACGTGAGCGCGGTCAGCTCGAAGCGCGGGTGCTTGTGCAGCAGCCACGCGGCGAGCGCGCCGGCGTAGCCGGAGGCACCGAGGACAGCGACCCTAGGCACGGATCCGTCCTCTCAGCCGCTCCGCCAGCGCGGCCTCGATCGCGGCGCGCCGCTCGGCGACCTCCTCGTCGGTGAGCGTCCGCTCGGGCGAGCGGAACGCGAGCCGCAGCGCCAGCGAGACCTCGTCGCCGCCGATCTGCGCGCCGCGGTAGACGTCGAACACCTCCGCGCTCGCGAGCAGCGGGCCGCCGGCCGCCCGCACCGCCGCGACGACCTCCGCGGACGCGACGCTCTGCGGCACGACGACGGCGAGGTCCTGCCGCACCTCGGGGAACGACGTGTAGTCCTCGTAGCGCACCGGACCGGGCGCGGCGGCGATCGCCGCATCGAGATCCAGCTCGAACGCGGCGACCGCGGACGCCAGCTCCCACTCCGCTGCGATCGACGGGTGCAGCTCGCCAAGCCAGCCGACCGGGGAGCCGGCCACCGTGATCCGAGCCGCACGGCCAGGATGCAGGAACGGCTCGCTTCCCCCCTCGATGCCCCAGTCGACTCGCAACGCGGCGAGGAGTCGCGTCAGTACCCCCTTCGCCGCGAAGAAGTCCGCCTGCGGCGGCGCCGGCTCGCGCCACGACGGCGCCCGCACGGCGCCCGTCAGCAGCACGCCGACCGTGTGCGGCTCCGCTGGCAGCGGCGGGGTGGGTGGGGACGGGTCCAGCCGGTAGACCGCGCCCGACTCGAAGATCGCCACATCCGGCGTCCCGTGCGTCACGTTGCGCCGTGCGACGTCGAGCAGCGACCCGAGCAGGGTGGTGCGCATCTGCGCGTGCTCGGCCGACATGGGGTTCTCGACCACGACGGCCGCGCGCCGCGCATCGTCTGCCGGCAGCCGCAACCGGTCGGCCAGCTCGGGTGCGCTCCACGACCAGCCGACCGCCTCGTGCAGGCCGGCGGCGGCGAGCGTGTCGGCCGCCAGCCGCTTCAGCTTCTGCGCCGACGTGAGCCGCCCGACCGCATGTCCGGAGGCGGGCAGCGTCGCGGGCAGCTTGTCGACGCCGTCGATCCGCGCGACCTCCTCGATCAGGTCGGCCTCGCGCGTGACGTCGTTGCGGCGGAACGCCGGCACGGTCACGTCGAGCCCGTCGTCCGCCTCGGCGACGCCGAAGCCGAGCGCGGCCAGGATCTCGGCCGAGCGCTCGCGCGCGATCGGCGCGCCGAGCAGCCCGCTCACGCGCGCGTCGCGCAGCCGGATCACCGCATGTGAGCGGTCCCGACCCGACGGCGGGTCGACGTCGAGCGTGCCGAGCGCGAGCTTCGCGTCGCAAAGCTCCACCAGCAGCCGCGTCGCGACCGCGAGCGCGTCTACCGCCTGCTCGGGCGCGAGCCCCTTCTCGTAGCGGCTCGACGCCTCGCTGCGCAGGCCAAGCCGCGTCGAGGTGCGCTGGATGTTCGGACCGTCCCAGACGGCCGACTCCAGCAGCACGCGCGTCGTGCCCTCGTGGACCTCGGAGCGCGCGCCGCCCATCACGCCGGCAAGCGACGTCGGACCGTCCGTGTCGCAGATCACGACCATTTCGGGGTCGAGCCTGCGCAGCTCGCCGTCGAGCGTCTCCAGCTCGTCGCCTTCGCGCCCGTCGCGCACGATCAGCTTCCCGCCGGCCACGCGGTCGAGGTCGAAGGCGTGCAGCGGCTGCGCGGTGAGCAGCATCGCGTAGTTCGTGATGTCGACGACATTCGAGATCGGCCGCTGCCCTGCCGCCATCAGGCACGCCTTGAGCCACGCCGGCGACGGACCGACCTTCACGTCCTCGAACACGCGTGCCATGAAGCGCTTGCAGCGGTCCGTCTCGACGACCACCTCAACACCCGCGAGATGCTCGAAGGAGCCGAGATCGCCAGCCCACGGGGCGGGCGCGAGCGGAGCGCCGGTCGCCGCGTGCACCTCGCGCGCGACGCCGTAGACGCCGAGGCAGTCAGGCCGGTTCGGCGTGACCTCCAACTCAAGCACGTCGGTCGCGATCGGCAGCACCTCGGCGAGCGGTGTGCCGGGGACGAGCCCGTCCTCGGCGAGCACCATGATCCCCGCTCTCTCGACGCCGATCTCCAGCTCCGGCTCGCTGAGGATCATCCCGGCCGACTCGACGCCGCGCAGCTTCGCCCTGCGCAGCCTCGTCCCGTCCGGCATGACCGCGCCCGGCTGCGCCACGGCGACCGTCTGGCCGGCGGCGACGTTCGGCGCGCCACAGACGATCTGCGCCGGCGACTCGCCGCCGAGGTCGACCGTGCAGACCCGCAGCCGGTCGGCGTCCGGGTGCTGCTCCGCGGTCAGCACCTTGCCGATCGTGAAGTGGTCCGCGCTGGGCACGCCGTGGTGCATGACCCGCTCGACCTCGGTGCCGGTCAGCGCCAGCCGCTCGGCCAGCCCGGCCGCGTCAAGTCCCGGTCTGACGTACTCGTGCAGCCAGCTCAGCGGGACCTTCATGCCGCCGCTCCGGAGAACTGCCGCAGGAAGCGCAGGTCGTTGTCGTAGAACAGCCGCAGGTCCGAGACGCCGTGCTTGAGGAAGGCGATCCGCTCGACGCCCATGCCGAACGCGAAGCCCTGGATCCGCTCGGGGTCGTAGCCATGGTCGCGCACGTAGCCGAACACGTTCGGGTCGACCATCCCCGCGCCGAGGATCTCGATCCAGCCGGTGCCCTTGCACAGGCCGCACCGTGCGCCCTCAGCCGTCACCCCGTCGCGACAGTTGAAGCAGGAGACGTCGACCTCCACGCTCGGCTCCGTGAAGGGGAAGAAGTGCGGGCGCAGCCGCACCCGGCGCTCGTCGCCGAAGATCGCCTGCGCAAACGCAAGCAGGGTGCCCTTCAGGTCCGCGAGCGTGATGTCCTCGTCGACCGCGAGCCCCTCGATCTGATGGAACTGCGGCGTATGCGTCGCGTCGCTGTCGCGCCGGTACACCCGCCCCGGGACGATCAGGAAGATCGGCGGCGGCTGCTGCTCCATCGCGCGCACCTGCATCGGCGATGTGTGCGTGCGCAGCACGACGTCGTCCGCCACGTAGAACGTGTCCGTGCGCAGCCGCGCCGGGTGCGCCGGGTCGTGGTTGAGCGCGTCGAAGTTGTAGTAGACCCGCTCGACCTCGGGCCCCTCGGCGACCGTGTAGCCGAGCCCGATGAAGACGTCCTCGATCTCGCGCCGCGTCTGGGTCAGCAGATGCAGCCCGCCGGCCGGCGGCAGCGGCGCGCCCGGCAGCGTCACGTCGATCCGATCCGCGGCCAGCTTCTGCTCCAGCTCGGCTCCCGCCAGCTCGGCCCCGCGCGCGTCGATCAGCTGCTCGAGCGCCGTGCGCGCGACGTTGGCGGCCTTGCCGACGGGGCCACGCTGCTCGGGCGGCAGCTGCGCGACGCCGCGCAGCATGTTCGGCAGCTCGGCTCTGCGTCCGAGATAGTGGATCCGCGCCTGCTCCAGTGCGTCCGTCGTCGCGGCGACGGCGATCGCCGCCTCGCCCTCCTGACGCAGCTGTTCGATCCGCTCGATCATGGCGTCGGCATCCTACGTTCCGTGGCGACGGTCTCGCGCGTGACCTCGTACAGCGCGACGGTCGCCGCCATCGCGGCGTTGAGCGACTCGCTGTGGATCGGGATCCGCGCGACCCGGTCGCACGCGGCGAGCAGGTCGTCCGGCAGGCCGGCCCGCTCGGCACCGACGAGCAGCGTCAGCGGCCCGCCGCCGGCCACCGGCCCGCTCGCCCGCGCGAGCCCCGCGATCGACTCGTCCGCGTGCGCGTCGAGCGCGACCGTCGTGCCCGGCAGCATCGCGACCAGCTCCGCCCCGCTCCCGCCGACCCGCGCGAGCGGCAGCGCGAACAGCGCGCCCATCGACGCCCGCACCGCCTTGAACCCGTACGGGTCGGCGCAGCCCGGTCCGAGCGCGACGCTCGAGGCGCCGAACGCCAGCGCCGAGCGCAGGACCGTCCCCACGTTGCCGGGGTCCGCGATCCCGTGCAGCGCGACGCACAACGGCCCGAGCGGCGTCTCGGTCCAGCGCTGCTCGTACACGCCGAGCGCGCGCGTGCCGGAGCCGAGCTGCGAGACGGCCGCGAGCAGCTCGGGCTCCACCTCGACCCCGTCCAAGCCGCTGCCCGCCGAGCAGTAGCGCTCGACCGTCGGCCACCCGGCCGCGTCGGCGGCCGCCAGCAGGTCCTCGCCCTCGGCGACGAAGCGGCCGCTCAGCACCCGCTCGCGCCGCCGCGCGAGCTTGCGGATCTCCTTCAGTCGTTCGTTGTTCGGCGATGTGATGGTCATTAACGAAAAAGGGCGCCGTCCTTGCGGAAGCGGCGCCCGGTTGAGTTGCGTCGGCGGTGTCGGCTAGGCAGCCGCAGCCAACGCCTCGCGGGCGCGCTCGGCAAATCGGCGGAACGCCTCGGCGTCGCGGACGGCGATGTCCGCGAGGATCTTGCGGTCGACCTCGACCCCGGCCAGCTGCAGGCCGTGCATGAACTGCGAGTAGGAGAGATCGTTCTGACGCGCCGCCGCATTGATGCGCGTGATCCACAGGCGACGGAAGTCGCGCTTGCGGTTGCGCCGGTCGCGGTAGCGGTACTGGTCGGCCTTGAGCAAGGCCTCCTTGGCACGTCTGTAATTGTGGTTCGCCTGGCCGCGGAAGCCTCTCGTCTGCTCAAGCACCTCGCGGCGCTTCTTGCGGGCGGCGACGGACCGCTTGACGCGCGTCACCTGCCTGCTCCCAGCAGCTTCTTGACGCGCGGGGCGTCGTGCGGCGAGATCACGGCCGGCTTGCCGTGGTGGCGCTTCACCTTCGGCGACTTCTTCTCGAGTATGTGGCTCGTCATCGCGTGACGGCCGCGGACCTTGCCCTTGGCGGTCAGCTTGAAGCGCTTCTTGGCGCCGGAATGGCTCTTCATCTTCGGCATCGGAGCCGAGAAGTAAAGCAGAGTCGGGCGGCCTGCCGTGTCGTCGCGCGCGTGGCGACGCATCGACCCGTCGCGCTCTGGAAGACTGAACGGCGCGTCGTCGATGCCAGCTCCCCCGTCGTGAGCCCGTTCCTGGCCAGCGCCCTCAGCAACCTGCTGAGCGCCGCCATCTGGGACGTGGCCCTCGTCCCCGCCTACGGCGCGATGCGCGACCGAGCGCAGCCGTCGCGTTTCGACAAGGCGGCCAGGCTGGCGGGCGCGCGAATCGCCGACGAGCTGGGCCCGATGCCCGAGGCGGCGGCGAAGGCCCTCGCCACGCTGCTGCACGACCCGGCCGTGCGGACGCTCGTCAGAGACATGTACGCGTGGAGGGTCGACCGGCCCGGCGCGATGCTGCAGGAGGTGGAGGCCGCGTTCGTCGCGCTGTGGCGGCGCTCGGAGGAGCCGCTGCCGGCGGAGCTCACGCCCGAGCGCGCCTTCGGCGCCCTCGTGGCCGGCTGCGAGCAGGTGCTGGACGACGCGATCGACCGCAACCTGCTGGCCGCCCATGAGGCGCGCAGCGCCGCCCGCGACGCGGCGGCGCTCGAGCGCCTGCGCTTCCACGATGCGAGAAGCGAGGCGCGCGCCGTGCGCCTCGAGCACCGGCTGAGCTCGATCGAGCGGCAGATCGCACGGCTCGAGGCCCTCGGGCCGCGTCGCGACGCGCCGGCGGACGTGGAACGTCAGATCCGCCGCGCCGTCGCCGCGCGCTGCGCGACGATCGCCCCTCCGAGCTTCCACAGCGCGCCCGAGCTGCAGCTCGACGCGATCTACGTGCGGCCCTCGTTCCGCTGGCGCGACCCGCTGAGAGCCGGCGCGGTCGGGGAGGGTCTCACCTATCCGCAGCTGGTCGAGCGCTTGGACCGCGTCGTGCTGCTCGGCGCTCCCGGTGCGGGCAAGTCGACGCTCGCGCAACAGCTCTGCCGCGACCTCGCGCTCGAGCGCTACCGAGTCCGCGGCGAGTTGAGCGTCTGCCCCGTGCTCGTCGAGCTGCGCGCGTATGCGGCGGCGCAGCGGGACGGCGTCCCACTGTCGGTGCGCGACTACGTCGCGGCGACTCTCAGAGGCGATCTGCAGCTCGATGAGGCGACCGAGCAGGCGATCGAGCGCCTGCTGTGGGAGGGCCGGATGCTCGTCGTGTTCGACGGGCTCGACGAGGTCGCCGGTCCCGCGACGCGGTTGCAACTGCGCCGGCAGATCGTCGCGTTCGCCGACCGCTATCCCGTGCGCGTCGTGGTGACGTCCCGCGCCGCCGGCTACGACGACGTGCCGCTCTCGGTCGCCGACTTCGCCGTCGCGGCGATCGAGCTGTTCGACCGGGACCGCGCGCGCAGCTACGTCACGAAGTGGATGACGGCAACCGGCAGACCGCATCCGCGTACGGAGGCGGCTGCGCTGATGTCGGCGCTCGAGCACATGCACGACCTCTACGAGAACCCGCTGATGCTCGCACTCATCTGCATGCTCTCGCGCGAAGGCGGCTTGCCGGACTCGCGCGTCTCGCTGTACCGGGACTGCGCCGACATGCTGTACGACGAGTGGGATCGCAAGCGCGAGATCGACGGACTCGGCGACCTGCAAGACCGTCTGCGGCCCGTGCTGGGCGACGTCGCGCTGTGGCTGCTCGAGGGTGCAGGGGGCGATCCCGCCGCCGCGTCCGAGGATCGCCTGCGCCAGCGCGTGCGCGCGTACATCGCCGCCGAGCTTTACGACGGAGACATGGCGGCCGCCGATCGCGCCGCTCGGCTCTTCGTCGAGTTCTGCCGCGGCCGCGCGTGGATCTTCAGCGACACCGCGATCGACAAGGGCGGCATACCGCGCTTCGGGTTCACGCACAGAAGCTTCCTCGAGTACTTCGCCGCCGAGCGCCTCGTCTTGACCCGCACGACGCCGGAGCAGCTCGCGGCGACCCTTCGACCCCGGCTCGCGCGCGGCGAGTGGGGCCTCGTGCCCGAGCTCGCGGCGATGCTGCTCGAGCGCGCCCAGCCCGGTGGCTGCGGTCCGTTCGTGCGGGAGCTGCTGCCCCGCGTCGTGCAGCGCGTGCCCCACGACAAGGTGCTCGCCTTCGCCGTGCGCATGCTGGCGCTCGTCCCGCTCGACGCCGAGGCGATCGACGTGATCGTGGAGCGCGTCATGTTCGAGACGCTGTCGGATCTCGGCGATCCGTCGAAGCTGCCACGCGACCATTTCGAGGCGCGCGAGGAGAACGCCGTGGAGGTGCGTCGCGCCTGGGCGCGCCATCTCAGCCCGTTGATGATGCGCACGCCGGTCTCCGCGGCCGACCTGTTGATCCGCTGGCCGGCACGCGTCGGCGACGCGGCCGCCGTCCGCGCGGAGGCCCTGGAGGGCAGCCGCCAGGAGCTGCTTGCGCTCGCCGAGGACGTCTTCCAGATCGCCTACGACTGCTGCCTGCTCGGCTGGCGCGAGCTCGACTGGTTCGTCCGGACCTGGAGCGTCGGCGCGGTACTGCGACCGCGCAGCGGCGGCCTCTGGGAGAGCGAGCCCCCGCTGCTGCACCGGCTGGTCGCCGGGCACCTGCCGCCGGGAGCCGCCACATCGCTGGTCGCCGCGCTGATCGAGGCGCCGACGCCATGGTTCGGCGCGAACGAGCTGTGGCCCGCGGTGTTCGGCACGACGGTCGAGCGCTTTCTGCGCACGGGGCCGCCCGGCGACGACAGCGCCGCTCGCGCGCTCTGGACCGTGCTCGCGTGCGTGGCCGTCGAGCGTGTGAGCGATGACCTGTCGCACGGGCGGCGCGAGCGCATCACGCGCCGCGACGGGGCGCTGCTGCGCTCGCTGCGCGTGATGGCGCAGGAGAATCCGGCGGCGCAGGCGATCGTCGCGCGAGCCGACTCGTCAACGTGGGAGCTGTCGGCGCCTCACGCGAGCGGCGGCCTGCCGCCGCAGCTCGACGCGCTCGTGTCGGACTGGGCCGCCGGCGCGGTGTCGCTGGTCGAGCCTCAGCGCGCCGACGACGGTCCTCCGGATCGCCCAGTCGGCGACCCAGTCCCCGTGTAGGCCACGCGGCGCAGCCTCGTCAAGCTTGGCTAGCGCGCGGCGGCGCGCTTCGCAGCGGGTCTTCTCGGCGCCGCTCTTCTCGCGGCGGCCGGTCTGTCCGCGGCGGCGCTGGCGTCGGGCGCCGCTCTGTCCTCCGCGGCTCTCGCGTCGGCCGGCGCGTCCGCGGCTCTCGCCTCGGCCGGCGCAGGTCTCGCCTCGGCGGCGGCTCTTGCCTCGGCAGCAGGACTCGCCTCGGCGGCCGGTCTCACATCGGCAGCACGTCTCGCCTCGGCGGCGGGTCTCGCGTCCGCAGCCGGCGCAGCATCGCCCGCGCCCGCGTCCGCAGCCGGCGCCGCTTCGGCATCGGCCTCGGCCGCTGCGGTGTCGGCCGGCACTCTCGCGTCGACTCTGCCGTCGGCCGGAGCCGCTCTCGGCTCGGCGCCCTCGGCGAGCACGGTTCTGGAAGGACCCAGCATCATCGTCATGTTGCGCCCGTCCTGGATCGGGCGCTGCTCGACGACGGCCAGCTCGGCCAGCTCCTCCGCGAGTCTCTCGAGCAGCATCTGTCCGCGCTCCGGGTGCGTCACCTCGCGCCCGCGGAACATGATCGTGATCTTGACCTTGTCCTTGTGCTTGAGGAAGCGGGTGACGTGCCCCTTCTTCGTGTCGTAGTCGTTCTGCGCGATCTTCGGGCGGAACTTGATCTCGCGGATCGTGATCTGCTGCTGGTGCTTGCGGGCGGCCTTCTGCTTCTGCGCCTGCTCGTACTTGTACTTCGAGTAGTCGAGCACGCGGCAGACAGGCGGGCGCGCGTCGGCGGCCACCTCGACGAGGTCGAGATCGCGCTCCTGCGCATAGCGCAGCGCATCAGGCGTCTTGAGGATCCCGACCTGCTGACCCTCCTCGTCGATCAGCCGCACCTCGGGAACGCGGATGCGCTCGTTGATGCGCGTCGTGTCCCGCTCAGGCGGGCGCCGGTCGAATCGTCGCGGGACCGGCACTTAGCTGGCGGCGTGGGTGCGCGTCAAGCGGGGAGGCGCGGGCTGGTGGATGGACGGAGCATCAACGTCGGGCGAGTATAGCGGCGGATCGCGGAGCAGCGGCGGACTTGCGGTAATCGCCTTCAGCGCGCTCGCGACGCCGTCTGCTCGGCGATCCGCGCGGCCAGCTCGTTGACCGGCACGCCGCTCGCCTCCTCCGCGCCGTGCTCGCGCACGGACACGGTCCGCTCCTGCGCCTCGCGGTCGCCGACGACCAGCATGAGCGGGATCTTGCGCAGCTCGGCGTCGCGCACCTTGCGCCCGATCGACTCGCTGCGGTCGTCGGCCTCCACACGGACACCTGCCTCGCGCAGCGCGCCCACGACCTCGGCCGCGTAGGCGTTGTGGCGATCCGCGATCGGCAGCAGGATCGCCTGCACCGGCGCCAGCCACAGCGGGAAGCGCCCGGCGAGGTGCTCGATCAGGATGCCGACGAAGCGCTCGTAGGAGCCGAACGCGGCGCGGTGGATCATCACCGGCCGATGCTCCTGGTCGTCGGCGCCGGTGTACGTGAGGTCGAAGCGCTCCGGCATCGAGTAGTCGAGCTGGACGGTGCCCAGCTGCCACGAGCGCCCGAGCGAGTCCTTCACGTGGTAGTCGATCTTCGGGCCGTAGAAGGCGCCGTCGCCCTCGTTGAGCTCGTACGCGAGCCCGCGGGCCTCCAGCGCCTGGCGCAGCGCCTCCTCGGCGCGGTCCCACATCTCGTCGCTGCCGATGCGGTTCTCCGGTCGCGTAGAGAGCTCCAGCTGCACGTCGAAGCCGAACAGCCCGAGCGTCGCGAAGGTGAAGTCGAGGCAGCCGGCGACCTCCTCCTGCACCTGCTCCTCGGTGCAGAAGATGTGCGCGTCGTCCTGCGCGAAATGCCGCACGCGCAGCAGCCCGTGCAGCGTGCCCGACGGCTCGTTGCGGTGCAGCAGGCCAGGCTCGCTGTAGCGGATCGGCAGCTCTCTGTATGAGTGGCGCTCGCTCGCGTACAGGTGCGCGTGGCCCGGGCAGTTCATCGGCTTGATCGCCATCTGCCGATCCTCGGCGCTCGTCACGAACATGTTCTCGCGGTACTTGCCCCAATGGCCCGAGGTCTCCCACAGCACGCTGTCGTAGATCTGCGGCGTCTTGACCTCCGTGTAGCCGTGGCGCTCGCCCATCTCGCGCGACAGCGCGACGAGCGCGTTGAACACGCGCGTGCCGTTCGGCAGCCAGAAGGCCGCGCCGGGGGCGACGGGCGAGAAGCGGAACAGGCCCAGCTCGCCGCCGAGCTTGCGGTGGTCGCGCGCCTTCGCCTCCTCCAACCGCTCCAGATGCTCGGTCAGCTCCTCTCTGGAGAAGAACGCGGTCCCGTAGATGCGCGTGAGCATCGTTCGGCTCGCGTCGCCGCGCCAGTAGGCGCCCGCGACCGACTGCAGCTTGAACGCCTTGATGCGCTTCGTGCCCGGGCCGTGCGGACCGCGGCAGAGGTCGGTGAACGGGCCGTTCGTGTAGAGCGAGACGGTCTTTACGCCCTCTCTGTGCACGAGGTCCTCGATCAGCTCGACCTTGTACGGCTGCTCCTCGCGCACGAAGCGCTCCAACGCCTCCCCGACCGACACGTCCTCGCGCACGAAGCGCTCGTCGGCCTTGATGTGCTCGCGCATCTTCGCCTCGATGCGCTCGAAGTCGGCGTCGGAGACGACGACGCCGTCGGGAAACTCGAAGTCGTAGTAGAAGCCCTGCTCGATCGGGGGCCCGATCGAGATCTTCACGCCGGGATAGAGGTCCATCACCGCAGCGGCGAGCACGTGCGCGGCGTCGTGGCGCAGCAGCTCGAGCGCGGCGTCGCTGGAGGGCGTGACGATCTCCAGCCGTGCCCCGTCGTGCAGCTGAGCGGCGAGATCGCGCAGCTCGCCGTCGACCTTGACCGCGAGTGCCGCGCGCGCGAGGCCGGCACCGATCGCAGCCGCCGCGTCGGCGCCCGTGGCGTCGTCATCGAGCCGCAGCTCGGTGTCGTCAGGCAGCAGGATCCGCATCGGAAGCGCATCCTACGGGCCGCCTCATCGGCGCGCCGACGGGGGGTTGTCCCCACCCCTGCACGGTGCCCTGCCGCACCCCTGCTCGCCCGCCGCCCGCATGGGCGCGCGGCCGCGCCGTTGCGAGCCTGCGACGCAGGTCAAACCGCACGTCGAGGGGACGAACACATGGCACCGACAGGCTTCGCAGCACGCGCCGGGCGCTGGAGCGCCCAGCACCGCAAGGCCGCCGTATTCACATGGATCGCATTCGTGGTCGCAGCGTTCGCGATCGGCAACATGGTCGTCGGATCGAGAGAGATGAACGACCGCGACAGCGGCGTCGGCGAGTCCGGCCGCGCCGAGCAGATCCTCTACGACGCGTTCCCTCAACGCGCCGACGAGACGGTCCTGGTCGCCACACGAGGCGGCGACGCGGGCGGTCCGGTGTTGCGGGCCGCGGTCGACGACGTCGTACGGGCGATGGAGAGACGGCTGGAGGTCACCGAGGTCGATTCGCCGTTCGCGTCAGGCAACGCCGGCCAGCTCTCCAGAGACGGCAGCGCCGCCCTCGTGACGATGGAGCTGCGCGGCGACGAGGACGAGACGAGCGATGTCGAGCGCCTGCTGGCGACGACCGCCGCGCTGCAGAGAGCGCACCCCGACCTGCGGATCGAGCAGTTCGGCGACGCGAGCGCCGAGCAGGCGATCGGGCAGATGTTCGAGGACGACTTCAAGAAGGCCGAGTTCCTCTCGATCCCGATCACGCTCGCGATCCTCGTGGCCGCCTTCGGAGCATTCGTCGCCGCGGGCATCCCGCTGCTGCTCGCGCTCTCCAGCGTGATGGCCACGCTCGGACTCGTGACGCTCGGCTCGCACGTCATGCCGGTCGAGGACAGCGTCGCGTCTGTCGTGCTGCTGATCGGGCTCGCCGTCGGCGTCGACTACTCGCTCTTCTATTTGCGCCGTGAGCGCGAGGAGCGCGCCGCCGGCCGCTCGGAGCAGGCCGCGCTGGAGGCCGCTGCCGCCACGTCGGGCCGAGCCGTGCTGATCTCGGGCCTGACCGTGATGATCGCGATGGCCGGCATGTTCATCGCCGGCTCCGCCGTCTTCACCGGCATGGCGATGGGCGCGATCCTCGTCGTCGGGGTGTCGCTGATCGCCTCGCTGACCGTCCTGCCGGCGCTGCTGTCGAAGCTCGGCGATCGCGTGGAGCGGGGCCGCATCCCGTTCCTGATGCGCCGGCGCGATGGCGTCGACGGCGGCGCCTGGGGAACAGTGATCGATGCCGTCCTGCGCCGCCCGCTCGCCTCGCTGCTCGTAGCCGGCGGCCTGCTTCTGGCGCTGTGCCTGCCGGTGCTCGGCATGCACACCGCGCTGCCCGGCACCGACACGTTGCCGCGCAGCCTGCCGGTGATGGAGACCTACGACCGCATCCAGGAGAGATTCCCCGGCAAGGAGATCGCTGCGACCGTCGCCGTGAAGAGCGACCGGCTGTCGACGCCGGCCGGCAGAGCGGCGATCGCCGAGCTGCGCCGCGACGCGCTCACGAGCGGCGTCGTGCACGAGCCGATCTCCGTCGACGTGTCGAGATCCGGCACCGTGGCCGCGATCGCGCTGCCGATCGACGGCGACGGTGCCGACGACGCCTCGCATGCGGCGCTCGAAACGATCCGCGGCGAGCTGACGCCCGCACTGAGAGCGGCGCTTGGGGCGGGTGGGACCGGCGCCGAGGTCGGCGTGACCGGCATGACCGCCGGGACGGCGGACTTCAACGAGCTCATGAACGCGCGCATCGGCTGGGTCTTCGCGTTCGTGCTGTCGCTGGCGTTCCTGCTGCTGCTGGTGACGTTCCGCTCGGTCGTGATCGCGGCCAAGGCGATCGCGCTCAATCTGCTGTCGGTCGGCGCCGCCTACGGCGTGCTCGTGCTCGTCTTCCAGCACGGCTGGGGCGAGTCGCTGCTCGGCTTCAGATCGACCGGCGCGATCACGTCGTGGCTGCCGTTGTTCCTGTTCGTCGTGCTGTTCGGCCTCTCGATGGACTACCACGTGTTCATCCTCAGCCGCGTGCGCGAGGCGTACGACCGCGGCCGCACGACGCAGGATGCGATCCGCCACGGGATCCGCACCACGGCGGGCACGGTCACGAGCGCCGCGATCATCATGGTCGCCGTCTTCGGCGTGTTCGCGACGCTGTCGGCGGTCGAGTTCAAGCAGATGGGCGTCGGCCTCGCGGTCGCGATCCTGATCGACGCGACGATCGTGCGCGCGGTGCTGCTGCCGGCCGCGATGACGCTGCTCGGCGACGCCAACTGGTACCTGCCGCGTTGGCTGGAGTGGCTGCCGCGCGTGAGCGGCGAGCGCGCGACCGCGCCGCTGCCGGCACAACCGCGCGGTGCGCCGGAGCCCGAGCGCGAGCCGGTCGGCGCGTAGTCAGTCGCGTTCCGCGAGGAGGTCCGCGATGCGCTGCCGGCGCGCGCGGACCTCCTCGCGCAGCTCGTCGAGCTCCGCCGCGCGCCGCTCGACCGCGGCGAGCTGGCGCTCGGCGAGCGCGTCGAGCCGGCGCAGGATGCGCGCCCGCTCGGCCGGCGCCTCGGTGCGGCGCAGCTCGCCGCGCAGCACGGTGCGCTCGTCGTCTACGGAGATCAGCTCGCGCAGCTCCTCCAGCGGCACGCCCAGCAGGTTGCGCATCCGCAGCAGCTCTCTCAGCCGCTCGACGTCCTGGTCGTCGTAGAGGCGATGCTTGCCGGCGGCGCGGTCCTCCGCCGGCGGCAGCAGGCCTTTCTCCTCGTAGTAGCGGATCGTGCGCGGCGTCGTGCCGACCAGCCTGGCGACGTCGCCGATCCGCAGCAGCGTCGTGGGCTGCGCGCTCATGCGGCGGCTCCCTGGCGCGGACGCATCAGCGACACGATCGCACCCAGCAAGGACACGGCCGCAAGCACCCACAGCGCGGTGTGCATGTTGTGGATGAACGGCGCGAGCTGCTCGGGCGAAAGGCCGGACGCGATGCCGGAGAAGATCGCGAACAGGACGTCTCTCGGGACCGCGGCGGTGATGACCGCGAAGACGAACGCGATCGACAGGATCGCACCGGTGTTCTGCAGCATCATGCGCGCGCCCGCGGCGATCCCGCGGCGGTGCGGCGGGACGGTGCCCATCATCGCCGCGGTGTTCGGTGAGTTGAACATGCCTGAGCCGATTCCGACAACGAACAGCCAGGCACTCGAGATCCAGTAGGCGGACTCCGCCTCCAGCACGGTCATGCCGGCGAGCCCGGCGGCAGTGACGACCATCCCTAGCGCGGCGAGCGTGCGCGAGCCGCGGCGGTCCGCCCACCAGCCGGCGAGCGGCGAGCTGATCAGCATCCCGAGCGCGAGCGGCGCGAGCTTGATCCCCGCGGTGATCGGATCATCGCCCTGCGCGCCCTGGAAGTAGAAGACGAACACGAACATCAGCGCGAAGCGCGAGAGGCCGTTGATGAAGGCGGCCGCGGTCGCCGCGGCGAACATGCGGTCGCGGAACATGGTCAGGTCGAGCATCGGCGCGCGAGCGCGAGCCTCGATCCAGACGAACAGCGGCAGCAGGACCGCCGACGCCGCGAGACCCGCGAGCACGACGGGGTCGCCCCAGCCGGACAGGCCGCCGCGCGAGATGCCGAGCACGAGCCCGGTCAGGCCGACCACGAAGGTGATCGCGCCGAGTGGGTCGAGGCCGCGGCGCTCGTCGGGCTTGGCCAGCTCGTGCAGCACGAGCTGGCCCCAGAGCGCGCCGGCCAGCGCGAGCGGGACGTTGAACCAGAAGACCCACTCCCAGCTGATCTCGATCAGCGCGCCGCCGAGCACGGGCCCGAGCACGAGCCCGACCGCGGCGACCATCACGTTCGTGCCGAGCGCGACGCCGAGTTGCTCGCGCGGGAACGCGTCGGTGACGAGCGCCGAGGCGTTCGCGAACAGGAAGGCGGCGCCGATCCCCTGCACGATCCGCCACAGGATCAGCTGCGTCCCGTCGCTCGCGAAGCCGGCGCCGAGCGAGGCGAGCGCGAACACCACGAAGCCGGCGACATACGCGCGCTTGCGGCCGAACAGGTCCGCAAGGCGGCCACAGGTGAGCAGCAGCACGGTCGAGGCGATCAGGTAGGCGAGGATCACCCACACGAGTGCGAGCAGGCCGGTGTGCAGCTCCCGCTCGAGCTCGGGCAGGGCGATGATCAGCGTCCCGGAGTTCGTCGTCGCAAGCAGCATGCCGAGGCTCGTGCACGACAGCGTCCACCACTTGTAGTGCTCGTGGTCTGCGGTGACGCCCGGCCGACGACGTCGGCGCGCGGCTGCGGTCGTGTCTGCTGCTGCGGCGATGATTTTGATCCTAACGTCAACGTCAGGTTGCGTGCTCGACGGCGCGCCGGCGACCGTCGTGCGCCGCAAGGCGAGGACGGCAAGGCGCGCGAGATCGTCTGCTGCACCCGGCCAGCACGGAAGGGCATGCCGCAGCCCGACAGCGCGCACTACGAGGCGTGCGTCACGACATGACGCTGACGCGCTACTGCCAGTACTTCTCGACGACCTCCGCGGAGCGCTCGCTCGCCTCCTCGGGGTCGCGGCCTGCCTCGCGCAGCGCGTTGCGCTGACGCACGAGGTCCCACAAGCGGTCGAGCTCGACGCGGATCTGCTCGAGGCGGGCGACGTCCTGCGCTTGGGTGGGGTCGCTCTCCCCCTCACGCTCGCGCAGCGCCAGCCGCTCCTGCTCGAGCGCATCGATCTGCTCCTGGATCTGCTCGTCGGTCGGCATGGGATGACCCTACCCGGCTTCGCCGCCCGCGACCCGAGCCCGTCGCGGCTCGTCGCCGAGCGAGCGCGTACAGTCCCGCGGATGCTCGTCGATCCCAACGCGCACGACCGTTTCGTCCTGCGCCAGCTCATCCGCCCCGTCATCAACCACTACGAGTTCAGCCTGCCGGGCTCCGACGGCGCTCCCGGCGAGCCGTTCGCGTTCGTCGAGCAGAGACGGTTCAAGTTCAAGGAGGACATCCGCTTCTACGCCGACGCCTCCAAGCAGCACGAGCTGATGCGAATCAAGGCGCGCCAGGCGTTCGACCCGCGCGCTCGCTACGACGTCACAGACGCCGAGGGCCGGAAGATCGGCGAGATCCAGAAGGTCTTCGGCGCGAGCCTGCTGCGCTCGACGTACGGACTGTTCGACGCGGCCGGCGAGGAGCTCGCGCAGGTCAGCGAGCGAAGCCTCCCGGTGGCGCTCTTCCGACGCCTCGTCGGCCTCGTCCCGTACGTCGGCGACTTCGCCGACTGGCTCCCGATCCCCTACCACTTCGACTTCAAGCGCGGCGACGCCGTGATCGGCACCCACGAGCGCCAGCGCTTCAAGCTCCGCGACGTCTACACGATCGACATGAGCGGCGACCCCGAGCGAACGATCGACCGCCGCCTCGTCCTCGCCCTCGCCGTCGGCATGGACGCGCTGCAGGCGCGCTGAGGCGCCGCGCGGAGCAGCGCCGCACCAGCGGCTGCAAGCCCCTTACGTCAAGCCTTGCGCAGCACGAGCATCAAGTCGCTGTGCGTTGGATCGACGGTGCCAAGCGTGAGCGCTCGCACGCCGATTGCCGCCGCGCGCCATCGCATGCCGGTGAGCCGGAGTCTTCTCCGCAGGATGACCTGCATCTCGGACTCATAGCGCGCGCTGTTCACAACGATCATGCCGTGCCGCTCCAGATATCCGCGCAGGCGTCGTGGTCGGAGGACGCCGCTCAGCACGGTGGGAAAGGGGTCGCGCTCGAACCGCTCGTAGGGGTATGCGCGGTGCCAGAGGAACGCATGGAATCGATGTGGCGTCCACTTCGCCACGATTGCCTTCAGTGACCGCACGTTCGGAACCGCGAGCACCAGCACTCCCCCGGGCCGCAGCGCGTGGAGCAGATTCTCCAAGGCGCTCAGCGGACGGTCCAGGTGCTCAAGCACGTATGTGCAGACCACCACGTCGAAGGTGCCGCGCTCGAAGCGGTGTGTCTGGACGTCGCCGACGATCGCCTCATCGATGTACTCGTTCGTGGCGATCTCGCGGCGATCGAGATCGAGCCCCACGACATGCGTTGCCGTACGCAGCCGAATCTCCGGCCGCCGGCCACAGCCTGCATCGAGTACCCGCGGCCGCGCAAGAGAGCGCAAGCACGTTTCGACATGGGCCTCCGCCTCGGCGCACGCTCCGCGTGCGTCCAGCGTCCGCGTCCTCCTCCCCATGAGACCACTATACGGTTCAGCGGGCTCGGCGCCCGACCGGGTCAGCGGACCTGATTGACATCGACGGCTCGGAGGTGGGCGCCCTCCGAGCCGTCGAGCAACCGCTCAGTCCTCATCATCCAGCGATTCCAGCAGCCGCACGTCCTCAAGATCCTGCGGCCGTCCTGAAGCTCGCTTCATCTTCAGCAGGTCGTCGCGGTGCGCGATCGGGACCGTCACATCGCCGAGTGGGACATCGTGAGCACGAGCCCGCATCTCGGCAAACGAACCGAGGTGCGCTGGGAGTGTGAGCACGTCCAGCCGGCCGTAGCTCGTGACAAGGTGCCACTGATCGCCTGAGCCGAGCATGTCCGCGCTGGGAGTCGAACGCGAGCGTTGATCGTCCGGGCCTAGGATGCGCGCATCTACGTCGGATAGCGCCGCCGCCAGTCGATCCAAGTTGTCCTTCGACGCAGCGATCGCCACGTCGAGGTCTCGCGTCAAGCGCTGCGCACCATGCGCCTGGATGGCGACTCCTCCCACCGTGACGTACTCGACGCCGTGACGCGCGAGCGCCTGGAACAGCTCGCGCGGGTGAAAGGTGTCGCCGTCGCTCACTGGTCCGTCGTGGTGCGGCGCTTGACGGCGGCAAGTCCGGCCCGCAGCTCGGAGGCGACCGTGTTCCAGTTCAAGGCCAGCTCCAGCCGCTCTGACATTGGCCGCCGCCGCGCGTCGATGATCGCCTCGGGAACGGCGAGCGGGTCACGGACTGCAACAGAACCGGTCGCTTCAACGGGCCGCGGTTGGTCTGCCGACGATCCCATGTGCGGAGCGTACCGGTCCTCCCATGCCTCACGTAGTGCCTCGCGGTCCGCAGCCGCTACCGGCAGTCATCGCTCATCCCCGCCAGCCAGCGGGTGCCCGCCCGCGCGCGCCTTCGCGATCTCCTGGACCGGCGACGGCGTACTCCGCGATCAGGTGCCCGTACGTCGACGATTCCCCGCCACCGGCGCTTTCGCGCCCTCCAGAACGCAGAAAGCCCCGGCGAACCGGGGCTCCGAACCGAGTGGGCGATACTGGGCTCGAACCAGTGACCTCCGCCTTGTCGAGGCGGCGCTCTCCCAGCTGAGCTAATCGCCCTGGGAGACGCAAGCCTACCAACGCGCGTGGCGAGGTGGCGACGTGATCGGTCGGGCGGCGAGCCGCCCTGGTCGACTACGCTATGCGCCCTCAGGGCGACGTGGCGGAGTGGCTACGCAGCGGCCTGCAAAGCCGTGTACACCGGTTCGATTCCGGTCGTCGCCTCTACCGCCTCGGACGGGTGCCGGATCTCGCGCGCGAGCCGCCGCGTCTCGCGGCGCCTCTCGCTCTGGCTCTGCCGCTGGCTCTCGCTCTCCCGGCTGCTCTGCCTCTGCCTCTGCCTCTGCGTCTCGCGCTCGCTCTGCCCCTCGCCGCTCTCCCCGCGCCGTTCGCCGACGTCCGCTGCGCCGCCGGTCCCTCGATCTCCGACACCGGCACCTCGTCGTGCACCACGTCCATCGCCAGCTCGGGGATCAGGTCGCCGAGGTACGACGCCATCCGCTCCTCCTCGCGCAGGATCTCGCGCGCGAGTCTCGCCGTGTCGCCGTCGCCGACCGCGCTCGCCAGGCTCCCGATCGCCCGGTAGGTCGCGATCTCCTGCGCCTCCTCGCGGAACTCCGCACGCGCGTTCTCCAGCATCAACTGCTGCTCGCCCGTCCGTCGCACCGTGCGCAACGAGTGCTGCACGGCCGCGGTCGCACGCTGCACGAGGCCCTGCGCGGACTCGAGCTTGTCGGTCAGGCCTTCCGGCCCCGGGATCGAGACCGTCTCCGGCGTGCCGCCCAGGCTCGTGATGCGTTGCTCGAGCTTGTCCGCGTGGCCTCTCGTCTCGCTCAGGTGCTCGCGCAGCCGCCGCGCGTACTCCGGCCGCGTGGTGGCCTCGGCGTGGGCGGCCAGCGCCACCTCCAAGCGCCGCTCGTTCGCGTACGCCTCGTTGAGGAAACGCACGACGGTGCTGTCACGCTTCGTCATCTCGGACACTGGCGCTCCCCTCTTCACAAGTCATGTTCTGCGCGGCAGCCGGCGGGACGTGAGCGCGCATATCAGGACAGCGCCTTGCCGACCTTCTGCGCCTGTGCTCTGGCCTTGCCGACCTCGTCGGCCATGCGCTCGATCTGCTTGCCCGCCTTGCGGACCTCATCGGCCAGTGGCTTGAGGCCGATACCGTCGCGCGGGATCGGGATGCCGAGCAGCTTCCGCGTGCGCGGACGCAGCACTCGCGACCCGAGCACGATGCCGCCGATCGCGCCAGCCGCCGCCGCGGCTCCCGCGGACGGGGCTCTGCGCGTGCCGCCGCCTGAGCGAGATCTTGCTCGACTCGTCGCGGCTCTTCTCGCGGCTGTGGAGCGTGCGCGGGAAGTGCTCGCTCTTCTGCTGCGACCTGCTCCCGAGCTTGCACGGGAACGTGGCGCGGGATCCGCCATGGTTTCCCCTCCAGGATCGATTAGGCCCCGTGGTACCCCGAAACGCCAGGAATACGCGCAAGCGGGCTCGCGACCGCTCGCGCGGCGCTCAGCCGCCGTGCGTCGGAAGCGACTCGCGCAGCACCGTCAGCAACGTCCCGAGCAGCACCGCCGCCAGCGCCGCGACGAACGCGCACGCCGCGACGAACGCGGCGTTGAGCGTCGTCAGCTCGATCGCCCCCACACGACCACCGGCGACGATCGCAACCGTGATCAGCCAGCCGGCCGCCAGCGCGATCGCCGCCAGCAGCACGTACCCTTCGAGGTCGCGCCCTCGCGTCCAGGTCGAGCGCGATCCGTCGGGGCCGTCGCCGCGCCCGCCGCGCTCGGACCCGAACGCGCCCGGATCAAGCAGCGCGACGGCGAGCACGACCGCCGCCGCCCATCCGGTCACGACGAGCAGCGCGCCCGCCACGTCGCTCGGCCGGTGCCAGCCTGCCGCGATCGTCGCGACGCCGATCGCGGTCCCGTACAGCAGCGCACACCCGCCGCAACCGCTCGGCGCCAACGCGGCGGAGCGACCAGCGCGGCCGCGATCCCGACGGCGAACGCGGTGGTCGTGTGCCCGCTCGGAAAGCTGTTCTCGTCGATCCCGGTCGGGACGAGGTGCGGGCGCGGCAGCACGAGGTGCTTGAGCACCTCCGTCAGCCCCAGCGCACCCACCACGACGGCGACCGCGACGATCGCCAGCGCCATGCGACGGCGCAGCAGCGCCTGCCCCGCCAGCACCACGAGCGCCAGGGCGAGCGATCCCACGCTGATCGTCGTCAGCAGCTGATCGGCGGCGGCGCGTGCGTGCATGGAGCCCAGCCGCCCGTTCAACGCCGCCTCGTCGATCCGCTGGCCGGCGTGCGTGCGCACGAACACCACATAGGCGACCACGAGCGCGAGCGCGCACGCGATCGCCAGCGCGGCAAGCGGCAGCGGACGAAGCGGACGCGCGGTGCTCAGGCGGTCGCCGAGACGATCCACGTCGACGCCGACGCGACGATGGTGCCGTCCGGCTGGGTGAACTCCGACAGCCCCTCGCGCAGCGCCGCGTCGACCTCGCCGTGCAAGTGCGCTGCACGCTCGCCCGCGAGCCGCAGGATCTCGCCGGCCGGCCCGAGGCTCTTGACGAGGTCGATCGCCTCGTCGACGTCGTTGCCGACGAGGATCGGGGTGTCGCAGCGGCGCAACGACACGTCGGTGAACCCGGAACGCTGCAGCACGTCGCTCGTCGTGTCGGCGTCGGCCATCGAGAACGGCCCGGGTCCGCAGGTCGGCTCGTCGTACTCCTCGGGGCGCTCGACGATCCCCTCGACGATCGTCTGCCCGCGGTAGATCCAGTCGTTGTCGGTGCGCCGGCGCCACACGACCATCGTCAGCAGCCCGCCCGGCTCGAGCGCCGCGTGGACGTTGCGCAGCGCCCACACCGGGTTGGCGAAGAACATCGTCCCCATGCGCGAGAAGGCGCGGTCGAAGCGCTCCTCGAAGCTGGTCGTCTCGACGTCGGCGACGGCGAAGCGGGCGTTCTCGACGCCGGCCTCCCGGGCCTCGTGGCGCGCCGCTTCGATGAAGTTCGCGGCCGCGTCGACCCCGAACGCCTCGCCCTCCGGCCCGACGATGCCGGCGATCCGCTGCGTCGTGTCGCCGAAGCCGCAGCCGATGTCGAGCACCCGCTCGCCTGGCTGCGGCGGGAACAGCTCAAGCGCCTTCTCGCCGTGCGCGCCGAGCCCGGTCGTGACGATGTGCCGGAAGCGCACGAAGCGGTCGAACAGCGGCCCGTCCCACGCCGTGATGGCCTCGGCGTTCGCGCCTTCGCCCCATTGGGAGTCTGCGGCCGTCATTCGAAGCGGATGAAGGGACTCGAACCCTCGACCTTCTGCATGGCAACCGAGTCTAGACGGAAGGTTGTCGAATGTTGGGAGAACCTTCTCGCGGAGCTGCCCGCCGCCGCGGCGACGGCCGACGCCCAACCTGGTTGCCGCGCACCGGGGATCGCTGCGCGGGCTTCGTCGCGCCCGCCGACTCGACGTTGCTCGTCAGCCGTCCGAACGGCTTCGGACCGGTCCCGCCCGCGTCGACGTCGGCGCCGCTAGCGCGCCGCCGCCCCGCTCTCACGGGCCGTTCGTCAGAAGCGGATGAAGGCCAAATCTGCGCCGCGAACACAGAAAAGTAGCCGATCGCTCCGCCGGATCGTGGCAGCGCTCACCGATCAGACATTTGCAAACGCATGACAAACCTTAAGGTTTTCTGAGCATATTCCGACGTGTAGCTCCATGAGCATTCGCCCGAGCGTCGAGCCACGCCCCGCGGCCATGTCGGGCAAGCCATGGCTTGACCACTGGCTGGAGACCCTGCAGGACCTGACCGCGCTCAAGTCGCAGCATCCGATGATGGATGCCGTCATCGACGAGATCGACGGACGGATGATCCGCGTCGGCGACCGTTGGCTCGCCGATTTCGCCTCCTGCAACTACCTCGGGTTCGACCTCGATTCAGAGATCAAGGCCGCGGTGCCCGGGGCGCTCGAGGCCTGGGGCACCCACCCGAGCTGGTCACGGCTGCTCGGCAGCCCGATCCTCTACGAGCAGATTGAGGAGCGCCTGACGGCGTTGATCGGCAGCGAGGACAGCCTCGTACTGCCGACGATCACGCACATCCACATGTCCGTGATCCCTCTGCTCGCCGGAGCCGGGACGATCTTCCTCGACGCGCGGGCGCACAAGACGATCTACGACGGCTGCCAGGTGGCGCGCGGCCGGGGCGCCGCCGTGCGCCGCTTCCGCTTCGAGGATCCCGAGCATCTCGACGAGCTGCTGAGCGCCGAGCGCGACCCGGCCCGCCTCGTCTGCATGGACGGCGTGAACAGCATGACCGGCAACGCGCCCGACCTTCCCGCGTTCGCCGCCGTGGCACGCCGGCACGGGGCGCTGCTCTACGTTGACGACGCGCACGGCTTCGGCGTCATCGGCGAGCGCGGCGACGACGAGACCTGTCCGTACGGCAAGCGCGGGAACTCGATCGTCCGTCACTTCGGCGAGAGCTACGACAACGTCGTCCTCGTCGGCGGCTTCTCGAAGGCGTACTCGTCGCTGCTTGCGTTCGTCGCCTGCCCCACCGAGCTCAAGGACCTGTTCAAGGTGGCGGCGCCTCCCTACCTCTACTCCGGGCCTTCGCCGGTCGCCTCGCTGGCGACCGTGCTCGCCGGGTTCGACGTCAACGAGCGCCGCGGCGACGAGCTGCGGCGGACGCTCCACGGTCATACGCAGCGCGTGCTCGACGCCGCCGGTGAGCTCGGCATCCACACGCCAAACCACTCCGGTCTGCCGATCCTCGAGTTTCCCGTGCGCGACCACACGCGCATCGATTCCGTCGGCCGTCTGCTGTTCGAGCGCGGCGTCTACGTGACGCTCGCCGCGTATCCGCTCGTCCCGAGACCCGAGGTCGGCTTCCGCGTCCAACTGACCGCGGCCAACACCGAGGCGGAGGTCACGACGCTGATCGAGGCGCTCGGGGAGCTTGCCGCTCGCGGCGAGATGCAGCCGGCCGGCACCCCACCCGCGAGCGTGGCGGCATGACACGCCTGGCGACGGCCGCCGTCGCAAGCGGGCGCGCATGGAAGCTCTACCTCGCCTTCGGCGTCCTCGGGACGGCGCTCTACCTCGACGCGATGCCGTTCGTCGCCCGCACGTCGCTCGCCGGCAGCGCGCCGTTCATGAACCTGCTCGGCCTCACGGGCGTGCTCGCGGTCGTGGCCGGCATTCGCTCGCACCGTCCCGTCTCCCCCGTGCCGTGGTGGTGCTTCGTCGTCGGCCTCAGCCTCTTCTGGCTCGGCGACGTCTACACGTACAGCTATCCGAAGCTGCTGCATCACGAGGTGCCCTTCCCGTCGTTCGGTGACGCGCTCTACGTCGCGGTCTACCCGGTGCTGATGGCGGGCCTGCTGCTGCTCGTGCGGCGGCGCAACCCGCAGCGCAAGGCTCGCGGCGGGATCGACGCGACGATCCTGACGCTCGGGCTCGCGCTGCCGTCCTGGAGCGTGCTGATCGCGCCGTATCTGAACGACGCGTCGATGACGCTGCTGCCGAAGCTGGTGTCGGTCGCCTACCCGCTCGGCGACGTCCTGCTGCTTGCCGCGGCCGTGAGCCTCGCGATGGACACGGGCCGGCGCCGCGGCTCCTTCTACCTGCTGAGCGTGGGCATCCTCTCGCTGCTGGTGACCGACTTCGTGTACGGGCTGATGCTCCTGCACAGCACCTACGATCACCAGCTCAGCCTCGATGTCGGCTGGATCGCCTTCTATCTACTGTGGGGAGCTGCCGCCCTGCATCCGTCGATGCGCGAGCTGGAGGTGCCCTCGGGCGACGCCGAGCCCAAGCTCACGCCTGTTCGGCTCGTGCTGCTGGCCGGCGCGTCGCTGGTCGCGCCGACGATCGAGCTGCTCGACGCGGTGCGCGCAGGCAACACCGACCTGATCGTGATCATCAGCGCCTCGATCTTCCTCTTCGCGCTCGTGGTCGCGCGCATGGCCGGCCTCGTGCGCCAGCAGGAGCGGTCGGTGAAGCGCGAGCGCGTGCTCAGCGCGGCCGGCGCGGCGCTGGTCGCGGCAACGAGTCGCGACGAGATCGCGCGTGCCGCGCTCGACTCCGTCGGCTCGCTGCTCGAGGGTCCCGGCGTCGCGCTGCTGTGCCGCTACGACGACCATGGGCTCACGGTCGCGCGCGATGGGATGGAGGCGCGCCCCACACCGCTCTCGCACGGGGCCACGCAGCAGTTGCTCGCGCTCTCCTCGACAGCCGGCGGGCGTGCTCTGAAGCCGTTGAGCGCAGGCACATGCTACGAGCTCGGACTGCCAACGAGCCACACGCGCGCGATCGCACTGGACCTCCGCATTCGCGGCGAGGTTCGCGGATTGCTGCTGATCGCGCGCCCGGTCTCGACGCCCGAGCCGGTGGAGCTTGCGCTCCGCTCGCTGGCGACCCAGCTGGCGCTGACGCTCGAGAGCGCGGCGCTGACGGAGGAGGTGCACACGCGCCGCAGCGAGGCACGCTTCGCCTCGCTCGTCCAACACGCGAGCGACTTGATCACGGTGCTCGGGCCCGACGCCACCGTCACCTACCAGAGCCCGTCCAGCGAACGCGTGCTCGGCTACGCACCCGAGGAGCTGATCGGCACGCGCTTCGACAGCCTGCTCGTGCCCGGCGAGGAAGGTCGGCTGCTGCACCTGCTCTCCGACGGGTTCGCGACCAGCGAGGGCGAGGTGCTCGAATGCGCGCTCCGCCACAGCGACGGCAGCTCGCGCCAGTTCGAGATCCTCTACACGAACCTGTCCGACGACGAGCACGTGCGCGGCATCGTCCTCAACGGTCGCGACGTCAGCGAGCGCAAAGTCTTCGAGGAGCAGCTCGCGCACCAGGCCTTCCACGATCCGGTGACCGGGCTGCCGAACCGCGCCCTGTTCGTCGATCGCGTCCGGCACCGGATCGCGCGCACGCGCCGAGGCGAGAGCGGCCTGGCGATCGTCTTCCTCGACCTCGACGACTTCAAGACGATCAACGACAGCCTCGGTCACGCGGCCGGCGACGAGGTGCTGGTCGCAGTCGCCAAGCGGTTGGCCGGCACGATTCGCGCAAGCGACACAGCGGCACGCTTCGGCGGCGACGAGTTCGCGCTGCTGCTCGAGGACGTCTCGAGCGTGCAGGAGGCGGCTGACACCGCCGAGCGGATCATGGAGGCTGTGCGCCAGCCGCTGTCGCTCGCCGGCAAGGAGCTGACCGTCCACTGCAGCATGGGCATCTCGGTGCCGGACGACGAGGCCGCCACCGACGCGGACGAGATGATCCGCGACGCCGACGCCGCGATGTACATCGCCAAGCGCGACGGCAAGGACGCATATCGGCTGTTCGAGCCGGCGATGCACGACGGCGTGATGGCGCGGCTGGAGCTGCGCGCGGATCTCCAGCGTGCGCTCACCGCCGGCGAGTTCGAGCTCTTCTTCCAGCCGGTCGTTCGCCTCAGCGACCGCTCGGTCCTGGGCGTCGAGGCGCTGCTGCGCTGGCGGCATCCCACCCGCGGACTCGTGAACCCCGACGACTTCATCCCGTTCGCCGAGGAGACGGGGCTGATCGTGCCGATGGGTCGCTGGGTGCTGCGCGACGCCTGCCGTCAGGCGGTCGTGCTGCAGCGCGAAGCCCCCAGCGACCCGCCGCTCACGATGAGCGTGAACCTGTCCGTCAAGCAGCTGCAGCACAGCGACGTGGTCGCCGACGTGAGCGACGCGCTCGCCGAGTCTGGGCTGGCCCCCGAGCTGTTGACGTTGGAGATCACCGAGTCGGTGATGATGAGCGACGTCGACCTGGCGATCTCGCGGCTCGAGGAGCTGCGCAGCATGGGCGTGCGCCTGGCGATGGACGACTTCGGCACCGGTTACTCCTCGCTCAGCTACCTCAGCCGCTTCCCGGTCGACGTGCTCAAGATGGACCGCTCCTTCCTGCAGTCCGGCGCCTCGCCCGAGGCCTCTGGTCTCGCAAGCGCCGTGATCGCGATCGGCGAGACGCTCTGCATGGAGATCGTGGCGGAGGGAATCGAGCACGACGATCAGTGGACCACGCTCAGCGACCTCGGCTGCGCGCGCGGCCAGGGCTTCCTCTTCGCACGCCCGATGCCGGCCGCCGAGACGCTCGACGTGCTGCGCAGCTGGGTTGCACGGCCCCCGGGCCAGCCGGTGGGCGCCGCGGAGCCTCGCGCCGCCGATGCACCATAGCTACGAGGGCCTGGACCGCAGCGGCGGCGTCAGCCGCGTACGCTCCGTAGCGCCCCTCCGGCATCGCGATTTCCGCCTGCTATGGAGCGGGATGTGCGTCTCCCTGCTCGGCGACGGGGCCTTCCTCGTCGCGATCGCCTGGCAGGTCTACGCCCTCTCGAACGCGCCGACCGCGCTCGCGATCGTCGGCATCGCGATGAGCGTTCCGACGATCGTCCTGCTGCTCGTGGGCGGGGTCGCGAGCGATCGCTTCGACCGGCGGCGGATCATGATCGCGGCCGACGCGACGCGCGGAGTCGCCGTCGGCGTGCTCGCGCTGCTGTCGCTCACGGGCGCGCTCGCGCTCTGGCACGTGGTCGTGATCGTCGCTCTCTACGGCGCGGGGCAGGCATTCTTCGACCCGGCCTTCGACGCGATCGTGCCCGACGTGCTGCCCGCCGACGAGCTCCCCCAGGCCAACGCGCTCGATCAGGTCGTGCGCCCGCTCGCGCTGCGACTCGCCGGCCCGGCGCTCGGCGGCGTGCTGATCGAGGCGGTCGGCGCCGGTGGGGCGTTCGCGCTCGACACGCTCACGTTCGCGGCGTCGGCCGGCGCCCTGCTCGCGATGCGCGCGCCCGAGAGACGCGGCGAGCGTCTGGAGGGCGCATCCGTCATGCGCGACCTGCGCGAGGGCTTCTCCTACGTGCGCCGCCACGTCTGGCTGTGGGGCACGTTCGCGACCGCCGCGGTCGCCTACCTGCTGTTCCTCGGACCGACGGAGGTGCTGCTGCCATACATCGTGAAGAACGAACTCGGCGGCAGCGGCATGGACCTCGGGCTCGTCTTCGCCGCCGGCGGGATCGGCTCGATCGGCTGCGCGCTCGCGATGGGCCAGCGCGGCACGCCGCGGCGCGAGATCACCTTCATGTACCTCGTCTGGGCGCTCGCCACGATGGCGGTCGCCGGCTACGGCCTCTCCACCGCCGTCTGGCAGCTGATGCTCGCCAGCCTGGCGTTCAACGGACTGGAGACGGCCGGCACGATCGTGTGGGCCACGATGAAGCAGACGCACGTGCCCGCTGCGCTGCTGGGCCGTGTCTCGAGTCTCGACTGGCTGATCTCGATCGGCCTGCTGCCGCTGTCGTTCGCCCTTACGGGTCCCGTGAGCGAAGCCCTTGGCGCGCAGTCCACGCTGGTGGCCGCCGGGACGCTCGGCGCCGCGGTGACGCTGGCCGGGCTGCTGCTGCCCGGCATGCGCGCGATCGAGGGCCGGGCCGACCCACGCGGCGAGCGAG
>CAVYOK010000010.1:0-140291 GCA_963770165.1 uncultured Actinomycetes bacterium
GCCGCGCATCAGCGCGACGTCGTCGCACAGCTGGTTGACGACGTCGATCCGCTGCTCGGCGAGCACAAGCGTCAAGCCGCCCGCCCGCAGCGCGACGAGGGCATCGACGACCTCGTCGACGATGCTCAGCGCGAGCCCCTCCGTGGGCTCGTCCAGCAGCAGGACTCTCGGCCGCCGCAGCAGCGCCCGCGCGATCGCCACCTGTTGCTGCTGGCCGCCGGACAGGACCCCCGCCTGCCGGCGCTCGAGCTCGCGCAGTCCCGGGAACAGCTCCATCACGTCGAAGCGCGGCCCGCCCGCGTGGGCGTTGACCTGCGCCGCGCGCAGGTTCTCGGCCACGGTCAGGTCGGGGAACAGCCGCCGCCCCTGCGGCACGAGCGCGAAGCCGTGCGCGGCGCGCCGGTGCGCGGGCCAGCCGGTCAGCTCGGCGCCGAAGCTCCGCAGGCGCCCCCGCGCCGGCAGCAGGCCCATGATCCCGTGGATCAGGCTCGTCTTGCCGACGCCGTTGCGGCCGACGAGGCCGAGTGCGGTGCCGGTCTCGAGCCGCAGCCGCACGCCGTGGACGACGGTCATGCGCTCGCGCAGCACGTCGAGCTCGAGCTCCAACGCGGGCGGCTCGGCGACGGCCATGCCGCCGTTCGTGACCGCCATGCCGGCAGGCGGGCGCGCGAGCTCAGTGGCCATGTGCGCCCGTCCCCAGGTACGCCGATCGCACGACCGGGTCGTCCGTCACCTCGTCGAACGTGCCCGTCCGCACGACGCGCCCGTTGTGCATGAACGAGACGCGGTCGGCGATCCGCGCGACGAAGTCGAGGTCGTGCTCGACGACGAGGAAGGTCCCGTGCTCGACCGCCTCCAGCTCCTCCGCGAGGCGGCCGCGGTCGCTGCGCGGCATGCCGGCCGTCGGCTCGTCGAGCACGATCACGGACGGCCGCTGCAGCAGCACCATCTGCAGCTCGACCCACTGCTTCCAGCCGTGGCTCAGCTGCTCGCCCGGGACGTCGCCGACCTCGTCGAGCTGCCTCCGCAGCGCACTCAGGTCGGCGCGCGGCGCGGCCAGCTCGAGCTGCTCGCGCACCGTCAGGCGCGGGAACACGCGCGGGATCTGGAACTTGCGCCCGAGGCCGCGGCGCGCGCGCTCGTGCGGCGGTCCGGTCAGCGGCCGCCCGTCCAGCGTGACGCTGCCGGCGCGCGCGACGACGTGGCCGCTGATCACGTTCGCGAGCGTCGTCTTGCCCGCGCCGTTGGGCCCGATCAGCACGTGGACCTCGCCGGCCCGCAGGTCGAGCGAGACGTCCTCCAGCACGACCGTCGGCCCGAACGCGACCGACACGCCGCCGCAGGCGAGCGCGCCGCCGTCGCGCGGCGGGCGCGGTGCGCGGACCGTGGGTCGCGACAGCAGCTCGACGCTCATCGGACAGCCTCCGCCAGCACGCGCGGAAGCGCGACCTCGACATCGGCCTCGCGCCGCGTCCATGACCCGTCGGCGAAGTCCCAGCGCTCGTCCGCCGGGGCCAGCAGCCACGGCTCGGCGCCGCGATCGGCAGCGGCGCGAGCGGCGCTGCCGATCCGCGTGCACCGCACCGCTCCCCCGAGCGGGTCCACGTCGACGACGGCCGCCTCGTGCGGCCGTTCGACGAGCGCGGAAACGCAGACCTGGAGCACGTTGCCGTGGCAGATCGCGTCGCGCACGTGCAGGTGCCCGCTCAGCACGACCGTCGGCGTGCGCGTCGCGAGGAGCTGTGCGAGCAGCGCGTCGCGCTCGGCGAGCTCCCCCGCGAAGGGCAGCCCCGCGGCCGCCACGCGACCGGCGTGCGGAACGAGCGGGAAGTGGCTGACGACGACCGCGGGAAGACCCGCGGCGATCGTCGTGCGTCCGCGGTCGAGCGCCCAGCGCCCGTCGCGGTCGACGCCGACGGCGCGCAGCGCGACGAGCTGCTCGCCGGCGAGCCTGGCGGCGCGCCGCCAGCCGTCGCGCACGGCGGCCTGGCGCGGGACGAGCGCCTCGTCGCACAACACGTCGTGGTTGCCCTCGACGGCGGCGACCGGGATCGGCGAGGTGCGGACGAGGCAGTCGAGCGCGGCCGCGCACGAGGCGGCGTCGCCGTCGTGCGTCAGATCGCCGGCGACCACCAGCAGCTCGCAGCCGTGCGCGACGAACGCCTCGACGACCGCGGCGCAGCGGTCCGCCAGCGCCTCGAACGCGTACGGCGCGTGGAAGCGCTCCGGCCCCCGCGGGGCGACGCTCCAGTGCAGGTCCGCGAGCACGCCGAGCTTCACAGCCGGTGCTCCCCGAGGACGTCGGTGTAATGCTCGAGCGCGCTCGCCGAGCGGCGCTCGTCGCGGTCGGCGACGGCGACGAGCAGCGCGTCGAGCAGCGCAAGATGGGCGAGGCGGCTGGCCATCGCCTCGAGCCGCAGCGCGAGCTCGCGGCTGCCGGCGACGATCGTGTGGTCGACCTGCTCGGTGAGCGGCGAGACGGCGAAGCTGGTGATCGCGACGGTCGTCGCGCCGGCACCGCGCGCCGCCGCGGCGGCGGCGAGCGTCTCGCGGGTCGAGCCGCTGTGGCTGACGATGACGGCGACGTCCTGGTCGGTCAGCAGCCGCGCCTGGACGTGCTGCACGTGGACGTCGGCCGGTGCTTCGGCGAGCACGCCGATCGCCGAGAAGCGGTAGGCGGCGTCCTGGCACAGCGGAGCGGAGGTGCCGACGCCGAAGAACACCACGCGGTGGGCTTCGACGATCGCCGAGACGACCGCGTCGAACGCGTCGGCGTCGACGAGCGCACCCGCGTCGCGCACGCTCTCGGCGCCGGCGCGGGTGATCTCGACGAGGACCGCGGTGCGCGGGTCCTCCGGCGCGCGCTCCTGCTCCGCGCGCGACTGTTCGAAGACGGCGAGTTCGTTGGCGAGCGCGAGCTTGAGGTCGTGGAAGCCCTTGAAGCCCATCTTCTGGGCGCAGCGGATCACCGTCGCGCTGGAGGTCGAGGCGAGCTGGCCGACCTCGCTGGCCGACTTGTAGATGACGACGTTGGGCTGGTCGAGCACCACGCGCGCGACGCGCACCTCGGCCGCCTGCAGGCCGGGCAGATGCGCATGGATGCGCGCTTGGACCTCACGCGCCGCGCCGAGGTCGGTTGGAGGAAGATCAGTTGACACTTTGAGTAAGTCGGTGGTGTGGCGCTTCCGATCCGTCGCCGCCGACTGTACGATGCGATTCATAGTGACCTCAAGCCCGGTAACCGATAATTCACAGGTGGGCCACAACGCCATGGGATTCCCCCCGCACGCTGCGGTTTTTGATTGCGACGGACTGCTCGTCGACTCCCAGCGCTGCTGGGAGCAGGCGTACGCGACGGTCGCCACGACACGGGGCGGCTCGCTCGGCGACGTGCGGCTCGAGCGCCTGCTCGGCGCCTCCGTCGCGCGTGCCGCGTCCCTGCTCGGCGAGGATCTCGGCGCGCCGGTCAGCGCGCGCGAGCTGCGCGCCGTGCTGGACGAGTGCTTCGCCGCAGATCCTCCTGACGCGTTGCCCGGCGTCGCCGAGCTCGTCGCGGACCTCGCGGCGCGGATCCCGCTGGGCGTCGCCAGCAACGGCCCGCGTGAGCTCGTCCTCGCGGTGCTCGAGCAGCTCGGTCTACGGGACCTGTTCGCCGCGATCGTGAGCGCCGACGAGACGGCGCGCGACAAGCCCGCGCCGGACGTGTACCTCGAGGCGTGCCGTCGACTCGCAGTCGCACCGGAGCGCGCCGTCGCGTTCGAGGACTCCGTTCTGGGCGCGCAGGCGGCACGCAGCGCCGGCCTGTTCGTCGTGCTCGTGCCGGCTGCCCCCGGCGTGGCCGCGGACGCCGACCTGGTCGTGCCGAGCCTGGACGACGCAGGCCTGCGCGCGTTCCTCGGCTGCTCAGGTCCAGACCGGATTGCTCCACGCCCGGCGACCGTCGGCGTCGACGACGGTCACGCGGCAGAAGCCCCCGCGGAAGTCTGAGATCGAGAAGCGCGCCTCGGTGAGCGTCGGTCCGTCCGGCGCCGCGAGCCGCCAGCGCCAGCGCCGCCACAGGCTGCGCGGGCCGGTGAGCAGGATCCGCGCGCAGGGCGAGCAGGCGACGTGCAGATCGTCGCCGTCGAGCGCCAGGCTGCCGATCCGCGGCCCCTGCGTCGCGTAGTAGGTCCCCGCCTTGAGCGCCTCGAGCAGCGCGTCCGGGTCGAGCGCCCGCGCGAACACCTCGACCCAGGCGCCGAACGCGTCCGGCCCGTCGCGGAAGTGCGCGTCGTCGCCCGCGACCGCGCCGAGGCGCCGGCCGCGCTCCAGCAGCGCGTCGAGGAACGGCGCCGCGATCGCGGTGTCGGGGCGGTAGATCCACGACTGGTGGGTGTAGACCTCCACCGCCTCGACGGCGTCGAATGCCGGGAGGCGGTCCGCGTCGCGCGCGCGCAGGCCGTTCAGCCCCGGGTGCAGCAAGCAGACGAACGCGCCGCACGCCGCGGCCCGCGCGATCGCCTCCGCGTGGCGACCCGCCGGCGGCGGCCCGAAGTCGGGCGGCAGGCCGACGGCGGCGACCCAGTAGGCCGAGGGGTCGGACCAGTCGGCCGCGCTCAGCTCGGCGCCGACGAGTGTCGTGAAGTCCTCACCGCGCAACGGCCGCGTGTCGGTGACCGGCCAGCCGAAGCGCTCCTCGAAGTGGTCGGTGATCGCGACGAAGTCATAGCCGGCCTCGCGGTAGACGCGGACGACCTCAGCCGGCGGCAGCGCGCCGTCCGAGCGATCCGAGTGGCAGTGCAGGTTGCCGCGGTAGAAGCGCCCCGGGCCGCGGGCGAGCAGCTCAGGCATCGGCGCAGGCGAGGACGCGCCGCGCCGCCGCGGCCGGGGTCATCGCGCCGTGGTTGTCGATCACGAGGTCGGGCGCGAGCGGCAGCTCGGGCGCGAGCTCGAGCCCGACGACCGCGCCGCGCGCGCCCGTGTAGACGTCGCGGCGGCCGCTGCGGTCGCGCCGCTGCAGCTCGTCCTCCGGCGCGCGCAGCCACACCTCGAGGTAGCCGGGGATGTGCTCGCGGTTCCATGCGTGCACCTCGTGGAACAGCGACACCGTCGAGCAGATCACGACGTGGCCCTGACGCACGAACTCGCGCGCGAGCCGGCCGTAGAGGCGGGCGAGCTCGAGGCGCTCCTCGCGTTCGTAGCCGGTCGGCCACGGCAGCGCCGCGCGCACCCGGTCGCCGTCGAGCTGCACCGGCACGACGCCGCGCGCCAGCAGCAGCGCGCGCAGCTCCCCCGCCACCGCGCTCTTGCCGGTCGACGAGAGGCCGGTCAACCAGATCGCCCGCGGCCTGGGCGCTCTCACTCCCCTGAAACCCTCGTTACCTGGATTCATCTCCAAATGAAATTTTAGTTACAGAATGTGCCCGCTTGACACACATTAACGATCGCCGCTAGCCTAACCGGCCGGGACGCAGTAGCAGGGACCAAGGGGGAGGATGTTATGAAGTCGTTGACCTGGGATTACACATCCCTGGCTCACACGTATGCTGGGCGGCCGCCGTACGCGGAGTCGGTGATCGACGAGATCGTCGCGCTCGCCGGCGTCGAGGCGGGCGATCGGGTCTGCGACATCGGCGCCGGCACCGGGCACCTCAGCGTCCACCTCATCGGTCGCGGCCTCCTCGTCGACGCCGTCGAGCCCAACGACGCGATGCGCGACGTCGGGCGCGAGCGCCTCGCGGATGCGCCCGTCGAGTACTTCGACGCGCAGGCCGAGGAGACCGGTCGTCCCGACGGAGCCTATCCGCTGGTGACGTTCGGCTCGTCGTTCAACGTCGTACGGACCGGGCCCGCCCTCGCGGAGGTCGCGCGGATCCTCGAGCGCCCGGGCTGGGTCGCGATCATGTGGAACCACCGCGACCTCGACGACCCGCTGCAGACGGAGATCGAGGCGACGATCGCCTCGCGCATCCCCGGCTACGACTACGGCGTCCGCCGCAGCGACCCCACCGCCGACGTCGAGGCCTCGGGCCTGTTCCACGCGCCACGGCGCATCGAGGGCAGCGTCCGCCATCAGGTCGACCCCGACGAGTGGGTCGAGGCGTGGAGCTCGCACGCCACGCTGGCGCGCCAGGCGGGCGATCGGATGGAGCGCATCGTCGATGAGATCGGGGCGCTCGTGGCGCACGCGCAGGTAGGGCGAACGCTGACGGTTCCGTACACGACCCGCTGCTGGGTCGCCGAGGTCAAGGAGCAGTGAGGTGCCCGCCGGCTTCACATTCGGCACGAAGGCGGAGACGCTCGCACGGCTCGCGGGCCGGCTCCGACATGGCGTCGTGCTGCCGCTCGACTGGTTCACGGTCGGCGAGTGGCAGGCCGACGAGCACGCCGTGCTCGACCGCCTGTGCAGGCACGAGTGGGCGGGCGGGTCGCTGATCGTCCGCAGCAGCAGCCTGGACGAGGACACGGAGGCGGCATCGAACGCCGGGCACTTCCTGTCGTGCGCGCACGTCAGCGGACGCGGCGAGCTGCGGCTCGCGATCGAGCAAGTGATCGCGTCCTACGACGGCGACACCGACGCCGACCAGGTGCTCGTGCAGCCTGAGCTGGACCGCGTCGTCGCGAGCGGCGTCGCGTCCTCGCGGGAGCCCAGCGGCGGCGGCCCCTACCGCGTGATCACCTACTCGGAGAGCGCCGACACCGACGCCGTCACCGCCGGCCGCGACGGGACCCGCAGCTGGTACTGCCTCGCCTACGAGGACGGCGCGCCACCCTCGCCGTGCGTCGCGGGCGTGCCGGCGCTGATCGACGAGCTCGAGCAGCTCGCCGACGTCCCCTTCGAGCTCGAGTTCGGCGTCGCGGAGGAGGGCCCGGTCGTGCTGTTCCAGGTGCGACCGCTCGCGATGAACAGCAAGGGCGTGCCCAGGAAGGCCCACCGCGCCACGATCAAGGAGTGCCGCTCGCAGCTGCGCCGGCTCTCGCGCGCCCGCCCGCCGGCGCTCGGGCCGCTCGGCGGCTTCGGCGTGATGCCCGACTGGAACCCCGCCGAGATGATCGGCGTGCGACCGCGGCCGCTCGCGCTGTCGCTCTACCGCTGCCTGATAACGGACGAGATCTGGGCCGAGAGCCGCGCTCGCTACGGCTACCGCGACCTGCGCGGCGTGCCGCTGCTGGTCGACTTCTGCGGGCTGCCGTACATCGACGCGCGCGCCAGCTTCAGCTCGCTCGTGCCCGCGGCGCTCGACGACGCGACGGCGGAGCGCCTCGTCGCCCACTACATGCAGGCGCTGCGCGCGCGGCCCTACCTGCACGACAAGATCGAGTCGGCGATCGCGCTGACCGCCTACGACTTCGAGACGCCGGCCAAAGCGCGGGAGCTCGTCGAGCACGGCGTGCTGTCAGCCGCGCAGGCGTCCGACGTCGTCGACGCGCTGCGCGCCCTCACTGTGCGGATGATGGCCGACGACGGGCCCTTCGCGCGCGATCTCGAAACGGCCGCGGAGCTCGCGCGGCTGCACGTCGACGGGGCGCCCGTGGCCGGCTTTCCGCTGCGCCGGATCGCCGAGCAGCTCGACCAGTGTCGCGCGCTCGGGACGCTCCCGTTCGCCGGTCTGGCGCGCGCGGCCTTCACGGCGGTCGGGATCGTCAACAGCCTCGTGCGCCAGGGGGTCTTCACCGACGAGCAGGGGGCAGCGCTGATCGGCGGCGCCAACGACGTCACGAAGGACCTGCGGCGCGACTTCTCGACGCTCGACCGCGACAGCTTCCTCGACCGCTACGGCCACTTGCGGCCCGGCACCTACGACATTCGCTCGGCGCGCTACGACGAGTCCTTCGAGCGCTACTTCGATCCCGCGCACCGCGACGAGGCGGGCGTCGAGCATGCCGGCTTCGCGCCCAGCGCGGCGCAGCTCGCGGAGATCGGCCGGCTGATCGAGTCGCACCGCCTCGCGTGCGAGCCGGGGGAGCTGATGGGCTTCCTCCGCAGCGCGATCGCCGCGCGCGAGCGCTCGAAGCTCGACTTCACGCGGCTCGTCAGCCAGGTGCTCGTTGACGTGCGTCAGCTCGGCGAGCAGCTCGGCTTCGACGTCGACGACATGTCGTACGTGCCGGTGACCGTGCTGCGCAGACTGGCCGCCGGGCTCGACGACGTCCAGGCGGCCCTGATCAAGGCGATCCGGCGCGGACGGGAGCGCTACCGCGTAACCGAGACGCTGTGCGCGCCGGCGCTGCTGCGCGACGAGGAGAGCTTCGGCAGCTTCGTCACGATGGAGGACGAGCCGAACTTCATCACGCACGCGCGCGTGATCGCGCCGCCGGCCGACGTCGTCCGCGGCGACGAGCTCGACGGCCGCATCGCGATGATCGCCTCCGCCGATCCCGGCTGGGACTGGATCTTCACGCACAGGATCGTCGGCCTCATCACCGCGTTCGGCGGCGCGAACTCGCACATGTCGCTGCGGGCGCTGGAGCTCGAGCTGCCGGCCGCCATCGGCGTCGGCGAAGACCGCTTCAGGCGCTGGATCGCGGCGCCCATGCTCGAGCTCGACGCCGCGAACCGGCTCGTCCGACCGATGTCGAGCGAGGTGCCCGTCGCTGCCGCGACCGCGCTGCGCGCGGCGGAGTCCGGAAGCGCGTGACGTGCAGGGCTTGATCCTCGCCGCCGGCCGCGGCTCGCGGATGCCGGCGCTGACCAGCTCGGGCCCGAAGTGCCTGGTGGCCGTGGGCGGCGGGACGCTGCTCGAACGCCAGGTCGCCGCGCTGCGCAGCGCCGGCGCGACGCGCATCGGAGTCGTCGGCGGCTGGCAGGCCGCCGCGCTGCGCGGCCGCGGCGTCGAGCTGCTGCACAACCCCGACTGGGCGGTGACGACGATGGTGGCGTCGCTGTGCCGAGCAGACGACTGGCTGCGCGCCGACACGACGCTCGTCAGCTACGGCGACATCGCCTTCTCGCCCGCGACCGCGCGGCGCCTGGCGGCCTGCCCGGCGCCGCTGGCGCTCGCCTACGACCGCGACTGGCACGCGCTCTGGCGGCGCCGCTTCGCCGACCCGCTCGACGACGCGGAGAGGTTCGCGCTCGACGACGTGGGCCACGTCGCCGAGATCGGCGGGCGCCCACGCCCAGGCGAGCGCATCGAAGGCCAGTACATCGGGCTGATGCGGTGGACGCCGGCGGCCTGGACCAGCTTCGGCGGCGTGCTGCGGGAACTGCAGTCCACGGAGGCGGGCCGGCGCGTCGACATGACCGCCGCGCTGCGCCTGCTCGTCCACGAGCACCGCGCGGCCATCGCCGCGGTGCCCGTCGACGGGCCGTGGTTCGAGTTCGACTCAGAGCGCGACGTCGAGCTCGGCACGCCCGTCATCGACGCGATCGACCGGCTCCTCGGAGCCACGGCATAGGGAGGGAACATGGCAAGCATCGCGGGGTTCGAGGACCTGGAGCTCTTCAACCCACCGCAGACGTACACCTCGGCCGCGCGCGGCTACGACGCCGCTCAGCCCGGCTGGGGGCGCGTGATCGACCACTCGCTCGAGCTGCTGCGGCTGCAGCCCGGCGACACCGTCCTCGACATCGGCTGCGGGCCGGGGATACTCGCGGTGCGCGCAGCCCCGCAGGTCGTGCCCGGCGGCTCGGTGACCGGCGTCGACGTATCCGAGGGGATGCTCGAAGTGGCGCGCGAGAAGGCGGCCGAGCACGGCGTCGGCGAGGCCGTCGCGTTCGAGCTCGGCGACATGCACGCGCTGCCGTTCCCCGACGGCCGCTTCGACGCGATCGCCTGCTCGTACGCGATGTTCTTCGCCAGAAGCGTGACCGCGGTCGGCCGCGAGCTGTGGCGGGTGCTGGCGCCGGGCGGACGGCTCGTCGTCGCCACGATCGGCGAGCAGTTCTTCGAGCCGATGTGGTCGCAGTTCCGCCACGAGACCGCGCGCCTGCGGCCCGACCTCGACATCGGCATGCCGTGGGAGCGCAGACAGGTGGCCGACGGCGGGACGCTCTGCGGCCTGCTGGCCGCCGGCGACGTGCGCATCCGCCTGCTCGAGGTGGAGGACGTGCCGGTCCCCCTGTCCGGTCCGGACGACTGGTGGCAGATCGCGGAGGGCACCGGCATCCGCCGCGCGATCGAGGAGATGGGTCCCGGGACGGCACAGGCCGTGCGGGAGGCGAACAGCCGCTGGATGGAGCAGCACGGCGTCGCGAGCGTGACGATCTCGACGAACTTCGTGCTCGCGGAGAAGCCGGAGAGCTGATGCGCCAGGACGCGCCCAGCGCCCGCGTGGACGGCTCGGTCGCGCGCGGGCGCGCTGCCCTGCTCGCGCGCGTCGGCGGCAGCCTGCCGCCGTTGCAGGCCGCCGAGCGGCGCGTCGCGCAGCTGCTCCTGCAGCAGCCCGCGCGCGCGATCTTCTGCTCGGTCGCCGAGCTGGCGGAGCTGGCGTCGACCTCGGGCGCGACCGTCGTGCGCTGTGCCCAGAAGCTCGGCTTCAAGGGCTTCCACGACCTGAAGGTCAGCTTGGCCGAGGAGCTCGCCGGCACCATCTCCCCGGCCGCGGCCGCCCAGGCGGCCTGCGACCCACGGCTCGCGGCGCTCGCCCAGGTCACCGCGGCGGGCGCCGCGACCGTGCGCGACGCGGCCGCGCTCGTCGACCCCGCGGTGTTCGACGCGAGCGTCGACGCGCTCGACCGGGCGCGGCGCGTGCTCGTCGTCGGCGTCGGCAGCTCGGCCGCGCTGTGCCAGGACGCGGCTTCGCGCTTCACCGCGATCGGGCGCCACGCGCAGGCGCCGGCCGACGTCCACGACCAGCACGTGCGCGCCCGGCTGCTGAATGCCACGGACGCGTGCCTCGCGCTGTCGCACACGGGCGCCACGCGCGAGACGCTCGGCGCCGTGGGAGCCGCGGTCGAGAGCGGCGCGACCACGATCGCGATCACCAGCTTCGCCAGGTCGTCGCTGACCGAGCTGGTGGATCACGCGATCGTCGCGGGGACGCGCGCGGTGACCCTGCGGCTCGAACCGCTCGCCACGCGGCTCGCGCATCTGGCGTTGCTGGACTCGCTCGTCGTGGCGGTCGCGCGACGCGACGAGCCGCGAACCGGGAGCGCCTTGGCGCGCCACGCGGGCGACGGCGCCGAGCCGGCTGCCGTCACGCTGCGCGCGTCCGGTCCAGCTCGTCGATGAGCGCCGCGACGCGCCGGGCGATCTCGTCGCGGGTCGCGCGGACCTCTTGGAGCGGGCGGCCCGTCAATGGAGACGTCACGCGTCGCGGTACTCGTCGTGGAGGTGCCACCACGCGTACGGCGGGGTCTGCGGATAGCCCTCGGGCGAGTCCTCCCACGCCTCCTGCCGTCCGAGCGCCGTCAGGTCGAGGTAGCTCCAGGTGCTCCCCATCGCCTCGTCGCCGCGGCTGTTGACGAAGTAGGTGCGGAAGATCCGGTCGCCGTCGCGGAGGAAGGCGTTGGTGCCGTGCCACTGGTCGACGCCGAAGTCGGCGTCGAACTCGTCCGTGATCGTGTACCAGGGGATCTCCCAGCCCATGCGTTCCTTCCAGCGCCGGATGTCCGCCTGCGGCGCGCGCGAGACGAACGCAAGGGTGGTGTCGCGCGCGTTCAGGTGGGCGAGGTGCGCGACCTGGTCGGCAAGGAACGAGCAGCCGCGGCAGCCCCCGTCGGGCCAGTCGGCCACGCCGGGCTCGAAGAAGAAGCGGTAGACGATCAGCTGGCGGCGCCCCTCGAACAGGTCGAGCAGGCTCGCCGGACCGTGCGGGCCCTCGAAGCGGTAGTCCCGCTCCACGGCCATCCGCGGCATCCGGCGACGCGCGGCGGCCAGCGCGTCGCGGGCCCTGGTCAGCTCCTTCTCGTTCGCGAGCAGCTCCTGGCGGGCGCCCTCCCACTCCTGCGGCGAGACGATCGGCGGCATGTTCATCGGGGGTTGCTCTCCTTGAGGTCGGGCATCGTCAGTGCTGATGGTGGTTCTACCCCCACGTCGAACGAGCACATGCGATGGGTAGAGGGACTCAGGGCGAGCTCCCGTGACCGAAGGAGAATCGAGATGGGAAAACTGATCGCGACCACGCAGGCCACCGTCGACGGCGTCGTGGACCCGGTCGGCGAGTGGGTGCAGGCGGACGGAGACCACGGCGACTACTCGTTCGAGCGTCAGGCGAGGTCCAGCGGGCTCGTGCTGGGCCGCAAGACGTACGAGGGGCTTGCTGGGTATTGGCCGAGCCAGTCGGGCAGATGGGCGGACATGGTCAACCCGCTGCCGAAGCACGTCGGGTCCAACACCCTGTCCGGAGACCTCGCGTGGAACGCGACCCTGATCGAGGGGGACCTCGAGGACGCGATCCCGCAGCTGAAGGACGAGGTCGACGGCGACCTCTTCATGCACGGGAGCGGCGAGTTCGCGTACGCCCTCGCCGAGAAGGGCCTGGTCGACGAGTACGAGATCTACCTCAACCCGCTCGTCTGGGGCCAGGGCAACGTCCACGTGCTCGGCGACAGGGGAACCGTCCGGATGGAGCTCGACGACGTGAAGCGATTCGACTCCGGAGTGGTCCTCCTCACCTACCTCCCGGCGTCTTGACCCCGTAATCCCCGAGACCGGCCGCGAGCCGGTCGTAGGCGCGTGCCGCCTGGGGTCGCAGGCGGGCGGCCAGGTGCGCGGGGTCCTCGCCGGCCAGCAGCCCGTCGAACGCGGCGCGGAAGATCGTGATGAGCGTCCAGGCCAGCGTGCGGGCGACGACCGCGGGGACGAGGTCGTCGGCGTCTGATCCGGTCGCCTCGGCGACGGCGGCGACGAGGGTGTCGGCCTCGCGCGCCCACCCCGCCGCGAGCCGCTCCTGCAGCGCGGGGCTGTCGCGCACGATGCGGGGGACGACGAGGCTGTTCTCGGTCTCACCGGCGGCGACGACGTCGAGCATCGCCTCCGAGCTCGCGCGGAACACGTCGAGCACCGAGGTGCCGGGCCGGCGCCGGACGATGTCCGCCTGCAGCTGGGCCAACCGTGCCTCGCCGCCGGCGAACACGAGGTCCTCCTTGGTGGCGAAGTGGTTGAAGACCGTCTTCTCGGAGACGTCGGCGGCGACGGCGATCTCGGCGACCGTGACGGCATCGAAGCCGCGCTCGCCGAACAGGCGGCGCGCGGTGGCGGCGATCGCCTCGCGCGTGGCGCGCTTCTTGCGCTCGCGCAGGCCCTGGGGGGCGTCTCCTGGCATAAGCATAGCACTATAGCGGCAGTAGAATTACAGTGACTGTAGTGTTATCGTGCCGCGCCATGAACCTCCTCACACCACCCGCCATCGAGGTCGACGACCTCACCAAGACCTACGGCGAGGTCGAGGCCGTCCGCGGCGTCTCGTTCGCCGTCGCTCGCGGCGAGGTCTTCGGCTTCCTCGGTCCGAACGGCGCCGGCAAGAGCACGACGATCAACATGCTCTGCACGCTGGCGCGGCCCACCTCCGGCACCGCCCGCGTGTGCGGCTTCGACGTCGCCGGCGAACGCGACGACGTCCGCCGGCACATCGGCCTCGTCTTCCAGGACCAGACGCTCGACGGCTACCTCACCGCCGAGCAGAACCTCCGCCTGCACGCCGAGCTCTACGGCATCGATCCCGGCGTCATCGGCGCGCGGATGGACCAGATGCTCGAGCTGGTCGACCTCTCAGAGCGCCGTGACCCGCCGGTCCAGACCTGGTCCGGCGGCATGCGACGCCGCCTGGAGATCGCGCGCGGCCTCATGCACTCGCCGCGCGTGCTGTTCCTCGACGAGCCGACCATCGGCCTCGACCCGCAGACCCGCAGCTCGATCTGGGACTACATCCGCGCGCTGCAGGAGGCCGAGGGCACGACGATCTTCATGACCACCCACTACATGGACGAGGCGGAGCTGTGCGACCGCATCGCGATCATCGACCGCGGGGAGATCGTCGTCCTCGACACGCCCGAGGCGCTCAAGGCGAGCGTCGGCGCCGACCGCGTGGTGCTCGGCACCGCCGACGACGACGCCGCCCTGACCGCGCTGCGCGACCGCTTCGACATCGAGGCGACGGTGGCCGAGGGCGCGGTGACCTTCCACGTCGCCTCCGGCGAGGCGTTCGTGCCCCGGCTGTTCGCCGAGCTCGGCGTGGGCATCACGTCGGTCGCGGTGTCGCGGCCGACGCTGGACGACGTCTTCATGCGCTACACGGGCTCGACGATCCGAGACGCCGAGACGGGTGGCCGGTCGGACCTCGAGCGCGCCACGATGCGCGTGTTGTCGGGGGCCGGACGATGAGCGCCACGGTCATGGAGGTCGTCGCCGTCCGCGTGCCCGAGCGCTCCTGGCGGTCGGAGGTCCGCGCGGCGCGAATCGTCTGGCGGCGCGACCTGATCCGCTTCGCCAGCGACCGCATGCGGATCGCGACGATCCTGATCCAGCCGCTCCTGTTCCTGTTCGTGCTCGGGGCCGGGTTGCAGACGCTCGCGGCTCCGTCCACCGACGGCGTCGAGCTGAAGACCTTCATCTACCCCGGGGTCATCTGCATGGCGCTGGTCTTCAGCGCGATGTTCAACGCGATCTCGCTGGTGATGGACCGCGAGTTCGGCTTCCTGCGCGAGATGCTGGTCGCGCCGGTCCGGCGGTCGTCGATCGTCGTCGGCAAGTGCCTCGGCGGCGCGACGGTCGCGGCGCTGCAGAGCGTGATCCTGCTGGCGCTCGCCGGCTTCGTCGACGTGCCCTACGACCCGCTGCTGCTGCTCGGCCTGTTCGGCCTGATGTTGCTGATCGCCTTCACGGTCACCGCCTTCGGCGTGATGGTCGCCACCCGCGTCAAGCAGATCCAGACGTTCACAACCGTGATGCAGATGCTCGTGATGCCGCTGTTCTTCCTCTCCGGCGCGCTCTATCCGGTCTCGGGCCTGCCCGACTGGCTGACGGTGCTCACCCGCCTCAACCCGCTGACCTACGCCGTCGACCCGATGCGGCGGCTGGTCTTCGACCACCTCGACATCTCCGAGGCCGCCCGGCGCACGCTCGACGCCGGCGTCACCTGGTTCGGCTGGCGGGTGCCCACCCTGGTCGAGGTGGGGATCGTGCTGGCGCTGGGCCTGGCGATGATGGCGGTCGCCATCCTCCAGTTCACGCGGACGGAGTGACGGCCGGCCGTCATCCCTCCTCGAACCCGCTGCGCGGCTCGAACTTCAGCGTCGCGGCGTTCTCGCTGACCGTTCGCACCTTCGCGTCGTCGAATCCGCTCGGAGCGGTCGCCTCGATCTCGAGCGTGACGTTGAGCGACACGCCGGGCGTCGCCGCCAGCGGACCGAGCACCTCGTCGAGGACGTTCTTGAAGTCCGACGCATAGCGATCCGACTGCAGGACCTTGCTGCCGAAGAACCGTGTCGGACCGGGCTGCTCCGGCGTCGGCGCAGCCGTCGATTCGAGCTGAGGCTCCGACGCCGCGCCCGGTTCGGCTGCGCCCGCAGCCTGCTCGGCCGGCGCCTCCGCCGCCCGCTGGGCCAGCGCGCGCTCGGGACGGACGATCAGCGTCGAGTCCGTCACGACGACGGGCATCCCGTCGGTCGGAAGGACCAGTGCCCGATACCGCCCGGCCTCCTCGTCGTAGCCGTCGGCGAGCGCGAAGCCCTCCTGCTCCCACAGCAGCTGGGGCCCGGTGAGGCCCGCCTCGAGCACCCCCCGGTCACGCAGCCGCGGCATGTACGGATAGTCGGAGTAGAGCTGCCAGAGGGCGCCCACCGGCATGTGCCCCGGCGCCCACAGTCTCTCGGCCGCCGTGTCGAGCTGATGGCGGATCGCAGCGGCGGCGTGCTGCACGGCCAGCGTGCCGTCGTTGCCGAGACGGCGGCTGACGCGCTCGGCCAGCGACGCCATCTGGCCGTCGGCCTTCGTCACCTGGATCTCGATCGGCTGTCCGGTGGGGACGAGCGCCCATTGGTACGCGCCGAGGAGCCGGGCGTCGGTGGTCTCGCCCGCCTTCGCCCGCCGCTCCGCCGCCTGGTTGCGCTGGCTGGCGGTGAGGTCGAGGTCGTCCTCTCTCGCGAGGATCTGCGACCACGCGAGGTACTCGCGCACCGAGCGATCGAGCTCCTCCATGCGGTCGCCGTCGCCGGCGAGGAAGACGAGCATGTTGCGGTGCGAGCGCCCGGCGGTGCCGCGTTGCTCGGTGGCGCGTCTGGCGAACGCGACCGCCTCCGAGTCGCCGCCGTTGCGCTTGTGTGCGAGCTTGGGGTGCAGGATCACCAGGCGCGCCTCGTCGAGGTCGGGGATGTCGGCGGGGTCGTCGGGGCAGACGTGGACGCGGGCGAAGCTCCCGTTGGTCCTGGCCTGACCGTCGAGGCGGCGGGCGATCTCGGCGTGGACGTCCTCGGGATGCAGCCGCTCGGCGAGGTCCTTGGCGCGCCGGGAGATGTTGGCCTGCAGGTCGTACCAGTAGCGGCCGCCGGCGCTGTAGAAGTACGTCGCGCGGTCGGCGAGCGCGGCGAGCGAGGAGTGGAAGTTGCCCGGCACGTCGCCCGGGGTCGCGGTCCCGAGGAACACGCGCTGCGTCTCCAGGCCCTTGTGCGCCGAGCCGAGCGTCGGGGCGGCGCCGAAGAACACGGTCCGCGCGAGACGCTGCGTGAGCGATCGCTGCCCGAACAGGGGCTTGCCGGCATCGATCTTCCGGGGCTCGGCGTTCGGCCCGTCGACGTCGGCGTCGATGACCGCCTTCCACGAGTCCTGCAGGTACTGCGTCAGCTCGGAGTTCACGCGCGCGACCCCGATCGGGACCGAGCCGGGCATGATCATCGGGGAGACGTCGCCGCCGATCCACAGCGCATGGATGACGGTGTTCATCAGCCGCAGCACGCCGCGCGTCCGCTGGAAGCGCTCGAGGCTCGACCAGTCCTCGTAGAGACGCTCGAACAGCTCGGGGTGGATCGGATACGTCTGCTTGATGCGGTCCTCGTAGCCGCCCTCGCGCGCCTCGCGCGGGAACTCGTCGGCGTATCTGTGGTACATCTCGACGAAGCTGCGGGCGGTCGCGTTGATCGCCGCGAGCGCCTCGGCATCGGGCGCGACGAACAGGCGCTGGCGCACGATGTGGTAGGCCTCGTTCGAGGACGCGGGCCGCCACTGGTCGGCGACGCGCCGCACGACGTTCTGCAGGCGCTTGAGCGCCTCGAGTCCGTGCGCGCCGCCGACCTCCTCGGCGTTGCCGACGGCCGGGTGCGCGTCGTCGCCGCTCTCCGACGCGGGGATCGAGACCGCGAGCAGCACCCCGGGCGTGCTCTTGACGGCCTCGGTGAGCGACTGGGCGAACGTGAACTGGTCGTCGAACGTCCCCCCTGCGAGATCGTCGCGCGCGAACAGGCTGCGCGCATAGGCGACCCACTCGTCGATCAGGATGACCGCCGGGGCATAGGCGGCCAGCAGCTCGTGCAGCGCCTGGCCGGGCGGGGTGCGGCTCGCATCGGCGGTCGCGACCTTCGCGAACGCCTCTGCGCCGCCGAGCTGCCAGGCGAGCTCGCCCCAGATCGTGTTGACCTGCGTGCCGTCGGCCTTGACCGACCCGGACGGGGAGATGTGGACGCCGACGAGCGCCACTCGGCGGACCGTCGCCAGCCCGTCGAACGGCCCGTCGCCGAGCAGCTCCTGAAGGTCTTGCGAATAGTCGCCGCGCGGCGTCCCGGACGCGAGGTGCCACAGCGCGAGCATCGAGTGCGTCTTGCCCCCGCCGAAGTTCGTCTGCAGGTTGACGACGGGCGAAGCGTTCTGATCGCCTGCCAGGCGCCGCACCGCCTGCTCGATCAGGTCGCGCAACCCCTCGGTCAGGTAGGTGCGCGCGAAGAAGCGGACGGGCTCGGCGTAGTCCTGCTCGGCGTCCTCGGTCGCCGCGACCTTGTGGAGGTCGGCGGCGAACTCAGCCGCCTGGAAGTTGCCGGTCGCGACGTCCTCGTGCGGGCGAAGCACCTCGCGCCAGGGGCGCAGTCCCGCGGACTGCGGCGTGAGCGTCGCCGACTTGAGCGCCTTCCGGTCGTCCTTGTCGGCGGTGCGACGCCGCAGGTCGAGTCGGATCGCGCGGACCTCGTCGGCGACCTCCGGCGCTGCGATCGCCGCCAGCAGCCGCTCGGCGGTGTCCAGGCAGCGGTACGCGTCGTCGTCGCCGAAGGACTTGTTGTGCGCCCACTCGTTGCGGTAGGCGCGCAGCTCCTTGGCATACCCCTGGCCGACGTGGCCGATCGCGTCGTCGAACGGATGCCAGCCCGGCTTGAAGCTGTCGGGGACGTTCTCGGTGAGCATCCGGAGCTGCACCTGCGGATCGAGCTGGTCGTACTCCTTGCCGGGACCCTTCCGGTTGTCCTTCATCGCGACGAGCGCCGGCCACGACGTGCCCGGCGGCAGCTTTGACGCGACCGAGCGCGTGATGAAGTCGTCCAGCGCCGGTGCGATCAGCTCGAACGTCTTGCCGATGCGGTCGCGGTTCGAGAGCGCCATTCGTCAGACCTCCTCGAGCTCGAATGCGGCCTGCGCGCCCGCGCCCGCGCCCGCGTGCGTGGCGCGCGCCGCGTGGACGATGTCCGGCCATGCTGTCGCGACGGTGTTGAACGCGAGCGCGTCCTGCGTCCAGCCGTTCTTCTCGGCGATCGAGAAGAGCAGGAACGCCAGCTCCTTGACGAGCTCGACGTCGACCGCACCGTCGCGCCGCTCCTGCACGCCGGCCAGGAACGCGCCGGCGGTCGGAAGGCCGCCGCGCTCCAGCAGCGCGATCAGATGGTGGAGCACCTCCCAGACGCCCACCCGCTCGTCGGCGAGGACGTCGTAGCCCTCGGGCAGCTTCGCCGGCGACAGCAACGTGACCTTGCCCGCGGCGCTCGTGAGGATGCCGTCGCGGACCATCGTCTCGACCGCCGTGTTGCGGGCGCGCGCGAGGTCGTCGGCCTGTCCGAACTGCCCGGTCGTATAGCCGTGCTGGCGGTACCACGCGATCGCGAAGCGCGTGGACGCGTCGAAGTCGCCTTCCTGCTCGTTGAGCACCTGGTCGAGGATCTCGTTGATGCGCGCGAGCGCCGAGCGCACGGTCATCGGCGTGCCGTCGTTCTCGAGCACCTTCGCGTACCGCGAGAACACCGCCATCCCCGGCCCGATCGCCGCCTGCGGCAGGTCGACCGGCGCGATCGCGCCCTGCTGGAGCTTGCGCAGCGCGTCAGGCAGCTCGGCATGGAGCGCGGCGATCAGGCTGCGGCGGTCGGTCGTCGGCGCGTCGTCGGCGCGCGGCCGGAGCGCGAGCACGATCGAGGAGGCGAGCGCGTTCGTGCCCTGGCTGAGCATCCGGTTGGAGAGCTCGCTGCGCATCGGCCATGTCGCGGTGATCGCCCACCCCGAGCGAATCATCCCATCGAGCAGCGTCTCCCAGCCCGTGGAGGCGGTCCCGTCGTCTCCTGCGTCGGACTGCTTGAAGGCGTAGTAGACGGTGATCGGGTAGTCGGGCAGAGCGGTCTCGCGCGCGCGGGCGAACACGCGCCGGAAGCCGGCCTCGAAGAACTCCTTCGCGCCCTCCCTGCCGTCGTGGCGGTACGCGTTGGCGACGAGCTCCTCGGCCTTCGGGACGAGCATCGTGCTGAGCAGGCTCGGATGGACGCTCCGCAACGAGCGGCGCAGCCACACGTAGAAGAAGTCCGACAGGTCGGAGTAGCCGATGTTGTCGTAGTACGGCGGATCGGTGGAGATGACCGCGCCGGCCATCGGCGTGGATGCCGCGTCAGCCTGCTCCGCGGTTGCGGGCGACACCGCATCGATCATGTCGAGGACCTTGGCGATCCACGTGTACTGATCGCGCAGGTTCCCCGACGAGCGCGAGAGTGGGTTCGCCTCGCAGAAGTCCCAGATCATCGGGATCGCCTGACGGGCGAACAGGTGCCCGATGCCCTCGTTCTTGACGTCCGAGCGCCAGGAGCAGAGGGCGTTGTAGTAGTCGGCCGCCTTCGAGACGCCGAACCCCAGGTACGTCGCCACGGCGTCGGCGTAGGCCTGTGCGTCGCTCACGTCGTCGAGGCCCGCGACGGCGTCGCGCAGCACGCGTTCGCGCGCTTCCATCACGAGATCGCTGAGCGTCGTCATCGCCATGAGCTGCCGGCTGGTGAAGAGGTCCGCCCACTGCGTCATCCCGTAGTTCGGCGTCTTGAAATCGCGTGGGTTGGACGGCAGCTCGCCGACCGGCGGATCGACGACCTCCTCGACATCCGCCGCCGCGACATGCTCGGGCGTCGGAGCGAGGTATTCGCGCCGGCGTCGACCCTCGGCGACGACGGCCATGAGGGCCGTGCCCATCCGCCCGGCGCGGCCCTCCGCACGGATGTGGTTCAGCGACACCGCCGCGGCGCACGCGATGCACGTGGCGCCGGTGCGACCGACCGTCCCGTCCTCGCCCGCGCTCGGCGCCCCGACCGCTCCATGCCCGATCTCGAACGCCACGCGCTTGCCGCTCGGATGTCGCTGGTCGGCGACGACGAGCGGACGGACCCACGCCTCCTTGCCCTTCTTCTTGCCGAGCCACCATGACCGGACGAGCGGCATCTCGATCCCGCAGGCCGGGTTCGGGCAGGCGACGGTCCGCGCCCAGATCCAGGCGATGACGGTCGCCCCGGTCCCATCCTCGAGCGTCGCCTGCGGGTAGTGGCGGCCGACGCGCTTCTCGGCCTCGTCGCGCATCCACTCGCCGTAGGCGCGCACGTCGGCGGCGAGGCCGGTCGCGCCGCTCCAGTCGGCGAGGCGACTGTCGGCGAGGCCCGGGAAGACCGGCGGCCGCCCGACGAACTTCGGCGGGATCTCGATCAGCGCCTTGTTGATCAGCACCGCGACCGGGTTGAGGTCGGAGGCGCGCGCCTCCAGGCCGAGCCGCTGCGCCTCGAGCGGAATCGTGCCGCCGCCCGCGAACGGGTCGAGGATCGCCGGGGGATCTCCGCCCGTGGACTCGAGGATCTCCGCATGCGCCTCGTCGAGCAGCGCGCGGTCGCGCACGTTCTCCCACACGACCAAGCGCTCGATGATCCCGTGGAGCCGCTCGCGCTCGACACGCTGGTCCTCCTCGGTCGGAAAGCGGTCGGGGTGCGCCGACGGGTCGTCGACGAGCTGCGCGAACAGGACGGCACGTGCGGCCGCGAGCGGTCGGCGCGCCCACCACAGGTGCAGCGTCGACGGATGCCCGTGGCGGATCGACTTCTCGCGCGCCGACTCCTTGTTGATCTTCTCCAGCGGCAGCGCCACCTCGATCAGCTTCCGCTTCGGCGGCCACGCGGCCTCGTTCTGGCTCAAAACGGCTCCCGGGATCTCGCCCACGTCGTCTCCCACTTGCCGCGATGGCCGGTGGCGTCGAAGTCGCCGGCGTCGAAGCCGGCGAAGGGATTCTCGTGGTAGCGGACCGCATCGTGCTCGGAGCCGCGCGGCTCGACGCGCACGAGCGCCAGTCGGTATCGCGGCGCGCTGTTGAGCGCGGTCAGCACCTCGTTGTGGGTCACGAAGAAGTCCTCGGCTCCGGCGATGCGCGCCTTGACCTCGATCCGGATCGGATCGTCGCCGTCGCGGCCGGAGAGGATGTCGAAGCCCGGATTGTTGAACGTCTGCTCGATCGGCACACGCCCGAGCGCGCGCTCAGCCGCCATGACGCGCTCGATGCCGCGACGCTCGACCTCCTTCGTCTCGACCGCCTGGACAGGCGCATCCTCGGCGATGTCCGTCCGGACCGCGGAGACGGGCAGCACAAGCGCAGCGGTCAGGACGCGCGGCGGTCGAGCGTGCAGCTCCATCTGCCGGTCGAGGAGCCGCAGACGGCTCGTGCGCCGACCTTCGAGCTCAGACGCCTTGTAGGAGAGGCTGGAGTGGCTCTGCTTGGGCTTCTTGCCGGCCTTCTCCTGCTCCTGAGCGACCATCGACTCCGCGATCAGCCGCTCGCGCTCCTGCTCCAGCCGCCGGCTCACCTGATCGCGCACGCGCTCGAGCTCCGCCGCGCGGCGCAGCCTCACCTCGCTCAGGAGCTCCTGGAGCTGGCTGGCGATGATCCAGCTCGCGGCCCGCTCCTCCGCGTGCGCGAGCCACGGAAGCCGCCGCGCTGCCTTGACGGCGTCGGTCAGCGGCGCGGCGACGCAGTCGAGGTAGGGCGCCGGCCCGGCGTGCTCGACCTCGCCCTGCTCGTCGACGAACGCGTAGCCGAAGCGGCGTGAGACCGACGTCTCGGTGGCGTCGACGATCTCCTCGACGACCCCGACGAGCAGGCGCGGCTCCTGGACGGCCGGCGAGACGAGCACAGTCCCGCGCTCGAGCGCGTGCTGTCCGCGAGCGATCGTCTCGTCGCCGACGGCGTCATGCAGCGGATGGCCGGGAGCGAGCAGGACGGCGTCGACCCCGGCGGCATCGACATGCTCGACGTCGAACGTGACACGGTCGTAGCGCGTGGCGACGGGGCCGCGGGCCGCGGCCCGAACCTGGGCGGGGACATGCGTGATCTCGAAGCGACCGCGCTCGCGCTTGCGGATCCTGCCGCCCAGCCGGGTGAACGCGGCCCGGAACGCGCCCTCGACGTAATGCGGCTGCAGACGGCGCGCACGTGCCTCGTCCATGCGTGCACGCAGCTCGGCGAGGTCCGCGTGCTTCAGCGTCTCGGTCGCGAGCGCGCGCTCGGCCAGCAGCTCCTCGATTCCGTGGACGACGCTCGCGTCGATGACCTGCGACATCTTCTCCCGCGTCTCGGGCAGCTCGCCGTAGCGAATCGCCTCGATCAGCAGCGCGCGCAGCGGCGTCTCCCCGAAGGCCGTGCCGAGCACGTCGAACACCTTGCCGCCGTAGGCCTTGCGCTGCTCCTCCACCTTCGCCAGCAGCTTGACGAAGACCTCGCCCTCGCGCGTGTTGTCGGCGACGAGGTTCCAGAGGCGGCAGACCTCTCGCTGGCCGATGCGGTGGATTCGGCCGAAGCGCTGCTCGATGCGGTTCGGATTCCAGGGCAGGTCGTAGTTGACCATCAGGTGCGCCGCCTGGAGGTTCAAGCCCTCACCGGCCGCGTCGGTGGCGACGAGGACCTGGCAGGTCGGGTTGCGCGTGAACTCCTCCGTGGTCTGGCGGCGCTCGGCGCGGCGCACCCCGCCGTGGATCCCCACGACCGCCTCGGGCCGACCCAGCAGCGTCCGGATGCGCCGCACGAGGTAGTCGAGCGTGTCGCGATGCTCGGTGAAGACGATCAGCTTGCGCCGCTCCTCGCCTCCACCGGAGGCGGCGAGCGTGTTGTCCTCGAGGATCGTGCGCAGCTCCGACCACTTGCGATCGTTCTCCGAGGCTCGCACGCGCGCGGCGGCGGCGATCAGCGCACGCAGCTCGAGCAGCTCGGCGTTCAGCTCCTCGACGGTGCGCGCCGCCGTCGCCGCGTCGACGAGCTCGTCTTCGATCTGCTCGAGCTCTCCGGCGGAGTACTCGTCGTCGTCGAACTCGTCGAGATCGACGACGACGCCGGTGCCGCTCGGCTCGGCGATGGCTCCACCTGCGAGGACATCCTGCTTGCGGCGCTCGAGGCGCTCGGCGCGGCGCTCCAGCGAACGGCAGATCGCCTCAGGGCTGGAGGCCAGGCGGCGTTGCAGGACCGTGAGCGCGAAGCCGACGGTGTTGCGCCGCTTGCCGCCGAGCTTGTCGGCGCGGTTCATGCCCTCGCGGACGTAGGTCGTCACCTGCTCGTAGAGATCCTGCTCGAGCTCCGTGAGCTCGTAGGGGATCGTCTCGGCGATCCGCTCGGGGAACAGCGGCTTGCCCTCGAAGGTGAGCAGGTCCTCCTTGACCATCCGCCGCATCACTCCCGACGTGTCGGTCGTGTGCACCTTCGCCCGGTACTTGCCCTCGAAGCGGTCGCGGTCCAGCAACGTGAGGAAGAGCTGGAAGTCCTCCTCCTTGCCGCTGTGCGGCGTGGCCGTCATCAACAGCAGGTGTCGCGCGACGTCGCCGAGCAGCTCACCGAGCTGGAAGCGCTTCGTCTTCTCCAGCTTTCCGCCGAAGTAGTGGGCGCCCATCCGGTGCGCCTCGTCGACGATCACGAGGTCCCATTCCGACGTGCCGAGCTCGGCGAGCAGGTCGTCGTTGCGCGCCAGCTGGTCCATGCGCGCGATCAGCAGCGGATGCTGCTCGAAGGCGGAGGCGCCGAACGCAGCCTCCCCAAGCTGCCGAGTGAGGATCTCGAACATCAAGCCGAACTTGAGATACAGCTCGTCCTGCCACTGCTCGACCAACCCTCCCGGCGCGACGACGAGGCAGCGCTTGACGTCCTCGCGCAGGATGAGCTCCTTGATGTAGAGCCCGGCCATGATCGTCTTCCCTGCACCCGGGTCATCCGCAAGCAGGAAGCGCAGCGCCGGGCGTGGCAGCAACTCGCCGTAGACGGCGCGCAGCTGGTGCGGCAGCGGCCGGATGTCGGATGTCGTCACCGCCAGCATCGGGTCGAACAGGCCGGCGAGCTTGATCCGCTGGCACTCGGCAACGAGCTTGAAGTCGGCGGCGACGGCGTCGAGCGGACGTCCCTCGGCCTGGCCGATCGCGAGTCTGGCCTCGGTGTCACGGCCGAGGACCCGCTGGCCGAGCGCGCCCTCGACGGTCTTGTACGTGAGCTCGATGGCGTCATCGCCGTGCGGCTGAACGGCGATGACTGCGACGTTCTGCCCTGGGATCACGCCCGCGAGACGCATGCCGGGCTGGAGATCCTCAAGACTCGTCACGGGCGCCTCAGGACTCGACGGTACCGGTTTCGCCCGGACGGGTTCGCCGCCGGCTGGGCCACGGGCGCGATGCCAATGGGCGAGCCTCTCACAGGATTGGGTAAACAGATCTCCGAGAGGACCCCCGAAGCGACCCCAAGACAAGAAGGCGCACGGACTGCGACTACTTCCTCGTCATCCGCGACCCACACCGGCTCAACGGGTGCAGCCGGCATGAGGGTTGCCGACGCGTTCTCGTGGTCGCGTGCGACCTGCACGTGTCTCGCTGTCGTCGCCACGCTCCTGGCGGCATCGCCCGCAGCGCTCGCCGGCGGCGACGAGGAGGTGCAGAACCCGCCGAGCGCCGGCCCGCCCGGACCGTGGGAGGACAACGCGGCAGGCGACGTCCCCTATCAGCCGACCGGTACGCGGCGCTGCGGCGTCGCGCGCATGCGCCAGGCGGGACCGGGCGCCGTGCTGGGCCTCTACGTCGACCGCACCGCGTGCCGCGACGGCCGTCGGCTCGTGCGCGCGTACCAGCGCTGTCTCGACAGCAGGCGCGGGCGCGCCGGCGGCTGTTACGGCCGCGTCTACCGTCGCTGCGTTCAGCCCGTGTTCCTCGGTCGCTGCCGGCTGACCGACCGCTTCTTCCGGCGAACCGTTCGCGGCTACCGCTGCATCGAGCGGCGGCTCTATGCGATCGAGGGGCGCTACGACGCGAACGTCGCCTGCGTCCGTGGCCGGCGCCGCGTCGACCACAGCTACACGCTGTTCACGAGAGCGTCCGTCGCGGTCGGGACGGAGGCCGGCCTGCGGGCGGCGTGGGCGAACCCGCGCCTGCGGGCGATCGCGCTGACGAGCGACATCGTGCTGCACGCGTGCCGGACCGGGGACCCGATCCGCGAGTCGCCGGGCCCGATCGCGCTCGACGGCAACGGCCACACGCTGCGACAAGGCTGCTTCGAGAAACGGCTGCTGCGCCAGGACGGCGCCGGATTCGTGCAGCTCAGGAACGTGACGCTGACACGGGGCGGCAGCGACGGTCCGGGCGCGGCGGTCACGACGCGCGGGGAGATCGAGGTGATCGACTCGCGCGTGCACGAGAACCTCGCCGAGGAGCCGGGCGGCGGGATCATGTCGCAGCGACGGGCGACGATCGTTCGCTCCGTCATCACGGGCAACCTGGCGAACGACGACGGTGGCGGCGTGTACGCGCGGCGCGGCGGCATCCAGGTCTTCGACTCCGTCGTCAGCGGCAATCTCGTCGACGGGTCCGGCGGCGCACTCGGCTCGACGGGGGACATCCTCGTCGTCCGCTCCCACATCGACGGCAACACGACCGACGGCGACGGCGGCGCGATCTACACCGACGAGGACGGCGACGTGACGGTGATCGACTCGACCGTCAACGGCAGCACCGCCGACGGCCCCGGCGGCGCGATCTTCACGCTCGACGGCGACGTCACGGTGATCGGCTCGACGATCAACGGCAACCGCGCCGACGACCGCGGCGGCGCGATCTCCGGCGAGGCGCGGGTGACGATCGTCAACTCGACGATCGCCCGCAACGCCGCGGTCGCCCACGTCGGCGGCGGGATCTGGGCGCGCGGCGACCTGTACGTCGCGAACTCGACGATCAGCGACAACTACGCCGAGGGCCAGGGCGGCGGCATCCTCGCGGCTGGGACCGTCGGCCTCGTCAACTCGACCGTGACCGACAACATCGCCCCCGTCGCCGCGAACGTCGGCGCGGGCGAATGGCTCGAGGCGTTCGGCTCGATCATCGGCCCGCCGACGACGAGCTCCACCGGGGGACAGGTGCAGCCGACCGGGACGAACTGCCACGCGTCGAGCTCCCGCTCCTACGGCTACAACGTGATCAGCGACCGGTCCTGCGGACTCGGCGACCCGACCGACGTGGTCGGCGCGATACCGCAGCTCGGAGCGCTCCTCGACAACGGCGGACTGGGCGAGACGCACGCGCCGCTGCCCGGCAGCCCGGTGCTCGATCGCATTCCGGCCGCGAGCTGCGGCTTCGCGCCGCTGGGTGGCGGCCTGCTCGAGGGCGAGCAGCATCTCGAGGGCCTCGTCGACTACCCGGCCGTCGCGATCGGCAGGGACCAGCGAGGCGCCGCCCGTCCGCAGGGCGCGGGCTGCGACGTCGGCGCCGTGGAGGCGGGCGGATGACGGACGCGCGTCGCGTGCTTGTCGGTGTGCTCGCGGCCGCAGCGCTGCTCGGCCTCGCAACCGCGGCGTCGCCGGCCGGGTACGGCCGCGGCGGTGGCGGCGGCGGCCCCGCGATCAACCTGCTCGGCGACGAAGACTCGCCGTGGCCGGACACCGGCGCGACGCAGCCGAACGTGCGCGCGATCAGGGCGGTCGTGCGGAGCCTCGAGACGAAGGTCGAGCAGATGCAGCTGTCAGCCGCTCGCTACGCCGACTGGGAGGCGTGCCTGCACGGGATCCCCGTCAGCGAGTACGGCGACCCCGACCGCCGGTTCGGCTACGGCTACGACGAGCGCGACGGCACCGGGCGCAGCTTCATGCCCGCGCTTGCCGTCGACCGCACGAGCCGGCCGCGCCGCGAGGACTACCTCTTCCTCCATTTCTCGCGCGCGCCCAGCTGCCGCAGCAACTCGCCCAAGCCGGGCGGAACCGCCGAAGCGGCTTCCGTCCGGGCCGCGCCCCCGCCCGCGGGCGTCGCGTCCCCGCTCCCCGCGCACGCCGCGCGCGCCCACAGGGCGGCGCGGTACGGGCGCGGCCACCACCGCGCGCTGCCCCGCACCCTCGCCGGGCTCGAGCGCCGCGTCCGGGAGCTCAAGCGCGCGGCGCGCGGCCTGCTGACGGCGTCGGAGCGCTTCGACGAGTGGGAGTCGTGCGTCTCGTGGGTTCCGGTGACGGAGTACGGCGACCCGGACGGCGGCTTCGGCTACCTCTTCGGGAACCCGCTGACGACGACGCCCGTGTACCGGCCCGCGCTGTCGATCGACCGCAGCGACTGGGACGACCCGGACTACATGTTCCTGGCGCTCGTCGGCGGCGACCGCCCCGGCCGCACCTGCCAGGACGAGCCCGGGGAGGCGATCGACTGACATGCGCCGATCGCTGCCGCTCACGCTGCTGTGCGCCGCCGCGCTGGCGCTCGGTCCCGCCGTCCCGTCGGCGCAGGCCGGCAGCGGCCACGAGCCACGGCCGTCGGTCCCCGACCGGGTGGAGGAGCTGCAGCAGGAGCTCGACTCGCTCATCGAGGAGGTCGACGACCTGCGGGAGCCGGTGGCCGAGTTCGACCTGTTCGACGAGTGCATGTACGTGATCGGCGTGACCCAACACGGCTCGGCGACCGGCCCCCTCGGCTACCTCTTCGGCCAGGGCGGCCAGGATCGACGGCCCGCGCTCGCGCTGGACATCCGTGGCTTCACCCGGCCGCAATTCCAGTTCCTCGCGTTCCCCGCAGAGGAGCCGCCGAGCATCGAGTGCAACGAGGACGCGGGGCAAGAGCTCATCGACGAGTGAGCGCTCGCCGATCCTCACCGGTCGCGCCACGCGATCACCTGCCCGCTCGCACGAGCGCCCGGGTGGGGCATATGCTCGGCAGCCCATTCGTACATCGTCATCAACGGCCCGGTGAGGCTCCATCCGCGCGCGGTCAGCGAGTACTCGACGCGGGGCGGGACCTCGGGGTAGGCATGGCGCGCTATCAGGCCGTGGCCTTCAAGCGTCCGGAGGGTGTGCGTCAGCGTCTTCTTGGAGACCTCGCCGATCTCGTAGAGGATCTGGCTGTAGCGCCGCGTGCCGCCGGCGAGCAGGTAGAGGACTTCCACGCTCCACTTGCCCGCCAGGATCTCGACGACGCTTCGCGTTCCGCGGATCATCTCCAGCTCGCTCGCCTCGACACGGGCGCGGGCGATCGTCATCCCCCGAGTCTCCCCCTAACCCCGGGTGCCGCAACCGGGGTCCGTCAGCCGTTCTTGAGCGGGCGCGGGCGCGGGGTCGCCGGTGCTTCGCAGCGGGCGCTCGCAGGGCATCGCCGCAGCACCCGCACCTCGGCCCGGCCGCTTCGCCGACGCAGCTGGAGCAGGAGCGAGGCGGCGTTGTTGCGACGGCTCGCCTCGCGCAGGCGGCGGCCCGGGTCGACGCGATGGACGAGCACATAGCGACCTGCCGGCAAGCCGGTCAGGCGGAGATGCTGGCCCTCGAGCATCGGCGCGTAGTCATCGCCGTAGCCGACCGAGATCCCCTGGCGCAGATGGAGGAGCTGCGGTCGGTCGATCCCGCAGCGTCTCGTGAAAACGGCCTGCGGCGGCGCCGCCGGGAGGACGGGTCCGTTCATCCGATAGCGATCGCCGAGGCAGAAGCCCGACTTGCGATCCCTCGCGCGGATGGAACGTTCGCCTGCGCGGCGCAGCTCGTAGCGCTCGAAGTCGAGCAGGTGCCAGTGACGGTGAGAGGACGAGACGACGAAGCGCAGCCTGCCCACGCGCGGCACGCGCGCCGGGCGCCCGCGGTCGCGCAGGACGAGCTGGTCGGCCCGCATCGTCGCGGTGGCGCCCGAGGGGCGGCGCGCGGCGACGAGCAGCGGGCCGGCGCCGACGTTGCGCACGGCCGAACGAAAGCCGAGCCGCTCGACGCGCCGGCCGGGCGGGCCGACCCGCGTGATCTCGAGCTGCGTCGGCAGCTCCTGGTCGAGGTCGGGCAGCAGCTGGGCAGTCGCCGCCACGCTCGGAGCAGGCGGGGCAACGGCGGCGACGGCGGCGACGGCGGCGACGGCGACAGCCGACAGGATCACGAGCGTTGTCGCCGTCCGCTTCACGCGCGCCGACGACGTGCGAGAGATCTCATTGCGGTCGGAGCCTAGGCCACAACCCCTGTTCGGGGGGTGCTCGGCAGTTCCCAGGGCGCCGGGGAGATCCCAACTGAGCCTTCGGGCCCGCCTACTCTCGCCGCAGGCGGCCGGCGCGCCGCTTCGGTCGCGAATTCACGCTCCGAGAGGAGGAGTACATGCGCATCCTCAGGACGATTGCGCCGCTTGCGTTAATCGCAGGCCTTGCACTCAGCTCGTCGGCGGTCGCCGACTCGACGTCGAGCGCTCCACGAGCGCAGACGGCGGGCGGTGACGTACCGCCCCTGACGCCGGCGATCCTCAACGTGCCGATCATCCGCACCGACAAGGCGCTCGAGCGGGCCGCGTTGCAGATCGAACAGGGGAACGACGTCAGGGCCGGTAGATCGCTCGCCGCGGTCCGTCGATATCTCACCCGCTCGTCCAACGGCTCCAGATACCTGATCGACAATCCTCCGCCCGTGGCCGAGGAAGCTCGCGCCACCGCTGGGAGACTGACCAGGCTCGCGCACCGTGCAGTCCGCAACGCGAAGCGCCACGCCGATGGCGGCTGGATCCGCGCTCGCGCGAGCGGTGACGTCGTCGGGCCGACGTTCGCCGACACCCCGACCGCAGTCTTCAGCGTCCTGACGAGTCAGTACAGCGCCGTGACGCAGACCGTCGACATGCTCAACGACGCGACGGCCGCAGGGCTCAACGACGTCACGACGACGCTCGACCGGGCGCTCACCCTCCGCGACAGACTGGTGCAGTTCATCCACACCAACGCCCCGCCCCCTGACGCCGAGGAAGCCCAAGAGGAGGGCGTCCCGACGTTCGACGTCGTCATGCCCGGGCTGGTCGTCCTGATCGACGACGAGCTCCAGCAGCTGAGAGCCGAGACCGGCGACGCCTCGCTGCCGGCCGCAGCCCAGGCGGCGATCAGAGACGCGATCAGAACCGATCGGCAGATCGAGAACGACATCAACACGTTCTGGCCGCCGGCCGCCGAGGACTGAGGCAGCCAGCCAACCACCCCAAACGAGGAGCATTGCTACCTGCGACAAGTACTGCGAGCTGATCATGCACCCCGCGGCCCGCGAGCGCACTGCGCTTCGGCTCAGTGACCCGCAACTACGCGCGCGAGGATGCTGCCACGACCGACGCGGGTGCGTCGAAGAGGCCGCACACGTCGAGGGTCTCGCAGGTGCAGCCGCGGGCGGTCAGGAGCCAGTCGCGCATCGCCTGGGCGCGGGCGATCAGCGCTTCGACCTCGGGCAGCTTGTGGTCGGCCAGCCCGCGCAGCTCGGCGTGCGCGGCGCTGTCGGCGTCGGCGTGCAGCAGAGCGCGCGTCTCCTCCAGCGTGAACCCGGCCTGCTTGGCGACGCCGATCACGCCCAGCCGGCGGATCGTCCCCTGCGTGTAGCGGCGCTGACCGCCGACCCGCTCGGGCTCGGGCAGCACGCCGACGCGCTCGTAGTAGCGGATCGCCGACGTGTTGACGCCCGCTTGGCGGGCGACCTCGCCGATCGTCAGGACGGCGGCATCGGGCATCGCAGCACTTCCCCTTGACTTCAACCTGGGTTCAAGGTGCAGGGTAGCCGGCATGACCGCTCCCCTCGCGATCGCCTGCACGCTCTCCGACGACGAGCTGCCCGCCCGCCTGGACGAGATCCGCGACCTCAGCCGCCACGCGCTGCGCGCCAAGACCACCACCGGCACTCACGCGCTCCTGACCTTCGAGCCGGCGCCGGGCGTGCGCGACCAGCTCGCGGCGATCGTCGCCGCCGAGGCGAAGTGCTGCGCGTTCCTGACGATGGCGCTCACCGACGAGCCTGAGGCGATCACGCTCACGATCGACGCGCCCGACGACGCGGCACCAATCCTCGAAGAGCTGGTCGCCTCGTTCGAGCTGGTGGCCGCATGAGCAGCGAACCCGCCGGCCCGCAGCGCTCCGGCGCGCTGCTCGGCGTCGGAAGCCGGCGTCGTGAGTCGGCCGGGTCCGTTGGCACGATGCCGGCGTGACCGGCCGCTCGATCGCGTTCTTCATCGCCGCCGCGCTCGCCGAGATCGGCGGCGCCTACCTCGTCTGGATCGGGTTGAAGGACGACAAGGGGCCGCTGTACGTGCTGCTCGGCGTGCTCGCGCTCGGCCTCTACGGCGTCGTTGCGACCTTCCAGCCGAGCAACGAGTTCGGGCGCGTGCTCGCCGCCTACGGCGGCGTCTTCATCGTCGGCTCACTGCTGTGGGGCGTCGGCTTCGACGGCTTCCACCCCGACCGTGCGGACTTGATCGGCGCCACCATCTGCCTGCTCGGCGTCGGCATCATCATGTACGCCCGTTAGCTGCCAGGAGGAAATGTCGAGAGGAAGTCGCTTCTGCCGCCGGATCCTTTCGCGTCGCGTTGATCGCCGTGAAGCGACGCCGCTCGCGGACACTTCACAAGCGCCGCGTGAAGAGCGTTTCGTCGACGGTGCGCGCTGTGACCGTCGGCGTCGCCCACTCGCTGGCGTTCGGCATGAAGAAGATCGAGCGGCGCGCGTCCATCACGGCAGCATCGATCGATCCGCCGTCGGCGAGCGAGCGGTAGAAGATGTCGGCGAAGCGGATCGCGGCTACGTCGGAGATCGAGAACTGCATCGCGACGGCGGCCGGGAGGCCGCGCGCGACGAGCGCGCCGCCGACGCTCGTGAGCGAGTCCTCCGGGGCGGCGCGAGCCCCCTCGCACGCGTTCAGGACCGCGAGCCGCAGATGCGGGTGTGCGGACAGGAGCGTCCCCAGCTCGAACCCGCTCTGCATCTGCGGCGTCCCGTTCGCGTCCTCGAACGCGAGGTAGGTGGCACCCTGGCGCTCCATGAAGCGGCCGTGCCCGATGAAGTGCCACACGTGGAACGGCCGGCCTGCGACCTCGGCGTCGCGCAGCATCGTGGCCAGCGTCGCGATCGTGCCGTCCGGGGCCACGTCAATCCGCACCAGGCCCGCCGACACGAGCGGCGCCAACGCGGTCTTGAGGCCTTCCAACTCGCGATCGGCGTCGATCGGGGCGCGGTCGGTCGGTGCGCTCACGGTCACCGCGATGCCGAGCGGTCCCTGCAGGGGGAAAGCGCGCGCCGGCCGGCTCGCGTCGAGGTGCCGCGTGATCGTCACAGCGCCCGTCAGCGCGAGGAATGCCGTCCCGTCATACAGGTACTCCCACGGCAGACCGGCCAGCTCCGGCACCGACGTGACGCGCAGCCGGATCCCCAAGCCGACGTCGTCGCTCGCGACCGCCGCCGCATGCTGCAGGTAGAGATCGCGGACCGGACCCGTGAACAGCGCGTCGAACAGGCCGGCCCCGAAGTCGGCAAACGGCTGCACCGACGGCGGCGCCCAGCCGCGCACGGCACCGCGATGCGGATCGCAGTGCCGCAGGATGAAGTTCTCGACGTCGCGCGGGTCGAACGGGATCGTCATCTCGGCGCTGGCCTGGCCGCGTCTCGACTCGGCCAGGACGAGATGGCGGCCGCCGCCGAGCGGGACGAAGCGGATGTCCAGCTCTTCCATGCGAGGCGCCGGCCGCGGGTTCAACAGCGCGAAGCACTCCTTGTGCTCGTCGAGCAGCTCGAGCAGCGCGGCGACGATGCGCGTCGACTCCAGCTCGAACAGCTCCCGCCACAGCTGGTGCGTGAGCCCCGTGCCGATCCGGCGCAGCGCGAAGTACGAGCTCAACAGCGCGAACGCCTCATCGAAGCTGTCGACCGGCGCCCACGCGGTACGGTCGAGGAACGGACGCACGCGCTCCGACCATCTGCGGTAGCGCCCGACGAGCGTCGCGCTCTCCTGGTGCTGCCGCGGGGTGGGTCGAAGCGCGATGCCCGTCTCCGCTGTGCCGTGGAGCGGCTCCTCGACGAGCGCGACCGTGCTCATCAGCTGCAGCAGGTCGCGATGGAGGCTCGCGAGGTCCTCCGCGACCGAGTGCAGGTATGCCTCCGCCGGAGTCATGTCCGTGGCGACAGCGGTGACGGGCTTCATTGCTCCAACTCCTTACGCGGCCAGCTCGTACGCGACGCGCGTGCGCCCCGACTTCGCCTTGATGCGGCGAACGCTCAGCCCGGCGAGCTCGCCCGTGCTGGCCACGTGCGTCCCGCCGCACGGCGAGCGGTAGCCGAAGGTCGTCACCACGCGCGTCGGCTTGTCGGCGGGCAGCGCGGCCGGCATGTGGACACCCGCCGCCTCCAGCTCCGCGACGGTCGTCGACTCGACCGCCACCGGCTCGTCGACGGCGACCATCTCGGCAATGCGCCCTTGCAGCGCCACCAACAGCCCCTCCTTCTCGTCCTCCGGGACCACGCCGTCGAACTCGACGTAGGGCCCGTCGGGGAAGTGGTAGCCCTTCACCGCGCGCATCCCGGTCAGCTCGTACATCGCGGTCATGATCAGGTGGCCGCCGCTGTGCAGCCGCGCGTGGGCCGCGCGGCGCTGCGGATCGATCCTGGCATGAGCCGCACCGACTTCCGGCGTGCCGTTGACCGCGACGCCGCGGTGGTGGACGACGCCGTCGATCAAGACCGCCTTCTGGACCGCGAAGGTGAAGCCGTCGCCCTCCAGCGTGCCGACGTCGCTCGGCTGGCCGCCGCCCTGGGGATAGAACGGCGTGCGGTCGAGAACCAGGTCCCACTGGCCGGCCTCACTCTCGACCGCGCAGACGTTCGCGTCGACCTCCATCTGCTCAGGAGCGGAGATGTAGGTCAGCTCAGTCACGTCGATCACCTCAGTCATGTCGGATTCCTCCCTTTCGGTGTAATGGAGACGAGCTACGAGAAGACGTGCAGCGGAGCGTTCGGGCCGGCGTAGCCCATGAAGCCCGACACGCTGAGGCGCTGGCCGGCGCCCGCGCACGGGGTCACCGCGTGCGGTTTGCTCGCGCACCCGATCACGAGCGTGCCGGGGTCGATCGAGATCACCGCGGTCGGCTCGGGCAGGCGCGCACGGTCGAGCGCGTACGACGAGCTGGGGCTCCTCAGAGCGTCGTACTCGCGCTGGGTCGGGATCGGCATGTCCCACAGCTCGAGCGCGCCGCCGGCGGCGGTCTGCTGGAGGTAGACGTTGAGGAACAGCTGCGCGCGGAAGACGGCGGTCTCCGGGCACGGCAGGTCCCAATCGGCGCGATCCGTGTGCGGCTCGATGCCGCCGCCGGAGCGCACATAGCGGCACAGCCCGAAGAACGCCGGCCGGCTGCCGATGCGGAGCAGCGTCGCTCCCTGCGGCCACTCGTTGTCCATCTCGATGCGGACGCGGTCTGCCGGGTTCACCCAGGGTGCCGTCACGTCGCGCAGCGCGCGGTTGCGCGACGGCGCGGCGTCGAAGTATCCCTGGCAGTCTCGCGACAGCTCCTCGCCCAGGCAGTTGAAGAGCGCGCTGCCCAGCGTGCCGATGTGCTCGGCTCCGCTGCCGGCGGGGTACGTCGACCACAGCTCCGGCTTCGAGAGCAGGCGCTTGGTCAGCGTGTCGCAGGCGGTGCGCGAGTAGTACTCGGGGACCACGACGGCGAGGGCGCGGCCCTCAGCCACATCGAGCACGGCGTTTGCCGTCAGTCGCTCCTGTTCGAAGATCAGCGGATGACGGACGTGGACGGGGTCGTTCTTCACAACCCGCAACGCCGGTGCCCGCGGGGGGTCCGCTGTCTGCTCGGGCCGCTCTCCGCGGCGTGTCGATGGGGCGTTCATCTCGTCCTCCTTCCTACGGACTCGCTGATCGAGCCCTGAGGAGGCCACGTTGGCACCGCCCGTGCCCTCGATCTACAGCCGCCCCGGCAGCGGCGACTTCCGGCACGCAACTCGCGTATTTCCGCCGAAGTTCCGCTAGGATCGCCACCCCGAAAATGGGGAAGAAATATTGACTGCTGTCACACACAATGATCGTGTGTTCCCCTTCGGCGTCCCCGATGGGACGCCGCAGGAAGGTGGCGAGGATCCGCTGAAGGACTTCGTCCGCGTCCGCGGCAAGCAGTTCGCGCAAGGTCTCGGCATGGCCGAGGACGATCGCAAGGCGCGCGTCATCGTCGGGCGCAAGGGAGCTGGCAAGACGCTCTACCTGCGCCGGCTCCAGAGCGCCGCGCGCAGCAACCGGTCCCTCTACGCAGACGCCTGGCAGACCGATCATCCGCCGACGTCCGAGGTCATCCGCGTCTACGACTTCGCGCGTTCCGCAAGCGACGCGACCGAGCTGTGGGAGCGCATCTGGCGACGGGCGCTGCTGCGCTCGGCGGCGTCGCACCTCCTGTGCGCGCCGCGCCTGCGACCGGCCGCCGCGCCCATCTCCGAGGAGCTGGTCACGACGCTCGCCGCGCTGAGATGCAGCTTCCAGCGGCCCTCGCCGCCATCGCATCAAGTGGAGGAGATCGTCTTCGGCCATCAGTACGTCGGCGAGCTGGAGGGGTACCTGAACCTGCCGGCGTGGCGCACGCTCGAGGCGATCGTCAAGGAGGCGCTGCTCGAGAGCCCGCCGCTGTGCTTCTACCTCGACGCGCTCGATGAGGACTTCGAGCGCGCCCCGAAGCAGTGGCTCGCGTGTCAGCTCGGGCTCTGCAAATTGGTGCTGCGGATGGCCGATCAGTTCCCGCGCATGCACGTCGTGATCGCGATCCGCGACCTCGTGTACTCCGCCCTGCAGCGGAGCGAGCACCGCACGCGCTACCAGCGGATGGAGCGAATTCGCACGCTGGACTGGAACTACGCCGCGATCGAGCGGCTCCTCACGGTGAAGCTCGAGTCGCTCCCGGAGGAGTACCAGCTCGGAGCGGACGACGCCGGCTCGGCGGTGGAGCGCTGGCTCGGGATGCCGATGATCGCGAACTCCGGCAAGTCGCGCGATCGCGCAGGCCAGCCCGAGAACGCGAAGGAGTACCTGCTGCGCCACACCCGCCTGATCCCGCGCGATCTGGTGCAGCTTGGCAACGCGATCTGCCATGCGATCGATCAGGCCCACGACGACGACCTGCAGTTCCTCTCGCACGACGCGATCCACAAGGCCGTTGGCAGCGTCGCGCGGAACGCCGGCACCGAGGAGCTGCTCGTCGTCGCCAACCACATCACGACGACGTGGATGCCGCCCCGCTCGGTCGACATGGGCATCGAGACGACCTACGTCTCAGCCGACACTCCGATCGACGAGCACGAGAGCACGCTCCAACATGTCGTGCGCGACCTCCTGCGCCGCCAGATCAAGGCCCTGCGCGAGGACCGCGTCTCGCGCAGACGCTTCGAGCAGTTCAGCGCGGAGATCCGCGGGATGTTCGGCGAGACGGTCGACATCGCGTCGCTGCTCTGGCAGCACGGGCTCGTGGGATACATCGACGGCCCGCGCAAGACCGGAAGACCGGTCTTCTACTCGGCCATCGACGAGAACGAGCTGACGCTCTCGACCGACCATGACGCGTATGCGTTCCATCCGATCATGATCGACGCGATGTCGCTCACCGGCGTGGGCAACGTCGTCCGCACCTTCTAGTCCTCGACCACCGTCCGCACGGCGCGCACATCAGCGTCCTGACGTGTCAACTCGACGAGCAGCGACTCCGCATTCCGACGGGCCGCCGTCCCAGCCTGCGCTCGACCGACCGCCGCACGAGTGCGGAGCAGTGTCCGTCTGTGCTCGGCTCGCACCCACGTCCGCAGGCCCGAGGCGCGCAGCGCGAGCACGTCGACCAGCTCGAGCGCATGGACCTCCGTCGGCGGGATCCCCCGCAGGTCGGCGTCTCTGTCCGCATGCCAAACGGCGAGCCGCCATGCAGACGGAGCGTCCTGCGGCTCCGCGAACGCCCGCACCCCCGGCGGGACGATCGCGACGCGCGCGGCGCCCTCGCGCTGCGTCGCAACAAACCATGATCCATCGGCGCTCGGCGCTGTCTCGACGCGGGCATCCGACAGGCGCGTCGCTCCTCGAGCGACCGGGATGTCGACGTTCTCTGGAATCCCCGCCCAACCTTTCGCTTGTGCACGCACTCGAGCGTAGGTGCTGTGCCCTGTCAAGCGATCTGGGGGGACATTCGGGAGTTGTCTCAAGGCCGGCCGCATGAGCACGGGTGACGAGATCGTCGCCGAAGTCACGGAGGCGGCCGAGGCGGTCAGCAGCTGGCCGGTGCGGCGCACCGCCGGCGAATCGGGGATGTCGCGCGCGAACGCGATCAAGGCCTTCGCCGAATGCGTCTCCGGCCTCGTCGGCGAGCATCGCCGGCTCGCGCCGACCTGCTTCAACGCCGACGCGGCCACCTGGCACACCCGCTTCTCCTACGAAGCGATCGAACAGCACACGCGCTTCTTTGCAGCGCGCGCGACGAGCAGTGGAGCGGCGAGAGCAGCGTCGAGACGCAAGCGGCCATACGACCAGATGGCCGTCGCCTTCCCCCCCGCCGCTCGGCTCGTGCCGCCGCTGCTGCTGGGACGCGCAGCGCTCGTCGGCGCGGTGCGGGTGCGGGCGCTCGAGCCGCTGATCCTCGTCCGCAAGCCGCGCGACACAAACCCGCGGCCGCACCTGCACACGGGCAAGCCCGGCTGCGGCGGCACGCTCAACATGCTCGCGCTGGTCGCGCACTGCACGACCGCCGTGGACGTGCGCTGCATCGTCGTCGGCACGCGGCCGCTGACGCGACATCAGGATCTCGAGCAGTCCGTGCCGATCGCGCTGCGCGGGCTGTTGGCAGACGTCGACTGCGCCGCGTTCGCCTTGCGCGGCACGCCGGCCGAGGAGGCGCTCGCACTCACGCCCGTGGTCTCGGACTTGCTGCTCGGAGGCGGACCGCACGGACGCGGTGACCACAACGCGACGAACACCGAGCTGATCGCCGCTCGCACCAAGGCGATCCTGCAGGTCGTCCACGTGCGGACGGTGCCCGAAGCCGAAGCCGAGCGGCCCCGCTGGCAGCCCCGGCTCGGCGTCCTGCGGCTGCCGACGGAACCACTCACGGACTCAGGCCCTCGGCGGGTCGCCCCGAACGGGCTCGAGGCGGTCGGTGCGGGCTGGCCTGAGGATCCCCACAAGCTCGCGGCCGCGATCGGGGACGCGAGATCGGTCGAGCGCCAACCAACCGACGCAGTGCCGCCCGTCGGCACGGCCTATCGCCTGGACAGTCCCGGCGGCGACTGGTGCTACGCGCCAGCGCTCCTTACCGGGATCGGGCCGTCGACGAGAGTGAGCCTGCTGGCCCGACGCACGGACGACGCTTTGCGCCCGACCGTGTGGCTCGCAGTCGGCAGTCCCGGCGCGCGGCATGCCGCCGCAGTGGAGGCGTTTCATGCCGTCCGGCGCGTCGAGGCCCGAACCGGTGGGCAGCTGGGATCACCACTCGACGGCTGGGTCACGCGTGCGTATCGGCGCCACGCCGCAGGCGACGTGCTTATTAAGGGCGGCGCGGGCGACGAGCTGCTCGCTGGCGTAGCCGCCGCGATGACCGCGGCGTTCATGCTGTTCGCGCTTGAGCACGACCTGTGATCGGAGGCGTGCCAGTGAGGCGGTAGAAGTGGAACGTTGCGACCTCGTCGAAACCCAAGCAGGCGACGTGTTCTGGTCCGGCGTCGTCGATCTACGGAGCCGCGCTCGCCGAGATCCCCGCCGAGCAGGAGGATGCCGAGGCCGACCAAGCTAGTCGAGCGGTTGCGGGCCCGAACGCCCGAGCGCATAGCGAAGATCGCCGAGGAAGATCGCGTCGCCCCAAAGCTGGTCGTCGTCGATCCGCGCGAGTACATCGCCCGGGATCCGGGCACGCAGCTCGCCGTCGCCGACGTATCCCTCGAGCACGTACTGGTCCTCTGGCGCTCCCGCGCGCCACACGACGACGTTGACGCTGCCGTCGGGAACCGCGTGGGCGACGCCGTCCTCGCTGGCTCGGACCCTGCCCCGGATCAGCTCGCCTTCGCGGTGCAGCCCCTCGACCCAGGTCCGCAGGCCCGGACGGAGGGCCAGCTCGGCGCCCCACACCGCCGACGGCGACGAGCAGCGACTGGGATCCGTCGGAGTGACGAAGGCGTTGAACGACGCCTTGATCGGCCGCTTGAACTCACCCTCGCGGAACGCCACCTCGAACGCCGCTCCGGCCTCCGGGTCGCCGGCCAGCGACTCGGTCGCCACGGGCACCCATCCCGACTTGCCGTACGGCAGACGGAGCCACGCGTTCGCCACAAACGTGCGCACGTGCTCGCTGTCCTGCTCGGGGAGGACGTGATAGGTCGCGGAGGCGTGGCTCGCGTTGTCGAGCACCACGCCGGACCAGTGACGCTCGGCCGGCGAGCCGTGCTTCAGCGCCTTGGTGTCGAAGTTCGACTGCGCCCAGTTGTTGTAGATGACGATCTCACTGTGAGCCGGGTCCAGTGGATCGACGTAGCGGTCGATCGTGACCTTGACGCAGAAGTGCTCCACCTCGACGCCCGCGACCTCGAGCGATCTGGGCACGATCCACTCGCGTTCGAAGGTGACCGTCGCGCCCGGCGGGACCGGCTGCGGCGGAGCGGCGCCGAGCGATGTCCACGCACCCGGGGAGACGGTGAAGGGCAGCCAATCGAAGCTCACCCGCACGTTGTCCGCCTGCTTGGAGCCCGCGTTGAGGACTCTCGCCACGATCGTGTGCTTCAGACCCTTGGCGACCCGGTTCGGTCCCGCCGGGCCGACGAGATCGATGTCCGGGCTCTTCCAGTCGCCGCCCCCGCGCGCTCGTCTGATGCTCAGCTCCGGCCGATGGGCGCGCACGTACTGGACGGCGATCTCGGCGGAGTCTGGAGCGGCTGGGTCGAAGCGCGTCAGGGTGAGCACGAAGTCGTGGAGACGGGCGAGGTTCGTGACGTCGGTCTCCTCGTAGTCCTCGCCCGCCATGCGGAGCACCGGGCCCTCCCCGTCAGCGTCGACGGCGAGGCGGAGGATCACCGGCCGGCCCTGCTCGGCCTTGACGTCCGTGCCGACGATGAGCTGCGGCCCGCCCTCTCGCGCGGTGAGCTCCTGGTCGCCCACAAGGCCCGCGATCTCGCGCCGGTACTCGAAGTAATACTTCGCCTGCGGATCGACGCGGATCTCCACGCCGGCGAGACGGCCGTCCGTCGGACCCCCTGCGGTGATCGACTCAACCGACTGAAGCGTGACCGGGGCGCCGCTCGGGTCGGCCGCGAAGTCGAACGAACGGACCCACGAAGTCGGGATCCAGCCGAGGCGCATCTTGTTCGCGAGCGAGAAATGCCCGAGCCCACCGTCTGAGCCCATCAGGTCGAGGGACCTCATCTCGCGGCCCGCGACCTCCGCCGCGAAACCGCCCCGGTTGTAGAGATCCTCGAGGCCGAGCGTGTGGCCGATCTCGTGCGCCAGCGCCGTGACCATGCTGAACGGCCGTTTCGCGGGGGGCATCGCGCTCGGAAACGTGTCGGGCATCAGGACAATCGGCTTTCTCTCGGACGCGACCCCAAACGCGGTCTTCCACGAGAACAGACCCGAGTCCGCGTACGGCCACATGTACTTCGCCGGGGCCAGTCTCGTGCCGATCGCCACGGGTCCGGAGCTCTCGGTGCGGACGAGGAACGTCACGGCGTCACAGCCGCCGAGGGCCGCTTCGCCCTGGCCGCTGTCGCCCAGTGCTCTGGACAGTTCCGTGGCGCACTTCTCCCAAAAGGACGGCGTGGGATCCCAGCCGCCCCACACGTCGCCTTTCGGCACGAGAGCGTCGCCCCAACCGAGGTCCACGGTCACCGGGTCGAGGACGGCGTTCAGCGTCAGCTCGACGTCGGTGCCGCGCGTGGAGTCGTCGAACATCGACACCTCCCGGTAGAACGCCCGCACGTTCGGCGTCGCTCCTCCGAGCAGCACGATCGGCCAGGCTCTGCGGCACGCGTCCAGCTCGGCCGCGGTGAACGTCGAGCCCTTCAGCTGGAGGGGGACCATGAGGACCCGCCACACCCGCGGAGCGGGGCGAACGCCGAGGCCCGGCGGGCCGGCTGTCCCTCCGCCCCACGACCCCGTCGCGAACACCTTCTGCACTCCGGTGCGCGCGATCCCCGGCCCGACGTCGGCGTCGGGCCAGTGCGAGACGACGCGGAACCGCCCGACCGCCAGCTGCTCCCCGTCCGCACGTCGCCGGCAGACGAGCGTGAACTCGCCCGGCTGCCGCGCGGCGCAGACGACGACCCGGTGCAGGCCGTCGCCCCGCTCGGGCTCGACCGCAGCCGACACGAACCCGACTTCGGGCCCCTCCTCCACCAGAAACTCGACGTCGGAGGGTGCGACGCCGGCCGGGGCCAGCGCGGCTCCGGCCTCGACGTAGCCGGACAGCCAAGCCGGTCGCAACGGCATCCGCAGCTCGAGCAGGGACTCGGGCAGCCCGTACTCGCGCGCCTCCACCGCGGTCGGCGTGACCGCGACCAGCACGGAATGCCACCGTGCGATCCCCGCGGCCGGCCCGCCGAAATCAGGACCCGGAGATGCCGGCGCGCCGTCGAGACCGACGACCTCGGTGGTCCCATCGACCAGGTCGAGCGTGACCACTGACGGATTCGACGCCGGCGCCGCGACGAGCGCGCCGACGGTCGGCGGGACCTCGATCGCCGCGCCCATGCTCCCACTCGCGAGATCGACCGTCCGGATCCGGCGTCGCGGTCCCGCGTCCTCGAGAACCGCGACCGAGCCGGGCTCCGGCCCCTCGCTCAGCGCAAGCGGAGCCTGCAGCGCCGCCGTGATCGTCTTGGCCGCACCGGTCTCAGGATCGACCGAAAGGAGCGCGCCGTCGTCGCGGACAAGCAGCACGTTTCCGGATGCGGAGTCCGGCGCGATCGCAGCAATCTCCGCATTCGAGGCGAGGACGACCTCCGCGTCCACGCGGGCGGCGCCGGTGCGCGCGACGCGCAGGAGCGCGAACCGTTCCGCGACATGGACGGCGAGGCCGTCGGTCGAGAGCGCGACGCCGCGCACGTCGTCGAACCCGCCGGCGACGACCGTCTCGAGCCCGTCGTACAGACGGATCGACCGGATCTCCCCGAACGGCGTCGCGAACCAGACCGCGTTGCCCGCGACGTCGAACGAGACGCTTCCTGCCAGTGCCGCCGCCGTGGAGGGGAGGGACCAGGCAGTCATGGCTGCGCCAGTCCTACTGCCGTGACCCCAAGCGGAAACCGAAAACGTCGCACCAGTGCTGGATGAGGCGCTCGCAGCCGCTGCGAAGTCACTTGCATGGTCGAGAAACTAGAGCAATGGCTGGCGGGCAGTAGTCGGAACCCGCGGACCTTCGGGTTATGAGGAGGGCTGCCCCACGAGGCCGTCCGCGACGCTGTCGTCCTCTGCAGCGAAATAGTCGAGATCAAGGCGCTTCAGGCGGTACTCACGCTCTACCGTCACGCCCACCCCGTGTCGATCATCAGCTGAGCAAGCTCCTTGCCGTCCACGAGGATCACGCGCGGTGTCACGCCATCTGCATACTCAACAGCCTCGCGACTGAATCCGGATGTCGTGATGAACACGCCCTTCGTAGCCCGCTGCCCGTGAAGCGCTCCGAAGAACTTCTGGATCTCGGGACGTCCGACCACATCTCTCCACTTCTTGGCTTGGACGTAGATCGAGTCCAGCCCCAAACGATCCTCCCGAATCACGCCGTCGACGCCCGCGTCCCCACCGCGACCAAGGCGCTCCACAGCATCATCGCGGGTGCCGCCATAGCCCATCGCATGCAGCAGATCCAAGACGAGCTGCTCGAAGAACTCAGGCGACTGGTCATACACACGGTCGATCAGCTCAGCAGCGAGCGCCGACCGCAGCTCGCGATCCGCGCTCGCGATCCGCTCCTCAGGCGTCTGATCGTCAGCGTCCGCCACGGTACCCGCCGGCTGACCACCGTTTGACGCCTTCGGCTGTCGGAACTCGTTGAACTCGGGAAACTGAGACAGCGCCTTGAGATCGATGCGGTCGGGATAGCGCCGAAGCATCTCGCGTCCGCGATCCGTGATCGCATACACAGCTCTTCTCGGTCGATCAACCCCGTTCGATAGAGGTACGTGGTAGCCCAGCCCACGCGGTTCTGGAAGGTCGTCACGCGGCCGCTCGGAAGCAGCTCCTCGACGTCGTCCGGAGTCAGCGCGAACTCTCGCGCGAGCTCGCCGCGAACCACCCGGATTGGACGAGGCGTCCCATCCTCGAGAGCTGCGAGGAGCGGACGCATCAGCGACTGGAAGTCTGGAACGGCCACCGGCCTGCACCCTACCCGGGCGCGCTCCCGTGCCACGCGCCGGCTTGGTACTTCCAGCTGGTGCTCCCGCCCACAGCCCAAGCCGTCGAACCACCCCCATAACGACAAAGCGGGGGCGGGTTTCGAACACCAACCCGCGACCGGTTACCGCTTCGTCGAGGCGCGAGAGCTGCCGTGAACGCGCCGTTCTAACCCCGTTCCCCACGTGGCCGTGAGGCCTGGAGCGTGCCGAGAACGTGGCGCCGTGCGACGGAGGCGGCACTCTCTCCGTCACCGGCGGCAATGGCGTTGAGGAGCGCACGGTGTTCCCGCGATACGACCGCGCCGCGCTCTGGGTGAGCAAGCGAGCGCTCGGTGCAGATGATGATGAGATCCCAGAGCCGATCGGCCGCCTCGTGACTAATGGGACTGCATGCGAGTGCGTCCACCCCCTGGTGGAAGGCACGGTTCTCTTTGACGGCGTCGGCGTAGCGGCCGTCCTCGGTCGAGCGCTCAGCCGCCTCGGCCAACGCATCCAGTCGACGCAGGTCAGCCGGAGCTACCTCCCCGTCGCGCACTCGCGCCGCAGCAAGCTCCGCGTGCAGCGCGTCAAGGGCAGACCGCATCAACAGCGCGCTTTGCAGCTTGGGCCACTCCAGCTGCGGAACCCGGAGCCCACGTCCATCGCTGGTGGCGAGGCCTCGACCTTCAAGCCGTCGCAGCGCCTCGCGGATCGTCGGTCGGCTGACCCCGAGCCGCGCTGCGAGCGGAAGCTCGGCCAAAAGCGCCCCGGGCATCAGGTCGCCTGACACCAAAAGCATTCGCAGACGCTCATACGTCGCTGAGTTGACAGACATTGTCTGACATCATAGGGTCGCCCGATGACAAAGCGCCACCGATACGAGACAACGACCACCTGGACGGGCAACCGCGGAGAGGGCACAGCCACGTACCGCGCCTACGAGCGCGCCCACGAAACCTCGGCTCCTGACAGGCCCCCTATCGCGTCTTCGTCCGACCCGGCGTTCCGCGGCGACCCCAAGCGCTGGAATCCCGAGCTCCTGCTCGTCGCCGCGATCAGCCAGTGTCACATGCTGTGCTACCTGTCCGAGTGCGCAACGAACGGCGTCGTCGTCACCGACTATGTCGATGTTGCCACCGGGACGATGGTGGAGAACCCTAACGGCGGAGGAAATTTCGAAGAGGTCGTCCTGCGCCCGGTCGTGACCGTGGCATCCGACGAAATGGTCGAGCAGGGCAAGAGACTGCATCACCCGGCAGCGGAGCTGTGCTTCATCGCATCCTCGGTGAACTTCCCGGTCCACCACGAGCCGGAGATCAGGGTGGCGGTTCCAGGGCCGACCGTTGCCAGATGACGCGGCGGGTGAAGTTCCGCGGCCGCAAGAGTGGGCGCCCTCGGCCCAGCCCCACCCAGGCCGGCGTCAGGCGGTGACGGCTTCGACGAGCATCACCGCGGCGACGAGCAGCATTGCCATGCCGCTGACCCGAACGGCGCGGCGGACTGCGACCGGTCGCGCGGACAGAAGGGCTCGGCCGCCACTACCCACTGCCGCATAAACCACAGCGCAGCCGGATGGCGTCTGCCCTGCTCCCCGCCGACCGTGGCGTCCGCCGCCTGGTCCAGCTCTACGCGGGCCTCGTCGCCTACGCGCTGTCAATGGCGCTCATCATTCGCTCCGGGCTGGGCAGCATGCCGTGGGATGTGCTGCACCAGGGACTGTCCGCGCGCACCGGCCTGTCCCTTGGCGTCGCCACCGTGCTCGTATCTGCGCTCGTGCTCGTCGCGTGGATCCCCCTCCGCCAACGCCCAGACCTCGGCACGGTCAGCAGCATCGTCGTCATCGGCATCGTGGTCGATCCCATCATCGCTGTCGTACCGGATGTCGACGCGACGTGGGCGCGAGCATCCCTTGCCGCTGCCGGGATCGCGCTCAATGCCATCGCAACCGCGGCGTACATCGGTGTCCGCCTCGGATCTGGCCCTCGAGACGGACTCATGACCGGCCTTGCAATGCGATCCCGAAGGTCCATCAGGAGCGTGCGAACGGTGATCGAGGTGACCGTGGTCGTGACCGGATGTCTCCTCGGCGGAACGCTTGGTGTCGCGACAGTCCTCTATGCGGTGAGCGTCGGCGCGCTAATCCACGCTGCCGTCCCACACCTGACCCTTTATCCGCAGCATCCCACATCAACCTGCGCGTCCCGCAGCAGCCCGCGTCCCGCGACCGCGGAAGCCGGCGAGCATGTCGATCGAAGACGACACCAGGCACCGACAGACCCACAACAAGCTGGAGATCCATGAGTTCCACCACCCGCACCCACGGCAACGTCAAGGAAATCCAAGAAGAAGCAGATGCGCGGCGTTGCTGGCCGGCGTTCGGTGAGCTCCGGCCGAACATCAGCGACGAGACCGAGTTCATCCGCCGCTGGCAACGCCAGCGGCAGGAGGGCTATCGAATCGTCTACATCGAGCACAACGAGCGCATCGCCGTTGCAGCAGGATTCCGCGTCATCCACACGATGGCCTGGGGACGAATCCTCTACGTAGACGACCTTGTCGCGCTCCCAGCCGAGCGGGGCCACGGCTATGGATCCTGCATGCTGCAATGGCTGCAGACCGAGGCGCAGCGCTGTGCATGCGACGAAGCACACCTGGACACCGGCTACCTCCGGCACTCCGCTCACCGCGCCTACCTGCGCAACGGCTTCACCCTGTCCTGCCATCACCTGTCATGGACCGTGCCGCGATGATCGCAAGGCGTCGCTGGCAGCGGCCTTGGCAGCACGGACTTCACCAGGCCCCCGTGCGCGGGTCGCGGACTTGAACTCTGACGGTTCGCCCGGCTGGTACTCCCCGCTGGTACTCCCACCCACAGCTCAAACCGCCGAACAGCCCCCAAAACGACAAAAGCCCCGCACCAGCGGGGCCTTCATCCATAGCGGGGGCGCGCTTCGAACCCGCGACCTTCGGGTTATGAGCGAAAGAGCTACTTCTAGATGCTTGGGTCAGCGCATCTTGATGCGCTATGCTGAAGACATGCGCACCACCCTCACCCTCGCCGACGATGTCGCCGCCGCAGTCGAAAAGCTCCGGCGCGAGCGTTCGATCGGCCTCAGCGAGGCCATCAACGACCTCGTCCGCGCCGGCCTCGTCCGCGAGCAGTCGACGACACCGTTCGTGCAGAAGACGCACAACCTCGGCCAGGGCATCGACTACTCCAACATCGCGGACGCGATCGAGACGCTCGACGGGCCCGCCGCCCGCTGATGCTGCTCGACGCCAACCTGCTCCTCTACGCCGTCCACAAAGGAGCCGACCAGCACGCCGCCGCCCGGGCCTGGCTGACCGAGCAGCTCAACGGCTCCCGACGCGTCGGCATCCCCTGGTCGAGCCTCGGCGCCTTCTTGCGGATATCGACGCACCCGCGCGCCTTCCCGAGACCGCTCACCCCCGCCACCGCCTGGGAGCGCGTGACCGACTGGCTCGCCGCTCCCGTCGCCTGGATTCCCGAGCCCGGACCCGAGCATGTACGCATCCTCGGCGACCTGATCGCCAGACACGACATCCGCGGCGGCCTCGTGCCCGACGCCATGCTCGCCGCGCTCGCGATCGAACACGGCCTCACCCTCCACTCCACCGACACCGACTTCGCCCGCTTCACCGAACTGCGCTGGAAGAACCCGCTACGCGGCACTACTGAGCCATGACGGTCAAGGAGCGCCTGCACAAGATCGTCGACGAAATGTCAGACGAGGCGGTGGCGGCGCTGTCGCCGTAGACCTGCTCGCGTAACCTCGGCGCCCGCCGCTTCTCGAACCGGGTGGGAGCGGCGAGCCCAGTCCTAGTCGGTGACCATTTGGAGAAGACTTGACCGTGAGTCCCTCCGCACCGAACCGTCTTGAGCATTCGGTCACCACCGATGTAGGGTGTCCCCGTCCTGCGAACGCAGGCGTGCAGATGTGATTGGACGCGGCCGTCGGGTGGGCGGTCCGGCCGAAGGGGAGGACGTGGCAGCGGCAGCAAGCGCGAAGTGGGGTGTCCTGGCCTTCCTGCGCTGGCAGCCGGTGTACGGCTACATGCTCGCGCAGCAGTTCGAGTCGGTCTTCCCCGCGTGGGACGTCTCGCCGCAGGCGCTCTACGACGCGCTTGCGCGGCTGGAGCGCAAGAGCCTGATCGAGCCCGTCCCCGAGGAAGCGCGTCGCATCAGCTCGCGCTGCGAGCGCACGCCCTACCGCCTCACCGAGAAGGGCGAGCGCGAGCTGGACTGGTTTCTCGCCCGGCTCGACCTGCTGGAGGTCCCGCGCGAGTACTTCGTGCTCGCCGTGCGCATCGCCTCGTGGAACGGCTCCGGCGCCGTCCTCGACCTGCTCGACCAACTCGAGCGCCGGGTCGCCGCGCGGATCGACGCGCTGCAGCCGCCGCGTCGCCCCGAGCGCCTGCACCAGCTCGGCGACTGGCTGTTCGTCAAGGATCAGCAACATCATCTGCAGGGGCGCCTCAGCTGGATCCAGGACGCGCGCGAGGCCGCACTGGAGCTGGCCGCGGCGGAAGGCTCAAGATGACCACGCTCACGCTGGACGCCGTCGCCAAGCGCTTTCGGCACCGCGCGACCCAGCGGCTGGCGCTCGACGGCGTCTCGCTGGAGGTCGACGCGGGCGAGGTGGTCGGTGTTTGGGGGAGGCGACGGTCCGGACGCACGACGCTGCTGCGCGTCGCCGCCGGGGTCGAGGAGCCGGACAGCGGCGCGGTGCGCGTCGACGGCATCGACCTGTGGCATGGCGACCGTGGACAGCAGCGTGCCGTCCGGCAGCGGATCGCGGTCTGGTATCCGCTGTTCCTGCGCGACCACGGTCGCCGGCTCTACCGCCAGGTCGCCATCCCGAGCCGTCGCGGCCGGGCCTCCACGCAGCGCGCATGGGCCGACGCGCACGCGGCGCTGGAGCGCGTCGGCATCGGCGACTGCGCACGCACGCCGATCGGCGAGCTCGACCACCGCGAGACCGCGCGCGCGGCGCTCGCACGCGCGCTGGTCATGCGCCCACGGCTGCTCGTGCTGGACGAGCCGATGGCCGGCCTCGACGTGCTGGAGGGCGAGCGGCTGATGGAGCTGGTGATCGAGATCGCGCGCGCGGATCGCATCGCCGTGCTCGTGAGCGCATCTGAGGTCGGCCAGCTCGCCGGCGTCGATCGGCACCTCTCGATCGCCGGCGGAGCGGTGCGCGGCGCGACCGCGCCCACTCCGGCCGACGTGATTGAGCTGCGCCGAACCGAGTCCGGCGGATGACGGGGCTCCAGCTCCGCGAGGTCGTCAAGCACTACGACGCCGGAGAGCTCGTTCGCGCGGTCGACGGCGTGTCGCTCCGGGTCGCCGGCGGCGAGGTGGTCGCGCTCTGCGGGCCGAGCGGCTCTGGCAAGTCGACGCTCTTGCGGATCGCTGCCGGGATCGAGCTGCCCGACCACGGCGCCATGCTGCTCGACGGTCGCGACCTGGCGAGGCTCTCCATGCGCGAGCGCACGATCCTGCTGCGCCGCGAGATCGGCTTGATCCCGCAGCGGGACAGCCTCGTCGACGGCTACCGCGCGCTCGCGAACGCCGCGGTGCGGCTGCGTGCCGCCGGCATGGCGCGGGCCGAGGCGCACGAGGTCGCGACCGCGTGGCTGGAGCGGCTCGGGCTCGCCGCCCGCGCGACGCACTACCCGAGCCAACTGTCCGGCGGCGAGCGGCAGCGGATCGCGATCGCGCGAGCGCTCTCGACCGAGCCACGGCTGATCCTCGCCGACGAGCCCACCAGCCACCTCGACCGCAGACGCGGCGACGCGATCGTGCGCCTGCTCGCCGCGAGCGCCCACGAGCATGGCGCGGCGGTCGTGATCGTCACGCATGACGAGCGCGTCGAGGCGCTCGTCGACCGCGTGGAGCGGCTGGAGGACGGCAGGCTCGTCCCCGCCGAGCTGCCGAGCGTCCCCGCCTCGGCGGAGCAGGCGCGATGACGCTGCGCGGGCTGATCGACCACTACGGCGAGCGGGTGCGCGCGCACCCCGTGCAGGAGCTGCTCGCCGGCGTCGGCGTGGCGATCGGCGTGGCGCTCGCGCTCGCGGTGCTCGTCGCGAACAGCAGCATCGCGAGCAACGCGCGCGCGCTCGTGCACGGCATCTCCGGCTCGGCACAGCTCCAGCTCAGCTCACGCGGCGGCGACGGCTTCCCGCAGGCGATGACCGAGCGCATCCGCGCCCTTCCCGACGTGGCTGTGGCGAGCCCGCTGATCGAGCAGCGCGCGCTCGTCGCCGGTCCGTCCGGGACGCGCAGCGTCAACCTCGTCGGCGTCGACAGGAGCATCACGGACCTGAACGGAGCCGCCACCCGCCAGCTCGATCCCGCACTGCTGATCCTGCTGCAGGGTGGCGTGATGCTGCCGAGCACCGTGGCGCAGGAAATCGGCGTCCCCGTGAACGGCGGGACGGAGCGGCGCGTCACGCTGGACCTGCGCGGCAGCGCACATCGTGTCGGCGTCTCGGCTGTCCTCAACGGGGCGACGATCGGGCCGGTTGCCGACGCGGCCGTCGCGATCGCCCCGCTCGACCATGTGCAGGCGCTCGCCGGTCTGCCGGGCCGGGTGACGCGCATCCTCGTCACGCCGAGGCCGGGTCGGGAAGCAGCCGCCCGCGCGGAGCTGGTTCGCCTCGCGAGCGGCCGGCTGACCGTCGCGCCCGTCGATCGCGAGGTCGAGTTGATCTCGCAAGCCGCCGCGCCGAGCTATCAGGCGACGGGCTTCTTCGCGGCGATCGCCGCGATCTGCGGGACGCTGCTCGTCTTCAACGCGATGCTGCTGACCGCGCCCGAGCGGCGGCGCAGCGTCGCGATCCTGCGCACGGCCGCTGGCTACACGCCGCGCGACATCGCGCAGATGCTGCTGTTCGAGGCGGTCCTGCTCGGCGTCGTCGCGTCGGCGGCCGGGGTCGCGCTCGGGATCCTGCTCGCGAAGACGGCCTTCTCCGGCGCGCCGAGCTTCCTGTCGTTCGCGTTCGCGCTCAGCGGCAACGTCTCGATTCCGCTCGCCATGGTTCTCGCCGTGGGCGCGGCCGGCGTCCTCGTCACCTGCGCCGCCGCCGCGCCCCCGCTGCTGGACCTGCGACGAGGGCGGGCGCTCGACGCCGTCGAGCACGAGCAGGGCGAGGCCGGCCAGCGCCTTCCCGCGCGTTCGCGCCATACGATGGCCGCCGCGGCGCTCGTACTGCTCGCCGGCGCTGGAGTACTCGTCGCCGTCGAGCCCAGCGCCACGGTCGTCGCGATCGGAGCGGTGACGGTGGCCACAGCGCTCGCGATCCCGACGTTGTGCGTCGGCGCGGCGCGCCTCGCCGCGTGGTTCGCCGGACGCACGGACTGGCACGCGCTCGACCTGGCTGCGGAAGGCGTCCGCGCGCGCACGGTGCGCGCGAGCACGCTGGCGGCGATGGCCGCCGTCGCGGTCTGCGGCTGCCTCGCGATCGAGGGCGCGCACCGCGACGTCCTGCGCGGCCTCGACCGCAACTTCGCCGAGTACCTCGCGTCCGGCGACATCTGGGTCACCGCCGGCGGCACGGAGAACAGCCTGACGACGGAGAGCTTCCCGGCCGCCGATGCCGCACGCCGGCTCGCAGCCGTGCCCGGCGTAGCGCGCATCGACCCGTACTACGGGAGCCTGCTCGACGTCGAGAAGCGCCGCGTCTGGGTGATTGCGCGCGGCGGCCACGACCGCGCGCCGATCCCGCCGAGCCAGCTTGTCGACGGCGACCTGCGAACGGCGACTCGCCGCCTGCGCAGCGGCGGCTGGATCGCGGTCTCGAACGCGCTCGCGCGCAAGCAGCGCGCCGGCATCGGGGACGCCTTCGCGCTCCCGACCCCCACCGGAATCGAGCGGTACCGGGTGGCGGCGATCACCACCAACCTGGGCTGGGGCCCGGGCGCCGTAATCATGTCGGCCGACCGCTATCGCCGCGACTGGCTCGGTCCGGAGCCCTCCGCGCTCGAGCTGCAGCTGGAGCCGGGCGCCGATCCAGTCGCGACGCGACGCGCTGCGCAACGAGCCCTGGGGGCGGGAACCGCGCTGCGCGTGCAGACGACGCCCGAGCGCGACGCCCAGTTCCGCGCGTTGGCGCGCGACGGCCTCGTGCGACTGAGCCAGATCGCGCTGATGCTCATGATCGCCGCCGCGCTGTCGCTCGCGGCCGGGACGGTCGCCGCGATCTGGCAGCGACGCACGTCACTGGCGGTCCTGCGGATCTCCGGCCATCTGCCCGGCGAGCTGTGGTGCGTGCTGCTGCTGGAGGCGGCGATCATTCTCGGCACAGGCGCGCTCGCAGGGCTCGCCGCCGGCACCGTCGGGCATCGCCTGCTCGCCCGCTGGCTCGCGGACTCGACCGGCTACCCGGCGCCGTTCGCGTTGGGCGCCGCGCAAATCGCGCTCGTGCTCGCCGGCATCCTGGGGACCGCGCTGGCGCTGATCGCGCTCGCGAGCATCCGCGCGTCGCGCGTCGAGCAGCGCATGGCGTTCCACGAGTAGCGCCACCTCCGACGACTGACACCCGCTGAAGGCGGCACGCTTGGCGCATGCGGAGCATCCGAGGCGTCAGGCGCGCGCGGGACGACGCGGCGCTCGTCGCGATCCTCGCCAGCTACTGGACGACCGTGTTCCCGGTCGCGCGCAGGGAGCTGGTGAGATGGCGAGCGCTGGCGGCGACGATCCCGGACGGGCGGCTGCGCACGCTCGCCTTGGGCACGCTCGACGACGAGAGCGGGCTCGCGGAGGGCGCCGCCATCTTCGCAACGCTCGTGCCGAGCCGGAGCGCACGGCATCAGCTGGTGAGGCTGCTCGTCGCGTGGCAGGTCATGTACGACTACCTCGACACGCTCGGCGAGCAGCGTCCCGAATCGTCGGACGCGGATCTGTACGCCGTCCTCGCAACCGCACTGGGGATGCCGGCGGCCGAGGAGGTGCCCGTCACTGCGGATGACCGATACCTGGGTCGACTCGTCGCGTGCTGCCAGGCATGCGTCGCGACGCTGCCGTCGAGTGGCGCCGTCGGGCCGGTCGCGGTGCGCGCGGCGCGGCGCTGCGCCGAGGCGCAGGCGCTCACGCACGCGGCGGCCTCAGACGGCGTCGAGCCGCTGCGTCGCTGGGCACTCGCGCAGCACGGAGCGGAGCCGTTCCGGTGGTGGGAGGTCGCCGCGGGCGCGATCAGCTCGCTTGGAGTCCATGCGCTGCTCACGACGGCGGCGCTGCCTTACGCCACGGCCGCGGAGGCGGAGCGTGTCGACGCGGCGTACTTCCCGTCCATCTGCGCGCTCAGCACGCTGCTCGACAGCACGATCGACGCCGCACACGACGCCGGCACGACGAATCATCGCTGCACCGCGTACTACGCGAGCAACGCCGAGACGGCAGCCCGCCTGGAGACGGTCACGCGCATCGCCGCCTCAGCGGCGCGCGGGCTGTCTCACGGCCGAGGTCACGCCGTGATCCTGGCCGGCATGACGGCGTACTACGCCGCGACAGGCTGGGCCGGCAACGAGCGCATGCACCGCCGGGTGGCGTCGGCGGTCGGCGTCGACACCGCCCCGATCCTGTGGACGCTCAGAGCGCGCGCACGACTACGCGCGCGTGGTGAGCCTCGCGTGTGACCGGCGCGACGCCCGCCGTCTCCCGCAGGTGGGGGACCGGATCGGCGACGGCGGGCGCGCCACAGTGCGAACGCACCCGCCCGCCGATGGGGGATTCGGCTGAAGACGACTCCGCGGGGGAGGCGCCGGACGGGGCGTCCGCGACTCCAAGATCCTGAGCGAGCCGAGGTGCGCTGCCTAGTCTGCGCCAGACCACTCAAGGTCTTGAGTACGAGAAGTGACGGTCGCTTCTCCGGTGCATCGGCCTGACGTGATTAGGATGATCGCCGTGCCGTCCCTCAGGGCAAGCACGCTCGCGCTGGAAGCCGCCAGCAAGCGCTTCCCGCACGGCATCGGAGCGACTGACGTCTCCCTCGACGTCGACGCCGGGGAAGTCGTCGGCGTCTGGGGCCGGCGCCGCTCAGGGCGCTCGACGCTGCTGCGACTGGCCGCGGGCGTCGAGCGGCCGGACGCGGGCGTCGTCCGCTTCGAGGGCGTCGACCTGTGGAGCCGAGCTGCAACCCGCGACGGCATCGCCGTCTGGCATACCGCGTTCCCGCCCGACCACGGACGCACGCTCGAGCGCCAGGTCGCCGTCGCGGCACGGCGCGGCCGCCGGCCGATCCACGAGGTGCGTGACGCGACCCTCGTCGCGCTGGAGCGCGTCGGCTTGCGCGAGCACGGGTCGCAGCCGCCGCGCGAGCTGGACCATCCCGAGCTCGCGCGCGCGGCGCTCGCGCGAGCGCTCATGCTGAGACCCCGGCTGCTCGTGCTCGACGAGCCGCTGAGCGGCCTGGAGGCGCTGCAGGCGGAGCGGCTCCTGGAGCTGATCATCGGCATCGCCCGTGCCGACCGCGTCGCCGTGCTGCTCAGCGCCGCAGAGGTCGCGCAGCTCGGCGGCGTCGACCGACATCTCTCGATCGCTCGCGGCGTCGTGCGCGGGACAACCGCGCCGCCGCACGCCGACATGCTCCGCATGCGCGGCGTCTCCTAGCACGGCCGCGTCTGCAGATGACGCTGCGGGGGCTCGTCGGGCACTACCGGGACCGCATCCGCGCGCACCCGGTGCAGGAGGCGCTCGCCGGCGCCGGCGTCGCGATCGGCGTGGCGCTCGTGTTCGCCGTCCTCGTCACGAACGGCAGCATCACGACGAACGCACGCGCGCTCGTGCATGGGATCGCCGGCGACGCGCGCTTGCAGCTCGTGGCCCGCGACAACGACGGCTTCAGCGCACACGTGCTCCAGCAAGTGCGTGGGCTGCCGGACGTGCTGGCCGTGAGCCGGTTGGCCGAGCAGCGTGCCGCGATCGTCGGCCCGAACGGCCGGGAACCCGTCGACCTCGTCGGCGTCGAGGGCAGCATCACGCAGTTGAACGGCACCGCCACGAGCCAGCTCGACCCGGTCCTGCTGCGGGTCATCAGAGGGGGCCTGCTGCTGCCGAGCGCGGTCGCCGAGACCGTTGGGGCTCCGCCGCGCGCCAGCGTGCGACGCAGCGTCGAGCTGGAGCTGCGCGGGCGCACGCACCGACTGGCCGTCGCAGCGGTGCTCGAATCCTCGGTCATCGGCCCCGTCGCGCACGCAGCCGTGGCGATCGCGCCGCTGGATCGCGTCCAGGCGCTGGCCGACATCGAGGGCAGAGTCACGCGCCTCCTCGTCGTGCCGAAGGCCGGTCGGGACGCAGCCGTGCAGCGAGCGCTCGAGCGCATCGCCGGCGGTCGCCTGACCGTGGCGCCGGTCGATCGCGACGTCGCGCTGATCGCCCAGGCAGCCGCGCCGAGCGTCCAGGCGACGGGGCTGTTCGCGGCCATCGCGGCGGTCTGCGGCGCGCTCCTCGTCGCCAACGCGATGCTGCTCACGGCGCCCGAGCGCCGCCGCGGCGCAGCGCTGCTGCGCGTCGCCGCCGGCTACGGCACGCGCGACGTCGTGGCGATCATGCTGTTCGAGGCGGCGGTCCTCGGGACGGTTGCCTCTGTGGCGGGGATCGCGGTGGGCACGCTGCTCGCACGCACGGTGCTCGGGGGCGCGCCGAGCTTCCTGTCGTTCGCCTTCGCGCTGGACGGCCACGTGTCCGTTCCACCGACGATGGCGCTTCTCGTGGGCACGAGCGGCGTGGTCGTCACGTGCCTCGCCGCCACGCCGCTCCTCCTCGATCTGCGCCGCGGCCGGCCGCTCGACGCGGCAGAGCGTCACGACAGCGAGGCGGGACAGCAGCTTGCCGCCCCCGCTCGACGTGCGCTGCTCGCGGCCGCGATCGTCCTGTTGGCCGCAGCCGCGGTCGCGACGTGGCAAGCCCCCAGCGCGACCGTCCCGGCGATTGGCTTGCTCGCCGTCGGGACCGCGCTTGCGATCCCCTGGCTGTGCGCGATCGTCGCGGACCTGTGCCAGCGGCTCGGCGACCGTGCGAGCTGGCATGCCCTGAGCCTCGCGTGCGAAGGGATCCGGGCACGTACGGCGCGCGCGTCGACGCTCGCGGCGATGGGGGCCGTCGCCGTCTGCGGCTGCGTCGCGATCGAGGGCGCGCACCGCGACGTCCTGCGCGGCCTCGACCGCAACTTCTCCGAGCACCTCGCCGGACCCGAGATCTGGATCACGGCCGGACGCGACGAGAACAGCCTGACGACCGAGAGCTTCCCGCTCGGCTCCGTCGCCCATCGCGTCAGCCGCGTCGACGGCGTGCAGCGCGTCGCTCTGTACGACAGCGGGTTCGTCGATCTGGGCGAGCGGCGCGCGTGGGTGCTCGCCCCGGACTCCCGGGACGTGACGCCGATGCCGCCGAGCCAGGTCCTGCATGGGCACGTTGCGGTCGCTCAGTCGCGCGTGCGCACGGGCGGGTGGATCGCCGTCTCAAACGTATTGGCGGCGACGCAGGGCGCTCAACTCGGCGGCCGATTCGTCATCCCGACGCCATCGGGCGCGAGAGCGTTCCGCGTGGCGGCGATCACGACGAACCTGGGCTGGGGCCCTGGCGCGATCGTCATGTCCGGCGAGCGCTACCGACGCGACTGGGACCGCCCCGACCCGACGGCGATCGAGGTGTGGCTCGAACCGGGGACAGATGCAGAGGTCGCGCGCCGCGCGATCCAGCGCACGCTCGGCACGGGCAGCGCACTGCGCGCGCAGACGGTCGCCGCACGCGACGCGCAGTTCCGCGCCCTCGCACGCGACGGGCTCCAGCGCCTCAGCCAGATCTCCGCGCTGCTCGTCGTCGCCGCCGCGCTCTCGCTCGCCGCGGGCACGATCGGCGCGATCTGGCAGCGCCGCTCCTCGCTCGCCGCCCTCCGCCTCTCCGGCCACGTCCCCCGCGAGCTGCTGCGCCTGCTGCTGCTCGAGGCGGTAATCGTGCTGCTGACCGGATGCGCGGCAGGACTCGCCGCGGGGATGCTCGGCCACGCCCTGCTCGGGCGCTGGCTCACGCTCACGACCGGCTACCCCGCCCCCTTCGCCATCGGCGGGATCCAGGCGCTGCGCCTCGTCGGCATCGTGCTCGCCGGCGCGCTCACGCTGATCGCCCTTGCCGGAGCTCGCGCGGCGCACCTGCGTCCGCGCATCTCGGCGCGCCATCTCACGTGACCGCGCCCGAGCTGCCTGCGCACCTCGCCTCGGTCGGCTCGTCGGCTGGCGGATTATTCGCTCTCGCTCAAGCGACGCCGAAACGCCACCTCGTCATCCACGTCAGCCCCTGCAAGATCACCCGCGATCGCACTCGCCACAAGCAAGAGGCGTCGCACTGCGTCGGGATCGCGGATCTGGATCGTTCCCTTTCGGCGTACGTTTTCGACCACAGATGCATCTCGCAGAGCGGCCACCCGACGCGACACCGTGGGCTGGTTGAGACCGGTCGTCTGGACGAGCTGGCCGATCGTCTGCGGCCTATCAAGAAGAGCCACCGCAATGTCGCCTTGCGGACTCGTCCAGACGACCGGCCGACCCTTGATCGAGCCGCAGCCGTCGCTACGCTCCTCCCATGGCCAAGCAGCCCGTCACGATCGACTTCGATCCCGATCTGCTCGAAGCGCTGCGCGCGGAGGAGCCCGGAAAGCCCGACCGTGAGCTGCTTGAGGACCTTGCGCACCGCAAGCTCGGGATGAGCGCCGTCCGCCGCATCCGGTCGCGCTTCAATCTCCCCGAGGACGAGGCCATCGCCCTGGGCGTCAGAGCCGTACATGACGCCCGGCGCGAGGCGTGACACGACTCGTCATCGACGCCAGCGCACTGCTGTCGGGCATCGTCGGCACCGACCCGAGCCCGCCCGCGCGTCTGGTCGACGCGCTGTTCGACGGACACTTCGAATCGGTCGTCTGCCCGAGACTGCTGCGCGAGGTCAGACGCGGCCTCACACCACTAACGGCGAGCGGTATGTGCTCGCGACGAGGCGCGGACGGCTGAGGACCAGATCTCGTCGAAGGCGTACTGGTCATACGGGAGCACCCAGCACTCGGCGATCGTCCCGGCGGCGATGCGAAAGACTCCGGCGATCTCCCACGCAAAGGTCTCGCCGTCGCGCTCGAGTTGTCCGCTGGACAAGATCACAGCGCGCTCATCGTCGGCGAGCACGCGGCGCACAGTGATCCGGAACGTGGCATGTGCCAGCTTACGCCTGCCGGCGAAGTAGCGCAGGACTTGATCCCGGCCAACGTAGTCACCTGCGAGTGCACTGCGACCCGGCACATGCCACGCGACGTCCAGCGCGAGCATTGCGCGCACCGGCTCTTGGTCGCCCCCGGCGTAGAAGCGATTCTGGGCGGCATGGAAGTCGCGGATCAACTGCGCGTTCGGATGCTCCTCAGCCATCGCTCCAGTATTCCCCTTACGACAGCGGCGGCAACGACGACGAACGGCGTGGATCGACGCCGCGCTCGTTCAGGCTTCGTGTTGCGCCGGTGGTTTCGCCTTGCCGGTAGGCCGGGTTCGTGCTCGCGGACGAGCTCGGGACCGCCCGCGCGCAGGGCCACTCGCAGCACGAGCGCCACGACGATCGCATCGCGGCTCAGCCATGCCACCGCTGCACCGCGTGTCGCACCCGCCAACTCGGCGATTGCATAAGGCGTGGCGCCGGAGGCCGTACTCGCCATCAGTAGGGCCGGTCCCGATCGGCTGCGAGCAGACGATCGGTCGTCCCAGCCCACTGATCCTGTCACTGGCTCTCTAGATGGCTTGGCGCGACTCCCGCTCTGTTCAGACGTTCAGTGTTCGTGGCGCTCCAGGCGGCGAGTCAGTTCTGCACCAGGTCATCGACGCGAAGACTGGCGCGTTCATCGTTCCGCGGTACCGCGGCCATCCCGTGATTATCCATATGCTCGGTTGGCGCTCGAGGCCGTCCGCGCCGGAGCGGTGGTCAGTGCCGCAGCGGGCAACACTCCTGGCCTCACGGCGTGCCCGCGCGGGCTGGCCTTGAAGGCGGGACTGGCATCATCGCGGTCGCCTCGGGCGATCCGACGAGTGGGATCGGTCGCCTGAAAGCCAGAGTGGAACTCGACGGCGATCCTGTGCCGGTTCATGAGGCTGACGCGCGGTTCAATCGTCCCGCCGAGCGTAGATCTGCAGACGACGCCGCACTGAGAGCCTTTTCGGCCGCCGACGGGCGGGGCGATGCCGAGGCCGCCTATTGGATCGGACGAATCCACGCCCGTCGCGGCTCCACTCGCGCAGGTCTTGATGCCTGGATTCGCGCCGATCAGCGTGGAAGCGCAAACGCGGCCTACGGACTCGGTCGCGTCGCGCTTTCCGTCCACCAACTCGATACGGCGGAATCGTTCTTTCGGAGAGCGCGACCGAGGGATCCCAGCAGCGGCTCTCGGCCTGGGTTACGCGCTTGAGCGCCAGGGACGCCTTCCCGACGCGCTGAACGCCTACGAGGCGGCCGTCGACGCAGGCTGCAGAGGGGCAGCGGCTCGGCGAGATCGGTTGGCCGAAGGCGCTCCAACGCCTCAAAGACGACTCCGTCTGTTCCGGCGCCCGTGCGCTAAGGGCGCTGACGGATGATTGGATCACGCTTGTCGCGTATCCCGAGCGCAATCGCCTGTCGCTTGTGAGCACGCTTCACGACATCGCCCAATCCCACAGCGCGGAAGGCCGCTTCGAGAGATACGGTCTTCCGACCACGCGGCCACCAGCGCGAGGATCCTCTACTCGGACGCGCACTCGCGATCAACGCCCTCTCACATGCATCGGGCGACAACGAAGCGTCGAACGAGATCATCGCCTCCACCAACTGCATGCAGAGCTCGGGCGCGGCCACGTCGTCTGCGCTGCCCGTCATCGCGACGAGATCAAGCAGTTCGTCGCTCGGTGACCATCCCGTCGCACGTGCCTTGGCAACTGCGAGCGGTGTGGGACCTCAAGCGGATGGCTCTGCGAGCCACGGTGTGCTGACGCCAAGCAGCACACCAAGACGCTCAAAGTGGCGGTCGAAGTGCAGCACGTCCACGCCCGCAGTCTGCGCCGCAACCGCGACCGTCAGGTCCGTGAGCGGAAGACGGTGAGCCCCGTGGGATCCACTCTCGGCAAGCTCGCGCATCGCAGCGAGCACGCCGCGCTGAACAGCCCGATCGACGGGGATCTCGCGTAGACCTTCGAGCGTGCGATCAACGGCCGCGATGCCCTCCGGTCCTCGCGCATCCACGATGAGTTCGTAGCGAACCGGCCAGCACCAGGCAACGTCTCCACGTCCGACCGCATCGAGCAGCAACTCCCGGGCCTCTGGAACGCGACGAGCGAGCATCCACGCGGAGGTGTCGGCCAGCACCGGACGCCGGCCTTCCCACAACTCGATGCTCACGCAGCGGCGCCCGGCGGCATGTTCAACCGATCGATCGCCGCGAGATCCAGGTCGAACATGTCACCGTCCATCGCGGCGAACAACGTCTCAGCTGAATGACGACGGTCAAGCCCTGCCCGAAGCTCGGCATCCGCACCCTCGACCGCGAGCCGCCGCACCAGCGTGGCATCCGCCTCCCGAGTGCCCGTAGCCGCGCGCACACGCTCGAGCGCGAGCCCGAGCTCGGCGTCGGCGGTTACGGCGATACGTGGGTGCTTACTCGGCATTCCACTACAGTGTAGCTCGGCGGAGTTACTCCGCCAAGGGCCAGTCGCGGGTTCATATCGCACCACTATCGCCAGAAACACGAAAGGCCTGCAAATGCACGCCTTTCGAGATAGCGGGGGGTTTCAAACAGACATCAGCGACCGCGTACCGCCTCGACACGACGGTCGATCTCATGTGACCTTCCACTGCGCAACGACGGCGGGCCGTCCGTGAGCGCGCGGGCATACGCATCCGCCGCCAGGCTCGCGTCCCCCGCGGGCGGCCGCACGACCCCCGAGGGGCCCACAGCTCCAGCATGGCGTGAACCGCCTGATCCGGAGCGGTGAGCGAGACGGTCGCCGAGCTCGTCGGGTCGAAGGCTGCGCACGACGCACGATTCCTCGCGCGCAGACGGCACGTCTGCCGGCCCATGCGCAGCTCCTGCGCTTCAGCGGCGAGCTACGCTCGCGACCGCCGGAAAGCGCTTCGGCTACGAATCCGCGCGGCCGAAGGCTGGGCCTACGCTGCCTCGCCAGCGCGCGACGGCGGAGCGCCCGCCGGCGCGGGCCGCGGGGCCGCAGTCCCGAACGCCTCCCGACCGGCGGCGTGGCGAAACGGCTCGAGCGCGGCACGCTGAGCGTCGGCTCGCTCGATCAGGCGGTCGAAGTCAAGCTCGGGGGCACGCGCCTGCAGCCCGGCGATGTCGCGCAGCGTCTCCCAGAGCACCTTCTTGCCCTCGATTCCAATCACGAGCCCCTCGAGCTCAACGAAGCGGCTGAGCGGCGAGTAGCCCCTCAGCTGCCCGTTGAGCTTGAGCCTGCCGAGCCGCTCGGCGGCCAGCGCGAGCGTCGGCTTGACCCTGTCCCGGCGGATGCCAAGCCGATCCATGAGTTGCTCGAACGTCGCGACGTCTTCGGCGATGGAGGTCGCGACGCGTGCCAGCGCGTCGCCGAGCTCGGTGCCCTCGTTGCTGCGCTGCGCGCGACGGGCGAGCTCTCGCCAGAGCACGCCGGCGGCGAGCTGGTCACGCATGTAGATGCCGAGGAAGCGGTCCCCCGACCGCCCCCCGAGCACGCCTGCTGCTGCCTCTGTCTCTGCCATCGAGTTGTCACTACCCGACTCGTCACCACGCAAGCGCGCCCCCTTGCAAAGGGCCGGGCCGCCGCGCATCCGGGGGGAGCTTGCGAGGTGTCCGCCCCTTGCGTTTGATGCCCGCCCGCAAGCTTTCAGCGGTCGCCGTCGGCGTCCAGGTTGCGCACGAGCTCGTCGTGGACCGCACCCGCGCCCGGAGCGGGGTGGGCGGTGATCTCCTGGGCGACGTGCCGCACGTCGCCGCCGTCCGTGTCCGTCCGGAGCGCCTCCTCGGTGAGCCGTCGCATCCGCTCGCAGGTGATCTCCATGAAGCGCAGTTGCTCCCTCCGGCCGAAGAGGCGAAAGCCGAGCCGGACGAGCGGATTGGCGATCTTCGCCCGTCTCGAGTACGCGTCGATGGCGAAGTCGACCTCGCCGCTGCCGAGCCACTTGTGCACCTCCCACGACATCTCCCCCTGCTCGAGGTGCCCGGCCAGAGTGACATAGCTCCATCCCCAGACGTGCACGTCGCGGCCGTCGACGATCCGGATCTCCTCGTAGACGTCGACCACCCGCACGCCGGCGTGGAAGCGCAGCCCCCGGAAGCGCAGCTCCAGCAGCATGTTGCGGCCTTCGAGTGGCGCCTCGGGGTCGTAGTGGGCCCGGACGATCGAGGGATCAGCGAACTCGTAGCCGCGCATCAGGCGCTGGGCGATCCTCCAACTGCCTCCGGGGACGGGCCGTCCAGGCGGCTCTGCCGGCAGTGGCTGGCGACGATGGTCGAGATGCCACCCGGTCGCGGGCGTGAACTCCTCCCGGCGGGAGCGATCGAAGTTGAGGGGCGTGTGCTCGAGGGCTGCCAGCGCCTGGCGCTTGCGCGCGCTGGTGGCGAGCCGCTCCGACGCCCACTTCGGCTCCAAACGACGGGTCTCGATTTCGAGGCAGCCGTCCCGGCGACCTCCCGAGCTTCGGATCACGCGCTCGAGCACCGATGTCCACATGTGCAGCTGGATCTCCTTGGAGAGCCGCGCACGATCGAAGAGAAAATCGGAGACGCGATCGCCACTGCGCGCCCAGGACTCGATCTCGAACACGGTGCGCCCCTCGCCCGAGACGCGGAACTCGATCTGCCCCGCCTCCAGATGGCCCTCGAGCGTCGCCAGGCGAAAGGACGTAGGGGTCACGTAGACGACCCGCACAGGCCCGTCCCACGGGCCCGGCATCCGGACCACGTACTCGTCCCCGACCCGCATACGGTCCGGACCGCCCTCGACCTTCTGGAAACTCGCGAACTCCGACGGCGCGAACTCGTCGAGATCGCGCTGCATGCGGCTCATCAGCTCGTTCGGCGACAGCAAGGCGCCACGGATACGGGCGCGATAGCGGCGATGGAACAGCGCGCCGATGCCCTCCGCGGCCCCCTGCAACCCGCGCGTCTCGACGCCGGCGGGAAGCGGCGGCGGACTATCCCCGGTCGGGTCACCCTCGCTCTCCCGGCGCCGCGTCGGGGTCGTGCGCCATAGGTACCGCCACGACGTCACCCCCACGCCCACGGGCCAGCGCGCCGCCGTCGCAACCACGCGCCTAAAGGGGAGCTTGCCGCCCATCCAGACGTGTCTACCCCTCTCAGGACCGGCTACGCGAACGTCCGCCCGGGCTTGGAGCCGGGAGCCCAGGGTATGTGGAGGGCGTGCTCGCCTCGCGCCTCTACACCCTCGGGCTCCGCAGCTGGCAGCTCCAACTCGCCTCCCTCGTAGGCGTCGCGATGTGCATTGCGCTCTGGCTGCGCGCCAAGACGCTCGACCAAGACGAACGCGGGAACGCCGAGCGACGCGCACTGTTCGCCGGCCTGTGGCCGCCAACCCTGTGGGGAATCTCTCAATCGCTCGAGCGCCACGAGCGCCAGCAAAGCGGCGCCGGCCGCCTGCTGGCGCGCAGCCGCAATGCTTAGTGGTGCTTGGTCGAGCTGGGCGTGGCCGCGAGCGTGGCGGCGAGCGTGAAGCCGGCAAGGCCGCCGGGTGTGATCTGCGGCAGGGCGAGCGCGTCGGCGATGTCATCGACCGTCAGGGGAAGGTGCTTCTATCGCGGGGGCGGGTTTGAACACCAACCCGCGACCGGGTACCGGTTCGTGACGGTGCGGGAATCGGCGTAGGCCTGGTGGACGGCGCGGCGCAGGCGCGCTGAGGGAAGCTGCCTGGTCGTCGCGCTCCACGGCGCGCTCGATCGAGCGGTCCATCAAGCTGGTAGGCGACCTCCTCGGCGTAGTCGCTCCATCCTCGCCAGCCGCCTCAAGCGGCTCGTTGCGACCGGGCTGCTCACCCGCGACGACGCTCGTCGTGGGCAACGGGTGACCTACTCGCTCCCCGAGGCAGCTATCCAGGTGCTGCCGATCATGGTCGCGCTCGGCACGTGGGGCCTCGCTCACCGCGACGGCGAACGTCGCCTGCGAGTCCGGGCCGAGCTGCTCCATTGGACGAATGCGCGGCTGCTTCGGAACGCGGCAGGACACGGGCCGGCTACGACAAACCGCCGACCTCGCGGCGCAGGCGATAGAAGCGCTCGTCGAACTTGAGCAGTCGCGCGAGCGCGTCCGGCTCCGTGTCCGCCTCCTCGACCTCGGTCACCTCGGTCACCTCCCACCCGGGGAAGGCGCGCTCCACATCGGCGCGACTCGCTCCACGGGGCAACGGCCCTCGCCGCCTCGGCGCGAAGCAGTCAAGCAGCAGCGTGGCGTCCTCGGCGCAGACTGCGGTCACCTCGCGACCCATCGCCTCCCGCTGGGCGTCGGCCAGGCCATGGAAGGTCCCGGTGTCGAGCACGAGCCTGAAGCCCGAGCCGACGTCCGCTTGCCGCAAGGCCGTCACGTCGCCCTGAACCAGGCGTACCTCGACGCCCGCCTCTTCGACCCGCTCGCGGGCGCGCCGCAGCGCCTTCGGCACGATGTCCACGCCGGTTACCCGCCAGCCGCGCTGCGCGAGCCGCACGCCCCAGACGGCGCTGCCAGTGCCCAGATCGAGTGCCGGGCCGTAGGGCGGCTCGCGCCCGTCCTCCTCGCGCGCGACCAGCCCCAAGAGCTTATCTGCGAAGGGAGGATGCTCCGCCAGGCCCTCCCAGGGATGAAACCCAATCGCGTAGGCCAGCCGATAGTTCATCGCTGACTCCTCCCGATGGTCGTGGTCCATGCAGCGCCCGCACGAAGGCCCTCGCGCCGCTCAGGGTGGAGCATGCCCAGCCTCGTCGACAAGCGCGCAACCGCCAGCCGAGCCTGGCGCGGTCGGGACCGAGCCCAAGCACATGCAGCGGCCCCCGATCGCGGGCCCTCGAACACGTACGCCTCCCTGCCGGCACATGGTCCTCGTCGCACGCGTCAGACGGCTCGGCACACCCGGAAACCAGCGCATGGCCCGTCGTAAGCCAACCCGCAGTTGCGGTCGGGCCTTGGTCGCCGTGTAACCGCGAGGTGGCGGCGCCGTCTCTCTATAGGAATTCTCTTGGGATCGACCTCGAACGGAATCGACGACACACGCTAGGAGGACACGATGAGCGTCACCGACGAACTGATCGAGAGCAACAGAACCTACGCGGACAGCTTCGCGAAGGGCGACCTGCCGCTCCCGCCCGCGCGCAAGGTGGCAGTAGTCGCCTGCATGGACGCCCGGCTCGATCCCGCACGCATGCTCGGGCTCGAGGAGGGCGACGCGCACGTGATCCGCAACGCCGGTGGCGTCGTGACCGACGACGTGATCCGCTCACTGACGATCTCCCAGACGCTGCTCGGCACCGAGGAGATCGTGCTGATCCACCACACGGACTGCGGAATGCTCACGTTCACCGACGACGAGCTGCGCGCGCGGATCGAGCGCGGAACCGGCATCAAGCCCGCATGGGCACCCGAGGCCTTCGCCGATCTCGACGCCGACGTGCGCCAGTCGATCGCCCGCATCCAAGCAAGCCCGTTCATCCCGCATCGCGACCGCGTGCGCGGCTTCGTCTACAAAGTCGAGAACGGGCGGCTGCGGGAGATCACCTGAGGACGCGGCAGCGTGCCAAGCATCCAGCGCGACGCGGCCCAGGCGTCAGCACCCAACTCACCAACGTGCGGGCAGGGCCGCCGTACAGGACTGACCCAATGGAGTCCGCCGCACCGCCGCGAACCTTGTACCGCAGGCCCCTCCAATCGACCTTTCTAGAGGAAGAGCTTGTTTCATAGCGGGGGCGGGTTCTGAACACCATCCCGCGACCGGGTATCGGTTCGTGGCGGTGCGGGAGTTGGTCTGATGCCGAGCCCCTGTACAGAACGTTACGATCCGTGTAGGGTGGGGGTCCATGGCTAGCCGAATCAATCTCTCGCTCGACCCCGAGTACTCCGAGAAGCTCTCGCGGCTCGCCGAGCGGATGCACCTCCAAGAGGGCACGCTCGCCAAGTCCCTCCTGTCGACCGCCCTCGACGGCGCCGACCCCGACGCCGCACACATCGTGCAACTCCTCGACGGCATCCCCGGCGCCTACGAGCGCACACAAGAAGGCATCGCGCAGGCCCGGCGCGGCGACGGCATCTCGCTCGACGACCTCGCATAGCCGTTGCCCCGCGTCATCGTCACGCCGCGCGCAGTCGCCGACCTCGGCGAGCTGATCGAGACGCTCGGCCTGCCCGCCAACGCCCCCCGACGCGTCCAGACCTCACTGCGCATCCTCGAACGCTTCCCGCTCGCCGGCCGCGCGCTGACCGGCGCCTGGGAAAGCACCCGCTTCCTCATCGGCCCCTGGCCCTGGCTGATCCTCATCTACCTCCACGACGAGCAAGACGACGCCGTCTACATCGTCGCCGCACACGACGGACGCGGCTCCTCCGCAGCCACCAACGCCCGCTGACGCATCGCAGGTCCATCTATCAGGTGGGTTTGTACGCATTTCCCGACCAGGGCTACTGCTTCGTTGAGATGCGGGATGTGCCGTCGTGACGGGGGCAATGCGGGCATTAAGAGCCGCGCACAAGACCGATACACGTCCACGGACGGACAGCTCGCAGCATTCGCAGTACGTCGCCGCGCTGTCCTCCCGGGCGCCCCCTCGCGGGGCGCCCCAGACGGAGGCAGGTTCGAGAGCAACGTCTGGACGGGTCAGGCTAGGTGCTTCTCAGGTGCCGCGTCGACCTTCGAGCCCTCGACCGGACGCTTTCGCAGCTCGCCCGCCTCTCGCCACCGGATCTCGAACGCGGCCGCGTCCTCACGCAATCTCCCAGCCAGCTCGGCCAGCTCGTCCGCCTGTACGCCGAGCGCGTCGAATCACGCGTCGCGCCCGCGGCGGCCGGGCGCCAGGCGCCATCGACGTGCAGCTCGTGCGCGGGCGCCTGCGCGAGGGCCGTCATGGCAGCAGCACCTGACGCACGGAGCGGCCCTCGGCCAGCTCGTCGAGCGCCTCGTTGATCTCCGACAGCGGCCGCGTGGAGCTGAGCAGGCGCTCGACCGGCAGCCGGCCGGCGCGCCACAGCGCGATGAAGCGCGGGATGTCGCGCTGCGCAACCGCGCCGCCCATGTAGCTGCCGGCCAGCGTGCGCGACTCGGCGACGAGCGAGAGGGCCGGCACGCGCACCTGCGCCTGCGGATGCGGCAGCCCGATCGAGACGGTGCGCCCGCCCGGCGCCGTCAGCGCGTAGGCCTGCGCGAGCGCCTTCGCGCTGCCGACCGCCTCCAGCGCGACGGCTGCGCCACCGGGGCAATACGCGTCAATCGCCGCGGCCGCCTCGTCGGGCGACGCCGCCGCCGTCGCTCCCAGCTCCAGCGCGAGCGTGCGCTTCGCCGCGAACGGGTCGACCGCGATCACCGGCTGCGCGCCGGCGACGAGCGCGCCGAGCACAGCCGCGAGGCCGACGCCGCCGAGGCCGACCACCAGCACCGCCTCGCCGGCCCGTACGCTTGCGGTGTTGAGCGCCGCGCCGACGCCGGTCAGCACGGCACAGCCGAACAGCGCCGCGACCTGCGCCGGGATGTCCGCGTCCACGACGACGGCGGAGCGGCGGTCGACCACCGCGCGCGTCGCGAAGCCGGAGACGCCGAGGTGGTGCGCGACCGTGCCGACGCCGTCAGCGAGGCGCCGCCCGCCGTCGAGCAGGTCGCCGGCGGCGTTCGCGGCGCTGCCGGCGACGCAGCGCGAGGGCGTGCCTGACTGGCACGCGACGCACGTCCCGCACGCCGGCAGGAACGCCATCACGACGCGGTCGCCGGGCTGCACGTCGCCGACTGCCTCCCCAACCGCCTCCACGATGCCCGTCGCCTCGTGGCCGAGCGCCATCGGCAACGGCCGCGGACGCGAGCCGTCCACAACCGACAGGTCCGAGTGGCACAACCCGGCCGCGTCGACGCGCACGAGCAGCTCGCGCTCGCGCGGCGAGGCCAGCTCGAGCTCCACGAGCTCCAGCGGCCGCGAGGACGCGTACGGACGCTCCGCGCCGCTGCGGCGCAGCACGGCGGCGGTCGTCGTCGTTCTATGGACAGCTCTTTCTAGGCTCACGGCCACGGACGGCTTGCGAGGCCGGTCTGACCGGGAATCGCCTGCGCCTTGAGCGTCGTGCCGCTGCGCAGCAGCGAGACGACGTCCTCAAACCCGTCGAGTCCGAAGGTGTGCGTGACGATCCCGTCGAGCTCGACGGCCCCGGAGGCCAGGAGCGCGATGGCCGCCGGCATGGCGTGGGCCACCGACATCGAGCCCAGGACGCGGATCTCGTCGCGGTAGATGCGATACGGGGACAACGAGACGACCTGGTCCGCGGACGCCACGCCGAACAGCAGCAGCGTTCCCCCGGCCGTCACCGCTCTGAATCCATCCTCGATCGCGGCGGGCACGCCGGTCGCGTCGATGACGCAGTCGAAGCCGTCGCTCCGCTCGCCACACGCCTCCGCCGCGCTCGCATGGACGCTCGTAGCCCCGAAGCGCACGGCCGCCTGTCGACGATCGGCGTGCGGCTCGGCGACGGCTACCGTCGCTGCGCCGCTGCGCAGGGCGACCCGGAGCAGCATCAGCCCGATCGCGCCGGCGCCGAGGATCAGCAGCGCGTCGCCCGGGGACGGCGCGACGCGCTCGATGCCGTGGACGACGCAGGCGAACGGCTCGGCGAGGGCCGCGAGCGAGTAGTCGAGCGCGTCCGGCAGCAGGAAGACGTTCTGGCCCGGGACGCGCACGTACTCGGCGAACGCCCCAGCAGTCGTCGCGCCGATCACGCCGAAGTTGCGGCAGAGGTTCCGCTGTCCGCGCCGGCATGGCGCACAGCGCATGCAGGGGATCGACGGATCCGCCGCGACGCGGTCGCCGACCCGGACGTCGCGCACGTCGGCCCCGACCTCCACGACCTCGCCGGCGAACTCGTGGCCGGGGACGACGGGGAAGATGACCGCCGGGCTCTTGCCGTCGAGGATCCGCAGATCGCTTCCGCACAGTCCGCACGCCCCCACGCGCACGATCACGTCGTTGAGGCCCGGTTCGGGGTCGGGAACCGATTGGACGGCGATGCGCCCGGGCGCTTCGATGACGACGGCTCTCATGCCGTCACCTCCTCGGTCTGACCGCCGGCCGCCGGAGCGACCTGCGGTGGATCGCAGATGAGCAGCTCGAACTCGCCGCCGGCACGCAGCCGCCCCGCAGCGTGTGGGATGAGCCACGTCTCCCCGGCATGCACCGGGACCGTCGCCGCATCGACGACGAGGCTGCCCTCGCCGGACTCGATCACGAGGATGCGAAAGCGGGGCTCGCCGAGCTCTGCCGCTCCGGCTACGCGCGCGCGGTAGGCCTGGAAGAAGGGATCCGCCTCCGCGGGGAAGAGCCGCCACATCTCCGCGTCGCCGACCGCGGGCACCGGCTCCGGTTGGGGACGAAGCCGCTGCAGGCGCTCGCCGCTGTAGGCGCGCAGGTCGAAGCAGGGAAGCGCGTCGTCCCAACCGAGCTTCAGCGTGGCCTGCGCCTCGTTGAGCCCGTACGCCTCGTACTCGGCGCAGATCGAGAACGACGTCGGCTCCTGCAGCTCGGCCAGCATGATCCCGGCGCCGATCGAATGCGGCACGCCCGCCGGGACGTAGAAGACGTCGCTTGCGCGCGCCTCCATCCGCTGCATGGCCGCGAACATCGCCTCGACGTCCTGGCGATCGACCCAGCTGCGCAGCTCCGCCAGCCCGACGTCGCGGTTGAAGCCCAGCCAGATCGTCGCTCCGGGCTCGGCCTCCATGATCACCCAGCCCTCGGTCTTGCCGAACCGCGAGCCGAGCTTCTCGCGCGCGAGCGCGCGCGTCGGATGGCAGTGGACCGGCAGCCGCCCGCCGGCGTCGAGCAGCTTCACCAGCAGTCCCGGCTCGTCGCCAAACTCGGCGGCGAGGTCGGCTCCGAGCCATGCGGCGGCGTCGGCCGCGATCGCGTCGCGCAGGTTGGTGCCGTCCTCCAGGCGGGAGACACCGGTGGTCGGATCCGCGCCGGCGGGAAGGATCGCCGGGCGGACGGCGGAGACCGAGCCGACCCAGTCCTCCGGGCCGGTCGCCCCGTCGATCCCGCGGAAGCGGTTAATGCGCTCGCCGCCTTCGTAGTAGAGGGGCACCTGGTTGGGTCCGAGCCTGTGCGGTTGGGATGCCAGCGTTCTCATCTCACTCATCGATCGGGTACATGGGTCGAGGGATTCGGGTGAACTCGAGCGCGTCGAGGCGCGGCGTGCTCGCGCCCGGGAGGTCGAGGACGATCGCGCCGTCGGCGAGCGACCCCCAGCCGGCGCGAAAGAGGTTCGCCGAGCGGACGACGATCGCGTCGGCGGCTTCGGGGGCGAGGCCCACGTGCTCGAAGGCCCCGGGGTCGAGCGTGAAGGCGGGTCGCTCCGTGACGAGGACCGAGAGCCTGCCGGCGTCGAGACGCGCGTGACGCCCCATTGCGACCTCCCGTCCGGTGAACACGGGGCCGGTCAGGCGGTACGGCGCGTCGCCGATCGCGGCCACGCGCCCGGTCACCTCGACCGGATCGTGGAAGCGCCCGTCGACGCCGCTTCCGATCGAGAGTCGTACGACGGCGTCCTGACCCGCCTCGTACATGCGAGCGACGGTCGGCGGGTCGACGACGGTCATGTACGCCCACAGATCGGGCCCGTGCTCGAGGAATGCGCGGGCCATCGCCGGGCTGTCCCCGGCCGCACCGGCGGTCGGGGCGTCCGCGGACTCCGTGAGCACCACAGGTCGGCGCCTCGCCGAGCGGACGCGCTCGATCGCCGCCGCCGGCGCGACCAGCTCGACCCCGAAGTCCTCGCGCATCCGCCACGCGTCGGCGGCCAGGCGCTCGGCGATCTCCGCCGCCTCCGCGGGAGCGGCGTCCATGGTCACCGTCACGCCGAACCCCAGCTCGGGGACGTCCAGCCACGGCTGCACGGGAAAGAGGCTGACGTCGAGCACCCCTGCGCCGGTGAGGGAGTCCGCGTGGCGGCGCAGCCGGCCCAGGGGACCGTCCGCGCCCTGGGCCTCCGGCGGGACGAGCATCGCCCGCTTCGCCAGGCGCGTCACCGGCTTCGCCTGCCGCGTCAGCTCGGCGAGCAGCAGGTCGACGGCGCGAGCGCCGGTCGACGCCTGGTCCACGTGGGGATACGTGCGGTAGCCGATGACGAACGCGCTCTCCGCAACCAACGCGTCGGTGACGTTGGCGTGGAGATCCAGGCAGACGCCGATCGGCACGCCCGGACCTGCCGCCTCGCGCGCCGCGCGCAGCACGTGAAGGTCCCCGGACTCGCCGTCCTCTCCCACGAGCGCGCCATGGAGCGACAGGACGATCCCGTCGAGCGCCCCGGCATCGTGAATGCGCTCCGCGAGCAGCCGCGCGAGTTCCGCGAGCGTGATCGCGGTGACAGGCCCGCCCGACGACGCTCGCGCTTTGACGAGCGGCGCGACCGCGGCGCCGCGGCGCCGCAGCAGCTCGATCGCACCGCCGACCTCGGTGTTCGAGCCGGCGAGCGACAGCACGTCGTCCCCTGTGAGGAGGCCCTCCGCCTCGAAGTCCTCGATCGTCGTCCGCGTCGCTGCGAACGTGTTGGTCTCCTGGAAGATGCTGGCGACGCCGATGCGCATTGCTAGAGCTGGACGAAGACCGACTTGGTCTCCAAGTAGGCGTCGAGGTTCTGGCGCCCCTTCTCGCGGCCGATCCCCGACGCCTTGTAGCCGCCAAAGGGCGCCGACGGGTCGCCGGCGCCCCAGTTATTGATGTAGACGGAGCCGGCCTTCAGCAGCGCGGCGAGCTTGTGGGCGTTGGAGATGTCGCGCGTCCACAGGCCCGCCGCGAGGCCGTAGTCCGAGTCGTTGGCCCGCCGCGCGACCTCCTCGAGGTCCGAAAACGGCTGCGCGACCAGCACCGGACCGAAGACCTCCTCACGCGCGATGCGCATGTCGTCGCCGACCCCGGTGAACAAGGTCGGCTTGACGAAGTACCCGCCATCGCCTCGCTCCGGCACCCCACCGGCGACCGCCTCGGCGCCCTCGGCGAGCCCTGACTCGATGTACGCGCTAACCCGACCGAGCTGATCGGAGGACACGACCGGCCCGAACTGCGACGTCGGATCGAGCCCGGGGCCGACCCGCGCGGCGGAGGCGAAGGCGGCCATGCGCTCGACCACCTCGTCGAACAGGTCGGCGTGGACGAGCAGCCGCGAGGCGGCGTTGCACGCCTGTCCGGAGTTGGCGTAGATCCCGAGGAAGGAGCCTGCGACCGCGGCGTCGAGGTCAGCGTCGGGCAGGATGATGTTCGGGCTCTTGCCGCCGAGCTCGAGCGTCACCCGCTTCATCGCCAGGCCGCACTTGGCGGCGATCTCGCGGCCGACGGCGGTCGACCCGGTGAACGCGACCTTGTCGACCCCGGGGTGGTCGACGAGCGCCGCGCCGGCGCTGCCGTCGCCGGTGAGCACGTTGACCGCACCGGGCGGGAAGCCGGCCTCGAGCGCCAGCTCGCCGAGGCGCAGTCCGGTGAGCGGGGTCTGCTCGGCCAGCTTGAGGATCACCGGACAGCCGGCGGCCAGAGCAGGGGCGATCTTCCACGCCGCCATCACCAGCGGGTAGTTCCACGGGACGATCTGCGCGCAGACGCCGACCGGCTCGCGCAGCGTGTAGCAGAGCACGTCGTTCGCGGCGACCGGGATCGTCGCGCCCTCGATCTTCGTCGGCCAGCCGGAGTAGTAGCGCAGGTGCGCGACCGCGGCGGCGACGTCGCCGCTCGCGGCCGCGAGCGGCTTGCCGTTGTCGAGCGACTCGAGCTCGGCGAGCTCGTCGCCGTTGGCCTCGATCAGCTCGGCCAGGTCGTACATCAGCCCGGCGCGCTCCGCCGCCGAGAGCGTGCGCAGCGGTCCATCGAGCGCGGCGCGAGCGGCCCTCACGGCCCGGTCGACGTCCTCGGGCCCTGCCTGGGCGACCTCGGTGATCGGCTCGCCGGTCGCGGGGTCGATCGTCGCGAACGTCCGCCCGCCCGCAGCCGGCAGGCGCTCGCCGCCGATCAAGAGGTTGTGCGGCCGGCGAGCGACGAACGCGCGCGCCGCCTGCGAGCTCATCCGCGTCGTCATCTGCTGAGACACGCTTGGCCCTCGGGGCCGCGCGCGAGATCGATGCAGCGGGCGAAGCGCACGCGCCCCTCGTCGCGCAGCTCCCGCACGAAGTCCGTGAACGCCGCCATCGGGCCGGCGCGGCCGATCGTCTCCGGGTGACAGGTCAGCACGAGCGGGCGCTGCTCCGCGATCGCGGCGTCGACCTCGCGCCGCCACGTGACCATCACGTCGCCGGGGTCGCGCAGCGGACCGCTGAGGTGCGGGAACCAGGAGAGCTGCGGGAAGTCGTCGAGCGTCCAGTGGACGGGCAGCTCGAGGATCTCCAGCTCGCCGTGGCGCTCGACGTAGGGCCGGTCGTCGCCCATGCAGCTGCTGTCGTAGGCGAAGCCGTGCTCCACGAGCAGCTCCAGCGTCGGCGGCGCCAGCTGCCACGACGGCGAGCGGTAGCCGAGCGGGCGCTCGCCGGTGCAGCGCTCGATCGCCTCGACGCCGCGCAGGAGGTCCTCGCGCTGCTCCGCCGCGCTGAGCGAGATGGGCGGGACGTGGTGATAGCCGTGGTGGCCGACCTCGTGGCCGGCGGCGTGGATCTCCTTCACGCGGTCCGGATAGGCGTCGACGGTCCAGCCGGGCACGAAGAACGTCGCCGGCAGTTCCAGCTCCGCGAGCATCGCGAGGATGCGATGGATTCCCCGCCGCCCTCCGAAGGCGCCCCACGACAGCTGCGTCAGGTCCTGAGCAGCCGGCTCGACGCCAGGCTGCAGCCATGACGACTCGGCGTCGAAGTCGAATGTGAGCAGCAGCGCGGCGGATGGGTCGCCGCCCGACCCATCCACCGCGCCATCTCTCATGGCCGTCATCGTCGGTACAGGCGGCTGCGCCGCAGATGGTCCGCCGCCACCGCGATGATCAGGATCGTCCCCACGATGATGGTGTTGTACTGGGGGTCGATCCGGGCGAGGACCAGCGCGTTGTCGATCTCTGACAACAGGATCGCCCCGAGCGCGATCCCCGTGATCTTGCCGAGTCCGCCGAACAGGCTCGTGCCGCCGATGAGTGCAGCGGTGAAGACCTGGAGGGTCAGGTTCGCCCCGCCCGCTCCGACCTGTCCGCTGCCGACCCGGGCGGTGTAGATGATGCCTGCGAACGCAGCGGCTCCGCCGGCGAGCATGTAGAGCGCGAAGTCCAGGCGCCCGACGCGAAGGCCGTTGCCGATGGCCGCCTCCCGGTTGCCTCCGAGGGCCCGCACGTTCACGCCGAAGCGGGTCTTCTCCAGCATGAACCAGAACGCCAGGCCGATGACGACCGCGTACAGGATGATGTTGGGCACGCCGGCGACGTCGCCTTGACCGAGCTCCTGGAACGCGTCGGGGAGCGGAAGGATGTCCGTACCGCCCGTGATCAGGACGGTGAGGCCGCTGAGGATGAAGAAGGTGCCGAGCGTCGCGATGATGGGCGGCACATGGAGATAGACGATGACGGCGTTGTTGATGAATCCGACGAGGACCCCGACGCCGATCGCCAACACGACGGCGGCCGGCCAGGGCACGTCGTGGACGAGCAGCCACGCGACGGCGATGCCGCCGAGGGTGAAGACGGAGCCGGCGGAGAAGTCCAGCCCGCCTCCGATCATCAAGAGCCCGGCTCCGCAGGCGATCACGAAGTAGAGCACGGTCGCCCGGCCGACCTCGGTGAGGTTCTCGGAGCTGGCGAAGTCCGGGTTGCGAAGCGCAGTGAGGATCCCGATCAGCACGATCACCGCTACCAGCGTCGTCTCCTGATGCAGGAAGAGAGACCCGGCTCGGGCCTTCAGCTCTGAGATCGCTCGTCGCCCGCCGCGCGGGGCGGAGGTGACGTCGATCGTGTCGCTCATGACTGAACCTCGGCGCCGTCGCCCGATCTGGTTGTGGAGATCGTTCCGGTGATGAGTCCGACGATCTCGTCCTTGGTCGTTCTGGCGAGCTCGAGGCTGCCCGCCGTGCGGCCGAGCCGCATCACCGTCACCCGGTCGGCGTGCTCGAACACGAACTCCAGGTCGTGACTGATGCAGATCACCGCCTTCCGCCGTCGGCGCAGCTCGCGGAGGATCCCGCCGACATGAGCCGTCTCGCGCACGCCCAGCGCCGCCGTCGGCTCGTCGAGCAGCACGATCGGCGTGTCCTGTCGAACCGCACGCGCGATCGCGACGATCTGTCGCTCGCCACCGGAGAGGAGCCCGACCGACGTGTCCACCGTGCCCACGCGGATTCTGAGCTCCTCGAGCGCCGCCTGGGCGTCTCGCTCCATGCGCTTGCGGTCCAGCAGCAGCCGTCCGCGGCGAGGGAGGTTCCCCAACGCCATGTTGGTGGCGATGTCGAGGCACTCGACGAGTGCCAGGTCCTGGTACACGACGGCGATGCCGCGGTCGTGTGCCTCCGCCGCGTTGCCGCGCAAGGACACCGACTCGCCGTCGATCAGAATCTCGCCGGCGTCGGCGGCGTGGATCCCCGCCACCACCTTGAGCATGGTCGACTTGCCCGCGCCGTTGTCGCCCACGATGGCGTGGACCTCGCCTCGATAGGCCGCGAAGTCCGCGTGGTGCAGCGCGCGGACCTGGCCGAAGGACTTCTGGATCCCGCACAGCTCGAGCGCAGGCGCCCCGGAGATCTCCGGGGCGCCCATCTCGCTTGCAGTGAGCGTCGTCACGACCATCCTCTGGCCGAGTACTCCTCGTAATCGTCCAGTCCGACCATCGTCCCGGGGACGTCGATCTGCGCCGGGACGTCCTTGCCGGCGGCGATGTCGGCGACGGCCTGGACCACTGAGCGCGACGCGCCGGCGAGGTCCTGGAGCAGGAACTTCTCCACGACCCCTTCTCTCGCGCCCTCGAGCCCACCGGCCACTGCGCCGTTGGCGAGCATGATCACTCTGCCCTTGAGCCCCTTCCCCTTGATCGCGGAGACCGTGGGAGTGGTGGCGGTGCCCATGTGCGACGCCACGACGTTGATGTCCGGATGCGCGGCAAGCAGGGCGTTGGCCTGTGAGAGCGCTCTCGCGGGGTCGTCGGCGGTGTAGACGACGCCCTCCACCGTGATGTTGCCGGCGTCCGCGGCGGCAGCCTCGAACCCGTCCATCCAGGCCTTGCCGGTACCGGTCGGGTCGTAGGCGATGAGTCCGACCTTTTGCGGCCCGGAGCGGTCCACAAGGGCATCGACGTACACCTTGCCCATGTCCGTGAAGTCGGCGCCGACGTTCGTCAGCCCGGTTGCCGAGGCACCTCCGCCCCAGAGCGTCGCGGTCACGATGCCGGCATCCTCGGCCTGCTTCAGGATCGGCTTGAACGCCGGGCTAGCCGGATAGGTGATGATCGCACCGACCTTGTTGGCGATGCCCTGCTGGATCAGCTCGATCATCTGGGTCGCGTCGGCTGCCTTCGTCGGAGCGCTCTCCGTCACCTCGATCCCGAGCTTCTCGCCCGCGTTCTTGATCTCGTCGCCGAGGAGCCGCCACTGCGGATTGTCCGGCAACGGGTTGACCAACAGGATCGACTTCAGCTTCGCGTCGGCGGTCGTCTCCGTTCCACCTCCGGCCGTGCTCTGAGACGACTCGTCGGACGAGCCACAGCCCACGACCAGCAGTGCCGCGACGAGCACGCAGACGACGCTGGCGCCCCACAGTCGCCACTTTGACCTCTCTCTGTACACCTGCTCCTCCTGTCGTTTGAGCTCCGATGACGAAGCTCGTGTCACTACTCCGCAGGCTACACAATTTGAACTCACTAGGCAAGACATTTTATTTTGCTAGATGAAACAGCTAGCGTCGGCATTGCGCAGACCGGGTGGAGCTGGGATTCCCTGATCTCGTCTCGCGAGATCGAGCGCAGCTCTCGCACGCCGGCGCACCTCCGCCGCACCATGGCCGGCGACGGTGCCGAGCTCGCTCCCGATGCCAACCGCGATCGCTCCCGCCGCGAGCCACGCGCCAGCACTCTCGGCACTCGCCCGCAGCCCACCAGTCGCCGCCACACGCAAATCGGGCAACACAGCCCGCAGATCGCCCAAATACGCAGGCGACACCTCGCGCGCCGGGAACAGCTTCACCGCATCGGCTCCATCGTCCACGCAAGCCGCGATCTCGCCCGGCGTCAACGCACCCGGGATCGCCGCGAGACCGAGCTCGTGCGCGACCTCCACCATGCCAGCCGGCGCCGCGAACGAAATGACAAAACGCGCGCCGGCGCGCGCAGCGGCGCGTACCTGGTCACGGTGCGTGACGGTCCCGAGACCGAGCACGAGGCCGTCGTCGCGCAGTTGCTCGAGCGCGCGCTCGACATCCGGCGTCGTGCGCGTCAGCTCGACCACACGCATGCCCGCCGACGCGCAGGCGCGCGCGGTCGCCACAGCGTCCTCGACGTCAGCGGTGCGCAGCACCGGGATGATGCGCTGGGCGGCTATCCGCTCGATCGCGTCGCTCATGCGCGCGTTCCCGCGTCGAGCGGCTCCGCCGCCGGCAGCCCGGGCAGCAGCGCGGCGACCTCCTCCGCGCTCGGGTAGCCGGACGCGCAGCCGTCGCGGCCGACGCTCAGGCTTGCCGCCGCAATGCCCCACGCGAGGCTGCGCGCGACGTCCTCACCGCGCAGCCGCGCCGCCAGGTACGCGCCCGCGAGCGCATCGCCCGCCCCGCCCGCGTTGCGCACCTCGACCGCGGGCACCGGCTGCCGCCACGCCCGGTCGCCGTGGAACGCCACGGCGGCATCCGCGCCGTCCGTCACGACCAGCTCGTCCGGGCCGTCCGCCAGCAGCTCGCGCAGCGCCGCCGGCTCGCTCGTGCCGAACACGGCCTGCGCGTCCTCGCGGGAGCCGATCAGCACGTCGCTGGCGCGCGCCAGCTCCGCCAGCTCGGCGACGTCGCCGCCGAGCGCCGGACGGTGGTTGAGCACGCATGCCACACGCCCGTCGGCCGCGCGCGCGGCCGCCACCGCGTGCGCAGCCGTGCGGGCGCAAGAGCGTGAGACGGCGAGCGTCACGCCCGTCATCACGAGCATGCCCACGCCGTCGAAGAGGTCCGGCGACAGGTCGCCGGGCTCGAGGCGGCTGCCGGCCGAGCCGGCGCGCCAGTACGTGAAGCGATGGCCGTCCTGCGTCGGCTCGTTGACGTAGAGCCCCGTCGCCGCGCTGGCGTCGACGCGCACGCCGCCGACGTCGATGCCGTTGCCGCGCCAGGACGCGAGCAGCCACCGGCCCAGCCCGTCGTCGCCCACGCGCCCGGCCAGACGCACGGTCGCGCTGAGGCGTGCGGCCATCACGCCGACGTTCGCCGCGTCGCCTCCGCTCCCGAGCGTCACCGAGCTCATGCCCGGCGCTCCGAGCGACAGCTCACCGAGTCCCTCGCCGATCGCGATGAGCGCGCCTCGATCTCGCGTCCGCGTCACCTCACAGCACCTTGTACTTCGCGAACGCCTCGCGAATCGAGAGCCCCTCGCGCAGCTCCCCGCGCATCGCCGCCTCCCGCGCCCGCTTCTCCTCCGCCATCTCCCGGACCTGCAAGACGAGGTCGCCGGGTATGACGACCGTCCCGTCGACGTCCGCGACCACGCAGTCGCACGGCTGCACCGTGACGCCGCCGCAGTTGATCGGGACGGCGATCGCGTCGACGTCGAGCCGCCCGTAGCTGTCGCGCGGGTCGAGCCCGCGGACAAACGAGGGGAAGTCCATCTCGACCAGCGCTCTCGCGTCGCGAGCGCACGAGTCGGCGACCACGCCGGCGGCGCCGCGGAAGCGCGAGGCCGAGGCGAGCAGCTCGCCCCAAAAGGCGGCTCCGTCGCTCTCTGAGACGACCATCACGTCGCCCGGCTGCAGCGCGTCGACGGCCGCGATCTCCAACTTGTAGGCATCGTCGAAGTCGGCGGGCGGCGCCTCCACCGCGACGACGCGAACCGTCGCCGCATACCCAGCGACGCGGAATTGCGGCGAGAGCGGGCCGATGCGAGCGTCCATCACCGCGTCTGCGACGCCGAGACGGTCCAGGCAATCGCAGACCAGCGCGGAGCCGAGCTGCCCAAGGCGATCCACCACTTCGAGGTCACGTCCGTCGGTCCGCTGCTGCGTCGCTGAGCTCACGCTGTCTCCGATCTCCTTGGTCATCGCGCCATCGGCGGCGCACCGCGGCGCGCCCCAATCAGCGCAGCGCGCAACGAGGCTACATGAGCTAGCCTCGCTCTACAAGACGATGCGTTTTGCTGAGCAAAATAGTTATCAGGTGGCCCTGTTCGCCCGGGCCCACGCGACGGTCGGCGAGTCGCCGCTGTGGGACGAGGCGGCCGGCCGCCTGTGGTGGACCGACCTCGCTCGCGGGCGGCTGTTCGCCGCCGACCGCGACGGACGCACCATGCACGCGCAGCAGCTCGGGAGATGCCTCGGCGGAGTCGTGCTCCGAGCCGGCGGAGGGCTCACCGCGGCGCTCGACGGCGGCATCGCGACGATCCGCGACGGTCGCGTTCGGCGGATCGCCGACCTCGGACTCGCCGGCCGATCGGCGCGCGTGAACGACGCCAAGTGCGATCCACGCGGTCGCCTCTGGGTCGGCGTGGTCGGCACCCAGCCGCCGCCAGCACCCGGCTCGCTGCACGTGCTCGCCGCCGACGCACCGCGTCGCGTGCTCGACGGGCTGACGTTCCCGAACGGCTTCGACTGGAGCCCCGACGGCGCGACGATGTACCTCGCGGAGAGTCACGCGCGGTGCGTCCGGCGCTTCGCATTCGACGCCCAGCGCGGCCGGCCCGGCACTCACGAGCCGTTCGTCGAGCTCAGCGACGACGACGGGCTGCCGGATGGTCTGACGGTCGATGCGGACGGCGGCGTGTGGGTCGCGATCTGGGGCGCCGGCGAGGTGCGCCGCTACTCACCCGCGGGCGAGCTGACGGCGATCGTCGCCTGCCCCGTCTCGAACACGAGCAGCTGCGTCTTCGGCGGCCCGGACCTCCGCACGCTCTACGTCACGAGCGCGCGCGAGGGACTGGACGCCGACGCGCTCCTCGCCCAGCCGCTCGCCGGCTCCGTCTTCCACGCGCGCGTCCCGTTCACCGGGCTGTCGCCGCGCCGCCACGCCGCTCGCGCCTGAGCGCCCTCACACCTGCGGCGGAAGGCACAGCAGCGCGTCGAGCTCGCCGGCGAGGCGCACGGCCCCGGCCCCATGTGGCACGACCCACGTCTCGCCGGCAGCCACCTCGCGCTGTCCGCCCTCGGCGAGCAGGCGCCCTTCGCCCCGCAGCACCACGAGCACGGCGAAGGACGCCGGCCCCAGCTCCAGCTCCCCGCGCACCTGCAGCCGCTGCGCGTCGAAGAACGGCAGCGCCTCGCGCGGGAACAGGTGCTCGGCGCGACCGCCCGGGCCGCCGCGCACCGCCCACGCGGTGCTCCACATCCCGTCCACCTCGTCGGCCATCGCCCGCGTCTCGACGCCCTCGAGCGCCGTCTCCCAGCCGAGGCCCAGCGTCGCGACGTCGTCGTCCATGCCGTAGGACACGTGCTCCATGTGGATCGAGAACGACGTCGGCTCCTGCAGCTCGCAGAGGAGGATCCCGGGGCCGAACGCATGCGGCACACCGGCCGGCACGTAGATCGCGTCGCCGGAGGAGACGTCGTGCCGGTTCATCGCCGCGAGCATCGCCTCGCTGTCCTGCCGTGCGACCCAGTCGCGCAACGTCCCGAGGGGAACGTCGTGCCGGAACCCGAGCCACGCCGCCGCGCCCGGCTCGGCGTCCATGATCACCCAGCCCTCGGTCTTGCCGTACGGCGAGCCGAGGTGCCGTCTCGCGAACTCGCGCGTCGGATGGAAGTGGACCGGCAGCCGCTCGCCGGCGTCGAGCAGCTTGACGAGCACGCTCGGCGTCCCGCCGGTCGCCGCGGCGAGCGGAGCGCCCAGCCACCCGTCCGGATCCTCGGCGATCACGTCGCGCAGCAGCCGCCCGTCCGGCAGGTGCGACAGGCCCCAGTCGTCGCGTCCCGTCCCCTCCGCGAAGTGCGCCGGGATCTCCCACACCGAGCCGACCCAGTCCTCGGGCCCGCACACCGGGTCGGCGGCGACGCGGAACGCGTCGATGCGCGCTCCGCCTCCGTACAGGGGCGGGATGCGATTGTCATCCAGCCGGTGGGGCACGGCGACCGTGCGGACGCCAGACGTCACAGGTCCTCCAAGGGGTAGAGCGGGCGCGGAGCCCGGACGTAGTCGAGTTGGGAGAAGCGCGGCGTGCTGGGCCCCGGGATGTCCAGGAACAACGGCTCTCCTCGCATGACGTGCGCGAAGCCGGGCCGGAACAGGGTCGCCGAGCGCGTCACGAGCACGTCCGCGTCGGCCGGTTCCAGGCCCATCGCCCGGAACGGCGCCACGTCGAACGCGCACGCCGGCTCCTCGGACAGCAGCACGTGCAGCGACCCGGCGCGCACCACCGCCGCGCGACCCATCGACACCTCCATGCCGGTGAAGGCCGGCCCGGCGAGCGCGAGCGGCTCGGCGGCGCGCAGCGACGCGACGGTGCCGGAGAGGGCGACCGGCTCGTGGAAGCGGGTGTCGATCGACGCGCCGACCTCCAGCTCCACGCTCGCGCCGACCCCGGCCCGGTGGCACGCCGCCACCGCCGGGACGTCTACGACGGTCACGTACGCGACGAGGTCGTCGCCGTGCTCCAGCAGCGCGCGCACCATCGCCGGGCTGTCCCCGCTCGAGCCGGCGCTCGGCGAGTCGGAGGACTGGGTCAGCACGGTCGTCGGCCCGCGCCGGCGCGCCTGCGCGATCGCCTGGGCGGGCTCGAGCAGCGGCACGTCGAACGCTCCGCGCAGCTCCCACGCATGCGCGGCCAGGCGCTCCGCCGCGGCAAGCGCCGCCGTGCGGTCGCCGTCGGTCGTGACGACCGCCGCAAAGCCGAGGTCGGCGACGTCGAGCCACGGCTGCACGGTGAAGACGGACGCGTCGAGCACGCCGGCCTCGCGCTCGGCGGCGTCGGCGGCCGCACGCAGCTCGCCGAGGGGCCCCGAGCTGGTGTCGCTCGTCTCGGCCGGGATCAGCAGCGGCCGCTTCGAGAGGACCGTCACGGGCGCGATCCGGCCCGCCAGCGTGTCCAGCACGAGCCGTGCGGTCCGGCGTCCGGTCTCGGCCTGGTCGACGTGCGGATAGGTGCGATACCCGATCACGAAGTCGGCCGGGGCGAGCATTGCCTCGGTGATGTTCCCGTGGAGGTCGAGGCAGACGCCGATCGTCACGTCCGGACCGAGCACATCGCGCGCGCATGCAACGAGCGCCGCGTCGGCCGCCTCCGTTCCCTCCGCGGACATCGCCCCGTGCAGCGACAGCACGAGCCCGTCGAGCGCGCCGGCCGCGCGCAGCTGCTCCTCGAGCAGCGTCGCGAGCCGCTCGAACGCCTCGGCCGTCAGCGGCGGCCCGGCCAATCCCCAGGCGCGCAGCAGCGGCACGGCGACGGCGCCGCGCGCCGTCAGCTCCTCGCACGCCCCGGCGATCTCCGTGTTGGTGTCGCGCATCCGCTCGTACGCCGCCGAACCGACGTGCAGCCCGTGGCGCTCGAAGCCCGCCAAGGTGAATGCGCCGACCGCGAAGGCGTTCGTCTCCTGCATCACGCTCGCGACGCCGATGCGGGGCGAGGAGGTCACTGGAGCACCCACCCGCCGTCGACCACGAGCGACTGGCCGGTCACGAAGCTCGCGTCGTCCCCGCACAGGAACGACACCACCCCGGCGACGTCGGCCGGCATGCCGCGCCGTTGGAGCGCCTGCAGGGCCAGTACGCGCGCGTCGATCTCGTCCTGTGCGCCGTAGCGCGCCTCGTCGGGCGTGTGGATCGCGCCGACGAGCAGCGCGTTTACGCGCACGCCGAGCGGACCGCACTCGCGCGCGAGCGCACGCGTGAAGCCGAGCTGCGCGGCCTTCGACGCCGTGTAGTGGAGGTTCCCGGGCTTGCCGGTCAGCACGCGGATCGACGAGACGTTGACGATCGAGCCGCCGCGCTCGGAGAAGCACGGCAGCAGCGCGCGGGCCGCGATGAAGCCGGCGGTCACGTTCGCGCGCAGCACGCGGTCCCACTCGGCCACCGTCAGCTCGTCCCACGGCCGGTCGGCGGTGACCGACGCCGCCGCGTTGTTGACGAGCAGCTCGACGTCGCCGAGCGCCTCGCGCGCGGTGGCGACCATCGCCGCCACCGCGCGCTCGTCGCCCACGTCGGCCTCGACCGCAATGGCCCGCCCGCCGGCGGTCGAGATCCGGCGCACAACCGCCTCCGCGTCGTCGCGGCTGTCGGCGGAGCGGTGGTTGACGACGACCGACGCGCCGTCGGCCGCCAGCCGCTCGGCGATCGCCGCGCCGATGTTGCGCGCCGCGCCGGTCACGATCGCGGCGCGGCCGGCGAGCGGCGCTTCCGAGACGCTGCTCATCTCAGTAGAGCGGCAGCGTCGGCCACCAGTCAGGCTTCCAGGGGTTGCGGAACTCGTCCGCCTCCCCCTGCTGCTCGTAGAGCCGCGCGTACTTGGCGACCTTGTCGGGGTCGAGCTCGACCCCGAGACCGGGGCCCTCGGGCACCGCGAGCGTCCCGTCCGCGAACGCGAACGGCTGTGTGATCACGTCGTCGGCCTGCTCGGGCAGGTGCGAGTCGATCGTGTGGCGGATCTGCGGATGCGCGGCGGTGAAGTGGAGCATCGCGGCGGTCGAGACGCCCAGCTCGCGGTCGCTGTGGAGGCTGAAGCCGAGCGAGAACGCGTCGCAGATGCCGGCGAGCTTCGAGGCCGCCGTCGGCCCGCCCCAGAAGTGCACGTCGCCGAGGATCACGTCCAGCGCCCGCGCGCGCACGACGTCCGGGATCTGCTCGAACGAGACGCAGCACATGTTGGTGGCGAGCGGCACCGGCACGAGCTCGTTGACGCGGCTCATGCCCTCGATCCCGAACACCGGGTCCTCGCAGAACTCGATGTCCAGCTCGGCCGCGCGTGTGAGGAAGCGCACCGCCGTGCCGACGGACCACACCTGGTTTGGGTCGATCCGCAGGTGCCGCATGCGCGACCCGAGCTCCAACCGCAGCCGGCGGATGTCGGCGAGCTCCTGCTCCGGATCGAGCACGCCGTTCTTGACCTTCACGTCGCGGAAGCCGTGCGTCTCGATCAGCTCGGCCGCATGCTCGACGACCGGCTCGATCGTCGCCTCGCCGGCGTCCGGCTCGTCGCTCGCATAGCGATAGAACGCGTAGGCGGCGAAGTCGATCCGCTCGCGCTCGATGCCGCCCCACAGATCGCCCACGCGCTTGCCGAGTAGCTTGCCGGCGGCGTCCCAGCAGGCGAGCTCGATCCCGGCGCCGGCGAGCTTCATCGCACCGACCGTGTGGAGCTGCTCGCTGGTGACGCGGTAGAAGCCGAAGCGGCGCGCGATTCGCGCGGCCTCGAGCACGTCGACGCCGGCCCACAGCTCGCGCGAGGCGGCGACCATCGCCGCCACGGAGGCGCCGCCTCGCGTCTCGCCGACCCCGACGACGCCCTCGTCGGTCTCCAGCTCGATCACGGTCCGCGCCGTCCCGGTCTCCGTGCCATTGGAGTGGAGAAGCGGGCGGCGCAGCGGGACGAGCACGGGCGTGGCCCGGATCTCACGAATCTTCATCTCGGTCCTGTTTCGAGTGTTGGCACACAGAGTCTCGCTGTATGGAAAGTATGCCCGATCAGGGACGATGTCAAGCCACCCGGCCGCCGAGGCTCGGTCGCTTGCGGGGACGCAGACCGCGCGTCAGCGCTCGACGGCGGCGGCGACGCTCAGGGCGTCGTGCACGTCGAGCTCAGCCGCAAGCGCGGCCGCAGTGCGCATGAGCGCTTCGCCGACCGGGGGCACGTCCTCAATGGCGAGGCGCGGCGCGGGTGCGCTCTGGCTGATCGCCACGTTGAGGCCGCCGGGGATCACCGCGGCGACGCAGCGCCCGTGCGGTTCGTTCTCGAGATCGTCGACGGCGTAGCCGACGGAGCGGACGCGCTCCAGCTCGGCGAAGAAGGTGTCGACGTCGGTGATCGTGCGGTCCGTGAGCCGCGCCATCCCCTCGGACTTGAGGATCGCGCGCACGCGGCGCTCGTCGAGCTGCGCCGCGATCGCCTTCCCGAGCGCCGTCGAGTGGATCGGGTCGCGGTCGCCCGGGCGAGCGGCGAGCCGCATGCTGTTGCGACTCTCGACGATCGCGAGGTACGCGATGCGGCTGCCGTCCAGACGCCCGAGGTTGATCGTCTCGCCGAGCTCGTCGCGCAGACGTTCGAGGTGCGGCCGGGCGGCGTCGACGAGCCGCTCGAGCTCGAGACCGTGCAGGGGCACGACCGCCAAGCCGAGGCGGTAGACGCCGCGCGCGACGTCGCGCTCGACGTAGCGGTGCTCCTCGAGCGTGGCGAGGTAGCGGAACGCCGAGCTCTTCGGCAGCCCGGTCGCGCTGCCGACCTCAGCGAGCGTCGCGCCCTCGCGCGACTGGCCGAGCAGCGTGAGGATCTCGCACACGCGCGCGACGGCGCGGATCGAGTAGGACGGCGATCTTGTGGAGTCGTTGTCTGCCATCGGCGGGCTCACGGCGACCGGGCCGAAACGATACTCGACCAGCGAATCGCCTCGTCTCGGCATCCGAACCACCTCTGCCTTGCAAGCGCCGGCGCGATTTGACAGGGCGCCATTCGATGATACGTTCCGACTGTCAAGACAATAGTTTTCACTTAGCGAGATACGGAGGCGAGACGCATGAGACGGATGGCAGCGGCGGGCAGCGCGAGGCCCGGCCGATGAGCGACGCCTTCGATCTCACAGGCCTGCGGGCGCTGGTCACGGGCGGCGGGACGGGCATCGGGCGAGCGATCGCCGCAGCCCTGCTCGCTGCGGGCGCCGAAATGACGATCTGCGGCCGGCGGTCTGCCCAGGTGGACGAGGCGGTCGCCGCTCTCGGCGACGGCGGCGGGGCGATTCGCGGCACCGCCTGCGACGTCACCGTGGAGGCGGACCTCCAGCGGCTGCTCGCGTTCGCCGGCGACGTGGACGTCCTCGTCAACAACGCCGGCTACGCGCGCAAGGACGGCTGGGCTGACGTGACCCGCGAGCAGTGGCGCGAGGTCATGGCCGTGAACGTCGAGGCGCCGCTGCGACTCTGCCAGCTGCTGATCCCCTCGATGACCGCGCGCGGCTGGGGACGGGTCATCAACGTCACGTCGCTCTACGCGACGCTCGCCCCGGAGCCGGCGCGCTATCCCAGCTTCGACATCGACATCCCGTCCTACGTGGCCAGCAAGCACGCGCTGCTCGGCCTCACGCGGCACCTCGCCGTGGCCGTCGGCCGCCAAGGAGTCACCGTCAACGCCCTCAGCCCGGGCATGATCCCCGACACTCAGGCGCGGCCGGTGCCCACCGAGGTGATCGACGCCCTGGCGGCTGGCGCTCCGGTCGGTCGCGTCGGCGAGCCGGAGGATCTGCAGACTGCGGCCCTGTTCCTCGCCTCGCGCAAGTCGGGCTTCGTGACCGGGCAGAACATCCTCGTCGACGGAGGCTGGACGACATGGTGACGCGCTCGTTCCGAGCCGCCATCGTCGGCGCCGGCTACATGGGCGGGCTGCACGCGCGGGTGCTGGCCGAGGCCGGGTTCGCCGAGCTTGCGCTGGTCGTCGATCCGGGCCCCGCCGCCGCGAAGCTCGCCGAGCAGCACGGCGCGGAGCACGTGCCGTCGATCGACGGCCTCATCGGCCGCCGCGACATCGAGGCCGTCGTCGTCGCGGCGCCCGATCGCCTGCACGCGGAGATCGCGATCGCGCTGCTCGACGACGGCAAGTCAGTCATGCTCGAGAAGCCGATCGCGCATGACGGGCAGGCTGCCCAAGCGGTCCTCGACGCCGCCGCCCGCTCCAGCGCGCGCCTGCTCGTCGGTCACACGCTCCGGTTCGACCCGCGCTACGTGGACGTCGCGCGTGCGGTCGCGGACGGGGAGCTCGGAAGCTGCGTCCACGTCACGGCCGGCCGGCTCACGTACGCGGCCCTCGGGCGACGCGTCGGCGCGACGACGAACACCGCGCTGCACCTCGGCATCCACGACATCGACGCGATCCAGTGGATCACGCAGGACCGGATCGCGCGCGTGCACGCCGTGCGCGCCGACGCTGGGCTGACTGGCGGCGCCGCGCCGGAGGACGCGATCTTCTGCACGGTCGAGCTGGCGGGCGGTGGCGTGGGCCACCTGTACTTCGGCTGGTCCCGTCTGGACGACTGGCCGAACGCGATCGACTCGCGCTTCGAGTACAGCGGCACCGCCGGCGTCGGACGCGTGACCTCGCACGACGACGGCGGCATGATCTACACGACGAGACCGCGCTACATCGGAGCGGTCGGCGGACGCGTCACGAACGACGTCGTGACGGGAATGCACTACGAGACACTCCGCCACTTCTTCAGGGCGCTCGCGACGGACGCCCCGTTCGTCGTGACGCCCGAGGACGCGGCAGCCGCCGTCCGCGTGTGCGACGCAATCGTCCGCTCGCTGGAGACGCGCCAGCCCGAGGCCGTGGACCTTGGAGCCGGCGCATGAGCGGTCTCACCGCGACCCAGGCGTGGATCACCGGCATCGAGACCGTCGAGCTGCGCGAGGCGCGGCTCGAGCCGGACGCGACGTCGGTGTTGATCAGGACCGCGTACGCCGGCATCTGCGGCTCGGACCTGCACACCTACCGGAGCGGCCATGCATGGTTCGAGTTCCCGGTGGGCCCGGGCACGAGGCGGTCGGCACGATCGAGGCCACGGGCGCCGACGTCGACGGCCTGGCGCCCGGCGACCGCGTCGTGCTGCAGCCGGGCGGTCCTGCCGCCAGTGCCGGTTCTGCCGCGCCGGCCGGGAGAACATGTGCGAGCGGCTCGTCGGCTACGGAGCCCACGAGCCCGGCGGCATGGCGCACGCCTTCCTCGCCCCCGCCACCGCCGCCCGCAAGCTGCCGGCGGACCTCGACTTCAAGACGGCTTGCCTGATCGAGCACGGCGTGCGTTCTCCACTCGATCGCGCGCGCCGGGGACGTACGGGGCGCGACGGTCGCCGTGCTGGGCGGCGGGACGATCGGGCTCTGCCTCACCGCCGCGCTCCGCGAAGCGGGCGCCGCGCGGATCGTCGTGACCGACCGACGCCAGCTCAAGCTCGCGTCGGCGAGGTCGAAGACCTGGAACAGGCGCTCGCCGCCTGTACTGTCAATCGGGGGAGGGCGAGAGCCGCAGGGCCAGCGCGAGCAGCAGCAGGTCCTCTGGGTCACCCGGGTCGCGACCGGTCAGCTCGCGCACGCGGCGGAGCCGGTAGACGACGGTGTTGGGGTGCACCGAAAGCGCGTCGGCCGCGGCGCGCAGGCTGTAGCCGGCGTCAAAGTACGCGCGCAGGGTGACGATCAACGCCGTGCCGCGCCGAGCGTCGTAGTCGCGCAACGGCGCGAGCGCGCCGGCGAGGATCCGCTCGGCCAGGTGGCTGGAGCGCAGGATGCGATCGACGACGATCTCGTCGAACGCGACCGCCTCGCCCAGCACGCCGCGCTCGAGCGCGCGAGCGACCGCGTCGGCCGCCTCCGCGTAGCTCGACGCCACGCCGGCAAGCCCCGGATGCCAGCCGCCGATGCCGAGGGCGAACCCGTCGACGGCGAGATCGCGCGCCAGTGCCGCGCACTGCGCCTTGAGGCGCTTGGCCGCGGCCGGGCCAGCCGTCGGGAACAGCGCGACGATCTCGCCCCGGCGGGCGCCGACGAGCAGCGAGCTCTCCGGCGGGCGCAGCGAGCGCTTGACGAGGTCGAGGCCGTGGCGCAGCGCCGCACGCTGCTGCAGCGCGGGCAGCTCCTCCGCGGCGCGCGCACGGCGCGCCACCACGACGACGTAGCTGCCGTGCAGCTGCACGCGCAGCGACGAAGCATCGCGCTCCATCGTCGCAGCGTCGGCAGTCCCGGACAGCAGCGCGTCGAGCAGGTCGCGGCGCATCACCTCGCGGTCGCTCCAGAGTCCCTGCGCCTCAGCGACGTACGCTTCCGCCACGGCGACCGACACCAGATCGACGTGCTGGAGCACCTGACCGGCGAGCCGCAGCGCCGCCTCGCGCTCCAGGCGCCGATCGGCGCGGGCGCAGGCGAGGACCGTCTCCCAGGCGATCTGCCCCCACAGGCGGTAGGCGTGCAGCAGCGACTCGAGGCCGACGCCCTGATGGACGCGCCGGGCCGCACCGCGTCGCGCGAGCTCGAGCTCCTCGCCGCTCAGCGGCTGGCCGCCGGCCACGTTGGCCAGCAGCGCTCGCAGGTTCTCTGTCGAGATCACGCGGACGTCAAGCAGCGTCGCCGGCTCGCTCGCCGCGTAGTCGACGATCTCGCCGCGGTAGCGCTCGACCATCTGCTCGCCGACCTCCTCGACGCGCGCCTCCACGCGGCGGACGACCGCCGCCAGCGCCGCGTCCAGGGCCGAGGGAGCCTGCTCGGACATTTGGCGCAAAGCTACAACAGAATGCCCGAAAATTCTCGGTTTCACCGATGACAGCGCAGTGGTCGCACCCTAGGCTGCAATCCAGATGAGCGCGGGCGACAGGAGCGGGCAGCGCATCGAGGGCAGCGTCCACGGGCGCCCTGTGGCGGTCGTGACCGGGGCATCCGGCGGCATCGGCCGCGCGATCGTCGCGCGCCTGCTCGCCGACGACCTCGACGTGGTCGCCGTCGACCAGGGCCCGGATCCCGACGCGAGGTGGTACTCCGTCGGAGCCGACCTCACGACGCGCGAGGGCAACCGGACGGCGATCGACACGGCCCTCGAGCGCTACGGCCGCCTCGACGTCGTCGTCGCCAACGCCGGCGTGCAGCACGTCGCGCCCGTCGCGGAGTTCCCCGAGGACCAATGGGACCGTCTGCTGGCGCTGCTGCTGACGAGCCCCTTCCTGCTCGCCAAGTACGCGTGGCCGTCGCTCACGGCGAGCCCGCGAGCGCGGATCATCGTCGTCGCCTCGGCGCACGGCCTCGTCGCCTCCCCGTTCAAGACCGGTTACGTATCCGCCAAGCACGGAGTGATTGGGCTCGTCAAGACGCTCGCGCTCGAGGGCGGGGAACACGAGATCATGTGCACGGCGGTCTGTCCCGGCTGGGTCCGCACGCCGCTCGTCGACGCGCAGATCGCGGACCAGGCGCGCAGCCACGGCATCTCCGAGCAGCGCGTCCTCGAGGACGTCCTGCTCACAGCCCAGGCCGTCAAGCGCATGATCGAGCCGAGCGAGGTCGCGGACGCCGTCGCGTTCCTGGCCAGCGACAGCGGGCGCTCGTTCACCGGCTCGGCCGTCACGATGGACCTCGGCTGGACGGCTCGCTGAGCACGGCCGGTCCGCGACCGCCGTTCGCGCGATCGTGCGCACGACGAGCTGGGCGCTCGGCAGGGCGTCATCGCACCTCCTCCGGGGTCCGCTCCATGCACGCCGCAAGATCGGCGAGCGTCGCGTGGCCGCCCGCGGGCGCAGGGCCGCGGCTCGCCAGGACCTCGATCGGCGGCCCGTCCGGGCCGCGGAGGTCGGAGACGACTACTAGAGAACGCGACCTGTACCGCAGACCCTCCCGAAACGACCTTTCTCAGGGGGAGGATTGTTCCTTCGATAGCGGGGGCGGGATTCGAACCCGCGACCTTCGGGTTATGAGCCCGACGAGCTACCAGACTGCTCCACCCCGCGGCGTGGACGCAGCATTATAGCGAAGGGCTTGCGAATCCTGAAGCCGACCGGCGACATACGATCCCGCCATGGCGCGCGTGTTCGTCACCCGCAGACCCGTCGGCGACGGCCTCGAGCGGCTGCGCGGTGCGGGCCACGAGGTCGACGTTTGGCCGGATCCGGAGCCGCCGTCGCAACCGCGGCTGATCGAGCGCGCGCAGCGCGCCGACGCGCTGCTGTGCACGCTGAGCGACCGCATCGATGGTCCGTTCCTCGCGGCGAACCCACAGCTCAAGGTGATCGCCAACTACGCGGTCGGACTCGACAACATCGACCTCGCGGCCGCCCAGCGGCGCGGCATCGCCGTCGGCAACACGCCCGACGTCCTCACCGACGCGACCGCCGACCTCGCGTTCGCGCTGCTGCTCGCCGCCGCCCGCCGCCTGCCGCAATCCGCCGAGGCGGTCGCGGACGGCAGATGGGGCACGTGGCAGCCGAACGGCTTCCTCGGCGCGGATCTCGTCGGCGCCACGCTCGGCCTCGTCGGCGCGGGCCGCATCGGCGAGGCGGTCGCCAAGCGGGCCGCCGGCTTCGACATGAACCTGCTGAAGACGACGAGCCGCGGCGGAACGCCTCTGCCACAGCTGCTCGCGCAGTCCGACTTCGTCTCGCTGCACGTCCCGCTCACCCCGCAGACCCGCCACCTGATCGACGCCGCGGCGCTCGCTCGGATGAAGCCGACCGCGATCCTCGTCAACACCGCGCGCGGCCAGGTGATCGACCAGCAGGCACTGATCGCCGCGCTTCACGCCGGCACGATCGCCGGCGCCGCGCTCGACGTCACCGACCCGGAGCCGCTGCCGCCCGATCACCCGCTGCTGCAGGCGCCTAACGTGCTCGTCCTTCCGCACGTCGGCTCCGCCACCACGCGCACGCGCACCCGGATGACCGAGCTGGCCGTGGACAACATCCTCGCCGGCCTCGCCGGCACGCCCCTGCCGCACCCCGCGCCGACCCCTACCCCCGCCGCCCCATAGCATCCGCGAGCGCATGCGCGTCGGCGTCGTCGACATCGGGAGCAACTCCACGCGGCTGCTGATCGCCGACGTGCACGACGGCGCGATCGCCGAGCTCGACCGCCGCTCCGAGGTGACGCGCCTCGGCCAAGGCGTCGACACGGCCGGCCGGCTTGCCGACGAGGCGATGGAGCGCGTGTTCGCGACGCTCTCCGCGTACCGGGACGCGATGGACGGCGCCGGCGTCCCCGGCGAGGCACGCGTCGCCGTGCTCACGAGCGCGACGCGCGACGCTGCCAACGGCGCCGACTTCACGCGTCGCGTGCACGACGAGTACGGCCTCGAGGCGCGCACGATCAGCGGCGAGCAGGAGGCGCGGCTGACGTTCCGCGGCGCCACGCACGACCGCGATCTGCAGGACACGACGCCGCTGCTCGTGTTCGACATCGGCGGCGGCTCGACCGAGCTGATCGTCGGCGCCGCCGGCGGCGTCGAGCCGTCGTTCCACGTCTCCCTGCAAGCCGGCGTCGTGCGCCAGACGGAGCGTCATCTGCATCGCGACCCGCCGCCGCCGCACGAGCTGCGGCAGCTCGCCGACGACGTGCGCGCAACGCTCGAGGCCGGTGTGCCCGAGGCGATCCGCACGAGCGCGCGCGTCGCTGTCGGCGTCGCCGGCACCGCCACCTCGCTCGCCGCGATCGACCAGGAGCTCGACCCATACGACCCGCGGCGGGTCCACGGCTATCTGCTCGACCGCGCCGAGGTGGAGCTGCTGCTCGCGCGGCTCGCACAGATGGAGCTTTCGGAGCGACGCGAGGTGCGCGGGCTGCACCCCGATCGCGCGCCGACGATCGTCGCGGGAGCCGCGATCATGCTCGAGGTGCTGCGCGCGTTCGAGCTGGAGCGCGCCGAGGTCTCCGAGCACGATCTGCTGCACGGGGTCGCGCTCGAGCGCGTCGCACGCTGACCGTGTCGGCGCGTCGCAACTCCTCCCACGACGCACCGATTCCCGGCAAACTGACCTATTCGCGCGACGGGCACGGCCGGATCACCTTGACTAATGAGCTGGACGTATGTTCGATTGTCCGGCTCATGACACCCTAGGAATATGGCTGGGTCGGGCAGTGGGGTTGCGTGCGAACGTCTCCCATTGTTCGACCCATAGGCTCGGGCGAAGCCGCATCAACGGCGCCTCCCGCCGTCCGAGCCACTGATAGGCCCTTTCACGGCACGTACCCCTGCCCGTCCTGATGGGGCCACTTCGAGGAAGCCGTCCGCAAGACGCGGGCGGCTTCCTCTTCTGTGGGCCTCAGGCGAGATTGCTCTTGCGCGGGTACACGACGGCCGGATCCGTCAGCACGTTCACCAGCGCCGGCACGTTCGCGGAGAAGGCACGCTCCAACGCCGCGCGCAGATCCTCAGGCCGCTCGACCAGCTCGCCGTGACCGCCAAGCGCTCTCACGACCTCGTCGTAGCGCGTCGCCGGTCGCAGCTCGGCGGCGACGGAGTAGCCGTAGAGGAACTCCATCGGATGCTTCTCGAGCGCCCAGATGCCGTTGTTGCCCATCACGCCGACGACATGCACACCGTGACGCGCGAGCGTGTCGTACTCCATCCCCGAGAAGCCGAACGCTCCATCGCCCAGCAGCAGCACGACCTGGCGCTCCGGTCTCGCGAGCTTCGCCGCGAGCGCGTAGCCCGGCCCGCTGCCGAGGCAGCCGAACGGGCCGGGATCGAGCCAGCAGCCCGGCTCGTAGGAGTCGACGACGCGCCCCGCGTAGGAGACGAAGTCGCCGCCGTCGCACACGACGATCGCGCCGCGGTCGATCACCTCCGCGAGCCCGCGATAGACGCGCATCGGATGCAGCGGCGCGCGCTCGTCATTCAGCTCCGCGGCCTCGGCAGCGTGCTTCTCGGACTCCACGTTGCGCAGCTGCTCGATCCACGCGCGCGTGCGCGCGGCGCCGCCACCGCCGGAGACGCCCGCCGCCCGCAGCGCGTCAAGCGTCGCCGGCAGTGCACCGTAGAGCTCGGCGGCCACCGCGCGCGGGTGCTCGCGCACCGGCTCGGCCACGTCGATCACGACGATCTGCGTCTCGGGTCCGAACGCCTCGCCGAAGCCGAGCCGGAAGTCCATCGGCACCCCGATCACGAGCGCCACGTCGGCGTTCGTCAGCGCCGCGCCGCGCGCGCGGGAGAAGAACAGCTCGTGGTCGGCCGGCATGCAGCCGCGCGCGAGGCCGTTGAGGAACACCGGCACGCCGAGCTGCTCCGCCAGAGCGCGCAGCGGCCCCTCGCCATGGCCCCAATAGAGATTGGTCCCCGCCATCACCACCGGCCGCTCGGCCTCGCCGAGCAGCTTCCCGGCGCGCTCCAGCGCACCGCCGTCGGACGCGCCCGGGCCGCGCCACGGCTCCAGCAGGGCCGCGTCGCTCGCGGGCTCCTCCGCCTCGCTGAAGACGTGGTCCATCGGGAAGTCGAGGAACGTCGGGCCGGAGTGCGGCGTCATCGCGACGCGCAGCGCGTCGTCCACCATCCCCGGGATCTCGGCGGTCGAGTCGGGCGTCGCGGCGAGCTTCGTCAGCGGGCGCACGAACGGGACGTGGTCGATCTCCTGCAGCGAGCCGCGGCCCCAGCGCAGCGCCGGCGCGCGGCCCCCGAGCACGAGCACGGGCGAGTTGTTCGACTGCGCGGACCCCATCGCGCTGAGCGCGTTCGTCACGCCGGGGCCGGCCGTCACGGCCGCCACGCCTGGCGTCCGCGTCACCTTCGACCAGCCCTCCGCGGCGAACGCGGCGGTCTGCTCGTGGCGCACGTCGACGATGTCGACGCCCTCCTCGCGGCAGCCGTCGTAGATCGGGAAGATGTGGCCGCCGGAGAGGGTGAACAGCTTGCTCACGCCGTGGGCCTTGAGGCGCCGTGCGATCAGCCGGCCGCCGTGCAGACGCGTCTGCTGCGTGGTGTCTGTGGACATGCAGGCGATGCTAGATGTCGCGCGTTCTGGCCGCGCCGGACGACCGGCGAAGGCGCCGCACGACGTCCCGGCGCACGTGGCGTATGAAGCACGTATGACGGCCGACCACTTGTCTTGCGCCGGCTGCCTGTCGGGCACATGATGACCCGGAGCCCAGGAGCATTCATGGCACGAACTCCTCGGTTCCCGACATAGGCCGGACGAGGTCGGCGGAAACGCCGGCCGCCTCCCTAACGTCCGACCGGCGACGCACAGCTCCCGCGAGCGGGGACCCCCGACCCGGCTCGCCTTCATGGAGCTGCGAACGTGGACTGGGGCCCGGCAGCGACGCCGGGCCCCGTCTGCGTCAGGCGACGCTGATCGCCGTGAGCGCGCGCGGCGCCCACAGCTGCACCCGCTCGCGCTTGCCCTTCAACGGCGCCGCCGGACGTGGGTCGAAGCCGCCGTGGTCGAGGCACAACAGGCGCTGCGTCGCATCGGTCACCAGCACCGCGTCGCCGGTCTGGCGCGTCACCTGCTCGACGCGCGCGGCCGTGTTGACAGGGTCGCCGATGACGGTGAACTCGACGTGCCCGCCACCGCCGACGGTGCCCGCCACGACGAGCCCCGAGTTGACGCCGATGCCGACGCGCAGGCTGCCGTGGTAGCGCTCGTGCACGGCGCGGGCGATCTCGATCGCCGCCGCGACGGCGCGGTCGGCGTGCGCGACGATCGGCTCGGGCGCGCCGAAGACGCCGAGCAGCCCGTCGCCGACGTACTTGTCCGGATAGCCGCCGTGGCGCACGAGCAGCGGAACGACGAGGTCGTAGAACTCGTTGAGGCGATCGACGACCTCGCGCGCGCTCGCGCGCTCGGCGAAGCGCGTGAAGTCGCGGATGTCGAGGCACAGGATCGAGACCTGCAGTTCCTCGCCGTCGAGGTCGACCCCGTCGCGCAGGACCATCTCGGCCACGCTGGGGCCGACGTATGCGCCGAACGCCTCGTGCAGTCGCTCGCGCTCCTGCAGGCCGGCGACCATGTCGTTGAACGAGCGCGCGAGGCGACCGGTCTCGTCCGCGGAGACGACCGGGACGCGCGTGCGCAGGTCGCCGCGGCGCACCCGCTCCGTCGCTTCGCGCAGCGCGTCGAGCGGTCCGAAGATCGAGCGCGACAGCAGGATCGTCAGCTCGACCGAGATCGTGAACGCGACGACGACGGCCACCACGACGGCCGGCCCGAGGTCCGACAGCTGCGCGCCGTGGCGGTTCAGCTCGATGCCCGCGACGATCGCGCCGGTCAGCACGTTGATCGCCGGCAGCCCGACGAGCAGGCGACGCCGCAGCGGCACGCCGCCGCGCCCCGGTTCGAAGTCGTCGGACAGGTGCAGCGCCACGTCGGCCAGCACCGGCTGCAGCAGCGACTCCATCGCGAAGAAGCGGAACAGCGCACCGTAGAGCAGCGTCAGCAGCATGCCGGCGAAGATCGCGAAGGCCGCCCAGATCGGCAGCCCGAGCTCGACCGTCGCGAACGTGCCGAACGGGACGATCACCAGCAGGATCGGCACGGTCCGCACGCGCCGCGCATAGGTGCTCGGCATGAATGCGAGCGCACGCCATGCCTCGGTCGTGCTGACGCGGTCCCGCGCGCCGTTCAGCCACGCGTCGACCGGCGACAGCAGCCGCCGCGCGAGCAGCGTCGAGCTCACGTTGTCGAGCGCCACCAGCAGCTCCGCGACGACGAGCAGCACGACGAAGCTGCGATTGCTCATCGGCTGGTAGAGCCGCAGGAGCACGAGCCCGCCGAGCACGACGACGTGCGCGAGCTGGAGCTGGAGGACGACGACCGTCAGCGGGTATCGCCGGCCGAGCCGGCGATACAGGTATCGCAGTGCTCGGTCCATCCCAGCAGGATTGTGACAGCGGAGCGGCGCGATGCCAGCCCTCACCGATGAGGAAGCGCTAAGGCGGCGGCTACGACACGCTGGGGCGCGCGATCGCGCCGGCCGCCTGCGACAGCCACGCGGTGATGTGTGCCTCTCCGCAGTACATGCGTCGCTCGTGCTCGAGCGCCGGCAGCGTCGTCCCGCCGGCATGGCCGACGGCTCGGCCCGCCATGTCGATCTGGTGGTCGCGGCGCGGATCGCGCGCGGCCAGCAGCGCGCCCTCGACGTCGAGGCCGGCGGCGGCGGCCGCCTCGGCGAGGATGTCGGGATCCTCCAGGTCGAAGCCGCCGCAGAACGCGAGCCGCACGGCCGCGATCACGAAGCGCGGCCCCAGCCCCACCTCGTTCGCGTACGTCGCGACGCGCATCGCCGACGGCACGCGCGACGGGAAGCGTTCGGGCCACACGAGCGGCATCCGCAGTGCCTGCGCGCGTCGCTGCGCCTCCGCCACGACCTCGTCGCCGCGCGCAAGCGGCTGGCGCAGGACGGCGGGACGCCACGTGGCGTTCCCGACGCGGCGCTCGATGCGCTCGGCGACGAGGTACGTGTAGGGCGACGCGAGATCGAAGTAGAGCGTCGTTCGCGCCATGTCCGGCGCATGTGGCAGCGCCAGCCGACCTGACAGGTCAGGACGGCGCCGCGTGAGCTGGATCACCTCAGCCATGCCTGCTCCTCCCCGGGTTCCATCACCACTGACTTGCTTCTGATCGATCGCGAAGCCGGCGATCGAGACGTGGAGACGTGCCTTCGTGTGGGTCGCGCGATACAGCGTACGGCGATCCCGATGCGCCGTACGGCAGTGGGGCGTGCCAAAGGAATCCCTCGGCTACCCGTCAGTCGGTTAATCTGTATCACGGTAGGTAGGTCCAAAGCACACGGAAGACGGAGGTCGCCATCCCACCCGCTCCCCCGCCCAAACGCCATCCATACGACCAGTGGTCGCCGGACGCTCGCGCGCTCGATCTCGTCGGCGACAAGTGGACGCTGCTGATCGTGCGAGACCTCGTCAGCGGTCCGCGCCGTTTCGTCGAGCTCCAGCGCACGCTGCCCGGGATCTCGACGGAGCAGCTGCGCTCGCGCCTGAACCGCATGGTCGCCGACGGCCTGTTGACCCGCCAGCGCTACCGCGAGGTGCCGCCGCGAGTCGACTACGAGCTGACGGACAGGGCCCGCGATCTCGTCCCGGTCCTCGGCGCCCTCGCGCGCTGGGGCTACGAATGGTCGTGGACCGAGCCTCGTCGCAACGAGGCGATCGACATCGGTGCCATCTTCCGGCTTGCGCCGGGGCTCCTCACGCTGCCGCGATCGCTGCGCGGCACGGTCGAGCTGACGGTCGTCGATCGCTCGAAGGACGGCGAGGCCAGGCAATACACGCTGATCATCAAGCGCGGTGCAGTCACGCTCGCAGAGCGTGCCGAGCCGGAGGCCGACGCGCAGGTCACCGGAACGGAAGGCGCATGGATCGACGCGCTCGTGCCCGAGGGGGTCACGAGTGGTCTCGAGATTCGCGGCGACGCGCGCCTTGCGGCCGCGGTGCTCGAAGGCCTGACGCCCGCCTCGGCGCGCGCGACGGCCGTCGCGTGAGACGCAGCGCTCTCGCACATCGGGGTGACCGCGCGGCCTGCCGGCCGTGCGGTCACCTGCTGCGGCATCAACGCGCCTTTCGCATCTCACATTCCTACGCTACGCCCGTGCGTCAAGCCTCGTTCGAACGCGGACGTTTAGGCCCGCGCTCGCGACCGCCAGGCGCGAAAGGTGGTTTCGACGAGACCCTCTCGGGCTCGTAGACTCCCGCAGCGCAACCTGCCCGGGTGGCGGAACGGCAAACGCAGCCGACTTAAAATCGGCGGTCCCCCCAGGGGCATGTGGGTTCGACTCCCACCCCGGGCACTGCGACCGGCACGGCCGCCGGCAGCGATCCGCGTGCGAGGCTGTGCGCGATGACGCTCGGCTTCTGGATCTCCGACGCGTGCCTCATCGGCTTGCAAAGCGCGCTCGTGGCGCTGCCGCGCGGGCGTCCTCCGGCCGTCCTGGAGCGGCTCGCGGGACGACTCGCCGGCCGCGCCTGGGCGCTCATCCCGCTCGCCTCGATCGTGCTCGTCGTGCTCGCGATCCGCGCAGCCGGCGCAACCGCGGACGGGCTCACGTGGCTCGCGCTGATCGCGGTCCCGCCGCTGGCCGCGGCGGCGCTCGGCGCGACGATGCGCGGCGGCCGCCCGCCGCTCGCGCTGCTCGCGCTGCCGCTGTTCGCGCTTGCCTGGTGGCGGCGCGACACGCTCGTCGGCGAGGGCGCCGCCGTGCTGCTGACGGCGCTCAGCTGCGTGACGCTCGGCGTCCTGCTGACGGCGGTCGCGCCGCGCGGCTGGCTCAAGGTCGGAATCGTCGCGATGGCCGCGATCGACGCGTACCTGATCGGCGCTGAGCTGCTGCAGCCCGCCGCCGACGTGCTGAACGCGGCTGCCCCGCCCGCACAGCTGCCGCAGCTGCAGCGCGCGCTGTTCGGCGACGCCGTGATCGGCTACGGCGACTTGTTCGTGGCCGGCGTCTTCGGCGCGATCGTGGCGGCAGAACGGGTGGAGTCGCCGGCCGGTGGCGCCCCATGGCGATGGGCGCTGGCGGTGCTCGCGCTGTCGGCCGCGTTCGACCTGCTGTTCCTCGTCGTCGACACGCTGCCCGCGACCGTCCCGGTGGCGGCCGCGCTGCTGCTGCGCGAGGGGGTCCGCAGGCGCGAAATGCGCCGAAAAGGCGCAACTTCCACCGCTGCTACGGTGTCCTAGAGGACGAGTGGAGGCCTCTGCTCTCACCCATGCCGGCACGTCCGGCCACCTTGGGCGCTCGCCCCTGCTGCGGTTGCAGTCGGACGAGCGGCTGATCGCGCTCGTACGGCGCGGCAACCACAGCGCCTTCGAGGTGCTCGTCAGCCGCTACCAGGCGCGTCTGCTGGCCTTCTGCCGCCACATGCTCGGCTCGCGCGAGGATGCCGAGGACGTGCTGCAGGAGGTCTTCGCGGCCGCCTTCAACGCGATCCTCGCCGACGAGCGTCCGATCAACGCACGTCCGTGGCTCTACCGCATCGCGCGCAACCGCAGCCTCAACCACCTGCGGCGCGCCCAGGCGATCGGCGTCGACTCGATGGACATCCACCTGTCCGAGCACGGCACGACGACCGCCGACAAGGTCGACAAGCGCGAGCAGTTCCGCGAGTTGATCGCGGACGTGCAGGAGCTGCCGGAGACGCAGCGGACGGCGCTGCTGCTGCGCGAGATCGACGCGCTCTCCTACGAGCAGATCGCCGAGGCGATGGAGACGACGATCCCGAGCGTGAAGTCGCTGCTGGTGCGCGCGCGTGTGTCGCTCGCGGAGGCGGCCGAGGCGCGTCTGCTGTCGTGCGAGGACGTGCGCATCGAGCTGGGTGAGGTCGCGGAGGGCCTGCGCCGCCGCACGACCCCGCCGGTGCGGCGCCACCTGCGCTCGTGCGAGCGCTGCCAGGTCTTCCGCACCGAGCTGCGCGCGACCAGCAAGGCGCTCGCGCTGCTGCTGCCGGTCGGGCCGTTGCTGCTGGCGAAGAAGCTGCTGCTCGCGCATCTCGGCCTCTCGTCCGTCGCGAGCGGCGGTGCCGGCGGCATCGGAACCGCCGCCTCCGGCAGCGCGGCCGTCGGGGTCGGTGCGGTCGCCGGATCGACCGGTGCGGCGACCAGCGGCGGGCTCGTGTCCGCAGGCCTGAGCGCGCTCGGCGCGAAGGCGGCCGCCGGCATCGCGGCCGCGGCGCTCGTGACCGCCGGAGCGGTCGAGATCGAGCAGGCGGCGACGACGCGGGCGACGACGCCTCCGCAGGTCCTCGCACAGCAGGCGGCGCCCGCACCGGCCGGAGCCGTCGTGCAGCCGGCACCCGCGCGCGTTCAGCGCGCGCTCGACGCGACCGCCAAGCGCGACGCCAGACCGGGCGCGCGCGAGAAAGCGCCGTCGTCGACGACGACCACCACGACGACGCAGACGACGACCGCACCCGTCGCACCGCCGGCCGACCCGACCGCGGCGGCTCCCGGCCGCACGCACGTCGAGACCGGCGTCACGACGCTGCCCTCGACGCTGCCGGCCGACGCGCCGCCGCCGACGCTCGTCGCCGCGCCTTCCCCGCCGGCCGCCACACCGACGGAGACGACCCCGCCCCCGACGACGACCGCTCCGACTCCGCCGCCTGCGACCAGCACGCCCGAGCCGCCGCCCTCCACGACGCCGACGCCGCCGCCCGTCACCGTGCCGCCCGTCGAGGCCGGGGTTCCCGGGACCGGAACGGTGCCCGGACCGGTCGGGCCGCCGCCAGACGCGGACAGGCCGACGACGCCGGCGGACGGCTAGCGAACGAGCCGCCGCCGCTCAGGCGGCCGCGACGAGCCCGATCACCTTCATGCGGCGTTCGAGCGCCTTGAGCGCGAACGCGCGCGTCTCGGCGATCGAGGTGCCGAACAGCTCGACGCTCTCGTCGTCGGGCGCCCACTTGGGCTTCAGCACGCCCTCGGCGATCGGCGCGACCTCGCCGAGCGTGCGCTGGATCGCGGTCACGTAGCGCGGGTCCTCGCGCGCCATGTCGCGCAGGAAGCGCGCCCCGAACGCGACGTGGCGATGCTCGTCTCGCGCGACGTTCGTGAAGCCCTCGACGAAGCCGGGCAGCGTGCCCACTCTCTCGTTGTAGTCGATGATGAAGTGCTGGCCGGTGAGCGCCAGCATCCCCTCGATGACCATGTGGTAGATCGTGATCGCCTCTACGAGCGTCTCGAGATCCTCCGGCTCGACGGCGAGACGGTCGACGCGCGCTTTGAGCAGCTCGTCGAACAGCACGCCGAACTCGGGGTTGAGGTGCTCGCTCGTCTCCTGCAGGCGGTCGTCGAGTCCGTCCGCCTGCAGCACCCCGACCTCGCTGTAGAAGCGGTCGAAGAAAGCGACGTGGCGCGCCTCGTCCGCGATCTGCGTTGACAGGAAGATGCGCATGTCCTCGCTCGGCGCGGCGCGCATCATCGGCCCGAGCTCGGCGGTGACGCGCTGCTCGCCGATGAAGAAGGACGACAGCCCGTACATGCGCGCGTAGCGCTCCTCGGCGTCGATCCGCTCGTGCCAGTCGATGCGGTCCTGCGTGAAGTCGATGTCCTGCACGGCCCAGTGCTGGCGCTCCCACAGCGCGTAGAGCTCGCGGTAGGTGAGCAGGTTCGCCTCGCCCCGGTCGGCGCTCTCGAGCAGCGCCGGATCGCTGGTGGCGCGGAAGTCGACGCGCTCGGTGCGCGAGGTGGCGGCGGCGTCGGACACGTACCCAGCCTACCCGAGCCTTGGCTGGCTGGCCAGCAGGAACACTCGCAGGCGAACCGCCCTACGGTCCGACCTCGCCGCCGGCGATGAGCGCGCCCGCCCGGCGGCCGTCGAGCGTCACCGGGTAGCGACCGGCTCTCAGGCCGGAGATCCGCACCGCCGCGCGCGCGCCCGCAGCGACGCGCAGCACGCGCGGGGGCGTCGTCCCCACGACAAGCCGGTGTGGCTTGCCGTCGTCGGAGCGGAGCGAGATCTCGACGGCGAGGAGCGGCGGCACGGTGATCGTGGACGGCGTCAGACGGCCCGCCGGCGTGACGACGAACGACGCCGGCACGCGGACCGGCTGGGCGCCGCCGTCGTCCTCGCTGCGCCCGTCGCCGCTCTCGTCGGCCGGCGCGGTCTGCGTCGGCGTCGTGGCCGGGGGCGTCACGGCGGTCGTGCCCGGCTGCGTGGCGTCCGTCGGCGGCGCGGTCGCCTCCGGCGCGCTCGCGGTCGGCTCGCCCGTCGGGCCGGTCCCCGTGTTCCCGCCCCCGCAGCCGATCGCCGCCATCCCGGCGAGCAGCGCCAGCGCGGTGAGGGATCGAGCGGAACGCACGCGACCGAGGCTACCCCGCACCGTAGACGCCCAACAGGCCCGCGTACCAGGCGTCGGGCGAGTGGCGCTGGCGCGCGCGCGCCAGCGCGGCGGCGCCGGCGGCGGCGCGAGCGGCCGGGTCGGACCACAGCGTCGCGAGCGCAGCGTGCCAGGCGCTCGCGTCCCCGAGCGGCAGCGCCGCGTCCGCGCCGACGAGCTCCGGCAAGCCGCCGCGGTCGCTCCCCAGCACCGGCAGCCCGTCGGCCATCGCCTCGATCACGGTCATCGGGCAGGGGTCGTCGCTGCGCGCGGGCGCGAGCAGCACGGCGGCGCCGCGGCGCTCGCGCGCCAACGCCTCGGTCGAGAGCCGGCCGAGGAACGTCACGTCGCCGTCCGCGGCGAGCGCGCGCAGCCGCTCCTCCTCGGGGCCGGCGCCGGCGATCCGCAGCGGCACGCCCGCCTCCCGCGCCACCCGGATCGCGACGTCGAAGCCCTTCTCCTCGACGAGCCGCCCCGCCGCCAGCGCGTACGAGCCCTCCGCCGCGTGCGACTCCGGCGCGATCGCGTGCACCGCGTTCGGCAGCACCGTCATCCGCGCGCGCGGGATCCCCATCGCGGACAGCCGCTCCGCCAGGGCGCCGCTGACGGCGACGAGCCGGTCGGCGTGGGCGAGCAGGCGCGGCTGCTGGCGAGCGAGCCCGGCGCCGTACACGACTCCCTCCGCGAGCGAGCCGCGGCAGCGGTGGCGCACGCCCGGCAGCGTGTCGCGGCCGTGGCAGCGGTAGCACGGCTCGCCGTCGCGGAACGCGACGCCGATCGCGCACACGAGCCGGTAGTTGTGCAGATGCAGGACGGTGCGTGCGCCGGCGGTCCGCGCGGCGGCGAGCGCCCGCCAGCCGAACAGCGGGTGGACGTTGTGCGCGTGGACGACGTCGGCGCGATGCAGCCGCACCGCCTTCGCGACGTCGCCGGCGTCGATCCCGCCGCGCAGCAGTCCGCGCGCCGCCTGCGCGCGTGAGGACGCCTCGCTGTCGCGCTCGAGCCGTGCGACGGCGTGCCCGCGGGCGCGCAGCAGCGCTTCCAGCTCGTCGACGACGCGCTCCTCGCCGCCGGCGGCGCGGTAGCGGTTGTGCAGCAGCAGCACGCGCAGGTGCTGGTCGGCGTCGCGCGGCGGAAGCAGACCCGGCGGGCTCATCAGCCGGCGATTCTGGCACGCTGCCCAGCCGTGGCGATCGCGCTCGTGACGAATGTGCTGGCGCCCTACCGCGTCCCGCTCTACGCGCTGCTGGCCGAGCGCTACGCCGTCGAGGTGCTGTGCTTCGGCGCCGGCGCGAGCTACGTGCCGGAGTGGTTCGGCGATCTCGACCGTCAGCTCGCCGCGGCGCCGTTCCCGGCGGGGCGGATCGGCGGGCCGCGCGAGGCGCTGGCGCTGGGCAAGCGCTACGACGCGGCGATCGCGCCCGTCGCCGGCGGCGCGATGCTGCCGGCGACGTACGTCGGCATGCGTGCGCGGGGAAAGCCGTTCGTGCTGTGGGCGTCGGTGTGGGCGCACCCGCACGGCGGCGCGAAGGCTGCCGTCGCGTTCCCGCTCGTGCGGCACGTCTACCGCCACGCCGACGCGGTCGTGGCGTACGGCGAGCACGTCCGCCGATACGTCGCCCACTACCGCGGCCGTGCCGACGACGTCGTGATCGCGCCGCAGTCGGTCGAGGCGGAGCTGTTCGCGCGGGCCGTGGCCGCCGAGGCGATCGCCGCGTGGCGCGCCGAGCACGGACTCCGGCCGGCCGGCCCGTTGGTGCTGTACGTCGGCCGCCTGGTGGCGGAGAAGGGCGTCGAGGAGCTGCTCGACGCGTGGCGGACGATCGACGGCGCCACGCTCGCCGTGATCGGCGACGGCCCGCTCGCCGACGCGGTCGCCGCGACGCCGAACGCGCGCCTGCTCGGCCCGCTCCCGCGCGAGCGCCTGCCGCTCGCCTACGCCGCGGCCGACGCGCTCGTCCTCCCGTCGATCCCGACGTCGCGCTTCCGCGAGCCGTGGGGGCTCGTCTGCAACGAGGCGCTGCACCAGGGGACGCCCGTGATCGCCACGACGGCGGTCGGCGCAGTCGCGGGCGGATTGATCCGTGACGGCGAGACCGGCCTCGTCGTCGCGCCCGGCGATCCGCGGGCGCTCGCCGCCGCGATCGAGCGCCTGCTCGGCGACCCCGCCCTGCACGCGCGCCTCGGGGCGAGCGGCCGCGCGGCGCTCTCCGGCCACACCTACGCGGCGATGGCGGACGCGTTCGGCGTCGCGCTCGCGCGCGCCGGCGTGGTGCACTGAGCGTCGGCCGGCCTCCTCGGTCGGCGGTCGCGGACGGGCGAGTCCTACTCCCCCACCGAGAAGAGCGCCTCGAGGTCGTGTCGCGAGTAGACCTCGAACGCCAACAGCGTCTGCGTCTTCGTGATCCCGGGCAGCTGCGCGAGCTGCTCGGTGATGACGTGCGCGAGATCGTCCTGCTCGCGCAGCCGCAGGATCGCCGCGAAGTCCCACTCGCCGGTGATCGAGTAGGCCTCCGCGACGCCTGGCACGTCCGCGAGCCGCCCGCCCAGATCGGCGAGCGCGTTCCGCTCCGCCTTGATGAGGACGATCGCGTGCGTCACGGCGACCAGCTCTCGCCCGGCGCCAGCACGACGACCGAGCTCGACGTCTGTGCCTCGACGTCGGCCTTGAACGACTGTGCGTCGGTCTCGATCGGCGGGAACGTGTCGTAGTGGATCGGGATCACCGTCTTCGCGCCGATCAGGCGGACCGCCTCGACCGCGTCGTGGCGGTCCATCGTGTAGTGGCCGCCGACCGGCACGAGTGCGACGTCGAGCTCACGGCCACGCCCGACGAGCTGCAGGTCGGAGAAGAGGCACGTGTCCCCGACGTGGTAGATCGTCGTGCCGGCGAACTCGATCAACAGGCCGGCGGGCGTGTGGGGCGTTCCGCTCGGCGAGACGGCCGTGTGCCAGGCCGGCACGAGCTTCGCGCTGCCCCACTCGAACGTCTCGGTGCCGCCCAGGTTCGGGTCGCGCACGTCGACGCCCTGCGCGCCGATCTCGTTCGCCAGCTCGACGATCGCGACGACGGTCGCGCCGGTGCGCTTCGCGATCGCGACCGTGTCGCCCAGGTGGTCGCCATGGCCGTGCGTCAGCAAGATCGTCGTGGCGTCGAGCTCGTCCGCGCTCGCGGCGGCTCTCGGGTTGCCCGTCAGGAACGGGTCGACGAGCACCGTCGTCCCGCCATCGCTCAGCGCGAAGGCCGCATGGCCCAGGAAGCGCAGCTCCATCTCAGTCCCCTTCCGTCGATCCGGACTCGGTTCCCAGCGTGCGGGCCAGCTCGAAGCCGACCGCGACGCCGACGAGCATGCCGAGGCGCGTCTCCTCCGCCACGAGCGTCCCGATCGCCTGCCGGCGGCCGACGCGGTCCTCCACGTCGGCCGCGGCGTCGACCGCCTGCTCGTGCGTCTCGCCGAACCAGCCGCCCGCCGCGAGCGCCTCGTCGAGCACGCGATGCAGCTGCGGCGCCGCCCGCGCGACGAGCGCCTGCGCCTCGCGCAGCCGCCCCTCCTTGCTCAACGCCGCCAGCGCAGCGTCGAGCTCCTCATCGGTATAGGCGCGCTCCACGCCGCGGATGATATGCGCGCGGGTGTCGAAGGCGGCCGCGTGGCCGCCCTAGGCGGGCCCCGCCTTCCGACTCCGCTCAGCGTCCGCCGACCATGCGCGCGAGCGGATAGCCGAGCGCGGCGCCGGCGACGACGCCGGTCGCCCCGGCGAGCGGGTCGGCCCACTCGACGGCGACGGGCAACAGCAACAGCACGACGGCGAACACGGCGGTGCCGAGCAGATCGCCGTCGACCTCGTGCCCGCGACGCGCCTCGCGCAGGTCCGGGATCGCCCAGGCCACGAGCAGCGCAAGCGCGGCGCCGTTGCCGCCGAGCACGGTCGGGAACGTCTCGGCAGCCGCCGCGACCGCCATCCCGCCCGCGCCACCGGCGAGGAACAGCAGCGCGACGACCACGGGGCCGTGGCGCCGCTCGAGCAGCCAGCCGAACAGTGCGATCGCGAACAGCGCGACGAACGCGTAGCCGCTGTTCTCGTACGCGAACGGCGCCGTCAGCACATGCCACCAGTCGCCTTCGGGCTGGCCGACGACCGCGACGTCGAGCAGCTGCACGACGTCGGCGCGCAACAGCACGAACAGCACCAGGCTCGCGCCGACCAACGCGATCGTCGCGTAGGGCCGTCCGTCCGGCCTGATCCCGGGCATCTCGCCGCGCCGCAGCGGCCCCAGCGCCGGCGCTGGCGAGCGCCGGCGTGCACGCCGGCGCTCCTTGTCCGCGGGGCGCCCGTCACGGTCGAGCTTCGGCGCACGCTTGCGCAACCGACTGCCGCAGTACGGGCACTCGGTGATGTAGGGGCTGACCTCCGATCCGCAGTGCTTGCAGATCACGAACAGGTCGGGGCCGCCGCTGGTCACGCGACCGATTCTAGAGTGCTCGCAAAAGCCGTCGAAGCGGTCTGCCGAACCCTCCCTATCCGACGTCGACGGTCGCCGCCGCGATCTCGGCGACGACCTCGCGCAGGTCGTGGTTGGCCTCGTGGACGACCAGCTGGCGTGCCGCGCCGTTGCCCCGCTCGAGCAGGTCCTCGACGCCCGCCAGCTCGGCCGCCGAGCCGAGCTCCTCCGCGTGGGGGCGCAGGCGGTCGAGCAGCCGCCGCGCCAGCGCGCGGGTCGCGACGCGCTCGCGCGACGGCAGATCCACCAGCTCGCTGTCGAGCCCGTGACGCGCCGCCAGCCACTTGTTCTCGTCGACCATCTGGTGCGGGTAGCGCGTCAGCTCGCGCCCGGCCTCGAAGTGCTCGGCCAGCTCCTTCACCATCGCCTGGATCAGCGCGGCGAGCCCGAGCGTGTGCTCGACGCGCGTCTGCGCGTCCATCACCCGAATCTCGACGGTGCCGAGATTCGGGTGCGGGCGCACGTCGTACCAGAGATACGTGTAGTCCTCGATCACGCGCGAGGCGACCATGAACTCGATCTTCTGCTCGTAGTCGCTCCAGTCGTCGTACGTCGGCGGGATGCCGACGCGCGGGAAGGCGCGGAAGATCGGCATGCGCGTCGAGGCGAGGCCGCTCGCGTCGGCGCGCCAGAACGGCGAGTTGGCCGACAGCGCGAGCAGGACCGGGAGGTGGACGCGCATCCCGTTCGCGACGTGGATCGCCTTCTCGCGGTCGTCGAGCCCGACGTGCACGTGCTGCCCGAACAGCAGCTCCTGGCGCGCGACGAAGCGCAGATCGCTGACGAGATCGCGGTAGCGCGGGCGCGCGACGATCCGCTGCTGCTCCCACATCGCGAACGGGTGCGTGCCGGCGGAGCCGATCGTCAGGCCCAGCTGCGCGGCCGCGTCGGCGACGCGTCTGCGCAGCGCGCGCAGCTCCGCTCCGGCCTCCGCGGCGTTCGGCTGCGGGGAGGTGGCGATCTCCAGCACCGACTCCATCAGCTCGGGCTTCACGCGCTCGGGCGACTGGCCCTCCAACAGCGACTCGACGGCGTTGACGAGCTCGAGCGTCTCGGCGTCGAGGATCATCAGCTCCTCCTCGATGCCGATCGTGTAGTTGGGACCGGAGAAGTTCTCGTCCACGAGCGGGCAGCGTAACCGGGGTGACGGCGACCTATGCACGCGCTGCGAGCGGCGCTACCGGGGTAGACTCGCGCGGCGCAGCTCCGCCAAGCATGCCCCCGACGAAGGACGATCTGACATGGCTCTCGGCTACGACGGCAAGCTCTACATCCTCGCGTTCGACCACCGCGGCTCGTTCCAGAAGAAGATGTTCGGGATCGCCGGGGACCCGACGCCGGAGGACACGGAGACGATCGCCGACGCGAAGCGGCTGATCTACGAGGGCATGGAGCTGGCGGTGCAGCGCGGCGCCGAGGCGGGCGCGACCGGCGTGCTGATCGACGAGCAGTTCGGCAGCGACGTGCCGGGCCGCGCGAAGGCGAAGGGGCTCAAGCTCGCGATGCCGGTCGAGAAGAGCGGCCAGGACGAGTTCGACTTCCAGTACGGCGAGGCCTTCGGCTCGCACATCGAGTCGTTCGACCCTGACTTCAGCAAGGTGCTCGTGCGCTACAACCCGGACGGCGAGGCGGCGATGAACGAGCGCCAGCTCGGTCGCCTGAAGCGCCTCGCCGACTGGCTGCACGACAGGGCACCGCACCGGAACGGTGTGGTCCGCCTGTTCCTGTTCGAGCTGCTCGTGCCCGCCGAGCCGGCGCAGCTCGAGGCGGTCGGCGGCGACGTGGACCGGTATGACAGCGAGCTGCGCCCCGAGCTGATGCGCCGCGCGATCGAGGCGATCCAGGACTTCGGCATCGAGGTCGACATCTGGAAGATCGAGGGCGTCGACGCACAGGCCGACGCGCAGATGCTCGCCGAGCAGACGCGCACGGGCGAGGGCCGCGAGAACGTCGTCTGCGTCCTGCTCGGGCGCGGCGCGAGCGACGCGAAGGTCGACCAGTGGCTGCGCGAGGCGGCGCCCGTCGACGGCTTCGTCGGGTTCGCGATCGGCCGCTCGATCTGGTGGGACGCGCTGAGAGGCTTCCTCGACGGCTCGGTCGCGCGCGAGGACGCGGCGTCGCGGATCGCCGACAACTACCTGCGCTTCATCAACGTCTACGAGCAGCAGGAAGTCGCGTAGGGCCTCCGGCCGCGGCGCGCGAAGGCGTCACGAACACGGGCTGCGGCGTCACAGCCGGCGCCGTAGCCTCGCTTCGATGACCTGGCCGCGCGCCCTGCCCTGGATCGCCCTCCTGCTGCTCGCCGGGCTGCTGCTCGGCGACGTGCGGGTGCCCAGCTGGCTCGCCGGCGGCGGCGACGCTCCGCTCGCGGCCGGCGGGACCGCGACGGCCCAGCTGGAGCGCGTGATCGACGGCGACACGATCGTCGCGCGGGTCGAGGGACGCGAGGAGCGCATCCGCTACATCGGCATCGACACGCCCGAGACCGTCAAGCCGAACACAGCGGTCGAGTGCTTCGGCCCGCAGGCCCACGACCTCAACGCGCGCGTGCTCGGCGCGGGGGGCACCCGGCTGACGCTGCGCTTCGACCGCGAGCTGCGCGACCGCTACGACCGCCTGCTCGCCTACGTCTTCCGTACCGACGACGGGTTGTTCGTCAACGGCCGGCTGATCGCGGCCGGCGCGGCGCGGACGCTGCCGATCGCGCCCAACACCGCCCGTGCGGCGCAGCTGAGCGATCTCCAGCGCGCCGCGCGCGCGGCGGGACGAGGCCTGTGGGGCGCGTGTTAGGGTTTTCGTCCCTATGAAGATGCGACAGAGCCTCGCTCAGCTCGAGCAGGCCTTCTTCGAGGAGATAGCGCAGGATCGCGTTCGCCGCCAACGCCTGCAGGAGACGGCGGTGCAGCGGACGCGCCAGCGACAGCTGGAACGCGTCCACAAGCACGGCAACTGGCGCTTTGCCTTCCTCGTCCTCTCGATCATCGTGACCGCCGTCGTGGTGACGATCGCGATGTTCGAGACGCTCTACTACGTGATGGGCTGACGCTCGCGACGCGCCGGCAGGGCGCGCGTCGCAGTCAGCCCTCCGAGCCGATGTCGCGCAGCGCGGCGTCGACCTCCTCGCGCGCGCCCTCTCCCGCGTTTTCTTCCTGGATCTCCAGGTAGACCTCCTTGCGGAAGACGGGAACGTCGCGCGGCGCCTGGATGCCGATCCGCACCTTCTCCCCCATGATCGCGAGGACCGAGACCTCGATGTCGTCCCCGATCATGATGCTCTGGTTGGACTTGCGCGTAAGGACCAACATTGCGCCGATGCCTCCCTGCTGTCCCATGGTGGCCGGATGAGCGATCGGACAGTGAGGCAGGGGCACCGATCCCTCCGCAGGAAGAATAGCTGCACCCTCCGCCGTCTTCCCCATTTCCCGGCGAATCGCCGGCCGGCCACATTCGCTAGTCTGCCCGGCCGATGGCACGCAGATCGCTTCGCCCCCAGCTGAATCAGATTCGCACATGGGTGCGCCAGGGCCGCACCGACGCCTGGATCGCCCACCAGCTCGAGGTCACGACGCAGCAGATCGCCGCGTTCAAGCGCGAGAACAAGCTCGTCCCGGACGAGGCGGAGCCGAACGGCGCCGTCGACTTCGACGACGAGATCGACCTGCGCGCCGAGGACGACGCGCTGATCGCCGCCGAGCTCGAGGCCGCGCAGAAGCAGCGCGAGCAGGAGGAGGCCGAGGCCGCCGAGAAGGCCGCCGCGCGCAGACGCTCCCGCAAGGCAGCCGACGCCGACGTCGAAGCCGAAGCCGACGAGGCGGAGGACGACGACGAGGACGGCGCGAAGGCGGCGCGCCGCCGTGGCCGCCGCGGCGGCCGCCGCCGCAAGGCGCGCGCCGGCGGTCCGCTCGAGGGCACGTTCGACCACGGGGACGAGGGCTACGGCTTGTGGCTCGACCCCGCCGTGCAGGACGACCCCGTCTACGCCGAGCACTGGGCCGGCCACCGCCCCGTCGAGATCACGATCGAGGAAGACCAGATCGTGATCCGGCGCTCCGTCGACGAGTGAGCGGTCGTCTCGTCGCGCCTGGCGGCGTCATCGGGGTTCGCCGTACGTGAGTACGGCTTCACCCCTGCTTCCTTGCCAGGCACAACGATCCTTCCCGCTCACTCGCCGCCGTCCTGGTTTCTACGGCTGATCGAGCGGCGCCTGCTGCTGCTCGATCTCGTCCGCGTCGCGTCGGCGCCCGCCGGACCAGTCGGACGCCTCACGCACGTAGCGCGCGAAGGCGGCGTCGCCGGCTGTCTGCGCGTCCCACGCGCGCGGGTCGTGCGGGACGGTCGCGATCGCGACGTCCAGGCACCAGTCGGTCCCGGCGCTGTAGAGCTCTGCCAGCTCGCGCGTCGTGAACGGGCCGCCGAGGCGCCGGCGCAGCTCGTCGACGATCCGATCGACGACGCGCTCGAGCTGGCGGCGCTCGTCGGCGTCAGCGCGGCTCAGACGGCGCTGGCCGTCGCTCCACAGCTGCAGGGCGGTGTCGACGTGCATGGCGCGCAGGCTACCCGCCGGCGCGCCGCGGCTAGTCCTTCGGCAGCCTGCTGACGACGTACGAGCGCTCGCCCGGCTTGACCATGCCGAGGCGGCGCGCCTCCTCCTGCACGGTGCGCGGATCGCGCAGCGCTCTCGCCCGCCGCACGAGCTCGTCTTGCTCGCGCTGGAGCTGCTGCAGCTGCGCCTGCTTCGCGTTCGAGTCGCGCCACGTCGACAGCAGCGAGCGCGCGGGGCCGATGTACGCGAGCGCGACGAGCAGCAGCAGGAGCAGCAGCGCGGTGCGCCCGACGCGATCCCAGCGCACGCGCAGCGCGGCGGCGCCGAGCGCCGTCGTGGCGGCCGGGCGCGCGGGCGGACGACGACGGACGCTGGCGGATCCGGCAGGCGGCATCGCGACCCCTTTCGCGGGCCGCCCCGAGATTCCTCCTCAGTGACTTCCGGCGTTCAGCCCGCGTCAGCCCGCGCGTCTGAAGGCGCTCTTGCCCGGGAACGCGGCGTCGGCGCCGAGCGCCTGCTCGATCCGCAGCAGCTGGTTGTACTTCGCGACGCGATCCGAGCGCGACGGCGCCCCCGTCTTGATCTGGCCGCAGCCGGTCGCGACCGCGAGATCGGCGATCGTGACGTCCTCCGTCTCGCCCGAGCGGTGCGACATGACGGCGCTGTAGCCCGCATCGCGCGCCAGCTTGATCGCGTCGAGCGTCTCGGTGAGGGTGCCGATCTGGTTGACCTTGATGAGGATCGAGTTGCCGACGCCCTGGTCGATCCCGCGTCTGAGCCGCTGTGCGTTCGTGACGAACAGGTCGTCGCCGACGAGCTGCACTCTCTCGCCCAGGCGCTGCGTGAGCGTCGCCCAACCCTCCCAGTCGCCCTCGTCCATTCCGTCCTCGATCGAGACGATCGGATAGCGCGCAGCGAGGTCGGCCCAGTAGTCGGCCAGCTCGGCGGCCGACAGCGAGCGCCCCTCGTGCTCGAGCACGTAGCAGCCATCCTCGTAGATCTCGCTCGTCGCCGGGTCGAGCGCGATCGCGACGTCCTCACCGGGCGTGTAACCGGCCGCTCCGATGCCCGCGATCAGCACCTCCAGCGCCGCCTCGTTGGAGGCGAGGTCGGGAGCGAAGCCGCCCTCGTCGCCGACGGCGGTGCCGAGGCCGCGGTCGTGCAGCGTCTTCTTGAGGTGGTGGAAGACCTCCGTCCCCATCCGCAGGCACTCCGAGAACGAGGTCGCACCCCACGGCACGACCATGAACTCCTGGAAGTCGACCTTGTTGTCGGCGTGCGCGCCACCGTTGAGCACGTTCATCATCGGCACCGGCAGGATGTGCGCCGCGTCGCCGCCGAGGTAGCGCCACAGCGGCTGGCGCTCCTCCGCCGCGGCCGCGTGCGCGGCGGCGAGCGAGACGGCGAGGATCGCGTTGGCGCCCAGGCGCGACTTGCTCGGCGTGCCGTCGAGCTCGATCAGCAGGCGGTCGATGCCGGCCTGGTTCGTCGCGTCTCTGCCCTTGACGGCGGTCGCAATCTCGCCGTTGACGTTCTGCACCGCCTTCGCGACGCCCTTGCCGAGGTACGCCTCGCCGCCGTCGCGCAGCTCCGTCGCCTCGAACTCGCCGGTCGAAGCGCCGGACGGCACGGCCGCGCGACCCCACGCGCCGGAGCGCAGGGACAGCTCGACCTCGACCGTCGGGTTGCCCCGGCTGTCGAGGATCTGGCGGGCGTGGACGTGCTCGATCTGGCTCATTCGCTCTCCTGGGACGGGGGATCCGCGGTCAGGCGCCCGCGGGCGTAGTAGGCGAGTTGCTCGTCAGGCCGGAGATCCTCCCAGGCACGGCCCTCGCGTGCCGCCAGCTCGACGGCCGTCTCGACCCGTCCGCGGAAGCGCTCGCTCGCCGCCCGCAGCGCCAGCTCGGGGTCAACCTTCAGCTTGCGCGCGACGTTGACCGCGGCGAACAGCACGTCGCCGAGCTCATGGAAGCGCGCGTCCGCGTCCGCGGCGCCCTCCAGCTCCTCGAGCTCGTCGCGCACCGACTGCAGCGGGCCTTCCAGCCCCGGGAAGTCGAAGCCGCTCGACGCCGCCCGACGCTGCACCTTGCGCGCATGCAGCAGCGACGGCAGGTTCTCCGGCACCTCGGCGAAGACGCCCTGCTCGCGCCCTTCCTCGCCCTTCTTGATCTCGTCCCAGTTGCGCAGGACGTGCGCGGCGTCCTCGACCTCCACGTCCGAGAAGACATGCGGATGGCGCCGGATCAGCTTCTGTCGGCAGTGCTCGGCGACGGCCGCGAGGTCGCCGGCGCCACGCTCCTCCATCAGCAGCGAGAGGAAGTGCACCTGGAACAGCACGTCGCCGAGCTCGTCGAGCAGCTTGCCGTCGTCGCGGCGATGCGCGGCGTCGGCGAGCTCGTACGCCTCCTCCAGCGTGTGCGGGACGATCGTGCGCTCGTCCTGCTCGCGATCCCACGGGCACTCACGCCGCAGGCGACGCGTGAGCGCGTCAAGGCGCAGCAGCGCCTCCTGGATCTCCGACCGGCGCGCGCTCACGCGCGGAAGCCTATCCCTACTTAGTTGGAGGGCGTTGTGCTGCCGCCGGCGGGCGTGGAGGCGGCGGTGGAGGTCGTTCTCGGCGCCGGCGCGTTCTTGCAGAGCTGGACGACGTAGCCCGTGCGGCAGTTCGTCCTGTCCTTCCAGCGATCCTGGAAGTCTCTGAGGAACGTGGTCAACTTCGTCTGCTGGTTCTGCTGCGCGACCAACGCTCTGATCTGCGCTCTGGACTCGGAGAGGGGTGTCTGTCTCGCCGGCACGATGTCCGTCACGCGCACCAGGTAGAAGCCGAACTGGCCCTTGATCGGCCCGATGAGCTGGCCCTTTCTACCGCTGAACGCGGCGGCGTCGAGGGCTCTCTCCTGCTGGCCTGCGCTGATGCCCTTGAGCTCCCCGCCCGTCGCCTTCGAAGCAGCGTCAGTCGAGTACTGTCTGGTGACAGACGCCCAGCTCGCGCCGTCTTCGACAGCGTTCAGCGCGGCGACGGCCTGTGCCGACGTTCTCGTCAGGATGATCTGGACGTCGCGCCGCTCGGGAACCGCGAACTGCGCTCTGTTTCTGTTGTAGTAGCTCTGGACCTGCGCGTCAGTGACGGACGTGCCGCTGTTCTGAATCTTTCTCGTGAGCGCCGCGGCAAGCGCCTGAATGCGGACGCGCTCGAGCACGTCGTCCTCGGTCATGCCGGACTGTCTGATGAATCTCTCGTACGCTCTGTCCGACGGGAAGGTCTGTCTCTTCGTCAACGCCAGCTGTCTCTGGATGTCGGCGTCGCTGACGCTCACGTCCTGCTCCTCCGACTCCTTTTCTATCCAGACGTTCTGGATGAGCGTGCCCATCGTCTGCTGGATCAGCGCTTCGTTCTGCTGTCTGCACTGGGCGCGGAGGGTGACGTCGGTCGGGGCCGGCTGGCCTCTCGCCGGTCTCGACTGTCTCCGCAGCGCGGCGATGCACTCCGTGAAGGTCGGCGGATCGGGGATCACGACCCTGGTGCCCGGGGCGACGCCCTTCGCCGTGATCTCGGCCCACTTCTCGTAGTCGGCTCTGGTGATCGGCGTGCCGTCGACGGTGGCCACGGCGTTCCCGGGCACGCTGTTGTCGCTGCTGCCGCAGGCGACGAGCAGAGTTGCGGCCACAAAAAAGGCGCCGAGCGCCAGAAGGATGCGAAGTGTTGTCCTCACGAGCAGGGGCACTCTAGCGAACCCGTGCGGCCGTGTGCGTCAGTTGCATCAATCGTTATCCAACTTTTAGCCGAACCCATTGATACGGAAACTGGAAAAAAGCGTCGGAGCAGGGACTATGCCGCCTCACGGGTCACCGCAAGCAGCACGTCCGCAGCCCGCACCACGGCAGGGAACCGCGCGCCCGGATCCTCCGGCACGCGCATCGACAGCTGCGACTTGCCGGACTCGTAGAGCGCCTCGGGGATCTGCTCGCGGATCGCCCTCGCGCGGCGCGAGTCGAGCTCGATCGGCGTGACGGCCAGGCGGCCGCCGCGGAAGCTGACCGCCCGCGCGCCGGCCTCGCCGAGCTTGATGCGCGCCTGCTGCAGCAGCAGCAGGTTCTCCAGCGGCGGCGGGAGAGGGCCGAAGCGGTCGTCCAGCTCGGCGCGCAGCTCGCGCAGCTCCGCCACTTCGCGGGCGCCCGCGATGCGGCGATGGACGTCGATCTTCGCCTGCTCGTAGGGCACGTAGTCGGCTGGCACGTAGGCGTCGACGTTGACGTCGAGTCTCACCGGCTCCCACTCGACCTCGTCCCGCTCGCCCCCGGCACCATCGCCACGTGCGGCGAGCTCCGTGACCGCCTCGTCGAGCATCTGCATGTACAGCTCGAAGCCGAGCGCGGCGACGTGCCCCGACTGCTCGTCGCCGAGCAGGTTGCCGGCGCCGCGCAGCTCGAGGTCGCGCATCGCGATTTTGAAGCCGGCGCCGAGCTCCGTGTAGTCCGACAGCGCCGACAGCCGCTGCGCCGCCTCGGGCGTGAGTGCGGCCGCCGACGGATACAGCAGATACGCGTACGCGCGCTCACGGCTCCGGCCGACGCGGCCACGGATCTGGTAGAGCTGCGCGAGCCCGAAGTGGTCGGCGCGCTCGACGATGAGGGTGTTCGCCTGCGGGATGTCGATGCCGGACTCGATGATGCTCGTCGCCACGAGCACGTCGGCCTCGCCGCGCAGGAACGACAGCATCCGCTGCTCCAGCTCGTGCTCGTCGAGCTGGCCGTGCGCGACGACGAAGCGCGCCTGCGGCACGAGCCCGCGCAGCCGCTCCGCCGTCTCGTCGATCGTCTCGACGCGGTTGTGCAGGAAGAACGCCTGGCCGCCGCGCGCCCGCTCGCGCTCGATCGCCGCCTTCACGAGCTGCTCGTCGTACTCGCCGACGTACGTCTTGACCGGGCGGCGGCCCTCAGGCGGCGTCTCGATCACCGACAGGTCGCGGATGCCCGCGATCGACATCTGCAGCGTGCGCGGGATCGGCGTCGCGCTCATCGCGAGCACGTCGACTCTCAGCTTGAGCTGGCGCAGCAGCTCCTTCTGCTTGACGCCGAAGCGCTGCTCCTCGTCGACGACCAGCAGGCCGAGGTCTCTCGCGCGCACGTCGCGCGAGAGCAGCCGGTGCGTGCCGATCAGGATGTCGACCTTCCCCTCCCCGAACGCTCTGATCGCCACTCTCTGCTCAGCCGCGGGGCGGAAGCGCGAGACGTGCTCGATCGTGAAGGGGTAGTCCTTCAGCCGCTCCTTGAAGGTGCCGTAGTGCTGCTGGGCGAGGATCGTGGTCGGCACGAGCACCATCACCTGTCTGCCGTCGGCGGCGGCCTTGAAGGCGGCGCGCAGCGCGACCTCGGTCTTGCCGTAGCCGACGTCGCCGCAGATCAGGCGGTCCATCGGACGGCCTGTCTCCATGTCGGCCTTGACCTGCTCGATCGCCTCGCGCTGGTCAGCCGTCTCGCGGTAGGGCCAGGCGTCCTCGAAGTCGCGCTGCCAGTCGGTGTCCGGCGGGTAGGCATGGCCCGCGCGGCGGCGACGCTCGGCGTAGAGGTTGAGCAGCTCGCCGGCGAGCTCCTGTGCGGCACGGCGGGCACGCGCCTTGATCGTCTCCCAGCGCGTGCCGCCGAGCTTCGACAGCGGCGGGTGCGCGCCGCCAGCGCCAACGTAGCGGCTGATCTTGGCGAACTGGTCGACCGGCAGGAAGACCTTGTCGGTGCCGGCGTACTCCAGCTCCAGGTAGTCGCGCGTGACGCCGGCGACAGTCTTCGTGTCGAAGCCGGCGAAGCGCGCCAGGCCATGATCCTCGTGCACGACGATGTCGCCGGTGCGCAGGTCGGTGAAGGAGCGCAGCGCGCCGCGGCGGCGGCCGCGCTGCGCCTCGGCGCGCGCGGGACGGCGGCGGAACAGCCGGTGCTCTGGGATCACCGCGAGTCTGAAGCCCGGCGCGACGAAGCCGTCGCGCAGGCGGGCCTCCGCGAAGGCCAGATCCGCGCCGACGGGTGCCGACCCGTCGACCCAGCGGACCTTCAAGCGCCCGAGGTTGTAGGCGGCGCGCTCCCCTTCGCCTCTGCCGCCGAACGCGACGATCGTGCGGTAGCCGGAGCGCACGAGTCTCTCCAGCTCGGGCTCGGCGTCCTTGACGCTGCGTGCGGCGACGTCGGCCGCCTGCCCGCGGAAGTGGAAGGGCTGATCCTGGTCCACGGCCGACAGCCGCACCTTCGCGCGCACCCCGAGCGCGGTCTCGATCGCGCCGGGGGCGATGTAGAGATGGTGTGCGTCGTCGTCGTGGAAGGCGGTGCAGACGTCCGTCCAGTGGTCGACGAGCGCCGGCGCGATCTCCTCCTCGGCCGCGATCAGGACGGCGGCGTCGGGCACGAGGTCGAGCATCGCGTGGAAGTCGCCGACCGGCAGCAGCTCCGCGACGTCGGGCCGTTCGGCGCCGTCCCCCGCGATCGCCGCGACCTCGGCCAGCTCGCGGTGCTCGGGCGCCAACTCGGCGGCGGGCGCGACCTCGACCTCGTCGACATCGGCGAGCGAGCGCTGCGTGAAGGTCGAGAACCAGCGCAACGACTCGATCTCGACGTCGAAGAGGTCGACGCGGATCGCGTGGTCCTCGGTCGCCGGGAAGACGTCGAGCAGGCCGCCGCGGATCGCGAACTGGCCGCGGTCCTCGACCTGCTCGACGCGCTCGTAGCCGGCGGCGACCAGCTCTGCCGCGCACTCGTCGAGGTCGAGCAGGTCCCCTCGTCTGAGCGTGAAGCCGTGCGGGCGCAGTCTCGGGTCGGGGACCTTCTCCGACAGCGCGACGGCGGAGACGACGACGACCGGGGCGCCGTGCTCGGCGTGCGCGGCATCGTCGCCGAGGAGCGCGTCGAGCGCCGCCACGCGCAGGCCGACGAGGTGCGGCGGCGGCGCGAGGTGCGACTCGTACGCCACGCCGCGGCTCGGGTAGAAGCGCACGCGCCGCGGCGCGAGCCAGCTTCCGAGGTCGGCTGCGAGGTCGCGCGCGTGGCGGTCGTCGCCGGCGACGACGAGCAGCGGTCTGCTCGGCTGCTCCTGGGCGAGCGCCGCGATCACGTACGGCTTGAGCGACTGCGACACGAACGCGCGTCCGCCCGCGTCCGCAAGCGTCGCGGTGGCGGGATCGTCGGCGGCGTAGGCGAGAAGGGCGCTGAGCATCGCCACTGATTACAGCGTGCGCACGCCGAGCACGGTCGCCTCGGCCACGTCCGCCGCGTCGGTCACCAGAGCCTCGACGTCTCCGCGCGGCTCGCGGAATCTGCCGAGCACGTAGGCGGCGACGCGATCCGGATCCGTGGTCGGCGGCCGATCCACGCCGATCCGCACGCGCGCGAAGTCCGCCGAGCCGAGCTCGCGCTTGAGCGACTTCAACCCGTTGTGGCCGGCCAGCCCACCGCCGATCCGCGCGCGGATCTCGCCAAACGGCAGGTCGATCTCGTCGTGCAGCACGAGCACGCGCTCGAGCGGGACTCTCAGCGCGCCGCGCGCCGGGCCGACCGAGCGGCCTGCCTCGTTCATGTACGTCTGCGGCAACAGCACGGCGACCTGGGGTCGCTCGGCGCCGACGCCCGGCGCGCCGACGCGGCCATCCGCGATCAAGCCGGCGTACTTCCTCTTCGCGCGCGGGAGCCCCCAGCGCGTCGCGAGCACGTTGGCGACCTCGAAGCCGATGTTGTGGCGCGTGCCGGCGTACTCGGCGCCAGGGTTGCCCAGCCCGACGATCAGCCAGTCGATGCGCGCCGCCCCGGGCAGGCGCACGGGGTGCGGCTACTCGCCGCCGTCCGAGGAGTCGCCCTCGGCGGCGGCCTCGCCCTCGGCGCCGCCTTCGCCGACGACCTCGGTCTCCGTCTCGATCTCGTCGGTCGATTCGGTCGAGAGGCGCGGCGGGGTGAGCGTCGCGATCGTCGTCTCGAGGTCGTCGAGCAGCGTCACGCCCGCCGGAATGGTGACCGCGCCGAGCGCGACGGTGTCGCCGATCTCGAGGGCAGACACGTCGTGCTCGATCGTGTCGGGAATCTCGTTCGGCAGCGCCTCGATGTTGAGCTCGCGCGTGACCTGCTCGAGCACGCCGCCGGCCTTCACGCCCGGGGCGGCCTCACCACCGGTGAGCTCCAGCACGACGGTCGCGTGGATTCTCTGTCTGAGGTCGACGCGCAGCAGGTCGACGTGCAGTGTGTCGCCGGTGACCGGATGACGTTGCTGGTCCTTCAGCACGACCGGCGCGTCGCCCTCGCCCTCGACCGTGAGCGTGATCACCGCGCCGCCGTGCGCGAGCGCCTGGCGCAGCGTGCGCGCGTCAACTTGGAAGGCGATCGGCTCGCCCTCGCCGCCGTAGACGACGCCGGGGACGAGCCCCGTGCGACGCAGGCGGCGATTCGCGCGCGAGCCCTCGACGGTGCGCGGAGAGACGGTGAGCGTGGTGGTGTCGTCGGCCATGAGCGGCGACGCAGCTTAGCGCAAACCCTGCGCAGCCCGACGCGTGGCGCTAGGCTGGATCCCATGGGAGACGAGACGCTTCTCGTCGCACTGTTGAGTGGGCTGCATCTGCTCGGGTTCGGGTTCGCGGCCGTGCTGTTGCTGCCGCTGCTGCGCGACGAACGGATCGTCCCGGTCGCACGTGGCGAGGAGGAGGACGACGGAGGAGGAGGCAATGACCGCGTCCGCCCCACGCCGCAGCCCGGTCCACGCGGCGGCGGCATCCCGCTGCCGGACGCCGTCCCAGCGCGCGTGCGCCTGCGCGAGCCGGGCCGCCTCGCGGATCTGCTCCCCCAGCCAGAGCGTCGGCGCGAGCACGCGCCGACGCCGACGCCGACGCCGACGCGCATGCCGCTGCGCGGCTAGCGTCGCGTCGTGTACTGGCGCACCTTCGCGTGTGCGTCGGTGAGCGCGCCGAAGCCGGGCTTCTTCGTCCAGTCGAGCCGCACGAGGCCCTTCTGGTGCATCGGCGGCGTACCCCACGGGTTCCCGCCACCCCAGAACGGTCGCACGCGGAACTCCTGCAGCGCCCAGTAGACGCTGCCGGCGAGCCACGGCTTCGTCGCGAACACGCCGAGGTGGAAGCGCACGAAGTCCTCCTGGAACTGGTAGGTGCCCTTCTCCTCCAGCGGGCCGTCGCGGTTCGCCTCCGCGCCGAACTCGGTCACCGCGATCGCCGTGCGCGGGTAGCAGCGGCGCAGGTCGTCGAGGAAGTCCGTCAGCTTGTCGCGATCGGCGATGTTGCCGCCGAAGCCGGTGTACCAGCCGAAGTAGTCGTTCATCCCGAGCAGCTCGATCGGCGCGTACGCCGCCTGGCACGGCGTCTCCGGGTGGCCGGCGAACGCGAGCGCGACGGGCCGCGTCGGGTCGAGCTGCTTCGCGAGCGCCGCGGCGGCGCTCAGGTACGACGCCTGGTTGCGCCCCGCCGCGCTCGCCATCTCGTTGCCGACCGACCACGCGAGCACCGACGGGTGGTTGCGGTTGGCGAGGATGTCGGCGCTCAGCTGCTCGAGCGCCACTGCTCGGAAGGCCGCGCGCCCGAGGTTCGCCTCCGGCAGCTGGTAGGTGGCCGGGATCTCGGACCAGATCAGGATCCCGGCGGCGTCGGCGAGATCCTGGAAGTCGGGATCGAGCGGGTAGTGCGCGCGCAGAAGCGTCGAGCGCGACTCCTTCAGCAACGCGATCACACGCTGGCGATCGGCGTGGCTCATGACCGCGCCGTTCGACAGCGTGTCCTCGTGCAGCGCGACGCCGCGAAAGCGGACGACCGTGCTGCCGTTGAGGATCAGCTGGCCGGCTCTGTTGACCGCGAGCGTGCGGATGCCGGTGCGAAGGCTGTAGCCGGCGGCAGGCGTCGGTCTGCTTCTGCCCTGCGCGGCCGTTGCGGCAAGCCGCACGCCGTAGAGGCTCGGCTGTGCCGGCGACCACAGTCTCGGTCTTCGCACGACGAGCTGCCGCGTGAACGCCGCCGTCCCGCGCGCGGGGATCGCCTGCGTGCCGAGGTCGACCGGCGCTCTGCCGAAGCGTCCGGTGAGGCGCACGAGCTGCGTGGCGTGCGAGCGGTTGCGCACCTCTGCGCCCAGCGTGACGGTGGCGGCACAGCGGGCGCAGGGCAGCTGCGGCTTGACCTGGACGTTCACGATGTCGACGCGGTCGACGGCGCGCAGCGAGACCTCGCGCAGGATCCCGCCGTAGTTCCACCAGCCGCCGGGCGGGGAGGGGATCTCGCCGGGCGCGCCGCTCGGGTCGTTCGCCGGCCGCCGATTGTCGACGCGCACGACGAGGCGGTTGACGCCTCTGCGGACGACGTTCGGCAGGTCGAGCTCGAACGGCACGTAGCCGCTCACATGGCCGCCGACTCTGCGGCCGTTGAGCCACACCGTCGCGCGGTAGTTGACCGACTCGAAGCGCGCGATCCAGGCGAGCGCTCTGTCGCGCGAGGGCAGGCGGAAGTCTTTCCGGTACCAGGCGACCGAGCCGAGGAAGCTGCCCAGGCTGTCGTCGCCGGCGTTCCAGGCGCTCGGGACCGTCGTGGCGCTCCAGCCGTCGGTCGTGCCCTGCGCGTAGAGGCGCTGCGCGACGCCCGTGTCGGTCGGGTCGAGCCGCACGAGCCACGAGCCGCCGAGCAGGAAGCGCTCATCCTGGCCCTCGATCGCGCGCGGTCTCGCGCTCGGGGTGTCGACCGTGTACGAGGTCGCGGCGACCGCACTCGCGTGAGCGGCGAGCGCAACTGCGAGGGCGACCAGCAGCACGAACGGCAGACGGCGGCGCATCCGTCGCGCAGGGTACGACAGAGGCGGGACGCCTGCGATTCCGGTCAGCCGGCTGACGGGCAGGCGGCCTCGCGGCCGATCGGCTGGCTGAGCGCGCGCAGCGCGACCGACAGCCCGCCGATCACGTCGCCGCCGCGGTGGACCTCGACGCACTGCACGACGGTCGTGCGCGACGGCGTCTTCCACACCACGCGCGCGACGCCGTCGTGTCCGCCGAGCGAGAAGCTCGTCGAGGCGTCGAGCCGCACCAGCGTCAGCTCGCCGGGCGAGCGCAGTCGTCTCGCCGCTCGGCGCGCGTCGGCCACGCACGCAGGCCGCTCGGCGCACCCGTCGATCCGCACGATCATCGCGTCCGCATCGCCGCGCGCCTGCGCGCGCAGGAGCGAGACGATCGCGGACTGCTCGGCGCCGTTCGCGCTCAGCACGCGCGCCAACCCGACGCTGACCGCGAGGAACAGCAGGAGGCACGCTGCGAGGAGCAGGATCCGGAGGGGGCGCCGCATCGCGGCGGGGATCATGGCGGATCGGCGATGCGGCGCGAGCTCAGAGCTGCGGCGTCGGCGGGTCCTCGCCGCTCAGCTCGAGGAAGCGCTCCACCGACGCCTCTTGGCGCTCCAGCTGCGCCGCCAGCTCGCGCGCGTGGTCGGCCGCCAGCTCGGCGAACTCGCTCAGGCAGCGCTCGGGGTCGTCGGGGAGTGGATAGATGCGCGCGAGGTCCTGCTGCGCACAGGCGATCCCGAGCGGCGGCTTGCCTTCAGCCAGCGTGCGCACGCCGCAGACGGGCGCGACCACGAGCTGGCGCTCCGGCGCGATCAGCGCGACCGGCAGCAGGCGATGCGCCGGCAGCGGCGTGCGCAGGACGACCGAGCGCTCGACCGTCACGTCCCCTTCGGCGAGCACTTCGAGCGGCTCGCGCCAGACGGCGAGCACCGTGTCGGCGCCGACGAGCGCCTCGCGCAGCGCGGTCGCCTGCTCCAGGTAGAGCCGGGCCGCCTCGTCGCGGTCCCCGGCGTCGCCGAGGTCGAGATCGCACGGGACCCGCAGCAGCTCGCGTGCGGCGATCGTGTCGCCCGAGCCGCGGTGGCCGCGTGCGACGTAGGTCTGGATCGTGCCGATGTCGCGGCGGCCGTGGAAGACAACCGTGACCGACTCGCTGACGGGCAGTCCGTCGACCGCCAGCGAGACGGCTGCCGCATCGGAGGCGTCGAGCAGGGCGCGGCGCAGCAGCTCCTCGGCTGCGCCGTCGTCGGGGGTGTGGGCTGCCTCGCTCATGCCACCACCTGTGCTCGACCGTGTTTGCCTGAGGACAGTGTGCCCGACCCGGCGGCCGGCGGGTAGGCTTGGCTCGATGAAGCTGCTCTACAAGCCGTTCGGCCTGATCGCCGGGATCGTCAGCGGTCTGCTCGCGCGGCGGCTGTTCACCGTCCTGTGGGGCGCGATCGACGACCAGGAGCCGCCGGAGGCCAAGACCGAGCGGGCGAGCTGGCCGAGAGTGGTCGCCGCCGCCGCGATCCAGGGCGCGACCTTCTCGGCGACGCGCGCGGTGGTCGACCGCGCGGGCGCGAGAACGTTCCAGCACCTGTTCGGCGTCTGGCCGGGCGAGCGCAAGCCGGACAAGGCGTAGCCGCCGGCGCCCGGCTCAGCCGCCGCGCAGAACGAAGCCGCGGCCTCTCAGCTCAGCGACCTGGTCCTCGAAGGTCGCGAAGTCGCGCGCGAGCAACGCGTCAAGCGGGCGACCGGCCGGCCCGTTGCTCCGCACCCAGCGGCGCAGCACCGCGGGACCAACCTGCTCATCGGCCTCGGCGAGCAGGTCGAGCAGGATGCCCAGCTCGGGTCGATGGTCCAGCTGACCGGACAGCAGCGTCAGCGGATCGACCGCGAGCGTCGTGCACAGCTCGTCCTCGGAGAGGCCGAGCAGCGTCATCAGATGGTGAGCGTCGTGGCTCAGAACAGCTGGTTCTCGCCGCGGAAGACCTCGGACACCGAGCCGTCGGTGAAGATCTGGCGGATCGAGCTCGTCAGCAGCTCCGCGCACGGCAGTACGGTGATGTTGTCCGGCGCACCGTCGCGCAGCGGGATCGTGTCCGTCACGACGATCTCGTCGAACGCCGCGGCGGCGAGGTTCTCCCACGCGTTGCCGGAGAAGACCGCGTGGGTGGCGGCGGCGAGCACGCGCGTCGCGCCCGCGTCGCGCACCGTCTGCGCGGCGGCCTTGAGCGTCCCGGCGGTGTCGATGATGTCGTCGACGAGCACGGCCGTCTTGCCCTTCACGTCGCCGATCACGTAGCCGATCTCTGCGACCTGCTGGGCGGGCCGCTCCTTGTTGAGGATCGCCAGCTCGGCACCGATCGTCGCCGCGAACTTCTTGTTCAGCTTCACGCGGCCGGCGTCCGGCGAGACGACGACGAGGTCTTCGAGGCCCTGGTCGGCGAAGTACTTCGTGAGCATGAACATCGCCGTCATGTGGTCGCACGGCTTCTGGAAGAAGCCCTGGATCTGGCCGGAATGCAGGTCCATCGTGAGGATCCGGTCGATCCCCGCCGTCTCCAGCATGCGCGCCACGAGACGCGCGCTGATCGGCTCGCGCGGCGCGGACTTCTTGTCCTGGCGCGAGTAGCCGTACCAGGGGCAGACGGCGATCACGCGGTGGGCGGAGCCGCCGACGGCCGCGTCGACCATCTCCAGCAGCTCCATCAGCGCGTCGTTGGCCGACAGGCCCATGCGGGGGTTCCCGCAGATCGGCTGCACGATGAAGATGTCGGCGCCGCGGATCGACTCCTCGAAGCGGCAGTAGACCTCGCCGTTGGAGAACGTCTTGAGCGTCACGCCGCCGAGCTCGACGCCCAGCTTGCCGGCGATGTCGTTGGCGAGCGCTGGATGCGCGCGGCCGCTGAACAACATGAGGCGCTTGTCGTAGCCGATGTCCAGCTGGGTTCCCAGGCGCTCCTGAGGCTCGGCGGCGCTCATCTCGGCTGCGAGTGTACGCCTCGGCGGGGACGAGACGAGGCTCATCTGGCGGCCCGCTCCTTCACCTGGTCGTCGTAGCCGGCGAGGTTGCGCTGACGCTCGCGCGCGATGCCGAGCGCACCTTCGGGAACCTCGTCGGTGATGACCGAGCCGGCGCCGATCCAGGCGTTGTCGCCGACGGTCACCGGCGCCACGAGCGACGTGTGCACGCCGCCGTGGACGTTCTCCCCGATCGTCGTGCGATGCTTTCTGTAGCCGTCGTAGTTGGCGGTGATCGTGCTGGCGCCGAGGTTGGTGCCGGGTCCGACGTCGGCGTCGCCGATGTAGGAGAGGTGAGGGATCTTCGCGCCCTCGCCGACGTCGGAGCCCTTGATCTCCACGAACGAGCCGGCCTTGCTGCGCTCGCGCAGCAGCGTCTTGGGCCGCAGGTAGGCGAACGGGCCGACGGACGCGCCGTCGCGCACCTCGCACTCGGTCGCGTAGGAGTGCGGGATGCGCACGTCCGCGCCGAGCGTGACGTCGATCAGCGTCGTGAGCGGGCCGACCTCGCAGCCGGCGCCGATGCGGGTGGCGCCGAGGATGCTGGTGAACGGGGCGACCGTCGTGTCGGCCTCGATCTCCACGTCGGCGTCGATCACGGTGGAGCCCGGGTCGACGATCGTGACGCCGGCGGCGAGATGGCGTTCGTGGATGCGCTGCTGGGCGATCGCGCGGACGTGGGCGAGGTCGCCGCGGCCGTTGATGCCGAGCGCGAGCGCCGGGTCGTCGACCGTGTGCGCCGCCACGACCTTGTCCTGCGCCCGCAGGATCGGCAGCACGTCCGGGAGGTACAGCTCGCCCTGCGCATTGTCGGGCGTGACCTGGACCAGCGCATCGAGCAGGTCGCCACCGGCGAACGCGTAGACGCCGCCGTTGACCTCGCGGATCTCCAGCTCGGCCGGCGTCGCGTCGCCGGGCTTCTTCGTCTCCACGACGCGCTCGACCGCGCCGTCCGACCCGCGCACGACGCGGCCGTAGCCGGACGGATCGTGGAGGACCATCGTGAGCATCGTGGCGCTGGCCTGGTGCTCGGCGTGCGCCTGCGCGAGCGCCCGCAGCGCCTCGCCGGTCATCAGCGGAACGTCGCCGCAGATGACGATCACCGGCGCATCGCGCTCGATCTGCTCACGCGCGCTCGCGACGGCGTCGGCCGTGCCGCGCGGCTCCTGCTGGACGGCGAGGACGACGTCGCCCCTGCTGCCGGCCGCCGCGGTCACGAACGGCTCGAGCGCGCGATCCGGACCGCCCACGACGACCACCTTCTGCGCGCCGGCCGCGCGCGCAGCCGCGATCGGCCACGAGATCACCGGACGACCGCACAGCGGATGCAGCAGCTTCGGGGTCGCGGAGCGCATGCGCGTTCCCTGCCCGGCGGCGAGGATGACGACGACCGGCGCGGTCACGCGCGCATGGTATCCGTGGGCGGCGGCGCACGGCAGCCGGGATGACGAGTTGGCATGGGCCTAGAATCCACCGCACCCGTTGGGGGGTCGTCTAACTGGCAAGACCCCGGCCTTTGGAGCCGGCTATCCGGGTTCGAATCCCGGCCCCCCAGTCCCCAGCCGCTCCTCGGTCTCAGCGTGCTCGCGCAGCGCGTGGCCGCCGCCGCTGGCGGTCGAGGGCCACCAGATGCGGTCGCCGAGCAGCTCGACGGCGGCCGGCACCATGATCGTGCGCACGACGAACGTGTCGAGCAGGATCCCGACGGCGACCATGAAGCCGATGTTGAAGGCGAAGGTGACCGGCAGCGACATCAGCACCGCGAAGGTGCCCGCGAGGATCACGCCCGCGCTCGTGATGACCGGGCCGGTCGCCGACAGCGCGCGCAGCACGCCCTCGCGCGTGCCGTGCACCCGCGCCTCCTCGCGCACGCGGCTCATCAGGAAGATCGTGTAGTCGACGCCGAGCGCGACGAGGAAGATGAAGGCGAAGGTCGGCAGCGACGCGTCGACGCCCGCGTTGCCCTGGACCTCGATGAAGAAGAAGACCGACAGCCCGAGCGTGCCGAAGAAGGACGCCATCACGGTTGCGATCAGCACAAGCGGCGCGACGATCGCCTGCAGCAGGATCCCGAGGATGATCGCGATCACGAGCAGCGCAACGGGGACGATCACGCGCGTGTCGCGCTCGGCGGCGACGTTGAAGTCCTCCTGCACGGCGCTGCCGGCGCCGACGAGCGCGACTGCGCCGTCGGGCAGGTCGGCCACGCTGTCGCGCAGCGTCTCCACGCGTGCCAGAGCCGCCTCCGAGTAGGGGTCGTCGACGAACGTCACGTCGACGCGACCGAGCGCGCCATCCTCCGAGCGCTGTGGCGCGCCGACCGCGGCGACGCCGTCGATCCCCTCGACCCGCTCGCGCACCGCGGCGATGTCGGCGTCGGTCGCGTCGCCGCCATCGCGCTGCACGAGGATCGCCGTCGGCCCGAGCGCGCCTCTCGGGAACGACTCGCCGAGCACCTTGAAGCCGTCGACGCTCTCGGCCGGCTTCTTGAAGAAGCCGCCGATCGAGTAGTCCTCCTGGTAGGAGAGGAGACCGAGCGTGAAGACGCCGAACAGCGCCACGGTGCCGGCGAGCGCCAGCCCCGGGCGCTTCAGCACGCGGTCGCCGAAGCGCCGCCACAGCCCCTCGCGCCGCACGACGTCGACGTCCGGCTGGTAGGCGACCGCCGACCTGCGTGGCCAGAAGCCTCTGCGCCCAGCCGCCGTCAGCAGCGCCGGCAGCAGCGTCAGGCCCGCCAGCAGCACCGCGGCGACGCCGATCGCCGACACCGGGCCGAGCGCGTGCGTGGAGCCGGTGTCCGCCAGCAGCAGCACGAGCATCGCGGCGATCACGGTGCAGCCGCTCGCCAGCACCGCCGGGCCGGCGCGCCGCAACGCGCGCGCCATCGCCTCGTGCTTGTCCTCGATGCGGTGCAGCTCCTCGCGATAGCGACTCACGAGCAGCAGGCAGTAGTCGGTCCCCACGCCGAACATCAGCACGACGAGGATGCTCGTCGCGTTCGAGTTGACCGTGTTGCCGGCCTCGGCGTACAGGTAGATGAAGCCGCTGGCGATCTGGTAGGCGAGCCCGACGACGAGGATCGGGATGATCGCGATCAACGGCGCCCGGTAGATCGCGCCGAGCAGAAGCAGCACGAGCAGGACGGTCGCGCCCAGCAACTTTGTGTCGAGCTCGCCGAAGACCTCCTCGAAGTCGGCCCACAGGCCGAGGTCGCCGGTGACGTAGACGTCGAGGCCGTCTGCGCTTCCGCCGATCACCTCGCGCGACTCTCTGCCCCAGTCGGCGACGTTGTCGAAGTCGAGCGGGACGGTGATGACCGTGTAGGCGGCGTCGCCGTCGGGCGAGACGAGGCCCGGCGGCGCGTCGTCCGAGAACGGCACCTGCGCCGGCCGCGTGACGGGGATCGCCTCGTCGACTGCCGCGGCGTCTCTCGCGATGCGCGCTCTGTCGGCCGCGGTCAGGCCGCCGTCGCGCTGGTAGACGATCAGCCCGATCGTCGTCTCGCCGCCGGGGAAGCGGTCTCTCAGCAGCTCCTGGACCTGCGTCGACTCCGCCTCGGCGGGCAGGAAGCTCGCGGTCTCGTCGCTCGTGGCGTCGGCCAGCTTGGCGCCGAGCGGCGAGAGCGCGACGACGGCGACGACCCACAGCGCGATCACGACCCACTTCGTGCGGCGACCGGAGACGAACGAGGCGAGTGCGGACACGACGCGTCACGCTAGCGCGATCGGCGGTCGAGTGCCCTTCGGCGAGGCGGTACCATCTCCCGCTCCCCCCGCCGAGAGGAGGGCAGGATGAAGCAGTTCCGCTGCGCGGCCGTGGTCCCCGACTGCACCGCGCGCTTCGAGGCAGAGAGCGAGGCCGGACTGCTCGCGCAGGTCGTGCGTCACGCGCGCGACGACCACGGGATGGAGCACGTGCCGCACGACGTGCTCGACGCCGTCAGGACGCACATCGAGGACGTCGACTAGCGCCGGCTGCGCGCGGTCGGCGGCCTCAGCCGTTCGAGCGATGCGAGGGCGTCTGACGGTCGGTCGCCTCGCGACGCACGCGGCCGGCGCCAACGCCGCGCTCGGAGGCCGGGCCGCGCGGCGCGGCGATGCCGAGCACGCGCATCGCCTTCAGCCCGAACGAGAGCTTCTCGCGACCGTCGGTGGAGTTGACGTCGAGCCCCGTGATCTCGCGCACGCGCTCGAAGCGGTAGCGAACCGTGTGGCGGTGGGTGATCAGCCGCGCAGCTGTCGCGTTGACGTTGCCGTCGCACTCGAGGAACGTCTCGAGCGTGCCGACCAGGTCCGACGTCTCGTACTGCTCGTCGTACGCCACGAGCTTCGAGACGGTCTCGTCGTAGAAGCGCTTCAGCTCGCCGGGGTCGCTCATGTGCGGCAGCAGCAGCTGGTAGGTGCCGGTGTCGTCGTAGGCGAGCAGCGACTCGTCCTGGTCGCCCTCGACGACGTTCGCGGCCAGCAGCGCCTCGTTGCCGGCGCGGTGCAGGTCGACCGGGTCGCGCGCGACGCGGCTGCGCCCGACCGCGAACGCGAACCCGCTGAGGTTCGCCTCCAGCTCGCGCAGCACGGTCGCGGCGACGCGCCGGCCGGCTTCGCCGTCGGGGTCCGGCGCAAGCACGACGACCTCGTCGCCGTCCCCGTCGCGCGTGGCGACGGCGATCGCGCCCGGTGCGATCGAGCGCGCGCCGCGCTCGGCGAGCGCCAGCAGGCGTGCGCGCCAGTCCTCGTCCGTCGGCGTGCGGGCGTGGGCGCGGACCACGACCACGCTGCCGCCGCGGTCGAGCGCGATGCCGAGCTCCTTGCCGCGCGCGACGAGGTCCTCGCGGTTGGCGATCTCCCGCGCGAGCACGGCGTGCAGGAACTCCGCGGCGGCCGCCTCGGACGCCCGCTCAGGCCCGCGCACGCGCTCGACCTCGGAGGCGACGAGCGTCGTGACGAGCCGCAGCATCGATGAATCGATTCCCGCCCGCCCGCCTTCGCGCCCCCGCAGCCGCAGCTGCCCGACGACCGCGTCGGCGACGCGCAGCTCGACCCGCTCGACACCGTCCGCCTCACGCAGCAGCGCCCGCTCCTCGGCCGGCGAGCGGGCGGCGACCGCCAGCACGACGCTCGTGCGGTCGATCAGCACGAGGCTCGCGTCGAGCGCCCGCGCGGCGGCACGCACGATCTCCGGCAGGCCGGCGCCCGCAGCGACCGCCTCGGTGATCGCCTCGAGCGCCCCCAGGTCCGGCTTCGAGGCCGTCTCGTCGCGCGCGTGCGGTGACATCGCCCGATTGTACGGCGACTTTTCGGCGGATCGCCTACCGGGCGAGCGCCCGCTAGAAGTAGCGCGGCCAGAGGTAGATGACGGCCGCGCCGGCGAGGACGCCGACGCCGACGAACGCGCCGAGCACCCACAGCGTCAGCAGGCCGGCGACGACCCGCTCCCACGCCCGCTGGTAGGAGGAGACGACCGGCACGAGCACGAGGGTGACGAACACGGCGAGGCCGGCGATACCGGCGCAGATGGCGACGAGCTGGGTGACCGCGTCGTGGCTCATGCGCTGAGGTCATCGTGCCACACCCCGCGGACCGCCGCGAACGCGGCGTGGACGGGATGCGCGCCGACCGCGCCGGGGAAGCGAGCGCGCAGCTCCGCCGCCGCCGCCTCGGCCGCAGAAGGGCCGTCCGGGCCATTGAAAAGGCCGACGACCGTCGGTCCCGAACCGGACACGAGCGCATGGTCGGCGCCGGCCGCGCGGGCGGCCGCGAGCGCGTCGCCGATCGACGGGCACAGCGAGCGAGCGGCCGGCGCGAGGTCGTTGACGAGCATGTCGGCGGGCAGCGGCGACCCGGACGCGGCGGCCGGCGGCGCGGCGCGGGCGGGCTCACCGGCTCGCACGGACTCGTCAGCGGCCGCGCCGCCCGCGAGCACGGCGAGGAGCTGCTCGCGCCGATCGGCGAGGTCGGCGGCGTCGCGGCCCAGGCCGAGCCGGTCTGCTTCACGGAACACGTCGGGCGTCGACAGCACGTACGGCGAGGGCAGCACGAGCACTCCGTGCGGCGCCAGCGGCGCCAGCGGCCGCACCTCCTCGCCCGCGCCGCCGACGAGCACCGGGCCGGGCACGACCTGCGAGGGCACGTCGGCGCCGAGGCGCGGCGCGAGCTGTGCGAGCAGCGGGTCGTCGGCGGCACACCCGGCCGCATGCGCGACCAGCCGCAGCGCCGCGGCCGCGTCGCCCGAGCCGCCGCCCATCCCGGCCGCGACGGGGACGCGCTTGGCGATCGTCAGCCGCAGCGGCGGCCCCTCCCAGCCGCTTGCCGCCCGGAAGGCGGCGAGCGCCTCGCGCGCGAGGTTCGGGCCTTCGACGCCCGCGCACACGACCTCGTCCTCGCCAGCGACACAAGCGGCGTCGCCGAGCCCCGGCGCAGCTGCGAGCAGCGCCCCGCCGGGCAACGGCTCCAGCGTCAGCTCGTCGGCGAGCGACAGCGGCTCGATCACGGACACCAGCTCGTGCAACCCGTCGGCACGCGTGGGGCCGAGGAACAGGCAGAGGTTCGTCTTGCCGGGGGCGAGCGCGTGCAGCGTCATCGCTCGACCGCCTCCCACAGCGCGCGCAGCCGCTCCGGCGCGAGCCGCTCGGCGCGCACGTCCGCCGGCTCGCCGAGTGCCTCCAGCGCGGCGCGCACCGCGGCGCGGTCGGCTACGCCCGCGAGTGCGACCGACCGCGCCAACGCCTTGCGCCGGTGCGCGAATGCGCCCTGGACGAATGCGCGCAGGGCGGGCGGGACCGGGTCCGCCGCCGTGCCGCGCCGTTCGAGCCCGACGAGCACCGAGTCGACGTTCGGCACCGGGAAGAACACCCGCCGCGAGATCGACCGCAGCACGCGCACGTCGCAGGCGAGCTGCGCGAGCACTGACGGGACGCCGTAGGCGCCGCTCCCGGGCGCCGCCGCGAAGCGCTCGCCGACCTCCTTCTGCACCATCGCGACCCACCGCGTCACGGTTGACAGGTCCTCGATCGTGCGCAGGATCGCGCCGGCCGCGATCCCGTACGGCAGGTTCGCGACGACCTTCGTCGGCGCCGGATCCAGCGCCTCCAGGTCGAGCGCCATCGCGTCCGCCAGCCACAGCGTCGCGCGCGCGCCGAACGGGTCGAGCGCGTCGCGCAACGCCGGCTCGAGCGAGCGGTCGACCTCGACGACGTGCACGTGCGCCACGCGCTCGGCGAGGTGCTCGGACAGCACGCCGAGCCCGCCGCCGATCTCCAGCACGACGTCCTCCGGCGCCAGCTGCGCCGCGCGCGCGATCACGTCGAGGATGTTCGAGTCGATCAGGAAGTTCTGGCCGAGGTCGCGCCGCGGCCGGATGCCGAATGCGCGCATGCGGCGCAGCGTGGGCTGCGTGGGCTCGGCCGCGCTCACCACCCGAACAGCTCGGCGGCGTTGCGCTCCACCTGCGCCTCCAGCTCCTCGTACGAGACGCCGCGCTCGGCCGCCACCACCTCGGCCGTCAGCGTCACGTTCGCCGGCTGGTTGCGCTCCTTTCGCACCGCCTGCGGGGTGAGGTAGGGCGCGTCCGTCTCGACCAGCAGGCGGTCGCCTGGGACCTCGCGTGCGGCGGCGCGCAGCGCGCCGTTCGGCGGGTAGGTCACGTTGCCGGCGAACGAGATCCAGTAGCCGCGCTCGAGGCACGCGTCGAGCCGGTCGGCCATCGAGAAGCAGTGAAGGATCACGCGCAGGTCCTCGGCCTGGCCGCCGAGCATCGAGAGCGTGTCGTCGTCGGCTGCGCGCGTGTGGATCACGAGCGGCTTGCCCGTCTCGCGCGCGAGCTGCATGTGCGCGGCGAAGGCGCGCTCCTGGTCCTCGCGTGAGGCGGTCTGGCGGTAGAAGTCGAGCCCCGTCTCGCCGATCGCGCGACAGCGCGGGTGGGCGGCGAGCGCCTTCAGCTCCGCGAGGTCGGCGTCATCAAAGCCGGTCGCATGGTTCGGATGACGGCCGATCGCGACGTAGACCTGCGGGAAGTCCTCCGCGACCTGCAGCGCGGCGCGGCACGAGTCGGAGTCGGTGCCGACCGTCAGCATCCGCCGCACGCCGACGCGCTCGGCTGCCGCCACCAGCTGCTCCGGCGACGGTGCGCACGACGTCAGATGCGTGTGGCTGTCGATCACCGCGCTCGCCGCCTCACCGCTGCTTCGGGAACAGCGGCTCCAGCTTCGCGACCTCGCCGCCCCACCCGGCCGCCGCGAGCGTCGCGCCCTCGTACGACGGGTCGGGCCGCCCGAGCGTGTCGAGCAGCTTCGCGGTCGCGAGCGGCATGTACGGGTGCAGCAGCACCGTGACGGCGCGCAGGCACTCCGCGAGCGACGCGAGCGTCACGTCGAGCGCCTTCGCCTGCGCCTCGTCCTTCGCCTGCACCCATGGCGCGCGCTCCTCGACGTACTGGTTCAGCCGCCGCACACGTTGCCAGATCGCTTCGAGCGCCTGCGAGGGCTGCACCTGGTCGAGCAGCGCCGAGACCTCGTCGGCGAGCCCGTCGAACGACGCCGCCAGCTCGGGATCGACCGCCGCCTCCGGCACGCGCCCATCCCGATACCGCGCGATCATCGCGAGCGTGCGACTCGCCAGGTTGCCGTAGTCGTTTGCCAGCTCGCTCTCGTAGCGCGCCTCGAAGCCGGCCGTCGAGACGGAGCCGTCCTGCCCGAAGGAGACCTCGCGGAAGCAGTAGAAGCGCAGCGCGTCGGTCCCGAAGCGCTCCATCACGTCGAACGGGTCGAGCACGTTGCCGAGCGACTTGCTCATCTTCTCGCCGTCCATCAGCAGGAAGCCATGCACGAACATCCGGCGCGGCAGCTCGAGTCCGGCGGCCATCAACAGAGCCGGCCAGTAGACCGCGTGGAACTTGAGGATGTCCTTGCCGATCAGGTGCACGTCGGCCGGCCAGTACGTGTCCGTGACGTCCTCGCCGTCGCGGCCGAAGCCGAGCGCCGTCACGTAGTTGAGCAGCGCGTCGAACCACACATAGAAGACATGGTTCGGATCCCACGGCACCGGCACGCCCCACGTCAGCTTCCCGCGAGAGAGCGAGACGTCGCGCAGCCCCTGCTCGACGAACGCGCGCGCCTCGTTGAGCCGCGCGACCGGCGCGACGAACTCCGACCCCTCGGCCAGCAGCCGCTCCAGCGGCTCCTGGAAAGCGGACAGGCGGAAGAACCAGTTCTCCTCCTGCTCGCGGTCGAGCGGGATGTGGTGGATCGGGCAGGTGTTGCCCTCGGCGATCTCGCTGTCGGACTTGAAGTCGGCGCAGCGCGGGCAGTACCAGCCCTCGTACGTGCCGAGGTACGTGTGCCCGTTGTCATGCACGCGCTGCATCACCTGCTGGACGCGTTCGCCGTGGCGCGAGTCGGACGTGCGGATGAAGAAGTCGTTGCTCGCCTCCAGCTGCGGCATCAGCGCCTGGAAGCGCGCGGCGTTGCGGTCGGCCAGCTCCTTCGGCGTCACGCCCTCGCTCTCCGCCGCGAGCGCGACCGGCTCGCCGTGCTCGTCGGTGCCGGTGAGGAAGAAGACGTCCTCCCCGCGCTGGCGCATGTGCCGCGCGAGCACGTCCGCCGCGATCGTCGTGTACGCGTGCCCCAGGTGCGGCTGCGCGTTGACGTAATAGATCGGGGTCGTGACGTAGTAGGACACGGGCGCGCCGAAGGCTACTCGGCCGCGGCGTCCGTCAGCGCCTTGTAGAGCGCGTTCGCCGGCACGCCCGTCAGCTCCGCCACGACGCCGGCCGCGGGGCGGGGCTTCGCGCCCGCGTCGACGAGCCGGCGCAGCGCGTCGAGCGCCGGCGCGAGCGGCGCCTCCGCCTCGGGCGCGGCGCCGATGACGAGCACGACCTCGCCCCTGGGCGCCTGCGCCGCGTAGCGCTCCGCCAACTCGGCGGCCGTGCCGCGCACGACCTCCTCGTGCAGCTTCGTCAGCTCGCGGCAGACGGCGACCGGTCGCTGCGCGTCGAGCTCGGCCAGCACCGTCAGCGACGCCGCCACGCGCTTCGGCGACTCGAACGCGACGAGCGTCTCGGGCGTGCCGAACGCCGCTCTCAGCTCACCCTTCTTGCGCGGAAGGAAGCCGGCGAAGCGCCAGCGCTCGGCCGGCAGCGCGCTTGCCACGAGCGCCGCGAGCGCGGCGCTCGGCCCCGGCAGCACCTCGACGGCGAGGCCGGCGGCGACACACGCCTGCACAAGCAGGAAGCCAGGATCGGACACGAGCGGCATGCCCGCGTCCGATACCAGCGCGACGTTGGCGCCGGCCTGCATCCGTCTGACGAGCTCGGCGGCCCGCGCGCGCTCGTTGTGCTCGTGGTAGCTGAGCAGCTCGCTGGAGACGCCGTAGCGGTCGAGCAGCGTCCGCGTGCGGCGCGTGTCCTCGCAGGCGATCAGGTCCGCCTCGCGCAGCGCGGAGAGGACGCGCAGCGTGACGTCCTCGAGGTTGCCGATCGGCGTCGGGCAGACGATCAGGCGGCCGGCTGGCGGGGGGTGGGCGGGCGGGACCGACATCAGCGGGCGGCGCGGTGGGTGGGCGGGGTCCGATGCATGCCCTCGAACGCGAGCGCAGCCGCGCCAACCAGTCCCGCCTCGGTGCCGAACTGCGCCGGCACGATGCGCGCGTGCTTCGCCACCGTCGGCAGCGCGCGGCGCTCCGCCTCCGCGCGCGCGGGCGCGAGCAGCAGCTCACCGGCCGCGATCACCCCGCCGCCGATCACGACGACGTCGGGGTCGAAGATGTTCATGAAGCTCGCGATCCCGACGCCGAGGTTTGTGCCGATGAACGTCAGCGCCTCGACCGCGGCCGGGTCGCCGTCGTGCGCCAGCTCGGTGATCAGCGCGCCGGTGATCTCGCGCCCGTCGGCGAGCGCGCGGCCCAGCGCGGAGTCGGGTCGCTCGGCGGCGATCCGCCGTCCCTCGCGCCCGAGCGCGGTGCCGGACGCGAGCGTCTCGAGGCAGCCGTTGTTCGGGCAGAAGCCTTGGCAGGGAGGGCCGTCGAGGTCGATCGTGATGTGCCCGAGCTCGGCGCCGGCGCCGATCGACCCGCGAAACGGCGCCTTGTTCAGGATCAGCCCGCCGCCGATGCCGGTGCCGATCGTCAGCAGCACCACGTCGGTCGCGCCGCGGGCGGCGCCCGCGCGCCACTCGGCCAGCGCGGCGACGTTGCCGTCGTTGTCGACCTCGACCGGCAGCCCGAGCCGCTCGGCCATCAGGTCGCGGAACGGCACGTCTCTGAGCGGCAGGTTCACCGCCATCGTCGCCACCCCGCGACGCTGGTCGATCAGGCAGGGAATCCCGAAGCCGACCGCGGTCACCTCGCTCGTGGTCGCTGCACGCGCCTCCTCGACCGCGTCGACCGCCATCTCGAGCAGCTCGCGCTGCCCGAGCCCGTGGACCGATCGGTGGACGCGATGGTGGACGTGGAGGTCGGCGTCGACGACGCCGGCGAGCAGCTTCGTGCCGCCGAGATCGACCCCGATAACGCACTCCGGCGACATCTCGGCCACTATAGAACGGCATGGCAGACGACCGAGGTTCGGGCGGGCGGGTCCCCTATACCCGTTACCGGTCGCGGCCGCGCGGCCTGCGCGAGCGGCTGCAAGGCGAGGACGCCGGGCTGGAGCAGCTGCAGGTGCGCGAAGCGCCGCCGCCGCGACGACGGCTGCGCGGCGGGCGGCGGCAGCGCGGGGCCGGCGGTCGGACCGGCTCACGCATCACCCCCGGACGCGTCGTGCGGTGGGTCGCGCTCGCGCTCGGCGGCTGGTTGCTGCTGTCGCTCCTGCTGTTCCTGCTGAGCGCGCAGATCGAGCAAGGCAAGGTTTCGGATGAGGCGAAGGCGGCGCTGGAGTCGGCCGGCTACCCGCTCACCTCGCCGAACACGATCCTCATCCTCGGCTCCGATGCGCGGCCGGAGGGGTCGAAGGAGCCGGGCGCCAACCCGGGCGGTCCGAGCCGCTCCGACACGATCATGCTGTGGCGCGTCGGCGGCGGTCACGCGGCGCGCCTCTCGATCCCACGCGACACCGTCGTCGACATTCCCGGCCACGGCCGCCAGAAGATCAATGCCGCCTATGCGTTCGGCGGCGCCGCGCTCTCGATCCGGACGATCTCGCAGTACCTCGACATCCCGATCAACCACCTGATCGAGGTCGACTTCACGAACTTCCCGAAGCTGGTGGACGCGCTCGGCGGCGTGGACGTCACGACGGGCCGGGTGTGCTCGAAGATCAACGGCGGCCGCGAGAACGGCGGCGTCACGCTCAACCTGCGCGGCGGCGAGCACCACTTGAACGGGAGACAGGCGCTGGCGCTCGCGCGCACACGCAAGAACGACTGCAACCCAGCCGAGGACGACTTCACCCGCGCGAGACGCCAGCAGCAGATCCTGGCCGCGCTGAAGGACCGGCTGTTCGCGCCGACGACGTTCCTGCGGCTGCCGTGGGTCTCCTGGTACACGCCGAAGACGATGCGCACCGACATGGGCGGCCCGACGCTGCTCGGCTTCTTCGCCGCCGCCGCGACGGGCGGCTCGCCGCCGGTCGAGGTGCTGAAGCCGACGGGCTCGGAGCAGTTGTCCGACGGCGGCATCGGCGTCACCGCCACCGACGCCGACAAGCAGGCGGCGGTGCAGCGGTTCCTGGACGGCTGAGGCGCCGCTACGAAGCGGCGCTCACGACAGTGAAGCGCCAGCGCGCGACGACGTCGCCCGCAACCGACCAGCTCGCCACGTATCTGCCGGGCGGGAAGCGCAACGGCGTGACGGTCGCGACGCCCGCCGCTCCGGTCGTGAGCGTGAAGCACGTGCGGGTGCTCGGCGTGATGTCGCGACGTCGCACGCATGTGCGGACGGTCGTGCGCGCCTGCTTCGCGTCGATGAACAGGAGGTCGGCCGCGGCGCGGCCGCTCGCGGCGCTGGCCGCGAGCCGGTGCGTCGGGTGTCGCAGCGCGTCGGTCACCTGCCCGGTGAAGCGGGCAGGCGCCGCCCCGGCGCCGGCAGACGACGCCAGCAGGCCGACGATCGCCAGCGCGGCGCTACGCCGCGTCGGCCTTCTTCGCGCCGCCGCTCTCGGACGACGACGCTCTCTTGCCGCTGTCGCCGCCGGTGCTGTCGGCGCTGCTGGTGCTGTCGGTGCTGCCGGTGCTCTCGCCACCGCTCTTGGCTTTCCCGTCTCCGTCCGCGCTTCTCTCACGCGCACGCTTCTTCGTCCCATAGTCGGTGTTGTAGAAGCCAGAGCCCTTGAAGTGAACAGCAGGTGCGTGCAGCACGCGCGCGGCGGGCGCCGCGCAGACCTCGCAGGCGTCGAGCGCGTCCTCGCTCATGCGCTGGATCACCTCGAAGGTGTGCCCTTTCTCGCAGCGGTACTCGTAGATCGGCATCGTGCGGAAGAAGGATAGAGTCCGCCCCCGATGAGCGACGTCGTGACCATGGAGAAGATCGTCTCGCTGTGCAAGCGGCGCGGCTTCATCTTTCCCTCCTCCGAGATCTACGGCGGAGTCGGGTCGACGTACGACTACGGTCACTACGGCGTGCTGCTCAAGACGAACGTCAAGAGCGAGTGGTGGCGCGCGATGCTGCAAGACCGCGACGACGTCGTCGCGCTCGACAGCGCGATCATCCAGCACCCGCGCGTGTGGGAGGCGTCCGGCCACCTCGCCGGCTTCACCGACCCGCTCGTCGACTGCCGCACCTGCAAGAAGCGCTTCCGCGCCGATCACCTCGACCAGCTCCAGTGCGGGCAGAAGCCCTCGAAGCACCCCGGCGAGGGCCCCGACTGCGACCTGACCGAGGCACGCGACTTCAACCTGATGTTCGAGACGACCGTCGGGCCGGTGAAGGAGGCCGGCGCGACCGTCTACCTGCGCCCCGAGACGGCGCAGGGGATCTTCATCAACTTCAAGAACGTCCTTCAGTTCAGCCGCAGAAAGCCGCCATTCGGGATCGCGCAGATCGGCAAGTCGTTCCGCAACGAGATCACGCCGGGGAACTTCGTCTTCCGCACGCGCGAGTTCGAGCAGATGGAGATGGAGTTCTTCGTGCCGCCTGCCGAGGCGCCGCGCTGGTTCGAGCACTGGCTGCACGAGCGCGAGCGCTGGTACGTCGAGTTGGGGATCCGCCCCGACCACCTGCGCCTGCGCGCGCACGAGGCGGACGAGCTGTCGCACTACTCGTCGGCCACGAGTGACGTCGAGTACCTCTTCCCGATCGGATGGAGCGAGCTGGAGGGCATCGCCGACCGCGGCAACTTCGACCTCACGCAGCACGCGAGACACGCGAATGAGAAGCTCGAGTACGTCGACACGGCGAGCGGAGAGCGCTACGTGCCGCACGTGATCGAGCCCGCCGCCGGCGCCGACCGCGCGACGCTCGCCTTCCTCGTCGACGCCTACGACGAGGAGCAGGTCGAGGGCGAGACGCGCACGCTGCTGCGTCTGCACCCGCGGCTCGCACCGGTCAAGGTCGCCGTCATGCCGCTTGTGAAGAAGGACGGTCAGCCCGAGGTCGCGCGCGAGGTCTATGCCGAGCTGCGCCGCCGCATGCAGGCGGAGTACGACGAGGGCGGCTCCATCGGCAAGCGCTACCGCCGCCAGGACGAGATCGGCACGCCGTGGGGCGTGACGGTCGACCACCAGACGCTCGAGGACCGCACCGTCACGCTGCGCGACCGCGACACGCTCGAGCAGGTGCGCATCCCGATCGACGAGCTCGGCGACGAGCTCGAGCAGCGCCTGCGCGCCCCCTGGACGAGCCCGAAGCTCGCCGCGGCCTGAGCCCCTAGCGCGCGTCCGAGATCAGCGCGCGCGCCGCGGCGACCGCGGCCGCGAGCATCGGACGCGGATCGAGGTCGGGCTCGGTGAGGAAGCGCAGCGCCAGCCCGTCGGCGAGCGCCAGCAACACGCCGGCGACCGCGTCCGGGTCGTCCCCGAGCCGCACGACGCCCTCGTCCTGCTTGGCCTTCAGCGAGGCCGCGAGGTCGCCGCGGGCAGCGCGCGCGAGCGTCGCCAGCT
>CAVYOK010000011.1:0-109641 GCA_963770165.1 uncultured Actinomycetes bacterium
CTAGTCGACAAGCGTGACCTTGTCGAGATGGCGGAACACGCCCGGGTCGACACCGGTCAGCTGCGCCAGCGACACGCTGAGCAGCTGAAGCGGCACGATCTCCGCGATCGCCTGAGCACTTCCGCGCCCGGCAGGAGCAGCGAGCGACTGCGCTCCGCTTGGCGCATCGGCTCCCAGCCAGATCGCCTGCGCGCCGTACTGGCACAGATCCTCGGCGAGCCGTCGCATGCGCGGGCGTGTGGCGTCGTCGCCCGGCAGCAGCAGCACGGTCAACCGCGCATCGGCGAGCTCGAGCGGTCCGTGGCGGAACTGGGCTGCGTTCATCCCCTCCACAGGGACCTTCGCGGCCTCCTTGATCACGAGCGCACCGGTCCACGCCGCCGCGAGCGAGGCGCCGCGGCCGACGACGAAGAGGCGCGTCGGAACGCCGACCACGTCGCGCATCTCTTCCAGGTGGGCTTGGAGCTCGGCGACGTAGCTTGAGAGCGCTTCGACGACGGCGGGCGTGTCCCCGCCTTCGTCGAGCTCCAGAGCAGCGTTCAGCGCCATGTCGTTCGCTGCCAGCGTGTTGACGTAGCTCCGCGTGCTGACCGCATCCTCCGCGTCCATCCGCAGCGGGATGACCGCTTCCGCCTGGGCAGCCAACGGGCTCTCCGGGTCGTTCGTGGTCGCCAGGAGCGGCGCGCCCCGCGTGTGCAGCGCCTCGGCCAGCAGCTTCGCCTCGATCGAACGCCCCGATTGCGAGGTGATCCACACCAGCGTCGTGTCGGTGACGAGACGAGCTTGGTGATGGAGCAGCTCACTGGTTTCCACCCACCACGCGGGGAGACCAAGTTGGACGAGGCGCAGGTACGTCGGGTAGAGCGCGAAGTGCGATGCCCCCATGCCGGTCAAGACGATGCGATCCACCGAACGCAGGCGACGCGCCAGCATGTCGACTGCGTCGGGATCTGGCCCTCGCTGAATGAGCTCAGCAAGCGCGCCCGGCTGGGAGACGATGTCGTCGAGGTACGTCATGTCGCCAGACTCCAGAGTTCGAACACGTGATGTGTCAATGCTACATCAACAGTGTGCGAACTCTCAAGCTTTTTGTTCGTATGTGCTCAGGCGACGAGTACCTCGACCCCGGCTTGACGCACGTGCTCCAGCAGGTCGGGGGAGGCGGACTCGTCTGTGACGAGGACGTCGAGCTCGTCGAGCGCGCAGATGCGGGAGAACACGGTGTGCCCGAGCTTGCTCGCGTCCGCGACGGCGATCCGTCGGCGCGCCGACGAGAACGCGGCACGCTTGACCGCGGCGTCGTCGTCGTTGTACTCGGTGCAGCCCCCTTCCCGGCTGATCCCTCCCACCGAGAGGAAGAACGTGTCGAACCGCAGCGCCTCGAAGGTTCGCTCGGCGAGCGAACCGATCAACGAGTGCTCCCCCGGTCGCGCCACCCCGCCGGCGATCATCACCGTGAGGGACGGCTCCTCGACCAGGACCTCCGCGATGCGCAGGCTCAGCGCCATGATCCGCAGGTTGCGCCGCCCGGCGAGCGCCCTGGCGATCTCCATCGTCGTCGATCCGGCGTCGAGGACGGCGGTGTCCCCTTCCCGCAAGAGCGAGGCGGCGAGGCGGCCGATGCGCTGCTTCGCCGCATGGTTGCGCACCTCACGCATCGCGAACGGCGGCTCGTAGCTGCGCGAGACCGCCGACACCGCGCCACCGTGAACCCGGGTGAGTACCCCTCTGTGCTCGAGCGCCTCGAGGTCGCGCCGGATCGTCATCTCCGAGACGGCCGTTCGCGTCGCAAGCTCGGAGACGCTGACTTTCGCACTCGCCGCGATGCTCTCCATGATGAGCTCGTGGCGCTCGGCGGCGTTCATCGCGCCTGAGGCTACCTTGAGAGTCCGTCGCGTCGCTCGAGGGCTGCATACGCAGCGCCGAGCGCTCCCGCACGGTTCCCGAGCGCCGCGGGAACAATCGATACCCCGGCCGTTGGCACCATGGCTCGGTGCCGAGCGAGGACGCGGCGCACGAGCGGCTCGAAGAGGTCGAAGTCCCGCATCACGCCGCCGCCGAGAACGATCCGCGCAGGCGCCAGGAACGCGATCGTGTTCACGAGGCCCAGCCCGAGGAGGGCAGCCGTCTCTTCGACGACCTCGGCGGCCAGCGGATCTCCAGCCCGAGCAGCGTCGGTGACCGCGACGCCGCTGAACGAGGACGTGAGCGTCAGGGCCGAGCTCACGGTGCCGTTCTCCAGCTTGTGGCGGGCTCGCGTGACGATCGCTGGACCCGCGCAGAGCACCTCCCAGCACCCGTTCGCGCCGCAATAGCAACGCGGGCCAGCCGGATCGAGCACATGGTGCCCGGCTTCTCCGTGGGGCCCTTCGTCGAGGCGTCCCCCGCGCAGAAACGCCAACCCGATGCCCGTGCCGACGGTCACGCAGGCCAGACGGTCGATTCCGCGGCCCGCACCGAGCCACCACTCCCCAAGGGCGGCCGCGTCAGCGTCGTTCAGCAACGTGACGGGGCATTGCCAGCGGCGCTCGAGGACATCGCCCAGCGGTCCTTGAAGGCGCTCAGGAAGCGTGTGAGGGTTGTCGACGATTCCCGTTCCCGCGTCGACGGGACCGGTGGCCCCGACGCCGATGCCGGACACCGTCCAAGCCGGGGTCAACACGTCGCCCGCGAGCTCGGCGAGATCCTCGAGGCTCCGGACCGAGGTGACGGGAGCGCAGGTCGTCCGCAGTGCCTGGCCGGTTTGATCGGTGGCGACCACGCGGACGTTGCTGCCGCCGAGATCGATGCCGACGACGACTGCCCGTTGGATCGTCATGTTGCGAACAATATCGCACGTCGGTAGTGTTCATACGAACATTCGAGCTGAAAGGCTTTTTCGTGGGCTATCTGTTCAACACCGCGTTCGGCCGCGGCCTTGTAGGGGAGCTCAAGGCGATCGCGCACCGGCCGTATCTCGTCGTCACGATGGAAGATCTCTGGTCGAAGTTCGCCGACGAGTTCGACGACGCCCTGGCCGGGCCGCATTTCGTCAAGACGCTCGAGATCGATGCGCTCGAACGCATCGTCGACGAGCTTCCGCGCTGCGAGAGCGTCATCGGCCTCGGCGGCGGTCAGGCGCTTGACATCGCGAAGTACATCGCGTGGCGGCGAAGGGTCCCGTTGTTCCAGGTTCCGACGTCGATGTCTGTCAACGCCGCGTTCGGTCATCGGGCAGCGGTCCGCATCGACGGCGTGGTTCGCTATGTCACGTGGGCGATTCCCGAGTGCGTCTACGTCGACTATGACGTGATCCAGGCCGCTCCGGAGCTGCTGAATCGCTCGGGCGTCGGGGACATCTTCTGCTACCACACGGCCCACTGGGATTGGCGTATGGCCCGCGATCGCGGGCGCACCGAAGGCAAGTGGCCATACGACCAGAGCCTCGTCGACGAAGCGTCGACCGTGCTCGAAGACCGTCATGGCCTCGCTCGACGACATCCGCGCCGTCAACGACAAGGGCGTCCGGACGTTGATGGAGGCGCTGCGCTGGGGTGGCGGTGCGTTCGGCAACGCGGGGTGGAACCCCCGTCACATCGAGGGCTCGGAGCACGCGTACTTCTACGCGCTCGAGTATCTGACCCGCAAGCCGTACATCCACGGCCAGCCGGTGCTGCTGGGGCTGCTGTTCATGACAGTCCTGCAGCAGAACGAGCCGGACAGGATGCGAAAGGCGATCGAACGCGTCGGCGTCCCGTGCCTGCCGCAGGACATGGGAGACGATTGGTCGGTGGCATTGAAGGCGATGCGACTCGTTCCGGAGGTCGCGCAGAAGGCCGGCCTCTGGTACACGGTCGCCTTGGATCAGCCGATCACGGAGGACTTCCTGCAGCGAACGCGCGAGTGGCTCGAGGCGCCATCGAGCGCGGAAGCGCCCCGCCTTACGGCCTAGCGCTCAGTCGTCGCCCCGTGTGACGGGCGGTCAGCGTGGTGTCCGGCTTGCTTCGATCGTCAGCTCGGCGAAGGCGCGGGCGGCCGGAGTCGGGTGCCTGGGGAGCGCGACCGCGACTTCGCACGGGGCGATGTCGGCGATGCGGCGGAAGCGGATTCCGGGTCGGGCGTAGAAGCGTGCGGCGGACTCGGCGGTGATGCTGATGCCGCGGCCGGTGGCGACCGTCTGCAGCTCGGATTCGTGCGTAGCAACGTCGGCGACGACCGGCGGGGGCTTGCCGTCACGGTAGTCGCAGGCGAGCCAATAATCTCGCCAGACGCCCTCTGTGGGGGCGCCGATGATCGGCTCGTCGAGGATGTCGTAGATGCTGATCGGCTCGTGGCGCTCGGCCAGGGGGTGGGTTTCAGGCAGGCATGCGAGACGAGGCTCAGTGGCGATCGTCGTGAGGTGAACTCCCTGGGTCTCGATCGGGGGCCGGACGATGGCCACGTCGCTGCGGTCGTCGTCGAGGCCGGTCTCGGGCTCGGAGAAGTCGAATTCGGTCAGCTCGACCTTCACCTCGGGGTATGCCGCCGCGTACTCGCGCAGGACACGCGGCACGAGGTCGACGGCTGAGCCGATCGCGAAGCCGACGCGCAGCGTGCCGCGCCGTCCGGCGGCCATCTCGTGCGCACGCTCGATCACGCCGTCGAACGCCTCGAGTGCGCGCAGTGCGTCGTCGCGCAGTGCTGCGCCTGCGGCGGTCAGCTCGACGTGCCGCGTGGTGCGCTCGAGCAGGTGCAAGCCCGTGGCCTGCTCGAGCTGCTTGAGCGTCTTCGACAGTGCCGACTGCGAGACGTGAAGCCGCTCGGCCGCGCGGGCGAAATGCAGCTCCTCGGCGAGGACGACGAAGCAGCGCAGGTGACGCACGTCGATATTCGTGAGCTGCACGACTCAATCATGGAACAAGCGGTATTTCTCTTCAAGGGCACACGGAGATATACCTGCCCTGTGTGCGATTGGGCCGTGAGGGCCGTGAGATCGCTTGGTCGTCGTTGGAGGAGGAGAGGTTCATGGTTTGGGTGACGCTTGTCGCTCGGCGACTTCGCCGGGTCGGCGGTCTCATGGTGGTGGCTGCGCTGATGGTCCTGTCGGCCTGTGGCAGCGATACGTCCACGTCGTCCAAGGACGCCGACGCTGGACCGGTGCAGCGTGGTGGCACGCTCAAGGTCGCGACCCCGGTGGAGCCGATTTCGCTCGACCCCGCGATGGGGCAGACAGACCCCGGATCCCAGCACGCCCAGGTGCTGATCTTCGAGCGCCTTCTCAGCCTCGAGCCCGGGTCGCTGGAGATCAAGCCCGGGTTGGCCGAGTCGTGGGAGCTGAGCGATGACAAGCGCAGCTTGACGTTCAAGCTGCGGGACGCGAAGTTCTCGGACGGCTCGCCGGTCACGTCGGCCGACGTCAAGTTCTCGCTGGCGCGCGCGGCCGACGAGAAGATCGATCCGAACTACGGCGCGGCGATCGCGCCATTCGTCGAGTCGGTCTCGACGCCGGATGCGCGCACCGTCGTGCTGCGGTTCGACAGTCCGAAACCGGCTGTGCTGTCCTGGATGGCGTTCGCGCCGTGCTCGGTCGTCTCCAAGAAGGCGTTCGAGCGCATCGGCGCCAAGCGCTTCGCCGTCGCTCCGGTGGACGCGGGATCGGGCCCGTTCAAGCTCGTCAAGTGGAGCAAGCGCCAACGCGTCGAGCTCGTGCGCAACCCTCACTATTGGCGCGAGGGCCTGCCCTACCTCGACGAGGTCGACCTCCTCTACGTCCCCGACGACAACACGCGCCTGCTTGATGTTCGCTCGGGCGGGGTCGACATCGCCGACGATGTCCCCTACTCGCAGCTCGAGTCGATCGGGAGCGCTTCGGGGATCAACCTCCATGTGACGCCGCTCGCCGCCGTCTTCGGGCCGTTTCTTTCGGAGCGCGGGCCGCTGAAGGACATCGCGGTGCGCCGGGCGCTCAACTACGCGACGCCCCGAGAGGCGATCAAGAAGGTCGCGCTGGCCGGCCAGGGCGAGCTCGCCGTCAGCGCCATCCCACCGATGAAGTACGTGGACGACAGCATCAAGCCCATTCCGTTCGACGTCGAGAAGGCCAAGGAGCTGATGGCGAGCTCCGACCAGCCCGACGGCTTTGAGCTGGAGATGCTGATCCAGAGCGGCGACGCGGTCTCGCGTCAGACGGCGACGATCCTGCAGGACGCATGGAAGGAGATCGGCGTCGACTTGAAGGTTCGGTCGATCGAGTCGGCGACGGTCATCACGCGCTTCTTCACGGGCGACTACACCTCGGCCCTCTTCTCGCCGACGGTCAACTCGAGTGACACTCCGTCTGAGGACCAGTTCGCCACCCAGCTCACAACCCCCACGTTCGAGAGAATCCTGTCGCACGCCGACCCCGAGCTGCGCTCGCTGAGCAAGCGGATGAATGGGACGTGGGACGAGAGCATCCGCCGTCCGCTGTTCTCGCAGTACCTCCGTCGCATGCAGGAGGATCCCGTCTTCGTGCCGATCGCTGTCTCCAGTGCGCGCACTGCCCTGCGCGACGACGTGCACGGCTTCGACTACGTCGCGATGAACTGGCTGTATCTCGATCGCACCTGGATCGAGCGGTGAGCGAGGCGGAGGCGAGGATCGCATAATGGCTCGGTACGTGATCGGACGGCTGCTTCAGGGCGTCCTCGTACTGCTGGCCATCTCGGTCCTCGCCTTCGCGATGACCCGGCTGGTGCCCGGTGATCCGGCGCTCGTCATCCTGGGTGCCGAGCGCGCCACGCCGCAGGCGATCGCGGAGGTGCATCGTCAGCTGGGGCTCGATCGGCCGTTGGTGGACCAGTATCTGAGCTTCATGTGGGGCGCGCTGCGGCTGGACTTCGGTGACTCGCTGCGGTCGCGTCAAGCGGTGTCGAGCGTGTTGTGGCCGAGCCTGTGGCCGAGCTTGCTGCTGGTGCTCTACGCGACGGTGCTCGCGGTTCTAGCTGCCGTCCCGCTTGGGGTGGTGGCGGCGACGCGACGCAACCGCGCGGCCGATCACGCGATCCGCTTCGGCGGGACGCTCAGCTATGCGACGCCGCCATTCCTCTGCGGTCTGCTGCTGGTGCTGATCTTCGCCGTTCAGCTTGGGTGGTTTCCCGTGCAGGGGTATGGCAGCGGGGTGGCCGGGCGGCTGCAGAGCCTGACGCTGCCGGCCGTCACCGTCGCGTTGTGGATCGCGCCGCAGCTGGTGCGCACGCTGCGCTCGGGGATGCTCGACACGCTTGGGCGCGACTTCATCGAGGCCGCGCGGGCGCGTGGCTTGAGCGGGCGGCGGGTGCTGCTCAAGCACGCCCTGCGCAACTCGCTGCTGCCCACGATCACGGTGCTCGGGCTGTCCGTAGGGGTGCTGCTGAGCTGGACCGTGGTCGTCGAGAACGTGTTCTCGATCCCCGGGCTCGGCTCGCTGCTGGTCACGTCGGTCGGCGACCGTGACTACCCGGTGATCCAGGGCCTCGTGCTCGTGTTCGCCGCGGTTGTCGTGATCAGCAATCTGATCACCGATCTCATCTATGTCGTCGTCGACCCGAGGATCCGCGTATGAGCACGTCCGTCTCCGTTCACGGCCTCGCGCTCGAGCGCGTTCAGCGGCGTGCGCGCCGCGAGCGCCGCTGGTTGCGCCTCAGCCTCGCGGTGGGCGTCACGCTGATCGCCCTGGTCATCGTCCTCAGCGCGATCCAGCCGTTGCTGCCGCTGGCGCCGCCCAACGAGCAGGACTACGGCGCGGTGCTGCAGGCGCCGTCGTGGTCGCACCCGTTCGGCACCGACAACCTCGGGCGCGACTTGCTCAGTCGGACCCTGGCGGCAGGTCGGATCGATCTGCCGGTGGCGGTGCTGATCACGTTGATCTCGGTGGTGCTCGGCGTCGGCCTCGGGGCGCTTGCGGGCTTCGTCGGTGGCTGGGTCGACGTCGCCGTCACGCGCGTGGCCGACGTCGTGATCGCGTTCCCGTTCATGGTGCTGGTGATCGTCGTGATCGCGATCCTCGGCCCCGGCCTCAAGGGCGTGATGATCGGCGTGCCGCTCGTCGGGTGGGCGGTGTACGCGCGCCTGACGCGCGCAGAGATGCTGGTCGTTCGCGAGCAGGACTACATGCGCGCGACCGAGGTGCTGGGCTTCTCGCGTCGCCGCGCGCTGCTGCGCCACGCGCTGCCGAACGTGTGGCGCCCGGCGCTGGCGTTCAGCACGGTCGACGTCGTCCTCAACATCGTGTTGGTGGCGTCGCTGTCGTACCTCGGCCTGGGCGTTCAGCCGCCGACCGCGGAGTGGGGCGGGATCATCGCCGACGGCCAGCAGTACCTGCTGACGGCGTGGTGGATCTCCGTGCTCCCGGGCATCGTCGTGGTGCTGGTGGGCGTGGGATTCAGCCTCATCGGTGACGCGGCCGCCGACATCCTCGGCCGCGACCTGACGCTGGCGGCGAGATGATGGACGAGCCGGTTCTGCGCGTGGAGGGCTTGTCGGTCGGCTTTCCGACCGGCAGCGGCGCGGTCGCGCTGGCCGCCGACGAGGTCAGCTTCGAGGTCCGGCCCGGGCGGACGCTCGGGCTCGTCGGCGAGTCGGGCTGCGGCAAGAGCGTCACGCTGCGCGCGCTGATGGGCCTTGTCCAGTATCCCGGCGAGGTCCTGAGCGGCAGCGCGCGACTCGACGGCGACGAGCTGCTCGCGCTCGACGACCACGGCTGGGAGCGCGTGCGCGGCTCGCGCATCGCGATGATCCTGCAGGACCCGATGACCTCGCTGAACCCGTTGTTCACGATCGGCGATCAGCTCGTCGAGGTGCTGCGGCTCAAGCGCGGCATGGCCCGCCGCGCGGCTCGCTCCGAGGCCGGGGCGCTGCTCGAGCGCGTTGGGATCCGCGACGCTCGCAACCGCCTGGCCGACTACCCGCACCAGCTCAGCGGCGGGATGCGGCAACGCGTGATGATCGCGATCGCGATCGCGGCGCGACCGCGCGTGCTGCTCGCCGACGAGCCGACCACCGCGCTCGACGTCACGATCCAAGACCAGATCCTCCAGCTGCTGGCGACGCTGCGCGCGGAGCTGGACATGGCCACCATCCTCGTCTCGCACGACCTCGGCGTCATCGGCCAGGTCTGCGACGACGTGGCGGTGATGTATGCCGGGCGGGTGGTCGAGCGCGGGCCGGTCGACGCGGTGCTCGATCACCCCCGTCATCCCTACACCGAGGGGCTCGCTCATGCGGTTGCCGAGCTTGGCAGCCAGCGGCGCAACGGGCGGCGCACGCTGCAGACGCTCGGCGGCCAGCCGCCGCTGCTCAGCGACCTGCCGCCCGGCTGCTCGTTCGCTCCGCGCTGCCGGTATCGCACGCCCGCCTGCCAGGCGTTCGACATGCACCTCGACGTCGCATTGCCCGCGCACGGCACGGCCTGTCTGGTGCGCCAGCGGGAGAGGACGCTATGAGCGGGCGGCCGCTACTGCGCGTAGAAGCGGTCAGCAAGAGCTTTGGCTCCCGCGGCGGCCGGCTCGGCCTCGGCCGTGACAGCGAGCCGGTGCGTGCGCTCGACGACGTCTCGCTCGAGATCGATCGGCACGAGACCGTTGCGCTGGTCGGCGAGTCGGGCAGCGGCAAGAGCACCCTCGCGCGCGTGATCGTCCGGCTCGTCGAGCCCGACCACGGTCGCGTCCTGCTCGACGACGAGAACGTCCTCGAGCTCTCGCGCTCCAGCATCGCGCCGGTGCGCCGACGCGTCCAGATGGTCTTTCAAGACCCGTACTCGTCGCTGAACCCCCGCCGCAGCATTCGCTCGACGATCGCCGAGCCCGCGCTCGTGCATAGACGCATCGAGCGAGGCGACGAACGGCCCTTCGTCGAGCGGATGCTGGAGCGTGTCGGGCTGCACGAGGACGCTGCAGCACGACTGCCGCGGCAGTTGTCCGGAGGCCAGCGCCAGCGGGTCGCGATCGCGCGCGCGCTGGCGGTCGAGCCCGAGCTGCTGATCGCCGACGAGGCGGTCAGCGCGCTCGACGTCTCCGTGCAGGCGCAGATCCTCAACCTGTTCGAGAGCCTGCGCGAGGAACTCGGGCTGACGATGCTCTTCATCTCACACCAGCTCCCGGTGGTGGCCCACATCGCCGACCGGGTTGCCGTCATGTACCTCGGACGGATCGTCGAGATCGGCACGCCCGACGTGCTGTTCGCGAGTCCCAGTCATCCCTACACCGCCGCTCTCATCGCGGCGCAACCCAGCCGCCATCGGCCTCCGCGGCCAGCCGCGGCGCGACCGGGCGGCGAGCTGTCGCCGAACGAGCTGCAGCAGGTTGGCTGCAGCTACCGTGATCGTTGCCCCCTGGCCACCGAGATCTGCCAGCGCGAACGCCCCCCGTTGCGCACGATCGACGGGGGCACCGCTGCCGCAGGCAGTGGTCGGCAAGCCGCGTGCCACCACGCCGACCGGACATGACCGGCGGTGTGAACGTCGCCTTCGACGTTCCGGCGCGGATGCGGGACGGCCTGACGCTGCGCGCGAACGTGTACCGGCCCGAAGGATCGGGGCCCTGGCCGACATTGCTGACGCGCACGCCCTACGACAAGGACGATCAGGGCGGGCACGTGTGGTGCGGGCTCGACCCGGTGCAGGCCGCGCGGCGCGGGTTCATGGTCGTCGTGCAGGACGTGCGGGGGCGGTTCGCGTCGGACGGGGACTTCGACGCGTTCCGGTTCGAGCGCCACGACGGTCACGATGCGGTGCAGTGGGCCGCGAGGCTGGCGGGATCCAACGGTCGCGTGGGGATGTACTCAGGGAGCTACTGCGGGAGCACGCAATGGCTCGCTGCCGCTGAGCGTCCAAGCGCGTTGGCGGCGATCTCGCCGGCGCTGACATGGTCGGATCCGATGGACGGGCTGTTCGCGCGCGGCGGAGCCGTTGAGCTTGGGCTCGCACTCCTGTGGGCGCTGGAGAACGGCTTCGACGCGCTCGGCCGCTTGCCGCTCGACGACGCCGAGCGAGCCCGGCGCGTCGCGGCGGTCGTCGCGGAGTGGGACCGGGTCGGCGATGACGGCTACTGGGAGCTGCCCGTCGATGCGGTGCTGCGTCGGCACGGGCTGCCCGACCTCGGGGGAATCGCGGCGATCGATCGTCCGGAGATCGCCGACCGCTGCCGCGTGACCGATCTGCACGAGTCGGTCGAGGTGCCCAGCCTGCACACGGCGGGGTGGTACGACATCTTCGCGCAGGGGACGCTCGACAACTACCGCGCGATGGCGGCCGCCGGCAAGGACGCGCGCCTGATCGTGGGGCCGTGGGCGCATCAGCAGTTCGCCGACCCGATCGGGGAGCTGTCGTTCGGGATGGACGCGAGTCGCGACGGCGCGCCGGTCCATGGCGACTGGGGCGAGCTGCAACTTGCGTGGTTCCGGCGCCACCTCGCCCCCGACCAGGGCGGCGAGCTTCCCGAGAAGCCCGTGTCCATCTTCGTGATGGGTCGGAACGCGTGGCGCGAGGAGTCCTCGTGGCCGCTCGCGCGCGCGTCGCGAGCAGCGCTGGTTCCTCTGCGCCGACGGCTCGCTGACGTCAGGTGCTCCGGAGCCGCACGAGCCGCCGAGCGAGTTCTCCTACGACCCGGCGAACCCGGTGCCGACGACGGGCGGCAACGGCGAGCTCTCGCCGGCGTACGCGACCGGTCCGGTCGACCAAGCGCGTGTGGAGGCGCGCGACGACGTGCTGGTGTTCACCTCGGACCCGCTGCGCGAGGAGCTCGAGGTCACCGGGCCGGTACGCGTCGTGCTGCATGCAGAGAGCTCGGCGTCGTCGACCGACTGGGTCGCGCGCCTCTGCGACGTGCATCCCGACGGACGCTCGTTCAACCTGTGCGACGGGATCCTCCGCGTGAGCGAGCGCGCGCACGACTGCGCGCGCTACGAGCTCGATCTGTGGTCCACGAGCAACGTCTTCCTGCCGGGCCACCGGCTGCGGGTGCACATCACCAGCAGCTCGTTCCCGCGCTGGGACCGCAACCTCAACACCGGCGCCCAGCGCGAGCGCCGCCACGAGGTCGCACGGCAGCGCGTCCACCACACCTCCGAGCGACCCTCGTACATCGAGCTTTCCGTCATCGAGTAACGCGCGGGCACGTGCGGCGCGCCGTGACGCCGGTGTGCACGGGCTAGGCTTCAGCTCGTGCACGTCCGCGTCCGCCTGTTCGCACAGCTCCGCGAGCGCGCGGGTGCGAGCGAGCTGGAGCTCGAGCTGCCGGAGGGGGCGTGCGTGCGCGACGTGCTCGCCGCCGACCCGGTCGCGTCGCTCGCCGGCGGGCTGCCGCTCGTACTGGCCGTCAACCGCGAGTACGCCTCGGAGGACGCGGCGCTGTCGGCGGGCGACGAGCTGGCGTTGATCCCGCCGGTCTCCGGAGGGGCGATGACGGAGGCGCCGCACGTGGCGATCGTCGACGGGCCGCTGTCGCTCGACGCGCTGCTGGCGCGCGTGCGCGATCCGCGCGCGGGCGCCGTCGTGACGTTCTCCGGCGTCACGCGCGAGCTCCCCTCGCTCGACTACGAGGCCTACGCCGAGATGGCGCTGGAGCAGATGCGCGCGGTCGTGGCGGAGGCAACCGAGCGTCACGGCCTCTGCGCCGCCGCGGCCGAGCACCGCCTCGGCACCGTCCCGCTGTCGGAGGCGTCGGTGATCGTCGCCGTCTCCGCACCGCACCGCGCCGAGGCGTTCGCCGGCGGCCGCGAGATCATCGACCGCCTCAAGGCGCTCGCGCCGATCTGGAAGCGCGAGCGCGACGAGACCGGCGGCGCGACGTGGGTGCCGGGCGCGAAGCCGACCGGTGCTTGAACGGCAGGCGCTCGGCCGCGGCTGCGTATCGGTGCGGCGCTACAGCTCGCGCTCGTAGAAGAAGCTCAGCGGGCCGTCCGGCTTGCCCTCGCGGTTGCTGAAGCCGAGGCGCTCGTACAGCGCGCGGGCGGCGTGGTCGTCCTCGCTCGTGCCGAGGTCCATGCGGTCGGCGCCGCGCTCGCGGGCGCGATCGATCGCGGCGAGCATCAGCGCCTGTCCGCGGCCTCGCCCGCGCAGCGCGGGGGCGACGTAGAGCTCCGCGAGGTAGCACTCGAGCGCTCGCGACCAGATCGCGGAGCGGTAGCGGAGCACCGCCAGGCCGTCCGGCCCGTCGCCGCACAGCAGGACGTCGGTCGTGCCCTCGGCGAGCAGCTCGCGGAAGCGCTCCGCCAGCTCGTCCGGCGCGGGCGTCGGTTCGTCGTACTCGGTGTTGAAGTCGTGCAGCAGCCGGCCGATCGCAGGCGCGTCGTCGAGGCCGGCGAGGCGCACCGCGTATGTCATCGGCTAGCGACGCGTCGTCGCCAGCGCGCGGCGCAGCCCGCGGGCGCGGTCGCCGATCATGCGACGCGTGTAGCCGGCGAACGTGCGCAGCGGCGCGTCGCCCATCAGCATCCGTGCCGTGAGGCGCAGCGTGGAGGCGTCCGCCTTCTCGGGCGCGCCGACGTCGAACGGGGGCTGCGGGTCGTACTCGATCCCGAGCTGGATCGCCTTCGCCAGCTCCTCGCCGTGGACGCGCGCGGTGAGCGCGAGCGCCATGTCGATCCCGGCGGAGACGCCGGCGCCGGTGACGAACCGCCCGTCGAAGACGACGCGCTCGGCGACGACGTCGACGCCCATCGCCTTGAGGTTCTCGCGGAAGCCCCAGTGCGTCGTAGCGCGGCGCCCGGTCAGCACGCCGGCTGCCCCGTAGACGGCGGAGCCGGTGCAGGCGGAGGCGAGCCACTGCGCCGTGGGGGCGACGCTCCGGACCCAGTCGAGCAGGACGTCGTCCTTCAGCGGGCCGAGCGGCTTGCTCGACCCGGGAATGACGACGACATCCGGATCCGGCAGATCCGCGGGCGTCGCCGTCGGCATCACCGCAAGCCCGTGGTCGGTCTGGATCGGCCCCGGCGTCGTGGCGACCCAGTGCAGCTCGACGTCGGGCCACAGGCTGATGACCTCGTAGGGGCCGATCAGGTCGAGCGCAGTGAAGTCCGGATAGATGACGTAGGCGACCTTCATCGCTCCGGACGATAGGCCGTTCCGCGCGGGCGCTCGCCGGTAGCCACGGAGGGCCTTGGTACGGTGGACGAGCCCCGATGGCCACCGCATGCTCGCATCTCGACGCGGTACAGCCGGTTGACCCGCGCACCCCGCAGGGCTGCGAGGAATGCCTGCGAACGGGCTCCCGGTGGGTGCATCTGCGCCTCTGCCTGACATGCGGCCGGGTCGGCTGCTGCGACTCCTCGCCGAACCGTCACGCCAGCCGCCACGCCCGCGAGGCGGGCCATCCGATCGTCCGTTCCTTCGAGCCGGGCGAGGAGTGGCGCTGGTGCTACGTCGACGAGACGTTCGTGTAGTCGTCGCTACGTGACCGGCGCGTCCGCGCCGTTCTTCGCGGCGAACGTGACAGCGCGCTCGACGCTGTCGACGTCGCGCACCGCGCCGGTGTCGGCGGACGTCGCCATCGCGGCGTAGGCACGCAGCGCGGGCGAGACGGTCCGCTCACGCGCGAGCGGCGCGTAGCCGCCGGCCTCCTCCAGCGCGCGACGACGCGAAGCCAGCTCCTCGTCGTCGACCTGCAACGCGATCGAGCGGGCGGGGATGTCGATCGCAATCGTGTCGCCCGTCTCGACCAGCGCGATCGCGCCGCCGGAGGCCGCCTCGGGCGAGACGTGCCCGATCGAGAGGCCGGACGTGCCGCCGGAGAAGCGACCGTCGGTGATCAGCGCGCACGCTCTGCCGAGCCCGCGGCCCTTCAGGTAGGAGGTCGGGTAGAGCATCTCCTGCATCCCCGGCCCGCCGCGCGGCCCCTCGTAGCGGATCACGAGCACGTCGCCCTCCTTGACGCCGCCGCCGAGGATCAGCTCGACCGCGTCCTCCTGCGACTCGACCACGACCGCCGGGCCGGTGAACCTGAGGATCGACTCGTCCACGCCGGCCGTCTTCACGACGCAGCCGCGCTCGGCGAGGTTGCCGGAGAGGATCGCGAGCCCGCCCTCCACCGAGTACGCGTGGTCGAGGTCGTGGATGCAGCCTTCCGTCGCATCGAGGTCGAGCGACTCCCAGCGCTCGGACTGCGAGAACGCGCTGGCGGAGCGCACGCAGCCAGGCGCCGCGTGGAACAGGTCGACCGCTCGCTCGCTCGGCTGCTCGCTGCGCACGTCCCACGCGCCGAGCCACTCGTCCATGGAGCGCGCGTGGACGGTCGCGACGCCCTCGTCGAGCAGCCCGCCGCGGCGCAGCTCGCCGAGAATCGCGGGGATCCCGCCGGCGCGGTGCACGTCCTCCATCAGATAGGTGCCGTTTGGAGCGACCTTGCAGATGCACGGCACCCGGCGTGACAAAGCGTCAATATCGGCCATCGTGAAGTCGACCTCGGCCTCCCGCGCGGCCGCGAGCAGGTGCAGGATCGTGTTGGTCGAGCCGCCCATCGCGATGTCGAGCGTCATCGCGTTCTCGAACGCCGCGCGCGTGGCGATCGCACGCGGCAGCACCGACGCGTCGCCCTCGTCGTAGAAGCGCTTCGCGATCGCGACGACCGTGCGGCCCGCGTCCTCGTAGAGCTGCCGGCGCGCGGTGTGCGTCGCGAGCGTCGAGCCGTTGCCCGGCAGCGCGAGCCCGAGCGCCTCCGTCAGGCAGTTCATCGAGTTGGCGGTGAACATGCCGGAGCAGGAGCCGCACGTCGGGCATGCCGCCTCCTCGATCAGGTCCATGTCCTCGTCGCTAACCTGCGGCGAGACGGCCTCCGCCATCGCGGTGATGAGGTTCAGGCCCTTGCGCACGGTGCCGTCCACCAGCGTCGCGACGCCGCCCTCCATCGGGCCGCCGGAGACGAACACCGCCGGGACGTTCAGCCGCAGCGCGGCGTTCAGCATCCCCGGCGTGATCTTGTCGCAGTTGGAGATGCAGATCAGCGCGTCGGCGCAGTGCGCGTTGACCATGTACTCGACGCTGTCGCTGATCAGGTCGCGCGAGGGCAGCGAGTAGAGCATCCCCCCGTGGCCCATCGCGATCCCGTCGTCGACCGCGATCGTGTTGAACTCGAGCGGCACGCCGCCGGCCGCGTGGACGGCTGCCGAGACGACCTCGCCGACCGGCTTCAGGTGCGTGTGGCCGGGGACGAACTGCGTGTAGGAGTTCGCGACCGCGACGAGCGGCTTGCCGAAGTCCTCGCGCGCGACGCCTGCCGCGCGCAGCAGGGCGCGGGCGCCGGCCATGTTGCGGCCGTGCGTGACGGTCTTGGAGCGCAGCGCGGGCATTGCGCCTCGACTCTAGCTCAGCGAAACGCCTGGATGCCCGTCAGCGCGCGGCCGCGGGCTGCGCGTCAGCGCCGCTCACCGCCGGGCGGCTCCCGCTGCAGCTGCGCGCTCGCGCCGGTGAGCGCGTCGAGCGCGCGCAGGGTCGCCCCGCGGTCGACGCCAGGACGCGCGGCGAAGCCGCCGACGCACATCGCGAGCGCAGCGATCGTCGCGAGCAGCGCGCCGATGCCCAACAGCCCTTGCAGCACGGCGCCTCGCGCCAGCAGGGCGGCGCCGGTCAGGAAGACGGCGAGGCTGAGCGCGGCGAGCAGGTAGAGGGCGGCGTCCATGGGGTCATTGTCCGAGTCGCGTTCGCGACCGTGTCCCCTCTTTTCGGCGGTTCGCGGGACGGGGCGGGCGATCGGCGCTCCGGTGGTAGAACGTCCGCATGCCCGACCGCGCCTCGCTCGTGCTCGGCATCGACGCCGGCGGCACGTCCACGCGTGCGCGCGCGGTGGCCGGCGGGGAGGTCGTGCACGACGGCAGCGGCGGACCCGGGAACCCGCTCGCCGCCTCGCGCGAGCAGCTCGCGCAGGCGTACGCCGAGGCGCTCGCAGGCTGCCCTTCGCCGACGGCGCTCGTCGCCGGCGCAGCGGGCGCCGGCGCCGACGAGGGGTGCCGCCGCGTAGCAGCGGTGCTGCGCAAGCGCTTCCCTGACACGCCCGTCCGCGTCGTCCCCGATTACGCGATCGCGTGGACGGCGGCCGGGCCCGAGATGGACGTCGTGACGATCGCCGGGACGGGCTCGGTCGTCTGCAGCCGCGACACGGCCGGCCGCTTCGCCGTCAGCGGCGGCGTCGGCTGGATCCTCGGCGATCCGGGCTCCGGCGCGCGCCTCGGCCGCGCCTTCCTGGAGCGCTGGTGCGCGCTCGAGGAGCCGGATCCCGCGCTCGCTGACGCGGTCCGGTCGCGCTGCGGATCGGCCGATCCACGCGCGCTGGCGCTCGGGGTCCATGCGTCGCCGGCGCCGGCGGCGCTGCTGGCACGCGCGGCGCCGCTGCTGAGCGAGGCCGCCGAGCGCGGCGAGGCGTGGGCGCAGGAGGCGCTCGCCCGCGAGCTGGGCGCGCTCGCCGCGCAGACGGCCGCGCACGTCGTCAGCCACGGCGCGCGCGCCGACGGGCGCGTCGCGCTCGTAGGCGGCGTGTGGCGCAGCGCGCCCGCGCGCGCGGCGTTCGAGCGCGCGCTCGCTCAGCGCGCGCCGGCGCTGCGCGTCGTCGCCTGCCGCACGCCGCCGATCGAGGGGGCGCTGCAGCTCGCGCGCGAGCTGGCGGAGGAGTCGGGATGAGCGAGCTCCCGCCGACCGAGCGCCGCAACCCGCGCTCACGCCGGCTCGGCGACCTGAGCGCCGCCGAGGTCGTCGCGCTGATGGACGCGGAGGAGGTCCGCAGTCTGGAGGCGGTGCGGGCGGCGGCACCGGTGCTGTCACAGGCGGCCGAGCGCGTCGCCGCGTGCTTCCGCGGCGGCGGCGCGATCGTGTTGCTGGGGTCGGGGACGAGCGGCCGGCTCGCCGTCCAGGAGGTGGCCGAGCTGCCACCCACGTTCGGCGTCGAGCCGGATCGCTTCCGCGCGTTTGCGGCCGGCGGCCGATCGCTCGGGCCGGCGGCGATCGCGCGCTCCGAGGACGACGTGGAAGCGGCGCCGCGCGCGCTCGCCGAGCTGGCGATCGGTCCCGGCGACGGCGTGATCGGCGTCGCCGCCAGCGGCACGACGCCGTTCGTGCTCGCCGGCGTCGTCGCGGCCCGCGCCGCCGGCGCGTGGACGTGCGGGATCGCGTGCAACCCGGGGACGCCGCTGCTCGCGCAGGCCGAGCTCGGCGTGCTGCTCGACACCGGCCCCGAGGTCCTGACGGGCTCGACGCGCCTGAAGGCCGGCACCGCCCAGAAGCTCGCGCTCAACCGCATCACGACCGCGGCGATGGTGCGCTGCGGGCGTGTGATCGAGAACCACATGGTCGACGTGGTCGTCACGCTCGACAAGCTGCGCGAGCGCGCCGTGCGGATCGTGGCCGACCTCGGCGGCTGCTCGCCGGAGCAGGCGCGCGCGCGGCTCGAGGCGCACGACTGGTCGGTGCGCGCCGCGCTCGGCGCGGCGGAGCCGTCATGACGCGAGCGCGAGCGCGTTGAGGTCGGGCAGGCGCGGGGCGGCGGCGCCGACCTCCGGCAGCCGGCGACCCAGCTCCTCCAGCTGGGCGCGCAGGGGACCGGACACACGCGTTCCGGCGCGCCAGCGCGCGGCGGGCGCGACGTAGTCGCCGCCGTCGTCCCCGCTGCGCATCACGACCGCGGCGAGCCCTGCGATCGCGTCGCCGTCGCCCTCGACGATCGCCGCGACCAGCTCCACGCGCGCGAGCTCCCACCGCTGGCGTGGCGTGATCAGCGGCGACGTGCGCGTCTGCTCGATCAGCGCGCGCGCCGCCGACAGCGCGCGCCGCGCCGCGGCGCGCGCTCCCGGCACGTGGCTGGCGGCGAGCGCGACGTGCACGCGCGCGAGCATGATGCGCGGCATCACGTCCCAGCGCGCGGTGAAGCGCAGGACGCCGGGCGGCTGCTCGTCGGGATGTGCCGCGCCGCGCGCAGCGACCTCTGGGATCGTGCGAAGCGCGTTCCACAGTGCTCCTCGGTCGCGGTCCGCGAGCCACGCCGCCCGCTTCAGCAGGCGGCGCGCGTAGTCGGCGCTGGCGCGGAAGCGGCGGCCGGGTGCGTACAGCAGCGCCTCGGCCTCCAGCAGCAGCCCGCCGACGCGGCCGAGATGGAGCTGCTCCTCGATCTCCCAGCGCTTCTGTCGGTCGGGCTCGAGCTGGCGGATCTGCGCGAGCGCGAGCTCGTAGGCGAGCGCGGCCGCATGCCAGTCGCCGCGGCGCTGCTGCGCGAGCTGGACGTCCTGCCACGCCTCCAGCGCCTTCGGCTGGTAGCGCATGCCGCTGCGCGCGTCGTCGAGGCGCCACATCAGCTCCACCAGCTGCGGCGAGCGCAGCTCACGCAGCGCGCCGGCAGCCGAGCGCGCGAGCGCGGCCACGGCCGGCCGCAGCTCGCTGCCGGCCGCCGCGGGCCGGGCGACGATCTCCAGCGCGAGCTGCGCGGTCACCGCGAGGACGTCCGAGCCGGCCATCGCGTCGAGCTGCTCGGCCGCTCTGTACAGCTCCGCGGGCGCGGGCTCGCGTGCGCCCAGCAGCGCGCCGAACGCGCCGAGCGTGTCCGGCCCGAGGTCGCGCTCGCCGCGCGCCGGCCGCCCGTCCTCGCGACTGACGACCCAGGCGATCTGCGCCTGCGACCGCCAGTCGCGCGGATGCGTGTGCAGCAGCGACCAGGTCGCGACCTCGACGGCGGCCTGACCGCGCGCCACCGCGTCGCGCGAGTGGACGTTGTCGCCGGTCTTGAGACGCACCACCGCGGCGGCGCGGCGACGGCACAGACAGTGCCGCTCGTCGTCCGGCGTCGCCGGGCAGACCGAGCAGCGCGAGCGCGGCCGCAGCCCAGGCGCGGCCTTGTGCGCCTCGTACCAGTGGGCGACCGGGGAGGGCGATGCCGGATCGGCGTCGGGGAAGCGCCCGGCCGCCAGCTGCAGCAGGCTCAGCAATGCGATGGTGCGGCCGCCGTGCGGCGGCAGGTTGCGGTCCCAGGCGGCGATCCATCTCGCCGTGACGGCAGTCGTCGGCGGGCGTCGCAGCCAGCGCATGAGCGCGTCGAAGCCGGCCTCGGCGACGTGGTCGCGGACTCGCGCGTTGCTGGCGCGCCGGGGTGGCAGCGTGTGGGGGTGGAAGACCTCGCCGAAGGCCGCGTCGAGATGGCGACGTCGCCGCTTCGTCGCGGCCTCGCCGAAGTCGTCGCGGCCGTCCGGCGGGCCCGCCAGTCGCATCGCATCGTCGGCGCCGAGCGGGTCGATGCCGCGTCCGAGGAACAGCTCCACCGCCTGGCGCTGCGCGGGCGTGCCGAAACCGAGCCGCTCCGCTCTGTCGACCGCGCGCCCGAGGTCCGCCATCAGGTGGACGAGCAGCCGCGCGCCGCCCGGGCCGCGCTGCTCGCCGGGCTGCGGCTCGAGGTAGCCGGCGTAGTCGGGACGCATCAGCGCGAGCAGCTGCGAGGCGAGCCGCCGGCGATACGGCGCCGACCCGGTCAGCGCGCGGCGGCACGCGACCACGAGCACGAACGCACTCGACGCGACCGTCGGGCCCCGCGGTGCGAGCCGCTGCGCGCGGGCGAGCTCGCGCTGCTCGCGCACGGCGACGCGCTCAGGCGGCGTGCTCGTTGAGCGCCGCCAGCAGGCCCCGCATCGCGCGGACCGTCGAGCGGATCTCCTGCAGGTAGTTGGCCGCGGTGAAGCGCTGGCTCAGCGACGGGTCCGGGATCAGGGACGTGTCGACGCCGACCGTGTCGACGTGCGCGCCGTAGGGGAGGTTCAGCATGCGGATCGCATGCGCGTGCTGGAAGGGCACGTAGATCGCCGAGGTCACGAGCAGCACGCGCTGGCCGGGCCGCTGCGCGAGCCGCGCGATCTCGGTCGCCCAGTAGGCGTACGTGTCGGGCGTGTTCGCGCGCCGCGCGGGGTCGCGCGTCGGCGCCGCCACGAGCGTCACCGGCGTGTGGTCGGCGGCGTACGTCGACACGCGCCACGAGCGGTTCGGGTTCTCGGCGTCGTCGACGCCGTCGGTCGCGGCCGGCTCGCCGAGCCCGAACGCGCGGCGCACACCGGCCTCCATCGCCTCGATCTCGTTCGCGACGTCGCCGAGCCCGGCCTGCTCGGCGAGCTCGAACTCGTCGCCGCGCAGCGGCCGGAACGCGCCGAGCGCGGTTACCTCGCCCGCCGACAGCCCGTTGTCGAGCAGCGCGCGCGCGTGCTGCGGCCGCACGAGGCAGGCGCGCACGAGCCCGCCGAGGATCAGCACGTGGTCGTAGGCGTCGTGGCGCGGCGGCAGCGGGTCGATCAGCCCGAGCGCGCGCGCCGCGTCATGCACGAGCAAGTCCGTCTCCGGATCGAAGTCCTTGCGCATCGCGAGGTTGCGCTCGGCGCCCTTGCGGAAGTCCCAGTGCGCCTCGCTGAACGCGTCGAGCGACGCCAGCGTCTCCTCCGCGTCGCCACCCGGGACCGTGCCTCCGAACGCGTCGACGAGCGCCGCGATCGGCTCGCTCGTCGCCCACCCCTCGATCGCCGCGCGGGCCGCTCCGACGTCGCCCGTGAGGCTCTCCGGCAACGGCACGGCGGCGAATCGACCCATGGTGCCGGATCTTAGGGAAAAGGCGGCGGCAACCAGCTGGCATCGGGTTCGCGGCTGCCCGAGCAGGAGGGCTACTACGGTGTGCCGATGGCGCTGAGAGCGGTCACGACAGTCGAGGGCACCGCGGCGGCCGGCTTCGAGCCGGTCGTCGCGGCGTTCGAGGGCAACTTCCGCGAGCGTGGCGATCGTGGGGCGGCCTTCGCCGTGTACGTGGACGGTCGGCCGGTCGTCGACGTGTGGGGTGGGATGGCCGACCGCGCGGCCGGCCGCCCGTGGGGGCGCGAGACGATCGCGGGGATCTTCTCGGGGACGAAGGGCCTGGTCGCGACGTGCGTGCTGATGCTGGTGGAGCGCGGTGCACTGGAGCTCGACGCGCCGGTTTGTCGCTATTGGCCGGAGTTCGCGGCTGCGGGCAAGGAGGGGATCCTCGTCCGCCATGTCGTCTCGCATCAGGCGGGGTTGCCGGGGTTGACGACGCCGGTGTCGTGCGAGGAGGCGGGCGACGACGTGCGGATGGCGCGGCTGCTGGCGGCGCAGCCGGCGCTGTGGGAGCCAGGCAGCCGCCTCTGCTACCACGCGCTGACGTTCGGCTGGCTGTGCGGGGAGCTGGTGCGGCGCGTGGACGGCCGCAGCGTCGGGCGCTTCTTCGCCGAGGAGGTCGCCGGGCCGCTTGGGCTCGACACGTGGATCGGTCTGCCGGAGGAGCAGGAGCCGCGTGTCGCGCTGCTGGAGCGCGGCGAGGGCTTCGGCGCGCAGAGACGCGAGCAGCAGGGCGGCCCGGACGGCGATCCGGTCGCGTGGTCGATCTGGAGCAACCCGCCGCGCTTCACGTCGGATCCGCTGCCGGTCAACACGCGCGCGTGGCGGGCGGCGGAGATCCCGGGCAGCAGCGGCGTCGCCTCCGCGGCGTCGCTCGCCCGTCTGTACGGCTGCCTTGCTCGCGGTGGCGAGCTGGATGGTGTGCGGCTGCTGTCTCCAGCCGCGCTCGCGATGGGCCGCACGCGACTGTCGTACGGGATGGAGCCGTATCTGGAGACACCGATGGCGTTCGGGATCGGCTACTCGCTGCAGACCGACGCGCTCCCGTTCGGCGCGGCGGATGTTGTCGCGTTCGGCCACACCGGCGCCGGCGGCTCGGTGCACGGCGCGTGGCCGGAGCTGCGGACGGGCTTCTCGTACATCTCGACGACCCTCCAGGATCTGCAAGGCCCGGATCCACGCCCGGCCGCGCTGCTCGACGCGCTCCACGAGGCGCTCCGCGCCGCTTGCGCCCGATGACGGCCAGCTCGCGCGGTCCGCTCAGCCGCCGGCCGGCCCGACCTCCCAGGGCCCGTCCTCGTGCGACGCGGCGAGCCAGCGCTCGGCGTCCTCGCGACCGAGCCTGATCAGCTCGCGCGCGAAGTGCGGCGCGAAGAACAGGTAGGACAGCAGCTCGCCATGCGCGGCGTCCGAGCCGCCGGCGACGGCGCGGCCGAGGATCGCGAGAGACCGGCCGCTCGGCCGTGCCGGCGAGGAACGCGGCGTTCAGCCCTCCGACGCTCGTGCCGACGATCACGCGCGGCCGCTCGCCGCGCGCCTCGAGCGCCGGCAGCAGCGCCGACAGCGCGCCCAGCTCGTACGCGCCGCGCGCCCCGCCGCCGGCCAGCACGAGCCCGACCGGCCCGTTCGCGGATCCTGCTGCCCCTGCCACGCGGGCAGCGTACGCCGTGTCATGCACGCCAGGCTGACCGGATCGGGACCCGCTCCTGTGCGATAAGAGGACTGCAGACTGTGCTAAAACGGGGTCCATGACTGTTCCAAAACAGGAATACGTCGGCCCGAAGTCGCCCTACCTCCCCCGGATGGCGGACGCACGCGTGCAGTGGCTGTTCGCCGAGCTGCCCGCGCTCTTGCTGACTGGGCCGCGCGCATCCGGCAAGACGACGACTGCCCGCCGGCACGTGGCATCCGTCGTGCAGCTCGACCGCCCCGCGGAGGCGGCGGCGTTCCGCGCGGATCCCGATGCCGCGCTGCGCGCACGACCCGAGCCGGTCCTGCTCGACGAGTGGCAGGTCGTGCCCGAGACCTTGGGGGCGGTGAAGCGCGCGGTCGACGACGATTCACGGCCCGGACGCTTCCTGTTGACCGGCAGTGTGCGCGGTGACATCGACGCCCAGACGTGGCCGGGGACCGGGCGCGTGGTACGCGTGGCGATGTATGGGCTCACCGTCCGAGAGCTGCGGTGCTCAGAGACGCGCGAAACGCTTGTGGCGCGACTGGCTGCCGGAGCGGTGGACGCGTTCCCGCTCCCCGCCGACGTCCCGGACCTGATCGGATACGTGGAGGCTGCGCTGCGCGGCGGATTTCCGGAGCCCGCGCTGCGCCTCTCGCAGGACGGCGCGCGCGCGTGGCTTCAGGGCTATCTCGAGCAGCTGCTGACGCGCGACGCGGCGACGCTTGAAGGCCAGCGGGATCCAGCGAGGCTGCGTCGCTACTTCGAGTCGTTGACGCTGAGCTCGGCCGGCCTCGCCGAGCACAAGACGCTCTACGACGCCGCTGGGATCGACCGCAAGACGGCGGTCGCGTACGACCAGCTGTTGACGAACCTGTTCGTGCTCGACGCGGTACCGGCTTGGACGGTCAACCGCCTGGGCCGGTTGATCCGCGCGTCCAAACGGTATCTCGTGGATCCGTCGCTGATGGCCGCGGTGCTCGAGCTTGACACGTCTGCAGTGATGCGAGACGGCGACGTGCTCGGTCGGCTGCTCGACACGTTCGTGGTCGCGCAGCTGCGGGCAGAGCTGGCGCTCGCATCGCCGAGCGCTTCGCTCTATCACCTGCGGGACCCTGGGGGGCGTCACGAGGTCGATCTGATCGCGGAGCTGCCCGGGGGAGACGTCGTCGCACTCGAGGTCAAGGCCACCGCGGCGCCCGACCGCCGTGACGCGCGTCACCTCGAGTGGCTGCGCGACCGCCTCGGCGACCGCTTCCTCGCCGGCGCGGTCCTGCACACCGGGCCGCGACCGTTCCGGCTCGCCGATCGCATCCTCGCGCTGCCGATCTGCGCGCTCTGGGGTTGAGGCGGCGCGTCGCGCGCCTGACCGCACGCCTTCCTGGAGGATTGCGGCGCATCGGCGCTGGGGTACCACGAGTCGTGCTGGCGCTCGATCGAGGAGGGATCCGCATGGGGAACCGTCACCGCAGCGCCGCGCCGCTCGTCGGCCTGCTGCTCGCCGTCCTGGTGGCGCTCGCGCTCTTCGCCGTGTTCGCGACGCCGGCGGCAGCGCACGGACGCGGGCACGCGTACGGCCACGCGCACCCGCAGGGCAAGTCGCTGACGGTGATGACCCGCAACCTCTACCTCGGCGCCGACCTGACGCGCGCGTTCGCGGCGCTGCAGGCGCCGCCCGACAGACAGCTCGAGGTGCTGATCGGCGCCACCACGACGATCCGCGCGATCGTCGATCAGACCGACTTCCCGCTGCGCGCGCAGCGGCTCGCGGCCGAGATCGACAAGCGCAAGCCGGATCTGATCGGCCTGCAGGAGGTCGCGCTGTGGCGGCATGGGCCGCTCGGGGCGGAGGCGACGACGGTCGACTACGACTTCCTCCGGCTGCTGCTCGCCGCGCTCCACGCGCGCGGGGCGGGCGGGTCCGATACGTCCCCGTGCACGTGCAGCAGGAGTCCGACGTGACGCTGCCCGGCTTCCTCGGCGGGACGCTGCAGAACCTGCGCCTGACGATGCGCGACGTCGTGCTCAAGCGCGCGCATCGGGGCGTCAAGCTGCTCGACACCGACGGCGCCAACTACGTCACGCGCATCCCGATCACGCTCGCGGGTCAGACCGTCGCGTTCATCCGCGGCTACAACGTCGTCGACGTCAAAGCTGGCAGCAAGCGCGTGCGCTTCATCAACACGCACCTCGAGTCCGAGTCCTCCGACGTCGCGTTCGCACAGGTGGCCGAGCTGCTGGCCGGGCCCGCCGCAGCGGGCAATGGCTGGGCCACGATCCTCGCCTGCGACTGCAACACCGATCCGCTGGATGCCTCGGTCAAGCCCGGGCAGACGAGAGCCCACCGCGACCCGTACCTGCTGCTGACCGGGCCGGGAGGCTTCACCGACGAGTGGCTGCTGTTCGCGTCGGCCGAAGCCGGCTTCACGTCGGGCCTCAGCGAGCTCGTGAACGACACGCCGGCGCAGGCCGCCGCGGGCTTCGACCACCGCATCGACTTCGTCTTCGGCCGCCGCGCGGACGGCTCGCCGATGCCGGTGAAGCGCGCCTGGGTCGTCGGCACCGACCCCGCCGACCGCACGCCGCCGACCGCGATCGGGCGCCTGTGGCCGTCCGACCATGCCGGTGTTGTGGTAGAGCTGCGTCCGTAGCGGTCACTCGACGAGAGGAGCGAGCCCCGTGTCATCCGCCGTGCCGGACTCCGAGCTGAAGACGCGCCATCGAAGAATGTGGGCGTCGGGCGACTATCCCGCGATGGTCGAGACGTTCCTGCTGCCGCTGGGCCCGCGGCTGGTCGAGGCGTGCGGCATCGGCGCCGGGATGTCCGTGCTCGACGTCGCCGCCGGCACCGGCAACGCCTCGCTGCCCGCGGCCGAGCGCGGCGCGCAGGTGACCGCGAGCGACCTGACGCCCGAGCTGCTCGAGGCCGGCCGTCGGCGAGCGGAGGCGCGGGGCCTCACGCTCGATTGGGTGACCGCGGACGCGGAGCACCTGCCGTTCGACGACGGGTCGTTCGACGTCGTGATGTCGTCGATCGGCGCGATGTTCGCGCCGCATCACCAGGAGGTCGCCGACGAGCTGGTGCGCGTCTGCCGTCCGGGCGGCACGATCGGGATGCTGAACTGGACGCCCGAGGGCATGATCGGCGCGCTGTTCAGAACGATGGGGCCGTTCGCGCCGCCTCCGCCCCCCGGCGCGCAGCCGCCGCCGCTGTGGGGTGGCGAGGACCACGTGCGCGAGCTGTTCGGCGAGCGCGTCGAGTGGCGCACGCTCGAGCGCGAGATGCTGGACATCACCGCCTTCACGCGGCCGCACGAGTACGGCGAGCACTTCAAGGCCTACTACGGCCCGACGATCGTGGCGCGCGCCAACGCCGCGAGAGACGGCCGGGAGGGCGAGCTCGACGCTGCGCTCGACCGCTTCAGCGACGAGTGGAACCTCGGCACCGACGACGCGGCCCGCTTCGAGCAGGAGTACCTGATCGCCGTGGGCACGCGCGTGTAGCGCGCCGTCGCACCGATCGTCGTAGCATCGGTCGAACGACCGAGACGATCGGAGGCGACGCGATGGCGCAGGAGAAGGCGACGTACTGCCGCATCTGCGAGCCGCTGTGCGGGATGGTCGCCACCGTCGAGGACGGGCGGCTGCTGCAGCTGCGCCCCGATCCCGACCACCCGCTCTCGCAGGGCTTCGCCTGCCCGAAGGGAATTGCCTTTGAGCAGGTCCACAACGATCCCGATCGGGTCCTGCATCCGCTCAAGCGCCGCCCGGGTGGCGGTCCGGGCGAGTTCGAGCAGGTCTCCTGGGACGAAGCACTCGCCGACATCGTCACCAGACTGCGCGCGATCCACGACGCGCACGGCCCGCAGGCGATCGGCTGGTACTGGGGCAACCCGGGCGCGTTCAGCGCCTCGCACACGCTGTGGCTCGCGTCGTTCATGACGCTGCTCGGCTCCTCGCACCTGTTCACCGCCGGCTCGCAGGACGTCAACAGCCGCTTCGTCGCCAGCCAGCTGCTCTACGGCGCGCCGCTCGCGGTCCCGATCCCGGATCTGGCGCGCGTCGAGCTGCTGGTCGTGATCGGCGCGAACCCGCTGATCTCGCACGGCAGTGTGCTCACCTCGCCGCGCATCAAGGAGTCGCTCCACGGGATCGTCAGACGCGGCGGGCGCGTCGTCGTGGTCGACCCGCGCCGCACCGAGACCGCCAGAGCGTTCGAGTGGCTGCCGATCACGCCCGACGGCGATGCCTGGCTGCTGCTGTCGCTGCTCAACGTGCTGTTCGCGGAAGGGCTCGCCGACGAGGGCGCACTCGCGCGTCAGGCGTCCGGCGCCGACGCGCTGCGCGCGCTCGCCGCGCCGTTCACGCCCGCGGCGAGCGCGCCGCACAGCGGCATCGCGGCCGACACGGTCCGCGAGCTGGCCCGCGCGCTGGCGACCACGCCGCGCGCGGCGCTCTACGGCCGCACCGGCACGTGCCTGGGACAGCACGGCACCCTCGTTTCGTTCCTGCTCGACGCCGTCAACGTGGTCGCCGGCAAGCTCGACCGCGAGGGCGGCGCAATGTTCGGCACGCTCGGCGCGCCGGGCGAGCGCGCGCTGCTCAAGCTGCTGCCGCGGCTGCTGCCGATCGGCTACGACCACCGCCGCAACCGCCTCGGCGACTTCCCGGAGGTGCTCGGCTCCGAGCCTGCGTCGCTGATGGCGAAGGAGATCGTCACGCCCGGTCCCGATCAGATCCGCGCGCTGTTCGTCTCGGCGGGCAACCCGGTCCTGTCGGTCCCGAACGGGGACGAGCTGGAGACGGCGATGGAGCAGCTCGAGCTGTGCGTCTCGCTCGACTTCTACGTCAACGAGACGAACGCGCACGCCGACTACGTGCTGCCCGCGACGACGATGTACGAGCGCGCCGACTTCCCGCTGCCGTTCCAGACATACCTCACGACGCCGTTCCGCCAGGCGACCGAGGCGGTCGTGCCACCGGCCGGCGAGGCGCGCGAGGAGTGGGAGGTGATCGACGTGTTGATGCGCGCGCTCGCGCGCCGCTCGCGCGGGCTCGGCCTGCTGCAGCTTGCGCGCCGCGCGCTGGCGCTCGTCGGGCGCAGACTGGAGCCACGTCTGCTGCTCGACCTCGTCGTGCGGCTCGCGGAGGGCGGAGACCGCCTCAGCCTGCGGCCCGGCGGACTCACGCTGAGGCGGCTGACGGAGGAGCATCCTCATGGGAAGGTGCTGCGCCCGCACCTGCGTGCCGGGGTGCTGCGGCGCGTGTCGCTGCACCGCGACCGACGCGTCGCGTTCGACCACGCGGCGATCGCCGCGGAGGTCACGGACCTGCGGGCGCGCGCCTTGGCGGAGGCGGACGGCGGCGCAGACGAGCGGTTCCCGCTGCGCCTGATCGGCATGCGCGAGCTGCGCTCCGAGAACTCGTGGATGCACAACGCGCCGCTGCTGCTGCGCGGCGGCCGCAGACACCGCGCGCGGATGCACCCGGACGACGCGGCCGGCCTCGGGCTGTCCGAGGGCGATGCCGTGCGACTCACCACGCGCCACGGCGCGATCGAGCTGCCGCTGACGCTCACGGAGGACCTCAAGCCGGGCGTCGTGGCGGTGCCGCACGGCTGGGGTCACAAGGGGACCGGCGGCTGGAGACGCGCGAACGCGGCCGCGCACGGCGGCGGCGCGAACGTGAACCAGCTGATGTCCTCGGCGCCCGAGGATCTCGAGCGGCTCGCCGGCATGGCCGTGCTGAACGGCGTGCGGGTGCGCGCCGAGGCGGTCGCCGCGCCCGCGCTCGCCGTGGCGCAGGAGGCGCGCGCGTGAGCGCGACCGCGCAGGCGCCCGTCGGCGCCGCGCGCGCTCCGGTCTCGCGCGCCGCGCTGCCGCCCGGCCCGCGCGGACCGGGCGCGATCCAGTTCGCGAGGCTCGCGCAGCGCCCGCTGGAGACGCTGCTCGGGTGGCACCGCCGCTACGGCGACCTGTTCACCGTCCGCTACCCGGTCTTCGGCACCGGCGTCTACGTCGCCGATCCGCAGGCGATCAGAGCGCTGCACACCGGCGACCAGTCGGACCTGCGCGCGGGCGAGGCGAACGCGCCGCTCGGGATCGTGCTCGGCACGCGCTCGGTGCTCGTGCTCGACGGCGCCGAGCACCTGCGTCAGCGCCGGCTGCTGCTGCCGCCCTTCCAAGGCTCGGCCGTGACCGCCTTCCGCGCCGTGATCGAGGACGTCGCCGGCCGCGAGGTCGCGCGCTGGCGCCCCGGGGATCGCTTCACGATGCGCGATCGCATGCGCGCGCTCACGTTCGAGGTGATCGCGCGCGCCGTCTTCGGCGTCGAGCAGCCGGCGCGGATCGAGCAGCTGCGGCGCACGCTCACGTCCGTCATCGACCGCCAGTGGGTGGCGCTGCTGCCGCGTTTCCTGCAACGCGACCTCGGTGCACGCAGCCCGTGGGGCGCGTTCCAGGCGCGGCTGCGCGCGGCCGACGCGCTGCTGTACGACGAGATCGCGCACCGGCGCGAGGTGTCCGACCTCGACGAGCGCACCGACGTCTTGTCGCTGCTGCTGCGCGCGCGCGACGAGGACGGCGCGCCGCTGACCGACGTCGAGCTGCGCGACGAGCTGATGACGATGCTCCTCGCCGGCCACGAGACGACGGCGACCGGGCTGGCGTTCGCGTTCGACCTGCTGCTGCGCCACCCGGCCGTGCTCGCACGGCTGCGCGAGGAGCTGAACGCGCCGGACGGCGGTGACGCGTACCTCGACGCGGTCGTGACGGAGACGCTGCGGCTGCGACCGATCATCGACGCGAACCAGCGCCGCCTGACGAGACCGCGCGTCGTCGCCGGCTGGGAGCTGCCCGCCGGCGTCAGCGTCTATCCGGCGATCGCCGTCGTGCATCGCCGCCCGGACCTCTATCCGGAGCCGGACGCGTTCCGGCCGGAGCGCTTCCTCGACGGGCGCACGGAGTCGTACGCGTGGCTGCCGTTCGGCGGCGGCATCCGCCGCTGCATCGGCGCTGCGCTCGCGCAGGCGGAGATGGCGGAGGCGATCCGAGCGATCGTGCTCGGCGCCGACCTTCGCCCGCGACGCCCGCAGCCCGACCCGGTCGTGATGCGCGGCGTCACGCTCGTGCCGCGCCACGGCGTGCCGGTCGAGGTCGCGCGCGCGGCGTAGCGGCCGCGCGCCAGCGGCGGCGGACAACGACGCCGTACGGCTTTGTCCGGTCCGCACGAGGCGCACGGTCGAGGCGAGGAGAAGACTCCCAATCCGTGGCACCGGATCGTGGGCAGGCGCTGTGGCATCCCTTCGCCGACATGGGCGCCGTCGAGGGCGCGCCGTTCGTGCTCGAGCGCGCCGAGGACGTGTGGGTGTGGGACGAGCACGGCCGCCGCTATCTTGACGCGACCGCCTCGCTGTGGTGCGCGAACGTCGGCCACGGTCGCCCGGAGATCGCCGAGGCGGTCGCGCGCCAGCTGCGCACGCTCGACACCTACCAGACGTTTGGCGACTTCGCGAACGCTCCGGCGCTGGAGCTCGCCGACCGACTCGCCGCGCTCGCGCCGACCCCCGACTCGCGCGTGTTCCTCGGCTCGGGCGGCGGCGACGTGATCGAGTCCGCGGCGAAGATCGCGCGTGCTCACTTCCAGCTGACGGGCCAACCGCAGCGTGTCCACCTGATCACGCGCGAGCACGGCTACCACGGCACGCACGGCTACGGCACGAGCCTCGGCGGGATCGAGTCGAACGTGTCCGGCTGGGGCCCGCTCGACCCGGCCGTCGCGTGCGTGCCGCACGACAGCGTCGAGGCGCTCGAGGCGGAGCTCGCGCGCCTCGGCCCCGACCGCGTGGCGGCGTTCTTCTGCGAGCCGGTGATCGGCGCCGGCGGGGTGCGGCTGCCGCCCGACGGCTACCTCGAGGCGGTCGCTGACGTGTGCGAGCGCAACGGCGTGCTGTTCGTCGCCGACTGCGTGATCGCGGCGTTCGGCCGCCTCGGCACCTGGCTTGGGATCGACCGCTGGCCGGTCGAGCCGGACCTGATCGTGCTCGCGAAGGGCGTCTCCGGCGGGACGCTGCCGCTCGGCGCGTTGATCGTCGCGCCGCACGTGGCCGCGCCGTTCTTCACCGGCGAGCCGGGCGCGCCGGTCCTGCGCCATGGGCAGACGTACTCCGGGCACCCGACCTGCTGCGCGGCGGCGCTCGCGACGCTCGACATCTACGAGCGCGACGGGCTGATCCCACGCGGCCGTGAGCTGGAGGGCCCGCTCGAGCGCGTGCTGCGACCGCTGGAGCGGCACCCGCTCGTCGGCGAGGTGCGCGCCGGCCTCGGGCTGCTGGGCGCGGTCGAGCTGACGCAGGCGGCGCGCACCGCGGATCCCGCCGCCGTCTCGCGGCTGACGCTGGCCTGCCGCGAGCACGGCCTGCTCGTGCGCGCGCTCGCGACCGGCGTCGCGGTCTCGCCGCCGCTGACGATCCGCGAGGCGCAGATCGCCGAGATCGGTGAGGGCATCTCCGAAGGACTCACCGCGCTCGAGCGCACGCCGCTTGGCGGGTGAGGGAGGAGGAGCGTGCCGGCGGCGCCGCCACGCCGCCGGCACGCCCGAGGTGCGTCGCGCGTCGGTCCCGCGGCGCGGCGCGGATCTGCTCTTATTCATCAGGTGAGCGACGCGGATCCGCACGACGAAGGTCCCGCCATCTCGTACCTGGCGCTGCGGCGCGGGACGCCTGTGCGCGGCAGCGACGGCGTCGAGGTCGGCCGCGTGCGGCGCGTGCAGAACAACGCGCGCGAGCACATCTTCGACGGGATCGTCGTGGAGACGAAGGAGGGCCGGCGCTTCGTCGACGCTCCCGAGGTCGCGCGCATCGCCGAGCGGGTCGTGACGCTGTCGGTGCCGGCCGCCGCGGTGCTCGCCGCTACGCCGCCGCGCTCGCGCATGCTGGATCGGCTCGACCAGATGACGCTCGTCCGCCGCGCCAAGCGCGAGCTGCGCAACCGCTGAGCGCGGCACGCCCGACGACGGCGGCAGACGCGGCATGGCGCGGTTCTGCGCCGCAGCCTGCTCAGCGACCCGCGATCGCGTCCGCGGCGCGGGCAAGGCGGCTCGTGCGGGCGCTGCCGGACGCGGCCTCGCGGCGGTCGGCGGCGCGGTAGAGCGCGGCGATGCCGGTCGCGCCGAGCCAACGCAGCGGCTCGGGCTCCCAGCGGCGCGCGCAGTGGCCGACCCACGGCAGGCGCGTCAGCTCCGACTCCTCGCCGAGCACGAGGTCGCGCAGCGTTTGCGCGGCGAGGTTCGCCGCCCCGACGCCGTGGCCGACGTAGCCGCCGGCGGTGCCGAGCCCGCCGCGTGGATCGAAGTGCACGGACGCCGTCCAGTCGCGCGCGACGCCGATCACGCCGCACCAGGCGTGATCGATCGCCGCGCCCGCCGCGTCGGGGAACAGCTCGCGCACGCGCGCGGCGAGCCATGCGGCCGTGCGCTGCTCGACGTGCCCGGCGCGGTCGGTGCGCGAGCCGAAGCGGTAGGTGCCGCGGCCGCCGAGCGCGATGCGGCCGTCGGCGGTTCGCTGCGCGTACACGAACGCGTGCGCGGCGTCGCCGAGCAGCTCGGCCCGCTCCCAGCCGATCGCCGCCCAGACGGCGTCCGACAGCGGCTCGGTGACGACCATCGCCGACGTCAGCGGCAGCAGGCGCCGACGCTCGCCGCGCAGGCTCGCGGTGAAGCCCTCCAGGCAGCGCAGCACCACCGGTGCGCGCACCGTGCCGCGGTCGCTGACGGCGGTGGCCATCCGGTCGCGCGTACCGGTACCGGTACCGGTCCCGCCCGCCCGCAGCTCCCGCACCGTCGTGCGCTCGTAGATCCGCACGCCGCGTCGCTCGGCCGCCGCCGCCAGGCCGCGCGCGAGCTTCGCCGGCTGGACGCGGACGCCGTGCGGCGTCCACGTCGCGCTGTGCGCGCCCGCGACCCGCACGCGCGCGGCGAGCGCGGCGGCGTCCAGCTCGACGAGCTCGTCCGGTGCGCCGTCCGGGTCGCGTGCGGCCGCGACCTGCGCGCGCAGTCGCGCCGCCTGGGCCGCGTTGCGCGCGACGCGAAGCACGCCGCCCGCGACCGCGTCGCACTCGATCCGCTCGTCGGCGCAGACGGCGAGCACGTCGGCGACGCTGGCGCGCATCGCGCGCTCGAACGCCGCGACTGTCCGGGGATCGCCGCCGCGCGGTGCCGCCACCGCCGGCGTCAGCCAGCCGCCGTTGCGGCCGGAGGCGCCGAAGCCCACGCGCTCGCGCTCCAGCACGACGACGTCGAGCTCCGGCCGCGCGCGGGCGAGGTGGTACGCGGTCCACAAGCCGGTGAAGCCGGCGCCGACGACGCAGACGTCGGCGTCGCGGTCGCCGTCAAGCGGTCGGCGGGGGATCGGCGCGGCGAGCGACGCGTCCCAGAAGGAGATCTCACCGTTGCGCCGTGCGAGCGCCCTCACATGCTCACCGTAGCTGAGCGGTCCGGCACCCACTCAAATCCAGGCGACATCCGTCGAAATACACCCTCCAGGGTTCTTTTTGGGTCGGACAAGGTCTGGTGGCAACCGCATCTGTGGTGAAGGGTGCTGCGGATGCCGAAGCCGACCCGTGTCACGGATCTGGGCAGAGCCGTGCGCGCGATCCGGCGCGAGCAGGACCTCTCGCAGGAGGCGCTCGCGGCGCGCGCCGATCTGCACACCAACCAGGTCGGCCGGCTCGAGCGCGGGACCAACGTGCAGGTCGGCACGCTGCTCGCGATCGTCGACGGCCTCGGGATCGGACTCGCCGAGCTCGGCCGCGCGTACGACGCACGGCGCGCCAGACGCTAGTAGAGATTGGCGGAACCCCACGGCGTCTGGCGGCGTCGCGCGGGCTTCGCCAATCCCTACTGGGCAGCGGCCGGACGGCCCCCACGTGTTGGGGCTGCAGGGGGGCCGTCCGGACTCGCGCCGCGCCAGGGGGTCGGGAAGGTTCCCCCTGACACACCCTGCCTCCCGGTCGAGCGGCACCCGCGGTGCAGGGGACGGTCGCGGGATCTGCCCAAATCCGGTGTGGGGTCAGCGGAGCCTACACAAACAAACCTATAACGGTGGAAGGTACACCGATATAGGTCTGGCATACACCTCCTATGTGGTGCAGCCTGCCGGTGGATGACGACGCCGCCCGCCGACGAGCAGCTGCGCGCGCTCGGCCGTGCGATCCGTTGCGCACGACGCGATCGCGAGCTCTCGCAGGAGGCGGTCGCGCGGGCGGCCGGCGTGCACACGAATCAGGTCGGGCGGCTGGAGCGCGGCGCGGCTGACGTCTACACCTCCACGATGCTGCGCATCGTCGCAGGCATCGGCGTGCCGCTGGCCGATGTCGCGCGCGCCTACGAGGAGTCCCTGTCCGAGGGGGCGTAGGCCGTAGCGCGGAGCGCCGCGCGCCGTCTCAGACGTCGCGATCGAGCTTGCGCAGGCCGCGCGCGATGTTGCCGTGCAGCACGCGCGCGACGAGCGGCGCCAGGCCCGGCACCGGCGAGCCGAAGCGGATTCTGTAGTCGAGCCGCGTGCCGCCGCCTTCATGCGGGCCGAAGGCCATCACGCCCTCGTGGTCGCGCATCGGGCTGCCTCTCGTGATGCGGTAGACGATCCGCTCGTTCGACGCGAACGACGTGACCGTCTCCTCGAACGGCAGCAGCCCGTTGAAGCTCAGCCGCCGGCACGAGCCGACGCCGTTGCGCTCGGCGTCGCCGTCGCGCACGCGCTCGACGCGCGTCCCGAACAGCGTCGCGAGGTTCTCGTGCTCGGCGAGATACGCGAACACGCGTTCGACCGGCGCGCTGAAGTCGTGCGTCACATGGACGTGTGAGAGGCGCATCGCGGCGGCACCTTATCCGCTTGCCGTCAGCCGCAGCGGCAGTTCGCGCAGGCCGTAGACGCCCTGCACGCCCTCGTACACCGGCTCGCCATCGAGCGCGAGCGCGTCGACCCGCTCGGCGATCAGCCGGACACCCTCCTGCAGCTCGGCTCTCGCGAGGTTCGCGCCGAGGCAGTAGTGGACGCCGGCGCCGAACGTGAGCGGTCTGCCCTCCTCGCGAGCCGCGGCGATGTCGAACGCGTCGCCGTCGTGCTCGCCGTCGTCGAAGCGGTTCGCCGTATGCGCGCAGATCAGCAGCACGGTGTCCTTGGGGAACAGGACGTCGCGGTACTCGGCGTCCTCGATCAGGATGCGCGCGGTGAACGGCGTGATCGGCTCGTAGCGCAGCCCCTCCTCCACCACCGCGGGCGCCAGCGTCGTGTCCGCGCGCAGCAGCGCCCACTGATCCGGGTGCTCGGCGAGCAGCCGCACCGTGTGCGCCAGCTGCGACTGCGTCGTGTCGATCCCGCCGATCAGCACGTCGAGCACGAGGTTCACGAGCTCGACGTCGGACAGGCGGTCGTCACCCTCCGCGCGCGCCGCGATCAGCTGCGAGATGAGGTCGTCGGCGGGGTCCTCGCGCCGCTGCGCGAGCAGCGCGTCGAGGTAGTCGTACAGCTCCACGACATGGCGCTCGATGCGCGGCCGCTCGGCCATCAGCGTCGGCGCGTCGAACTGCCGCTGGACCCAGTTGGACCACTCGTGCAGGCGCGGCGCGTCCTCCAGCGGAGCGCCCAGCACGGTCGCGATCACGAGCGACGGATACGGCTTCGCGACGGCGCTGACGAAGTCGACCGCGCCGTCCTGGGCGAGCGCCGCGTCGAGCAGCTCGCTCATGAAGCCGCGCATCGCCGGCCGCCAGCGCTCCGCCGCGCGCGGGGTGAACGAGGGGTTGACGAGCCCGCGCAGCCGCGCGTGGTCGGCGCCGTTGATGTGGAGGATGTTGCGGCGCATCTCCTCGTACAGCGGCCCCTCCTCGATCCCGAAGATCTCCGCGATCTTCATCCCGGGGAACTCGGCGGAGCGCGAGCGCAGGAAGAACGCCGCCGCCTCGCGCTCGAGCACGACGTAGCCGAGCGGCGTCGCCGCCAGCCAGCCTTGCGCGCGCAGCTCGCCCATGGTCGCGTGGAAGCGCGGGCCGTGCAGCGTCGCGTCCGTGTAGTCGAACGTCGGAAGGTCGAGATCGGCGACGAGCGTCATCGGACTGGCTCCGCGGCCAGCCTACCGCTAGGGTCGGTGCCGCACGTCCAACTCCCCCAAAAGGAGGTCCTACGTGAAGGTGATCGGCGTCGGCTTCGGCCGCACGGGAACCATGTCGCTCAAAGCGGCGCTGGAGCGGCTCGGCGCGGGGCCCTGCTTCCACATGATCGACCTGATCCTCGGTGAGGACAGAGACCGCCTCATCCCGAAGTGGGTCGACGTGGCCAACGGTCGGCCCGACTGGGACGGCGTCTTCGACGGCTGGGAGGCGACGGTCGACTGGCCGGGCGCGTCAAGATGGCGCGAGATCTGCGCCGCCTTCCCGGATGCGCGCGTGCTGCTCAACGTGCGCGAGTTCGAGCCCTGGTACAGAAGCATGGCGAACACGATCCGCGCGGCGCGCGTGACGCCGCCGGAGGAGCTCCAGCAGGACGCGAACCGGCCGCTCCCCAACCCGCAGCTGTGGGAAGTCATCGACAAGCTGCTGTGGGAGGGCGACTTCCAGGGCAGATTCGAGGACAAGGCGTGGGTGCGCGAGATGTACGACGCGCGCATCGCGGAGATCAAGGCGACGATCGCGCCCGAGCGCCTGACGGTGTGGGAGCTCGGCGTCGACGGCTGGGAGCCGCTCGCGGCGATGCTCGGCGTCGAGGTGCCGGACGAGCCGTTCCCGCGCCTGCACGACACCGCCGAGTTCCGCTCGGAGTTCGGGCTGCCGGCGCTCGCGTAGCGTGCCCTGTCGCCCGCCGGCTCGTTGCGTAGCCTGCGGACGATGGACGCCCTCCTGAAGCTCGCCGCGGACGCCGGCGTCGAGGTGTCCGCGGCCGAGGCGGCGCTCGACGAGGGCGACGCCGGCACGGCGCGCGACGCGCTCGACCGCGCCGACGACGCGCTCACCGCGCTGCGCGAGCGGTGGCCGGCGATGTCGGCGGCGGAGCGCGCGGTGATCGGCGAGGCGGCCGGCGCGGTGCGCGCGCGGCGCGACCTGGTCGTGAGGCGACTCCCGCGGGTGGGCACCGTCAGCGACGGCGTCGCCGAGCTAGATCCGGAGCAGGAACGCGACCCGGACGAGCCCGTGTCCGACTGAGAGACAGCGCGGTTTCGCACGCGCTTCCCGAGGAGATCCAGGAATTAGATCTCCTGGAGGAGGAGCGCATGCACCAGAGACGCACCCGGCGCGCGCTGGTCCTTGCTGTGGCCGCCGCGCTCAGCATCGGAGGACTTGCCGCCTGCGGCGACGACGACGGCGGCTCCGCGGACACCGGCACGACCGGCGGAGGCGGCGGCGCGAGCGGCACCGTCGCGCTGCTGCTGCCCGAGAACAAGACGGCGCGCTACGAGGCATCCGACCGACCGCTGTTCACACAGCGGCTGAGAGAGATCTGCCCCGACTGCAGACTGATCTACTCGAACGCCGAGCAGGACGCCGCCAAGCAGCAGACTCAGGCAGAGGCGGCGATCACGAACGGGGCGGACGTGCTCGTGCTCGACCCGGTCGACGCCAAGGCGGCCGCGTCGATCGTCACGCGGGCCAAGCAGTCCGACATCGGCGTGGTCTCATACGACCGGCTGATCGAGAACGCCGACGTCGACTACTACATCTCGTTCGACAACAGAACCGTCGGCAGACTGCAGGCGACTTCGCTCGTCGACAAGCTCAGAAGCGACGGCAGAAGCGGCTCGATCGTGATGATCAACGGCGACCCCGCCGACTCGAACGCCGCCCAGTTCAAGGCCGGCGCGCACAGCGTGCTCGACGAGCAGACCGCGATCAGAATCGGCAAGGAGTACGACACGCCGGGCTGGGGTCCCGACAGAGCTCAGACCGAGATGGATCAGGCGATCACCGCGCTCGGCAGAGACGGTTTCGTCGGCGTCTACGCCGCCAACGACGGCACCGGCGGCGGCGCGATCGCCGCGATGAAGTCGGCCGGCATCGATCCGTCGACCCGTCCGACCACGGGACAGGACGCCGAGCTTGCCGGGATCCAGCGCATCGTGATCGGCGATCAGTACATGACGGTCTACAAGGCCTACAGACCCGAGGCCTATCAGGCCGCCGAGCTGGCGCTCGCGCTGCTGAACGGCGAGACGTCGAGCGACCTCGTCAACAGACAGCTCGACAATGGCATGAAGGACGTGCCGAGCGTGATCCTCAGACCGGTCGCGGTGACGCAGGACAACATCGCCGACACGGTTGTCAGAGACGAGCTCTACACGGTCGACGAGATCTGCACCTCCGCGTACGCGGAGGCGTGCAGAAGAATCGGGCTGACGGCGCAGGGATGACCCCCCTGCTCGAGCTGCACGGCGTCAGCAAGCGCTTTGGCGCCGTGCAGGCGCTCGACGGCGTCGACTTCGAGGTGCGCGCCGGCGAGGTCGTCGGCCTCGTCGGCGACAACGGCGCCGGCAAGTCGACACTCGTCAAGGTGATGTCGGGCATCTACCTCGCCGACGCGGGCGAGTACCGCTTCAACGGCGACGCGCGCACGATGCGAGGCCCGAGCGACGCGACCGCGCTCGGCGTCGCGACCGTCTACCAGGACCTTGCGCTGTGCGACAACCTCGACGTGGTCGCGAACCTGTTCGTCGGCCGCGAGGAGATCTCCAGCGGCGCCGGCGGCGCGCTGCGCGCGCTCGACGAGGCCTCGATGGAGCAGCAGGCGTCCGAGCTGCTGAAGACGCTGACGGTGAGACTGCCGAGCGTCCGGCAGGAGGTCGGCCTGCTGTCGGGCGGACAGCGTCAGTCGGTCGCGATCGCGCGCTCGCTGATCGGCGAGGCGAAGGTCGTGCTGCTGGACGAGCCGACCGCGGCGCTCGGCGTGGCACAGACGGCGCAGGTGCTGGCGCTGATCAAGCGCCTGCGCGAGCAGGGTCTCGGCGTCGTCGTGATCTCGCACAACCTCGCGGACGTGTTCGAGGTCGTCGATCGGATCTTCGTGCTGCGGCTCGGCAGAAAGGCGGGTGTGTTCGAGGTCGGCGAGACGACGCGCGAGGAGATCGTCTCCGCGATCACCGGCGCCGAGTTCGGGCAGAGCGAGAACGGACGCGAGGAGGCGGCGCGATGAGCACGGCGGCGGCGGCTCCGGAGCCCGGCACGTCGCCTGTGGCCGAGCGCGAGGAGGGAGGCCGCTTCGCCGTCCTTCAGCGCGTTGCACAGGGCGAGCTCGGCTCGCTGCGCGTCCTGATCGGGCTGATCCTGATCTGGGGGATCTTCACGATCGCCAACGACCGCTTCCTGACCGCGACGAACTTGGTGAACCTGTCGCTGCAGATCGCCGCGACGGGGATGATCTCGATCGGCGTCGTGCTCGTGCTGCTGCTGGGCGAGATCGACCTGTCGGTCGCGATCGTCTCCGGCCTGTGCGCGGCGATCATGGCGGTGCTGGTCGAGCAGCACGCCTGGGCCGCGGTCCCCGGCATCGCCGCCGCGATCGCCGCCGGCGCCGCGATCGGCCTGTTCCAGGGGTCGGTCGTGACGCGCTTCGGCATCCCCTCGTTCGTAGTAACGCTCGCCGGCCTGATCGGCTGGCAGGGCGCGCTGCTGTACGTGCTCGGCGACACCGGCACGGTCAACATCACCAACCCGACGATCGTCGACCTCGCCGGCACCTTCTACAGCGGCGCGACCGCGTACATCATCGCGGCGGCCGTCGTCGTGGCGTTCACGATCGCCTCGCTTGACGCGCGCCACCGACGGCTGCGCGCCGGGCTTGTCGCGGCGGCGCCGGTCGTCCTCGCGGTGCGGGTGGCGGCGGTCGCGTTGGTGGCGTTCGGAGTGGTGGCCGTGCTCGACCAGGACCGCGGGCTGCCGCTCGCGCTCGTGATCCTCGTCGGCTTCGTCGTCGTGTTCGACTACATCGTGCGCCGCACGCGCTTCGGCCGGCACGTGCTCGCCGTCGGCGGCAACGCGGAGGCGGCGCGGCGCGCCGGCATCCGCGTCGACCGCGTGCGCATGATGGTGTTCGTGCTCGCCAGCTCTCTGGCGGCCTGCGGCGGCATCCTGTTCGCCTCACGCCTGCTCGCGGTGAATCAATCCTCGGGCGGCAGCGACCTGCTGCTGCTCGCGATCGCCGGCCCGGTGATCGCAGGGACCTCTTTGTTCGGCGGCCGCGGAACGGTGTGGGCGGCGCTGCTGGGCGGCCTCGTGATCGGCTCGATCACGAACGGCATGGACCTGCTCGCCCTGCCCTCGTCGACGAAGTACATGGTCACCGGCGGGGTCCTGCTCGCGGCGGTGGTCGTAGACGCCGCGGCCCGCCAGCGTCGGCAGCGCGCCGGGCGGGTGTAGAGCCGGTGGCGTTTCTGACGCTTGCGCCATTGGCCTGGTTGCCGGTACACTAAGTTTCAGCCGGGGGCTTAGGCAGCGTTCCTCTCGTCGCACCTGTCGGCATTCAAGCGCGCGCACAGGGCGGCAGCACGTCGTGTTCGCGAGTTCGCTTAGGTGCCCGATGGCGCATCGTCAACCAAGCGGGCTCCTCCTGCACGCGTAGGGGTCGTAGGAGCGTTTGCGAACCCGACCAAGGGGGGCCGTCAGATGAGACTCGGCAAGGTGTTGCTCGCAGTCACCGCAGCAGTGGTGCTGCTGGGGGCGCTCGTGGGTACAGCATCGGCAAGGAATCTCTCGATATCAAGTCAGTTCATGAGAGCTCTATTCAGGGCAGTCACCTTCGAAGGCGCTTTCGGAAGGATAGTGTGCGAAATCCAGATAGAAGGTTCGTTTCATAACAGGACCGTGGTAAAGAGGGTCGGCTCGCTAGTGGGCTACGTCACCGCTGTGCAGCTCCTATCGTGCGCCACCGGGACAGCGACGGTACTAAGGGAAACGCTGCCGTGGCATGTTCGGTACCTAGGCTTCATAGGCACGCTACCGAACATAACGAGTATAACTGCGGCCATCATCGGAGGTTCGCTTCAGGTAAGGGAACCGTTCCTTACCTGTCTAGCCAGAGGCACGGAAGCGAGACCCGCCATCGCGCAGCTGAACCGGGACGTCGCCACGAGGGTGATCTCAAGTGCTCAGATCGCCGGGTCGATCCCGACAGGATGCCAAGGACAGGAAGGGACCTTCACGTCGGAAAGGGCGTCCGTGTTTGTACTAAACACAACGACGAGACTCACGCTCACCCTAATATAGGGATAGACGGCGCATCGAAAGGCGCGCGCGGCTGATCGCCGCGCGCGTCGCGCTCAACGCTCCAGTGGCATGGAGATCGCCAGCTGGCGTGCGTCCGAGCAGGGTGCGGTCTAGCAGGCGCCCGGCAGAATATGGAGCGTGCACGGCAGCCGGCCGAGCGCGTGTAGAGCCACTCGCGTTTTTGGCGCTTGCCTGTAGGTCTGATTGCCGGTAGACTGGGCTTAGCCGGGGGGCTTAGGCAGCGTTCCTGTCGCCGCGCCTGTTCGTATGCAAGTACGCGCAGGCGGCAGCTCGTCCTGTGTGCGAGTTCGCTTAGGTGCCCAGAGGCACATAATTCTCCGTGCTCCTCCTACATGCCTAGGGGTCGCAGGAGCGCATGCGAACCCGATCGGGAGGATCGACGTGAGAACAGCACAGGCCTGCCTCGCCAGCGTAGGAGCAGTCGCCTGATGGCGGCTCGTGAGCGGGGCGGCTGCGAGGAACCTGTCGACGTAGGTCAGGAGTGAGAGCCGTTCGCCAGAGTCGACCTGGGCGGCGAAGCTTCAACAACGGACAGAAGCAATATCAGTCACCATCCGCGGCGCACGACTCCGATCGAGAGGTGCCGCCAGGGTAGAGGGAGACATTCTGATGAGACTCGGAAGGGCCGTACTCGGAGTCATCGCAGCGTCGGTGCTGTTGGGCGCACTGGTGGGGACCGCGTCGGCGAGGAATTTCTCGATCTCGAATCAGAGTTTGAGAGCGACGTTCAGGGCGGTTACGTTCGAAGGCCCGTTTGGCAACATAGTATGCGAAGTTCTAGTAGAGGGTTCCTTTCATAATAGGACTACCGTGAAGAGGGTGGGCTCCCTAGTGGGCTATGTCACCCAAGTGATACTTCGGCCATGCGGGCAGGGCACAGCGACGATCCTAAGGGAAACGCTGCCCTGGCATATTCGGTACGCGGGCTTTTCGGGGACGCTACCCAACATAACGGCGATTACCGCCCACATAGTCGGAGCAGCGTTTCGAATCAGGGAACCATTCGCTACGTGCCTAGCGAGAAGCACGGAAGCAAGACCAGAGATCATCACATTCAACCGTAATGTGACCACCAGGGTGGTGACAAGTGCGGAAATCGGCGGGACGGTTCCGACGGACTGCTTCGGCCAGGAAGGCTCCTTTAGGTCGGACAGGGGGACTGTAACGCTAGTCGGTAATACGACAGCGATCACGATCACCCTAATATAGGAAAGCGGTGAAGGGCGCGGCCGCCGCGCCCTTCACTTCCGCGGACGAAGGGGAAAGATGAAACTGCGAAAGGCGTGTGTCGCAATCGTTGGCGCGGCGGTGCTGCTGGTGGCATTGGTGGGCTCGGCGTCGGCGAGGAACTTCTCGGTCTCGAATCAGTTCTTGAGAGCAACGTTCAGGGCGGTGACCTTCGAAGGTGTATTTGGCACAATAGTCTGCGAAGTTGTGATAGAAGGTTCATTTCATCAAAGAACGGCCGCGAAGAGGGTAGGATCACTAGTCGGACATGTCACGAGCGCGGCGCTTAGGCCATGCGCGGCGGGCACCGCGACGATCCTAAGGGAATCGCTGCCGTGGCATATTCGGTACCTAGGCTTTGCGGGGACGCTACCGAACATAGCCAATGTCATAGCGGGAATAATCGGAACGGCAATGCGGATTAGGGAACCCGGCGCTACCTGCCTAGGGGGAAGCACGGAAGCGAGACCCATGATCGTGAGATTCAACCGTAGCGTGGTCACCAGGGTGGTGACAAGTGCCGAAATCGGCGGGACGATTCCGACGGACTGCTTTGGAGCTGAAGGCACCTTCAGGTCCGACAGGGGGACTGTAACGCTAGTAGGTAATACGACAGCCATCACAATTACGCTAATATAGGAAAGCGGTGAAAGGGCGCGGTTGGCCGCGCCCTTTCATCAGGGGGACGAAGGAGAGAGATGAAACTGCGAAAGACGTGTGTTGCGATCATTGGAGCGACGGTGTTGCTGGGCGCACTGGTGGGCTCCTCGTCGGCGAGGAATTGGTCGGTCTCAAATCAGTCTGTGAGAGTAGTGTGGAGGGAAGTTTCCTTCGAAGGTGCGTTTGGCAGGATAGTGTGCGAACTTTTGGTAGAAGGTTCGTTTCATAACAGAACTGCTGCGAAGAGGGTAGGGTCACTAGTCGGATATGTCACGGTCTCGACGCTTAGGCCATGTCAAGGAAGCGGAGCGACAATCCTAAGGGAAACGCTGCCCTGGCATGTGCGCTACCTAGGCTTTAGTGGAACGCTACCCAACATAGCTTCGATAACCGCGAACATAATCGGAGTATCGTTCCGGATGAGGGAACCGTTCGCTACGTGCCTAGCAAGAAGCACGGAAGCAAGACCAATGGTCGTGACACTGAACCGTAGCGTGGCCACTAGGGTCGTGACATCTGCCGAACTCGGCGGGACGGTTCCAACGGATTGCTTGGGAGCCGAAGGCACCTTCAGGTCGGACAGGGGGCCTGTAACGCTAGTCGGTAATACGACAGCCATTACAATTACCCTAATATAGACCACCTGCTGGCTAACCGACGGCGCGCGCGGCAATCCGCCGCGCGCGTCTTGCGTCATCGGTCGAGAGGCATGACGATTGAGCTGGTGCGCATGGAGGCGGAGAGCGCATCGTCGGGATGGGGAGCGGTGGCTCGTAGGCACGGGCAGCGCGCAGGAGGGGTAGGGAGCCGCAAGCGTTTCTGCCGCTTGCCGGCCCACACAGTCCAGGGTATACTGAGCGCCAGCCGGGGGCTTAGGCTGCGCTCCGCATTCGAAGGCTCGCACGGGGGCGACAGCAGGTCGTATGCGAGGTCGCTTAGGTGCCCCATAGGCGCAGCGTTATTCAGCAGGCTCCTCCTACATGCGTAGGGGTCGCAGGAGCGTATGCGAACCCGACCCGGGAGGTCGCCACATGAGGTTTACCAAGGTGTTGCTTGCGTTCGTTGGGGCTTCGGTGCTGCTGGGGGCGCTGGTCGCCTCGGCATCGGCGAGGAATCTGTCGATATCGAGTCAGTTCTTGAGAGCTCTATTCAGCTCAGTGAGCTTCAGCGGTGTCTTTGGCACCGTCGCCTGCGAAATCCAGATAGAAGGATCATTCCACGGAAGGACAGTAGCGAAGAGGGTGGGGAGCCTAGTCGGCTATGTCACCTCCGCGCAGCTTCTAAGGTGCGCCGCAGGAACAGCGACGATCCTAAGGGAAACGCTGCCGTGGCACGTGCGGTACCTAGGCTTTGCGGGGACGCTACCGAACATAACGAGTGTACGCGCGGCCATCATCGGAGGTTCGTTCCGAATAAGGGAACCAGCGTTTACTTGTCTAGCAATAGGCACAGAAGAAAGGCCTGCCATAGCGACGTTGAACCGAGACGTGGTCACTAGGGTGATCTCAAGCGCCGAGATCAGCGGAAGGAACCCGACAGGCTGCCAAGAACAGGAAGGCACCTTTGCGACGAATAGGGCGCCCGTCTTTGTTCTAAACACCACAACGAGACTTACCCTCACCCTAATATAGGGCGCAGTGGCTTAGCGAAAGGCGCGCGCGGCAAGCCTTGCCGCGCGCGTTGCGCTTTACGGCTCCAGCGGCATGAATATCGTCGCTGGGAGTGCGTCGAGCACCCGGGCGAATTGGGAGCGCCCCCGCCGGGATGCCGGCGTACAGGGCGGCTCGTCGGGCTTGTGTGGAGCCACCCGCGTTTTTGAGGCTTGCCTATTGACCCGTTTCCCGGTATGCTGGCCTCAGCCGGGGGGGCTTGGGCAGCGTTCTTTTCGCCACACCTGTCCGCATCCGAGCGCGCGCACAGAGTGGCTGCTGGTCCTGTGCGCGAGTTCGCTTAGGCGCCTAGAGGCACGTTAATTATTCGGGCTCCTCCTACATGCGTAGGGGTCGCAGGAGCATATGCGAACCCGACGGGAGGACCGCGGGTAAGGGGGCATCTTGATGAGACTTGGAAGGGCAGTACTCGGAATCGCGGCCGCGACGGTGCTGCTGAGCGCCCTGGTGGGCTCGGCGTCAGCGAGGAACTTCTCGATCTCGAATCAGAGTTTGAGAGCGACGTTCAGGGCGGTGACGTTCGAAGGTGTGTTTGGCAGGATAGTGTGTGAAGTTCTAGTAGAGGGTTCCTTCCACGCAAGGACGGTCGTAAAGAGGGTGGGCTCGCTAGTGGGGTATATTACCCAAGCGATACTCCGCCCGTGCGCAACGGGCACAGCGACGATCCTAAGGGAAACGCTGCCGTGGCATATTCGGTACCTAGGCTTTGCCGGGACGCTACCGAACATAGCCGCGGTTATAGCGAACATCATCAATTCTTCGTATCGGATTAGGGAACCGTTCGCTACTTGCCTAGCGAGAAGCACGGAAGCCAGACCTGCGGTTGTGACGTTCAACCGTAATGTGGCCACCAGGGTGTTGTCATCTGCCGAACTGGGCGGGACGGTACCGACGGACTGCTTTGGAGCCGAAGGTACCTTTAGGTCGGACAGGGGGACTGTAACGCTAGTCGGCAATACGACAGCCATCACGCTCACCCTAATATAGACCGCTTGCTGGCTAAGCAAAGACGCGCGCGGCAACCTGCCGCGCGCGTCTTGCGTCACCGCTCCAGCGGCATGAAGATCGCGAGCTGGCGCGCGTGCGCCAGCAGCGTCCCGTCGGGCAGGAACAGCGCGGCGTCCTCCTCCATCAGCCCGCCGTGCGCCGCGGTCGAGCGGTACCAGCCGAGGACGGGCTGGTCGGGCAGCCCGTGCGGCGGGATGTCGGCGCGGACGTGGATCGTCAGATCGATCGTCGGCGCGATCGCGGGACGGCCGAGCGGCTGGAACGCCGGCGGCCACCACACGTCAGTGCACAGCGCGATGAACGCGGCGTCGATCGGGCGCTCCTCCGGCAGCGTGATCCACCCGCCTGTCTCCGGTGCCTCGCCTGCCGGCAGCGGCCGGTTGGAGAACGGCACCCCGCCGATCCGCGGGGCCACGCGCACCCGTCTGAACATCGGCGGCATCGTCGGCGTCGGGCCGAGCCAGCCGCTCGCCCCTTCACGTCGGTAGTCGTCCGGCTCGATCAGCGGCGCGTCGCGCGCTGGCGCCTGCCCCACGGGAGGCGGCTCGGGCTCCCACTGTCCTGCGGCTGGCAAGTCGAGCACGGCAAGCGCCGCCAGGGCGCGGATCGCCTCCCTCCCCTCCTGCGAGGCAGTCACCGCGAACGTCGAGATGCGTCGGCCGGCGCGCACCACCTCGACAGTCACGTCGAGCGGCCCGCCGCTCACAGGTCGCAGGTAGTGACAGGTGAGTGAGCGCAGCTGCCGCGGTGAGGCCCCACGGCCGTCCCCGACGGCGCCATCCGCGCCATGCGCCTCGATCGCCCGCACGAGGATCGCGGCGAGGTACCCGCCGTTCGCCGCGATCGGCGTCGACCAGCCGGGGTCAACCTGAGCCCGGAACCGCCCCTCCTCGCCGAGCGCCGTCACGGCCGTCGCCTGCTCGAACGTGCCGGCAGTCGCTGCCTCGCTCGTGCTCGTCATCGCGGCCGAACGCTAGCGCCGAGCGGGCTCCGGCCGCGCAGCTCGCGCTACCGGGGTCAAGCACCGGCCGGCGGCACTAGGGTGGCGCGGCCAGCAGCGAGCGAACGGAGGCAGGCGAATGGGCGAGGAGACGACGGTCACGATCGAGCGGCGCGGTCACGTGCTGCTGATGGGTCTCAACCGGCCGGCCAGACGCAACGCCTTCACGCTCCAGATGTTCGAGGAGCTCGCGCTCGCCTAAGCCGAGCTGGAGCGCGATCCCGAGCTGCGCTGCGGCGTCCTGTTCGCGCACGGCGAGCACTTCACCGGCGGTCTCGACCTCGCGCAGGTCGCGCCGGCGGTGATCGACGGCGGCGGCCCGCCGGTGCCGGAGGGAGGCCGCCAGCCGTGGCGGCTCGACGGCCCGTGGACGACGCCGGTCGTGATCGCGGTGCAGGGCTGGTGCATCACGATCGGGATCGAGCTGCTGCTCGCGGCCGACGTGCGGATCGCCGCAGCCGACACGAGATTCGCGCAGTTGGAGGTGCAGCGCGGGATCTATCCTTTCGCCGGCGCGACGATCCGCATGCCGCGCGAGGCCGGCTGGGGCAACGCGATGAAGCACCTGCTCACCGGCGATCCGTTCGACGCGCAAGAGGCGCACCGCATGGGCCTCGTGCAGGAGGTCGTCCAGCCCGGCGCGCAGCTCGACCGCGCCGTCGAGCTGGCCGAGCGGATCGCGACCGCCGCCGCCCCGCTCGGCGTCGCCGCCACGCTGCGCTCCGCCTACCGCGCCACCTACGGGAACCACGACGACGCCGTCGCACAGCTCCAGGCCGACGCCGTCCCGCTGTTCGCGAGCGAGGATGGCGCCGAGGGCATGCGCTCCTTCGTCGAGCGCCGCCCGGCCAGATTCAGCGGGCGCTGATCACGCGGCACACCACGGAAGGGGTTGTGCGGGGCTTGCGCGCGACGTAACCTCAGTTGCGGTCACCGTGCCGGGTCCAAGGCGTCCCGGTCGGGCTCGGAGCCGACTCCCGACCGGGACTTCGTGGAGGTCGCGCCTTACCCGCGCGAGTGCCGGTCGATGACCAGCAGTGCGACGAGCAAGGTCACGGCCAGCACGATGACGGCTTCCGTCATCGTGCGGCCCTCCTCTCCTGGGGATCCGGGTCCCCTTACCCGCGGAACCGCTCGGCTCCGTGACGGTTCGCGGGAGAGCAGAAGGCCGACCACAGGAGCCTTCCTACTGCACCTATTGAGTCGTTCAGCCGCCTTGCGCGACAGTTGGTGCAAACCCGCGCGAGCGGTGTAACAACCCGCGTTAAGCCGCTCGCTGATACGCCCGGAACGCGCGCATCGCGATCGCGAAGCACGCGACGAGCAGCAGCGCGAGCAGGCCGAGACGGGACAGCACCACGCCCCAGTCGACGTCGCTCGACGTCAACGCCTCGCGTCCCGCGACGACCGCCCACTCGAGCGGGTTGTACTTCGCGACCTCCGCGATCCACGCCGGCGCGACGTTCAGGTCGATGAACGTCCCGGACAGGAACGACAGCGGGAGCGAAAGCGACGTGACGGTCGCGATCATCGTCTCCTCCTTGCGCACCACAAGCGCCAACGCGTTCGACAGCGCGCCGATGGCCATCCCGAGCAGGATCGCCGCGACGATCACGACGACGACGCCCAGCACGCCGCCGGGGAACGAAGCCCCGGCCACCGCCAGGCCGAGCACGACGATGATCAGTGACTGCACGACCGTCACGATCGCCTGCTGCATCAGCGGCCCCGCGAGCAGCGCGATCCGCGAGGACGGCGTCACGAGGAAGCGGTCGAGGACCCCGCGCTCGTAATCCTGCAGCATCCCCATCCCCGCCCAGCCGGCGGAGAACAGCGCCGTCATCGCGACGATCCCGGGCGTGAGGAAGTCGGCGTAATTGTCGGCCCCGAAGCCCGGCAGGTTCACGATCGACTTGAACAGCGCGCCGAACAGCAGCAGCCACATGACCGGCTGTACGAGCGTCACGACGATCCACGCCGGCTGGCGCAGCAGCGCGCGCATCCAGCGCTCCGTCATGAACCACGAATGCGAAAGGACGGCGGGCATCGCTCAGCGGCCCCCTGCGGTCGCGGTCTCCGGCTCCGAAGAGGAGGACCTCTCGTCGGCCGACTCGAACGTCCGCCCGGTGTGGCGCAGGTACACGTCGTCGAGCGACGCGCGCGCGACCGACACGGCCGCGACCGACACGCCCTCGCCCTCCAGCGCCGCGAGCACCGCCGGCACGGCGCGCGCGCCCTGGTCGGCGCGAGCGCGCAGCAGGCGGCCCTCCAGCACGACCTCGCGCACCCCGTCGACGCGCGCCAGCGCCTCGTGCACCAGGGCGCCGCCATCACCGTCGAGCTCGACGGAGATGCGGTCGCCCTGCAGCTCCGCCTTGAGCTGCTCCGGCGAGCCCTCCGCGACGATCTCGCCGCGGTCCACGATCGCCAGCTGCGAGGCGAGCTGGTCGGCCTCCTCCAGATAGTGCGTCGTCAGCAGGATCGTCAGGCCCTCCTCGTGCGCGAGCGTGGAGATCTCCTCCCACATCGCCACGCGCACCTCAGGGTCGAGCCCGGTCGTCGGCTCGTCGAGGAACAGCACCTGCGGTCTCGCGACGAGCCCCAGCGCCACGTCGAGCCGCCGCTGCATGCCGCCCGAGTAGCCCTTCGCGAAGCGGTCGGCCGCGTCGGCGAGGCGGAAGCGCTCGAGCAGGTCATCGACGCGTGCGTTCAGCGCCGCGCCGCGCAGGCCGTACAGGCGCCCCTGCAGCTGCAGGTTCTCGCGCCCGGTCGCCTCGCCGTCGACGGCGTTCTTCTGCCCGACGACGCCGATCGCGCGGCGTACCGCGACCGGGTCGCGCACGACGTCGATCCCGGCCACGCGCGCGGTGCCCTCGTCGGCGCGCGAGAGCGTCGTGAGGATCTTCACCGTCGTCGACTTGCCGGCGCCGTTCGGCCCCAGCAGGCCGAAGATCGTCTCGGCCGGCACGCCGAAGCTCACGCCGTTGAGCGCGCGCACGTCGCCGGGATACGTCTTGATGAGGCCCTCGGCCTCGATGGCTGCGTTCATGCGTTGGAGCGTGCCACAGCCGCGAGCGCCGCGCCCTCCAGCCGGTGCAGGTGCCACTCGGGCTGCGGGCGCGCGCCCAGCTCGCGGTACAACGCGAGCGCCGGCTCGTTCCAGTCGAGCACCGACCACTCGAGCCGCCCGCAGCCGCGCGCGACCGCAAGCTGTGCGACGTGCAGCAGCAGCGCGCGGCCGACGCCGCCGCGCTGGCGCTCGGGCAGCACGAACAGATCCTCCAGCCAGACCCCCGGTCGTCCGAGGAACGTCGAGAAGGTGGAGAAGAACAGCGCGTAGCCGGCGGCTTCGCCGCCGACCTCGGCGAGCATGGCCTCCGCCGCCGGCCGCTCGCCGAACAGATGTCGCTCCAGCAGCGCGGCGTCGAGCACGACCCCGTCGCGCAGCCCCTCGTAGTCGGCCAGCGCGCCGATCATCTCCACCAGCAGCGGCACATCGTCGCGGGTGGCCGGACGGATCTCGCAGGCGGCGGACATGAGGCGTCAGGCTACCGCTGCAACGCGTCGTGCAGCGATGTCAGAGCACGAGGCCGTTCCGCAACTCGCGCGGTCGGGCATGGTTTCCGACCTTCCGTACGCGACGAACGACTCTGGAGGTTCTCCCCTGATGCGGCGCTTCACCGCACTCGGCCTCACGACGATCGCGCTGATCGCCCTCGCGGCGACGCCGGCGCTGGCCGCCGCGCCGACCGCGACGACCGGCGACCCGAGCGGGCTCACCGACACGCAGGCCACGCTCGCCGGCACCGTCAACCCGCAGGGCCAGCTGACGAGCTACGCGTTCCAGTACGGCACGACGACCGCCTACGGCCAGCAGACCGCGTTGACCTCGGCCGGCTCGGACAGAGCCGACACGCCGGTCAGAGCGGACCTCGCCGGCCTCACGCCCGGCACGACCTATCACTACCGCGTGATCGCGACGAACGCTGACGGCACGACGGTCGGCGCCGACAGAACGTTCAGAACGACCGGGACCGCTCCGCCGCCGCCCACGGCGCCGAGCGCGACGACCGGCGGCGCGGACGTGAGCGGCGCGAGCGCGACGCTCAGCGGATCCGTCAACCCCAACGGCGTCGCCACCTCGTACTACTTCGAGTTCGGCACGACCGCCGACTACGGTCAGCAGACGCCGCCGCAGAGCGCGGGCTCCGGCGCCTCGGCCGTGTCGGTGTCGGGCTCGTTGTCGGGCCTCGTCGCGAACGCGACGTACCACTACCGGCTCGTCGCGGTCGGCCCGAGCGGCGCCGTCTCGATCGGCGGCGACAAGACGTTCACGACGGCCGGCGCGGACACGACGCGGCTCGGCCTGTTCGGCCAGACGGCGTTCGCCGACCAGAACGGCGTCGGCGGCGTGTTCGTCGCCTGCATCGGCAGCGCGGCCTGCAGAGGCAGCCTGACGCTCTCCCGCAGCGGCAAGCAGCTCGGCGTGCGCAACGGATACTCGCTGCGCCAGAACGACGGCGGCTTCGTGCACGTGACGCTCAACGACCTCGGCAAGCGCCTGCTGCGCCAGCGCGGCACGATGCGTGTGAAGGCGACCGTCGCGAACGCGCTCGTGAGAGGACAGACCGTCTCGAAGACGATCACGCTCGTGCGCTACTCGACGAGAGGTCTGAAGGGCTGACACGCGCGTGATCCGGCTTGTGGACCGCTGCGTAGCAGCGAGTGGTCCCCACCAACGCGCCCCGTTCCGGTGCCGGCGAATCACCGGAGCGGGGCGCGACCACGTTGGCGGCCGCCTTGACATCGTGTGTGAGTGAGTGCATACTCACTCACGATGATGCCGCCGGCCACCGCCCGCCAGCTGTCGACCGCCGCCGAGCGCCGCGAGGCGCTCGTGGAGGCCGCCGTCGCCGCGTTCGCCGAGCACGGCTTCCACGGCACGCCGACGACCGAGATCGCGAAGGCGGCCGGCATCTCGCAGGCGTACCTGTTCCGCCTCTTCCCGACGAAGTCGGAGCTCTACGTCGCGGCCGTCGACCGCTGCTACCAGCGCCTCGGCGACGCGATGCGCGCCGCGGCGGAGGACGCGAGCGCACCCGGCGACACGGCGCTCGAGCGGATGGGCCACGCGTATGCCGCGCTGCTGCAGGACCAGACGACGTTGCGTGCGACGCTGCAGGCGTTTGCCGCCGCGTCCGGAGAAGACCTCGCGATCCGCGACGCGGTGCGCCGCGGCTACGGCGACCTGATCGAGCTGATCCAGCGCATCAGCGGCGCGGAGGGCGACGAGCTGCGGGCATTCGTCGCCAAGGGGATGCTGATGACCGTGCTCGCCGGGATGGACGCGCCGTCGATCGACGCGCCGTGGGCCCACGAGCTGTGCGGTGGCCCGGACGCGACCGGCCCGCCGACCGACTGACCTCTCTTTTTTGCCCTCGACATGAGTGACCACTCACACACGAAGGAGCGCGCGATGACCACCCGCTCGCGGCAGATCTGGACCTCGATCGTGACGAGCGTCGCGCTGTTCATGGTCACGCTCGACAACCTCGTCGTGACGACGGCGCTGCCGTCGATCCGCGTCGACCTCAACGCGTCGATCGCCGCGCTCGGCTGGACGGTGAACGCCTACACGCTCGCATTCGCCGTCCTGCTGCTGCCGGGCGCCGCACTCGGCGACCGCTTCGGCCGTCGGCGCGTGTTCGCGCTCGGCCTCGGCGCCTTCACGCTCGCCTCAGTGGCAGCGGCGCTCGCGCCGAGCGACGAGGCGCTGATCGCGGCGCGCGCGTTTCAGGGCGCGGCCGCGGCGGCCGTCGCTCCCCTCTCGCTGACGCTGCTGAGCGAGGCGTTCCCGGCCGGCAAGCGCGGGCTCGCGCTCGGCATCTGGTCCGGGGTCAGCGGGCTCGGCGTCGCGCTCGGGCCGCTCGCGGGCGGCGCGGTGATCGAGGGCATCTCGTGGCACTGGATCTTCTGGCTCAACGTCCCGATCGGGCTCGTGCTCGCGCCCCTCGCGGTCGCGCGCCTGACCGAGTCGCACGGGCCCAACGACCGGCTCGACCTGCCGGGCCTCGCGCTCGCCGGGACCGGTCTCTTCGGCCTCGTGTTCGGGATCGTCAAGGCGCAGGACTACGGGTGGACGAGCGCGACCGTGCTCGGCACCGGCGTTGCCGGTCTCGCGCTGCTGATGGCGTTCGTGTGGTGGGAGCTGCGCACGCCGCAGCCGATGCTGCCGATGCGCTTCTTCCGCTCGCGCGGGTTCACCGCCACGAGCGGCGTGTCGGTCGGGATGTTCTTCGGCACCTTCGGCTCGATCTTCCTGCTCGCGCAGTTCTTCCAGACGGTGCAGGGGTACTCGGCGCTCGAGGCAGGGTTGCGCACGCTGCCGTGGACCGTCATGCCGATCTTCATCGCGCCGCTCGCGGGGATCCTGTCCGACCGCGTCGGCTCGCGGGTGCTGATGGCGCTCGGGCTCGCGTTGCAGGCCGGCGCGCTCGCGTGGCTCGCGCTCGTCTCCGAGCCGACCGTGCCGTACGGGCAGCTCGTGCTGCCGTTCATGATGGCCGGCGCAGGGATGGCGCTCGTGTTCGCGCCGGCGGCGAACGCGGTGCTCTCGTCGGTGCGCGCGGCGGAGGCCGGCCAGGCCTCTGGCGCGACGAACACGTTCCGCGAGATCGGCGGCGCGCTCGGCGTGTCGGTGCTCTCGACGGTGTTCGCCGGCGCGGGCTCCTACGCCTCGCCACAGGCGTTCACGGACGGCATGACGAGCGCGGTGATGGTGGGCGCGGCCGTCTGCGCCGCCGGCGCCGTCTGCGCGCTGTTCGTGCCCGGGCGGGTGCGCCAGGCGGAACTGGCGGCGGCGAATGCCGCGGTGGCGGTGGAGCGCGAGCCGGAGCCGGTCGCCGCGTAGCTCAGCGCTTCGGTCGGCCCGTCCCGCGGCCTCTCGGCGCGGGACGGACCGGCCGCGTCGTGTGGCCCGGCGTCGCGACGTCGCGCTCGAACGCGTCGAGCAGCTCGAACACCTCGGGCGCCTCCCAGCGGCGGCCCCAGCGCTGCTGCGACGGGCGCGTCAGGACGCCGGCGCGCTCGAGCGCGGTGAGCGCTCTCGCCGCCGCCGTCTCGCTGACGCCTGCCAGCTCGGCCGCGCGTGCGACGGTGAGGACCGGCTCGGCCGCGAGCTCGTCGAGAAGCGCGCGCGAGCTGGCGTGGCTGCGCGGGCGGCCGACGCGCTCGAGCCACGCGTCGCGCAGCGCTCCGACCTTCGCCGCCAGATCGTGCGCGCTGTCGACGGCCTTGACCGTCGCGCCCGCGAACGGCAGCAGCCAGTCCTTCAGGTCGCCGAAGCAGTAGGCGTTGAGGCCGCGTAGGTAGAGATCGCTGTGCGTCGCGAGCACGAGGCTGATCGGCGGTACGACGGTCCGCGCGAGGTCACGACGCCGGAACACGACGTGGATCAGGCAGCGGCCGACGCGGCCGTTGCCGTCGAGAAAGGGGTGAATCGCCTCGAACTGCGCGTGCGCAATCGCGGCCTGCAGCGTCACCGGCAGGTCGTGGCGGTTGAGGAACTCTGCAAGGTCGTCGAGCAGCTCCTCGACGTACTCGTGCGGGGGTGGAATAAAGGCCGCGCCAGCGGGGCTGTAGGACGAGCTGCCGATCCAGTTCTGCTCCCGGCGCACCACCCCGGCGAGCGGCTCATCGACCGTCCCGTCGAACAGTGTGCGATGAAGCGCCACTATGTCGTCACGCGTCAGCGGACGCGGCTCGGTCGCCAGCCCGATCGCGCGCTCCATCGCGCGCACGTTGCCGATCACGAGGTCGGCCGTTGTGTCGTGTCGCTCACCGCTACCGGCGGCGGCGCGTGCGAGCCGTCGCTGCCCGACCACGAGGTTCTCAATCCGCGACGAGCCGACAGACTCCTGGCGCAGCAGCTGGCGCGCGAGCGCGTCGAGCCCCTGCACGCCCGGTGCCTGGCGGTTGAAGTCCCACACCTCGACGTCGGCCTCCGCGATCAGCGCCGCCGTCGAGGCGGTCAGCGTCGGATCCCAGTCGAGGATCGGGTCGGGGACGAAGCAGTCGATCGTCTGCGCGACGCGATGGCGGCGGCCAGCGCCGTGATCCATCGTGGGTCTCCAGACCCGCTGCTCGATCCGGCCGTGGGGTGGGAAGGGTTGGGAAGTCGCGACCACCACCCAAGCTTAGCATCAGAAAGTGTGAAAAGTCAGTAGCCCGGCGCCGGCCGCAGGCGGGGGCGAGCCGTGCGACGCGCTGCTCTTCGGCGCCACCGCTGCGTGCCAGACGCCCACGTCGCGGAAGCCCTCTCCGTTCACGTCGCCCTTCCGTGCGTCGCTGAAGAAGCGGTAGAGCGGCTTGCCCTTGTACGTCACCTGGCGGCGGCCGTCCGGGCGCTTGATCGAGCCGAGCCCTCTGACGCCGACCGGCCTCGCGTCGCCTCTGAGGATCAGCGGCGGCCACGTCGTGAGGCACGAGCCGGTGCAGATGAAGCGGCCTCTCGTCTCGGCACTCAGCGAGTACAGCGTCCGTCCGCGCGCCGTCACGAGGATGCGCTTGTCCAGCGTGGCGTTCTGCGCGGTCGAGACCTTCAGCGTGGGCCCTCTGGTGCGCGCCTGCCCGTGCGGCGGCCCGATCAGCATGAACACGACGGCGAAGGCGAGCGCCGCGAGCAGCAGCACGAGCGCCGCGCGGCGAGGGCGAGGATCTGACGAGGTCGGGCGCATCGCGGTCGGCTCCTTCGGCTCGGGGACGTCGTCATGCTCAATGACCCCGCAACGGCGCAGACCTTCCCACGGTGTCCGCCACCGCGAATCTAGCGCGCGACCACCCGCAGCGGCGCCCCGAACGCGCGCTCGAACAGCTCGCCTTGCCGCTCGGCGCCCCAGCGGGCGACGGTGTCGTCCCCGACGGCGTCCAGCTCCAGCTCGATGACGCCGTCCTCGCCGCCGGCGGGCCGCCGCAGCCGCGCCGCCCGCACGACCTGGTCGCGGTTGCGCTCAAGCTGCTCGGCAATCCGCAGCAGCGCGGCGCCGCGCAGCACGAGCTGCTCGTCGCCCTCGCGACACAGCGGCGCGAGCGCGCCCAGCTGCGGCGTGCCCTTGCGGTGGTAGCGCGCCATCAGCGCGATCAGCGCGACCTCGCGCGGCGTGTAACCGGGCAGGCCGGACCCGAGGATGAGGTAGGACGAGTGCTTGTGGTGGTCGTCGTAGTCGACCGCCATCCCGACGTCGTGCAGCAGCGCGGCCGCCTCCACCAGCTCGGGCTCGTCCGGCTCGGGCAGGCCGGCGCCGGGCAGCGCCTCCAGCAGCTGGTGCGCCAGCCCCGCGATGTGCTCCGCGTGCACGAGGTCGACGCCGTGCTGGCGCGCGAGGTTGCGCACGCTCGCCGTGCGCACGTCGTCGACCAGCGGCGGGTCGGCCGGCGCCAGCAGGCCGGACAGGAAGATCCCCTCGCGCAGGCCCGCTTCGGTGACCTCGATCCCGTCCGCGCCGCTCGCCTCCAGCACCGCCCGCAGCACGACGGCGGCCGCCAGGATCACCTCGCCGCGCCCGCGCTTGATCCCCGGCACGCGCTCGCGCTCCTCCGGCGGCCTGCCGGCCAGCTCGTCGACGAGGTCGTCGAGCGCGTCGCGCGTCAGCAGGAACCCCTGCACGCTGTCGAGCGGCAGCTCGGCATGCCGAGCTGCCGCCGCCGCGAGGTTGCGCACGCTGCCGCCGATCCCGACGAGCCGGGCGCCGTCGGCGCCTGCCGCGGTCACCCAGGGCGCATCCTCCACCAGCGCTCTCAGCGTGCGCGCATGCAGCTTCGCGATCGGCTTGCTGTCGACCGGACCGTCGCTCGGCAGCCATCGCTCCGTCGCGCGCACCGCCCCCAACGGCCACGAGGCGATCGCGGTCGCGCGCCGCTTCCGCACCTGCACCAGCTCCAACGACCCGCCGCCGAGGTCCAGCACCACGCCGTCCTGGAGCGCGGTCGAGTTGGCGGCCGCGACGTAGGAGTACAGCGCCTCCTGCTCGCCGCTCAACACGCGGATCGGCAGCCGCGTCTCGCGCTGCGCTCGCTCCACGAACGCACCGCCGTTCGGCGCGTCGCGGATCGCGCTCGTGGCGACGGCGTCAACCTCGGAGAGCGCGACCCCGCTCGTCGAGCAGAAGGCCGCGAACACCCGCAGGGTCTCGAGCGCGTGCGCCATGCGCGCCTCCGACAGGCACCCCTCGGGCGTGAGGTCGCCGCCGATCCGCACCATGTCGCTCAGCTCGTCGGTGCGCTTCCACCAGCCGCCCTCGCCGGTCGTGAAGACGACGAGCCGGAAGCTGTTGGAGCCGAGGTCGATGACGGCGCGCGAGGAGCTCACGCGTCGGCGAGCTGCGCACGCGCGAGGTGCGTGCGCATCAGCTCCGCGTGCACGTCGCGCGGCTGTCCCTCCGACGGCACACGACGGTGAGTCCACGCGCCGTCCGCGGCGAGGTCCCACGCGTTCTCGGTGTCGGCGAGACTGCGCTCGAGCGTGTCGAGCAGCTGTGCGCGTGCGTCAGAGTCGTCCACCGGCACGACGAGCTCCACGCGCGAGTCGAGGTTGCGCGGCATGAGGTCCGCGGAGCCGACGAAGACGGCCGTCTGCTCCCCGCGCTGGAACGCGTAGATGCGCGAGTGCTCGAGGAAGCGGCCGACGATCGACACAACGCGAATGTTCTCGGATACGCCGGACACACCGGGCCGCAGGCAGCAGGCGCCGCGCACGTTCAGCTCGATCGGCACGCCCGCCTGCGAGGCGCGGTAGAGCGCGCGGATGCAGGAGGCGTCGACGAGCGAGTTCATCTTCATGCGGATGCGCGCGTCCTTGCCGGCCTCGTGCGCGTCGATCGTCGCGTCGATCTCGCCGATGATCCGCTCGCGCAGGTTCAGTGGGGCGACGAGCACGCGGCGGTAGTGCTCTGGCCGCGAGTAGCCGGTCAGCTGGTTGAACAGCTCGGCGATCTCGCCTGTGATGCGCTCGTCGGCGGTGAAGAGCCCGAAGTCGGTGTAGAGGTCGGCGGTGCCACGGTGGTAGTTGCCGGTCCCGACGTGTGCGTAGTGGCGCACGCCGTCGCCCTCGCGCCGCACGACCAGCACCGCCTTCGCGTGCGTCTTCAGGCCCGACATGCCGTACGTCACGTGCACGCCCGACTGCTCGAGCGCGCGCGCCCACGTGATGTTCGCGCGCTCGTCGAAGCGCGCGGTCAGCTCCACGAGGCAGACCGCCTGCTTGCCGCGCTCGGCGGCGCGGATCAGCGCCGGCACGAGCGGCGAGTCGTCGCTCGTGCGGTACACGGTCTGCTTGATCGCGAGGACGTTCGGGTCGTTGACCGCCTGGTTGACGAACTGCTCCACCGTCTCGAAGGTGTCATACGGGTGGTGGACGAGCAGGTCGCGCTCGCGCATCAGCGCGAACAGGTCGGTCTTCTTGCCATCGCGCTCGAACGCGGGCGGCGTCAGCGGCGTCCACGGCTGATCGCGCAGCTCCCTGAAGCCGGGCAGCTTCACGATCTGCCACAGGTCGGTCGGGTCGATCAGCCCGTCGACCTCGTACACGTCCCGCTCCTCGACCTCGAGGTCGTTCATCAAGCGCGCTCTCATCGCGGGATCGGTGCCGGCGCTGAGCTCGAGCCGCACGACCTCGCCGAAGCGCCGTCGACGCAGCTGCGCCTCGACGGCCTCCAGCAGGTCGTCGGCCTCGTCGGAGACGGTGAAGTCGGCGTCGCGCGTGACGCGGAACATCGTGTGGGCGACGATCTCCATCCCGCGGAAGAGGCGGTCGAGATGGTCGGCGATGACGGCCTCCAACGGCACGAGCGTGCGTCTGTCTCCGACGGCGATGAAGCGCGGCAGCCCCTCCTTCGGCACCTTCACGCGCGCAAAGCGCGTCTGGTCGGTGGCGGGGTCGCGCACGAGCACGCCGAGGCTCAGCGACAGGTTCGAGATGTACGGGAACGGCTGCGCCGGGCCGACCGCCAGCGGGGTGAGCGCGGGGAACACCTCGCGTCGGAAGCGGTCGTCGAGCGTGGCGCGCTCGTCCGGGCTGAGCGAGTCGGGCGTGACGACGCGGATGCCATGCTCCTCCAGCGCGGGCCGCAGCACACGCTCCCAGCAGCTCTCCAGCCGCGCGCCGAGCTCGCGCACGCGCTCGCCGATGCGGTCGAGCAGGTCAGACGGCGGGAGCCCGTCGGCGCTCGTGGCCTCGATCCCGGCGTCGACCTGGTCGTGCACGCCGGCGACGCGCACCATGAAGAACTCGTCGAGGTTCGAGCTGTAGATCGCGCAGAACTTCACGCGCTCCAGCAACGGGCGGTCCGCGTCCTCCGCGAGTTGCAGAACGCGCTCGTTGAACTCGAGCCACGACAGCTCGCGGTTGATGTAGAGCGACGGATCGCCGACGGCGGCAGCCGCCTCGCTCGTCGTCGGGCGCAGCCGTTCGATCGCGTTCGCGAGCGGCTCCAGCAGCGGCAGGTCGGGATACGCCTCGCGCAGCTCGGCGAACGTCGCTTGGAAGTGGCGCAGCTTCTCGGGCCGCAGCCGCCCGCCGGCGGCGCGCGTGGCGCGCGCCAGCTTGTCGGCAGCCATCACGACGGCTACCTCGCGGCCGGCCTCGATCCCGCGGGCGCGCAGCTCGCGCTTGCGCTCGGCGTAGGCGGCGAGGTCGGGGCGCTCGCTGAGCGCCACCACGCGCCGGGCGATCTCGGGTCCGCAGCGCTCGGCGATCGTCGCCGAGTCGAGGCCGGTGTCCTCGATCACGTCGTGCAGCACGGCGGTCGCGACGACCGTCTCGTCGCAACCGGCGTCGTACAGCAGGCGGGCGGTGATAGCAGGGTGCTCGACGTCGGCGGCGACGTTTCCGTTCGCGTTGCCGCGGTAGGCCTCCAGCGCCAGGCGCCAGGCGTCCGCGACGAGCTCCGAGTCGCGTGCGAAGGAGGGCAGATCAGACGGGGCGACCGATGTCATCGAGAGCGATTGTGGCGTGTCACGGCGGGCACGCTGTTACCGGCAGGTTTCCCCCTGAGCGCAGGGGTACTCCCGGTGAAGATACGGGTACAGGTTGTTGACGGAGCAACGATCTAGGCGTACAATACCTAGCGTGCAAGTAGGTATTGACGAAAGGAACACCACGAAGACCCCAGACACCCAGGCTTTTGCCCCTGAGGAGACGACGTTCGACGCCCTCCAGCTGCTGATGCGGGAGGCGCGCAACTGGCCCCTGCTCACGCCCGCGGAGGAGGTCGAGCTCGCGAAGCGCATCGAGCGCGGCGACCTCGTCGCGAAGGAGCGCATGGTCAACTCGAACCTGCGGCTCGTGATGTCGATCGCGCGTCGCTACCAGGGGCAGGGCCTCTCGATGGGCGATCTCGTCCAGGAGGGCACGCTCGGCCTGATCCGCGCCGTCGAGAAGTTCGACTGGCGCAAGGGCTTCCGCTTCTCGACGTACGCGACGCTGTGGATCCGGCAGTCGATCCAGCGCGGGCTCGAGAACAGCGGTCGCACGATCCGTCTGCCGGTCCACGTCGGGCAGCGCGCCCGCAAGGTCGCGCGTGCACGGCGCGAGCTGACGGCGAAGCTGGGCCGCGAGCCGTCCGACGAGGAGATCGCCGAGGAGACCGGACTCGAGCTCGAGCTGGTGCTCGAGGCGGCGAAGGCCGACCGCGAGCCGACGAGCCTCGACCTGCCCGTCGGCGACGACGGCGAGACGTCGCTCGGCGCGCTGATCGCGACCGACGACGCGGGCCCGGACGAGGAGGTCGCCGACACGCTGCGTCACGAGGCCGTGCAGAAGGCGATCGACACGCTCCCCGACAAGGAGCGGACGGTCATCCACCTGCGCTTCGGCACCGGCGGCGAGCCGCCGCAGACGCTCAGCGAGGTCGGCCGGCGCCTCGGCCTCAGCTCCACGCGCGCGCGGGAGCTCGAGGAGCAGGCGCTCAGACGTCTCTCGCGCGAGAGCTCGCTCGCGGCGCTGCGCGAGGCCGCGTAACGACGCTCGACCCCCACGGTCCCTCCCGCGGCCGCGCCTCCCTTCCGGCGCGGTCGCGGCCGTGTCAAGTCTCTGTCAGCCGCCGCCCGAGCGCATCGAGGGCGACGTTCACCAGCCATACGATGATCGCGGCGCCGACTCCGCTCCAGAAGCCGTCGACATGGAAGTCGTCGACGATCCAGCTGGTGAGGAAGATCATCAGCACGTTCACGAGGAAGTACGCGATCCCGAGCGTGAGAATGATCAGCGGTATCGCGAGGACCGCGACGATCGGCTTGACGATCATGTTCGCGAGGCTGAAGACGAGTCCCGCGAGCACGAAGGTCACCCAGGTGTTGTCTCCGGTGACGTCCACGCTGCTCAGCAGCTCCGCGGCGACCCACAGGGCGGCAACGTTGAAGGCCCAGGTGACGACGAAGCGCTGCAGCATTGCGCGCATCCTCGCCGATCCGGCGCTTGGACGCTAGCTATCTGATTTATCTGATACCGTCTGAGGCATGGTCCGGCTGACCGCGACGGAGGTCGCTCGCAGCTTCTCCCGCATCATCAACCGCGTCGGAGCGGGCGAGGAGATCGAGATCGTGCGCAACGGCGCGCCGATCGCCGAGCTGCGGCCTCCGCGAGGCCGGTCGACCATCACCGCGGAGCAGTGGGATGAGCTGATGGCCGACGCGCCGTTCCCGGACGAGGACTTCGCGCACGACGTCGAAGAGGGGCGCGCCGCGTTCGGCCCGCCGACGAGCGCATGGCCGTCCTGATCGACACCTCCGTGCTCGTCGACGCTGAGCGGCGGCGCGGGCCGGGACTCAAGGCTGTGACACGCGGCGAAGAGCGGACGATCAGCGTGGTGACCGCCAGCGAGCTCCTCCACGGCGTCCATCATGCGGTCGATACCACGGTGCGCATGCGTCGACTGTCATACGTCGAGCGCGTGCTGGCCCGCTTGGAACCGCTCGCGATCACCATGCACGTCGCACGTGCTCACGCCGAGATCTGGGCTCATCTCGAAGCGGCGGGCGCGCGCATCGGCTCGCACGACTTGTGGATCGCTGCCACTGCCCTCGCTCACGGCATGCCTGTGGCAACCGTCAACGTGCGGCACTTCGAGCGCGTTCCCGGGCTCCAGGTGCTGGCGGTCTCGTAGCCGAGCTCAGCAGCTCACGCACGGCGGCCACAACGACGGCTGGGTGCACGTACGGCGCCATGTGGCCGCCGCTCACCAGCTCGAGACGGGCGTTGGGAAGCTGCGCGGCGAGTCTGCGGCCGTACTCGGCCTCGACGAGCTTGTCGCCGACGCCGTGGATGACGATCGCCGGAGTCCGCACGCGCGCAAGCTCGCGGTCGACGTCCGCGATGACGTCGTCGGAGTGCAACTGCTCGCCGGCGTACGCGTCGAGGTCCTCGTGCTGCATGTTGAGCGCAATCAGGCGGTCCTCGTGCGTCGCGTCCACGTCGCCGGGATCGAACGCCTGCGCGTCGCCCTGCTTCGCGGAGGCGGTCCGCAGCAGCTGCGAGAAGGTCACGTCCGCGATCGGCTGCACGACCGGCCACGACAGCACCTGCACGAGGCGGGACTGCGCGCGCTCGAACGCGCCCGACTGCACTCCGCCGGCCGCGGCGTCGACGAGCACGAGGCCGCGCACGTCCTGCGGGCGCCGCTCAGCGTAGGCGAGCGCGAGCGTCCCGCCGTAGGAGTGACCGGCGAGCACCACGCGCCCAAGGCCGAGCGACTCGATCAGTCGCCGGATCGTCGCGAGCTGCTCGTCGAGCGGGTGGTAGCCGCCGCTGGAGAAGCCGAAGCCCGGCCGGTCGATCATGATCGTGCGTTGGCCTCTCAGCCGGGCCGCGACAGCTTCGAAGTCCTCCGCCGTGCCCGGCAGTCCGTGCAGGAACACGACCGTCGGCTCCGCGCCCGGCTGTTCGACCACGCGCACCGTCGAGTCGCCCAGCCGCACGAGCCTGCCGGTGCGCTCCGGCTCGCCCGGCAGCCGGCCCCACGTCCAGTTGAGGATCACGACGAGCGCCGTGAGCGCCACCACGATCCGCAGCACGATTCGCCTCACGATGGTAGAGACGCTAGGGCAACTATGAAGCGGACACGCCGGTTGACGCTGATCGCCGCCGCCGGCCGCTCAGCCGCCGTCGTCAGGCGCACGTCATATTAGTCTCACCGTGAAGGCGGTGAACCCGTCCGCGCCCCTGAGCGTGAACCTGTTCATCGAGCAGGGTCCCGTGCCCGGTATCCTTGCCGCCGAGTCGCTGCCGATGGTTCTCACCCTGCCGCCGCTGAGATTGAGGTTGAACGACGCGGGATTGGACGCTTCGCTTCTGATTAGGCATTCCCCGAAGATTCCCGTCGTTATGAGCGACAGTCTGATGACGGAGATGCCGACCGACACTATGTTGGGTAGGACGCCTGCGAATCCTCGCGGGGCATTCGCCTGACAACGACGCGCCGTCACGTAGCCGATTAGCGTGCCGACCGTCTTCGGGAGCGTGGCGGTGTGGAAGCGGCCGCCGATGGACATGTCGCAGATCACGGTAACCCCGAATTCGTCTCTTATCGAGATCCGTTGAGTCCTCACCGGTTCAGTCTGTTCTATCCATGAGGCTGAGAACGTTCTCTGCGAGAGGCTCAGCCTGCCCGCCGAGGCGGACCCAACGCCGACGAGAACGACGAGCGCCGCCCGTAGGCGGCGAGCACCTGCCTGCTGGTAGTGATTCGTATGCGCTTGGTCAAGCGATTTAGGCGGCGCCCAAGCCCGCCCGGCGCGCCGCCGAGCGCTCGGCGGCGCTCGGCTCGCGAGCGGGCGGCGCCGAAGCGGCGGCTCGCGCGGGCCGCGGCACGGCAGCGGCCGCCAACGCCGTCCCGATCCCCAGCAGCGCCCACGTCATCGGGTCCTCCAAGAAGGCCGCATAGACGAGCGTGTGGAACAGCAGCGCGAGGAACGCGGCGGCGACGGCCGAGCGCGCGACCGACCCGGACGCGCCGCGCAGCAGGCGCATCAACGCCGCCGCCAGCAGCGCCAGGTACGCGACCAGTCCGATCGCGCCCTGCTCGGCAGCCACCGTCACCGGGATCGTGTGCGAGGTGGTCGCCGCGTCGCTCGACAGCCGCCGTCCCTCGCCGCGCTCGTGTCGGCGGTACTCCCGCGCGAACGAGCCGCTCCCGTAGCCGGCCACAGGCCGCCCCGCGAACAGGTCGCCGCCCCCGCTCACCAGCTGCGTGCGCCCGCTCGACGTGCTTTCGAGGTTGCTCAGGTTCACGCCGAACGTGCTCGGCGTGATCAGCACGGCCGCGACCGTCAACGCCACGACGCCCGCCGCCGGCAGCAGGACCCGCCTCGTGCCCCAGCGCAGCACCGCCAACGTCGCCAGCCCCACGAGCAGCGCGCCCAGAGACGACTGCGACAGCGTCAGCACGAGCCCCGCCCACAGCGCCGCCAGCACCGCCGCGCCGATCCACACGCTCCGGGCGCGCACCGCCTGCAGCATCGTCGCGGCCACCGCCAGCATCGCGACGACGAGGAAGCGACCGTAGATGTTCGGGTCGAAGAAGACGGAGTTCGTGCGGAAGTAGGTGTGCAGGTCGTTCGAGGCGATCAGCTTCGGGTTGAGGAAGATGTGTCTCGTCGCGTACTCGACGTAGCCGATCGCGCTGAAGAGGAGCGCGAGCCCGACGAGCAGCCCGAAGCACAGCCGCAGGAGCCGCTCCGTCCACTCCACTTGCGCAAACAGCACGAACAGCAGCGCGAACGGCACGATGAAGAAGGCGATCTGCTGGAGCGCCTTGTCGAAGTCGGCCGAGTAGGTCGCCTGGATCCCGTACAGCGCGACCGACAGCGCGAGCAGCCGCTCGAGCCAGCCGGGCTCCCAGCCGGTCGCCGGCCGAGCGTCGTCGCGCAGCCCGCGGGCGATCGACGCCACCGCGCCCGCCGCGATCACCGCGTACAACGGCACCAGCAGGTTCGACGTCGTCCCGCCGACCTCGATCGGCACGCGGAACGGCAGCGCCGCGAGCACGAGCAGCGGCAGCACGAGCGCGTGGCGCGTGATCGCGAGCGCGAGCGCAAGCACCAACACGATCGCCACGACGCCGCCGAGCACTGACGGCAGCGGGTGGTCGCGCACGACCGCCAGCTGCGGCGAGTCCCAGATGTCCGCCAGCAGCAGCACCGGCGCGAGCAGCAGCGCCCCGAGCATCGCGTGCGCGCGCTGACGCGGCTCGCGCGCGAGCAGCGCGGCGGCGGCCAGCAGCACCGCCACGACCGCGCCCGCCTTCGGCAGTGGGCCGGCAAGCGCGAAGAGCGGCGAAGCGGGCATCGGCGCGCCGAGTTTAGATGGTCAATCTCACGATCTCGCGGATCGACCATCTCGACCCCGTGCTCCCCGCGCACGCGAGCGCGCCAGCGCGCACGGGCACCGCCCCCCGATCCTCTAGCCTGTGGCGGGATGCGCTCTCGCCGGTCCCTCGCGGCAGCAGCTTCGCTGCTCGTCATCCTGCTCGCGCTCGCGGCCGCCGGCTGTGGCAGCGACGGCACCACCGTCGGCGGCGGCAACGAAGCCGCCCCGGCGGCCTCGACGCCGGCCGGCGCGCAGGCCGCCGCGTTCGATCCGCGCGACGCGCCGCTCGGCTGCCTCTCCTCCAAGGGCATCGAGGCCGTGAAGGACGCGAGACAGACCGACAGACTCGACATCATGCCGCCGTCGAGCGGCGCCTACGTCGAGTTCGCCGCCACGCCCGCCGAGGCCCAGGGGCGGCAGATCCGCAACGAGGCGCCCGGCGCCGAGGTGATCGGCCCGCACCTGCTCACGGTCGGCCGGCTCGGCGATGACGAGCTCAGAGCGATCGAGACCTGCCTGCAGGCGCAGGGCAGCAGATACTGAGAGGCGCACGCGTGTCCCCGCGCACCAAGCGTCTGCTGCTGCTCGCGATCTGGGTGATACCGATCGCCGGCGTCGTGTGGTGGGCGACGAAGCAGAGAGCGCCGACGTTCCCCAGCGACGCCGACGGCGTCATGGCGCTCGTCGGCGCGCTCGCGCTCTACGCGCTCGCGACGCTCATGCGCGGGGAGCGCTGGCTGCACATCCTCCGCCGCGCGAAGGTCGACGTCACGCGCTCCGACGCGCACGCGCTCGTGCCGGTCGGCTACATGGGCAACAACGTGCTGCCGGCCCGCGGAGGCGAGCTGCTGCGCACGTTCCTGCTCGGCAGCAGGGTGCCGACGACGAAGCGCACGATCCTCGGCACGATCCTCGCCGAGCGCGTGCTCGACGCGGTTGCGCTCGGCGTGATCCTCGTCGTGCTCGCGGCCGGTCTGCTGCGCAGACTGCCGAAGCCGAACGAGACGCTCGTGCTCGCCGGTGTGGTGCTCCTCGTGCTGCTCGCGATCGCCGCGGCGATCGCGTTGATGCGCTACCGCGAGCGGCTGATCTTCGTGCTGCGTGCGCTCACGCCGATGGCGGCGCCGAGCAGGCAGCTGCTGAGCCGTGCCGGGCTCGGCTTGCTGGTCGTCTCGCTGCTGATCTGGTGCGTCGAGGCGAGCGTCTACATCGCCGTCGGCCACGCGGTCGACATCACCCTCAGCCTGCAGGACGGCCTCGCCGTCGTCGCCTTCACGAACGCGGCCGCCCTCATCCCAGCGGCACCCGGGTACATCGGCACGTACGATGCCGCGGTCATCTTCGCCGTCGGCGCCGTCAGCGACGCGGCGAAGTCCACGATCCTCTCCTACCTGCTGCTGTTGCGCTTCGTCCTCTTCGTCCCCATCACGCTCGTCGGACTCGTGCTGCTCGTGGTCCGCTACGGCGGCATCTCGCGCATCCGCGCCGCGCGCGCGGCGGCGAAGACCGAGGCCGCGACGGCGACCGCCTGACGCATGGCGACGTCGACCGCAGAGCTCGGCTCCTCACCGCACTGGCTCGCGACGCTGCGCGCACGTCTGAGCCCGGCCGCGACTCCGCGCGAGGCCATCACCGACGGCCGCGTCTACGCGCTGCTCGCGGCGCTCGCGCTCGTGCTCGCCGCGCTCACGCTGCTGTACCCGAGCACACCGACGTACGACCCGTGGGCGTGGATCGTCTGGGGCCGCGAGATCGCGCACTTCGACCTGCAGACGACGGGCGGTCCGTCGTGGAAGCCGTTCCCGGTGATCTTCACGACCGTCTTCTCGCTGTTCGGGGAGGCGGCGCCGGACCTGTGGCTGATCGTCGCGCGCGGCGGAGCGATCCTCGCCGTGATGCTCGCGTTCCGGCTCGGCGCGCGCCTGACGAGCCGTGAGTGGAGCGTCGCCTCCGTCACCGCCGGGCTCGTCGCCGCGGTTGCGCTGATCATCAGCTCGCAGTTCGTGCGCACGATGGCGCTCGGCAACTCCGAGGGGTTGATGGTCGTGTTCGCGCTGTGGGCGGTCGAGCGCCATCTCGACGGCAAGTACCGCCAGGCGTACGTGCTCGTCTTCCTCGCCTCGCTGCTGCGTCCGGAGATCTGGCTGTTCCTCGGCGTCTACGGGCTGTGGCTGATCCTGATCGACCGCAGAGCGCTGTGGCTCGTCGTCTCCGGCGGCGTCCTCACGCTCGCGCTGTGGTTCCTGCCCGAGTACTGGGGATCAGGCAACTTCAACCGCGCCGCCGATCGCGCGCAGCAGCCGAACCCGAACAGTCCCGCGTTCGCAGAGCACCCCTTCCTCGAGGTGGTCAAGGACACGTGGCCGCTCGTGATCACGCCGGTGAAGGGCGCGGCGGCGTTCGCGCTCGTGCTGGCGGCGGTCGACTGGATCCGCCGTCGCCGCCAGGGCGCGGTGCTCGCGGTCGGGCTGCTCGGGCTCTCGTGGATCGTGCTGATCGCGCTGATGACCCAGGCCGGCTTCTCCGGCAACCCGCGCTACATCATCCTCGGCACCTCGCTGCTGGCGGTCTGCGGCGGCGTCGGCTTCGGCCGCGTCGTGCAGTTCGCGGGCGCGGCGATGCGCCGCTTTGCCGGCCCGCGCGTCGCGACGGCGGCAGGCGTCATCGTCTTCGCCGTCCTGACGCTCGCGAGCGTGCACTGGGCGAAGCCGCGCTTCGACAACTTCGACGAGCTCGACCGCGCGCTGCGCTACCAGGCGGAGCTGCGGATCGACTTGAGGAAGGCGCTCACGCAGGTCGGCGGCGCCGACGCGTACAAGGCCTGCGGCAAGGCCACCGCGGGGAAGTTCAGCGTGCCGCTGGCCGCGTGGTACCTCGACGAGCACACGTACGACGTCGGGCTCGTGCCGGCGCCGGAGGGTGTGATCGTCGCCGCGCGCACGACGAACAAGCAGAGCCTCAAGCCGCAGCCCGAGCAGCCATACCCGCCGGGCTACGCGCCCGTGCGGACGGTTCGCACGACGACGCTCTTCTCGACCTGCGGGCCGACCGCCTCGACCGCCGGCGCGGAGGCCGGCACGGCGCCTGGCGCCTAGCGCGCCGCTAGCCTTCGGACGCGCAAATGGCAACGGTGACCGTCCCCCGCTCACGGCACCGCTTCGCGCAGCTGCGCGCGTCCGACGCGCTGCTCGCCGGTGTGACGCTCCTTGTGCTGACCGCGATCAGCGCGTACGTCCGCACGCGCGCGATCGACGGCTCCTTCTGGATGGATGAGGGCCTCTCGGTCGGCATCTCCTCGCACGCGCTCAGCGACATCCCGGGCGTGTTGAGACAGGACGGCTCGCCGCCGCTCTACTACATGCTGCTGCACGTCTGGATGGACGTGTTCGGCCGCAGCGAGGCGGCTGTGCACTGGCTCTCGCTGACCGCCGCGCTGCTGACGATCCCGGCGGCGATGTGGGCCGGCTGGAGCCTGTGGGGCAAGCGCGCCGGCTATCTCGGCGCGGTCCTCTGCGCGCTGCTGCCGTTCCTCACCGCCTACGGCGAGGAGGCGCGCATGTACGCGCTGATGGCGCTGTTCGCCCTGCTCACGAGCGCGTTCTTCGTGCATGCGTTCGTCTACCGGCGCCGCGGTTACCTGATCGGGTTCGCCCTCGGCCAGGCGCTGATGCTGTACACCCACAGCTGGGGGATCTTCTACGGCGTCGGCGCGTTCCTCGCGCTCGCGTACCTGTGGCGGGCTGCGCCCGGCGAGGAGCGTCGCGGCCTGCTGCGCGACGGCGCGCTCGCGTTCGGCGGCGCCGCGCTCCTCTACCTGCCATGGGTGCCGACGCTGCTCTACCAGAGCACGCACACCGGCGCTCCCTGGGCGAACAAGCCGCGCCTCGGCGTGCCGATCCAGATCGCGAGAGACGTGCTCGGCGGCTACGGTCCCGCGGTCGGGCTGGTGCTCGTCGGCGGCTTCGGCTTGGCGATGGTCCTGGGCGCGCACCGCGCCCGCCCGGATCGCGAGCGCCAGTCGGTCGTCGTGCTCGCCTGGATCGCCGTCGTCACGCTTGCGCTCGCGTGGCTGCTGTCGCAGCTCTCGCCGGCGTGGGCGTCGCGCTACTTCGCGGCGATCGTCGGGCCGCTGGTGCTGCTGCTCGCGCTCGGGCTCGCGCGTGCCGGCCGCCTCGGGATCGTCGCGCTGCTCGTGATCTGCGCCTTCTGGATCGAGCCGACGGAGTACGTCGACGGCTACAAGAGCGACGTGCGCGACATCGGCGCCGAGGTCGGCGGCCAGATGAGAGCGGGCGACCTCGTGCTCGTCGGGCAGCCCGAGCAGACGCCGCTCGTCTGGTACTACATGCCCGGCGGACTCAGCTACGCCGACACGATCGGCCCGGTCGAGGAGCCACGCCATATGGACTGGGTCGACGCGCTCGACCGGCTCGAAGCGGCACAGCCCGACAGAGTGCTGCCAGGGCTGCTTGCTAACCTGCGGCCCGGCCAGAAGGTCCTGTTCGTGCGCCCGCTCACCGAGGGCGTGACGAACTGGAAGGCCCCCTGGACGCAGCTGGTGCGGCGCCGGTCAGCCCAGTGGGGTGCGATCCTTGCGGCCGACACGACGCTGCGGCAGGTCCAGGTCGCGCCGCAGTTCTACCGTGGCGCCTCGACGGTCGGCAACAGCGCCGTGCTGTACCAGAAGACCGCCAGATCCCAGCTTCCCTGAACCCCACAGCCGCCCCTACATGACCGAGAACGAGACCTCAGCCCACCAGGACGCCCGCCCGTTCGTCGTGCTCGGCGGCGGCCCCGCCGGCCTCACGGCCGGCTACCTGCTCGCCAAGCGCGGCGAGCCCGTGATCGTGTGCGAGTCGACCGACATGGTCGGCGGCATCGCCCGCACCGAGGAGCGCGACGGCTACCGCTTCGACCTCGGCGGCCACCGCTTCTTCACGAAGGTGAGAGAGGTCGACGATCTCTGGCACGAGATCATGAGAGGCGAGTTCCTGCTGCGCCCGCGCCTCTCGCGCATCTACTGGCACCGCAAGTACCTCCAGTATCCGCTGGAGGGCATGGACGTGGTCAAGAAGCTCGGCCCGGTCAACCTGATGAAGGCCGGCATCTCGTACCTGTGGGCGGCGACGAAGATGCGGCTGCGCCCGAACAAGCGCGAGGACACGCTCGAGGAGTGGGTCTCCAACCGCTTCGGCCGCTACCTCTACGAGCAGTTCTTCAAGACCTACACCGAGAAGGTGTGGGGCGTGCCGTGCACCGAGCTGCGCGCCGACTGGGCCGCGCAGCGGATCAAGGGCCTGTCGTTCTTCGCCGCTGCGAAGGCCGCCTTCCTCGGCAACAGAGGCAACAAGATCAGATCGCTGATCGAGGAGTTCCACTACCCGAGATACGGGCCCGGCCAGATGTGGGAGAGAATGAAGGCCGACATCGAGGCCAGAGGCGGCGAGGTGCGGATGAACGCGCCCGTCACGAAGGTCGAGTTCGAGGGCAACCGCGCGGTCCGCGTGGTCGCCGGCGGCGAGACGATCGAGTGCCGCGCCGTGATCTCCTCGCTGCCGATCTCCGCGACGACGAAGATCGCCGATCCCGAGCTGCCGGTCGACGTGCGCGACGCGGGCCGGGGCCTGCGCTACCGCGACTTCCTCACGGTCTCGCTCGTGATCGACGGGCCGGACCTGTTCCCCGACACGTGGATCTACATCCACGAGCCGGACGTCGAGGTCGGTCGCATCCAGAACTTCCGCTCGTGGAGCCCGTGGATGGTCCCGAACGACCACGAGACGTCGATCGGCATGGAGTACTTCTGCTTCGCCGGCGACAGACTGTGGACGATGGCCGACGAGGACCTCGTCGCGTTCGCGACGCGCGAGCTGGGGCAGACCGGTCTCGCCGATCCGTCGAGAGTCAAGAAGGGCTTCGTCGTGCGCGTCAACAAGGCATATCCGGTCTACGACGCCGAGTACGGCGAGCGGCTCGAGACGGTCCGCACCTGGCTCGACCCGCTCGAGAACTTCATCCAGGTGGGGCGCAACGGGTTGCACCGCTACAACAACTCCGACCACTCGATGCTGACGGCGATGCGAGCGGTCGACAACCTCTGCGACGGCGCGCGGCACGACATCTGGGCGGTCAACGCCGAGAGCGTGTACCACGAGGAGGACCACGGGGAGGAGAAGGCCAACCCCTACCCGTACAAGGACGCGCCGCCGGAGACCGAACGCGAGAAGACGGCGGCTCCGTAGAACTGTCATGTGCGCCGTGCGCCGCCGCTAAGGTCGGCGCATGGCTCGCATCGTCGCGCTCCTGGTCGTCGCGGTGCTCGCCGCGGCGCCCGCGGCGGGGCTGGCGGCCGCGCTGCCCGATCCGACGCAGGCGCCCTTCGAGCAGGCGCCGAGCCAGACTCAGAACCAGGTCGGGGAAGAACCGACCCAGACGCAGGCACCGCCACAGCAGGCCGATCTCGATGACACCGCGGTCGGCGCCAGGGAAGCGCTGTTGATCGGCGTCGGCATCGTCGCGTTGATCGGCGGGATCTGGTTCGTGATAGCGCGTGACGCGAAGCGCGTCACCGCGGGCCGCGTGCCCGCCGCCGACAGCTCGCGTGGCACCAGCGCGACCCGCGCCTCGCGCAGAAGTCGCAGACTCAGCGCCGCCGAGCGCAGGCGGCGCAAGCGCGGCCGCGCGTCGAAGTGACAGACTCCTAGGTTCCAACGCAGACCTGAACCGTCTCGGCCCGCGCACGGGCGGGGACGACGTGAAACCAGGAGACTCCCCATGTCCACCAACAGCTTCGACGCGAAGGCGACGCTGTCGGTCGGTGATCGCGACTACGAGATCTACCGGCTCGACGCGCTGCAGGCCGAGCACGACATCGCGCGGCTGCCGTTCTCGCTGAAGATCCTGCTCGAGAACCTGCTGCGCAACGAGGACGGCGAGGCGATCCGCGCCGATGACGCGATCGCCTTGGCCCGCTGGGACGCCAGAGCCCAGCCGAGCCAGGAGATCGCGTTCACGCCCGCGCGCGTCGTGATGCAGGACTTCACCGGCGTGCCCGCCGTCGTCGACCTCGCCGCGATGCGCGATGCGATGGCCGCGATGGGCGGCGACCCGTCGAAGATCAACCCGCTCGTGCCGGCGGAGCTCGTGATCGACCACTCGGTGCAGGTCGACGAGTTCGGCACGCGCTACGCGTTCGACGCGAACGCGAAGCTGGAGTTCGAGCGCAACCAGGAGCGCTACGCGTTCCTGCGCTGGGGCCAGGGCGCGTTCGAGGGCTTCAAGGTCGTGCCGCCGGACACGGGGATCGTGCACCAGGTGAACCTGGAGTACCTGGCGCGTGTCGTGTTCGTGAACGAGGACGCGGATGGCGGTGCGCCGCAGGCCTATCCCGACACGCTCGTCGGCACCGACTCGCACACGACGATGGTCAACGGCCTGGGCGTCTTGGGCTGGGGGGTAGGCGGCATCGAGGCCGAGGCGGCAATGCTCGGCCAGCCGATGTCGATGCTGATCCCGCAGGTGATCGGCTTCAAGCTGACGGGCGAGCTGCGCGAGGGCGCGACCGCCACCGATCTCGTCCTCACCGTCACCGAGCTGCTGCGCAGACACGGCGTCGTCGGCAAGTTCGTTGAGTTCTACGGCGCCGGCGTCTCGCGCCTGCCACTCGCCGACCGCGCCACGATCGGCAACATGTCGCCGGAGTTCGGCTCGACCTGCGCGATCTTCCCGATCGACGCGGAGACGCTTCGGTACATGGCGTTCACAGGGCGCGCGGCCGAGCAGATCGCCTTGGTCGAGGCGTACGCGAGAGCGCAGGGCCTGTGGCATGACGAAGACTCGGAGGAGCCGACCTATTCCGAGACGCTCGAGCTCGACCTCGGGGAGGTCGTCCCGTCGATCGCCGGCCCGAAGCGCCCACAGGACCGCATCGCGCTCACCGACGCGCAGCCGGCCTTCCGCGAGGCGCTCTCTGGCTACATGCCGGACCTGAACGGCAGCGACGACGCGGTCGCGGACAGCTTTCCCGCCAGCGATCCGACAGCAGCACAGGCCCCCGCCAACGGCGACGGGCCGCGGGTCCAGGCGGCCGATCGGGCGGGTGGCGCGGGTGAGACGATTTCCGCGACCCCGCTCGCGAAATCGTCTTCACCGGCGACAGGACCCGCCCGCAGCAGCGCCGGGACCCTCGCCACAAGCACCGCCACCCCCGTCACACTCGCCGACGGCACCAAGACGCAGCTCAGCCACGGCCACGTCGTAATCGCCGCCATCACCAGCTGCACGAACACGTCGAACCCGTCGGTGATGCTTGGCGCCGGCCTCCTCGCCCGCAACGCGGTACAGCGCGGCCTGAGCGCGAAGCCATGGGTGAAGACGTCTTTGGCGCCCGGCTCCAAGGTGGTCACGGAGTACTACGAGCGCGCCGGCCTCACGAGCGCGCTTGACGAGCTCGGCTTCAACCTCGTCGGCTACGGCTGCACGACGTGTATCGGAAACTCGGGTCCGCTGCCGGAGGAGATCTCGAAGGCGGTCAACGAGCACGACCTGGCGGTCTGCTCGGTGCTGAGCGGCAACCGCAACTTCGAGGGGCGCATCAACCCCGACGTGAAGATGAACTATCTCGCGTCCCCGCCCCTGGTGGTTGCGTACGCGCTCGCGGGCTCGATGGACGTCGACCTGCAGAACGACCCGCTCGGTGAGGGCTCCGACGGCGAGCCGGTGTATCTGCGCGACATCTGGCCCTCGGCCGAGGAGGTCGCGCGCACGATCGAGCAGGCGGTCCAGTCGGACATGTTCGTGAAGTCTTACGACGGCGTGTACGCGGGCGACGAGCGCTGGCGCGGGCTGGAGGTGCCGACCGGCGACCGCTTCGCCTGGGACGACAGCTCCACCTACGTGCAGAACCCGCCCTACTTCGTCGACATGCCGGCCGAGCCGCAGCCGGTCACCGACATCGAGGGCGCACGAGTGCTCGCACTGCTCGGGGACAGCGTCACCACCGACCACATCTCGCCGGCGGGCGCGATCAAGCCGGAGTCGCCCGCGGGTCGCTACCTGCAGGAGCACGGAGTAGAGCGCAAGGACTTCAACTCCTACGGCGCGCGGCGCGGCAACCACGAGGTGATGATGCGCGGCACGTTCGCGAACATCCGCCTGCGGAACCTGTTGGCGCCCGGCACCGAGGGTGGGGTCACGCTTCACCTCCCGGACGGCGAGCAGATGGCGATTTACGACGCCGCGATGAAGTACGCCGCGGAGGGCACGCCGCTCGTCGTGATCGGCGGCAAGGAGTACGGCTCGGGCTCCTCGCGCGACTGGGCCGCGAAGGGGACGAACCTGCTCGGCGTGCGCGCAGTGATCGCCGAGAGCTTCGAGCGCATCCACCGCTCGAACCTCGTCGGCATGGGCGTGCTGCCGCTGCAGTTCAAGGACGGCGAGTCAGCGCAGGCGCTCGGGCTCACCGGCCACGAGGTGTTTTCGATCGCCGGGATCGCGGCCGGTAACGAGGTCCCACGCGAGCTGACGGTCAGAGCCGACGACAAGAAGTTCTCCGTCACCGTCCGGATCGACACGCCGAAGGAGCAGCGCTACTACCGCAACGGCGGGATCCTGCCGTTCGTGTTGCGCGAGCTGCTCGCCCTCGACTGACGCGCCCGCTGGGCCCGGCCGCGCGCCCGGCTCCCCGACGTGCGATACACGTCCGGGCGTGACGAAACTCCGGGCCGAGCGTTCCGGTTCTCCTGCCTCTGGCCAGCACGCGGACTGAGTGGTTGTGCGGCCGCACTGGGCAGTCTAGTGTCCTGAGTCTTTAGTTCGCTGGTGGTTTTGGTAGTCTTTGTGGATGAGTTCGCGAGGACCGAGGCCGGTGGCGATTTCGCTCTCTGAGGCGGAGCGGGAGCAGTTGGAGCGTTGGGCGCGGCGGCCGAAGAGTGCGCAGGCGTTGGCGCTGCGTAGCCGGATCGTGCTGGCGTGCGCGGAGGGCGAGAACAACACGCGGCTGGCGCGGCGCCTGGGCGTGAGTGTGCCGACGGTGCGCAAGTGGCGCGGCCGGTTCGCCGAGCGTGGCCTGGACGGTCTGTCGGACGAGCCGCGACCGGGTCCGCCCCGGCGGGTCTCTGATGAGCAGGTCGAGGCATTGATCGTCAAGACATTGGAGAGCACGCCGCCTGATGCGACGCACTGGTCGACGCGGTCGATGGCCCGTCAGATCGGGGTCTCGCAGTCGACGGTCGCGCGGATCTGGCGTGCGTTCGGCCTCAAGCCGCACCGCGTCGAGACGTGGAAGCTCTCGAAGGACCCGTTGTTCGTCGAGAAGGTCCGTGATGTCGTCGGGCTCTATCTCGACCCGCCTGAGCGAGCGCTGGTGCTGTGCGTGGACGAGAAGTCCCAGATCCAGGCGTTGGACCGCACCGCCCCGATCCTGCCGCTGCTGCCCGGGGTTCCGCAGCGCGCCACGCACGACTACCGCCGCTATGGGACGAGCAGCCTCTACGCCGCGCTGGACATCGCCAGCGGCAAGGTGATCGGCTCGTTGCATGCACGCCATCGCGCGATCGAGTTCAAGCAGTTCCTGACCAAGCTCGATCGCGAGGTCCCACCAGATCTCGAGGTCCATCTGGTCCTCGACAACTCCTCCACGCACAAGACCCCGGCGATCAAGCGCTGGTTGCTCGCGCACCCGCGGTTCGTGCTGCATTTCACCCCGACCAGCAGCTCGTGGCTGAACCTCGTCGAGCGCTGGTTCGCCGAGCTCACCACGAAGAAGCTCCAGCGCTCGACCCATCGCAACGTCCGTCAGCTCAACGCCGACATCCGCGCCTGGATCGAGCACTGGAACCAACACCCGAGACCGTTCGCCTGGACCAAGACCACCGAGGAGATCCTCGACACCATCACCAACTACTGCAAACGAATCAACGACTCAGGACACTAGCCACCTGTTACCGGTATTACTCAGCTCTTGCTCCGAGTGTTTCGACCTACTACGTTGATGCTGGCAGGCAGGGGATTTCGTCCGCGATACGCGCAGCGCGGCGTGCGCTGCTCGATCGAGAGAAAGGGGAACCGCCGCGCAACACACTCTCTGCGCGCAGCTCTAACTCGCGAGCATCAAATCAGACTATAAGGATGCGTAAATGAAACTCAGCAAGCTGCTCCTTGCTACAATCGGAGTCACTGCCTTCTTCGGTTTGCTTGTCGGGAGTGCCTCAGCCAGGAACTTCTCGGTCAGTAATCAGTCTTTTAGATCTACGTTCAGGGCGGTCACGTTCGAAGCTGTCTTCGGCAACATAGTCTGTGAAGTGAGGCTCTCTGGATCATTCCACGGCAGAACTTTGGTGAAGAGGGTCAACACCCTAGTCGGCTACATCACTCAAGCAGACCTCGGCCCGTGCGCCACAGGGACGGCGACCATCCTAAGGGAAACGCTCCCGTGGCACGTCCGGTACCTAGGCTTCGCCGGCATGCTACCCAATATAACCAGGATAATATTGAATACTGCGACGCACTTTCGCGTAAGGGAACCGTTCGCCAGTTGCCTATTCGCAAGTACTGCAGAAAGATCTGCGACCTTGACCTTCAACCGTGACGTCGCCACGAGGCGATTGACCAGCGCGGACCGGGGCGGAACGATACCGTCGGATTGCTTTGGTCAGGAAGGCACATTGAGGTCCGACAGGGGGACGGTTACGCTAGTAGGCAACACCACGGCCATCACCGTCACGCTAATATAAGCCAGCGATGGAGGTCGGCGGCGCCGCACTGTGCGGCGCCGCCACGCTATTAGAGGAGGCATAGATGTAACTCAGCAAGCTGCTCCTTGCTACAATCGGAGTCACTGCCTTCTTCGGTTTGCTTGTCGGGAGTGCCTCAGCCAGGAACTTCTCGGTCAGTAATCAGTCTTTTAGATCTACGTTCAGGGCGGTCACGTTCGAAGCTGTCTTCGGCAACATAGTCTGTGAAGTGAGGCTCTCTGGATCATTCCACGGCAGAACTTTGGTGAAGAGGGTCAACACCCTAGTCGGCTACATCACTCAAGCAGACCTCGGCCCGTGCCCCACAGGGACGGCGACCATCCTAAGGGAAACCCTCCCTCTCGCCTGACCCGGGCACGGCGGTGGCCGTTGACGTGACAGTCGCGACCGACCGGTCGGTGAAGCTGGGCGAGTTGACGAGACACCGCGGGCTCATCGCTGACGCGCCGATCCACCCGCGCGTGTTCGTGCTGCTGCACGAGACGGCTGAGGCGGAGGGCATCCCGTTCACAGTCGCCTCGGATAGCCGGAGGTCGGGGACGGAAGCCGACACAATCCACTTGAGCCGCGCCGGCATTCCGACCGCACTGGTGTCGGTCCCCTTGCGCGACATGCACTCGCCGGTTGAGCTCTGTGCCAGCTCGGCGAGGTGGCGAACCTACAAAGGTGAGTGCGCGTTGCGTAGCGGGTGGGTAGTGAGTTCACGACGTTACGCTGAGCGGCGGATTCAGCGGAACCCGGGCTTAACAGCAAACGGCGCCGCAGTCGCGGCGCCGTTTGGTCCTGCAGGAGATGAGTCTATATTAGCGTGACGGTAATGGCCGTCGTGTTGCCTACTAGCGTGACGGTCCCCCTGTCGGACCTAAATGTGCCTTCCTGGCCGAAGCAGTCTGTTGGGACAGTTCCACCGATCACCGCTGAGGTGATCCGCCTCGTTGCGACGTCACGATTGAACGTGCCAATAGCCGGTCTCGTTTCTGTGCTTCTGGCTAGGCAGGTGGCAAACGGTTCCCTCACCCGGAAGGAAGAGTTGATGACATTGATTACTATCGACGTTATGTTGGGTAGGGTGCCGGTGAAGCCTAGGTACCGGACATGCCACGGGAGGGTTTCCCTTAGGATCGTGGCCGTGCCTTCGGCGCACGGGCGGAGTATCGCTTGGGTGATGTAGCCTATTAGGGATCCGACCCTCTTCGCGAAGGTCCTGTTATGAAGCGAGCCCTCGAGTAGAACTTCGCAGACTATGTTGCCGAAGGCGCCTGAGAATGTGACTGCCCTGAAGGTAGATCTAAGGGACTGATTGCTGACCGAGGCATTCCTGGCCGAGGCGCTGCCAACGAGCGCGCCGAGGAGCACGGTGGCTCCGATTGTGGCAAGGAGCAGCTTGCTGAGTTTCATTTACGCATCCTTATTTGACTGGATTACGACAGTGTGTGATGAGGCGCGGTGCGCGCGGATAGCTTTTTGCCGCGGCAATCCCCCTTTCGCCGACCGGTCACCTACAGGGCGTCCGCTGGGTCAGCCCGCTGATGGGCACCCATACTGCGATCCGGACGCACAGCGAACAGTACGGCGGCGGCGGACCGCTGTCAAGCAAGATGACGCGCTGGTTTGCGGTCGCTGGCCTGTGCCGCTATGGTAGCCACGACCGTTTTCAGAGGAGAGGGCAAACGTGCTTCTGCGAGGAAAGATGGCGTGGCGAGTCCGCGTGTGCGCAGTGGTTCTCAGCGCCGCAGTTCTGGGCATCGGGGTTTCGCCGGTAGCGGGCGCGAGCGATCCGCGCCACTACGAGAAGGTGTCGCCGGCTGACAAGGGCAACGGGGATATCGTTGGCGATGGCGGGACGAATGTCGCCTCGCGCGCCGGCGATGCTGTGACCCTTGCCACGCGGACGCCGTTCGGCGACACGATCGGCTCTGGCGTCTCCGGCCAGACGCAATATGTCGTCCGGCGCACCCCGAACGGGTGGGTCGCGCACTCGATCACGCCGCAGCCTCGGCCCGAGGAGTATCAGACGTTCTTTGGGGCTACACGCTATCAGGCGTTTTCGGATGATTTGCGCTTTGCGGTCGTGTTTGGCTACGACCTGCCGGCAGCGACTGGCGCTGTGCCGCTCCGCAGCAACTCCTACGTGGAGGACACTGCCACGCGCGCCTTGCAACCGGTCAGCATGGTACAGAACGGCTTCCCAAATCCGCTGCCGACCCCGGGTGAGCTGATCGGCGACAACAACTGGGGTGTCTCGGCGGATGCGCGACACGTCGCGTTCGTCTCGCGCGTTCCATACCTGCCGTCAGCCGCGACGAACGGGACGGCCTCCGGCCCCCCGAACATCTATCAGTGGGACGACGGCGTGTTGAGTCTGGCGGGAATCCTGCCCGACGGCACCGTCCCTCCGGGCGGGTCTGATGCGCCGCATCCGAACTACCGCGCATCGATGTCTGCGGACGGGATGCGGCTCCTCTTCGTTGCCTCGACTGGCGCCGATCCACAGCTGTATCAGCGGATTGGCGGCAGCAGAACGGTCTGGATCTCTGAGCCGGAGTTCGACGTGACGGACAGAGATGCACCGCCGGGCTCTCAGAGAGACCCGGCCAACGTGACACTCTTGGCGGCCACGCCGGACGGCCGCAACGTGTTCTTCACCACTGTGAGCCCGCTGTTGAGAGATGACAGAAACGAAGCCGGCGACCTGTACCGCTGGACTGCCAGCGATGATCCGGCGAACGACGACAACCTGAGGCGGATCACGGATAACGGGTTCGGCGGGTCGTTCATCGGTATGAGCGACGACGGTGGTCGGGTCTACTACCTGACCACAAGTGACGAGCTGATCGCATGGGACCACGGTGTCGTTCATTCCATCAACAGAGCGATCAAGAGTCCCCCAGCACAGGATTCAGTCGCGATCGGTGCCTCTCCAGGCCTTGGCCGCGTCACGCCCGACGGCAGATATCTGGCCTTCGTATCGAGCGCAGCTCCCGATAACATCGTTGGTCCGACGGGCGAGGTGACGAACGGCCACTACGAGATGTACTTCTACAGACTCGGTGGCGCGCTGCAGTGCATCTCGTGTCCGCCGGTCGAGGCCACGACCGATGTCTCGATCATCCCTACGGCGACCGCCGGAGTCATCACCTACTTCTTTCCAGGAATTCGCCCGCGCTTCCTCAGCGAGGATGGAAAGGTCTTTTTCACGACCGCCGAGGTGCTGGTGGAGCAGGACACCAACGGCGTCGCCGACACGTATGAGTACGACCCGATGACCGACAGCGTGAGCCTCATCTCCACCGGGAAGGGAAGCGATCCCGCCACCTTCACGGACGCGAGCGCGAGTGGCGATGATGTGTTTCTCGTAACGCGGCAGCGTTTGGTGGGCAGCGACCAGGACGACCTCGTCGACCTGTACGACGCGCGCATCGGGGACGCGCTTCCCGACAACACACCTGAGGCCCCGGCGCCGGCATGCGAAGGGGAGTCGTGCCAGCCGCCGCCGGCGGCTGGGCCCGGCGAGGACCTGCTGGGTAGCCTCGCGTTCGACGACGGAGGCACGGGCGGGTCGGGTCGCAGCGGCCTCGCGGTCCGCAGACGCCTCGTGCTCCACGGCGCGGCCGGCTCACTGCGTGTCACGCTGTCCGCCGCCGGCACGCTTGCCTGGCGTGGTAGGGGCTTGCGATCCGGCTCGGTCAGGCGGACAAGAGCCGGGGCGCTCGTGCTGCGCCTGCGCCTCAATAGAAGTGCCCGCGCGCAGCTTCGGACGTCGGGCACTTACACGACGTCGGTCCGCCTGACGCTCACCTCGGCAGACGAGGACGTCAGCAGAACGACGCGCGTCACGTTCAAGGCCGCGGCCAAGAGAGGACGCTGAGACATGAAGCGCAACCGAACGGTGAGCACGCTCCGTTGGAGCCTCGCCATCGCGATGGTCGTCCTCATGGGAGCGACCGGTGCGGCGGCAGCCGCGCCCGCCCTGAAGGTGACCTCGGTCACGCCGGACCACGTGACGCCCGGGAGAGGGATCCCCATGTTCCTCAATGTTCAGAACGTGGGCGACGAGCCACTGAACGGCATTCTGACGATCAGAACCACGTTCCCAGACAGAATCGTGCCGACAGACTGGGGCAACGACTCATTTAACATGCCGGATCCGCAGTGCCAGACGGTTGGACAGAGAACCGAGTGCACGATCGACGTGACAGGCATCCTGCCGGGCGTGCAGATGCGCGTTCGGATCGCCACGACTGTTGATCCCAGTGCCAGCGGACTGCTGACTGCGGGCGAGATCGAGGTCTCAGGCGGAGGAGCCACGGGCTCATTCACGCAGCCGCTCGAAATTGTGGCGGGACCGGCCGGTGCGTTCGAGCTCAGAGCTTTTGATGTTGGCATTGCCGGGCTCTCGCCCGCACGAGCCGGCAACAATCCGGTCGAGCTGACGACGCGTTTCTCGTCGATCTCGGAGGCGAGATCGCTGTTCGACGATCCCAGTCCGAACGTGCTGCTCATCGCGCCGACCGAGAACTTCCGGGACGTCGTGGTGCACGTCCCTCCGGGACTCGTCGGCAATCCGACCGCGACGCCTGCTCGCTGCATGCTGTCGCAGTTGACGACCCAGTCTACACGGGGCACTCTGAGAATCGGGATCCCTGCCTGTCCGCCGGAGAGCCAGGTCGGCTTGGCGCAGTTCAACATCGGCGAGATCGTGCCGGTGTATAACCTGGTTCCCCCACCCGGCTCGCCCGCCGCGTTCGGCTTCTTCTACAACAGCATCACCATCGTCCTGCTGGCCAGAGTGCGGCCGTCCGATCACGGCATCGACATCGTCACGACGAAGTCAGTCAGCTCGGTGCCGCTCCCAAAGGTCGAGGTGACGCTGTGGGGTCAGCCCACCGACCCTTCGCATGACCCGTTGCGCCATCAGTGCTTGCATGGCGCCCGGGGTCACAACCCGTCCGTCGGCGATTGTTCCCTGAGAACGCGCAACGATGTGCCGTTCCTGCGCATGCCGACGTCGTGTCCCGGTACGCCGTTGGTGTGGGGCATCGAGATGGACACCTACCAGAACGTCGGCAGATTCATTCACAAGGAGACTGCGACGGACCCGATCATCGGCTGCCAGCTCACCCGCTTCGATCCAGGCTTCGCCCTCGAGCCCTCGACGCAGACGCCGCATGCGCCGAGCGGCGTGGACGCGAGCGTCGCGCTGAACCAGGACTGGGGCGTCAACGGCTTCGGGGCTGCCGACCTCAGACGGGCTTCCGTCACGCTGCCGGAAGGCCTGACGATCAACCCGTCCTCGGCGGACGGCTTGGATGCCTGCACGGATGCGCAGCTCGGGCTCAGACAGGAGGGGCCGGCGCAGTGCCCCGACGCGTCGAAGCTCGGCACGATCACGACGAGAACGCCGCTGCTCGATCACGAGATCGGTGGGTCGATCTACCTGCGCACGCAGAACTCGGACGACCCGATGTCTGGTGAGCTCTTCCGCATAGCGGTCGAGCTGCGCTCGGATCGGGACGGCCTCGCGGTCAAGCTGCCGGGGTCGATCAGAGCAGACCCGAACACGGGCCGCTTGACGACCGTGTTCGACGACCTGCCGCAGCTGCCGTTCGAAACGATGACGCTCCGCTTCAAGCGGGGTCCGCGCGCGCCGCTCGCGTCGCCGAGTGTGTGCGGGACGCACACCACGACCTCGGACCTGCTCGGGTGGAACGACCTGGCGCAGCACATAGAGAGCTCGTTCATCACCACGGGGTGCAAGCCACCGAGATTCGAGCCGACGTTCCGCGCCGGCGTCGAGCAGCCGGTGGCTGGTTCGAGTAGTCCGTTCCATGTTGCGTTGAGCCGTACGGATGACGATCAGGAGTTCCGTGGGCTTACGCTCAACACGCCGAGAGGTTTGTTGGCGCGTGTGAAGGACGCGGACAGATGCGCGAACGCTGCGGCGAACGCGGGCACCTGCCCGGCTGGCTCGCAGATCGGTCACGCGAAGGTCGCGGCCGGCGTCGGCACGAATCCGTTCTGGGTGACCAACGGACGGGTGTACCTGACGGGTCCCTACAGAGGAGCTCCGTACGGTCTCGCCGTCGCGGTCGATGCGGTCGCAGGGCCCTTCAATCTGGGTACTGTGGTCGTTCGTCAGGCGATCCATGTCGATCCGCGCACGGCTGATTTGCGGGTCGTCTCGGATCCCTTCCCGACGATCGTCAAGGGTGTGCCACTGCATATTCGCTCGGTGCGCGTCTCGGTCGACAAGCCGAGATTCATGGTCGCTCCGACGAACTGCTCGACGCTGCATGCGACCGGGACCGCGACCGGGGCTGATGGCTCGACTGCTGCGCTGAGATCGCGGTTCAGGGTGGGCAGCTGCAAGAACCTCGCGTTCTCGCCCAAGCTCAGCCTCAGCGTGGGCAGCAATGGCCACACGACCAGAGGGATCTCGACCCCGCTCCGGGCGGTGCTCACGCAGAAGCCCGGTCAGAGCAACATCAGATCGGTGAAGGTCGTGTTGCCGCAGACGCTCGCCGCGTTGCTGAATGTGGTGAATAGAGCATGTACGTTGGCCGAGTACAACGACGGCAGATGCCGTAAGGCGGAGGCCGGCTCGGCCCTCGCGCGGACCCCGTTGCTCGAGGATCCGCTCCGTGGCGGTGTGTTCTTCGTGAGACATCCCGGGCGCCCGCTGCCTGACCTCATGGTCGCGCTGCGGGGCGACATCGACATCGATCTCGTTGGCCGCGTGACGATTCCCGGCGGGACTCGCTTGGCGACGAACTTCGATTTGATCCCGGACGCGCCGGTGTCGAAGTTCGAGCTGAACATCATCTCGGGGAGACAGGGACCGCTCGGCGTCTCGACCAACCTGTGCTCCAGGAGAGGACAGCGGTCGACCGCCTTGGTCCAGATGCGGGGGCAGAACGGCGACGCGATCACGCGCAACCAGCGGCTGCGCATTCGCGGCTGCGGTAAGTAGCGTCGCTAGGGGAACGGCGGGTACAGACGGTGCGGCCGGCTCTGGGGGAGCCGACCGCACCGCTGCCGTCTGAGGAAATGCGTGGCCGCGGCCCGCGGTCCTGGCTCCCCAGCCAATCGGACGCGCTAGGGTCCGCTGCATGGGAGACGTCTCGAGAGCAGTGCTCATCACAGGCTGCTCGTCCGGCATCGGGCGGGCGACGGCGCGGCGGCTCGCCGCGAGCGGCTGGACCGTCTACGCGACGGCGCGCCGACCGGAGTCGATCGCGGACCTGGAGGCGGCCGGGTGCCGCACGCTCGCGCTCGACGTGAACGACGACGACTCGATGGTCGCCGCCGTGCGGACGATCGAGGAGAGGCACGGCGCGGTCGGCGTCTTGATCAACAACGCCGGCTACTCGCAGAGCGGGGCGATCGAGACCGTGCCGCTGGATGCGGCGCGCAGACAGTTCGACACGAACGTGTTCGGGCTCGCTCGGCTGACGCAGCTCGTGCTGCCGCGGATGCGCGATCAGCGGTGGGGCAAGGTCGTGATGCTCGGCTCGATGGGCGGCAAGCTCGTCTTCCCCGGCGGCGGCTGGTATCACGCGACGAAGCACGCGCTGGAGGCGATCAGCGACGCGCTGCGCTTCGAGGTGCGCGGCTTCGGGATCGACGTGATCCTGCTCGAGCCGGGCCTGATCACGACCGAGTTCGGCAACGCGGCGGTCGCGAGCATGAGCGAGGTGGATGGCGCTGCTTCCGAGGCTGCTGCCGCCGCCGGCGCGGATCCGTACGCCAAGTTCAACGCCACGGTCGGCAGCGCCACGCAGGGCGCCTACGAGGGCCCGCTGCGTCTGTTCGGCGCCGGCCCGGACCGCGTCGCGAAGGTGATCGAGCGGTCGATCCGCAAGCGCCGCGCGCCGACGCGCGTGAAGATCACTCCGTCCGCGAAGCTCTCGCTCCCCTCGCGCCGCCTCATGCCCGACCGGGCCTGGGATGCGCTCATGCGCGCGCAGTTCCCGGTTCCGAAGTAGCCGCGCCCGAACGCCATCGGACGCGCCTCCCGCGCCGCCCTGCCCCCGCTCAGCCTCTCGTCCGAGCCAGCTCCGCGTTGAGCCGCACGTAGTCTCGCCACTGCTCCGGGATCGTGAGGTCGGTGAAGACCGCGCCGACCGGACACTCCGACTGGCATGCCCCGCAGTCGATGCACTCCTCTGGGTCGACATAGAGTTGCTGCTCGCCTTCGTGGATGCAGTCCACTGGACAGACGGCGAGGCACGACTTGTCCTTGACGCCGATGCACGGCTCCGCGATCACGTGCGTCATGCCGCCGCCTCGACCCGCTCGCGCCGGTAGGCGGCCGGCGTCGTGCCGGTCGCCCGGCGGAACGCCTTCGCCAGGTGCGCGGCGTCGGCGAAGCCGCACAGCGCGGCCACCTCGCCCAGCGGCGCGTCGGTCGTGGTGAGCAGCGACTGCGCGTGCTCGATTCGCAGGCGCAGCAGGTACTGATGCGGCGGCAGGCCGAACCGGCGCCGGAACTCGGCCGCGAAGTGCGAGGGCGAAAGGTGCGCGCGCCTTGCCAGGTCCCCAACCGAGACGGGCTCGGCGAGGCGCATCGAGAGGTATGAGGTGACCCAACCGAACCGCTCGACGCCCGGCCACTCGCGTGCGCGCGGCGGTGCGAAGTCGCGCAGCAGGTGGACGACCAGCTCGGTCGCGAGCATCTGCGCCTCGAGCTGGTCGACCCGATCCCGGCTCTGCCACAGCCCGACCATCCGCAGCATGACCGCCTCGAAGCGCGACGCCTGCCGTGGTTGGAAGCGGGTCGGGACGACGACGCCGAGCGCCTCGTCCAGCCGCGGCTGCTGGAGCGGAGCGAACTCGCTCAGGTCGAGCTGCCCGGGGCGCGCGGGGAAGCTCTCCTCGCGGCGCGGGTTGTAGAAGAGGTCGAGATGCGCATACGGGGTGGTGGTGTCGACCGGCGCCTGAAAGCTGTGGCGCTCCCCCGGCTGCACGAGCGCGAAGTCGCCCGGCTCAAGCTCGCAGGGCGCGCCCTCGACGGTCAATGTGCACCTGCCGGACTGCATGAAGACGAGCAGGTAGTCGAGCAGCCGCCGCTCGCCCTCGCTGCTCCACGGGGCGCGTACGGCGAACTCAGACTCCCGGATGAACGGGAGGATCGGCGGCGTCGCCATGCTCAGCTCTCTGCGGCGCGAGCGTCCTCAGCCGCGCGCACGCGACGCCCCTCACGTGCCCGTGCGACGAACTCAGGCCACCACTCGCGGTTGTCCGACCTGTTGGCGCAAGCGCTGATCTCGGGCCACCAGCGGTCGAACGCCGCCTTCGCCGCAGCCTTCCGCTCCGCAGAGCTCGCGAACTCGGACTCCAGCCAGCGGCGCCCGATCTGGGCGTGCAGCACCTCGTCGGCCCAGTCGTAGTCCTGCAGGCCCACGAGGAACGGGTCGCCGTCGAGCCCCGCGACCGTCCACTCGAACGGCTTGCCCGTCTCGCGCGGCATCAGGCCCTGCTCGATGTGCCACAGGATCAGGTGAGCCTCGAGGTTGAGCGTCGCCGACGCCGTGATCGGCACCGGATAGGCGTAGAACGGGATCCCGCAGCGGTAGAGGGAGACCTCGCCCATCATCGCGTGGCGCGTCTCGTCCCACAGCTGGCGGCCCATCTCGCGGTAGTAGTCCCACGGCTTCCCGCGCGTCCTGAAGATGATCGGCGCCATCCACTCGGGCACGTCCATCTCGACCAGCCGCTTGTAGGCCAGCGCGAACGCGCGCTCGTCGGCGGGGCGGTCCTCCTCGGTGAAGTAGACGCCGATATCGGCGCTGACGTTGAACATGTCCACGAAGCGCTCGTCGCGACGCACCTCTGCGTCCATCGCGTACTCCGACCCGTCCCAGCGCGACGCCGGGAGCTCCTCGTCCTCGTCGACCGCATCCTCGCCCGACACGCCGCCGGCAGCGGCGAGGAACCGCTGCAGGTGTGCGACGAAGTCGGCCGCGCGTGCCGCGGCCTCGGGCGTGCCGGTGAGCGCGGCGAGCGCCTGCTCGCCCCACGCGAGCATCTCCTCCTGCTCGCGGAGCGCTGTGCGCAGCAGCCGGTAGGTCGGGTGGTCGAAGATCGGATTGAGCAGCGCGAGCTGCTCGCGGTAGGTCGCCACCAGCGCGGGACGGACCGCGCCGTAGATGCCGGCGACGAGCTCGATCGTGTCCTCCGCGCGCAGCAACTCCTCGAGCCCGACGCGCAGACGCTCGTCGGGCACCGCGTCGAGGTGCAGCGGTGGCTCGCGCATCTCGCCGACGCGTGCGCGGATCGACGCGCAGTGCTCGGCGTCGAGCCACAGGTGCAGTCCAAGCGCGCACTTGACCTCCCACTCGGGGGTGCGCGGAAGGTGAGCCGCGGCCGCCTCGTGCAGGTAGCGACCCACGTAGTTCAAGCGCTTGAGCCGGGCGACGGTTCGCTCGACCGAGAGGCCGGGGCGCGCCGCCGTCTCATACGAGCAGACGCCTGCCAGCGGTGGGATCCCGCGATTGTCGATTTCTACGGCGTGCGTCACGTCTGCCTCCGGGGCGATCGGGGAGCTGTCCCGATGCTAGAGCCGTCAAGGCAGGGTGACCATGTCACTTCCTACGGAGATCTTGTCGAAAACGACGGCGCCCGCGCTCGCGCGGGGCCGCGCAGTCACGACCGCACGAGTCTCTTGTACTGGATGCGGTGCGGGCGATCCGCCGCGTCGCCGAGGCGCTCGTGCCGCTCGGACTCGTACGCCTCGAAGTTGCCCTCGAACCAGCGCACCTGCGAGTCGCCCTCGAACGCCAGGACATGCGTCGCGATGCGGTCGAGGAACCAGCGGTCGTGGGAGATCACCACCGCGCAGCCGGGGAACGCCAACAGCGCCTCCTCCAGCGCCCGCAGCGTGTCGACGTCGAGGTCGTTCGTCGGCTCGTCGAGCAGCAGCAGGTTGCCGCCCGAGCGCAGCAGCTTCGCGAGGTGCAGGCGGTTGCGCTCGCCGCCCGACAGCTTGCCGACCTTCTGCTGCTGGTCGGTCCCCTTGAAGTTGAAGCCCGACGTGTAAGCGCGCGAGGACATCTTGCGCTCGCCGACCATGATCTGGTCCTCGCCGCCGGAGATCTCCTCCCACACTGTCTTGTCCGGGTCGAGCACGTCGCGCGACTGGTCGACGTACGCCAGCTCGACCGTCTCGCCGAGCTTCAGCGTGCCGGCGTCGGGCTGCTCCTGCCCCGTGATCATGCGGAACAGCGTCGTCTTGCCGGCGCCGTTGGGCCCGATCACGCCGACAATCCCGGACCGCGGCAGCTTGAACGACAGATCCTCGATCAGCAGCTTGTCGCCGTAGCCCTTGCGCAGCCCGTCGACCTCCACGACGACCTCGCCGAGCCGCGGGCCCGGCGGGATGTGGATCTGCACCTCGTCAAGCTTGACGTTGCGCTCCTCCGCCAGCAGCTGCTCGTAGGCGTTCAGGCGCGCCTTCGGCTTCGCGCGGCGGGCGGACGCGTTCAGCCGCACCCACTCCAGCTCCTTCTCGATCGTGCGTCTGCGCGTCTTGTCCGTGCGCTCCTCCTGCGCGAGGCGCTCCTGCTTCTGGACGAGCCAGCCGCTGTAGTTGCCCTCGTAGGGGATCCCGCGCCCGCGGTCGAGCTCGAGGATCCAACCGGCGACGTTGTCGAGGAAGTAGCGGTCGTGGGTGATCGCGACGATCGTCCCCCTGTACGCGTGCAGGTGCTGCTCGAGCCACGCGACCGACTCGGCGTCGAGGTGGTTCGTCGGCTCGTCGAGCAGCAGCAGGTCGGGCGCGCGCAGCAGCAGCCGGCACAGCGCTACGCGGCGGCGCTCACCGCCCGAGAGCTTCGTCACGTCGGCGTCGCCGGGCGGCAGCCGCAGCGCGTCCATCGCCGTGTCGAGCATCGTGTCGAGGTTCCAGGCGTCGGCTGCGTCGATCTGCTCCTGCAGGCGCGCGAACTCGTCGGCCGTCTCGTCCGAGTAGTTCATCGACAGCTCGTTGAAGCGGTCGAGCAGGCCGCGCAGCTCGGCGACGCCGTCCTCCACGTTCCCGCGCACGTCCTTCGCCGGGTCCAGCTGCGGCTCCTGCTCCAGCAGGCCGACGGCCGCGCCCGGTGCCAGCTGGGCGGCGCCGCGGTACTCCGTGTCGAGCCCGGCCATGATCCGCAGCAGCGTCGACTTGCCGGCGCCGTTGTAACCGAGCACGCCGATCTTCGCGCCCGGGTAGAACGACAGCGAGACCTCTCTCAGCACCTCCTTGTCGGGCGGGAACGACCGCGACAGGCGGTGCATCGTGAAGATGTACTGGGCCGACATGAGCGGGGAGGATAGAGCCCCCGGCGCGGGCGCCGCCGCTACCCTCAGACGGTCATGGTCACGGTGTTCGACGTCGAGCAGGCGATCCTGCTGCTGGAGCTCGAGCCGCCCTTCGACAAGCGGGCGGTTCAGCTCGCGCGTCGCAAGATGGCGAAGCGCTGGCACCCGGACATCGCGCCGCCCGGACGTCAGCACGAGCACCAGCGCCACCTGCAGGCGATCAACGAGGCGGCCGACCAGCTCGAGCGGCTGGCCGAGACCTCGCGCGGCGGCAAGGTCTCGAACAACGCCGTCAAGGTCGCGGCGGCCGCCGCGCGCAAGCGCCGCGCCGAGGAGGGCGCGCGCGCCTACGCCGAGCAGCAGCGTGCGGCCGAGCAGTCGGAGGAGCAGGCGAAGCACGACCCGTTCGGCTCACGCGTCCCCGACCACTCCGTCGTCCACCGCTACGCGCGCTGCAATGCCTACCCGGAGTGGGGCGTCGGCTCGGTGACGGGCATCTACTTCTCCGGCGAGGGGGACGACACGCAGCAGTGGGCGCGCGTGAAGTTCCAGCACGGGATTCGCACGATCCCCGCCGGCACGCTGCACTTCGTCGACTTCTCGAAGCCCGACCCGGCGGCGGAGCGCGTCGAGCGCTTCATGACCGCCGCGCGCCACGCGCTCGCCGAGGGCAACCCGCAGCTGGCCGCGCAGCGGCTCGTGTATGCGCGCGACGCCGATCCGCGCAATCCGGTCGTGCTGCGCCAGCTGACCGTCGCCTTCTGGCAGGCGGGCAACCTGCCCGCCGCCGCTCGCGCCGTGCGCGACTGGGCGCGCGCCGAGCCCGAGCGCCCCACGCCGTATCGCTTCGCGGCCCGCATCTACGAGGACATGCGCGCGTACGACCTCGCGCGCGATGCGGCGCTCAGAGAGACGACGGCCGCGCCGGGCGACGCCTCCGCCTGGGAGCGGCTCGGGCGCCTGCGTCTGCGCCTCGGCGACCGCGACGGCGCACGCGAGGCGCTCGAGCGCGCGCGCGGGATCGCGCCGACGGTCGAGGGCCTGCTCGACCTCGCGCTCGTCCACCAGCTCACCGGCGACGTCGGCGCCGAGGTGACCGCCTGCGAGGCCGCGACGCTGCTCGCGCCGGAGTCGGCGACGGCCTGGTCCCGCTACGCGCACGCGCTCGCGCGCACGGACCGCGTGAGCGACGCGATCGCGGCCTCAGAGCACGCGCTGACGCTCGGCCGCGACCCCGAGGTGCTCTCGCTGCTGGGCGCGCTGCGCGAGCGCGCGCCGCGCGTCCTGCCCGCGGAGAGCGTCGCGTCGTGAGTAGACTCCAGCCGCATGCGCGAGTAGCTCAATTGGTAGAGCACCGGCCTTCTAAGCCGATGGTTGCGGGTTCGAGCCCCGTCTCGCGTGCTGACATGGGGGCGGGCACGTGAAGGACAACTTGCTCGACGCCGTCGAGGCGACGCTGCGCTCCGTCGATCCAGCCGCGTTCCGTGTCGTGCCGATCCTCAGAGCGGACGCCGGCGCCGACGTGAGCGCGATCGCGCTGCGGCCCGAGGCCGCGCCGGCCGCGTTGCAGGCGCTGCAGACCGACCCGGCGATCGCGTCCGTCGAGCAGGAGGGCCAGCGCTTCCTGATGCGCTACGCCGACGAGCGGATCGCGGCCACGGGCACGGGCCTGGAGGCCGGCCGCTTCACCGGGATGGAGACCGACGACCTGCGCGCCGGCACGCGGGCCATAGTCGACTTCTGCGACCCGAACGCGACGAAGGCGCTGCACGTCGGGCACCTGCGCAACATCGCGCTCGGGCAGGCGGTGACGATGGCGCTGCGCGCCGCCGGCGCACACGTCGAGCGCCAGTCGCACATCGGCGACGCCGGCCGCTCGATGGGCGAGGCGATGGCCGGCTGGGAGAGATATGCCGCGCCGGCGACGCCGGAGACCGCCGGCAAGAAGAGTGACCACTTCGTCGGCGAGCTGTACGCGCGCTACGTGCGCGAGGAGGCGCCGGTCGGCGAGGTGGCCGACGAGGACGCGCCGGTCGCGCGTGACCTGCACCAGATCGACGACCACGCGCAGCGGCTGCTCGACGGCGTCACAGCGGAGGATCCGCACGCGACCGCGGTGTGGCGCACGGTGCGCGACTGGGCGGTCGCGGGCCAAAACGACACGCTCGCACGGCTCGGGATCGACTTCGAGCGGATCATCTACGACTCCGAGCGCACCGCGCGCACGCAGGAGGTCGCGCGGCTCGGCGTCGAGCGCGGCGTGTTCGTCGCCGAGGAGGGCGGGACGATCGCCTACCGCACCGGCGACGACAACTACCCCGTGATGCCGCTCACGCGCGCCGACGGCTTTCCGACGCACCACCTGCGGGTCGTCGCGATGTGGCTCGACATGATGCTCGCGGAGCCGACCGGAACCGACCTGATCCACCTCTCGGGCGACGAGTGGAAGGCCCACGTCATCTACACCGAGGAGCTGCTCGCCAGACTCGAGCCCGAGCGCCGCGTGCTGCCGAGCCGGCACATCGTCCACGGGATGGTCTCCTCGGAGGTCGACGGCGAGCTGAGCTCCTCGAAGGGCACGGCGCAGCTCGTCGACGAGCTGCTCGACGAGTTGGCCGCGCGACCCGAGGTAGAGGCGCTCGCGATCGCCGGTGAGCCGTCGATGGCTCCCGACGACCTCGTCGCGATCGCGGTGCTCGGGTACTGCCTCGACAAGCCGGTCCACAAGGGGCTCGTGATGCCCTCGGTCGACCGCTTCCTGGATGCCGACCACAACATTGGCTGGCGGATCGCGCTCGCGTGGGCGAAGGCGTGGGACGCGGCCAACGACGGCGCGCCCGACCCCGCGCCGGAGGACCCGGCGTATCGCCACATCGTGCTGCAGGCGCAGATCCACCGCCGCAACCTGGCCGTCGCGCTGGGGGACCTCGACCTGCTCAAGTACGTCCGCTACGTCGGCCACCTCAGCGGCTGGTACCTCGACGGCGCCCACGACGCGCGCGTCGGTCGCGTGATGCGCGCGATCCTCACGAGTGGGCTCGGCGCGCTCGGGCTCGTGCGGGGAGGCGCGGAGGCCGCGCGGGCGGAGGCGCTGCGCCGCGCCGAGACGGCGTCCGCCGGAATCCGCTAGGAAGCAGGGGACATGACCGACGAGCGCGCACCGACGAGCGAGAACGTCCTCAACGAGGTCGACACCTACGGCCCGGCGTTCATGCGCGTGGCCGCCGCGCTCGGCAGCTACGACACGACCGTTGAGGACGCGGCAGCGATGGTGGAGCTGCTCGGCTTGAGACCGGGCACGACGGTCGTCGACGCCGGCTGCGGCTTCGGGCGCTTCTGCGCCGCGCTGCAGGGCCTCGGGATGGAGGCCACCGGCATCGACATCTCGCCGGCCGCGTTGGCGGAGGCGGAGAAGCGCTCGCCCGGGCCGCGCTACGTCCTGCACGACCTCACGCAGCCGCTGCCGGCCGGGCTCGGTCCGTTCGACGTGCTCGTGAGCGTCTACTCGTCCTACGGCTACGGCGCGACCGAGGCGGAGGACCTCGACATGCTGCGCGTCTTCCACGGCATGCTGAAGCCGGGCGGCTGGATCGTGATGCAGCTGTCCGACCTCGAGCGCTCGCGCTTCCGCCTCAGAAGCGACGAGAGACCGGTCGTGCGCTGGACGAACGACGTGAAGGAGACGCTCACCGTCGACTTCTCGACCGGCAGACTGCACGTCAGATACGAGCTGGGCGACGACGTCGTGCACTCGCGCATCCGCATGTACGAGAGAGAGGACCTGATGGCGATGTTCGCCGAGGTCGGCTTCATCGACATCCAGGGCTACGGCGACTTCGGCGGCGGGGAGAAGCGCCCGGAGGACCGGCTCGTGCTGGTGGCGAGAGCGTGAGCGGCGCGGCTCCGCTCGGCGGGGAGGGGCGGCGGGTGGCCGTCGTCGTCGACGCGTACTCGACCGGCGCGAGACTGGCGCCGCGCTTCAAGGCGGCCGGGCTCGACGTCGTGCACGTGCAGTCGAACCCCAACGAGTCGCCCTTCTACATCGATCGCCTCAGACGTGGGGACTTCGTCGAGAACGTAGTCCATGCCGGCGACCTCGAGGCGACCGCGGAGCGCGTGGCGGCCTACGAGCCGGCGTTCGTCGTCGTCGGCTCCGAGCCGGGCGTGCTGCTGAGCGACGCATTGTCCGAGCGGCTCGGGCTGCCGTCGAACGGCACCGCGCTCAGCCGCGCGCGCCGCGACAAGCACGAGATGGCGAACGCGCTGCGGCGCGCCGGCCTGCGCGCCGTGCAGGAAGTCAAGACGGGCGACGCCGAGGAGGCGGTCGCGTGGGCGAGCGAGCGCGGCGACTGGCCGGTCGTCGTCAAGCCGCTCGACTCGGCCGGCACCGACGGGGTCTCCCTGTGCGAGACGCCCGACGCGCTCCGCCGCGCCTTCGGCGAGCTGCTCGGCCGCCCGAACGCGCTCCAGGGCGCCAACGAACAGCTGCTCGTGCAGGAAATGCTCAGAGGCACGCAGCTGTTCACCGACTCGATCAGCTGGGACGGCGTCCACCACGTCTCCGAGTGCTGGCGCGACACGAAGCGCCGCATCGAGGGCAACCTCGCGTACGACTTCGAGGAGCTGCTCGACGCGCGCGGCGAGCAGCAGGACCAGGTGATCCCGTACGTGCACGCGGTGCTCGACGCGCTCGGGATCAGCTACGGCCCGGCGCACACCGAGGTGATGCTGACGAGCGACGGGCCCGTGCTCGTCGAGTGCGGCGCGCGCCTGCACGGCTCGATCCGCGACGACGTGATCGACCGCTGCACGCCCTCGCACGTGACCGTGACGGTCGACGCCTACCTCGACCCGTCGTCGGTGGAGCGGCGTGCGGCGCAGCCGTACGAGCTGAGAGCCGCCTCACGCTGCGTGATGCTGATCTCGCACCAGGCCGGGCGCGTCGTCTCCGACGCGGGCATGCGGAAGGTCGAGGCGCTTCCGTCATTCGCCGGCTCGATCGCGATGGCCCAGCCGGGCGACGAGATCACCCCGACCATCGACCTCTTCTCCTGCCCCGGCATGGTCTACCTCGTAGACCCCGACCGCGACATCCTCCGCCGCGATTACGAGCACCTGCGCAAGCTGGAGGAGACACAAGGCCTGTTCGAGGTCGAGCCGCTTCCCATCCGCGCCTGAGCAACGCTCGTCAGCCAGACGCTGCTGACGGCGCGAGGCGCGAGTTTGGTCTGCGAGGTCTCTGTTTCAGGGCCTCGCAGGCCAAAGCTCGGCGCCTCGCCGCCTGCCACCAGCGCTGACGCCCAGGAGCTACAGATACGCGATCGAGGTCGGCACACCGCCGAGCTCAACACGGATCTTGCGCAGGGTCGGCGCCAGCACGCTGTCCTCGCGCCAGCCGTAGCGGTCGAGGATCGCCTGCACGGAGGCAGCGTCGTGCGAGGACACGACGTCGCGCTCAAGCACAGCGCACATCTGCAGCATCCCCTCGACGACGCGATCGGTCTCCCACGCGATCGTGCCCTCGGCGTCGACGTCGATGAAGCCGTTCTCGGCGAGGAAGCTCAGCTCGACGCAGCCGGCGCCGGCGTCGCCCCAGTTCCACGGCCCGCGGCGCAGGTAGTGCAGCGCCTCGGCGAGGTAGACGGCGACCATGTCGTCGAGCGAGCAGCCGGCATGCTGGAGCCATGTCGGCATGAACGCCATCGCGCTGCCGAACGCGTCCGCTATCGCCTCCTGCAGCGAGTACCACGGCTCGTGGCCGACGTCCTTCGGCCCGAGCTTGCCGGCGCGCGGCGTCTGCACCGCGTGCGCGATGTCGTGGCCGCGCATCCAGGTGATCAGCACGTCGCGAACGTCGACGTCGGCGCCCGGCTTGTGGCCCCTCAGCAGCGCCTCGCCGAGCGGCTTCGAGATGTACTCGTAGCGCAGGCCGTAGACGTTGCGGAAGAGGATCGTCTTGTTGAAGACCTCGCCGTAGCCGGCGCCCTCGTCCTCCGGCAGGAAGTACGCGAAGTGCTTCGGGAACGCGTTCGACTCGCCGCCCATCGCGATCAGGTCCGTCACCTGCATCGCGAACACGCCGCCGACCGACACGTCCTCGGTGCCGCACAGTCGGTTGACCTCCTCCAGCGCCTCCCGCGAGGAGGCGTCGAGTGCCGCGATCAGCTCATCGCCACGCTGGTGCGCCGTGCACGCGACGACCGAGTGCAGCGGCGTGCGCGTCTTGTTGCGGAACGTGCACATCGGCCCCGCGATCACGGTCAGCGACTGCGGCGTCGAGAGCGCCGCCTCGTCGTGCGCGATCTGCTGATCGTGCCGCAGCTCGGCCAGCGCGGCTGCACGGCGGCGCTGGATCGCTCGCTGCTCGGACGAGACGGCGTCTGAGCCGGCGATCTCCTCCAGCAGCTCGGCCGAGGCCTTCGCGAGGGCGAGCGCGTGGCCGTCGTGCACGAACGATCCGTCGAGCGCCTGCAGCGCGCGCAGGGAGTCGCCGAGCGCGGCGAGCTGGCGCAGCTGCGGGCGCAGCGCCTCGACGCTCTTGGACAGCTGCGGGTCGAGGTCGACGCACGTGAGCGTGTGGTTGTCGCGCTCGGGCCAGATCAGCGGGGCGGGCGTGCGGACGGCCGTGGTGTCAGTGGAAGCGGTGGCGGACATGGGTGTGGCGATCTCCTGAGTCGAAACGAGCTGACGAGCTGACGGCGGTGAGAGCGGCTCGTCCGCCAGGCCTACCGGCCTGCGACGAGCGGCGCTCGGTGCATCACGAGTAGGACGCGACGAACGTGCGTCTTCGAGACACGACGAACGCGCGTCTTCGCGCAGGAGTGGCCGCGGTGCGGCCTGTGATGTCAGCGGTGGCGATCACCGGCAGTCACATCGTAAAGCAGCGGGTGAGGAGGCGCCAACCGTGCGTCAGGGCTGTGCGAGCGCCGACGCGCGCGTCTCGTGCGTCGGGACGACGCCGCTCAGGCCGGCGATCGTGAGCATCCGCAGGACCGGCGTCGAGGCCGGCACGACGAGCCGCAGCCTCTGCTGGCGATTGGTCAGCTCGCCGGACAGCTCGAACAGCATGTTGATCCCCGCGCTGTCGAGATACGTCGTGTCGCTCAGGTCGACGACGAGCAGCGTGCTGCGATTCGACAACAGCGCCCGCAGGCGCTCGCCCATCTCGTGCACGTTCGAGGCGTCGATCTCGCCCTCGATCGCGGCGATCGAGACGTCGTCGCGCTGCTCCTCGACCACGCGCGCGAGCAGGCTCATGCGGCCTCCGCTCCCAACGCGCGCTCCAGCACGACGGTCGTGCCCTCGTCGGTGTGCTCGATGTCGACGGTGTCCATCAGCCGTCGCATCATCATCACGCCGCGACCGCGGTGCGTGCCGCGCGGCGGCCGCCACCGGCCCTCGTCGCGGATCATGACGCGTACGCGGCCGCGATCATATGTCGCGTCGAGCGCGAACGAGTGCCGTCCGGGGCGGTAGGCGTGCTCGACGGCGTTCGCGCATGCCTCCTGGCAGGCGACCACGATGTCGTAGATCTCGTCGGTGGTCGCGCCGCGCTTCTCGAGCCAGCGGCGCAGCAGTTGACGGACGCCGGCGAGCACGCGGCGCTCGGCCGGCCAGCGGCCGCTGAGCTGCTCCGGCACCGGCTCGACGCGCGCCGCCAGGAGCGCCACGTCGTCGTGGCGCTCGTCCGGCACCAGCCGTGCGACGACCTTCGCGCAGAGCGCCTCGACGCTGCCGTTCCCGCTCGCTAGCGAGCGCAGCCGCTCGAGCCCGGCGTCGATCGGCTCCGTGCGCGACTCGACGAGCCCGTCCGTGTAGAGCAACAGCGTCGCGCCGGGCTCGAACGCGAACGTCTCGCTCCGGTAGCGCGCGAGATCCGAGACTCCGAGCGGGATCCCCGCGGCGGCATCGAGGAAGCTCGCCTCGCCGGCCGGCGAGATCAGCAGCGGCGGGGGATGCCCGGCGACGACCAGCTCGAGCGTCGCGCGCTCGGTGTCGATCAGCGCGTACGCCAGCGTCGTCATCGCTCTCGGGCCGACTCCCGCCATCAGCCGGTTCACGAGCTCCAGCACCTGTCCGGGCGCATGGCCCTCGACGGCGTAGGCGCGCAGCGCCGTGCGCAGCTGCGCCATCACAGCCGCCGCCGGCATGCCGTGGCCGACGACGTCGCCGATCGCGACGACGACCTGTCCCGTGCCGATCGCGAACGCGTCGTACCAGTCGCCGCCGAGGCTCTCGCGGCTCGCCGGCAGGTAGCGGCTCGCCAGCTGCATCCCGCCGGTGCCGCTCAGGTCGGTCGGCAGCAGGCGCCGCTGCAGCGCCTCCGCCAGCTGGCGCTGTTCGTACAGCGTGGCGTGCTCGATCGCGAGCGCGGCGCGGTCGGCCGCCAGCTGCAGCAGCGCGGCCTCCTCGGTGGTGAAGCGGCGGTGCACGAGGCTTCCGACGTGCAGCACGCCCAGCACGCGCTCCTCGACCAGCAGCGGCACGCCGAGCAGCGAGCGGATCCCCTTCTCGCGCAAGATCGGGTTGAGGATGTCGGCGTGGTCGACGTCCTCGATCACGATCGCGCGCCGCTCGGCCGCGATGCGCCCGGCGAAGCCGCGGCCGACGGGGACCTTGACGCCTTGCTCGACCTCCTCCTCGATCCCCTTCGCGGCGCGCGCGTGCAGCACCGCGCCCGTGTCGTCGAGCAGGAGGATCGCCGCGGTGTCGGAGCTGAGGATCTCGCTGATGCGCAGCAGCAGCTCGCGCAGCAGCTGGTCGATCGAGAGCGACGCCAGCGCCGCGTCCGTGATGCGCTCAAGCGCGGCGAGCCGTTGCCCGTCGGCGAGCGGCGCGGGCTCGTCGGGCAGGGGCGGGGTCGGCATGTCGGCGATCATATGAACGGGCATGTGCGAGCGGTTCTGTTCCTGACCGTCCTGGTCAGCGCACGCATCCGTCGGCCAACGTACCCTGCGGCGCGTGCGCCTGATCGTCGCCCGCTGCGAGGTCCGCTACACGGGCCGTCTCGACGCGCTCCTGCCCGAGGCGCTGCGGCTGATCATGATCAAGGCCGACGGCTCGGTGATGGTGCACGCCGACCACGGCTCCTACAAGCCGAGCAACTGGATGACGCCGCCGTGCGTGATCGAGGAGGCGGACGATCAGATCGTCGTGCGCAAGTTCGCGGGCGCCGCGGAGGACCGCCTCGACATCCGCATCGCCGAGGTGCTCTCCGACGTCACGCACGACATGGGCGAGGCGGCGGCGCTGGAGAAGGACGGCGTCGAGGCGCATCTGCAGGAGCTGCTGGCCGAGCAGCCGCAGTGGTGCGGCGGGGGCTTCCGCCTCGTGCGCCGCGAGTGGGCGACCGACATCGGGCCGGTCGACCTGATGTGCCGCGACGAGGAGGACTGCTGGATCGCCGTCGAGATCAAGCGCGTCGGCACGATCGACGCGGTCGAGCAGCTCACGCGCTACCTCGAGCGGATCCGGCTGGACCCGGCGATGGCCGACTGCCGCGGCGTGCTCGCCGCACAGGCGATCAAGCCGCAGGCGCGCGTGCTGGCGGAGAGTCGCGGGATCGCATGCGTCGAGGTCGACCTCGCGGTGCTGCGCGGCGAGCGCGAGCCGGACCTCACGCTGTTCGCCTGAGCGCGAGCGTCACGCGCTCGCCCGCTCGCCGAACGCGGTCGCGACGAGCCGCCGCACGCCGCCGTGGTCGCGGTGCTCGCACAGGTAGATCCCCTGCCACGTGCCGAGCGCCAGCCGGCCGGCGGCGATCGGCAGCGTCAGCGAAGGGCCGAGCAGCGACGCCTTCACGTGCGCCGGCATGTCGTCCGAGCCCTCCAGCGTGTGCGTCCAGTACGGCGCGTCCTCGGACACAGCCTGGTCGAACCAGCTCGCGAAGTCGCGCCGCACGTCCGGGCTCGCGTTCTCGTTGAGCGTCAGCGACGCGGACGTGTGGAGGATGTGCAGGTGCAGCAGGCCGACGCGCAGCTCCGCAAGGTCGGGGAGCGATTGCACGATCTCTCGTGTCACGAGATGAAATCCGCGCGGGCGCGCCTCGAGCCGGATCTCGCGCTGGAGCCACATCGTCAGTCCGGCAGCCGCGCCGCGCGCATGTCGACGCGCTCGCCCCTGAACGGGATGCCCTCCGCCTCCAGCAGCGCCCGCTGGCGTGCGCCCTTCGCGAGCGAGCCGTCGGCGCGCACGATGCGATGCCACGGAACCGACGGATCGGTGCAGTCGCTCAACACCGCGCCGGCGACGCGCGGCGCGCCAGGCGAGACGTCGCCGTAGCTGCGCACGAAGCCCTCCGGCGTCGCGCGGACGCGCTCCAGGATCGCCCGCTCGCGGACGCTACCGCTCACCCGGCAGCTTCTGCGGATACATCCCGACCGGGCGGGAGAGATCGAAAGCGGTCTGCACGATGCGGCGCTGCTCCTGAGCGTGCGCGGCCGGGTAGCCCTCGGCTGTGGAGGCGCGCTCGGGACGGCCGATGTAGCCGAACTTCAGCTCGCGCGGCAGGATCTGCATGAGGCGCGGGGACATGTGCGCGCGGGCGCCCATGTTGCGCGGCTCCTCCTGCAGCCACACGACTTCTCTCAGGTTCGGGTAGCTGCCGACGAGCTCGAGGATCTGCGTCTGCGGGAACGGATACAGCAGCTCGACGCGGCCGATCGCGACGCCCTCGTTGTCCGTGCGCTCCTCTGCGCCGACGAGGTCGTAGTAGACCTTGCCGGAGCACAGGATCAGCCGCGTGACCTTCTCGACGTCGACGCGCGGCTCCGCCAGCACCGGGTAGAACTGGCCCTCCGCGAGATGCTCGATGCGGTTCGTCGCCTGCGACAGGCGCAGCAGCGACTTCGGCGTCATGACGATCAGCGGGCGCTGCTTGGCGATCTTCGCCTGGCGCCGCAGCAGGTGGAAGTACTGCGCCGGCGTCGAGGGGTACGCGACGCGGATGTTGCCCTCGGCGGCGAGCTGCAGCCAGCGCTCCATGCGCGCGGAGGAGTGCTCCGGGCCCGAGCCCTCGTACGCGTGCGGCAGCAGCAGCGTGAGACGCGTCGACTGACCCCACTTCGCGAGGCCCGAGACGATGAACTGGTCGATGATGACCTGCGCGCTGTTGACGAAGTCGCCGAACTGCGCCTCCCACAGCACGAGCGTCTCGGGGCCCTCCTGCGAGTAGCCGTACTCGAAGCCGAGCGCGGCCATCTCCGACAACGGGCTGTTGTGCAGCTCCATCGGCGCGAGCGCCCCCGGGAGGTGCTGGATCGGGCAGTACTCCTGCCCGGTCTTCGGATCGTGCAGCACGAGGTGGCGCTGGCTGAACGTGCCGCGCTCGGCGTCCTGGCCGGTCAGGCGGACCGGCGTGCCCTCGGTCAGCAGCGAGGCGAACGCGAGCGACTCGGCGTGCGCCCATGTGATGCCGCCGTCGGCGCCGAGCGCGTCGCGCCGCTGCTCGAGCGGGCGCTTGAGCTTCGGGTGGACGTCGAAGCCGTCCGGCACGCGCAGCAGCGCCTCGTTCAGCTCGCGCAGGCTGCCCGCGTCGACCGCGGTCGCGACGTCTGGCGACGGCGTGCGATCGAGCTGGTACTCGCCGGTGCCCTGCTCGACCGGCGTCGCGGCCGACAGGCGCGCCTTCAGCTGCTGGTGCTGCTCGCTCAGTCGCTGCCAGACGGCGTCCGTCATCGCGTCGACCTCGTTTTGCGTCACGACGCCTTCGTCGATCAGCTGACGCGCATAGATCTGCGGCGGCGTCGGGTGCTCTCTGATCTTCGTGTACATCTCCGGCTGCGTGTACGCCGGCTCGTCCGCCTCGTTGTGGCCGAAGCGGCGGTAGCCGATCAGGTCGAGCAGCACGTCGTGACCGAACTCCTGGCGGTAGGCGTGCGCGAGCCGCGCGGCCGCGACGCAGGCCGCCACGTCGTCGGCGTTGACGTGGATGATCGGCACGTCGAAGCCCTTCGCGAGGTCAGAGGCCCAGCGCGTCGAGCGCGCGTCGTCCGGATCCGTCGTGAAGCCGACCTGGTTGTTCTGGATCAGGTGGACGGTGCCGCCGACGGTGTAGCCGTCGAGCGCCTGCAGGTTGAACGTCTCCGCCACGACGCCCTGGCCGGGGAAGGCGGCGTCGCCGTGCAGGATCACCGGCAGCGCCGCGTCCGTGTCCTGCGTCGCGTGCGGGCCCTGGCGCGTCGTCTGCGCGGCGCGCGTGGCGCCGATGCCGACCGGGCCGACGTACTCGAGGTGGCTCGGGTTCGACTCCAGCCGCACGACCAGCGAGCTGCCGTCGGGCAGCTCGTGCGTGCCGCGCGCGCCGTGGTGGTACTTGACGTCGCCGGTGCCGCCCTGCGGGATCGAGGTGATCACGTCGAGCGTCGTCTGGCCCTCGAACTCGGCGAAGATCGAGCCGTAGGAGCGGCCGAGGTTGTGCGCGAGCACGTTGAGGCGGCCGCGGTGCGCCATCCCGATCACGACCTCGCGCCCGCCGTTCCCGCCGGCGAGGCGGACCAGCTCGTCGATCATCGGGACAGTCATGTCGAGCCCCTCGATCGAGAACTGCTTCTGCCCGAGGTATGCCTTGTGCATGAAGCGCTCAAGCGCGTCGACCTCGATCAGACGCGTGAGCAGCGCCTTGCGCTCCTCCGTCGTGAGCGGCTGGCGGAAGGCGCCGGTCTCGATCTTCTCGCGCAGCCACATGCGCTGGCGATGGCTGGAGATGTGCTCGATCTCGTACGCGATCGTGCCGCAGTAGGTCTCTCTCAAGTGCGGCAGCGCGTCGGCGAACGTCGCGCCGGGGACGCCGATGCGCAGGATCCGCGCGGGGATCTGCGCCATCAGCTGCGGCGTCAGTCTGAGCGGTGCGGTGTCGAGCGCCGGGTCGCCGACCGGCTCGGCGCCGAGCGGGTCGAGGCGCGCGGCGAGATGGCCATGCGTGCGGTAGGCCTTGATCAACGACACGGCCGCCTGGACCGCCTGCAGCAGCTCCTCGCTGGGAGCGCCGGGCGCCGCAGGAGCGACCGGCGCAGGTGCCGTGGCGAGCTGGACCGCAGGCTTCGACGGCAGCGACGGGAGCGCGACGCCGAGCGACGAGAAGACACCCTCGTAGAAGTCGTTCTCGCCCTGCAGGTAGCGCTCGATCAGCTGCAGGAAGCGACCCGACTCCGCCCCCTGGATGATGCGATGGTCGTACGTCGACGTCATCGTCATCGCCTTCTCGGCGCCGATCTGTGAGCCGATCTCGCCGAGCCCGACGGGATAGGCGATCGAGCCGGTCGCGATGATCGTGCCCTGGCCGACCATCAGCCGCGGGACGGACGCGATCGTGCCGATGCCGCCCGGGTTCGTGAGCGTGATGTTGCCGCCGGTGAGATCGTCCGCCGTGAGCGTGTTCGTGCGCGCCTTCTCGACGAGCGCGTCGTAGGCGGCGAGGAACGCCTTGAAGTCGAGCGTGTCTGCCCCTCTGATGACCGGCACCATCAGCGTGCGCGTGCCGTCCTTCTTCTCGACGTCGACGGCGAGGCCGAGGTTCACGGCGCCGTCGTCGACGCGGTGCGGCTTGCCGTCGATCTCGGCGAAGTGATGCGCCATCACGGGCATCTCCGCGCCCGCTCTGCGCGATCGCGTAGGCGATCAGGTGCGTGAAGGAGACCTTGAGGCCCGCTTCCTTGAGCTGCTTGCGTCGCGCGTCGAGTACAGACACCGTAAGTGTGCGGAACGACGTCGCCGTCGGGATCGAGCGGCTGTCGTCCATGTATCTCGCGAGCATCGCCGCGCCGCCCTTGAGCGGCTGCGCGCCGGCCGGCTTCGCGGCGGCGGGTGCGGGCGCGGCGGTCCCGTTGGCGACCGCCAGCACGTCGTCCTTCGTGATGCGGCCGCCCGGGCCGCTGCCGGCGACGCCTTCGAGCGGGACGCCGTGGGCCGCGGCGGCGCGGCGTGCGAGCGGGGTGGCGTTCGCGTCGCCATCGGCGGCCGGCGCGGGGGCGGTGCGCTGGGCGCGGCCGCGGCGCCGTTCGTCGCGGTGGGCGCCGCCTGGCTCGCGGCGGCCGCCGCACCGGCGCCGGCGCTCATGCGCGCGAGCACCTGCCCGACGGTGACCGTCTCGCCCGGCTCGACGAGCAGCTCGGTGACGGTGCCGCTCGCGGGCGCGGGCACCTCGGCGTCGACCTTGTCGGTCGAGATCTCGACGAGCGTCTCGTCGGCGGCGATCGCGTCGCCCACGCCCTTGTGCCACTCGAGCACGACGCCCTCGGTGACCGACTCGCCCATCTGCGGCATGACGATCTCGAGCGTCTGCGCCTCGCCGACGTCGGCCTCGGGAGCGGGCGCCTCGGCGGCTGGCGCGCCGCCGTTGCCGCCAGTCGGAGCGACCGAGCCGTTCGCTGGCGCGATCTCCGCAAGCACGCTGCCGACCGCGACCGTGTCACCCTCGGCGGCCAGCAGTCTGACGACGGTGCCGGAGACGCCGGCTGGCACCTCGGCGTCGACCTTGTCGGTCGAGATGTCGACGAGCGTCTCGTCGGCCTCGACGTGGTCCCCCTCGCGTTTGTGCCACTCCAGGATCGTGCCCTCGGCGACGGAATCGCCCATCTGGGGCATCACGACCTGAGTCGTCGTGTCGACTGGCATCCTGTCGGCTGACAATAGCGATTTGCCTTCCGGACGGACTTGCGCTAGACGGGCGCGCCGATGCGGCCGCGACGCCGGCTCTCGACCAGAAAACCGATCGTCCCGGCGAACGGGCCGATTCCGCCCACGACGGCGACCGTCACGGCAAGCCAGAACGGAATCGTCCCTCTGCGCACGGCGACGAGCGACAGCAGCGACAGCGCGATCCACAGCAGGCCGTGCGTCCAGCCGAGCACGGTCGTCGCGGTCGGCACCTCCGGTCCGAGCCAGAACAGCAGCAGGCCGGCGTAGACCGCCGAGGCGACGAACGACATCGTCTCGAGCAGGCGGAACGACGGGAAGTCGCGCATCAGGCGAGCAGCGCGGCCATCCGCCGCACCGTCTCGTCGGCCTCGCCGGGCCAGGCGGCGACGTCGGCCGGCCACCAGGCGTGCGCGTCGTGCTCGTTGTCCGGCACCGCCTCGGCGCCCATAGCGAGCCACGCCATCCCGACGACGAACACGAGTCCGTTCGGCGTCTCGGCGAGCGCCTCGACGCTCAGCCGCGCGGGGGCGACCGACCACTCCTCCTCCAGCTCGCGCACCATCGCGTCGACCGGCTGCTCGCCGACCTCCACGGCGCCGGCGGCGCCGAGCGTCCAGCGCCCGGTCCACGTCGCGAGCCACGGCGCGCGGCGGCCGGCGAGCCAGCGCCCGTCGGCGTCGCGCACGACGCACAGCACCGACACGCTGCGCGTCGCCTGGCTGCCGACGAGCCGCAGCGACCAGCGCGCCGGCTGCAGCTCGAGCCGCAGCCCCTCGGCGTGGTGCTCGAAGCCGACCAGCCGCGCGGCGAGGCCGTCGTGGCTCGGCGAGCCGCGCTCGCGCAGCGCCGCGAGCGCGGCGTCGGCGGCTGCCGTGTCGGCGGCGACGGGCTCGAACGCGTCCTCGCGCCAGGCGGCCGTCACCTGCTCGGGCGACCACGGGCCGCGGGCGAGCAGGAGGCCGTTGGTGGAGGACACCTAGACAGGATACGTCGCGCGCAGGCGGGCGCTCGCGACGGCCGGAGCGCGAAACCGGCTCTCCTGCCGGCCCAGGGCCGTAGCGTTCGTCCGCATGACCGTCCGCACGCGCAGCCACTGGGGCTGGGGATACGCCGACGAGGCGCTCTCGCCCGAGCAGGTGCGGGAGGCGGCCGGCGGGCTCGCGCAGCACCTCGGCTTCGGCGATCCCGAGACCGAGCGGCCGGTGCCGCTGGAGGCGATCGAGCTGCCGGCCTCGCGGCTCCCGCCGCCGGCGGCGCTCGCCGAGATCTGCACGGACGAGCGCGACGAGCGCGTGCGCCACGCATACGGCCGCGCCTACCGCGACGTCGTGCGCGCGTTCCGCGGGCGGATCGAGCACGCGCCCGACGTCGTCGCGCGCCCGCGCGACGAGGCGGAGCTGGAGGCCGTGCTCGCGTGGGCCGCTGACGTCGGCGCGGCGGTGATCCCGTTCGGCGGCGGCACGAGCGTCGTCGGCGGGGTCGAGGCGCGCGTCGGGGACCGCTACGCCGGGGTGGTGACGCTGTCGCTCGCCGCGCTCGATCGCGTGCTCGAGGTCGACGCCGTCGCCGGCGCCGCGCGCATCCAGGCAGGCGCGCTCGGGCCGCGGCTGGAGGAGCAGCTCGCACCCCACGGGCTCACGCTGCGCCACTTCCCGCAGTCGTTCCAGCTCTCGACGCTCGGCGGCTGGATCGCGACGCGCGCGGGCGGTCACTTCGCGACCGTCGAGACGCACATCGACGACCTCGTCGAGTCGGTGCGCGCGATCACGCCCGTCGGCGCGTGGGAGTCGCGCCGCCTGCCCGGCTCCGGCGCGGGCCCGAGCCCCGACCGGCTGCTGCTCGGCTCCGAGGGGACGCTCGGCGTGATCACCGAGGCGTGGGTGCGCGTGCGCCCGAAGCCGACGGCGCGCGCCGGCCGCGCCGTGCGCTTCGCCGACTTTCCCGCCGGCGCCGCTGCGGTGCGCGCGGTCGTGCAGGCCGGCCTCACGCCGTCGAACTGCCGGCTGGTCGACGCGCGCGAGGCGGCGCTCACGTTCGCCGGCGACGGCTCGGCCGCGCTGCTCGTGCTCGGGTTCGAGGCGGCTGGCGGGGAGCGGGTCGTGGAGGAGCGGATGGCGGCGGCGCTCGCGCTGTGCGCCGAGGCCGGAGGCGCGTGGGAGGAGCGGGCGGAGGGTGCTCGCGGCGGCGCCTCCGGCGCCTGGCGCGAGGCGTTCCTGCGCGCGCCCTACCTGCGCGACGTGTTCGTCGCGATGGGCGTGCTGAGCGAGACGTTCGAGACGGCGATCACGTGGGAGCGCTTCGACCGCTTCGTGGACGAGGTGAAGGCGGCGACGCGCGCGGCAGTGCGCGAGGTCATCGGGGCGGACGGGATCGTCACCTGCCGCGTCACGCACGCCTACCCGGACGGCGCGGCGCCGTACTTCACCGTGCTCGCCCCGGCCCGCCGGGGCGAGGAGGTCGAGCAGTGGGACGCGATCAAGCGCGCCGCCGCCGACGCGATCCTCGCCGGCGGTGGGACGATCACGCACCACCACGCGGTCGGACGCGACCACCGACCGTGGTACGACCGGCAGCGGCCGGAGCCGTTCGCCGCCGCGCTGCGCGGCGCGAAGGCCGCCGTCGATCCCGGCGGGCTCCTGAATCCGGGCGTGCTGCTCGACCCGTGAGCGGCTGTGGGCGGCAGGCGGACGCGCGATAGCCTGGCGCGGCGATGGCTTCCCCCTCGATCGCGATCCTCGGCCCCGGCGGCGTCGGCGGCCTGCTCGCCGCCGCGCTCGCGCGCAGCGGCGCCGACGTCACCGTCGTCGCGCGCGAGGCGACGGCCGCGACGATCGCGCGCGACGGGATCGCGGTGCAGAGCACCCTGCTCGGCGACTTCACGGCGCGGCCGACGGCCGTCGCGCGGCTGACCGAGCCGGTCGACGTGCTCGTCGTCGCGACGAAGGCGGCCGCGCTGGACGACGCGCTCGCGCGCGTGGAGCCGAGCGCGGCGCCCGGCGTGGTCGTTCCGCTGCTCAACGGCTTCGACCATATGGCGCTGCTGCGGGAGCGCTTCCCCCGGCGCGTCGCCGCGGGCACGATTCGCGTGCAGGCCGATCGGCCCGCGCCCGCGCGCGTCGTGCAGAGCGGCAGATTCCTGTTCGTCGAGCTGGCGAGCGACGACGCCGCGCTGCGCCCGCGGCTCGACGCGCTCGGTGCGGCATTGCAGGCTGCCGGCATCGAGGCGCGCGCGAGCGCCGACAAGAGCGAGGCGCGCATCCTGTGGGGCAAGCTCGTGCGGCTCAACACGCTGGCGTGCATGACGACCGCCTACGACGCGCCGTTCGGCGCGATCCGCTCCGACCCGGCGCGATGGGCGGAGCTGGAGGCGTGCGTGCGCGAGGGCGCCGCCGTCGCGCGGGCGGAGGGGGCCGACATCGATCCCGCCGTCGTGTTCGGCGAGTTCGAGGTGCTCCACGACGGCTTCGGCACCTCGATGCAGCGCGACGTCGCCGCCGGTCGGGAGCCCGAGCTCGACGCGATCGCGGGAGCGGTCCTGCGCGCCGGCGTGCGGCACGGGGTCGCGTGTCCGACGATCGCCTCGCTCGCGGCCCGCATCGCCGCGCGCGCCGGCATCGATGCGCCAGTCGCTGCCGCCTGAGGGGGCTGCGCTGAGGCGGGTCTCACGCGCCTGCGTCGCATGCGAGCCTCGCGCGCGCGTGCGCGAGCCATTCCAGCTCCGCACGCAGGCGCGCGACGACGGCCGCGTCGACCAGCGCTGCGCCGTCGGCGGCGTCCGGGCCGCTGTCCGCGCGCGGGTAGCGCGCCAGCAGCTCCTCGCACGCGCGCGCGTGCGAGGAGAGCTGTCCGGCCAGCGCGACGCGGTGCCGGCGCTGGGCGAACGCGAGCCGCAGATGCAGCTCCGCGCGCACCGGCTCGGGCGGGGCCTTCGCGGCACCGAGCCAGTCCTCCAGCGCTGCGCGGCCGGCCGGCGTGGCGGCGTAGACGATCCGCGGGCTGCGGCGGGTGCCTCCGTGTCGCGCCGCGCTCGTCACGAGCCCGCGGCGCTCGAGCTGGTCGAGCGCCGGATAGACGGCGCTCGGGTTCAGCTGCCAGGCGGGGCCGAGGCGCGCATCGAAGCGCTGGACGAGCTCGTAGCCATAGCCGCGGCGCTCGGCGACGAGGGCGAGGACGGCATCCGTGAGCGACACGATCGCGACCGTAACGGGGTCCTGTCGGAGCGCGTCGCAGACCGCGCCAAGGACCTGGCGCAACGCACTACATATGTGTCGTCCGGCGCACTCTATTCAGTTCAGAAACTTCGTCCATAGGCTTGACCGAGCGCGCCGCTGCGCCAAGCATTGCGGACGATGACAGCCTCGCGCTTGCCGTTCCCCCCCGATCCCCCAACCCGGCATTCGTCATTCCCCCGACGAGCACCGGGACGATCCGCGCACACCCCCATCCCGGTGCGCGGATCTGCTGGCCTGGCCGCGCCTCCCGCGTCGGCCGACCGTCGCTAGCTACGGGTGGGAGCCGGTATGCGAGCTGAACAGCGGCCCTGGCGGGTCTCGAGTCCGCCAGGGCCGCTCATCGCTCGCCCCGCTCCGGGGGAGTGACGTGGCGGCTCAGCTCGAGGCGGATCCGGTCGACGCACGCGTCGTCAAGGCGCTCGGCCATCCCACGCGGGTGCGGATCCTCAACGTGCTGCGCGACCGCGAGCTGGCGAGCCCGGTCGAGCTGTCGGGGGAGCTGGGCGTCCCGCTCGGCACGATCGGCTACCACGTGCGTCGACTCGAGCAGCTCGGCTTCATCGAGCTGGCGAGACGGACCCAGCGCCGCGGCGCGATCGAGCACCACTACCGCGCCCGCCGGGTGCTCGACGAGGCCGTCGAGGGCAGGGATCACGACGGGGATGCCCGTCCGACCGCCGGTCGCGGCGCCGAGGCGGTCGCGGTCGGGCGTGCGGCGCAGGCGGCGCTGGCGAGCGGCGGCTTCGACGCGCTGCTCGCGCACGCCGATCGACGCGAGCTCACGCTCGACGCGCGCGCTGAGGCTGAGCTGACGCGCGCGCTCGCGCGCTGGGACAGAGCGGTCGCGCGGATCGCGCGAGCGAGCGAGCGGCGTCTCGTCCGTGCCGGCGAGCCGGCCGCGCACCGCTGCTTGGCCGTCGTCATGCGCTTCGCGCTGCCGGCGGGCGCCGACGACTGACGCCCCGCCCGGCGCGTGCGGGTCGCGCGCGGTCCGCCTGCCTAGAACGAGCGGCGCGCGAGGTCGTCGGAGCGCTCGCCGCCGACGGTGGTGGTCGCGACCGCCTCCACGACCTCCTCCTCGGCCGCCTCACGCTCGCCGTCGTGCTGGCCGTCGCACAGCACGCGGAAGTTGCCGGTCACGCCGTTGTCGGCCTGGATCACGATGCCGGGGAGGATCTCCTCGCCCTCCTCGAGGCCCAGCCGCTCCAGGTCGAAGTGCGCGAGCCCGATCCCCCACGCTGTGTGCGTCGGGTTCTCGCGGTCGTGCGCGGCGATCGCCTGCGCGAACCGTTCGAGGTTCTTCGCGATCTTCG
>CAVYOK010000012.1:0-149731 GCA_963770165.1 uncultured Actinomycetes bacterium
GATCGTCCACAGCGTGGGCATGACCGCTCCGACGCTACCGCGCCGGCGTTCCGCGGAGCGGATCTACGATGACCGTGTGTCAGGGGCATGGCCGCCGCCGATCACGGAGGAAGAGCTGATCGAACGGCTCGCGCTCGACGACGAGCGCTTCCGCGCGTACATGCGCGCGTTCATCGCGCAGGTGCCGAGACGCACGGCGGATGCGGCGGCGTTCGCGTGGGCATGCGCCTATCCGTGGGCGCGTCCGGCTGGCTCCTATCTGCTGACCGACGGGGAGATCGAGGTGCTGGCCGAACGGGACGAGCGGGAGCGCGAGCGGACGATCGAGCGCTACAGCGACCCGGACGTCGGCCGCGTACCGCTGCTCGCGATCGGCTCGAACGCCGCGCCCGACGTGCTGCAGCGCAAGTTCGCCCACTTCGACGACCCCGTCGACCGCACGGTGCTCGTCGTGACCGGCCGGCTGCACGAGTTCGACGTGGGCTTCGCCGCGCACCCCGCGTTCTACGGCGCGATGCCGGCGACGATCTTCCCGAGCCCCGGCACCGCCGTCACGACGGCGCTCCTGTGGGTCACGCCGGCGCAGTTCACGCAGCTGACGTGGTCGGAGCTGAGCTACCAGCTGGGTCGCCTGTGCACGCGCTTCACGGTCGACGACGCGCACGAGCACTTCGACGAGGTGCTCGTGTTCGTCTCACGTTGGGGCGCCTTCAGCCTCGACGGGAGTTCCGTCGCGCTCGCGGCCATTCCGGCGGAGGGGCGCACCGCCACGGCGCTCACGCAGGAGCAGGCACTCGCCCGCGCCGCCGCGCTCGCATTCGGCGACGGCGCCGGCGCGGAGACGCTCGTACGCGCGATCTTCGCGGACTTCGCCGCGCTCACCGCGAACGTCGCGCCCACGTTGCACCGCGCCGCGCAGCCGTTCGTCTCCGAACGCTGGACGCCCTTCACCGGCGCGGTGCGGCCGCGCGAGTAGCTGGCGCTCTCAAGCCGGGCAGGCGATCAGCCGCCGCCGCCACCGTCGCGGCCGGGGTACCCGCACAGCACGCTCGGGTAGGGTCGTTCCGATGCCACGCGAGGCGACACAGGCGCGGACCGCGACGGTGCGGGGCGTCGAGGTGCCGAAGCTCGGCTACGGCACCTGGCTCGTCGAGGGCGAGGACGCCTACGTGGGCGTGCTCGACGCGCTCGAGCTCGGCTACCGCCACATCGACACCGCGCGCGCGTACGGCAACGAGGCGTGGGTCGGCCGGGCGCTGACCGACTCCGGCGTCCCGCGCGAGGAGATCTGGCTGACGACGAAGGTCTGGTACGAGCACGCCGAGCCGGACGTGCTCACGCGCGTCTTCGACGAGCAGCTCGCCGAGCTGCAGGTCGAGCGGGTCGACCTCCTGCTGCTCCACTGGCCCGCCGCCGAGGTGCCGCTGCGCGAGACGCTCGGCGCGATGGACGCGTTGCGCGAGCAGGGGCTCGTCGGACAGATCGGCGTGTCGAACTTCCCGTCGGAGCTGCTGCGCGAGGCGATCGAGCTCGCGCCGATCTGCTGCGACCAGGTCGAGTACCACCCGTACCTGCCGCAGGGCCGCGTGATGCACGAGTGCCTCGAGCACGATCTGCTGCTGACCGCCTACTCGCCGTTCGCGCACGGCCACGTGCACGACGATCGCGTCCTCCAGGAGATCGGCGCGCGGCACGGCAAGTCGGCGGGGCAGGTCGCGCTGCGTTGGCTGCTCGACCAGCCGAACGTGTGCACGATCCCCAAGGCGTCGAGCCACGAGCGGCGCGCGGAGAACCTCGACGTGTTCGACTTCGAGCTCGACGACGACGAGCGCGCGACGGTCGCAGCGCTCTCCAGACGCCACCTGCGCACCGCCGACCCGCCGTGGGCGCCGGACTGGGACTGAGCCCAAGCTCTCTCAGGAACCTCCCAGGGTTCTCCGCGAGAATCCCCGCATGGCGCACGACGGAGGCGGCCCTGCACGCGTGCTCGTCGTCGAGGACGAGCCGAACATCGTCGACGTGATCTCGATGGCGCTGCGCTACGAGGGCTTCGAGGTCGACGCCGCCGGCACCGGCGCCGAGGCGCTCGCGAAGGTGCGCGACACGCGCCCGCACGTGCTGCTGCTCGACGTGATGCTGCCCGACATGGAGGGCTTCGAGGTCGCCAAGCGACTCGGCGCCGAGCGCGCCCGCGTGCCGATCATCTTCCTCACCGCGCGCGACGCGACCGAGGACAGAGTGCCCGGGATCACGTATGTCGAGCAGCGCTCGTTTCTGATCGATCGCGTCGACCAGCAGCTGCAGGGGGCGATCCGCCCGGTGTCGGCCGCGCTCGAGCTCGGCATCGGCATGCCGCCGCCGCCCGGTCGCCGCGGGCCGGGCGGGCCAGGTTTCGCCGGCGGCGGGCCCGGCTTCGGACTGCCCGAGGGCACGTACGGCGAGCGCCGCGACGCGAGCGGGACGGTCGCGTCGACCACCGTCCAGCAGGCGTATGGCGCGACTGGGGTGGCGGAGCGGCCGTCGCTGCCGAGCGACCTGCCGCTCGGCACGCCGACCACCGTCTCCGACGGGGACTATCGCGCGCTCGCGGTGCCCGACCCGCGCGGCGGCGGCGTGAACGTCGTCGCGATCCCGCTGGCGGACACGTCGCGCACGCTCGACCGGCTGCTGCTCGTGGAGGCGCTCGTGATCGGCGCCGTGCTGCTCGTGCTCGGGCTCGCGGCGCGCTTCGTCGTGCGGATCGGGCTGCTGCCGCTGGAGCGGATGGGGCGCACGGCCGGCGCGATCGCCGGCGGCGACCTCTCCCACCGCGTCGAGCCGGCCGAGCCGCGCACGGAGGTAGGTCGCCTGGGGCTCGCGTTGAACGCGATGCTGGAGCGGCTGGAGCGCGCGTTCGCCGGCCAGAAGGCGAGCGAGGAGCGTCTGCGCCGGTTCCTCGCCGACGCCTCGCATGAGCTGCGCACTCCCCTGCAGTCGATTCGAGGCTATGCGGAGCTGTTCCGGATCGGCGCGGCGCGCGAGCCGGACGAGGTGAAGAGAGCGATGCGCCGGATCGAGCAGGAGGCGGCACGGATGGGTGTTCTCGTCGAGGACCTCCTCACGCTCGCGCGTCTCGGCGAGACGCGCGACGGCGAGCGTGTCGCGGTCGACCTCGCGGCGCTCGCGCGCGACGCCGTCTCCGACGCATGCGCGACCGCGCCCGAGCGGGAGATCGCGCTGCGACTCGATCCCGCCCACCCGACTCCCGACCACCCCGCCGGCGACACGACCGTGCTCGGCGATCCGCACCAGCTCGCGCAGGTGCTGGCGAACCTGCTGCGCAACGCGCTCGTGCACACGCCGGCCGGCACGCCGATCGAGGTGGCCGTCGCGCGCGAGGGGGAGGAGGCGGTGCTGGAGGTGCGCGACCACGGGCCCGGTCTGCCGGTGTCGCCGGGCGGGGATCCCGCCGCGCTGTTCGAGCGCTTCTGGCGCGCCGAGGGGGGACGCACGCGCGGCGCCGGCGGCGCGGGCCTCGGCCTTGCGATCGTCGCCGGCGTCGTGGAGCGCCACGGCGGCCGCGTCGCGGCTGCCGACGCACCGGGCGGCGGGGCCGTGTTCACCGTGCGGCTGCCGCTCGCACCGGTTTCGCGCGCGACGGCATCTGGATATCAGCACAGCACGTGAGCCGCCTCCTCCGACACGCCCTCGCCGCGCTGCTCGTGTGCGCTCCGGTCGCCCTGAGCGCCTGCGGCGGCAGCGACGAGCCGGGCTACTGTGCCGACCGCAGCCAGCTGGAGAGCTCGATCAGAGACCTCGCGAGCCTCAGCACGTCCGACGGGATCAGCGGCCTGGAGACGCAGCTGAGACAGATCCAGAGCGACGCGAACGCGCTCGTCGACTCCGCGAGCACGGACTTCCCGAACCAGACGAACGCGATCGAGACGTCGGTCGACGCGCTCGCAGGCGACATCAGAGCGCTGCCGTCGAACCCGTCGGCCGGGCAGATCGGGTCACTCGCGACCAACGCGTCGCGGGTTGTGAGCTCCGTCAGCGGCTTCGTGGATGTCACGCAGTCGGAGTGCGAGTGAGCGCTGCATGCTCCGCAAGGCACGCACCATCGCATTGACGCTCACGCTCGCCGCGCTGGCGGCCGCGCCGACCGTTCGAGCGGCGAGGTCTGCAGCGCGTCGTTGACGATCTGACAGGCAGCGCCGTCCTCCATGCCCCGAGGTACTCTCGGGGCATGGATGGAGGCCGACTGCAGCGCATCGCGCTCGCCGCCGCGGCTGCCGTCGTGACGGTCAACATCTGGACCGGCGCGCCGCTGCTCGCGCTGTGGGTCGGCTCGCAGATGGCTGGGTCGAGCGGCCTCAGCATGACCGCGGTGGGCGTCGTCGTGATCGTCCTGCTGGCGCTCGTGATCGGGTTGACCACGCTCCTGACGCGGCTCAACGCGCGTTACGACGAGCTCACCGGCCGCACCGCCGACCGCCGCGTCTCGCCGTGGATGCGCTCGATGCGCGGCGAGCGCGAGGACTACATGCGTCAGAGACAGGGCGCGAGCGCGATCGAGCGCATCGTCGTGATCAGCGTGACCGCCGCCGTGCTCCTCCTTAACGTGTGGTTCTTCTTCTTCGCCGGCTCGCCGCTTGCGAGCGGCTGAGCGGCCAGCGCGCGACGCAACGCTACGCCTGCGCCGGCTCGCCCGCCTCGCGCCGGTCGGTGCGCAGCGGCGCGCCGGAGACCGGGCACTGGTAGTGCGGCGGCTCCTCCTCGGGCTCGTCGAGCGCACGCGGATCGATCGTCAGCCACGCGATCACGCCGCCGAGCGCCGCCAGCACGGCGGTCACGACCATCGCCATGTGGAAGCCGTCGGTCATCGCCTGCGGGTCGTAGAAGGCGTCGCCCGTCAGCCCGCCGACGAGCGGCAGCACCGCGACCGCCAGCAGCCCGGCCACGCGCGAGACGGCGTTGTTGATCCCCGACGCGATCCCGGCGTGACGCTCGTCGGCGGCCGCCAGCACGGTTGCGGTGATCGGCGCGACGACGAGCGTCAGTCCGATCCCGAACAGAATGACCGCCGGCAGCACGCTGCCGACGTACGAGTCGCCCGGGTCGATCCGCAACATCAGCAGCATCCCGGCGGCGAGCACGAGCGGGCCGAGCGTCAGCGGGATGCGCGGCCCGATCGCCTGCGCCAGCGCGCCGGAGCGGGCTGAGAACAGGAGCATCAGCACGGTCACCGGCAGCGACGCGGCGCCGGACGCGAGCGGTGTGTACCCGAGTGAGATCTGCAGGAACGCGACGAGCAGGAAGAACACACCGCTGAGCGCGGCGTAGACGACGACCGTCACGATGTTCGCGGCGCTGAACTGGCGGTTGGCGAACAGCGACAGCGGCAGCATCGGGTTCTCGGTGCGCCGCTCGTGCAGCAGGAACCACATGAGCGCGAGCACGCCCCCGAGCGCCGCCGACACGACCGCGCCTGACATCCCCTCGGGCGCCTGGATCAGCGCGTACGTCGTGCCGGCCAGGCCCAGCGCGGCGAGCAGCGCGCCGAGCACGTCGAGGCGGCCGTGCGCCGTCGGGTCGCGCGTCTCGGGCACGTGACGCGGCGCGGCGAGGCACACGAACAGCCCGAGCGGCAGGTTGATCAGGAAGACCGCCCGCCACGAGACCGCGTCGACGAGCCAGCCGCCGAGCAGCGGGCCGAGCGCCACGCCGACGCCCGTCAGCCCCGACCAGGCGCCGATCGCGCGCGCCCGGTCGCTCCGGCGGAAGCTCGCGTCGATCATCGCGAGCGAGCCGGGCGTCAGCAGCGCGCCGCCGATCCCCTGCAGCAGACGTGCGGCGATCAGCAGCTCGGCGCTGGGGGCGAGCGCGCACAGCGCGGAGGCGAGCGTGAACCAGGCGGTGCCGATCGTGAAGATCGCGCGCCGGCCGACGCGGTCGCCGAGCGAGCCACCGAGCAGGATCAGCGACGCGAGCGTCAGCAGGTAGCCGTTCAGGATCCACTGCAGCTCACTCGTGGAGGCGTCGAGGTCCTCGCCGATCGCCGGCAGCGCGACGTTCAGGACCGTCCCGTCAAGGAACGCGATCCCCGAGCCGAGCACCGCGATCGTCAAGACCCAGCGGCCGGCGCCGCTGTCGAAGGCGACCGCGCCGGCGCGCTGCGCGCTCACGCTGCTGCGCTCTCGGTCCGCCGCGCCACCTGCTCCATCGCTTCACCCTATGCACTGACACGCGATCTGCACGGGTGCGCCGTCTGGCGATACGGTCGTGCGAGGCATGCACGTCTTCCTCGCGGGGGCGAGCGGCGCGGTCGGCCGCTCGCTGATCCCCCTCCTCACCAGCAACGGGCATACCGTCACCGGCACGACCCGCAGCGCCGCCAAGGCGGACGCGCTGCGCGCGCTCGGCGCCGAGCCGGTCGTGCTCGACGGCCTCGACCGGGCCGCCGTCCTCGCCGCCGTCGCGACGGCGAGACCCGACGCGATCGTCCACCAGATGACCGCGCTCGCCGGCCTCATCGACATGCGGCACGTCGAGCGCTCGTTCGCGCAGACGAACCGCCTGCGCACCGAGGGCATCGACAACCTGCTCGCCGCCGCGCAGGCGAGCGGCGTCGGGCGCGTCGTCGCGCAGAGCTTCACGAGCTGGCCGTACGCGCGCGTCGGCGGCGCCGTCAAGACGGAGGACGATCCGCTCGACCCCGATCCGCCCGCGCAGCTGCGCACAACGCTCGGCGCGATCCGCCACCTGGAGGAGGCGACGACCCGCGCCGGCGGCGTCGCGCTGCGCTACGGCGGCTTCTACGGGCCCGGCACCGGCCTGGCGCCCGGCGGCGAGCAGTGGGAGGTGGTGCGCGCACGCAAGTTCCCGCTGATCGGCGACGCCGGTGGCGTGTGGTCGTTCTGCCACATCGAGGACGCCGCGGCGGCGGCGCTCGCCGCGCTCGAGCGCTGGACGCCGGGGCAGCTCTACAACGTCTGCGACGACGAGCCGGCGCCGGTGCGCGAGTGGTTGCCGGCGCTCGCGCGCGCCGCCGGCGCGAAGACGCCACGCCATGTGCCGCGCTGGCTCGCGCGCCCGCTCGCCGGCGAGCACGTCGTCGCGATGATGTGCGAGAGCCGCGGCGCCTCGAACGCGAAGGCCAAGCGCGCACTGGGCTGGGCACCGCGGTGGCCGAGCTGGCGCGAGGGCTTCGCGGCGCTCGGGCGGTGAGCGCGGCGGCTACGCCGCGTCGAGCGGCGTGCAGACGACGACGCGGATCGTCCGCTCGGCGCGCTGCTCGTAGCTCTCGTACGCGCGCGTGAGCCGCTTGGCCGTCGCGAACAGGCGATCCCGATCGGGGCCCGCGTCGAGCACGCGCGCGCGGTAGCGGCCGCTGCGCCCGCGCGCCTGCAGCAGGACCTCCGGGTTCGCGCGCACGTTCGCGAGCCACGCCGGATGGCGCTCGCGCCCGTAGTTGGAGGCGATCAGCACCACATCGTCAGGGCCGTCGTTGAAGTACACGAGGGGCGTCGTGTAGCTGCGGCCACTCCTCGCGCCTCTGTGCGTGAGCAGCAGCAGCGGCACGCCCGGCACCGACATCAGCCGGCCGCCGCTCAGGCGCCCAACTGATCTGTCGATTCGCGGTGCGACGTTGATCACGTACCAGCGCCCGGGCTCGCTCAGCGCGAGCGGCTCCAGCAGCGCCTTGCGCAGGCGGCGCGGCTTGTCCGGATCGACATGGGGGACGTGCATCGCGCCCAGCCTACGCGCTGCTCACACCAGCTCGATGCGGTTCCCGTCGGGGTCGTGCCGCACGCCGGCGCTCGCCGGGTCGGCCGCCGCGACCGCGAGCCGCGCATGCTCGGTACGCGGCCGCCTGTCGGCGACGAGCGCGAACGAGCCGTTCCCGTCGGGACGCTCGACCTGCACGCGCGTCGCGTCGACGTCGCGCATGCGCCAACCGGCCGCGGGCGCGAGCGCCTCGTACCAGGCGCACGCAGCGTCGAGGTCGGCGACGCGGATCCACAGGTGATCGACGGCGCCCTCGGGGCGCAGCTCGCCGTAGCAGACGGCCTCGGCGCTGTTGCCGTCGGGATCGCGCAGGAACGCCCCGTAGTAGTCGCCGACGTACTGCGGTCGCAGGCCGGGCGGCCCGTCGTCTGCGTAGCCGGCGTGCACGCCCGCCTCCCAGAAGGCGTCGACCGCCTCGTGCGAGCGCGCTGCGAAGCCGAGGTGCAGACCGCATGTGGCCGGATGCTGCGCGTCGGCCTGCACGACCGTGAAGTCGCGCCAGCCGGCCGCGCGGCCGTCCTCGTCGCGCTCGGTCGGCGCGATCGGCACGGCGCCGAGCACGGTCGTGTAGAAGCGCCGCGAGGCGGCAAGGTCCCGCGCCCGCAGCTCGACGCGCACGAACATGTCCTCTGACTCTACGCACTCGGATACGGTCGGCCGATGAGCGACTACACGATTCGCAGGCTCGCCGACGTCGCCGACGCGTTCGGCGGCAGATACCCGGGCGAGATGCGCTTCATGACCGAGGACCTCGGGATGGAGCAGGTGGCGGTGACGCACCGGCGGATGCCGCCGCAGAGCGGGGGCAAGGGCGGCTATGGGCACCGGCACCGCACGCAGGAGGAGGTCTACTTCCTGATCTCCGGCACGCTGCAGTTCAAGCTCGGCGACGACGTCGTCGACGTCGAGGGCCCGGCCGCGGTGCGCATCGCGCCGCACGTCGTGCGCTCGGTGTGGAACGACGGGCCCGACGACGCGGAGCTGCTGATCGTCTCCGTGCGGCTCCAGGACGCCCGTGCCGACGGCGAGATCGTCGAGGGCTTCTGGCCGGCGTGAGTCAGCCGCCCCGCCGCGCCGGGTCGTCCGCCGGCAGCACGTCGCACGCCCACTCGGTCCGCTTCCAGTCCGGCACGGGCGGCTCACGGCCGGCCAGCGGGACGTAGCGCGAGCGCTCGACGAGCGCCATGCGGTGGATGTAGCGGGGGCAGTTGGGGAAGACCTGCTTCGCGCGCACGCGCACGACGAACTGCGCCCCGGGATACGCGTCGACCAGCGGATCGTCCTCGTCGACGCTCGCCACCCCGTTGAGCCGCAGCCGCGCAGGACGCTGCGCGGTGAAGTCGACGAACAGCAGCCCGACGTGCGGGTTCACCGCGAGGTTGCCCATCGACAGGTACATCCCGTTGCCGTCGTAGTTGGGGAAGGCGATCGTGTGCGTGTCGAGCACGCGCACGAAGCCCGGCTCGCCGCCCTTGTACGAGCACTGCGGCCGGCCCTCGGCGTCGGCGGTCGCGAGGAAGAACATGTCCATCCGCTCGATGAAGGCGCGGTCGGCGTCGCCGATCTCCGCGCGCTGGAGGAAACGCTCGTCGAGGCGGTCGGCAAGCCGGCGCGTGTCGAAGCGGTCCTGCAGCCGGCGGGCGCCGTCGTGGTAGGAAGCGCTCATCGCCCGACCCTACGCCGTTCGCGCGGACGGTGGGGCTAGAGTCCGCCGGATGCTGCAGCTCGCCGCCTTCCTCAGAGGGATGAACCTCGGCAGACGCCGCATCGCGAACGCGGACCTCAGACGGCACGTCGAGGCGCTCGGCTTCGTCGACGTGGCGACCTTCCGCGCAAGCGGCAACGTCATCCTCACGGCGCCCGGCGACGAGCGGCTCGACGCGGTGGCGCAGCGGCTGGAGGCCGGGCTGCGCGAGGCGCTCGCCTACGACGTGCCCGTGTTCGCGCGCAGCGCCGAGCAGGTGCGCGCGATCGCCGCGCTCGAGCCGTTCAGCGCCGACGAGCTGGCCGCCTCGAAGGGCAAGCCGCAGGTGATGCTGCTCGCGAGCGCGCCGAGCGCCGCCGCGCGCAGAGCGGCGCTCGCGCTCGCACCGGAGGACGATCGCTTCGTGTTCGAGCGGGACGAGCTGCACTGGCTGCCCGCCGCCGGCCTGTCGGACTCGGAGCTCGACTGGGCGGCGCTGAGTCGGGCGATCGGCCCCGCGACGGTGCGTACGAAGGGAACGATCGAGCTGATCGCGAGCAAGCACTTCGCAGCGAGATGAGTCGCGGCACGCAGCCAACCGTGCTCGCCGCGCGCCTGACCGCGCAGCTGCTGGCCGGCGAGCCGGCGCGCGATCCCGTGACGGTGACGGAGCGGCTGCTGGCGGTCCAGGCACAGGACCCGAGAGGTGCGCGCCTGGCGATCCGCGCGCGCACGCAGCCCGGCGGCACGACCGCCGCCGACGTCGACCGCGCGCTGACCGACGGCAGCCTGCTGATCTCCAGCCTGAACCGCGGCACCCTCCACCTCGTGCGCCGCGCAGACTGGCCGTGGCTGCACGCGCTCACCACGCCGCCGCTGCACTCCGGCAACCTGCGCCGGCTCGCGCAAGAGGGCGTCCCGCCGGACGACGCCGAGCGCGGCGTGGCGGCGGTCGAGCGCGCGCTCGCGGAGGAGGGGCCGCTCACGCGGGAGCAGCTGCGCGAGCGCGTCGCCGCCGCCGGCGTGCGCACCACCGGACCGGCGCTCATGCACCTGCTGTTCGCCGCCACGCTGCAGGGCCTGATCGTGCGCGGCCCGATGGTCGGCGCCAGGCACGCGTTCGTGCTCGTGCGCGATTGGCTGGGGGAGGAGGCGACGAAGCCGGTCGACCGCGACGCCGCGCTCGCGGAGCTGGCACGCCGCTACCTCGCGGGCCACGGCCCGGCGAGTGACCGCGACCTCGCGCGCTGGGCCGGCCTGCCACTGCGCGACGCGCGCGCCGGCCTGCGCGCGATCGCATCGCAGCTGCACGAGCGCCCCGACGGGCTCGTCGAGCTGGGTGACGGTGCCAAGGCGCCGCCGGCCCCGCTGCCGCCGCCGCGCCTGCTCGGCGCCTACGAGCCGCTGCTGCTCGGCTGGTGCTCGCGCGAGGACGTGCTCGGCGCCAACGCCGAGGCCGTGACGTGGAACGCGCTCATCCAAGGGATCGCGCTCGTGCGCGGCAGAGCGGTGGGCAGCTGGAGACTGGCCGGGGACGGGCTCGCGCTCGACCCGTTCGGCCGCGTCCCCCAGCGCGACCTCGCCGCGCTCAGACGCGACGCCGCTGACGTGCGGCGCTTTCTCGGCGGTTGAGCGTCCGCGCGGGAGGGAACCCGCAAGCGGATGACCGATCAGCGGCAAGCGCGCATGCGGGAGGTCGCCGTCCAGGCGGTCGACGCCGCGCGCCTGGAGCCGCTGATCGGCGAGGAGCGGATGGCCCACTACCGCTTGGAGGCGGCCAAGGCGCGCGAGCTGCTCGCCGGCCGCTCGGTCGTCAACGTCAACTCGACGGCCGCGGGCGGCGGCGTGGCCGAGCTGTTGCAGTCGCTGCTCGCGTACGCGCGCGGGGCGGGCGTCGACGCGCGCTGGCTCGTGCTCGACGGCGACCCCGGGTTCTTCGCGATCACGAAGCGGATCCACAACTGGATCCACGGCGACGCCGGCGACGGCGGCCCGCTGGGGGAGGAGGAGCGCCGGCACTACGAGCGCGTCGCCGAGCGCAACGCGCGGGAGCTGCGCGCGTGCGTGCGGCCCGGCGACGTCGTCATCCTGCACGATCCGCAGCCGGCGGCGCTGGCGCCGGCGCTGCGCGGCCTCGGCGCGACCGTCGTGTGGCGCTGCCACATCGGCGCGGACGCCGCGAACGGCTGGACCGAGCGCGCGTGGGCCTTCCTGCGCCCCTACCTGGTGAATGTGGCCGACGCGTTCGTCGTCTCGCGCCTGCCGTTCGCGCCGCCGTGGGCCGACCCGGCGCGCGTATACGCGATCCCGCCGTCGATCGATCCGTTCGCGGCGAAGAACGAGTGGATCGAGCCCGCCCACGTGCGTGCGGCGCTCGCCTACGTCGGCGTGCTCGGCGGGGAGGTCGACGGGCCGCACGTCGGCTTCACGCGCCGCGACGGCTCGCCGGGCCGCATCGACCGCCATGCCGACGTGCTGCAGACCGGCCCTCCGCCGCCGCCCGACGCGCCGCTCGTCGTCCAGGTCTCGCGCTGGGATCGGCTGAAGGACATGACCGGCGTGATGACCGCGTTCGCCGAGCACGTCGACCCGGGACTCGGCGCGCACCTGCTGCTCGCCGGCCCGGTCGTGACCGGCGTTGCCGACGACCCCGAAGGCGGCGCGGTGCTGCGCGAGTGCATCGACCGCTGGCGCAGGCTGCCGCATCACGCGCGCAGCCGCGTCCATCTCGCGTGCATGCCGATGGCCGATCCCGACGAGCAGGCGGCGATCGTGAACGCGCTCCAGCGCCATGCGACGATCGTCGTGCAGAAGTCGCTCGCGGAGGGCTTCGGGCTGACCGTCGCGGAGGCGATGTGGAAGCAGCGCCCGGTGATCGCAAGTGCCGTCGGGGGGATCGTCGACCAGCTCCGCGACGGCCGCGACGGGCTCCTGCTGGCCGACCCGACCGACCTCGCCGCGTGCGGCGCGGCGATCGAGCGGCTGCTGCGCGACCCGCTGGAGGCCGCCCGGCTGGCGACGAACGCGCGCGAGCGCGTGAGGGAGGAGCTCCTCGCCGATCGCCACCTCGAGCGCTACGCGAGCCTGTTCGCGCAGATCGCGACCATGCAGGCCGCGGCCGCGCCTACGACGCGGCCGCGCCGATGAGCTCTCTCGCACGCTCGGTCTCGCGATCGAGCACGGCGAGGAACGCCGCGACGACCTCGACGTCGAACTGCGTGCCGGCGCAGCGGCGCAGCTCGGCGCGCGCGTCAGCGGCGCCGATCGCGTCGCGGTAGGAGCGGTCGCTCGTCATCGCCTCGTAGGCGTCGGCGACGGCGACGATGCGCGCCTCCAGCGGCAGCTGCTCGCCGCTGAGGCCGTGTGGGTAGCCGGTCCCGTCGGGTCGCTCGTGGTGCGCGCCGACCCACGCGCGCACGTCGGCGAGCGACGGGTGCTCCAGGATCTGCGCGCCGAGCGCCGGGTGCTGGAGGATCACGGCGCGCTCCGCCTCGGTCAACGCGCCGGGCTTGCGCAGGATCGCGTCGGGCACGGCGACCTTGCCGACGTCGTGCAGCAGCCCCGCGAGCCGCACGCGCCCGACGCGGCGCTCCGGCAGCCCGAGCTCGCGCGCCATCAGCTCGGCGTAGCGGCCGACCGTCTCGGAGTGGCGCACGCTGCCGCTGAAGCGCACGTCGACGGCTTCCGCGAGGTCGAGCACGACGGACAGGTAGCGCTCGGCCTCGACGTCTCGCCACTCGCGACCTCTGCGCCCGTCATGCGCGTCCGCGACCGCCTGCAGGGCAGGGCTGTAGATCACGCTGCGGTTGCGGCCGCTCGCCTTGGCGGCGTAGAGCGCCTCGTCGGCGGCCCGCACGAGCGAGGCGGCGGTCTGGGCGTGGCTCGGGTGGGCGGCGATCCCGAAGCTGATCGTGATCGGAACGGTCGCGTCGGCGAACGCGTCGCGCACGTGGCAGCGCAGCCGCTCGGCGACCGCGAACGCCGCCTGCGCGTCGGCGCCCGGCAGGATCACCGCGAACTCCTCGCCGCCGATGCGCGCGGGCGCGTCGATCCGGCGCACGCCCTCGCCCAGCAGTCTCGCGACCTGCTGCAGCACCGCGTCGCCGACCAGATGTCCGGCCCGATCGTTGACGTCCTTGAAATGGTCGAGGTCGCCGGCGAGCACGCTCATCGGCGCGCCGCTGCGACGCGCGCGCTCGAGCTCGAGGTCGAGCAGCTCGCGGAAGCCGCGGCGGTTCGGCAGCCGCGTGAGCGGGTCGGTGCGGGCGGCGTCCGACAGGCGCGCGATCAGCAGCTCCACGTGGCTGCGCATCACGCGGATCCCGATCGCGGCGATCGTCATCGTCGCCATGCCGACGATCCACCACGCGCCGGCGCCGGAGTCGGGCGGATGCACGAGCAGCAGCGTGCCGTAGAGCGCTCCGACGAACGCGATCTGCGCCGCGCCGGTGCGGCTCTCGAAGAAGTAGGCGGAGTAGAGGAAGACCCACAGGTAGAAGAACACGAGCGGGCTCGGGTGCTCGGCGGCGCACCAGGCGACGGCGGTCACGAGCACGCTGCCCCAGGCGAGCGCGAACGGCAGCAGGCGCTGCGGCACCTGGCGCGACCGCCACAGCATCGCGCCGCCGACGAGGTAGGCGTTCAGCGCGATCGCCAGCAGCCCGAGCTCGTTCGCGTCGGCGTCGTGCGGGAGCGCCAGCGTGACGAGCACGAGCGTCGCGCCGGCGAGATAGAAGCTCGCGAGCACGAGCACGCGCACACGTGCCTCGAACGTCCCTCCCTGCGACGTTTGCAGCATCCCGGAGAACGCCCGCATGGGTGACTTGTCGGCGTTCGTGACGAATCGCATGAGCAATGAGACGCCAGCCTGCGTCTGCCGTCGGACCGCGAGGCAGGAGCCGGCGCTCGCGCCTTGAACGGCTTCATGCAGGGCTCGACCGACCCGCGCGCCGCGCCGATTCCGCTGACAGGTGTCGCATTCCGCCCGCACCCGCTCGCTCGTCCTCGCCCTCCTGCTTGGGCTCGCGCTCTTGGCCGCGCTGCCAGGCCACGCGCGAGCGGCGACCGGCGGCGCTGCCGCGCCGTCGGCGACGGTGCGCGACAGCGGCGGGGCGGCTCCAGGCGTCGCCGCGAGAAGACGCAGAAAGGCGCGCCGGCCGTTGCGCCGCGCGCGACGGGTCGCGCCTCGTCCGGCCACGGTGGGCGCCACGACCGCGGCTCCCCCGGCGCCCGCGACGCTGCTGCCCGACGGCACAGCCGTGGCGCCTGACGGCGCGCCTGCGGCAGTGGCCGCGGTCATCGCCGCCGGCAACCGCATCGCGACGCTGCCGTACCGCTGGGGCGGCGGCCACGCGCGCTGGGAGGACACCGGCTACGACTGCTCCGGCTCGGTCGGCTACGCGCTCCACGGCGGCGGCCTGCTCGACGTCATCGCCACCTCCGGCGACCTGATGTCCTACGGCGAGCCGGGCCCCGGAGCGTGGATCACGGTCTACGCGAATCGCGACCACGTGTACATGGTCGTCGCGGGATTGCGCTTCGACACGAGCGGTGCTGACCCGTCGCGCTGGCAGACGACCGCACGCTCAGCAAACAGGTACGTGGTCCGACATCCAGCCGGATTCTGACCTGCTGATAGACATCTTTCTGGTATAAAGTTCCTGAGCGTAGGAGCACGCTTGCAGGAACGCTGCGACGGGGCCGTCTTCCGGGGCGGCCTCGTCTCTTTCTGTGGGGCGAGCCGCCGTCAGGCGTGAACCGCGGGCGCCGGCGGCTGCGTCGGCGCCAGCTGCGTCACGCGCACGCGACCGCCGTCGCGCGGCGTGTACGTGACGAAGCGGCGCTTGACCGGCTCCGAGGCGTCGTCGGTCGTCTCCAGCGTCGCGCGGCGCAGGACCGTCTCCAGCACGACCCGCATCTCGTAGAGCGCGAAGCTCGCCCCGAGACAGCGGCGGATCCCGCCGCCGAACGGCAGCCACTCGTACGTGCCGGGCGCGTCGTCGCCGAGGAAGCGCTCAGGGCGGAACGCGTTCGGCTCGGGGTACACGTCTGGTCGGCGGTGGATCAGATAGATCGACGGTGCGACGTGCACGCCCTGCGGCAGCTCCATGTCGCCGATCTTCAACGGCCGCTGCAGCTGGCGGATCACGCCGGGCACGACCGGCCGCAGCCGCAGCGCCTCCTTGATCGTCGCGTCGAGGTAGTCGGTGCGCTCGCCCGTACCGACGTCGAGCTCCTCGCGCAGCCGCTTCAGCACGCGCGGCGTGCGCACGAGCCGCTCGACCGTCCACGCGAGCGCCGTCGCCGTCGTCTCGTGGCCGGCCAGCAGCAGCGTCATCAGCTCGTCGCGCAGCTCGGCGTCGGTGAGCGCGTTGCCGTCCTCGTCGCGCGCGGCGAGCAGCAGCGAGAGGATGTCGTCGCGTGGGTGGGTGGGATCCGATTCACCCCCGCCCTCCGCACGCCGCTCTGCGATCTGCTCGTTGATCAGCGCGTTGACCGGTGCCATCAGCCCGTACACGCGACCCCACGGGCTGCGCGGCTTCGCGTTCGCCGAGCTCGTGAACTGCAGCAGCAGCAGGCGCAGCGGCTGGTCGGTCGAGTTCAGCAGCCGCTTCATCGGCGCGGCGAGCCGTTCGACGCGCGCCTGCTCCTCGACGCCGAAGACCGTGCGCAGGATGATCTCCAGCGTGATCTCCTGCATCGTCGGGTGGACGGCGAACGAGCGCCCGATCGGCCACTGCGAGATGTGCCGCTCGGCGACCGTGCGCATCGTCTCGCCGTAGGCGCGCATCCGCTCGCCGTGGAACGGCGGCAGCATCAGGCGCCGCTGGCGCAGGTGCTCGGGCCCGTCGAGCAGCAGCACCGAGCGTGCTCCGAGGATCGGCTTCAGCACGACGTTGCCGGCGCCCGCGTAGAGGTCGTCGCCGCTGCGCTGGAAGACCTCCTTCACGACCGCGGGGTCGCTCACGATCACGACCGTGCGCCCGGTGTTGAGGCGGATCGTGAAGGCGTCGCCGTAGCGCGCGTGGCAAGCCTTGAGGAAGTGCGGCCCGCGCATCAGGAAGCGCATCGCGACGAGCGCGTTCGGTCCTCTTGGACCGGGCGGGAGGGTGCGCAGGTCGACGTCGTCCGCCATCGCACCGGAAACGCTAGCGCTCGGCCGGCGGCCGGGCGGCAGTCCTGGCGCCTGCGTGATCGATCGCACACAGCGCAGTAGGCTGGCGGCGTGTCCGCCGGCGCTCCTGAAGGGTTCCCCGCCGCGATCCATCGCCCGGACGCGTCGCGACGCGTCGTGCTGCTGCCGGGCGCGCGCTATCCGACGCGCGCGCCGCTGCTGTGGTTTTCGCGGGAGGTCGCGATCGCTCGTGGATACGGGGTGTTGGAGGTGCTCGACGAGCCGCCGGCGGGGGAGGACCCGTTCGCGTGGGCGCGCGACCGCGCGCAGCGGGCGCTCGACCACGATCCACCGAGCGAGCTCGACGTCGTGATCGGCAAGTCGCTCTCCAGCGACGTGGCGGGCCTTGTGGCGGATCGCGAGCTGCCGGCGATCTGGCTCACACCGCTGCTCGAGCGCCCGCAGATCGTCGCCGCGCTCGCGCGTACGACGCGACCCACGCTGCTCGTCGGCGGCACCGGCGATCCCACCTGGCGCGCCGACCTGATCCCCGACAACGCGATGCTCGACCGCCTCGAGCTCGACGGGCTCGATCACGGCCTGCAGCTGCCGGGCGATCCGGACACGTCGCTGGCCGCGCTGAAGAAGGTCGTCAAGAAGGTCGACCGCTTCCTCGGCGCGCTGCGCTGAGTTTCTGCTGCGCTTAGGCGCACTTACGACGCGATTCAGGGTTGGCCCGCACCATGCGGACCATGCACGCACCGAGAGCCCTCCTGACCGTCGCCGCCGCCGCTGTGCTCGGCGCCGCGGGCGGCGTCGCGGGCGACGCCGGCAGGACCGCGGTCACGACGATCGAGACACCCGCCGCCACGCGCACCCAGGCCGCCGCGAACGGCACGCTCGACGCCGCGCAGGTCTACGCGCAGGCAAAGGACTCCGTCGCCTCGATCGCAGCGCGCACGGGCGAGGGTCAGGCGACCGGCTCCGGCTTCGTCGTCGCCTCGGAGGGCTTGATCGTCACGAACGCCCATGTCGTGGAGGGCGCGACGGCGGTCACCGTCAAGGTCGGCGGCGGCGCGGCCCTTCCCGCGACCGTCGTCGGCCGCGACGAGTCGACCGACCTGGCGCTGCTGCGCGTGGACCCCGGTGGGGGCCCCGCCTCCGCCGGCCACGTGGCCGGCTCCGGCACCCCCAGCACAGGCAGTGCGACGTTCCGGCCGCTCACGCTCGCCGACTCCGACCAGCTGGAGGTGGGTGACGCCACCTACGCGATCGGCAGCCCGTTCGGCCTCGCCAGCACGCTCACGAGCGGCGTCGTGTCCGCACTCGACCGCAGCATCGACGCGCCGAACGGCTTCGCGATCGACCACGTCATCCAGACCGACGCGCCGATCAACCCCGGCAACTCCGGAGGACCGCTGCTCGACGACCACGGCCGCGTGATCGGCGTCAACTCGCAGATCCTCAACGGCTCGGGGTCCGCGCAGAGCGGCAACGTCGGCATCGGCTTCGCGATCCCGTCGAACACCGTCAGATCGATCGTCGCGCAGCTGGAGGCGACGGGCCATGTCGCGCATCCGTGGCTCGGCGTCCAGCTCGCACCGAGCGAGAGCGGTGACGGCGCGCAGGTCGCCGGGCTCGCAAGCAGCGGACCCGCAGAGCGGGCCGGCTTGCGGCCCGGCGACGTGATCGCGGCGCTCGACGGCCACACGGTCGCGGACGCGAGCGAGCTGGCGTCGGCGATCGGGGAGCACAGACCGGGCGATGAGGTGCGCGTGACGATCGACCGCGACGTCGCCCGCCAGACGGTCGTCGTCACGCTCGGCACCCAACCGCAGCAGTCGACCGTGAACTGACCCGTCCGCGGCCGCGGCCTATGCTTCCGCGGCCATGCGCCATGAGCTGCGTCCCCTCTTCGACCGCGTCGTGATCAAGGAGCTCGAGCCCGATCGCGTGCGCGAGTCCGGGCTGGTGGTCCCACCCGGGACGAACGAGCCGCCGCCGCAGCACGGGATCGTGCTGGCGGTCGGCGACGGGCTCGACTGGTGGGGACACGTCGGCGTGAGAATGCCGGTGCGACCGGGCGACCACGTCGTCTTCCCGGCCTCCGCCGGCGCGTGGGTCGAGGTCGACGAGGAGCGCCTGCTCGTCTGCCGCGTCGGGGAGCTGCTCGGCGTCCTCGCCGACGTGCCCGATGAGCCCGCTTGAGGCACTGCTCGTGCTGGTCGCCGGCGTGTGGGCCGGCGCGATCAACACGCTCGTCGGCTCGGGCTCGCTCGTGACGTTCCCGGTGCTGCTGGCGGTCGGCTACCCGCCGCTGACCGCGAACGTCTCGAACAACCTCGGCGTCGTGCCGGGATCCGTCTCGGGCGCGTACGGCTACCGCCGCGAGCTGCGCGGGCAGCGCGCGCGGCTGCTGCGCTTCGCGCCTGCCTCGGCGCTCGGCGGCGTGGCGGGCGCGGTGTTGCTGCTGGCGCTGCCGGCATCGGCGTTCGAGGCGATCGTGCCGTTGTTCGTCGCCGCCGGCGTGGTGCTCGTCGTGCTGCAGCCGCGCATCAACCGCCGGCTCGCGCGGCGACGGGCGGCGAGCGAGCACACGCGCGCGCATGGCGGCCCGCCGGCGCTGCTCGCGACCGGCCTCACCGGCGTGTATGGCGGTTACTTCGGCGCGGCGCAAGGGGTCATGCTGCTCGCGATCCTCGGCATCGCGATCGACGACGACCTCCAGCGCGTCAACGCGCTCAAGGTCGTGCTCGCCGGCCTCGTGAACCTCGTCGCGGCGATCGTGTTCGTGATCGCCGCGCACATCGCGTGGGGCGCGGTCGCCCTGATCGCGGTCGGCTCGGCGCTCGGCGGCCAGCTCGGCGCGCACATCGGCCGCCGTCTGCCGGCGCCGGCCCTGCGCGCGGTGATCGTGGTCGTCGGCCTGGCGGCGATCGCGAAGCTGTTGTTGGACTGAAACGGAGCCGGCGCGGCGGATCAGGCGAGCGGCTGCTCGCTCAGCATGAACCCCACGCGCGTTCCCTCGATCTGCGCGTCGAGCAGCTTGTCGTCCAGCAGCGGGACGGCGTCAGCTTCGACGAACACACGCGCGCCCGCCTCGTCGACGACCTGATCGGTCTCGGCGGGGCGCTCGGCGACGGTCACCTCGAGCGTGGCCGCGCCGGCGTCGGGTTGCGTCGCGATCCGCAGGCCGGCGCCCTCCGGGATCTCGGGCGCGGCGACGATTCCGCGGATCGCCTCGGCGGCGGTGTCGGTGATGGTGAGCACGGGAGCTCCTTCCGGTCGCTTGCGTCGCGAGTGCCCAGCGATGCTGCGGGGGAAACCCCGGCGTGTCAGCGCGGTGTGGGCGGGGTGGATCGGGGACCGGCGGGCGGGTTCCAGTCCAACGAGCGCTCGACCGCCTCGCGCCAGCGCGCGTAGCGGCGCTCGACCTCGTCGGCGTCCATGCGCGGCTCCCAGCGCGTGGCCTCGCGCCAGTTGGCGCGCACGTCGTCGGTCGAGGACCACACGCCCGTCGCCAGGCCGGCGGCGTAGGCGGCGCCGAGCGCGGTCGTCTCGGTCACCTGCGGGCGGATCGTCGGCCCGCCGAGCACGTCGGCCTGGAACTGCATCAGCAGCTCGTCGACCGTCATGCCGCCGTCCACCTTCAGCTGACCGAGCACGACCCCCGTACCGACGGCCGATCGCACGGCGTCGAGCACCTCACGCGTCTGCCAGGCGGTCGCCTCCAGCATCGCCCGCGCGATGTGCGCCTTCGTCGTGTAGGCGGTGATGCCGACGATCGTGCCGCGCGCGTCGGCGCGCCAGCGCGGTGCGAACAGGCCGCTGAACGCCGGCACCACGTACACGTCGCCGGTGTCGGTCACGGACGCGGCGAGCGCCTCGACCTCGTCGGCGCTGTCGATGAACCCGAGCTGGTCGCGCAGCCACCGCACGCCCGCGCCCGCGACCGCGATCGAGCCCTCCAGCGCGTACCGCGGCGGGTCGTCGCCGAGCTGGTAGGCGACCGTCGCGAGCAGCTCCCGCGAGGCGATCGGCTCTTCGCCGGTGTTGACGAGCAGGAAGCAGCCGGTGCCGTAGGTGTTCTTCGCGTCTCCCGGCTCGAAGCAGGCCTGTCCGAACAGAGCAGCCTGTTGGTCGCCGAGGATGCCGGCGAGCGGGACGCCCTCGAGTGCGGTGCCGTCGCGCAGCTCGCCATAGACCTCCGAGGAGGAGCGGATCTCCGGCAGCATCCCGCGCGGGACGCCGATCAGCTCGAGCGCCTCTTCCGACCAGTCGAGCGTTCTGAGGTCCATCAGCAGCGTGCGGCTCGCGTTCGTCACGTCCGTCACGTGCACCGCGCCGCCGGTCAGCTGCCAGATCAGCCAGCTGTCGATCGTCCCGAAGCACAGCTCGCCGGCGTCTGCGCGCGCCCGCAGGGACGGGTCGGCGTCGAGCAGCCAGCGCGCCTTCGGTCCGGAGAAGTAGGTGGAGAGGGGGAGGCCCGTGATCGCGCGCAGCCGGTTGGCGTCGCCGTCGGCCAGCTCCTCCACCAGCGCCGCGGTCCGCGTGTCCTGCCACACGATCGCGTTCGCGACCGGGGCGCCTGTCGCACGCTCCCACAGCACGGTCGTCTCGCGCTGGTTCGTGATCCCGACGGCGGCGACGTCGGCGGCGCTCGTGCCCGCCGCCGCGACCGCCTCGTCGATTACCGAGCGCACGTTCGCGACGATCTCGAGCGGATCGTGCTCGACCCAGCCGGCGTGCGGATGCAGCTGTGCGTGCTCGCGCTGCGCCGCGCCAGCGACGGACCCGTCGCGGTCGAACAGCAGGCAGCGGCTCGACGAGGTCCCCTGGTCGATTGCAGCCACGTAACGCGACACGTCCACCTCGTTCGTAGGATGGAAGGCCGGGAGACTAATGCGCGCACCACTGCCACAACGCACGTTCGAGCGCCCGTTCGACCTGATCGTGATCGGCGCCGGCATCAACGGCGCCGGGATCGCGCGCGACGCGACGCTGCGCGGCCTCTCCGTCCTGCTCGTCGACAAGGGCGACGTCGGCGCCGGCACGACGAGCCGCTCGACTCGCCTCGTGCACGGCGGGCTGCGCTACCTGGAGCACTTCGAGGTCCCGCTCGTGCGCGAGTCGCTGCGCGAGCGCGAGCGGCTGCTGCACATCGCGCCGCACCTCGTGCACCCGATGTCGTTCCTGCTGCCGATCTACGAAGGCCACAAGCGCGGGCCGGCGCTGATCCGGATGGGGATGATGGCCTACGACGCGCTCTCGCTCGACAAGTCGATGGAGCGGCATCGCATGCTGAGCCGCGACGAGGCGCTGCGGCGCGAGCCGGGCCTGCGCGCCGAGGGCCTGCGCGGCGCGGCCGCCTACTACGACGCGCAGGCCGCCTACCCGGAGCGGCTCGCGCTGGAGAACGCGCTCGACGCGCATCGCCACGGCGCCGTCGTCCTGCCCTACATGCGCGTGACGGCGCTCGAGCGCGCGCACGACCGGATCGTCGGCGTCGCGCTCCACGACGAGCTGCACGATACGGAGCACCGCGCGCGCGGCGCGCTCGTCATCAACGCCTCCGGTCCATGGGTCGACGAGGTGCTCGGCGACGCGCAAGCGCGCGACCGCAAGCTGATCGGCGGGACGAAGGGCAGTCACCTCGTCGTCGAGCCGTTCCCAGGCGCCCCGCGCGAGGCGGTGTACGCGGAGGCCATCGGGGACGGGCGCCCGTACTTCGTCGTGCCGTGGAACGGGCTCTACCTGATCGGCACGACCGACACCCGCTACGACGGCGACCTCGACGACGTCGTCGCGACCGACGACGAGGTCTCGTACCTGGTCGACGAGACGAACCGGCTGATCCCCGACGCCGGGCTCACGCCCGACCAGGTCCTCTACACGTACGCCGGCGTGCGGCCGCTGCCGGCGCCCGGCGTCGGCACGAAGGAGCGCGACGAGGGCGCGATCACGCGCAGCCACGTCGTCCTCGACCACGCCGGCAGAGAGGTTCCCGAGGGCGAGCGGATCGAGGGCCTCCTGTCGATCGTCGGCGGCAAGATCACGACGTACCGGCGGCTCGCCGAGGACACGGTCGACGTGGCCGTCAAGAAGCTCGGCCGCAAGGCCAAGTGCCGTACGCACCAGCTGCCGCTTCCGGGCGGGACGGCCTATCCGTTCGACGGCTTCCGCGAGCGCTTCCGCGTCACGAGCGGGCTGCCGATCGAGACCGCCGACCGCCTGCTGCGGATCTACGGCACGCGCGCGGCCGAGGCGCTCGACTTCGCCGAGGGCGCGCCTGAGCTGCGCGAGCCGTTCGACCCCGCGACCGGCGCGATCGGCGCCGAGGTCGTCTTCGCGCTGCGCACCGAGCTGACGGAGACGCTCGCCGACGTCGTGCAGCGGCGCACGCTCGTCGGCTACGGGCCGCACGCCGGCCGCGGCGCGATCGAGGCCGCCGCCGAGCTGGCGATCCGCCACGTCGGCTGGTCGGAGGAGCGCGCTGCGCGCGAGGTCACCGCCTTCGAAGCGCAGACGGCGGCGCTGCGTCCGCGCGCCACCGTCTGAGCCGCCCGTCAGATCGTCGCTTCGATGCGCGGCGCGACGGCGTCCGACGTGGATGCGAGCGCAGCCGCCGGTCGCTCGCCGGGAGCGCCTGGCAGGGGTTGTGGCGCGTCGGTCTGGTCCTCCGCGAGCAGCTCGCGCAGGTAGCTCGCGATGAACGCGTCGGCGGCGCGGCCGTGGCGGGTCGGCTCGTCGCGCAGCATTGTGGATCCCCTCCAGTTCGGTAGCCGTGGTGGTGCTGACGTGCGCCGCATCGGCAAGGCGGCAATGTCGCTTTTCGCCGATTGGGCCTATCGCGAAACCGCTGCGGTCCGAACGCCGACCAGTGCGTCCTCGCGGAGCTTCGAGCTCAGCTCTGCAGGTAGGCGAGCACCGCCAGGACGCGGCGGTGGTCGGTGCCCGACGGCGGCAGGCCGAGCTTGCCGAAGATCGACGAGATGTGCTTCTCGACGGCGCCGTCGGTGACGACGAGCGCGCTCGCGATCGCCGCATTGGAGCGCCCCTCCGCCATCAGCTCCAGGACGTCGCGCTCGCGCGGCGTGAGCTCGTCGAGCGGGCCGTCCTCGCGACGATGGCGCGTGACGAGCTGCGCGACCACCTCGGGGTCCATCGCGGTCCCGCCGCCGGCGACGCGCTCGACCGCGTCGACGAACTCGCGCACGTCGGCGATGCGGTCCTTCAGCAGGTAGCCGACGCCGCCCTTGCCGTCTGCCAGCAGCTCGGCCGCGTACGTCTCCTCGACGTACTGCGAGACGATCAGCACTGCCGTGCCAGGGACGCGCTCGCGGACCTGCAGCGCCGCTTTGACGCCCTCGTCGGTGAACGTCGGCGGCATGCGCACGTCCACGACACAGATGTCGGGCTTGTGGCCGCGCGCGGCGCGCACGAGCGCCTCGCCGTCCTCGACCGCCGCCACGACCTCGTGATCGTGGTCGCGCAGCAGCCGGATCATCCCGTCGCGCAAGAGCGCCAGATCCTCTGCGATCACCACCCGCATCGCGCCATCCTACGGCCGCGAGAGGCACGCTGGGCGGCGCTGGACGCCACGCGACGTCTCGCCAATGCAACCAGCATTGGCTTCGACATCGCGCGTCGCCCAGCATCCACCCATCGCACCTCTCGCGACGTGGATGCGGCGCGCCTACGGCGTCCCGCCGCCGAGGCGGTAGTGCGCGAGCGCGCGGCCGTCCGAGAGCGGGTAGTCGTAGATCGCGAGCTCGTCGAGGCCGCCGGCGAAGTAGCGCCAGCGGCCGAGCTTCGAGCCGATCGCGAGGTCCTCGCGCTCGGCCGGGAGCTCCAGCTCCGACGGCATCTGGGCGGACAGCCAGCCGTTGATGTAGACGCGCATCACGGCGCCGTCATACGTCGCGACGACGTACGTCCAGCGGTTCGCGTCGACGCTCGTGCGCAGCGTCGACCACTGGCCGTAGGCGTAGCGCGAGAAGACCAGCCCGTCGCGGCGGACGCCGAGCAGCCAGCCGCCGTCCGGGCCCTCCTTCGAGAAGACGCGGCGCGTGACCGTGTTGAGGTTGTGCGGGTGGATCCAGGCCTCCAGCGAGAACGGCTCGCGACCTGGGAATGCGACCGCGTTCCCGTCCGTCACCTGAATCCAGTCGCCGAGCGGTCTCGTGACGAGCCCGTCGAAGTCGGTTGAGGCGTTGCCGGCCTCCTTGCCGAGCGGATGGAGGAGGCCGAGCAGCGGAGCGCCCTGGTAGAGGCCGGGAAGTCTGTGGCGCGTGTCCTCGGCCACCAGCGCGCCAGGCTGCTCGTCGAGGCGCCAGTAGGCGCGCGGCTGGTCGCCGAGCACGCCGGCCTTGTAGGGGGCGCCGTGGCCCGGGGCCCACGGCGGCTTGCCATCGTCATGGGCGACGGCGGAGGTGGGGGCGGCGAGCGCGAGCAGCGCCGCGAGGGGGAGGAGACGGCGAATGGTGGACATGGGCGGAACGACTACCTGCGCGCACCGCACGCTCGCTGGCCGCCGCCGTTCGCTGAAGCGGACGCCGATTGGCGCCGATTCGGTGCGTCCTGCCGCAGGGCCATGCGCGCCCACCCCGGCCGGGCATGCCGATCGCGCATCGGCCTCATGACGCGGCGGCGGGCAGCTCGGCGTGCAGCGTCGTGCCTCTGCTCGCGGGGGAGACGACCGACAGCGTCCCGTCGAGCGCCTCGACGCGCCGTCTCAGGCCGAGCAGACCCGAGCCCTGCGAGTCCGCGCCGCCGCGCCCGTCGTCCGCGACCTCCGCGACGAGCGAGTCGTCGCGCAGCGCGAGTCGCACGAGCACGGCCCGCGCTTCGCTGTGCTTCGTCGCATTCGCGAGCGCCTCGGCGACGACGAAGTACGCAGCCGCCTCGACGGCAGCCGGCGGGCGCGTCGGCAGGTCTGCCTCCACCGTCACAGCGAGCGGCGAGCGCGCCGCGATCGACAGGATCGCCGCCTCCAGGCCACGGTCGGCGAGGATCGGCGGGTGGATGCCGCGCGCGAGGTCGCGCAGCTCGGTCAGCGCGGTTCTCGCCTCGCCGCGCGCCTCCGCCAGCAGCTCGCGTGCCTGCGCGGGGTCGCTGTCGAGCTTCTCCTCGGCCATGCCGAGGCTCATCGCGAGCGCCACGAGCCGCGCCTGCGCGCCGTCGTGCAGGTCGCGCTCGATCCGCTGCAGCTCGGCTGCCTGTGCGTCGACCGCTCCGGCGCGCGTGGTGGTGAGCACGTCGACGCGCTCGGCCAGCTCCTCGCCGCGCGGCGGGCGCAGCAGCGGGACCATCGCGGCGAGCTCCAGCCGCGTGAGGCCGCGCACGATCAGTCCGCAGACGGGGAACAGCAGGATCCCGGCACCGGTCGCGGCGAACGCCTTCGGCAGCGTGTCGAAGTCGAGCGGCCCGAGCGACTGCGGCGGGTTCGGCGCCCAGTACCAGATCGGCAGCGTGATCAGATAGAGGATCGCGACCCACAGCGTGAAGGCGGCGACCGACAGCGCGAAGCCGAGCACGCCGCAGATACCCGTCCAGGCGAAGTCCTTCCACGTCGCCGGGTCGGCGGCAGCTGCGCGCAGGCGTGCGAACCAGCTCGCGCCCGGGTTGCCGCGCCGGTAGCGCTCCGGGATCGGCGCGCCGAGCACGATCGCCGCGCGGCGGCGCTCGATCCGCGCGAACCAGCGGAACGCCCAGAAGAACGCGAGCGCCGACAGCAGGCCGACGACGGTGATCGCGAGGCTCAGCGTCACCGACACGCCGGTGACCCACAGCGTGAAGCCCGCGATGCTCGTCGCGAGCCCCGCAAGGTGGAAGAGGAGGTCGCGGCCCCAGCGCTCCAGTACGGCGGTCATGGCGGGATCGTACGTCGCGGCCCGCCGGCTGCCAGTGGCGCCCACCCGCGAACGGGGGTGGGGCAAGCCCCCGCAACGCAACCGCGCAACTTCTGGCTCCGCGCTCGTTGAATGCAGCGTCGGCTTCACGCCGACTCACTCAATCGACCGGAGGTAATTCAGATGTCGATGAAGACCGCGCTCGGCGCGGCGCTCGCCGCTGCCGTGCTCGCGGCGCTGCCGGCTGCGCCCGCGAGCGCCAATGTGCAGGTCGGAGCGTCTGGCTGGCAGTGGGGCAACCCGCTGCCCCAGGGCAACACCGTGCGGGCGATGTCGTTCGCCGGCAGCACCGGCTACGCCGCGGGCGACTTCGGCACGTTGCTGAAGACGAGCGACGGCGGCTCGACCTGGAGCGGCCTGCCGGTCGGCACGTTCCAGGGCCTGACCGTCGTGCAGACGCTCGACGCCGACACGGTCATTGCGGGTGGCGGCTGCGTCGCACGCCGCTCGACCGACGGCGGCAGCACGTTCAGTGCCGTCCGCTTCACGGCCGTCGAGTCGTCCTGCCGCAATCAGCTGCGGGATCTGTCGTTCGTCTCCAGAGACGTCGGCTACCTGCTCCTCCAGGACGGCTCCGTCTTCAAGACCACCGACGGCGGCACGCAGTTCGCGCCGCGCACGGCGGTGCCGGAGACCGCCGCCTCGGGCAGCATCTTCGCGTCGCCCGGCGGCATCGTCTTCCTCGACGAGTCGACCGGCTACGCGGCGAGCGGCGGCAAGCTGTTCCAGACGCTCGACGGCGGCGTCTCATGGAGAGAGGTCGCGAGAGCCGGGGGCGTGCTCAGCGACCTCGCCTTCACGGACGGGCAGCATGGCTTCGCGCTGGGTGCCAGTGGGACGTTCCTGCGCACCGACGACGGCGGAGGCACGTGGACGCAGCACGCCGTCGCTCCGGGCGGACAGAACCTGACGTCGATCAGTTGCAACACGAGCCGCGTGTGCCTGCTCACGACGCTCGGTGGAACGGAGCTGATCCGCGCCACCGACTTCGGCGACACGCCGGGCACGGTCGTGACGCCGTCGAGCGACCCCATCTACGCGGCCGGCTTCGCCTCGCCGCAGCGCGTCGCGGCGGCCGGCGAGCACGGCGCGACGGTCGTCTCCGACGACACCGGCGTGAGATTCGCGCCGGTCGGCGGGCGGATCAGCGGCAGCTTCACCTCGCTGCGGGTCGGCGGGGCGGCGGCTACGGCCTACGCGCCAGGTGCGGACGGAAAGCTCGCGAAGACGACCGACGGCGGCCGCACATGGCGTACCGAAGGCAACGTGCCGACCTCCGCCGAGCTGCTCGACGTCTCGTTCCCGACCGCGACCGACGGCTACGCGCTCGACGTCGACGGCGGCCTGTTCCACACCGTCAGCGGCGGCAGATCGTGGGAGACGCTCGGCACGGGCAGCACGCGCCGTCCGCGCGCCGTGCTTGCGCCGGACGCCAACAGCGTGCTCGTCGTCGGTCCGCGCGGCATCCGCCGCTCGGTCGACGCCGGCCAGACGTTCGAGCAGGTCACCTCGAAGGCGGTGCTGCGCAAGCGGCTCGCCGGCGTCGCGGCGGCGCGAGCCGGTCGCGCGATCTTCGCCTGGGGACCAGTCGACCTCGTTCGCAGCACCGACCGCGGCCGGACGTGGACACGGATCCCGTGGCGCGTGCGCAGCGTAGGGCTCGCGCAAGTCTCGTTCGCCTCCGCGAAGGTCGGGATGGTGCTCGATGCCGGTGGGCGCGTGTGGCGCACGGCGAACGCCGGCAGAAGCTGGACGCTGCTGACTTCGGTCGGCACACAGGAGGTGATCGGCGTGGCTGTCGACTCGCCGCGAATCGCGACGCTCGTGATCCGCGCTTTCGGCAATCGCGCCGGCGGCTATCTGCTGCGCACCGACGACGCCGGCGCGACGTGGCAGCCTCAGTTCGTCGTCAGCGAGGGGATCGGCGCGATCGCCGCCGCCGGCGGCGTCACCTACCTGCTCGCCGGCAACGCGAGACTGCTGTACACCACGACCGGTGGCGTAGCCGGCGACCCGTCGGAGCTGACGGTGACGACGAGACGGCGGCAGCTCGCGAGAGCCGGTCGCGTCACCGTGACCGGCCGGCTGCGTCCGGCGAGCGCGGGCGCGCAGGTGACGGTCTCGATGCGTCCTCCGGGTGCCGGCCGCTGGCAGTCGCAGACGATCGCCGTCGCCTCGAACGGCACATTCGCGACGGCATGGCGCATCCCGCGCGGGACCACCACGTTCGTCGCGCAGTGGACGGGCGACTTCGCCTCCGCGGGGGCGGGCTCGCGGCCGCTCACGGTAACGGTCGCGCCGAGGAGATCCCCCTCGCCTCGGCGCCGTTGAGCGGACGCGACGCGGCGCGGGCGCACGGATGCGCCCGCGCCGTCGCGCGTCGTCGGCTCAGGCCGGGTTCGGCTGCGCCACGGGGCGCGGGCCCTCGAGCCCGGCCTCCGGCGAGACGAGGATCGCGCCCTCGCCCGAGGCGTACGCCTCCTCGCCGTGCTGCGTGACGTCCATGCCGAGCGCCTCGTCGCGCTCGCTCGTGCGCAGCGGCATCAACGCGCCCATCAGCTTCAGCAGCCCATAGGTCATGCCGAACGCGTACGCCGGCGTCGCGACCGCCGCGAGCGCCTGCCACAGCAGCTGGTCGGCGTTGCCGTAGACGATCCCGTCGGAGATCCCGTTCCAGCCGGCCTGTGCGAAGAAGCCGATGAAGAGGATCCCGGTGAGGCCCGCCATGCCGTGCGCGGCGAGCACGTCGAGCGTCTCGTCCACGCGCGTGCGCGGGCGCCACACGATGATCGCGTAGCTCGGCAGCGCGCCGAGCGCGCCGAGCGCCATCGCCCAGCCCGGGGCTGATGAAGCCGCCGGCGGGCGTGATCAGCACGCAGCCGACGATGATCGCCGTGGCGGCGCCGATCGCCGTGACCTTGCGGCCGCGGATCAGGTCGAGCGCGAACCACGCGACGAGCGTGCAGGCCGGCGTCAGCAGCGTGTTCGTGAACGCGAGCACGCTGTTGTTGCCCGCATTGAAGCCGCTGCCGCCGTTGAAGCCGAACCAGCCGAACCACAGCAGGCCGGCGCCGAGCAGCACGAACACGGCGTTGTGGGGGAGCAGCGCCTGGCGCCCGTAGTCCTTGCGCGCGCCGACGACGAGCGCCGCCGCGAGCGCGGAGAAGCCCGACGCCATCTCGACCGCGATGCCGCCCGCGAAGTCGAGCGTGCCGCCCTCGAACAGCCAGCCGCCGCCGAAGCCCCAGTGGGCGAGGACGGCGTAGACGAGCACCGACCACAGCGCGGCGAAGATCAGGAACGCGCTGAAGCGCATCCGCTCGACGACCGCGCCGGAGACCAGCGCGACGGTGATGATGCAGAACGTCGTCTGGAAGGCGAAGAAGACGAGATGCGGGATCGTCATCTCGCCGAGCGGCTCGAACGTCACGTCCTGCAGGAACGCGAAGCCGAGGCCGCCGATCAGGTCGCCGGTGCCGTCGAACGCGAGCGAGTAGCCGACGGCCGCCCACGTGACGGTCGCGACGGCGATCGCCGCCACGCACATCATGAACGTGTTGAGCGTGCTCTTCCCGCGCACGAGGCCGGCGTAGAAGAGGCCGAGCGCCGGCGTCATCAGCAGCACGAGCGCGGTCGCCATGAGCATCCAGGCGGTGTCGCCCGTATCGATTCTCGCGGCCGCGGCGGCCGCGATCGGGTGCAGGATCTCCATCTCAGCCTCCCACGGGGGTGACGGCGCTCTGGTCGGTCTCACCCGTGCGGATGCGGACCGCGCGCTCGAGCGGAACGACGAAGATCTTGCCGTCGCCGACCTCGCCGGTGCGCGCGCCTTCGCACAGCGCGGCGATCGTCGGGTCGACGAAATCGTCGGAGACGGCGATCTCGAAGCGAACCTTGTCGGCCAGGCCGACCTTGACGGTGGTGCCGCGGTAGGTCTCGACGCGGTCGAGCTCTCCGCCGTGGCCCTGCACGCGGCTCAGCGAGACGCCGCGCACCTCGGCGCGATACAGGGCCTCCAGCACGTCGTTGGCCTTCTCAGGCCGGACGATGCCGATCACGAGCTTCACAGCAAGCTCCCTTTCTGGACTGCATGACGGGGTGTCACACGTGATGACGGTCGGAGCACGGTTCGCTCCCGCGTGAGCGGCGCGAGCCTAACGGACGGGCGGGACGGCGGCGGCGAGTTCCGGATCCCAGCCGCAGACGCGGCAGGCGTGCTGGAACGCAGAGCGCGCGAAGGCGAGCGCGTCCGCATGCGGGTCGGGGCTCGCGGCGAGCTCGTCGTGGTCGAGCACGTACTCGCCGAGCTGCGCGTCCCAACGCGCGGCTGCCGGTTCGAGCTGGCCGGCGCCGAAGTCCTCCGGCGCGGGGTGCGCGTAGGCGTAGAACGCGGCCTGGGAGTGGCGCGCGTCGCCCGGCCACCAGCCGACCTCGATCTGCTGCGCGTCCCCCGCGTTGCGCATGATGAAGCCGTTGCCGGGCGGGGTCGCGGGTGCGCCGGAGAAGAGGCTGACGGCGAGGTCGAACGAGCCCCACCAGGCGTTGACAGGCGTCGAGCGGCCGCGGAAGGGGGCACGGAAGGCGGCGAGCACGAGCGCGGCCTGCGTCGCGGCGGCGAAGTAGGCGGCGACCGCATGCGGATCGTAGGTCGCGTGCTCCTCGTCCGCGTCGAGCGGCACGCTCCAGGGGACCTCCTGCGGCGTGGGGTCGATCGCGACGGCGCGCCCGGCCACCTCGCGCAGCGCGGCCAGCAGCCGGCGGGTGACGGCGCCGACCGGACGGTCGTGCATCAACGCGACGCGCCGGTTCGCTCCGCCGCTGTGCTCCACGACCGCGTGGTGGGTGTGCAGGTCGAGCGCGACGACGAACGCGCCCGAGCCGTTCGGCGCCGGCAGCGGCAGCGTCTCCCAGCCGCGCGCGGTGAGGCGCAGGGCGGCGTGCTGCAGCTGAGGCTCGGGCGGCGCGAGCGCGACCGCGAGCTTGCCGAGCACCTGCGTGTGCGCATGGAGCGTGTCGCAAGTGGCGGCCCAGGCGTCGTAGGGCGGCAGCGGCGGCCAGGTGGATGAGGCGGCGGCCATGGGGGAGACGCTACTGCGGCGCGCAAGCGCCGCCACGCCGCGAACCACCGTCACGACCGTGTATCTTCGACTCCGATTCCACGCGGCTGTGGCGGAATCGGTAGACGCGCACGGTTCAGGTCCGTGTGGGGCATACAAATCCCCGTGGAGGTTCAAGTCCTCTCAGCCGCATCGCGAGGGTCTGCCGCCAGCCCCCGTCGCGGCGAGCCGGCTCCCACCGGCTTGCTATCCTCGCGACCACGCGCCGCCATCGTCTAGGGGACTAGGACACCGCCCTCTCACGGCGGAAACCGGGGTTCGAATCCCCGTGGCGGTACTACGAGAAAGCCCCGCTCCGGCGGGGCTTTTGTCGTTCTGGGGGTGGGTGGATGAAAGTCTGGGTGAAAGTGGGCGAACCGAACCCACGGATGCCGCGTGCGGCTTGCGCTCTGCCCGGATGGTTACTCCGCCCAAGGCCAGACTGTGGATACGTCTGAGGGGTCTCGATGATGGGCTGGACACGGCGCCAGAGAACACGGAGGTCATGGGTCTTGAGTGGAGCCGCGTCTCTGCCGATCAGCCGAGAGCCGTTGGACCACAGAGCTTTCAGCTGGAGCTCAGCCCGTGCCGGTAGCAGAACAGGATCGGCATGGTGAGCGCGTCCACGTCTGCGCGGGACTCGGTTGCGTGATCGCCGAGGACCTGCGCCGCGCGCTCGAAGCCGGCGATATATCGGTACTCGCGGAGAAACGACAAGTCCATTTTGGCGTTCAACTGCCACGGCCCGCGTTCGACGTTGAACAGCCGATCGTCGTCTCTGAGATTGCCAGGGAGGTTCGTATGGAAGCTCATGGGATGGCGCGACGTTTCGTTCACAAGCTTGCGTGCGCCGACGATCGTGATGCCGACCAGGTCGCCGTGCTCGTCGTAGCGGAGTGCGTGTCCCTCCGGGGACTCCTCGAAGTCGACGGCGCGTTCTGGGTCGCCAATGCTCAGGTAGAGCACGTCGGCATCTGGGTCATAGAGAACGGTGTCGAAGTCGATGCGGCTCATGGGACTCGCGCCGCGAGGATCTCGGCATCCGTCCGCGGTGGCAGCTCCAGCATCTCTCGCATTCGTCCTGCGAACCTCCTGACGCGGCCGAGCTGCAGGAGGTCGAGGAGCTGCGCCGGAGTGAGCGGCGGCCGTCTGAGGTCGGCGGCCTGCTCGATGATGGTGTCGGCGACGGCGGGTCCGTCCATGTCGAGCAGCATGCACAGGAAGTCGTCGGGGTCGATCGGCTGCTTGCCGAACGGCGCAAGGGCGGCGGCGGGGAAGTGGCGTGCGTTGAACGTGACGATGCCCTCGGCGCCAGCGACGACGGCGGCCGCGAGGACGTGTCGGTCGCCGGGGTCGTTGGTCATCGCCGGTTCGGTCGCTGTGATTTCGTCGGCGTCCAGGAGCGCTCCGGGAAGGCTGACCGCATCGCCGCTTGGAGCCGCGCGGCTGTAGCCGCGTCGGTGCGGCCGTTTTCGATGAGGTTGCGGCCGACCTCGTCGAGGATGCGCTCGCTCCACGCCAAGAGGTACAGCTCGCGCTCGGCGAGGCGCAGCAGCGTGTCGCGCAGCGAGAAGGGGTAGAGGACGTTGGCGTCAAGGACGACCTTGAAGGCCATCACTTGACCCTATGAGGTGCTCGGGACGGCGGCTACCACATATCAGCGGTAGCCGATCTCCTCGGAGATCTCGGTCAGCTCGCGCAGGGCGGCTCGGCGCTGTTCGTTGCGCTTGGTGCGGTACGCGAGGACGTCCTCGACGTCGATGCGGCGGTGGGTGCCGACTTTGTGGAACGGGATGGTCCCGTTCTCGAGGAGTCTGATCACCGAAGGGCGGGAGATCTGCAGGAGGTCCGCGGCCTCCTGTGTGGTCAGCTCGCGTCCGCTGGGGATGAGTGTCATCGCCATGCCCTGTGCCATGCCGGTGACCACGGCCTTGAGCGCCTCGAACGCGGGAGCCGGAAGCACGATGCTTGTGCCGTCTGGACCGACGAGCCGCGTCTTGCGCTCAGCGCCGGTATCGAGGTGCGCGAGCAGGTCGACGACCTTCGCCAGCTCGGGCTGCTCCTTGGGGGATGCGCTGAGGACGCGCTGAGATGTGCGAGTGGAGGCGGCCATCACGTCGGTTACGTTAGCTTCGCAACCAACATAGCAGTAAACGCAGCAAACGCAACTGGTTGCGCTTGCTGCGAATGTCGCCAGGCCCCAGCGATATGCGGTTGAGCGTGACACACCGCGACGCTACGTCGCGCGATGCTCGACGAAGCGCCCGACGAGATCGTGTTCGAAGGGAAAGAAGCGGACGCCTTCGTCGAGGCGCTCGAACGGGGAACGGCGAGCACGGTCTCGGTCTCGTGGCGCTCGTAGAGGACGATGAGGCCGGAGAGGCGGATTTCGATGCTGCTGGTGATGCGGAGCAGGGTGAGGAAGGTGGGTTGACCTCGCCGCGCTCGATGGCGCCGATGTAGTTGCGGTGCAGGCCGCTGAGTTCGCCGAATGCTTCTTGGGAGAGGCCGTGGCGGGCGCGCAGTTCGCGGACGGCTGCGCCGAGGGAGCAGTGCGCGACGGAAGGCTGCGCACGCGGGGATACGCTGCTGGTGCATGGGAGTTCACGCTCCTGTGCCGGGCCCGGGGTGTTCACCGCACCGCCGGGCCGCTTTGTCATGTCAGCCTGACGCTAGGGATTGTGCTGCCACGTTCCAACCCGCGTCTGCAACACGATCGCGCACCCGCCTCTTGCCCCGGCGCGCCTCGCTGCGTTGCTTGCACGCCGCCGTTCCGTCCTCGGAGTCTTCCGCGCCTCGCTGAACCTTCCGTTGGCTCGCCTTCCGACTGACCGCTTCCGCCTTCTGTGTCCCTCGCTCCCCGCCAGCCTTCCTTCGTCTCATCCGGTCCACCACCAGACCCCTGTGTTCGCCGGCGAGACGGGCGTTTCTGGCGTGGAGCGAGGGGCACAGCCTCCGACATTGGACTCCGACATGGCCGTGACGTCGCGGCCCGCGATTGGGCAGTGCTCAGGCGACGACATCCTGGGTCAGTAGGCGCGGATCTCGCGCCCGAGCGTGGCGCCGGCGCGCCGGATCTGCGCGAGCGTCGAGGCCGCCCGCGCGTCGCGCAGCCCGAGCGACCGCACGCCGGCAAGGTCGAGCACGACGTCGCCGGCGATCGCGTGCACGGGGACGCCCGCCGCGCCGGCACGCCGTGCGATCTCGTCGATCAGCTTGCCGTGCGCCGTCTGGCCGTCGAGCCGTCCCTCGCCGGTGACGACGGCCCGCGCGGCGCGCAGGCGCGCGTCGAAGTCGAGCGCGTCGAGCACCGCTCCGGCGCCGGGCACCAGCTCGGCGTCGAGCGCGGCCCAGAGCCCGCCGGACAGCCCGCCGGCGCATCCGCTCATCGGCACGCCGCGCGGGTCGCGGGGGCAGGTGGGCGGCCACCTCGTGCAGGCGCGCCGTCAGCCGTCCGACGGTGGCGTCGTCGGCGCCCTTCTGGGGGGCGAACACCTCGGCGGCGCGCTCGAACGGCGTGCGCACGTCGCAGAGGACGACGAGGCGCGCGTCGCCGAGGCCGCCGGCAGCCTCGATCGCGGCGAGCGCGCCGGCGCCGCCGTCCGTCGTCGCTGAGCCGCCCACGCCGACGAGCATCGTCTGCGCGCCGGCGCGGGCCGCGGCGACGATCAGCTCGCCGGTGCCGGCGCTCGATGCCGCCCATGCGTCGCGCTCGTGCGGGGCGACCAGACCGAGGCCGCTGGCGGTCGCCGTCTCGACGATCCCGAGCGCCCGCTCCGGCACGAGCCCGTAGCTCGCCTGGAGCGGGCGACCGAGCGGGTCGTGCGCGGCGACGGGGCGCAGCTCGCCGCCGAGGCCGCGCAGCAGCGCCTCCCCTCGCCGCCGTCGGCGACGGGGCACAAGTCCGCGCCCAGGCCGGCCTCGGCGAGCCCGCGCCCGATCGCCTCCGCCACCTGCTCGGCGCCGAACGTGCCCTTGAACGAGTCGGGCGCGACGAGCACCGGACCCCCGTCGTGCGATGCCATGCCGCCCATGTGCGCCGGCAGCCTAGATGGTTGATGCCGCGGCTGGCCGGCTCGTTGTGCGTCGAGCGCGATTGGTACGCACCCGGGGCAGGCGGCCACGACGCCTTTGGTCGGGTCTGGCGATCACAACGCTGGATGGCGCGCGGCGGCGTTGGCAGCCTCGGAGCCATGTCGACGAGCGCAGCGCGCGGCCCGGTCCGCGAGACGATCTGGCCGGAGGGTGCCTCCGAGGCGGCGTTCCCGTACGCCTCGCCGGGCGTGCGCGCCGGCGACTGGCTGTTCACCTCGGCGCACCTTCCCGTCGACGGCGACGGCGTGCTCGCCGAGGACGTGCGGCCGAGCCTGCGCGCGCCGTTCCACCGCAACCTCAACGCGCTGCAATCGCGCCGTGCGCTGCAGCTGCTGCAGCGCACGGTGAAGGCGGCCGGGATGAACACGCGCACCGACCTGATGCGCATCTACTGGTGGCTGGCATCCGCCCACCCGACGCTCGACGAGTTCGAGCGCGGAATCCTGTGGGCGCGCTTCCCCGACATCTCGCCGATCCACGACGAGCGCGACGGCGTGATCGAGGATCCGCAGCCGGCGACGACCGGCATCGGCACGCGCCACCACCTGCTCACCGGCGCGCGCATCGCGGTCGACACGATCGGGCTCGACCCGCGCGCGGGCGCCAAGGACAGCCCCGTCGTCTCGCTCAGCGAGAGCGGCGACTCCGACGGGCGCTCGTCCGTGACGCGGCGCGGCGACTGGATCTTCTGCTCGGCCGTCCCGACCGACTGGCAGGGCGACTTCATGCGCTCGGAGTACATGGGCGAGCCGAGCCTGGTCGCGCCGGAGGCGCGCGCGAACCCCCTCCTGTGGCGCAGCTGCACGGTCGAGCTGCAGACCGAGTACACGCTCGAGATGCTCGACCGCGTGCTCGCGAAGGCCGGCGGGAGCGTCAGGCGCGCGGTCAAGGCGGAGATCTACATCGGGCATCCCGACGACCTCGAGCAGGTCGAGCGGGCCTGGCGGCGCTGGTTCCCCGAGAACCCGCCGGCGCGCGTTGTGATCCCCTACACCGCACTCGGGGGCAAGGGCTGGCGCGTCGAGATCGGCCTGGTGGTGCTGGCCGACGACTCGCCGCTCCAGATGGAGACGATCGAGACCAGCGACGCGCCCGAGCCCTTCCTGCACGAGCCGCAGGCGGTGCGCGCCGGCGGCCTGCTGTTCCTGAGCACCCAGCTTCCGGTTGACGCACATGGCGGAGTGCCCGACCGGCTGCTGCCCGATCCCCTGCGACCGCACCATCGTCCCGTCGCCCGCGAGCAGGCCCGCTACGTGGTCGACAACGTCGAGGCGATCTGTGCGGCCGCAGGCGGATCGGCGGCGGACATCTGCCGCCGACTGGCGTTCTACGAGACGCTCGCCGACTTCCCGACCGTCGGCGAGGAGTGGAGCCGCGTCTCGACGCGCGGCGCCCCCGCCGCGACGGACGTCGCGGTCGGCAACGGCGAGGGCTGGCCGCTGCTCGCGCCCGGCGCGCGCGTCGGCTACGACCTGATCGCCGCGCTGCCCCGCAGCACGAGCTGACCAGCGCACCTCGCGCTCCGGCATGCGGCTGCCGCTGAGTCGCCAGAGGCGCAGGCCCAGCTGCAGCTCCAGTCGGTGGTCGCCGGAGCGCAGCTCGACGAAGTCATCGCTCCACCAATTCAGGACGATTGTCGGTTAGGGCTACGGGCGTGCGACGAGCGCCTCGGTGAGCAACGCCAACTCCGCCTCGAGGCAGGCCGCGATCGTCGTGGCCTTGCGGAAGCCGTGCTCCTCGCCCGGGAAGATCCGCAGCGTCACGGGCACGCCGCGGGCGCGCAGCGCCTGCGCCATCAGCGTCGCCTGCTCCGGCGGCACGATCGCGTCGTCCTCGCCCTGCAGCAGCGCGAGCGGGACCGCGATGCGGTCGGCCCGGTGCAGCGGCGAGCGCTCCGCGTAGCGCGCGCGCATGTCCGGGACGCGCCCGATCAGCTCGTCGACGTAGTGGGACTCGAACTTGTGCGTCTGCCGCGCCATCAGCTCCATGTCGGCGATGCCGAAGTAGCTGGCGCCGGCCGCGAACGCGTCCGTGCTCGTGAGCGCGCACAGCGTCGTGTAGCCGCCGGCGCTCATGCCGCGGATGGCGTGGCGCGAGGCGTCGACCAGGCCTTCCGCGACGAGGTGCGCGGCCCCGTTGACGGCGTCGCGCACGTCGGTCACGCCCCAGTTGCCCTTCAGGCGCCCGCGGTAGGCGCGGCCGAGCCCGGTGCTGCCGCCGTAGTCGACGTCGGCGTAGGCGAAGCCGCGGCTGGTCCAGAACTGCACGCCGAGGTCGAGGCACGTCACCGCGGCGGCTGTCGGCCCGCCGTGCACGTTGACGATCAGCGGCGGCAGCTCGCCCGCAGGCGCGGCGGCGCCGGGGTTCGCGGGCGGGTAGTAGTTCATGAAGCAGCGCAGCCCGTCGCTCTCGTATGCGATCCGCTGCGGGCGCGATGTCGCATCCGACGCGAGCGCCGGCACGCGGCTCGTGCGGATCGTCGTGGCGCTGCGGGCCGCGACGTCGAGCCGGATCACCGCCGGCGGCCGCTCCGGCGTCGCGGCGACGAACGCGAGCTCGCCGCCGAGCGCCGTGAGGCGCGTCGCCATGAACTCGCGATAGGGCAGGCCGAGGTCCTCGACGCGGCCCTCGTGCGCGATGCCGAGCCGCTGGACGCCCTCCTCGCGCGCGACGCAGCAGAGCGTGCCGTCAGCCAGGAAGGCGTAGGTCGCGAGCCCGAAGCGCCACGGCGGCACGCCCAGCTCGCGCTCGCCGCCCACGACGAGCTCGCACGTCCCCGCCCCGGTCAGCCGGTAGATGCTCCACCAGCCGCTGCGGTCGGAGGCGAAGTGCAGCTCGCCGTCCGGGCTCCAGGCCGGCTGCACGACCGACTCCTCGCGCGAGCCGGCGACGACGCGCGCGTCGGTCAGCTCGCCGCCGGGCGTGAGCGTCGCGAGCGTCAGCTCGGTGCCGTCCCACGGCATCTGCGGGTGGTCCCAGGACAGGAACGCGAGCCGGCGGCCGTCCGGCGAGCAGCGCGGCGCGGCGTAGAAGTCGCGTCCGCTCGCAAGCACCGTCGGCGCGCCGCCGCCGCCGTCGGCCGGCAGCGCGACGAGCTCGTTGCGCACCTCCTCGCCGTCGTGCGTCTCGCGCACCGCCAGCACGCGGGCGCCGTCGGGCGTGACCTGGAGGTCGGCGTAGCGAACCTCCACGCCCTCCGCGGGCGCCGTCGTGATCGGCTCATTGGTGCTCGACGCCAGCTCGACGCGCAGGATCCGTCCGTCCTGGCCGGACGACATCCACGCGTGCTCGCCGTGCACGGCGAAGGCCCCGCCGCCGTACTCGTGCACGCGCGTGTGCACGTCCACCCCGGGGGGCCGACCTCGACGGGCGCCGCCTCGCCGACCTGACGCATCAGCGCCGTGCGTCCGTCCTCGTCGGAGCGCGACTCGAGCCAGAACAGCCCGGCCGGCGTCAGCGTGGCCTCGGTCAGCTGGCCGAACAGGAAGCCCGCCTCCGCGACCATCGCGGCGCTGACGGGCGACGGCCAGGCCCGTGGGGGACGACCGAAGGGGGCATGGCTCGGGCCAGCTTGGCCATCGCGGCCGCGGGCGGCAACGGTTGTTGGCGCTGCGATCGACCAAAACGAAACGCCGACGTGCCGTTTTGAACAGTGAACTGGACCCAAAGGCTTGTGCGCGAGCCCGCGTCCAAGCGACGCTGATCGACGGCATCGAAACGGAGAAAGCGTGGGTATGAGGTGAGTGAGTTCGAGTTGTCCCGTCGCGCGCTGCTCGCGCGCAGCGCAGTCCTCGGGGGCACGGCCCTGTCGACCTCGGCGCTGGCCTCCCTGCTGAGCGCCTGTGGCGACGCCACCGAGGGCACGACCGCCGCGAACGCGCTGCCGGTGCGCGGTGGCCTGCTGAAGGCGGCGATCTTCGCCGAGCCCGACATGCTCGACCCGGCGAAGGCGGTGCTGGTCGTCTCCGGCGAGGTGCTCGACGTCGTCTACAACAAGCTCATCAACATCGACGAGAAGGGCGACCGAGTCCGAGCTGGCGACGAAGTGGGAGGCGCCGGACAACCGCACCTGGGTCTTCGACCTGCGCGAGGGCGTCACGTTCCACAACGGCGACCCGGTCACGCCGGAGGACGTCAAGTTCAGCTTCGAGCGCATCCTCGACCCCAAGACGGCGTCGAAGTACGTCTCCAGCTTCGGCGAGGTCGAGCGCATCGAGGTGACCGGTCCCGCACAGGTGACCTTCCACCTCAAGAAGCCGTTCGCGCCGTTTCTGATCGGCCACGCGAACTACGGCTGGGTCGCGAGCAAGAAGGCGATGCAGCTGGCCGACGCGGCCCGCAACCCGATCGGCACCGGCCCCTTCCAGTTCGTGCGCTGGGATCGCGGCGACAAGATCGTGCTGCGTCGCAACCACGACTACTTCAACGGCAAGCTGCCGTACGTCGAGGACCTGCAGATGCTGATCCGCCCGCCGGAGCAGAGCAACGTCGACGCGCTGCGCTCAGGCAAGCTCGACTACCTCGACAGCCTTCCGGCGCAGGCGGTCTCGACCGTCAAGGAGGACCCGGCCTTCAACTACGTCACGACCGACCAGGGCGGGCTCGTGCAGTTCCTGAGCTTCAACCTCAAGGACCCCGTCATGGGCAACAAGGCGCTGCGCCAGGCGATGACGTGGGCGATCGACCGCGAGGAGATCCTCAAGGTCGCGTTCTTCGGCGTCGGCGAGATCGGCTCCGAGGAGGTGCCCACCGGCTCGCGCTGGTACGACGGCGAGGATCCCTACGCCGGCGGCCCGGACCTCGGGAAGGCGCGCGAGCTGATCGCCCAGAGCGGCCTGAAGACGCCGATCAAGGTCGAGTACCTGGCGTGGAGCTCGGCGCCGTACCCCGCCCGCGTGGGCGAGGTCGTGCGCGAGCAGCTCAAGCAGATCGGCGTCGACTTCCAGATCACCAAGCTCGAGCAGGCGACGTGGCTCAAGCGCGTGCTGGGCGGCGACTACCAGGCGACGATGATCTTCAACGACCGCACCGTCGACCCAGACGACCTGTTCGCACAGGTGTTCGTCTCCGACGGCCCGGTGAACGTGCTCGGCTACGACGACCCGAAGTTCGACGAGCTCTTCGTCAAGGCGCGCTCGAGCCTCGACGACGCCGAGCGCATGGAGCTCTACCCCGAGGCGCGAAGCCGCCGTTCGAGGCGGCGCCCGTCTTCTATGTCCACCACTACACGCCCAGTATCACTGACGGACGCCAACGTGCTCGGCGCGACCGCACGCGCGACTTGGAGCTGCGCCTGGATCTCGCGGCGTCCGCGAAGGAGAAGCTGCAGCGCGTGAGCCGGCGCACCGGCTTCATCGCCCGCCGCCTGCTGCCGACGATCCCGCGCCGTTCGTGACGTCGTGATCGTTCTCGATCGTGCGGCTGATCCCGGGCGACCCGGCTCACCCGATGCTCGGCTTCCACGCGACCCGATCGCCGTCGCGGATATCAACCGCCAGCCGCGCCTCGACGCACCGCTGCCCGTCCAGCACGGACTGCATCGTCGGGGCGCTGCAGGGCGACCTCGGGATCGACTTCGTCAGCCGCGAGCAGGCCGGCACCTGATCGCCAGCGCGCTGCCGTGACGCTGGAGCTGGTGATCGGCTCGCTGCTCGTCGGCGTGGCGCTCGGCCTGCCGATCGCATCTTGGCGGCGCCGGCCGGCGCGCCGCCAAGCTCGGCTCCGACGGCTTCGTCATCGCGGGCACGCGGTCCCCGACTTCTGGATGGGGCATGCTCGTGCTGCTGTTCTCGACCACGCTCGCGCTGCTGCCGCCCTCGGGCTACGTGCCGCTGGTCGAGGACCCGGCCGGAACGTGCAGTACTTCCCGCTGCCGGTGCCGGCGCTGGGGATCGGCCAGGCCGCCTACTTCGCGCGCTGACGCGCGCGGCGGTGGAGGACGCGCTGCGGGCGCCCTAGGTGCTGTTGCTGCGCGCGAAGGGGGTCTCCGAGCGCGGATCCTCTGGCGCCACGCGCTGCGCAACGCCGCGCCGCCGATCGTGACCGTGATCGGATCCAGTTCGGCGTGCTGCTCGGCGGCGCGATCGTGATCGAGACGCTCTTCAGCCTCCCGGGCAGGGCCGCCCTCCTCTCCGCGATCGCGCGCGCAACTACGTCGTCGTGCAGGGCTCCGTGCTCGTGATCGCGACGTTGTTCATCCTCGTCGACCTGTCACCGACCTGATCGTCGGCGGGCTCGACCACGCATCGCCGACAGCGCCGCCTAGTGAGCGCCGAGCGACACCTGCCGCGCTCGGCCCGCTGCCGGCCGTGCGCGCCGGCCGCGTGCGCCGCAGCTGCGCGCGCCGCCCCCGCGCGCATGGGTCGGCGGCGCGATCGGCTCGCGCTCGTGCTCGTCGGCCGGCGGCGCCGCTGCGCGCCGCACGACCGACGCGATCGGGTCCGGCAACTTCGTCGCGGGGCCGAGCCTGGCGCATCCTCTCGGCTGCGACTCGGAGGGGCGCGACGTGCTGAGCCGCCTGCTGTACGCCTACCGGTCTCGCTCGGGTCGCGGTCGGTCGACGCTCCGGCGCTGCTCGCCGGCGGCACATCGGGATCGTGGCCGGGTACTACAAGGGCTGGATGGACATGCTCGCGATGCGCCCGTCGACATGATGTTGGCCTTCCCGGCGATGCTGTCGCGATCACGCTGATCGCGATCGTCGGACCGGGCGCCGGTCGTGATCCTCGCGATCGGCATGATCTACATCCCGATCTTCGCGCGCGTCGTGCGCAGCTCGACGCTGACGGTCTCCACCGCGCTCTACGTCGACGCGGCGCGCTGCCGCGGCGCGTCGAGCGCGCGATCGTCTGCAGCACGTGCTCCCCAATGCGATCGGTCCGGCGCTCGTGCAGGCGAGCATCCTCGCCGGCATCGCGATCCAGGTCGAGGCGGCCCTGTCGTTCCTGGGCCTCGGCGCGCAGCCGCCGACGCCGTCGCTCGGGGTGATGCTCGCCGACGGGCGGGACTTCCTCCAGCAGTCGCCGATGTCGAGCTGTTCCCCGGCGTCGCGATCGTGATCGCGGTCCGGGTTCCTGCTGCTGGGTGACGGCCTGCGTGCCCGCCTGGAACCGCGAGGGATCGCGTGAGCGCCGTCGCGCAGACGTCGCGGCGCTCGAGCTGAGCGAGGTCAGCGTCGACTTCGCGGCGCCGGCGGGCCGGTGTCAGCCGTCTCGGACGTGAGCCTGACGATCTCGCGGGGCGAGATCTTCGGCCTCGTCGGCGAGTCGGGCTGCGGCAAGACGACGCTGTCGCTCGCCGCGCTGGGGCTGCTGCCGCCCAGCGCGACGGTCTCCGGCGCGATCCGCGTGAGCGGCCGCGACCGTCGGCCTGGACGAGCGGCGCTTGCGCGAGCTGCGAGGCAACGCCGTCTCGATGGTCGTGCAGGACCCGCTCACGTCGCTGGACCCGACCTACTCGATCGGCGCGCAGCTCGTCGAGGCGATGCGCGTGCACCGCCCGATCGGCCGCCGCGAGGCGCGAGCGGGCGGCCGAGCTGCTGACGCGCGTCGGGATCGCCGACGCCGAGCGGCGCCTCAAGGACCCGCCGCACCGCTTCTCGGGCGGCATGCGCCAGCGCGCGGTGATCGCGATGGCGATCGCGAACGAGCCGCAGCTGATCATCGCCGACGAGCCGACGACGGCGCTCGACGTGACGATCCAGGCGCAGATCCTGAAGCTGCTGCGCGGCCTGCGCGACGAGCTGCGCACGAGCATCCTCGTGATCACGCACGACCTCGGCGTCGTGGCGCAGCTGTGCGACCGCGTCGGCGTCATGTACGCCGGCGCGCTCGTCGAGCTCGCGACGACGGCCGAGCTGTTCCGCGCGCCGCGCCATCCCTACACGCGCGCGCTGCTGGCGGCGCTGCCGAGCCGCGAGCACCGCCGCGGCGCGCTGACGGTGATCCCCGGCGAGGTGCCGGACCTGCAACATCCGCCCGCCGGCTGCCGCTTCGCGCCGCGCTGCCCGCACCGCATGGACGTCTGCGAGACGCGCCCGCAGCTGCGGACGGCGGCGCCGGGAACGTCGGTCGCGTGCTGGCTGGAGGAGCAAGCGCGGGCCGCCGAGCCGCTCATGGAGTGCGCCGATGGCCGAGCCGCTGCTGTGCATCGAGGGCCTCGTCAAGCACTACCCCGGCGACGGCCTGCTGCGCTCCGGCGAGCCGGTGCGCGCCGTCGACGGCGTCGACCTGGCGACCGCGGCGGGCGAGGTGCTCGCGGTCGTCGGCGAGTCCGGCTCGGGCAAGAGCACGCTGACGCGCTGCGCGCTGGGGCTCGAGCGCCCGACGAGCGGCCGCATCCTGTTCGACGGAGTCGACCTCGCACAGGCGGGGCGCGCCGAGCGCCTGCGCGTGCGCCGCCGCGTCCAGCCGGTCTTCCAGGATCCGTACAGCTCGCTCGACCCCCGCTGGCCGATCCTGCGCAGCGTGCGCGAGGCGCTCGACGTCCACCGCATCGGCACGCCCGAGCAGCGCGACCGCCGCGCGCGGGAGCTGCTCGAGCGGGTGGGGCTGCCCGGGAGCTTCGCCGCGCGCCGTCCGCACGAGCTGTCCGGCGGCCAGCGCCAGCGCGTCTGCATCGCGGCGGCGCTCGCGCCCGAGCCGGCGCTGCTGATCGCCGACGAGGCGGTCACCGCGCTCGACGTGTCCGTGCAGGCGCAGATCCTCAACCTGATGCACGACATCCAGCAGGACATGGGGCTGGCCGTGCTGTTCGTGGCGCACGACCTGTCGGTCGTCGCGGACGTGAGCGACCGCATCGCGGTGATGTACCGCGGCCGCATCGTCGAGCTCGGCACGACCGGCGAGGTCTTCGACGCGCCCCAGGATCCCTACACGCGCTCGCTGCTCGCGGCGGTGCCGAGCGCCGAGCCGACTGCCGCGAGCGAGGTGAGCCGGTGACCGGTCTGATCGAGCGCGACCGCGCCAGCGTGGCCGCGATCGGCAAGCTGCGCTTCTTCGACGTCGCCTTCACCGCGGGGGAGGGCTGCGAGCTGATCGCCGAGGACGGGCGCCGCTTCCTCGACCTGACCTCGGGCGCCTGCGCCGCGAGTCTCGGCTACGGCCACCCGCTCCTCGTCGAGGCGGTCACGCAGGCGGTGCGCGCGATGCCCGGCGCGGGCAACCTGACGCTGCCCAACCCGCAGGCGATCGCGCTCGCGGAGGAGCTGCTGGCCGCGCACCCGTACGACGCCCCGCGCAAGGTGTGGCTCGGCCATGCCGCCTCCGATGCGACCGAGACGGCGATTGCGGCGCTGCGCGCGGCGACCGGCCGCTCGCGCGTGATCACGTTCCTCGGCGGCTATCACGGCGGCACCGCCGGCTCGATGGCCGTGTCCGCCAAGTCGCCCTACGCGCACACGCCGACCGGCGCGGGCAACGTCGTGCTGCCCTATCCGAACGATTACCGGCCGTCGATCCCGGGCGGCCCCGAGGCGGTGTCTCGCCTACCTCGACGAGCTGCTGGCGACGATCTGCCCACCGGAGCAGACGGCGGCGCTGATCTACGAGCCGATCCTCTCCGACGGCGGCATGACGACGCCGCCCGCCGGCTTCCTGGCGGCGCTGGCCGAGCGCTGCCGCCGGCACGGGATCGCGCTCGTCGCCGACGAGGCCAAGGTCGGCATCGGTCGCAGCGGCCAGATGCTCGCGTCGCTCTGGGACGGCGTGAACCCGACGTCGCGATTCTCGGCAAGGGCCTCGGCGGCGGCTTGCCGATCTCGGCGGTGATCGGCCCCGCCGAGGTGATGGACTTCCGCGAGCGCTTCGCGATGCAGACGACGCACGGGAACCCCGTCAGCGCGGCGGCGGCCCGCGCGGTGCTGCGTGCGATCGAGACCGAGGGGCTGGTCGCCAACGCGCGCGAGGTCGGCGACGCGCTCGCCGCGGGGCTGCGCGAGCTCGCCGAGCGCCATCCGTCCATCGGGGACGTACGCGGGCATGGGCTGGCGATCGGCGTCGACCTGGTGACCGACCGCGAGTCGCGCGAGCCCGACGCCGAGCTTGCCGCGCGCGTGGTCGCGAGCGCGCTCGAGCACGGGGCGATCATGTTCCGCATCGGCGTGCACGAGAACGTCCTGCAGCTCACGCCGTCGCTCACGTTCTCGCGGGCGGACGCGCAGCGTGCGCGACGATTCTCGCGCGCGCGTTGGCTGACGCCACGGAAGGCGCTTAACGACGATCAATCGGGTGCCGGTCCCGGGCTGTGATCAAAACGATGGTGGACCATGGCCCTGCGCATCTAGGCTCCTTTGTCATGAACGAAGCCGTTTTGCACAACGAAGACACAACGAATTCCAAGACCATCGTCCAGCTCGCGATGTCCCAAGCGCACGCCTGGGAGCGGCTCGGTCGCTGGGACGACGCCGTCGCGCTGCTGCGCGCGGTGCGGCCAGCTGCAGAGCAGTCTCCCGCGCTCGAGGGGCCGCTGTTGACGGCGCTCGCGCACACGCGCAACCAGCAGGACTGGTTTCAGGGGCCGACCGGCGAGGGCGACAAGCCGGCGCTGTTCGATCGGCTCGAGCAGCTCGCGCGAGAGCGCGACGACGAGCGCATGCTCGCGGACGTCCTGCACGAGCGGGGCCTCGACCTCCACACGCGCTACTTCCACGACGACGGGGACCTCGGCGCCGAGGAGCAGCTGTTCGAGCGCGCAATCGAGCTGCGGCGCGCCAACGGCGACGAGGTGGGCGTCGCATGGTCGCTCATCTATCTCGCGACGATCTGGCAGATCCGCGAGGAGAGCGCCCGGGGCGTGCCGATGTTTGAGGAGGCCGAGGAGATCGGGCGCCGGCTGGGCGACTCGCTCATCGTCTCCTACGCCACGCGCCACCTCGGCATGATCCGCCAGGAGCAGGAGGCGTGGGAGGGCGCGGAGGCGGCCTACCGGGAGTCGCTTACGCTGCGCGAGCAGCTCAACTGGGTCCCCGGCATCGGCACGGCGAACCACGCGCTCGGCGCGTTCCTGCTGGCGCGCGGTGAGTCCGAGCGGGCACGCCAGCACCTCGAGAGCGCGCATGAGCTGATCTCGTCGGTCAGAGCGACGTTCATGCTCGGCCACGTCGAGCAGGACCTCGCGGCGTTGCCGGCGACGAGCTGAGCGGCGGCACGGGAACCGGAGCGCGAGGAGGACAGACGGCATCGAGCGACATGCTTGACCAGCGGATCCGCGTCCACGAGTCGATCGTCGAGATCGGGCGCGCGGCGTGGGAGGAGATCAGCGCCGACCGCGACTGGGAGTGGAGCTACGACTACCTGTCGTTCGCCGAGGCCTCGCGACCGGAGCGTCCGCGCTATGTCGCGTCGTATACGCCCGCCGGTCGCCTGCTCGGGGCATTTCATGCGCGCTTGACCGGCGAGGGCACGGCCGCCCGCTCCGCGCTGCAGAGCCTCCACGCGTCGCGCTGGCTGCTCCGCTCCGAGGATCCCGCGGCGCTGCGCGAGGAGCGGTCGCTCGTGCGCGAGGTCGTCGGCGACGACCCGGGACCCGACCCGCTGGCGGCGCTGCGGGCGTGGCTCGGCAAGACGTGCAACCCGTGCCTGGCGGTGTCCAGCCTGTGCACGACAGCTGCGGTCCTGGCGCCGTCGCTCGACGCCTCCGAGCGCGCTCGCGTGCTCGAGGCGCTGGTGGACCACATCCTCGCGTCGATCGGCCGGGACTGGCGCTCGGTCGCGTTCACCGCCGTCCCGCGCGACGACGCCGAGCTGCGCCCGCTGCTCGTCGCACGGGGTCTCGTCGGAGCGCGGTTCTGCGCCGAGGCGTCGATCGACGGCCTGCGCGCGCTCACCGGCCTCGACGCCTACTGGGCGTGCTTCACGCGCAATCGCAGGGTGACGTTGCGCGGCGAGGCGAGGAGCATCGCACGTCAGCCCCTCACGGTGCGGCCGATCGAGCTGCGAGAGCACGGCGACCGGGTGGCCGAGCTGATGGCCCGCACCCGACGCAAGCACGGAGAGTCCGTGAGCGGTGCGGAGATCGCCCCGGCGAACGCGCTGCTCGCGACCCATCTCGGCGACCGGCTCCGCGTCCTCGGGTGCTTCGAGCGGGGGCAGCTCGTCGCGGCGGCGATGGGCGTCGCCGGGTGGGACTCGTACACGAGCCTCTACTGGGGGGCCGACTACGCCAAGATGACGAGCAAGGGGGTGTACGCCTTCATGACGATCTACGAGCCCCTGCAGCACGCGATCGAGATCGGCGCGGACCGCGTGCGGTTCCTAATCGAGGCGTACGAGGCGAAGTGCCTGCGCGGCGCGCAGCTCGTTCCACGCGAGTGCCAGCTGATGGCCGATCCCGTCGTGACCGACCGGCTCAGGTCCTGGTTCGCGCTCGTAGACCGCCGCAACACGGCGCTGTTCACGGAGCTCGAGGAGCGCCTCCCCCCGATCGTCTGCACCGAGCGGTCCGGCCCGTCGCGCCTCAATCCCCGAGCGGGAGCGTGATCGTGAAGCTGGTCCCCGGCTCGAGGCGGCGCACGGCGATCCGCCCGCCCGCGCGCGCGACCGCCTCGGCGACGAGGTGCAGCCCGAGGCCGGCGTGCTGCGGCTTGCCGCTGACGCCGCGGGCGAACAGGTTCTCGGCCACCTCCGACGGGATCCCCGGCCCGTAGTCGCGCACCCGCCAGACGGTCTCGTTTCCGCGCTGCAGGAACGAGACGACGACGCGCCGGCGCTCGCGCGGCAGCGTCGCGACCGCGTCGAAGGCGTTGTCGAGCAGGTTCCCGAGGATGGTCACGGCGCTCGCCTCGTTGAGCGTCGGCGGGAGCTGCGCGAGGCGGCTGCGGTCGGTCAGGCGCAGCGACAGGCCGCGCTGCTCGGCGATCGTCGTCTGCGCGCCCAGCAGCCCCCTGATCGTCGGCTCCTCGATCCGCTCGGCGATGCGCCGTCCGTCGGCCTCCCGCGCCGACTCGAGCCCGGCGACGAGCTGGCGCGCGTGCTCCTGCTCGCCGATCGCGAGCAGGCCGGCGATCGTGTGCAGGCGGTTGGCGTGCTCGTGGCTCTGCTCCTCGAACGTGCGCACGACGCGCCGCAGCGCATGCAGCTGTTGACGCTGCTCGTCGATCAGCCGCGCCGCCTCGAGCGCGAACGCGGCATGGCGCACGAACAGCGCCAGCAGCTGCAGCTGCTGGTTCGCCCACGGCCCGGCGGAGGCGCGATAGACGTCGAGGCTGCCGATCACGCGCCCGCCGCCCGCGTGCAGGGGCGTGGACACGAAGCCGCGATAGCCCTCGCGCCGCGCGACCGAGCGCCACGGGCCGTAGCGCTCGTCGGTGAGCGTGTCCTCGACGACCATCTGCTCGTCGCGCTCCATCGCTAGGGACGACGGTCCGGGCGACTCGTAGCGCACCGGGTTCGGGTGTTCGATCGCGCTGCGGTAGGCGCGGCCCAGGCCATAGGCGCCGATCAGCTCGAACGGCTGCTCGCGCCCGGGCCCGGCGTTGCGGCGCAGCAGGATGCTCGCGGACGTCGCGTCGGCGACGTGCGCCGCCTCGCGCGCGACGCTGTCGAGCGTCGCGCGCAGATCGTCGCCGTGCGCGACCGCGCGACTGACGCGGAGCAGGCTCTCAAGCTGCGTCGACACCACGCCTCACCCAGTGAAGCACAGCTCGGAGCCGGCCTCCGCGCTCCCTCAGGCGCTCGCCGCCGTCCGTTCGTCTCGCTCCAGTCGCAGCGTGGCCGTCAGCGCGTGACCGAGCATCGACTCGGCCGTCGCGACGGCGGCGGCGGCCGGGGCGACGTGGCGCGTGCCCTCGGGGGCGACGCGCTGGTAGGTGACGGTCTTGAGGAACTTCCCGACCCACAGCCCGCCCGTGTAGCGCGCGGCGCCGCTCGTGGGCAGGACGTGGTTGGTGCCGATCGCTTTGTCGGAGTAGGCGACGGTCGCGTGCGGACCGATGAAGAGCGTGCCGTAGTTGCGCAGCCGCTCGGCGAACCAGTCGTCGTCGCGGGTCTGCAGCTCGAGGTGCTCGGGCGCGTAGCGGTCGGAGACGGCCGCCATCTCCTCGCGGTCCTCGCAGATCATCACGCTGCCGTGCTTGGCCCACGCGGCGCCCGCGACCTCCGCCGTCGGCCAGCGCGGCAGCCACGCCTCGATCGCCGCGATCGTGTCGGCGCCGAAGCGCTCGGAGTCGGTCACCAGCCAGGCGGGCGAGTTGGGGCCGTGCTCCGCCTGGCCGAGCAGGTCGGCGGCGACCAGCTCGGGGTCGGCGCTGTCGTCGGCGATCACGAGGATCTCGGTCGGCCCGGCCAGCAGGTCGATGCCGACGGGGCCGAACAGCTGGCGCTTGGCCTCGGCGACGTACGCGTTGCCGGCGCCGACGAGCAGGTCGACCGGCTCGAGCCCCTCGATCCCGAACGCCATCGCGGCGAGCGCCTGCACGCCGCCGATGCACCACACCTCGTCCGCGCCCGACGTGCTCATCGCGTACAGCTGCGCGGGGTGGATCCCGCCCTCGCGCCGCGGCGGCGCGCACGCGACGACGCGCGGCACGCCGGCGGCCTTCGGCGTGGCGACGGTCATCAGCGCCGAGGCGATCAGCGGGTAGCGCCCGCCGGGCGAGTAGGCGCCCACGGCGCCGACGGGGAGGTGGCGGTGGCCCAGCTCGACCCCGGGCAGCGGACGGACGCTCAGGTCGGTCAGCGTCGTGCGCTGGGCGTCGGCGAAGCCGCGGATCTGCTCGCGTGCGAAGTCGATGTGCGTGACCAGCTCGGGTTCGAGCCGATCGACGGCCGTGGCCACCTCGTCGGCGCCGACGAGGAAGTCCGGCGGGTTCCAGCCGTCGAAGCGCTCGGAGTAGCGGCGCACGGCGGCGATCCCCTCACGCTCGACCTCGAGCAGGATCTGCGACACGGTGGTGCGGATCTCCTCGGTCACGGCCGCCTCGACGGGCGCCCCTTCCTTCAGGTACCTCATGTTGCCTCCGTCATCTCGCTGTCCAGCCGCCGTCGACGAGCAAGCTCGAGCCGGTCACCATCGCGGCCGCCGGGGAGGCCGCGAACACGACCGCGTCCGCGACCTCTTCGGGCGTCGCCAGGCGGCCTGCCGGAATCCGCTCGAGCACCGAGCGGTGGAACTCCTCGTCGCGCAAGAAGGTCTCCGTCATCGGCGTGCGCACGTAGGTGGGCGCCACCGACACGACGCGGATGCCGTGCGGCCCCAGCTCGACGCCGGCGGCCTTCACGAGCCCCTCGACGGCGTGCTTCGTCGTGCAGTACGCGGTGCGGCGCGCGTCGCCGACATGCCCCATCTGCGAGCCGATCGCGATCAGCGCGCCGCCGAGGCGCGCCTCCAGCAGCGCACGCGCGGCGTGCTGGAAGACGAGGAAGGTCCCCTTCAATGTTTACCGCCAGCAGCCGATCGAGCACCGCCTCCTCGACGTCGGCGAACGGGTGCGGGACGTTCGCGCCGGGGTCGCGACGACGACCGCGGCGCGCCGGCCGCCGAACAGTGCCTCCACCTCGGCGGCGCTGGCGACGACGACGGCACGCTCGCGAGCTCGGTGCCGGGGCGGCGCTCCGCGACGCGCGCGGTCGGGGCGGCCAGCTCCTCCTCGCCGCGCGCGACGAGCGTCACGCGCGCCGCGCCGGCCTCGGCGAGCGCGATCGCGATCGTGAGGCCGACGCCGGCGGAACCGGTCACCAGCGCGCGGCGCCGTTCGGCCTGAATGCTGCCGCGGCGCCGTCGTCATCCACGCGGGGTCCCAGAACGCGATCGCGCGCGCCGGGGAGCCCGTGCCGCCATGAGGCGCAGTGGGAAGAAGCCGACCTAGAAACTGTCGTGGCGCGGGATCCGCGCCATGTTCGCGACGACCTCGGTGGGATCACGAGGCGGCGGGCGTGCGCGGAGTGGTTGGGAGTCCGGGTCGGCGGGCGTCGGTGCGACCGCGTCGGTGCCGAGGTTGAGTTCACCTGGTCCAGCAGCTGTCGCTCGCCTCGGCGTCCAGGCCCGGGAACCGGACGTGTAGCGGATCGGGTCGTCCGACAGCTCGTCGGCGCCGGGGCGGTAGAGGAGCGTCATGCCCGGCGCGAGCGCGACGCCGCCTGGCGAGCGCCTGCGGCACGTGCGCAAGCGCGACGGCCCGCCGGCGGCGCGGCCGCCCACGCGAGCCAGGCGGGCTGGGGTGATCAGGTGCTCCGACGGCACGCGGTCGATCTTGTTGCAGGTCGGGACGCTCGGGTTGGAGGTGCCAGACGCTGTCGACGCGGGCCGCACGCGTTCGGAAAAGACCACGCCGCGCACGGCGTAGCCGTGGAAGGTGGAGTCGGGCGGGGAGCCGCCTGCGGCGGACCGCCCGTGGGGTCAGGTGCTCCGAGAAGGCGGCACCCTGACGTGGCCGTGGGGTAGACTGGTATCTGGTTTGAGACCCTCGCGCCAGAGCTCGAGCACGGCGACGCGTCCGGGCGAGCAGGTCAATCTTGGCGTAGTCGCAACCACGCGCCGGGGTCGGACTGGTTCCGAGGACATGTCCGTATTGTACGAGCCGGGCCCCGCGGGGCGGGATGCTTACGGTCGCGGCGGGCGGCCTGAAACCGGGGGCCTGCGTCAGTGCGACGGTCAGCAGCAGCTTCTGCGGGCGGCCGGGGCTGGGCAGCGTCTGAGCCAGAGCTGGCCTGCTGCGTGGCGACGAGGTACTCGAGGTAGCGCTGCACGGTCGACGTGGCGCGATCCCGACGCCGGCGGCGACGCACGCGGCGCTGCGCGGCTCGCCGGCGTCGGCGAGCGCGGCGCGCAACTGCTCGAGCGCACCTTCCGCTCGAGCAGCTCCTTCGGCAGCCACCGCTCTGCTGGAGCGCGTCATGGACAGCTCGTCGACCTGCTCGCTGGGTCAGCTCTGACCCTGGTCCTGAAGATGCTGAGATCCGCTCGGCGGTGCGCCCTAGCGCCTGGCGCAGGCGCTCGGGCGAGGAACGGCTTGACGAGGTAGTCAATCACGCCGAGGCGGACAAGCGATGCGGACCACTCGGTACGCTGGGCGGCGGTGACCGTGATCGCCTTGATCGGCACGCCCGTGCGGCCCAGCTGGCGAGGTAGCGCGGACCCGTCCGCGCCGTGAAGCGTGATGCTTGAGCAGCAGCAGATGGGGGCGGACCCGGCGGCGATCCCTCCGCGAGCGCTGGGGGTCTGTCCGCGGTGATGCTGCCGACGACCTGGAACCGGGGGCGCGCTCGACCAGCTCGCGACGCAGGTAGGCGATGTGCGGATCGTCCTCGACGATCAGCACCCGCCAGCGCGCCGCATCGTCCGCCCGCCGTGGCTCTTGGCCCTGGAGGCTATCTCCGGCCGGCTTCGCGCGCGCACCCGCCGCGGGGGGGCGCAGGCCGGCCGGGACGCTGCTGAGCACCTTGTCAGCCCAGCGGAACACGTAGTTGGTGCCGATCTGTACATCGCGACTGGCAGTGCTCGGCGGCTGCCTGCTTCGTCGAGCTTGAAGATCTTCAGCCGGCGGCGGGGGCTGTTGACGGAAGCGAGTCCGGCGCCTGGCGGGCGTAGACGAACTCGCGCCCTGCTGGTCGTTGGCGCCGTGGACGGTCAGCAGCGGCACGCGGACCCGCTGATCACGCCCTGCAGTCCCGCCACGTCTCGAGGTCGCGGCGGTACTCGTCGACGCCCTGGTCGAGGCTGATCACCCAGCGGACCTGCTGCTCAAGTGGTACCGACATCTTGCCGTCTGCGTGTGGAAATCGTAGCCGAGCAGCTGGGGCAGGTGCGAGATCGTAACCTTGAGACGTAGGACCTGAAGCGCGGCTCCATCGCCGCCGCGCGCGCGGCGTGGAAGAGCTCGAGGCTGAGGCGCGATGATGCCGATGCGCTCGGCGTCGACGTCCCCGTGCGTTTCGAGGAAGTCTCCATGCAGGCGGAACGCCGGTAGCTCTGGACGGTGCTGTTCGTGGTAAACAGCTCGCGGAAGCGCAGCGCCTCGCCGATGCCCGGGTGGTCGCAGATGAGGACGGAGGCCGCCGTAGCTGGGCAGGTCCTGGACGCCCATCGAGGTAGATCATCTCTGGGTCGGACAGGTCGCTGAAAGTGCACGAAGTGCTTCGGCGCTGTCATTTTGTCGCCGCGGCCGTGCACGTGAGCGCGGGCACGCGGCCCCGCCGAACGGCACCTCGACGCGCTCGACGTCGAGAGCTGAATACGCGGAACCTGCATGAACAGCTCGATGCGACGGCCAGGCCACCGCGGCGTCGCGGTCCGACTAACGTCGATCCCGCGTCTGGCCGACGAGCCGATAGGCGCTGGCGCGGAGCAGCTTGCGTCTGGCGGCGCGCTCTGAGCGGCTCGCGGCCTCGTCCTCGTCTGCAAGCTGCTCGAGCCGTTCGGCCATTGACGATGCACGCCGCGTCGACTACTGCGCACTCGGCGGCGCCCTCGCCGTGGGCGGCCAGCGGGCTTGAGCGCGCTGGCACAGCTCGTCGACCTGGAACAGCTCGCGGCCGCATGTCGACGGCGATGCGGACCGTCAGCGACGAGGAGCAGCTTGTTAGGGAAGACCACAAACATGTACCGTGCCTTTCGTCGCGGTTGGGAACTGAGGCCATGGCTGCGTCCTTGTGCGGATATGGTTGCGGTCGGGCGGGGAGCACCAAAGCTCGTCGCGCCGAGAAGGGTGCCGCGTGGCGGGGCACCCTGACCTCCTCAGCGGCCCCGGACAGCCTGTCAGTACTCTGATTGGCGTGCCATTCTGAGCACCCCTGTTGCGGCAGAGCCGCCACCACGCGCCGTTTATGCCGTCGGGGTCGGTGAACGTGTAGGGGACCGAGCGGTCGTGGAAGGCGGGCCCTGCGGGCCCACGTAGGCGGCGTCTCTGTACTCGACGATACGCAGCAGCCATCGGTAAGCGTGTCGCGGATTAGGCCTCTGTAGAAGTTGTCGTTGTCAGATGGCCGCTCCCGGCGTTCTCCTGACCGAAGGGGTCCGTGATCAGGCTCGGCGTGCCGGCCACTGGCAGTTCGCCGAGGCATCGTGCGCCGAGAATGCCATGCCCGCGAAGGCGACTGCGAGCGCCGCGCCCAAGATGAGCAGCGAACGATGCAGCAGCCGATGTGAGTTAGCCATGTTTTCTCCTTTAATTCGTTTGATATAATCAACAGCGATATGCCAGCGGCCAGCTGCGAGCGCTCGCGGCCGGCGCGGCAGCGACCATGCGCCGCGTGATCATGCTGCTACGCGATCCCCCCTCTCCTCGATGAGGGTCGCCACTCTAGTGGACCGTAATTCACGATGATGCGACACATGTAGCGTCCGCAGGCGTTCGGTCTCGACGCTTGATGGCTTCGTCTGGCGCGCGCCGGCACGATCGCCGCGGTCGTGCTGCGCTACCTGCTCGCGGTCGTCGTCGACCCGCGCTCGGCGACCGGGCGCATGAATTCGGGGATCGGGCGCACGAGCACGCGGTCGGTCGCCTGCTCCCACGCGCGCTCCATCGCCGCGAGGTGCTCGTCCATCACGCGCTCGATGCGCGCGTGGTCGGCGGAGCGGATCGCGGCGAGCGTGCGCTCGTGGACGTCGATCGCCCACGCCGCGACGGGCGGCTCGTGGAGCGCGAGGTCGCGCGCGATCTCGAGGCGCCGCAGCAGCGTGCGCATGAGCGAGACGATCGTGCTGTTGCCCGTCGCGCGGGCGATCCGCAGGTGGAACTGCGTGTCGAGCTGCAGGAAGCGGTCCTCGTGCTCCAGCACGTCGCCTTCGGCGAGCAGCGCCTGCTGGGCGTCGATGATGCGCTGGAGCGCAGCGAAGTCCTCCTCGCGCGCGTTGACGGCGGCGAGTTGGGCCACGCGCGGCTCGAGCAGGCGGCGCGCCTCCAACACGCCGGCGACCTCGCCGAGGCGCAGGTCGGACTTCGAGCGCAGCAGCTCGCGGGGGACGTAGCCGGAGGCGACGAACGTGCCGCCCCGGAGCCGCTGCGGACCGCAAGCACGCCGGCCTCGACGAGCACCCTGACCGCCTCGCGCAGCGTCGGGCGGCTCATCCGCAGCGCAGCGGCCAGCTCGCGCTCCGACGGGAGCCGGTCGCCTCGGCGAGCTCGCCGAGCCGGATCCGCTCGGCGATCTGCTCGACGGCGCCCTCGAAGGTGCGGCGCGGACCGACGGGCACGAATGAGCCGTCCATCGCCGCAACGGTAGTGGGTGCATCTCGTGACATGACCAAAATCCCTATCAAATTCCTCCTCCAGTGGTAAAAAAATGAACCATGAGTGGATCGCGGTGGGGAGAGGCGTCGCCCGTCTCAGCCTGTCTCCCTCGCCGATCGCTACGAGCTCGACGAGGGCCGCGTCTTCATGACGGGCGTGCAGGCGCTCGTGCGCGTGCTGCTCGACCAGCACCGCGCGGATCCGCGCCGGGCTGCGGACGGCGTCGCTCGTGTCCGGCTACCAGGGCTCGCCGCTCGCGGGCTTCGACAAGGAGGTCGCGCGACTCGGAGCGCTGGCGACGGAGCACGACGTCGTGCTGCGGCCGGCCGTCAACGAGGAGCTGGGCGCCACTGCGGTCTGGGGCTCGCAGCTCGCGGGCACGCTGCCCGGCCCCCGCTACGACGGCGTGCTCGGCGTCTGGTACGGCAAGGCGCCCGGCGTCGACCGCTCGGCCGACGCGATCCGCCACGGCAACTACGTCGGCGCCGACCCGCGCGGCGGCGTGCTCGCGCTCGTCGGCGACGACCCTGCCTGCAAGTCCTCGACGATCCCAGGCGCCTCGGAGTCGCTGCTCGCCGCGCTGCAGGTGCCCGTGCTGGTGCCGGGGAGCGTGCAGGAGGCGCTGGACCTCGGCCGCCACGCGATCGCCTGCTCGCGCGCGTCCGGGCTGTGGGCGGCGCTGAAGGTCGTCACGAACGTCGCCGACGCGGCCGGCACGGTGGAGGTCGGCCTCGACCGCGTCCAGCCCCAGATGCCGCTGCTGGAGTGGCAGGGCGCGCCCTACGTCCACCGGCCCTCCGCGCACCTGCTCGCGCCGCCCTCGCTCGAGATGGAGCGCACGCTGGTCGAGGTGCGGCTCGCGCTCGCCAAGCGCTACGCGCAGCTCAACGGGCTCGACCGCGTCGTGCTCGGCGGGCCGGGCGCGCGCTTCGGGATCGTCGCGGCCGGCGCGACCGCGCACGACGTGCGGCGCGCGCTCGCCGACCTCGGCCTCGACGGCGAAGCGCGCCCGTGCGGCTGCTGCAGGTCGGGATGCTCTACCCGCTCGACGAGCAGGCGCTGCGCGGCTTCGCGCACGGGCTCGACGAGCTGCTCGTCGTGGAGGAGAAGGGGCCGTTCCTCGAGCGGCTCGTGAAGGACGCGCTGTACGGCGGCCCGGCGACGCCGCTGGTGACCGGCGAGCGCGACGAGCGCGGCGCGCCGCTCGTGCCCGCGCACGGGACGCTCGACGCCGACGCGATCGCGCGCGTGCTCGGCGCGCGGCTGCTGCGCGCCACGAGCTGCCGCAGGTGCGCGAGCGGCTGGAGCGGCTCGGCGCGGTCGCCGCGCGACCCGCGGCCGTGCTCGGGCGCAGCGCACGCCGTTCTTCTGCTCGGGCTGCCCCCACAGCAGCTCCACCGTCGCCCCCGAGGGCGAGATCGTCGGCGCCGGGATCGGCTGCCACACGATGGTGATGCTGGGGGCGCAGGGCCGCGGCACGGTCACCGGCATCACGCAGATGGGCGGGGAGGGCGTGCAGTGGGTCGGCGTCGCGCCGTTCGTCGACGTGCCGCACTTCACGCAGAACCTCGGCGACGGGACGTTCCACCACTCGGGCTCGCTCGCGATCCGCGCGACGGTCGCGGCGGGACTGAACGTCACGTACAAGCTGTTCTTCAACGGCACGGTTGCGATGACGGGCGGTCAGCACATCGAGGGCGAGCTGAGCGTGCCGGACGCCGTGCGCAGCCTCGCCGCGGAGGGCGTCGCGCGGATCGTCGTCACGACCGAGGACCTCGTCGCTACGCGGGCGTCTCGCTGCCGGCGGTCGCCGAGGTGCGCGATCGCCGCGAGATGCTGACCGCGCAGCGTGAGCTGGCGGCGGTCCCGGGCGTGACGATGCTGCTGCACGACCAGGCCTGCGCCGCCGAGCTGCGGCGCGCGCGCAAGCGTGGCAAGGCCCCCGAGCCGCCGCAGCGCGTCGTCATCGACGAGCGCGTCTGCGAGGGCTGCGGCGACTGCGGCGCGAAGTCCAACTGCCTCTCGGTCGAGCCGGTCGAGACCGAGTACGGGCGCAAGACGCGCATCAACCAGACGACGTGCAACAAGGACTACTCGTGCCTCGAGGGCGACTGCCCATCGTTCCTCACGGTGATCCCCCGCGAGGACGTCGCAAGCGCTCCGCGCCGCGGCTGCCGGAGATCGAGCTGCCGGAGCCCGTGCCCGGCGCGGCGCCGGACGTGCGCGTGCGCCTCGTCGGCATCGGCGGCACCGGCGTCGTCACGGTCAGTCAGGTGCTCGGCGTGGCGGCGCTGCTCGACGGCCGCCACGCGAGCGGGCTCGACCAGACGGGCCTCTCGCAGAAGGCCGGGCCGGTCGTCTCCGACGTCCGCATCACCGCCGAGCCGGTCGGCGACGGCGTGACGGTGCCGGGCGCCGCCGCCGACGTGCTGCTCGGCCTCGACCTGCTGGGGGCCGCCGGCGCGGCGAACCTGCGCGTCGCCTACCCGCAGCGCACGGTCGCGATCGTCTCCGACAGCGTCGTGCCGACCGGCCGCATGATCGTCGACGTCGAGGCGACGGCCTCGACGCGGCTGCCGCGCGCGCGGCGATCGACGCCGCCACCCGCGCGGAGGAGAACGTCTACCTCGACGCGCAGCGGATCGCCGCGACGCTGCTCGGCGACGCCACGCCCGCGAACGTCGTCGTGCTCGGCGCCGCGTTCCAGCGCGGCCTGCTGCCGGTCACGCTCAGGGCGCTGGAGCAGGCCTTCCGGCTCAACGGCGCCGGCGTCGAGCGCAACCTCGCCGCGCTCGCGTGGGGCCGTGCCTGGGCGCTCGACCCCGAGCTGGTGCGCGAGGCGCTCGACGACCGCCCCTCGCCCCGCAGCTCACGCCGCGCGCGCGCGGCCTGGTCGACCCGTTGGCGCGGACGACGGCGAGCTGCGCCGGCTGCTCGAGCTGCGCGTCCCGGACCTGATCGGCTGGGGTGGCATGCGCCCGGCGCGGCGCTACGCCGGCGCGGTCGCGCGCGTACACGCGTCGAGGCCGAGCGCGTGCCGGGCGGCAGCGCGCTCGCCGAGGCGGTCGCGCGCGGCCTTCACAAGCTGCTCGCGTACAAGGACGAGTACGAGGTCGCGCGCCTGCACCTCGACGGGCTCGCGGCGCTGCCGCCGGGCGCGAAGATCCGCTTCCACCTGCACCCGCCGCTGCTGCGTGCGCTCGGGATGCGCGCAAGCTGGAGCTCGGCCGCTGGTTCGTCCCCGCCTTCCGGGCGCTGTGGCGCGCGCGCGTGCTGCGCGGCACGCCGTTGGACCCGTTCGGCTGCGCGCACGTACGCCGCGTCGAGCGCGCGCTGCCGGGCGAGTACCTCGCGCTCGTCGAGCTGGCGCTGGAGCGGCTCAACGCCGAGACGCTGCCGGTCGCGCTGGAGGTCGCCGCGTTGCCCGAGCTCGTGCGCGGCTACGAGGAGATCAAGCTCGCCGGGGTGGCGCGCTTCCGCGCGCGCGCCGAGGAGCTGCGCGACCGGCTTCGACCCGGGGAGACGACCACATGACCGACACCGTCGCCGACGCGCTGCTGCGCTCGCTGGCCTGGGAGCACGAGCGCGTCCACCTCGTCCAGGACGCCGCCAGCGGCCTGCGCGCCGTGATCGCGGTGCACTCGACCGTGCTCGGGCCCTCGCTCGGCGGCATGCGCATCCGCTGCTACGCGCACGGCATGCCCGAAGCGCTCGACGACGCGCTGCGACTCTCGCGCGCGATGACGCTCAAGGCCTCCGCCGCGGGCCTGGACCTCGGGGGCAGCAAGGCGGGCATGCTCGACGACGGGACCGCCGACCCGGCGCGTCGCGAGGCGAGGATCGTCGCGCTCGCGCGCGAGGTCGAGCGGCTCGGCGGCGCCTACATCACGGCCGAGGACATCGGCACGACGACCGCCGACATGGACCTGGTCGCCACCAGCACACGCGCTTCGTGGTCGGGCGCTCCCAGCACGACGGCCTCGGCGGGGACCCGTCGCCCGCGACGGCGCGCACGGTGCTCGGCGCGATCCGGGCGGCGCTGGGCGTGCTCGACGGCTCCGAGGAGCTGGAGGGCCGGACCGTGGGGGTGGTGGGGCTCGGCAAGGTCGGTGCGCAGCTCGCCGGGTGGCTGCTCGAGGCCGGCGCCCGGGTGATCGGCTGCGATCCGCTGCTCGCCACGCTGTGGCGGCTCGAGGAGGCCGGCGTGGAGCCGGTGACGAGCGTGGACGAGCTGCTCTCGCACGAGCTCGACGTGCTCGCCCCCTGCGCCGTGGGCGGGATGATCGACGAGGCCGTCGCCGCGCTCGTGCGCTGTCGGGTCGTCTGCGGGGCGGCCAACAACCCGCTCAGCGGCGAGCCGGCCGCGCGGGTGCTCGACGGCCGCGAGATCCTGTACGTGCCCGACTTCCTCGCCAACTGCGGCGGCCTCATCCATGCCGACGGCGAGCGCCGCGGCGACGGCGATCCCGCACAGCTGGAGCGCGCGCTCGACGACGCGCAGGCGCGCACACGCACCGTGCTGCTGGCGGCGCGCGAGAGCGGCCGCCTGCCCGGCGTCGTCGCGGAGGAGCACGCCTGGGCGCGCATCAGATGCGCGGCCGCGGGCTCGTTCGCCGGCGCGACCGCGTAGATGTCCTGCAACGCGCCTCGTTACGGCTCGATCAGACGACCACAACCCTGGGCAAGCAGAGAGTGTCGATGCGAAGCTCGATCCGGAGAGAGAGATGCGTCGCGACGCCGGGCTCCCCTCAGCCTCGTGTCCTAGACCAGACCACCGGAGGTGGTGTCATGAGCAGCTCGAAGGGCCAGGTCTCACGGCGAGACTTCCTGATTCGCACGTCGGCGACGGCGGCCGCGGTCAGTCCCCTCACAGCCTTGCTGGCTGCCTGCGGATCGGACTCGGACGAGGCCAAGACGCCGGGCAAGCCAACGAACGCTGTCATCGACCATCTGACCTGGTGCTCGGGCGAGGTCCTCAACAACCTCGACGGCCGCCATCTGAGCGCGGCGACGATCGCCGCGACGCGGCTGGGCCTGGAAGGGCTGCTCGCCTACGACGGCGACGGCAAGCTCCAGCCGGTCCTCGCCGAGTCCTGGTCGCAGCCGTCGCCGCTCAAGCTCGTCTACAAGCTGCGCTCCGGCGTCACCTTCTGGGACGGCTCGCCACTGACCGTCGAGGACGTCGTGTACTCGATGAACACCCATCGCGATCCGGCCTTCAAGTCGACGCAGAGCGTCTACTACGGCTCGGTCAAGTCGGTCGAGGCGACCGGCCCCAACGAGGTGACGATCACGCTCACGAAGGCGGATGCGCTGGCGCAGTACGTGCCCGCCATCACCGGCATCGTCTCCAAGAAGTTCTGGGAGGCTCACGCCAAAGACATCGGCACGCCGGGGACGCTCACGATGGGAACGGGGCCGTGGAAGTTCACAGAGCTCGTGCCAGAGGGGCACCTCGAGCTGGAGGCCTACGACGCCTACTGGGGCGGCAAGCCGAAGATCCGTCGCATCTCCCTCAACGTCATCAGCAGCCCCTCGGCTCGTCTGCTGGCGATGCGCTCGGGCGAGCTCGACGGGACGTTCGACGTTCCCTCGACGCAGTCCGGGCCGTGGGAGAACCTCGACAACGCGAGCCTCGCGTTCGCGCCGGAGCTGCGCGTGGTGTTCCTCGCGCCCAATCAGACGATCAAGCCGTGGGACGACATCCACGTGCGCCGCGCGCTGGCGCACTGCGTCGACAAGGCGGGGCTGCTCAACGCGGTGTTCGAGGGTCACGGGGCGGAGGCCGCCACGATCGTCGCGGCCGACCAGTGGAAGCTGCTGCTCGGAGACTCCGAGATCGAGCAGCTCTACGACGGCTTCCCCGACGTGGCGTTCGACCTGGACGCGGCGCGCGACGAGCTCCGGCAGTCGTCGGTGCCCGACGGCTTCTCCGAGACGCTCGAGTACCCGTCCGAGCGACCCGAGATCGGTCAGGTGGCGCAGTCGGTGGCTCAGAACCTCGGCCAGATCGGCGTCAAGCTCGCGGTCCGCGCCGTGCCGACCGCGCAGTGGCAGGGCGACCTGTTCTCGGGCAAGAAGGGGCTGCAGATCGCCGGCTTCACGCCGGACCTGCCCGATCCGGCGAACCTGCCGACCGCCATGCTGGCCAGCGCGTCCGGGGCGAACCTCGCGAAGTACAAGGACGACTCGGTCGACAAGTTCCTCACCTCCCAGGGTGCGGCGACCGATCCGGCCAAGCGTGCGGAGGATCTCGCCGGCGCGCTGAAGACGGCGGCTGAGGCGCTCGCCTACGTGCCGGTGGTCACGACGGAGTTCGGGATGGCGATCGAGGACGGGTTCACGTACTCCGGGCTCGGCCCGTGGTACATGTACGAGAACTTCGCCACCAACGTCAGCGCCGCCGCCTGACCGCAGTCAGTCGTGTCGAAAGCGATCGCAGAACCGCCCCGGACGATCCCGGTCCTCCGTCGACCGGGGCGGCTGCGACCGGGACTCGCGCTGTACATCGCGCGCCGTCTCGTCGCGCTCGTCGCGGTCGTGATCGTGGTGTCGTTCCTGGTGTTCGCGATGGTCTATGCGGCGCCGGGCAGCGTGGAGAACACGCTGCTCGGCCCGCGGAACGCGACACCCGAGGCGATCGCCGCCATCCGGTCGGAGTTCCACCTCGACAAGCCGCTGCACGAGCAGTACGCGATCTGGCTGGGCGACGCCGTCCGGATGGACTTCGGCCGCTCGCTGCTGACCAACGAGCCGGTCATCGACGAGATCTGGAGCCGCCTGCCGTTGAGCCTCGAGCTGGCGGTGGGCGGCTTCCTGGTGGCGCTGATCGGCGGCGTGGGGCTCGGCGTGCTGGCGGCGATCAAGCGCGGCAGCGCGATCGACCAGGCCGCCGTGCTCGGCGGCGTGATCGGGATCAGCACGCCGGCGTTCGTCACCGGCATCGCGCTGCTTTACATCTTCGGCTACCTGCTGGGCTGGTTCCCGATCTACGGCTCCGGCGACGGTCTCCTCGATCGAGCGTGGCACCTGGTGCTGCCGTCGCTCGCGCTGGGACTGACCGAGCTGGGCGTGCTGCTCCGCCTGACGCGGGCGTCGATGATCTCGGCGTTGCAGCAGGACGCTATCGTCTTCGCGCGCGCGCGCGGCCTGCCGAGCTGGCGCGTCAACCTGACCTATGGGCTGCGCACGGCGCTGATCCCGATCACGACCGGCGCCGGGCTCGTGCTCCCCGTGATGCTCGCGGGCGCGGTCCTCGTGGAGGTGGCCTTCTCGCTGCCCGGCGTGGGACGGCTGCTGGTCGAGGCGGTCAACGGCAAGGACGTCCCGACGATCCAGGGCCTGACGATCCTGATCGCGGTCGTCGTCGGCATCGTCAACCTGGCGCTCGACCTGCTGTACCTGCGCATCGACCCGCGGATCAACTTCGGGAAGGCGCACGGATGAGCGCGGCGGTCGGAGGCACAGCGGGATTGGGCCGGCCACGCTCCGGGGCCAGGCGGGGTGGCGATGCCGCCCCTCTTGCCCGCCGCGGCGCTGCTGTTCACCGTCGGCGCCGTGTTGCTCGCCATCGCCGGGTCGTGGATCGCGCCACAAGATCCCGGAGCCCAAAGCCTCCTCGTCGGGGTGAGCGGCCCCAGCGGCGACCACTGGTTCGGGACCGACTCACTCGGGCGCGACATCTTCTCGCGCGTCATGGCCGGCGCGCGCACAGCGGTGTTCGGACCGATCGTCGTCGCGCTGGGCGCGATGCTGATCGGCAACGTGCTCGGCCTGATCGCCGGGTACTTCGGCGGCTGGCGGGACAGCCTGACGATGCGCGTCGTCGACGTCGTGTACTCGCTCCCTGCGCTGCTCGTGGCGATCGTCGTCATCGGCGTGCTGGGCGGGAGCTACGCCTTCACGCTCGCCGTGCTGATCTTCCTGTTCGCGCCCCATGACACGCGGATCGTGCGGGCGGCGGTGCTCGAGCAACGCGCGCTGCCGTATGTGGAGGCGGCGCGCATCGCCGGCGTGGGGCCCGTGCGGATGATGGTCCTCCAGATCTGGCCCAACCTGCGATGGCTCATCCTCGCCCAGACCTTCCTCACGTTCGCGCTGGCGCTCGTGACGATGTCGTCGCTGGCGTTCCTGGGGCTCGGCGTGCCGCCGGGGACGCCGGACTGGGGCAGGATGCTGGCCGAGGGGCAGGATGCGCTGTTCACCAATCCGGCCGCGCTGATCGCTCCGGGTGTCTTGATCGCGCTGACGGCTGCGAGCATGACGCTCGTCGGCGACTGGGTGCAGGAGGCCTTGGGTGACCGCGCTGGGCGTTGACCCCCAACTCGAGCCCCAGCAGGCCACCGCCCGGCTGGAGGTGCAGGGCTTGCGCGTCGAGGCCAGCAGCGGCGACGCCGGCAGCGGCGACGCGCGGCGCACGATCGTCCACGACATGCAGCTCGCCGTCGCCCCACGCGAGGCGATCGCGATCGTGGGCGAGTCGGGCAGCGGCAAGTCGCTGACCGCGCGCTCGATCGTCGGGCTCCTGCCGGACGGGATCTCGGCCCACGGCTCGGTGCGCTACGACGGGGCGGAGCTGCTCGGCGATCACCAACGGGAGATGCGCCGGCTGCGCGGCTCCAAGCTGGCGCTCTTGATGCAGGACCCGTTCACGATGCTCAGCCCGGTCCGGCGCTGCACGGATCAGCTCCTCGACAGCTTGCGCCTGGATGCTCCGCAGCGCAGCCGCCGCGAGCTGGAGGCCGACGTCGCGCGGCGGCTGGCCGAGGTCGAGATCAACGATCCGAGCATCGCGAACCGCTACCCGTTCCAGCTCTCGGGTGGGCTGCGCCAGCGCGTGGCGATGGCTGCGGCGCTGGCGCGCGATCCGGACGTGCTGATCGCCGACGAGCCGACGACGGCGCTCGACGTCACGACGCAGAAGCGGATCCTGCAGCTGCTGCGCGGCCTCCAGCGCTCACGCGGCATGAGCCTGATCCTGATCACGCACGATCTGCGCGTCGCCTTCGCGGTGTGCGACCGGATCTACGTGATGTACGCCGGCACCCTCGTGGAGGTCGGCCCGGCCGCGGCAGTGAACGAGGGCCCGTGGCACCCCTATACGGCAGGACTCCTGAGCGCCGAGCCGTCGTTGACGACGCGCCGCGCGTCGCTGAGCGCGCTGAGGGGCGAGCCGTCGGCCGCCCACGACGTGGGCGACGCGTGCGCCTTCGCCGGCCGCTGCCGCTACGTCCAGGACGCCTGCCTGTGCGAGCGGCCTCCGTTGGTGGAGCACGCGCCGGGACGCGTGTCGGCCTGCATCCGCGCCGCCGAGATCCACGGCGAGCTCGCGGCGTCGCGTGCCGCCGAGCCCGCCGTCCCCGCGCTGGGCGCGCAGCAGGCCGGCGCGCTGCTCACGGTCACGGGACTCACGAAGGCCTTCGGGCGAGGCGAGTCCGAGCTCGTCGCCGTCGACGACGTCTCGCTCGAGCTGCACGCGGGGGAGTGCGTCGGCCTCATCGGCGAGTCCGGGTCCGGCAAGTCGACGATCGGGCGCTGCCTCGTCGGTCTCGAGACGCCGACTGCCGGGACCGTCGAGATCGACGGGCGCGACGCGAGCGACTACGACCGGATTGGCCGCGAGCAGCGGGTCGCCTTGCGGCGCACGATCCAGATGGTCTTCCAGGACCCCTACTCGTCGTTGAACCCATCGCTCACGGTGGCGGCGACGATCCGCGAGCCGATGCGGTTGCGCGGCCTCGACAAGGCCGCGGCCGCAGGCGAGGTCGAGCGTCTGCTGAGCGCGGTCGGTCTCTCGTCGCGGTACGCGGGCAAGCGGCCGCGCAACCTCTCGGGCGGCGAGCGGCAGCGCGTCTCGCTCGCCCGTGCACTGGCGGCCGGGCCCGAGATCGTCGTCTGCGACGAGTGCGTCTCGGCGCTCGACGTCGCCGTCCAAGGACAGGTCCTCGAGCTGCTGCGCTCCCTGCAGCAGGAGCTCGGGATGACCTACCTGTTCATCACCCACGACCTGGCCGTCGCGCGGCAGGTCGCCGATCGGCTCTACGTGCTCGAGCGCGGGCGCGTGGTCGAGTCGGGCCCGGTCGACGAGGTGCTCGACCGCCCGGCGCATCCCTACACACAACGACTCGTCGCGTCGGTACCGCGCTCGACCCCGACGTGGCTGTCGAACACCTGAGGACCACATGCTGAAGATCGACCACTTCCTGATCGCTGCCCGCAACCACTTCGAGTGCACCGCTCGCCTCTACGACGAGACCGGGTTCGCGTCCTACGAGGGCGGCTGGTTCCCCAACGAGGGCCTGGCCCAGAAGCTCGTGCCGCTCGGCAACGACCAGTACATCGAGATCGAGGGCGTCGTCGACCTCGACGTGGTGGAGGTGCCCGACAGCCCCCTGGAGGCGGGCCGGTACGTCGTCGACCAGGTGGCAAACGGCGACACGCTGGCCGGGTGGTGGGTGCTGACCGACGATCTCGACGCGGTCTGCCGGCGCCTGGGCACGGAGGTCTACACGGTCAACAAGCGCCTGCCCGACGGCAGCAAGCGTTCGGGATACGGCACGCCGCCCAGCCTGGACGCGCTGCGCCAAGGGCTCCCGATGTTCTGGACCCAGCCCGACATGAGCACGCACGCGGCGAGCACGCCCGTCGACCACCGCGTCGAGCCGCGCGGGACCGCGTGGATGGAGGTCGGCGGGGACGAGGCGGTCATGCGGCGTTGGCTGGGCGACGAGGGCGACCAGGCTGCCCTTGCGCTACGTCGGCGGCGCCCCCGGCATGCGGGCGGTCGGCATCGACACCGACGACGGCGTCGTCGTGCTGCGTCCGTCGGGCAAGCAGCTCACCGCTCAGCGTTAGGGGCGTTCGACACGCTTCGCTACGACGTCGCCGGTGGGGTGGCGATGATCGCGCTGGATCAGCCGGAGTCGCGCAATGCGCTATCGGATGCGTTGCTGGCCGATCTGCAGGCGGCGTTCGAGGCGGCGCGCGACGACGAGGCGGTGCGGTGCGTCGTGGTGACGTCCACGCACGAGAAGGTGTTCTCGTCAGGCGCGAACCTGGCCGGGTTCGCCGCGGACGTGCCGTTGGTGCACAAGCACGTCGGGATCGCGCGCTTCCCGGCGCTCTTCACGATGATCGCCAGGCTCGGCAAGCCCACGATCTGCGCCGCCAACGGGCACGTGCTGGCGGGCGCGCTCGGGATCGCCCTGGCGTGCGATCTGGTGATCGCCAAGGAGGGCGTGCGCTTCGGGACGCCGGAGATCAACGTGGGGGCGTTCCCGTTCATGGTCATGGCGCTGATCTACCGCAACGTCGGCCGCAGGAAGGCGAACGAGCCGCCGTTGATGGGCGAGCAGATCAGTGCTGAGGAGGCCGAGCGGATCGGGTTGGTCAACCGCGTCGTGGCCGCCAGCGAGTTCGACGCGTTCGTCGCCGACTGGGCCAAGCGCCTCGCGTCGAAGTCGCCGGTGCTCACGAAGCTCGGCAAGGACGCGATCTATCGCCAGCAGGACATGGCCTTCGAGGATGCGCTCGACTTCCTGCGCGCGCAGCTGACCGTCGCCTTCTCGACCGAGGACATCGAAGAGGGCGTCAAGGCCTTCTTCGAGAAGCGCGAGCCCCGCTGGACCGGGCGGTGACGCCGCACCCCACGTCGCCAGTCTAGGCGTCGTCGTCCGCGCCGTCGGAAGGGTGTCGGACCTTCAGTCGCCAACTCAGGACGATCGTCGGTCGCGGTCGCGCCGCGCGACGTCAAGCTTGAGCACCGGCGGGCCTATCTGCGATCGACCAGAGGAGACAGACGATGGTTCACCCCCTTCACCGCGCACGAGGTACGGCAGCGGCGGTCGGCACGGCGCTCGTGCTGGCGGCCCTCTCGCTTGCGGCCTTCGGGCTCGCGTACGCGGCCGACGACGCGTCCGCGTACTGCATCAACTGGGGCGGCGAGACATCCACGCCGGCTGGGGCGATGAGGCTCCGCAACCGGGACGTGCAGCGGCGACGGCGTCTACGACGGCACGGTCGCGGACCTGGCCGCGGACTCCAGCTGCGCTGGGTCGAGTTCCAGGACGGCGGCACCATGTACACCGTGGGGGAGGCATGCACCTCAACGCCAGTCGGCTTCTCCTTCACCGACAAGACCGGCGATAGCTCCGCCTCCATCCGGCTCTGTCGCCTCCAGGGCTGCACCGGCTGGACGAGCACATATGGCTACTGACGCGTAACCCACGACCTTCGAGAGGGCGGGGGTGGTCGGCTTGTGGCCGCCCCCGAGCCCCCGAGGACGGCGTTGAGGGCCTCAGCGGCCGTAGACGGAGACGGGCGTTCTGCTGTCGGCCGTGAACGGCGATCCGTTCCAGTCGCCCCACCGCTCGCGCAGGCGCAGGCCGGCGACGCGGGCGATCAGGTCGAGCTCGGCCGGCCAGACGTAGCGGAAGACACACGGCTCGAGCACCGTGCCGTCGACGCTGAAGACCAGGTCTTGAGCCGAGAGGCGCTGCTCGAGCGGGTCATGCATCGAGATGCAGAGAGGGCGCGGTCGGCGTCGACACCTCGGCTTGTGATCGAATTCCGCTGGGCGAGCCGCGCGAAGTCCGGCACGAACGTCTCCACGACGAACGCGCCGTCGTCCAGGAGGTGTGCCGCGACGCGCTCGAAGCACCGCACCTGCTCGTCCTGCGTACGCAAGTAGTCGAAGCTGTTCAACGCGACGAACGCAAGCCCGTAGCGCTCGGTGATCGGGGGTCGGTGAAGCCGCCCCGAGCACCGTGATGCGCTTACCCCCCCGCTTGGAGCGCAGCCGCTCGATCATGCGCTCGGAGATCTCGACGCCGTGCACCTCGACGCCCGCCTCGGCGAGCGGGAGCGCGATGCGCCCGGCGCCGACGCCGAGCTCGAGCACCGCGCCGCGACCGGACAAGAGGCGCAGGAGCGCCTCCACGGCGGCCTGCGGATCGAGCTCCCTGTGGACCTCGTCGTAGCGTGACGCGGCGCGCTGCCCGTATGTCGACTGCTCATACCCCTGCATGTCCGCCCGCTGGCGTCCGCCGTGCGCGGGGGGACGATTCCGCCATGGATCGCCCCCGCGCGGCGTGGTCGCAAGATGCGACGAGCTCCTTCGCGCCTCGGTCTGGAAGCCAGCGTGCTCCCAGGCCACGAGGCCCTCATCGAGCCGCGGTCCGTGAGCCGAGCGCCCACAGAGCGAGGTCGGCCATGTCGGCACGAAGCTCGCCCTCGTCGCGTCCGTGCGTGCCGTAGACGATGATGATCTCGTCGCGGTCCGGGAACGCCTCGCCGATGCTGCGCTCGAGCTCCCCGAGCGGGATGTTGATCGCCCGGCGATGTGGCTCTCCGCGTACTCCTCGGCCGAGCGGACGTCGAGGATCCGCGCCACCTTGCGCACCCCTTTGTCGGACGCCACGGTCGGCGGCACGGACGTCAGAGTGACCTGCCACTCCGTGTTCATCTGGTGCTCCTTTCCGCCGGCTCCGGCGATGCGGGCCCCCCGTCGGCGACCCTGACGCTGTCCAAACTAGATCCGCCGACGATGCCGATCAATCGACACTCGCTTCGATTTCGAGCATCTAATGACGACGATCGTTCTGGGGAGCGCCGCAGTGAGACCCGATCAGCGCACCTCGCGCGCCTGCATGCGACTGCCGCCCAGTCGCCAGAGGCGCAGGCCCAGCTGCAGCTCCAGTCGGTGGTCGCCGGAGTGCAGGTCCATCCCGACGACCTCCTCGATCTTGTGCAGTCGGGTGTAGAGGGTGCTGCGGTGCAGCGAGAGCTCCTGTGCGTCGTTCCTGCGTCGCCGCCGAGCTCGAGGTAGCGCTCGAGCGTGTGCGCGAGCTCCTCGGTGGTGTCGGCGTCGAGCAGCTCGAGCACGGAGTCGGGCACGAGCGTCGATGGATCGCGGTCGGCGAGCAGTGCGATCAGCGTGCGATAGGCCCCGAGCTCGCTCCAGCAGATCACCGTGTTCGCGATGCCGCAGGAGCGGCCGATCCGCAACGCGTTCAGCGCCTGCTTGTGCGAGCGCGCGAGCCCGGTCACCGTGCGCCGCGTGCTGCCGAGGCCGATGACCGGCCGGAGCTGCTCGCGGCGAGTGCGCGCAGGTGGTTTTGGCGAGCGTCTCGGCGTGACGGTAAGCATCCTCTTTGGTGACCAGGGCGAGCAGCCAGACGATCAGATCTCCTGTTGTGATGGCGACGCAATCCGCCTGACCGAGACGGCGCCGTGCCTGTTCGGCGGCGTGGACTGCGCGCAAGCGCACCTGCTCGGGCACCGCCCCGGGGGCGGTCGTGTGCGGCTGGAGCACGATCGCCGCGTATCCGCGTGTTCTGGCGAGCCACCCGCCGTCGATGAGCGCGCTGCCGGCTGCCAGAGGGTCGCCCGGGCGCAGGTGCAGCAGCTGGAGCGCCAAGTCGTGGACGTGCTCGCGGTCGTCCTCGTGCAGGCGCTCGCGCCGGTAGACGCAACGGGCGATCTCTTGTGCGGCCTGCTCGGCCTCCGCAGCTCCGCGTCATCGACGACGGGCTCGTCCATCAGCGACAGATAGCCGAGCAGCGTGTCCTCGAAGCGCAACGGGACGCAGATGCGCGCGGAGGCCTCGAGGGCGGGATTGGCAGGGATGCGCACTGGTGCCCGCGCGGTGGCGATCTTGTGCGACTCCAGCCACTGCGCCACCAGTTGGGAGGCCTCGCGCTTCAAGAGCGAGGCCATGCGCACCGCGTCGACCGTGCCGCTGCGCGCACTGTACGCGATCGCGCGCAACCGCCGATCGTCCACCGCGACCGGCCGCTGCAGGACAGCCGCCAGGCCGTCCACCAGCGACTGCACATCGCTCATGCCCGCAAGTCTCGGTGCCACGAGCCGAGACACGCCACCCTTGTGACTCCAGCCGCGGACCGAATGACCCCCGCTCTCCGACGCGCGTCGCTCCTCGCATCGCGAACTCGCGATGATCGTCGGCGCCCATCACCGCCATGCGAAGGCAATGTTGGGCGCTGCCCTCGCCGGCATCGACGCCCCCCGACGCGGCCGAACGGAGCACGCACATGGCCACACAGCAAACCCCCGCAGCCAAGGTCCACGACGACCTCGAGCGCGGCGCGTTGATCGTCATCGACGTGCCAGCCCGGAGCAGTACGCGACTGAGCACATTCCCGGCGCGATCAACATCCCGGCCCAGCGGCTCGAGGAGCTCGCGCCGTCGTTGTTGTCCGACCGTGACTTCCCGGTCGCGGTGTACGACGCCGACGCCGAGGACGTGAGCCGTTCGGCTGCATGTGCGCCCTCGGGCTCATGACGCTCGGCTACACGGCGGTCGTCGAGCTGCGGCGGCCTGCGCGCGTGGAAGCGCGCCGGCAACACGACGGCCACGTCGTGGTCGCCGGCTCGATTGAAGCGAGGCCATGCCCGTTCCGGTGATCGCGCTGGACGAGCTGCGCGAGCAGCTCGAGCGCGGGAAGGTGACGCCGGTCGACGGTCGCTCGCCGCGCGAGTTCGCCGCGGGCCATCTGCCGGACGCGATCAACATCCAGGTCGGCGACGCCACCGGTCGCCCGAGCCGCTGGGTCCCGATCGATCTCGCGTGCTCGTCACCTATCGCACGAACGAGCCGCCGGCGAACGCGCACATGATGCTCGCCGCGCTCCACATCGCCGGCTACACCAACAGCTCGATGTTCCGGGGAGGGTTGGAGGCCTGGGAAGCCGAGGGGCGGCCGGTCGAGCGCGCCGGATAGCGCCGGGTCAGGCCGCGGTCGCGGCGATCGCGTACAGCGTCCGACGACGGTCGCCGAGACGGCGCCCTCGTGCGTCAGCGCCAGGAAGTGGGCCTGGTCGTCGCGGCGACGTTGCCACGCCGCCTCGAAGTCCTCCGGGGCCCCACCGCCCGCGACGAAGTACGCCCGCCCCCGCTCCTTCGGGAACGGGTACTCGGCACGATCGTAGAGGCCCTGGATCAGGGCGAGCAGCGCGTGCGAGTACGGGTCGTGGTAGGGCGGGCTGAGCAGCCGGACGCGGTCGCACAGCCATGCGCGCACGTCCGCGAACCCGTCTCGCGCAGCAGCTCCGGCAGGCGCTGCCGATCCAGGTGTCGCCGTGGCCCAGGGCGTGTCGTCCCCGCTCGCAGGTGAGGACGAAGCGCATGAGCTCGAGCCAGTACTCGTCGTCGACCGGCGTCTGGCTGTGGGCCCCCAGGTCGAGGAGCAGGCCGTTGGGCTCGACCAGCAGGACGCTTCCTCCGGCTTGAGCACACGGCGCATCTCGTGCAGGACCTGGAGTGGGTCGGGGACGTGAACCAGCAGCGTCTGGCACGTCGCGAGGTCGAACGTCTCCTGCTCGAAGGGCAGATGCTCAGCGCGGCTGTGCACCAGCTCGAGCCGGTGCGGGCCGACGATGCCCTCGAGCCGCTCGCGCGCGCGCGGAGCAAGTCTCCTGCATGTCGACGCCGTCAGGGCGCCGGCGTGCAGGTGTGGCGCGAGCGTGGCGCTCCAATGGCCGATCCGCACCCGACGTCGAGCACCGCCTCGGCGTCGGCAACCGCACGCGCCGCGCCAGCAACTCGACGAAGTCCTCGTTCCACCAGAAATCGGGGACGGCTCGTCGAGCATCCCGAGCAGTTGGCGGCGGGCGTGGCAGATGAGTCGGCCATCGAGGAGGCACACTCTAGGCGTCGTCGTCGCCGCTTTCGTCCGACGAGTGTCGCTCGTCCGGCTGCGAACCGGAACGGTCGTCGGTCGCGCTCGCTCGGCGTACGCGGCTCCTGCGGAAGCCGTGCTCCTCCTCGACGAGTGCCCCGTGCACTCAGCGTGCACAGCAGCCCGCTACACGGCGTTCCCCGGCACTCCGGCGGGCGGCCAGATTCTCCGTCCAACTGGCACTTCGGGGAAGAGCGGGCAACGCCGTAGCGCCCTCTGACGGCGGAAACCGGGTTCGAATCCCTGTGAGCGGATCACAGGGGCCCTGCGACGGCGCGGCCTCCGTCGTCTCCGCTGGGTGCCTGCATGAGGGGCTTGCGGAAGGCGCCTAACGCCTGGTGGATGAGATCGCGGGCCGCAAGCGTCGTGGAGAGGTTCAGATCGGTGAGTGTCGTTGTTGAAACCGCTGACCGTGAGCAGCTCTCCTGCGCGGTCGAAGTCGTGGCGCAACACCAGACGGATGGCACTCCCAGCCAGGAAGCGCTCGGCGTTTCGGCAAATGTCGAGCAACTGGTCACGCCGGGGTCTGTCGGTTCGTTGATCGCGCGGTACTGGCGGTCGCGCGGCTGGGACGCCGGTACTGCGCTCGACCTCGGCGGAGGGGTACCTCTTATTCCGGGTCGGCGGTGGTGGGGCCTGTCTCCAAGAAGTTCGACGTGGGTTCGCCTCGGGGTCGATGTGGAGGATCCCGAGGTCTGGCCCATGCAGCGGACGACATCGACGCGGGTTCGGACCGTGCGTCCGATCCAGGTGCGGAAGAGCCGCTCGTCCGTCCGGACGCCAGAGATCATGATGCCGCCGAGTCCGCCGGCGTCGATCCTGGCATGCCCGGCCTTGGCGCTGATGTATACTTCTTCCTGCGCGAGCCGTGGATCTCTGCTCCGGGCGGAGCGCGTCGACCGCGCCGAAGCTGCCGATGCCGACCTCGAACTGCTGCAGCCTGAGATCGACGGGATTGGGTCCTTCAACCGATTCCGCTCCCAGCGGCGGAATCACGTCTCTGGGTCCATCGCGGGGCCGCCGCCATGGCGACGTCCTGGTCCAAGCGGGAAGGCGGCGTCGCAGTTGTCAGGGTTCAGGGTTGCAGCGCCCTATCGGTAGGTGGGCGTTTGACCGCGACGCCCTCCGACGCCCATAAGAGGATCCAGCCGCCCGAAAAGTCTGTCCGCAAGGTGGACCTCGCCGGCGGCGATCCGCTGATCGATCTCCCATGGCACCTCGCCGTCCATCCACGCCGGTCGCGGGATCGGTGCGCGAAGCAACGCGGTGCGCTTGGCGTCGATCGCGCCCGCCGCGTGTGCGGCATCCACGAGTGCGCCGCGCGCGCCGGCCGCTCCGGCAAGCTCGAGCAGCGCGCGCAGCACGTCGATCTGCTCGTCCGGAACGTCCCACCACACGAGTGCGACGTCGGCCAGCGGGTTGCCTGTCCGGTAGCGGCGGAGGTTCGCGGCGACGGCGCGAACGAGATAGTCGGAGGCTGCGGTGGCGTAGGTGCACGCGAACCGCACTTGTGCGGCGCTCGTCGCCGCGGGCAGGTGCTCGTCGATGTGGAGCGGCACTCTTGCGAACCGCGCGTCGCACAGGAGGTGCACTCGCGCGTTCCACTCCTCGTCGTCCCAGACGGCTCGCATGTAGCCGCGGCGCATGTCCTCGTAGAGACCTCTCGCGCTGAAGATGATCGCAGCGCCGTCAGGATCGGCTTGCCAGAGCCGCAGCATCCAGGCGCGGGAGTCCGCGCCCGGGAGCGACCACAGCGCTGAGCGCAGGAAGCGATGGCCGTTCTTCCACTGGTCGTTCGCCGCCGCGTGCACCTGAGCGGGAACGCAGCGCAGCATCCACGCGAACACGTCCGGGTCGAGCGGCGACCCGCCGCCGTCGATCCGCTGCAAGGAGACCGCCTCGGCCAGCGCGGCGGCCAGCGCGGCCTCGTCGACGCCCGGCAGTCTCGCGAGCTGGAGCAGCGCACACTGATGGTGGACCCACGTCCGCGCTCACGCGGGAATCCGTTCCAGTTTGCGGCGGCATCGTGCCGCAGCGCGGAGCCGATGCGCTCCGCAGCCGCGCCAACGAGCTCTGGACTAAAGGCTGACAGGGCCGACAGCGCCTCGCGGTGCGCACCGGTCAGGAAGCGCGCAGCGAGACGATCAGCCGCTGTTTCCATCTTGGGGGTATCGGATGGTGGTCGCGATCCCATGACCCGAGGGATCTCATCGAGCATCCGGGCGACGCCTGTCGACCGCCGCGACCTCGAGCGCGCTGCCGCCACGCTCCCGATAAGTGGCCACGAGCCGCAAAGTCGGACCCGAGCCGGTGCGCTGAGCGGACGAGCCACTCGATAGCCGCCCTTGCAGCGCATTCCTCGCGCGCGGCGTTCCTGACCCGTTCGCGAGCTCGGCGGCGATACGGGGACTTCAGGAGTCCCCACTGCTGCTTGACCGTCCGGAATCCGTGAGAATGTAGGACCGCGATGCGGACCGTCATTCACCGCTCGCGGCTTCGGCAACTACAGGGGATTGAGCTTTGTCCAAGATCGACGCCGGCGTGGATGTGGCCATCGAGGGACGAACCATGCACATCGGCAACCGGATGTACGACATCGGAAACCTCGTTGCGACGTCGATCGGGACCCGTCACGTCGGCTTCCAGGGCGGCCCGCTCAAAGCGATCTGGTCGAAGAAGCGGAGGTTCCTGCTGATCGCGGTGGGCCTGCTGATCCTCGGCTCGATCGAGGACCCCACGGGTGCCGTCTACTTGGGGGAGGCTGCCCTCGTCGTCTTGGCGGCGGTGACCGTGACTCAGATCGTCCGGATGCTCAGAGAGCGACGCATTGACTACGTCCTGCAGCTGGAGACGTCCGGCTCGATCACGGGAATCGTTGCGATCCCGGATCCCGATGCCATCCGCAAGCTTGCGAAGCTCGTCGCGGACGCTACCAAAACCCGCCTGTCGAGACCGTCCACATGAACGTCAATCACGGCACCATCATTCATCAGCACGGCGATCACAACGTCGGCCAGCAGTACAACGAGCAGCCCGGTCCACAGGCGACGTATTGACGCGGAGGCCAGCATGAGCCCAGACAAGATCTCTTTCGGAGGCGTCCAGATCAATCAGACCGGCTCGGGAAACATCGGGCAGCAGTTCAACAGCCGGGGCAGCGAGGCCGACCCGCTGAGCAATCTGCCCGACGACGCCATGGCGAGGTTCATTCGAGCAACCGCTGAGTCGCTGGCCGTGCTCGGTCTGTCTCCCGCCGCCTACAGCCAGGGCGGGGCAGACGCTCGAGGAGCTCCGCGTCGAGGCAGCCGAGGGACATCCCGCGCAGAAGCGTCTGCACCAACTCGCCGCCACGCTGCACCGAGTCCTCGAGGAGGCGGCGGGAAGCGCTCTCGGCGCGGCAGTGCTCAGCCTCTGGCACCCGTAGATGTCGCCGCACGAGGTGCGCGGCGACATCGGACACCACGCATTGCTGATACGCGCTTGGGCGACCTCGCGCAGGATCTCGCGAAAGCGCTCGTGACGCCCGAGCACGTCTGTGGCTAGAGCGACAGCGCGGCGCCGATCAGCAGTGAGACGCTTGGGTGGCCTCGTCGCTGCTCAGACCGGCAACGGTCAGGGTCAGGGGGCGAGACTCATGTCGAGATCGACCCAGGCGGCGTCGTGGTCGGTGCCGTCCTTGGTCTTGCGTGCTCGCCGCGCGTGATCGCCAAGCATCCCGTCAAGGTGGGCGTCGAAGGTCACCGACAGGCGATCGAGCCCGCGAGCGTCGGCAAACAGCTTCTCTGCGAGACAAGAAGAGCAGGTAGTCGCTGTCTCTCCAGCTGGCGACCGAATCCGCTACGACACCGACGACGAGCCAGCTCTCGACCGGCATGCGACGCTCGCGGTCATCGAGGAGATTTGCAGCTGGGCTGGGAAGTCGGTAGATGCTGAGCGTCTGGGCTGCCAGTAGAGCCGTCCGCAAGTTGCCTAGGATTGCGCCGTGCCGTTCACGCTCAGGAACATCAAGAAGGATCTGGAGGATCTCGGGTCCAACTTCGCCGGTGCGCCGGACCTGGAGTTCCGCCACGCAAGCAAGGCGCTCGAGCTCGAGCAGTCCGGCCTGAGCTACCAGCGCATCCCGCCCGACTATCGCTTCCCATACGGCCACACGCACAAGCAGCAGGAGGAGATCTACGTGGTCGTGCGCGGGAGCGGGCGGATGAAGCTCGACGACGAGATCGTCGAGGTCGAGGAATGGGACGCGGTGCGCGTCCCACCCGGCACGTGGCGCGGCTACGAGGCCGGGCCGGAGGGCCTCGAGATCCTCATCATCGGCGCGCCCAACCTCGGCGAGAACCCACGCGACGACGTGGACGGTCAGCGCGACTGGTGGGCTGACTAGACCATATGGCCGGTCGGCTTGAGCGCCGGGCCGTGTCCGGTCTGGTTGTGAGGGTTGGCACCCGCGCATGAGGTGCGCGGGTTGAGGGTCCAGGGTTGGCCTGGGCCCCGACCGCAATCATGGGGATGCCGACCATGTCGAAGGTTAGGTCGTTCGTGGCGTTGGATGTGCATGTGGCAGCGACGGTCGCGGCGGTGCTTGATGCGGACTCGGGCGAGCTGCGGCGTCAGCGGCTCTCGGGTCGAACGGGTGAGGTCGTCGAGTTCGTGACGGGCTTGGAGGGGCCGGTGCGGGCGACGTATGAGGCGGGGCCGACGGGGTTCGCGCTCGCGCGTCGGCTGCAGGCCGCTGGCGTCGACCGCGCGTCGCGCACCGCCCGCACTCCCGCCGCCTCCCAGACCAACAAAAAGACCCCGCTCAGCGGGGCCTTCCGTGCTGCACACTTGACAAAACGACGTCCATATCAGCTGTAGTTCCTGAGCTGATCGCGGCCGGGTGCGTCACGCCGCTTCATGCACTGAGCGTGCTTGTCCTGTGAGCTGTCCGGCAGTGGGTGCTCGCTCGGCGTGCTGTGCGACGCGCTGCGACTGAGTCGGGCACCATCAACTACCCCACGGAAAGGCAAACCGCCGTCGCGTCGTTGACGAGGTCCTCGTTGGTGGCGAGGACCGCTTGGTGAACGTGGCGTACGGTGTCGGCCGCCGTCTCGCGCTCGGAGCGCAGCGCGGCCCTGATTGTCCCTTGCATGCCGAGGCGGGCCTCGCTGTTGCCGCACTCGATCACGCCGTGGGAGACGATCACGAGTCGGTCGCCTGCGATCAGCGCCGTCTCGTGCTCCGTCGGCTTCGGGCTGGACCGGCCGCCGAGGCCGGGCCCAGGCGGAGCGTGCAGCAGTTCGACGTCACCGCTTCCTCGCAGGATGACGGGCGGGGCGTGGCCGCAGTTGGCGACCCTCAGCTCGTTGGTCGCCGGATCCCAGCGGGTCGCCACGGCCGTCATCTCCGCGCGTGGGCCAGGCAGCTCGCGGAGCGTCTGGTGGATGACGACCAAGGCCTCGGCGATGTCGCTGCCGCTGCGGCGGCTTGCCCGCAGTGCGCCGAGCGCGACGGCGCTGGCCGCCGCGGCGCGGGTGCAGCCGCCGAGGCCGTCGGCGAGTGTGATCCAGATTCCGTCGGGGTTCTCGATCATGTCGAACCAGTCGCCGGCGACCTCGTAGCTCGGTAGGACGTTGCCGGCTACCTCGCCGCCGGTCACGCGCGCGATCCGCGGCGGCAGCAGGCTCTGCTGGATCTCGGCCGCCGCCGTCGGTTGCTTGCGTCGCTGCGTACGGGCGAGGACGTCGGTGTAGCGGTCGGCGAGGGTGATCGCTGCTGCGGCTTGACGCGCCAGATCGCCGAGCGGCTGGGCCGGCTGGCCGAAGGCGATCAGCACCCCGTTGGCTCGGCCGCGCAGCCACAACGGAAACACCCGGGCCGCCGGCATGCTCGCGAGCTGCTTGCGCAGGTCGGCGAGCCCGTCGGCATCGAGCTCGGGTCCGATCGCGAGGGGTGCGTCGATCTTGTCGGGCAGGCGCTTCGGACCGGCCAGTTGAAGGAGGTGCGTTCCGTCGATGTCGAGGACGTAGAGGGCGACCGGGACCTTCGCGATCCGCTGGGCTTCGGCGACCAGCTGCTCGGGCAGGACCGCGGGCGGGACGACGTCGAAGACCTGGATCGCGTCGAGGCTGACCGGCCGTCCACGCCCGAGCCTTCCCGGCGGCATGGGGTTCGAGTGCGATTCGCTCGCCTTCCCGCGAGGGCGGTCCTCCAGCGCCGCCAGCAGGGCGCCGCGGCTGGCGAAGCGGCGGTGCAGCGTCGACCTCGAAACACCCGCGGCGGTTGCGATCTCCGCGAGGCTTGCCGAGGGCGAGCGCTCCAGCATTCGCTCGGCCGCGTCGAGGACACGCTCGCGGTTTCGAAGCGCGTCAGTTCGCCGCGGGTCGCTGTGCGCCTTGGTGCTCACCGGTTGCGCTTGCCCGCAGATCGAGTCGGATAACCGAACTGACACGGGCTGTCGTCGATGCACGTCGCAGTTGCGCTGCGCCGGCGGCAGGGACCGGCTTCGGGCTGGGCACGAGGGGTACGCGAAGGCTTGACCTGCAACACATCGGCGGAGCCCCGCCGAGAGGAAGGATGGGATGACCCAGGTAACCGAGGCATATGAGTGGCGCGGCCGCGACGTCGTCGGCACCGACGGCGAGAAGATCGGCTCGCTCGAGGAGGTCTACCTCGACACCGGCAGCGACCGACCCGAGTGGGCGACCGTCAAGACCGGCCTGTTCGGGATGAAGCAGAGCTTCGTCCCGCTGCGCGACGCGGACCCAGTCGGCGGGAAGGTCGTGGTCCCGTACAGCAAGGACCAGGTCAAGGACGCGCCGTCGGTGGACCCCGATGGCGACCTCTCGCCTAAGGAGGAGGAGCGGCTGTACGCGCACTACGGCATCCCCCTCGGCGGCTCTTCCACCGACGTGGGAGACCGTTCGCAGGGCTACGACGTGAGCGGCCCAACCACCGACGACGCGATGACCCGCTCGGAGGAGGAGCTTCGGGTCGGAAAGAGACGGCGCGAGCGCGGTCGCGCGCGTCTGCGCAAGTACGTCGTCACCGAGGAGGTCCAGCAGACCGTGCCGGTTCAGCGCGAGGAGGTGCGGGTCGAGCGCGAGCCGATCACCGATGCCAACATCGGCCGAGCGACCGAGGGGCCGGCGATCTCCGACGAGGAGCACGAGGTCGTGCTGCACGAGGAGGAGGTCGTGACCGAGAAGCGCGCTGTTCCGAAGGAGCGGGTGCGCATGACGAAGGACACGGTCACCGACGAGGAGAGTGTCTCCGAAGAGGTCCGCAAGGAGCGGATCGAGACCGATGAGGGAGACCGCTAGCGCCAAGCACTGGTCGGCCGACCGTTATGGAGGCCGGCGCACACGCACATTGAGGAGGAAGTTTCATGAGCACGCACGGTGCCGCAGGAACGGGCATGGCGGGAGCGGAGAGCGAAGCCCGTCGCGGTCGACGCGACCGCAGCAATCGTCTCGCCCGCACAGAGACGAAGATCGCCTTCAAGACCACCGAGATGATCGCCTACGTCGCCGTCCTGGCGGCGGTCCTGATCGCCGGTGCGATCGAGGACGGGTTCGGGGCGAGATCGATCTGGCTTTACGCCACGATCCTGACCGTCGGCTACATGATCAGTCGCGGCCTTGCCAAGTCCGGTAGCCAGGAGCCGTTCGACGACAGCGACGCATAATCCCCGTGGCGGTCTCAGTGCCCTCCCTCAGAAAGGTCCGAGAGGGAGGGCTCGCGGCGCACTCTCGTCGCCGCGCGCCGCCGTCAGCTGCGCTTGAGCGTCACGCCGCCGGCCCAGCGGCAGTCGCTGACGCCTGGCACGCCACCGCGAGGCCGATGTCGAACCGCATTCGCCCCGAGTTGACGTGTCCGTAGGTCAGGATCGGCGAGCCCGGCATCCACCGGACGTCCCGCGGGCCCCGTACCAGCGCCGCACCGGAACCCTCCGCGAAGCGCGACCCGACGCTCTTGGAGCGGAACCGGATGGTTGCGTCGATCGGTGGAAGCTTCGCTCCGTCGCTGACCCGCGTGCAAACGCCCACGCCTGCGTGCTGAAGCCCGCGCAGAGATGCTGCCCGGCGCAGTTGCTCCCCGGGGAGTCCACGTAGAAGATGCGCGGCATGCTCACGTGCAGCTCGACCCATTGCCACGATCGCGCCGCCCGCTTGGCCGGCACGATCGTGCAGGTGAGATCGGCGGCGCCGCAGCCGCCGACGCGGCGCGCGGCACCGTAGGACCAGGCGATCGTCCCGGTCTAGGGCGCGTACTGCGCGGAGTTCGTGTCTGAGATGGCGGTGAACGTGACCGCCTTGCCGGCGGTGGTGACGAGCGAGGGCGACAGGGTCAGGTTGCCCCAGGCGGAGAAGGCGGCGGTCGACGCGATGGAGGATCGGCACAGACGACTCCCGGGGAGAACCGGTGACAGGAGCCGCGCAAGCATACGTGCGTCCTGGCACGTTGTCGCTAGCCAACGCGGCTGTCCTACGATGTCGGCGTTCGACGGCGACGGAGAGGACCTGGCATGACCGTGCGGCTCAACCCCTACCTCAGCTTCCGCGACAGCGCGCGCGAGGCGATGACCTTCTACCAGTCGGTCCTCGGCGGCGAGCTGACGATCTCGACGTACGCCGAGCTCCATGCCAGCGAGGATCCGGCCGAGCAGGACAAGGTCATGCACTCCCAGTTGGAGACGCCCGACGGTCTGGTGCTCATGGGGGCGGACACGCCCAACGCGATGGAGCACCGACCGCAGGCGGGCGTCTCCGTGTCGCTCAGCGGCGACGACGAGGGCAAGCTGCGCGGCTACTGGGAGCGCCTGAGCGCGAACGGGTCCGTCGTGATGCCATTCGAGAAGGCTCCCTGGGGCGACACGTTCGGCATGTGCGTCGACCAGTTCGGAACGAGCTGGATGGTGAACGCCGCGGGCCAGCCCAGCTGAGCCGCGTGCCCACCACGCGCGAGGTGCCGATCCGTGGCGAGATGATCCGACTCGGTCAGCTGCTCAAGCTCGCCGGCGTCGTCGACTCGGGAGCCGAGGCGAAGGAGCTGCTCGAGCGCGGCGCGGTGAGCGTGAACGGCGAGTCCGAGCAGCGGCGCGGGCGACAGCTCCTGCGCGGCGACGAGGTGACCGTCGCGGACGTGCACCTGCGCGTCGCGTGACGCCGCCGCGGGCGCGGCCTCTACCTCGCCCGCGCCGCCTTCCGCTCGGCCTTCGGCACCAGCTCGAGGATCACGTACTTCCCGTCGCGCCGCTTCTCCGCGAGGCCGCGCCTCGTCAGCCGCTTGAGCACGACCGGGCAGCGCTTGCAGCGGGGTCCGGACTTGCAGCACTTCCCTTTCGGCTTGATGACCGCTCCGGGCGCGAGCTGCTTGCTCATCGCGCACCCGCCTCGGCCGGTCGAGCGACGCCCGTGCCGAACCGCCGCCAGATCCGCACCTCGCGCAGCGATCCAGCCGTCCGCCACGCCCACGTCGCGACCTGCCAGTAGGCGATCCCGACGGCGATCGACGCCGCGACGGCCACCAGGGGCAGGTCGCGGATCGCCGGATACACCTGCCAGTGCACGAGATACACGTAGAGCGACGCGCTTGCGAGCACGGCGGCCGCGCCGCCGGCCCAGGCGGGGACCCGCACCGCGGGCGCCCACAGCAGCAGCACGATCCCGCCGGCGATCACGGCTTCGCGCTGGCCGTCGCCGAAGAAGCCCGGCACCGTCGCGAGCGCGAGCAGCGTGACGCCGGCTCGCTGCCAGCGGCCGGTGCAGCTCGCAGCCGCCCAGCCGAGCGCGAACAGCCACAGGATGGGGCGCGTGCTCGGCACGCCGAGGTCGAGCAGTCCGTAGCGCCCCAGCAGTCCGACGCCGAACAACGCGAGCGCGAAGCCGAGCGGCCACGCCCGCTCCACCCGCTCCACGCGGGGGATCGCGAGCAGCAGCGCGCATGCCGCCAGCATCCACACGAGCACCTCGACGAACCAGAAGCGCGACTCCGTCGTCCACGGCTCCGGCCCGACGAACGCGTTCGCGAGCAGGACGTTCGCGACACCGTAGGCGTCCGTCACCAGGACCACCAGCGCGATCCAGGCGACGCTCGGCACCGCGATCCGCGCGATCGTGCGCAGCTGCGAGCGCAGCCGCTCGAGCCGCGCCGCCGCGCCCAGCTGGAAGCGCGCGAAGTTGAAGCCCGCGACCGCGACGAGCAGGTGCGCGCCGCCCAGGATCGAGAACAGCCCGGCGTGGGTGCCGACGATGCAGACGATCGCCAGCGCCCGCAGCAGCACGCTCGTCTCGACGGCCCGGCCCCATGCGCGTCGCGGTCGGGTCGCGGCCGCGAGCTCGCCGATCGGCGTGACGTGCCAGCTCGACGGGAGGTGGCCGAGCGCACGCTCGAGCTCGATCGACACCGCGACGTACGACAGTGAGTCGCCTCCGAGGCTCGCGAACGTGTCCTGCTCGGTCGCCTCCGGCCGATCGAGCAGCTCCGCGAACAGGGGGAGGAGGTCCCTCTGGGGCTCGTCGCGGCGCGGCTCCGCGGTGGTGGCGCCCAGCGCCGCGATCGCCGCATGGTCCGGCTTGCCCGACGGGAGCCGCGGTAGCTCGGCAACCCGCACGACGCGGATCGCCCGCGCCGGCACGCCGAGCTCCTGCGTGGCGCGCTGTCGCACCGCGGCGGGATCTCGCTCGTCCTCGAGCGCCACGACGAGCCGCTCGTCCTCGCCGGCGCAGGCCGCGCCGAGCAGCGCCTCCGTTCGGTCGAGATCGATCCGCAGCCCGAGCACCTTCACGAAGCGGCTGCGCCGCCCGACGATCTCGTACAGCCCGTCCGCGCCGCGGCGCGCGAGGTCGCCGGTGCGCAGCGACTCGATCGTCCGCCCCAGCGCGAGATCCGCCGGCGAGGAGGCGTAGCCGAGCATCACGTTCGGACCGCTGTAGATCAGCTCGCCGACGTCGTCCGCCGTGCCGTCGACGGGGGCGATCGAGAACGACCCGCCCGGGATCGGCACGCCGATCGCTGCGGGATGAGCGCAGGCGAGGTCAGGTGGCAGGTACGCCATCCGCGCGGTCGCCTCCGTCTGCCCGTACATCACGAACAGGTCCCAGCCGTGCGCCCGTCCGTGCGCTGCCCAGCGCGCGACCTGCTCGGGCGCCATCCGCCCGCCCGCCTGCGTGACGTAGCGCAGGTGGGGCAGGTCCAGCTCCGCGAAGCCGACGCGCTCGAGCAGCTCGAACGTGTATGGCACGCCGGCGAAGCTCGTCGCGCGCTCGCGCCGGAACAGCTCCCAGAAGCAGCCGTCGACGACCGACAGGTCGCTCAGCACGAGTGCCGCGCCCCGCGCGAGGTGGCTGTTCACGACCGACAGCCCGTAGCAGTAGTGCATCGGCAGCGTCGTCGCGGCGCGATCGGTCGAGCGGATCTGCAGGTACGCGCCGATCGCCTCCGCGTTGGACTCGACGTTCTCGCGTGAGAGCCGCACGAGCTTCGGCGACCCGCTCGATCCCGAGGTGCTCAGCAACAGCGCCAGCTCGGGGTCCAGCTCGTGCGCCGTCCCCTCGCGGCGCTCCGCGATCGAGCTCTCGGCGGCCACCACGTCCGGGTCGTACGTCTCGACCATCCGCTCGAGCACCTCGGGTCGGTCGCCCGGCGCGAGCAGGACCGGATGCCCGCCGGCAAGCGCGGCGAGGTAGGCGACGATCGGCTCGACCGCGTTCGCGCCCGCGACGAGCACGAGCCGCCGCTCGTCGGTTCCCAGGAGGGCGGCAGCCTCATCCACGCGCGCGGCCAGCTTGCGGTAGGTGAGTGACTCACCGTCGCGACAGATCAGCGCAGTGGCGTCACCGAAGTGAGCGAGCGAGGTCGCGAACGAGACACCGCTGCGAACCGACGAGAGCGGAACTCCGAGTGGCACGCTCGGAATGGTACGGTATTAGGCGCGCCTAAGTGAGGGCGCCCTTATTCCCCCTCTCTGCCAAGGAGCTTCATGCGACATCTGCGCTCTCTGCTGCTCGCGTGCGCGCTGCTCGCGCTCGCCGCGGCCCTCGCGGCATGCGGCGGCAGCGACTCGTCGGACGAGTCGAGCCTGACGATCTACTCCGGCCGCAATGAGGCGCTGATCGGTCCGCTGCTCGAGCGCTTCTCCAGCGAGAGCGGGATCGAGCTGGACGTGCGCTACGGCGAGACGGCCGAGCTGGCCGCGACGCTGCGCGAGGAGGGGGATCGCAGCCCGGCCGACGTGTTCTTCGCGCAGGACGGCGGCGCACTCGGGGCGATCGCGAAGGCCGGGCTGTTTGCGAGACTGCCGCAGGCGACGCTCGACGAGGTCGATCCGCGCTATCGCTCGCCGAGCGGCAGCTGGGTCGGCACCTCCGGCCGCGTGCGGGTGATCGCCTACGACAAGCGCGAGCTGAGCGAGCACGAGCTGCCGGCGTCGGTGCTCGACCTCACTGACGAGCGCTGGAAGGGCAAGGTCGGCTGGGCGCCGACGAACGGCTCCTTCCAGGCGTTCGTCACCGCGATGCGCGCGGTCGAGGGCGAGGAGGCGACCGAGCGCTGGCTCACCGCGATGCGGGACAACGGCACGCAGGTCTACGACAACAACCTGCTCGTGCGCGACGCGATCGCCGCCGGCGAGGTCCAGGTCGGGCTGATCAACCACTACTACGTGATGGAGGCCCTCCGGGAGGAGGCGAGACCGGAGGACTACCCGGTCGCGCTCCACTTCGCCGAGAACGGGGACGTCGGCGCGCTCATCAACGTGGCGGGCGTCGGCATCCTGGCCAGCAGCGAGCACAAGGCGCAGGCGCGCGAGCTGGCCGACTTCCTGCTCTCGAGCGAGGCGCAGGAGTACTTCCGCGAGGAGACCGCGGAGTACCCGATCGCGGCCGGGGTGGCACCGCTCGCGGAGCTGCCGGCGCTCGACTCGATCGCGCAGCCGGACGTCGACCTGAGCGACATCGACGACCTCCAGGGCACGCTCGAGCTGCTGGAGAAGTCGGGCGTCCTCTAGCTAGAGGACAGGGATACGGCAGCGGCCGGCGCCGATGAGCGCGATCGCGACCACCGACGAGGGCGGCGCCCCGGCGCAGCCGCGGCGAGCCGAGCGGCGGCTCCCCGCACCGCTGCTGGCCGCGGCGCTGCTCGTCGGCGGCGCGGTCGCGCTGCCGGCGGCGTACCTGGCGATCGTCGTCACCGGCGACGCCGGCGCCGCGCTCGACGCGCTCTGGCGCGAGCGCACGCTCGAGCTGCTGCTGCGCAGCCTCGCGCTCGCGACGGCCGTGGCCGCGGGGGCGACCGCGCTCGCGCTGCCGCTCGCGTGGCTGACGACCCGCACCGACCTGCCTGGCCGGCGCACCTGGTCGGTGCTCGTCGTGCTGCCGTTCGTCGTGCCGAGCTACATCGGCGCGTACCTGTTCGTTGGTGCGTTCGGCCCGCGCGGGCTGCTGCAGCAGGCGCTCGCCGACCCGCTCGGGATCGAGCGGCTGCCGAGCATCTACGGCTTCGGCGGGGCGTGGCTCGTGCTGACGCTGTTCACCTACCCGCTCGTGCTGTTGCCGGCGCGCGCCGCGCTGCGCCGGCTCGACCCTGCCCTCGAGGAGGCCGCGCGGGGGATGGGGGCGGGGCCGCTGCGCGTCGCGCGGACGGTCGTCCTGCCACAGCTCGTGCCCGCGCTCGGCGCCGGCGCGCTGCTCGCCGCGCTCTACACGCTGAGCGACTTCGGCGCCGTCTCGATCCTGCGCTTCGACTCGTTCACGCGCGTGATCCACCAGTCCTACCGCGCGAGCTTCGACCGCACGGGGGCCGCGGCGCTCGCGTTCCTGCTCGTCGCGGTGATGGTCGTGCTGCTCGCGCTGGAGGCAGGCGTGCGGCGCCGCGCCGTCTACCACCGCGCCGCGCCCGGCTCGATCCGCCCGGCGGTTCCTGTCGCGCTCGGCCGCTTGCGCTGGCCGGCGGTCGGCTTCTGCGCCGCGGTCGTCGGCATCACGCTGATCCTGCCCATCGGGGTGCTGATCGCATGGGCATGGCCGGATGCGGACGCGACGATCCCGTGGGGCGACATCACGCACGCCGCCGGCAACTCGCTGCTGACCGCGGGCCTCGCGGCGGCGATCGCGGTCGTCGTCGCCCTGCCCGCCGCGCGGCTCGGCGCCCGCCACGGCCGCCGCCGGATCGTCCGCGCGATCGACGGCGCCCACCACGCCGGCTACGCGCTGCCGCATCTCGTCGTCGCGCTCGCGCTCGTGTTCTTCGGGATCCGCGTCGTGCCGTGGGCCTACCAGACGCTCGGCATGGCGGTCTTCGCGCTCGTCGTGCTGTATGTGCCGCTCGCGCTCGGCGCGGTGCGCGCGACGCTGCTGCAGGTGCCGCCGTCGCTCGAGGAGGCCGCGCGCGGGATGGGCCGCGGCCCGTTCGCGATCGCCTGGACGGTGCTCGCGCCGCTCACGCGGGCCGGGATCCTCGCCGGCGCCGCGCTCGTGTTCCTCACGGCCGTGAAGGAGCTGCCGGCGATGCTGCTGCTCGCGCCGACCGGCTTCGACACGCTCGCGACGCAGCTGTGGCAGCAGACGAGCCTGTCGGTCTACGAGCGGGCCGCGGTGCCGGCGCTCGTGCTGCTGCTCGTGTCCGTACCGCCGCTGGCGCTGCTCGTGGGCCGGGAGCGATGAGCGCGCCGCGCTCGCCGACCCGGCGCCGGCCGAGCCGCGCGTGCGATCCTCCCGCGCAGGTGTCTGCCGTTGACCCCATCGACGCCTTCGACGAGGACGCGCCGGCGCGACCCGATGCGATCGCCTGCCGCGATGTGCACAAGTCCTTCGGCGACGTCACCGCTGTCGCGGGGGTGGACCTCACCGTCCCGGCCGGCTCGCTGACCGCGGTGCTCGGTCCGAGCGGCTGCGGCAAGACGACGCTGCTGCGCCTCGTCGCCGGCTTCGAGCGCCCCGAAGCCGGCTCCGTGTCGATCGGCGGGCAGTCGGTCGCGGACGCGGCTGCGAGCCGCGGCGGGACGTTCGTCGCGCCCGAGCGGCGGCGCGTCGGGATGGTGTTCCAGGACTACGCGCTGTTCCCGCATCTCGACGTCGCCGGCAACGTCGGCTACGCGCTCGGTCGTCGTCCGGACCGTGCGCGCGTCGAAGAGCTGCTCGAGCTGGTCGGCCTCGACGGCCTGGGCGCGCGCAGACCGCACGAGCTGTCCGGCGGCCAGCAGCAGCGCGTCGCGCTCGCGCGTGCGCTCGCGCCGCGGCCTGAGGTCGTTCTGCTGGACGAGCCGTTCTCGAACCTCGACGCTGTCCTGCGCGCGCAGGTGCGCGGTGAGCTGCGGCGGATTCTCAAGGAGAGCGGCGTCAGCGGGCTGCTCGTCACGCACGACCAGGAAGAGGCGCTCAGCCTCGCCGATCGCGTCGCGATCATGCGCGCGGGGGTCGTCGTGCAGGCGGGCACGCCCGAGGAGGTCTATCTCGGACCGAGCTCGCGCTGGGTCGCGGCCTTCCTGGGCGCGGTCGACGTGCTGCCCGGAACGGCGGACGGCGACGGCCGCGTCGAGACCGCGCTGGGCAACGTGCCTGACGGGGCGCACCACCGCGGCGCGGTCGACGTGCTGATCCGCCCCGAGGCGCTCGGGCTCGGCGCGCGCTACGAGGCCGGCCCGGACGCGCTCCCGTGCCGCGTGATCGAGCGCGAGTACTACGGGCACGACCAGATGCTCCTCGTCGAGCTGGAGGGCAGCGGCCACCGCCTGCGCTGGCGCGGGCTCGGAATCAACCCGTGGCACCCGGGCGACCGCGCATGGCTCTGGCTCGAGGGTCCGGTCAGCGTGCTGCCTACGAGCGGCGCATGAGCGGATCGAGCCGCTCGAGCACGTCGAGGTAGCGCACCGGCGCGATCCGCGTCAGCAGCGCGAGGAAACCGGCGTCTGCGCCCACGAGGATGCGCCCGCGCCCGCGCTCGACCCCGTCGTGGATGATCTCCGCCGCTTTCTCCGGAGACGTCCGCGCCACTCTTCTGAAGTCGCGCTTGAGCACGTCGTGGTCTCTGTTGCCGCGGTCGTCGACGTGGAAGCGCGCGTGCTCGACGATGTTCGTGTTCACCCCGCCCGGGTGGACCGCCACGGCTCGCACACCGGTCTCGCGCAGCTCCGCTCGCAGCGACTCGGTGTATCCGCGCACCGCGAACTTCGACGCGCAGTACGCGCTCTGGGTCGGGAAGCCGATCAGCCCGAACACGCTGGAGACGTTCACGATCGCGCCGGAGTCCTGCTCCAGCAGGATCGGCAGGAACGCGCGTGTGCCGTGGATCACGCCCCACATGTTCACGTCGATGACCCACTCGTCGTCCTCGTGGGCGGCGTCGGCGGCTGTCTGCGAGACCGTCACGCCGGCGTTGTTGAAGACCATCCCGAGCGGCGCCGGCATCCACTCCTTCACCTCGGCGGCGAACGCCATCTGGCCGCCGCGGTCGCGCACGTCGAGTCTGCGCACGAGCGCGGGGCCGTCGATCGTGGCGGCCGTCTCCTGCAGGTCGTCGTCGTTCCAGTCGCAGATCGCGACGGAGCAGCCGTGGCGCGCGAGCCGCTGCGCCATCGCGCGCCCGATGCCGGACCCCGCGCCGGTGATGACGGCCGTGCGGCCGGAGACGATCGTTCCTCGTGGCATGTGGTGTCAGCTCCTCGTCGAACGGGCCGCCACCTTGCCATGCACCGGACGTCCCGCGCGCCGGCACCGCGACGCGACGAGGAGGATCCAGGGTCGCGGGGCGCGGGCGCAGCATCTCGCCGCCGCCCGCGCGCCGTCCCTGACCCCCGCGACTGGGAGGGCCCGAGCCCTCTGAAGCTATTCGGTCCTGATCCTGGGAGTAGGAGCGCCGGCGGGGGGGTCTCCGCCGAGACCGGCCGGTCTCTGCGGCCTGATCTCCACGAGCACGACGTCGAAGAAGGTCGTGAGTTCCGCGAGCTGCGGGTTCGTCGTGAAGCCGAGCGCCGGCGGGATTATCAGCTGGCGCCGACCGCTGACTCTCATGCCGACGAGTCCCTGCCACCAGCCGTCGATCACGACGTTCTTTTCGAGCTGCACTTCGAAGGGTCTTCTTCTATGCCACGATTCTTCGAGCACCCTGCCGCTGACCCAGTCCGTCGATATGAATTCGAAGATCCCGCGGTCGCCGGCCCTGATCGCCGGCCCGATGCCTCTTCTGAGCTCTCTGACGATCAGCCGGTCGACCCTCGCGCCGGGGTGCGGACCCGGATTCGTCGGCTTCGCTTCCCGCGTGATGTAGTGCAGGATTCTCTGGGCCTGGGCGGGAGCTGTCGAGGCCCCGGTGTCGCCCGTCCTCGTGGACGACGAGCTCGAGTCGCTGTCGCTGCCGCAGCCGCCGATCGCCAGCGCGACCATGACCGCGACGCTGCAGAGCAGAACGCGCATCCCCCAATTTCCCCCAATCCGGCGTATTGCCTTGAACCCGTGCAGGGGCGAACCTACCTGAGCGCCCAGGTCGAGTGCGCCGGTTGCGCTCGCGCGCTGACCTCCCGCCGCGCGCGTGCCGCGGTCAGCGAAAGCGGCCCGGCTCCCACAGCGGCTCGTCGCCCTCGACGGCGCCGCGGCTGAGGATGAACAGGAGATCCGACAGGCGGTTGAGGTAGCGCACGACCTCCTCGCCAAGCTCCTCCGCGCCGCAGCAGATCGCCGCCCGCTCGGCTCGCCGGCACACCGTGCGGCACACGTGCAGGTGCGCCGCGGCCGGCGATCCGCCCGGGATCACGAACGATCTGAGCTTCGGCAGCTCGGCGTTCACCTCGTCGCAGCGCTCCTCCAGCCATCTCGTCTGCTCGGTGCTCACGCGCAGACGCGCGCGGTCGCCGCCGTGCGGCACGGCGATGTCGGCGCCGACGTCGAACAGGTCGTTCTGCACGTGCTGCAGCCACGGGACGTAGCGCTCCGGCATGCCCACGCTCGCCAGGGCGACGCCGAGGTGCGCGTTCAGCTCGTCCACCGTGCCGTACGCCTCGATCCGCGGATGCGTCTTCGGGACGCGGCTCATGTCGCCGAGGTGCGTCTCGCCCTTGTCGCCGTGGCGCGTGTAGATGCGGGTGAGGTTGACCGTCATCGCTTCGCAGTCTAAGGCCAACTACGACATCGACCTCGGACGCCTGGGATGCTTGGGGACGACGATGTCCGCGACCACTCCCGACCTCTCCTGCTGTCGCCGGCGGCACCCAGCCGGTTCGCGCCTCCGACAGGTCACGGCGCTCGCCGTGCTCGCGCTGCTGCTCGCCGCGGGCTTCGCCGGCTGCGGGTCCGACGCGGACGAGGGCGGCATCGAGGTGCGCGTCACGATCACGCGCGACTTCGGCTCACGCCAGCTGGACGCACGGATCGCCCAGAACGTGCCGTCATCGGAGACCGCGATGCAGCTGCTGCGACGCAGCTTCGACGTCGAGGCGCGCGACGACGGAAGCTTGTACGTCAATGGCGTCGAGCGCGACGTCAGCGCCGCAGACGTGCAGCTGCACGACGGCGATCGCATCTGGTGGGATCGCCACGACCTGGGCGGCGCGCCGCACGTTGCGGCGGTCGTCGGCGCGTTCCCCGAGCCGTTCGCGCACGGGGCGGAGGGCAAGCGCTATCCGATCGTGCTCGAGTGCGCCGACGAGGCAGAGGAGGCGTGCGAGACGGTGTCGAGGAGACTCGCGGCGGTCGACGTGAACGCCGCGCGCCAGACGCTCGGCACCGGCGTCGGCGAGAGAACCGTGCGGGTGCTCGTCGGCCGCTGGATAGACCTGCGCGCCGACCACGCGCTCGCGCAGATCGACCGCGGCCCGGCGGAGAGCGGTGTCTTCGCGCACTTCCCCGACCTGGGAAGAGCGCCCTACGACGGAAGAGCGCTCGAGCTGTTCGATGCGAACGGCGACCCGATCAGCGAGATCCACGAAGGGGCCGGCCTCGTCGTCGCGACACGCTTCGAGGAGCAGGCGCCGACCTGGGCGATCACCGGCACGGACGCGGTCGGCGTGATGGCCGCGGCGCGCGCGCTCGATGAGCGCACGCTGAGAAACCGCTTCGCGATCGCGATCGCGGCCGAAGGGTCGGACGAGACCGTGTATCCGCTGCCGACGACGCAGTGAGGGCCGACGAAGGGCTCGCGGCGGCGCTTCCTCTGACTCCAGTTCGCGGTCCGGTCGGTAGGGTTCCCGCGCTTATGAGAATCGGAGTCCCCAAGGAGACCGCTGAAGGCGAGCGTCGCGTCGCGCTCGTGCCCGAGGTCGCGAGAAAGCTGACGAGCGCCGGACATGAGGTGCTCGTGCAGGTCGGCGCGGGCGCCGAGGCGATGATCCCCGACGGTCACTTCGCCGATGCCGGCGCCACCGTGACCGACGATCTCGCCGCCATCTGGGGCAGCGAGGTGGTGGTGAAGGTCGCGCCTCCGAGCGCTGAGGAGTTGGTGCGTCTTGGGAGAGACAGCGTGCTGATCGGTTTTCTCCAGCCGTTGACGAACGTGGAGGGTGTGCGGGCGTTGGCGGTTGCTGGTGTGACGGCGTTTGCGTTGGAGGCGGTGCCGCGGATTTCGCGTGCGCAGTCGATGGATGCGTTGTCGTCGCAGTCGAATATTGCGGGGTATCGGGCTGCGCTGTTGGGGGCGCAGGAGATGGGTCGGTTTTATCCGATGTTGATGACTGCTGCGGGGACGATTCGTCCGGCGACGGTGCTGGTGCTCGGTGCTGGTGTGGCGGGTTTGCAGGCGATTGCGACGGCGCGTCGTTTCGGTGCGGTTGTCCAGGGGTTTGATGTGCGTGCGGCGGTGAAGGAGCAGGTCGAGTCGTTGGGGGCGTCGTTCTTGGAGTTTGATCTGGGTGGGGATTTGGAGGGTGAGGGTGGGTACGCGAAGGAGCTCAGCCCGGAGCAGCAGGCGCGTCAGCAGGAGTTGATGGCTGAGGCGATCGGGAAGGTCGATGTGGTGATCACGACTGCGTTGGTTCCTGGGCGCAGGGCGCCGATCTTGGTGACTGAGGATGCGGTGAGGCGGATGAAGCCCGGGCAGCGTGGTCGTCGACCTGGCCGGCGAGGCGGGCGGCAACTGTGAGCTGTCAGAGCCCGGTGAGACGGTGATCCGCCATGACGTGAAGATTCTCGCGCCGTTGAATGTGCCCTCGACGATGGCTGAGCATGCGTCGCAGCTCTACGCGCGGAATATCGAGGCGCTGCTGGGGCTGATGGTCAGAGACGGTGAGCTCGTCCTGGATTTCGAGGATGAGGTGATCGCTGGTGCGTGTGTGACGCGTGGTGGCGAGATTGTGCATGAGGGCGCCAGGGCTGCTGCTGGCGCGGGCGCGTCGGCGTAGGAGGGTCTGAGATGGATTTGGTGACGCAGATCGGTGTCCTCGTGTTGGCGGCGTTTGTGGGTTTTGAGGTCATTAGCAAGGTGCCGAATACGTTGCATACGCCGTTGATGTCGGGGACGAACGCGATTCACGGGATCGTCGTGCTCGGCGGCTTGTTGGTGTTGGGTCATGCGGTCGAGGCGGGCGATGCGGTCTCGAAGGTGATTCTGGTGATCGCGGTGATCTTCGGGACGATCAACGTCGTCGGCGGGTTTTTCGTGACGGATCGGATGTTGGGCATGTTCAAGAGAAAGCCCGAGCCGAAGGTTGTTGAGGCCTCGCAGGATGGGGGTGCGCGGTCGATGATCGCGCTGGCGTCGTCGTTTTGGCAGGACAGCGATTTCGTCAATGGTTTGTACATCGTTGCGGTGATTTTGTTCATCGTTGGGTTGCGGGGTCTTGCGGGTCCGCAGTCGGCGGTGCGTGGGAACAAGATCGCGGCGGTCGGGATGGGTGTCGCGGTCGTGGCGACGTTGTTGAAGCCGGGTGTGGTTCCCGACGTTGAGACGGCGGTGTTGATGGTGGTCGGTGTGGCGATTGGGACGGCGGTCGGTGTTCCGGCGGCGCGGTCGGTGAAGATGACGGCGATGCCGCAGATGGTCGCGTTGTTCAACGGCGTTGGTGGTGGTGCGGTCGCGTTGATCGCGTGGTCGGAGTTTCGTGGGGGGTTCACGGGGTCGTCGGGGGCGTGGGATGAGACGGTGATGATCGCGTCGTTGTTCGCGGCGATCATCGGCTCGATCAGCTTCTGGGGTTCGAATATTGCGTTTGCGAAGTTGCAGGAGCTTCTGCCGGGCAGGCCGATCCAGGTCCCGGGTCAGCAGCTCGTGAACCTCGCGCTGCTGATCGTCTGTGTCGGGTCGGCCATTGCGATCACGACCGGCACCCACAGCGAGTTGCTGTTCGTCTTGGGGATCCTCGTCGCGGCCGCGATCTTGGGGAACATGGTCGTGCTGCCGATCGGTGGGGCGGACATGCCGGTCGTGATCAGCCTGCTGAACGCGTTCACGGGTCTCTCCGCGGCGGCGGCGGGGATCGCGCTCGACAACTTCGCCTTGATTGTCGCGGGCACGATCGTGGGTGCGAGCGGTTCGATCCTGACGAACCTGATGGCCGTCGCGATGAACCGCAGTGTGCCGTCGATCATCGCGGGTGGGTTCGGTGGTGGTGGTGAGCTGCCCGCCGGTGCTGCGGCCGGGCGCGGGCGCTGGCGGGACCGCGCGTTCCACGAGTGCGCAGGACGCCGCGATCCAGTTGGCGTACGCGCGTCAGGTCGTCGTCGTGCCTGGTTATGGGATGGCGGTCGCGCAGGCCCAGCACGCGGTGCGTGAGATGGCGCTCGCGCTCGAGAAGAAGGGCGTCGAGGTCAAGTACGCGATCCATCCCGTCGCGGGGCGGATGCCGGGCCACATGAACGTCCTGCTCGCCGAGGCGGACGTGCCGTATGAGCAGCTCAAGGAGATGGACGACATCAACCCCGAGTTCTCGCGCACCGACGTCTCCCTGATCATCGGCGCCAACGACGTCACCAACCCCGCCGCGAACAACGACCCCGGCTCCCCGATCTACGGGATGCCGATCCTCGAGGTCGACAAGTCCCAGTCGGTGATCGTCCTCAAACGCTCGATGAACAGCGGCTTCGCGGGGATCGACAACCCCCTCTTCTACGACCCCAAAACCGCGATGCTGTTCGGCGACGCCAAAACCTCCGTCACCAACATCACCGGAGAGCTCAGCAACCTCTAGGCTGCCGCGTCCCCCGGCGAGGGCCGCATACGTCTGAGACACCATTTCAGACGTCTGAACGTCAGCGTTCTTACCAAACGGCTTTCCTTGCCACGCTTGCGCATGGGAGTGTCGGGCTGACGTTGGAGCACCACACGGCCGAGCCGACCGGGGGGTTCGGACATCGGTCGCAGGGAGTCGTGCGTCCGCGTCGCGTCGGGGATCGAGGGGGACGGTGAGCGGGGCCGAGGAGGCCGGCCCCGACCGCCTCCCCTGGGAGGGTTGGCGAAACCCCCGCGGCGTCTGGCGGCGGGCGACGCTGCGCGGAGGCTGCGTCCTCGGTCGTCGCAATAGCGCTGCTATTGCTTCCTCCCTGCGTCCTTGCCCCGCTTGGTCGCCCATCCGCCAGCCGCTCACGCGGATTTCGCCAACCCTCCCTGCCCGGCGCCGGTCGATGGCGTAACTTTCGCGCCGCGGGCCGGTTGGAACACGCGATGCCGCGCCCGGCGCCGTTCGCTATGCCACGTCCCCTGCTCGCGCTCCGTCAGTCCAGGTCGCTCTCGCTCGCCGCCGTCCTCGCCTCGGCGGCGGCGATGCTTGCGCTGGCGTCCGCGTCTGCCAGTGCGGCCCTCTTCACGGGCGATCCGGTCGTCGGACCGACTCCGGCGCTGCACACGCTCCAAGGCCTCGACCTCGCGCCCGACGGCAGCGGCGCGATCGTCTACAGCATGGACGACGGCGGCGTCCCGCACGTGTTCGTCAACCGCTTCGTCAACGGCGTGTGGGGCGGACCCGAGCGCCTCGACGCCGACCTCGGCGGCGCGGCCACCCAGGCGGCGGTCGCGGCGGGCGACGGCGGCCGGCTGCTCGTCGTGTTCGTCAACGCCGGCAACGTCTATGCCGCCACGCGTGCGGGCGCCGGCAGTGGCTGGGTCCGCCAGACGCTCTGGAGCGGCGGCGGCGCGTCCGACCCGGCGGTCGACCACAGCGTCAACGGCAAGGGGTACGCGACCTTCACCGCTCCGGGCGCCGGAGGACACGACGTGCGCGGCGCGTATGCCCGCGACGGCGGTCCTTGGACCGTGATCGGCCCGCCGCTCGACGCGAACGCCGGCAACGACGCCGGCGCCGGCACGGCGCGCCCGAGAGTCGCGGCGTCCGCCGACGGCGTCGCGATCGTCGTGTGGGGCGAGGCCGGCCACGTGTATGCGCGCCGCTTGCAGGGCGCGCGTCCGAGCGTTGTCGCGGTCGACGCGCTCGCCGATCTCGTGCTCGAGGGAGTCCAGGCCGGTGCGGCCGACCTGCCGGTCGTGAGCACGCAGGACGACGACAGCTTCACCGGCGTGGCGCTGCGCGCGACGTTCGACCTCGGCGGCGGCACGACGCGCACGCGCGCCGTCTTCCGCCGTCTGCGCGGCTCGCGCTTCGAGACGCCGGTCTCGGTCGACGCGGCGCCGCTCACGTCCGGACAGGACTCGAGCGCGCCGCACATCGTGACCGTCGGGACCGGACAGGGGCTCGTCGTCGCCGACAACGTCACGACGAACGCCACCACCGCGCTGCAGCTGCTGTTCGACGTCCAGCCCTCGCCGCCGCTGCCGATCGACTCGCTCGTCGCCAACAGCGCGCCCGGCTTCGCTGTGCCGGCGGCCGCGACCGCACGCAAGATGCTCGTCGCGTGGCAGGTGACGCCGCCCGGCGGCGCGCCGGAGATCCATGCGCGCTACCGCGACGGCGGCGACTTCGAGGCCGAGCAGGTCATCTCGCGCGGCGACCTCGGGCCGACCGCCGCCGCCGACGGGCTGCTCGCCGCGAGCGACGACGCCGGCGACATCGCGATTGCATTTGTACAAGAGGTGCCGGGACAGGGCCGCGCGATCGCCGTGGCGACGGTCGACCAGCCGCCGGCGCGCTTCGCCGTCAAGCGCGTGACCGGCTTCCTGCGCACCGACCGGCCGACGCTGTTGTGGACGACCTCGCGCGAGCTGTGGGGGCGCCACTTCAGAGTCGTGATCGACGGCGTCGAGGCCGGCGTCACCGGCCGCCGCAGCTTTCGCCCGCCCGCGCCGCTGGCGCAGGGCGCGCACACGTGGCAGGTCGTGGCACTCGACCATCGCGGGCAGCAGTACGCGGCGAAGCCGTCGAGCGTGAAGGTCGACTCCGTCCCGGCGTTCGTGCGGGCGCGCGTCTCCGGCCCGCGCAAGGCGCAGGCGATCCTGCGGCTCGCGGTTCAGGCGACCGACACGCCGACCGGCACCGCTCGCAAGGCGGCAGGCGTGCTCACCTCCGGGGTCCGGCAGATCGCCGTCGACTGGGGCGACCGTACGCCGCTCCAGCTGATCGGCCGCGGCGCGCGGCACGCGTACGCGAGACCGGGCCGCTACACGCTGCGCGTGCTCGTGAGCGACCGTGCCGGCAACAGATCGACGTTCCGGCAGGCGTTGAAGATCGCCAAGCCGGCGAGAAGATCGAGACGCAGACCGGCGCGCTGACCAGGAGGGTTTGGCGATACCTTCGCGGCGTCTGGCGGCGGGCGACGCTGCGCGGATGCTGCGTCCTCGGTCGCTGCAATAGCGCTGCTATTGCTGCCTCCCTGCGTCCTCGCGGGGCGGGCTGGGTCCGATTCGCCCATCCGCCAGCCGCTCGCGCGGGTTTCACCAAACCCTCCAACACGCGCGCTAGGCTCGCCGGACGCATGAGCCAGCCCGGCGCCCCGCATCTCACCGTCCGCGCCGGCGGCCGCACGCTCGACCTCGGCGAGCGGCCGTGGCTGATGGGGATCGTCAACGCGACGCCCGACTCGTTCTCGGACGCGGGCGAGCATCGCACGCTCGACGCACGCGTCGCGCTCGCCCGCGAGCTGCTTGCCGCGGGGGCCAACATCATCGACGTGGGCGGCGAGTCCGGCGTCACGAACAGACCGGCCGTCGATCCGCGGGAGGAGATCGCGCGCGTCGTGCCGGCGATCGAGCGGATCGTCGGCGAGCTCGGCGCGATCGTCTCAGTCGACACGTACAAGCCGGAGGTCGCGGAGGCCGCGATCGCCGCCGGTGCCTGCATCGTCAACGACGTCAGCGGCCTGCGCGAACCGGCACTGGCGGATGTCTGTGCGGCGACCGGCGCCGCGCTCGTGCTGATGCACACCCGCGCGGCGCCGAAGAGGAAGCTGCTCGACCCGTCCTACGACGGCCGCATGGCGCACGACGTGGTCGCGTTCCTGCGTGAGCGGATCGCGCTTGCTCGCGAGCGCGGCGTCGCGGAGGAACAGCTGATCCTCGACCCCGGCCCCGACTTCGGCAAGACGCCCGCGCAGACGGTCGAGGTGCTGCGTCGCCTCGACGAGGTGCGCGCCCTCGGCCGCCCGATCCTGATGGCGCTCTCGCGCAAGGACTTCCTCGGTGCGATCACGGGTCGTGCGCCGCGCGAGCGCGACGCCGGCACGCTGGCGGCGCTCGCGTGGGGCCTCGACGCCGGCGGCAACGTCTTCCGCCTGCACGACGTCGCCGCCGCGGCCGACTTCATCGCCGTCCGCGACGTGCTCGCCGGTCGCCGCGAGCTGGCCACCGACGCACGCCTGGCGGAGGAGCTGCGCCGGGAACCCGTCCGCTAGGGTTCGCGCCGCAGCGATTCGCCGGCCGCTGACGCCAACGCGGCCGGAGCTCACCGATCCATTCCGACAGGAGGACCATGCCCGTACTCGAACGCTCCGCGTTGGCCGACAGCCCGCTCGCTGATCTGCACGCCATCGCCTCGGAGCTGGGCATCGACGGCTTTCGCCGTCTGCGCAAGGAGCAGCTGATCGACGCGATCGTCGCGCGCCAGAGCGGCGAGGGCGCCGGCGAGGAGGAGGCCGCGGCCGCCGACGAGGCGCCGGCACGCCCGCGCCGCCGCCGTGGCGGGCGCGGCCGCTCGCGCGACCGCGACGAGGAGCCCGAGGAAGCCGCCGTCGAGGCGGAGCCTGCCCCCGCGGAGAAGCCCGCCCGGCGCGAGCGCGGCGGCCGCGAGCGCGGCGGCCGCGAGCGCGGCGAGCGCGGCGAGCGCGGCGAGCGCGAGGAGCGCGCCAAGCCGGCGCGCGATCGGGGCTCGGAGCGCGAGGACGGCGACCGCAGCGTCGAGGGCGTCGTCGAGGTGGCCGAGAACGGCTCGGGCTTCCTGCGCCTCGGCAAGGGCGGCAAGCCCTCCGACGACGACATCTATGTGTCCGCCGCGCAGGTGCGCCGCTGCGAGCTGGTCGACGGCGACCGCGTGAGCGGGCCGGTTCGTCCACCACGCCGCTCAGAGCGCTTCGCGTCGCTCGTGCGCGTCGACACGATCAACGGCCGTCCGGCCGACGAGGTGTCCGACGGCGTGCGCTTCGACGAGCTGCCGGCCGCCTACCCGAGCGAGCGCTTCGCGTTCGGCGGCGACGACGAGACGGTCCAGGTGGTGGAGTTCCTGACGCCGTTCGGCCGCGGCTCGCGCGTGACGATCGCGGGCGCTGCTCACACCGGAAAGAGCGAGACGCTGCGGCGCCTCTCGCAGGCGCTCGCGGTGCTCGGCGACGAGCTCGAGCAGGCGGTCGTGCTGGCGGGCGCGCGCCCGGAGGAGATCGCCGAATGGCGCGAAGGCCCGGTGGAGCCGGTTGCGGCGCTCAGCTTCGCCGCGAGCGCCGAGGCACAGGCGCAGGCCGTCGAGCGCGCGATCGACCAGGGCAAGCGCGTCGCGGCTCGCGGCGGGCACGCCGTCGTGCTGATCGACACGCTTGAGGGCCTCCCGGCCGCGGCGGCTCGCAAGGCGCTCGCGGCCGCGCGGTGCATCCCCGACGGCGGCTCGCTGACCGTGATCGCGACCGCGGCGGCGCCGCTCGGCGGCGAGACGACCGTCGTCGCGCTCGACGCCGCGCTTGCGGGCGAGCGCCGCTTCCCGGCGATCGACCTGCTCGCGAGCCGCACGCTGCGGCCTGAGCTGCTCGTCGGCGACGCGGGCGCGGCGGCGATCGCCGAGGCCGTGCGCGAGCAGGCGGGGTAGCTGCGACTCCCGCGCGGCGCGTCAGCGCGCCGCGCGGTACGCCACCCGACCCCATGAGGGTTCCGGGGCCAGCTCGATCGGCTCGTTGCCGCGATCGGGTTGCACGTAGGAGAAGGTGTGCGTCTGCTCGTCGAAGGCGACGTCCAGCTCGCCCTCCTTGACGCGCTGGTCGAGCCAGGCGCTGCGGAAGATCAGCCGTCGCAGCCAGTGCACAAGCGAGCGCTCGGAGGGGCCCACGAGCTCCGGCCAGCAGTCGTTGACGTGCTCGCCCAGGGCTGAGGCGGGGTCGTGCACCTCGCCGTTGACGACGAGGTTGACGAGGTCCTCCGCCTCCTCGTCCTCGAGCCGGTCGCCGACGAAGCCGAGCTTGCGCGCGGCCTGCTCGCAGCGCTCGGCGAAGTCGCGCTCGTTGAAGGTGAAGCGAAGCTCGCCGTACTCCAGCACGAAGTCGTCACCGGAGCTGTAGTTTCCGCGTTGATTGACCATGAGATGAGACGTCCCGGTCCGTGGGCGTCGGCATCATATGCGCGACTCCTCCAACGGTGGATGGGTTGCACGCGAACTTGCAGCGCGACCGCGCCGCCCCTCCGCGGAGCGGTTGCGGCGGGGGCGAATCGGTGGCGCGTCGCGACTCAGGGCGGCCATGAACGAACCACGCCCCACCATCCTCATCGTGGAGGACGACCGCCATACGCGGACGTTCCTCGCCGACAACCTGTCGGCCGACGGCTTCGAGCCGATCGGCGCCGGCAACGCCCGCGAGGCGGTGCGCATGATGGAGACGCGCTATCCCGACCTCGCGATCGTCGACCTGACGCTGCCGGACCGCGACGGGCTGGAGCTGCTCCAGCAAGTGCGCGAGTCCGACGGCGTCGCCACGCGCATCGACCCGCTGCTGCCGCTGCTCGTGCTGAGCGGCCGCGTCGGCGAGCTGCACCGCCTGCGCACGTTCGAGCGCGGCGCTGACGACGTGCTCGGCAAGCCATTCTCGTACGTCGAGCTGCGCGCCCGCGTGACCGCGCTGTTGCGCCGCAGCGAGCGGAGCGTGCGGCACGGCAGACTGCGCGTCGGCTCGATCGAGCTCGATCCGTCAGCGCGCACGGTGCTGTTGAACGGGCGTCGCCTCTCGCTCTCGCAGAAGGAGTTCGCGCTGCTGCGGACGCTCGCGACCGATCCAACGAGAGTCTTCTCCAAGGAAGAGCTGTTGCGCAGCCTGTGGGGCTTCCGCGCGAACAACTCCACTCGCACGCTGGACTCGCACGCCTGCCGCCTGCGACAGAAGCTCGCGCGCGACGGCGACCGCTACCTCGTGAACGTGTGGGGCGTCGGCTACCGGCTCGTGGACGGCCCGGGGGCGGACGAGCTCGACGCGCTTGCCGGCGCCGGCGCGGAGGCACGGCGATGAGCGTGCCCATGGCAATCGGCGGGTGGCTGGCGGCGCTCGGAATCGCGACGGCATGGCGGATCGCGCTCGCACGGCGGATGGAGCTGGTCGCGCGCGCCTGCCACGAGCTGAGCGGCCCGTTGACGGCGGCGCGGCTGGCGCTGCGGCTGGCGACCGACGGCTCGCCCGCCGCCCGGCGCGCGAGTACCGCGCGCGGGCCGTTGGCCGCCGTCGACCTCGAGCTGGACCGCGCCGGGCTCGCGCTCGCGGACCTCGCCGCCGCCCAGCGCGGCGCGCGCGCCGGCGATCGCGTCGAGACGTTCCCGCTTGCCCCGCTGCTCGCCGATGCGGCTGCGGCGTGGCGCCCGGCCGCGTGGACGAAGGGCGTGCGACTGCGGCTGGAGCCGGCGCCCGACGACGTCGTGCTGCGCGGCGACCGACTGCGGCTCGCGCAGGCGTGCGGCAATCTGCTCGCGAACGCGATCGAGCACGGCGGCGGCGAGGTGCTGCTGCGATCGCGCGCGAGCCGGCACACGGTGCGCATCGAGGTGCTCGACGATGGCCCGGGCCTGCAGGCGCCGGTGGCGGAGCTCGTCCGACGTCCGCGGGGCGGACGCGGCCTGCGGGGACGCGGACTCGCGATCGCCGCCGACGTCGCGGCGCGGTACGGCGGGCGGTTGGCGGCGGCGCCGAGCGAGCACGGCGCGCGGCTTGTGCTCGAGCTCCCGCTTCCGCCGAGCGGATGAGACGGCTGTGACGCCTCGCCGTCGCGCGTTGCTGCTGCTCGCGTTCGCACTGCTGCTCGGGGCGCTGGCGGCGACGAGCGTTCACCGTCGCGAGGCGGCGCTGGCGCGAGCGCTCGGTCCCCACGTGCAGGTGCTCGTCACGCGGGCGCCGGTCGCCGCGGGCGTTGCGCCCGCGCGCGCCCGCCCGTCGCTGCGCGCGCTGCCACGCCGCTACGTCCCGCCGGACGCGGTCGTGAGCGCGGCACGGCTGGCGGGCGCGCGCATGGCGGTCGCGCTGCCGGCCGGCTCGATCCTGACCGCGTCCGTGCTGCGGACCGACAGCGTCGCCGCCGCGCCCGAAGCCGCGCTCGGTCCGGGCGAGCGCGTCGCGGAGGTCGTCGCACACGGCGATCCGCGTGCGGTCGCGCCCGGCGTGCGCGTCGACGTGCTCGTCACCCGCGACGCGGACGGCACCCGGACGGGCAGGACGGAGCTCGCGCTGGAGGACGTCGAGGTGCTCGCGGCGCGCCCGGCGCCGCTCGCCGCGGCGGACGCGACCGCCGCCGGAGCCGGTCCGCGCGTGGTCGCCTCACTGCGCGTGCGAATGCGCGATGCGGTCTACCTCGCTGCCGCGCAGACGTTCGCGCGCGACGTGCGGCTGCTGGTGCGCGCACCCGGCGATCGCGCACGCAGCCGGACGGGTCTTTCGGTCGATCAGCGGTTGCGCTGACTTTCAGCGCTCAAGGGATCGGTCGAATCGGCCGATCCATGCGGCGAGCATGTCCCGTCGCCTTCTCATCGCCGGCCTTGCCATCTGCTGCTGCCTCTCCGCTTCCGCGCTGAGCGCCGCGGCGCGCATGCCCGCGCTGCACGCTGTCGCGGCGGCGGACGTGACGATCGACACGCCGCTTCCGACGATCAAGCGCGTCAAGCCGCTGAGACTGAGAATCGGCGAGCAGCTCACGATCGTCGGCCGGCACTTCATCCCCGGCAGACGCAGAAACACCGTCGTGTTCCTGCGCGACGGCGCGCCCGCCGTCTTCCTGAAGGCGCAGAGAGCCACGAGAAGGCGCCTGACGGTGCGGCTGACGAGCAAGCTCGGGCGCTACCTGATCGGCAAGAACAACGGAGAGAAGGGACCGACCCGCTTCCGCCTGCGCGTGCTCGCGAAGCGCTTCGGCCCTCGCTTCACGCCGCGTCGCCTGTCGCCGGTCGTGCTGCCCGCGAAGCCGCACCAGGACGGCGGCTCGAGAGGCGGCGGCCCGGCGGCCCCTGTCTGCTCGGCGACGAGCGCCAGAGCGCTTCCGAACGCGGACGCCGACGGCGACGCGATGACGAACGGCCTCGAGCTCCAGGTCCACACCGATCCGTGCGTCGCCGACAGCGACGGCGACAGGATTCCCGACGGCTACGAGTACGAGTCGGCGCTCGACTACAACACGCGCGCGCTGCCGTACCCGGGCAAGCGCCCGTACCCGAACCCGCTCGACCCGAGCGATCCGGGCACCGACTACGACGGCGACGGCCTGACGCTGGCCGACGAGCACGCCGCGTGGGTCAAGTACGGCAACTCCAGCTTCCCGCTGCTCTACAGCGACGGCACGCAGACGAGCGGCGGTCCGGTGCAGGTCGTGCCCGAGACGCAGTGGGCGGACATGAACGGCGACGGCTTCCACACCGACGACGAGAAGGACGTCGACGGTGACGGCCTCACGAACTGGGACGAGGCGCATGGCCGCATGACGCCCGAATGGTGGCTGGCCGTCTACGACCAGGAGAAGCCGTTCACGCTCACGTACCTGCAGACGGACTGGCTCGACCGAGACACGGACGGCGACACGCTGCCCGATGGCCCCGACGACGTCGACCACGACGGGTACGCGAACGCGGCCGAGGTGGACCGCTCGCTCACCTGGGTCCAGCCGTTCAACCCGTGCCTGCCGGACCCGCTCTCGCCGACGTGTCCCCAGCACCCGCCGATCAGAGATCCCTACCCGCCCTTCGCCCAGCCGGGCGGCTGGATCCCGGGCGAGCCGATCCCATTGGCATGGCCGCGCTCATAGGAGACGTCGAAGCGAACGCGATCGAGGCCGCCGGCCTCGATGCGTCGTCTGGGAGCCAGCTCCCGTCGTCGCCCGACCAGCGCCCGGGGCGTGGGGAGTCGCCCTCCTGGCACGAGTACCGCGCCGAGCTGGCCGTCGGGCTGCCGTTCCTCGCCGCGGCGGTCGCGCTGGCGCTGCTCGGCGACTCCGCGACGACGTTGCAGGCGGGACCCACGATCGCGCTCGTGCTCGCCTACGCCGTCCTCTCGCGTGTGCGCTTCCACGCGGGGGTCGGGCACACGGTGCCGACGCAGCTGGCGTTCGTGCCGATGCTGTTCCTGCTGCCGACGCAGCTCGTGCCGCTGCTCGTGCTGCTCGGCATGCTCGTCGGGAACCTGCCGGACTATGCGCGCGGTGCGCTCCATCCCGGGCGCGCGCTGATGCTGCCGGGCGACGCCTGGCACGCGGTCGGGCCGGCGGTCGTGCTGGTCGCCGCCGGTGCGACGGCGCCGGAGTGGAGCGACTGGCCGTGGTACGTGCTCGCGCTCGCGTCGCAGTTCGGGATCGACTTCCTCGTGTACGCCGTGCGGGCGTGGCTCGCGCTCGACGTGCCGGGCCGGGAGCAGCTGCGCGCGCTGACGTGGGTGTGGATCGTCGACGCGCTGCTGGCGCCGGTGGGCCTCGTGGCGGCGTTCGCTTCCGACCAGCACCCGTACGCGTTCCTGCTGATCCTGCCGCTCGCCGCGCTGCTGACGCTGTTCGCGCGTGAGCGCAACGAGCGGCTCGACCAGGCGCTCGAGCTGGGCGGCGCCTACCGCGGCATCGCGATGCTGCTGGGCGACCTGCTGGAGGAGGCCGACGAGTACACGGGCGGCGATCACACCCGCGGCGTCGTCGCGCTGTCGCTGGAGGTCGCCGACGAGCTCGGCCTCGACGAGCGCGAGCGCCACAACGTCGAGCTGGCGGCGCTGTTGCACGACATCGGCAAGATCGTGATCCCCGACACGATCATCAACAAGCCGGGGGCGCTGAACGACGACGAGTGGGCGTTGATGAAGACGCACACGATCGAGGGGCAGCGGATGCTCGACCGCGTCGGCGGCGTGCTGCGCGAGGTCGGCATGATCGTGCGCGCCTCGCACGAGCGCTGGGACGGCGGCGGCTACCCGGACGGCCTCGTCGGCGAGCGGATCCCGCGCGAGGCGACCGTCGTCGCCGCCTGCGACGCCTTCAACGCGATGACGACGGACCGCTCGTATCGTCGTGCGCGCTCGGGCGGGGAGGCGCTCGCCGAGATGCGCGCCTGCTCCGGCTCTCAGTTCTCGCCCGAGGTCGTCTCGGCGCTCGTGCGCGTCGTGTCGCGCAGCATGCCGCAGGTCGCGTCGGCTCAGCCGACCGCGCTCACGTAGCGGTCGCTGACGGGCACGCCCGGCAGGCGCCCGGCGACCGTCTGGAGGTCGCCGCGCTCGTAGGCGGTCGTCGCGGCGAGCGCGTCGCCCATCGGCCCGCGCCGCTCGACGAGCGCGGTGCGCGCTTCCTCGCGGCAGTAGGACATGGCGCGACTTGTGTCGCCAGGGGGCGAGATCGTCGCCAATTCGCCTCAGATCGCCATGGATGAGGCGCTCGAGCCACTGGCGGAGCAGCTGCGCGAGCGGTTGGTCCGCGCCGCCGCTGAACCGGACCCGCCCGCTCGCCACGCCGCGGAGCGGGTCGCTGCACTCGTCGAGCACGAGGCAGCAGCGCTGAGCGAGCAGGAGCGGGCGAAGCTGCGGCGGCTCGTTACGGAGCGCTCGCTCGGCCTCGGTCCGCTCGAGCCGCTGCTGGCCGATCCGGCCGTCGACGAAGTGATGGTGAACGGGCCGGGCCGCGTATGGGTCGAGCGGCGCGGGCGGATCGAGCCGACCGACGTGCAGTTCGCGGACGAGGCGCAGCTGCGGCACGCGATCGAGCGGATCCTCGCGCCGCTCGGGCGCCGCGCCGACGAGGCCGAGCCGCTGTGCGACGCGCGCCTCGCCGACGGCTCGCGCGTGAACGTCGTGCTGCCGCCGCTCGCGCTCGACGGGCCGCTGCTGACGATCCGCCGCTTCCGCGCCGGCGGCATGTCGCCGCAGCAGCTCGTCGCGGCCGGCACCCTCGATCGAGAGCTGTGCGGGCTGCTCGCCGCCTGCGTGCGCGCGCGGCTGACGATCCTCGTGAGCGGCGGCACCGGCTCGGGCAAGACGACGACGCTCGGGGCGCTGTCGTCCTTCGTCCCCGACGGCGAGCGGATCGTCACGATCGAGGACGCGGCCGAGCTGCGGCTGCGTCAGCCGCACGTCGTCCGCCTGGAGGCGCGGCCGGCGTCGCTGGAGGGGCGCGGCGAGGTGCCGATCCGCCAGCTCGTGCGCAACGCGCTGCGGATGCGACCCGACCGGATCGTCGTGGGGGAGGTGCGCGGCGCCGAGGCGCTCGACATGCTCAGCGCGCTCACGACCGGCCACGACGGCTCGCTCTCCACCGTCCATGCCGGCTCGCCCGCGGAGGCGCTGCGGCGCGTCGAGACGCTTGCGCTGATGGCGGACGTCGCCCTGCCGCACGCAGCCGTGCGGGTGCTGGTCGCCGGCGCGATCGACCTCGTCGTGCACCAGCGGCGCGAGCGCGACGGGCGACGGCGGATCGCGGCGGTCGCGCAAGTCGTGCGCGGCGCCGATCGCGGTCTCGCGAGCGGGATCGTCTTGCGCGAGCTGTTCGCGCTGCGCGACGGCCGACCGCGCTGGCGCCTGCCGCTGCCGGCGGAGCTGATGGTCCGGCTCGACGGCGGTGCACCGCCGGCCGCCGACCTGTGCGCGCGGAGCGAGCGAGTGGCGTCGCCGGCCGCCGACCCGCTCGCGCGGATCGACGCGGCGCGACAGCGGCTGCGCGCGTCCGTCGCCCCGCGCGAGGACGTCGCGTGAGCGCCGCACCGCTGGCCGCGCTCGCTGCGATCGTCGGCGTGCTGGCGCTGTGGGACACGTTCGCGGCGCTCGAGCAGCTTGCACGCGGCGGCGCGGCCGGTCGCCTGCTCGCGCCGCTCGCGCGGGCACGGCGCGCCGGCCTGGCGCCGAGCGCGCCGGAGCTGCGCCGGCTCGCCGCCGTCGCGGTAGTCGTGCTGCTGGCGGCTGGCTGGCTCGTCGCCGGCCCGCTCGCCGGATGCGCCGCGGCGCTCGCCGGTCCGTGGGCGCTGCGCGCGCAGCTGCGGTCGCGGCGGCGGCGGTGGCGGGCGGAGCTGGAACGCGCGGCGCCGGCCGTCGCGCGGGCGGTTGCCGACGCGCTCGCGGCCGGTCACGCGATCTCGCGCGCGCTGACGGACGCGGCGCGCAGCGTGGACGGGCCGGCGGCCGTCGAGCTGCGGGCGCTCGGCGACGCGCTCGCGCTCGGTCAGCCGCTGGAGGACGCGCTCGCCCTCCTGCAGGCGCGCGCGGGCAACCGCGCGTACGACACGCTCGCGGCGGCGCTGCTGCTACAGCGCGACGCGGGCGGCGACCTCGTCGGCCTGCTGCGCGAGCTGGCGCGTGCGCAGGAGGCGGCGGCGCGCGGCGCCGACGACGCTCGTGCCGCGACGGCGCAAGCGCGCTTCACCGGTGTCCTCGTCGGCGTGCTGCCGGCAGGGGCGGCCGCGCTCGCGGAGCTGGCGAGCCCCGGAGCGCTCGCGAGCGTCGCGCGCGATCCGCTCTCGCTGTGGCTCGCGGGCTTCGCGGTCGTCCTGCAGCTGCTCGGCCTGCTCGCGATCCGCCGGCTCGCGCGGGTGACGGCGTGAGCGACGCGGCTTCGCCGGATCGCGCGCAGGCGGTCGCGCCGTGAGCGCCGCCGCGACGCTGGCGGGCACCGCAGCCGCGCTCGCCGTGCTGGCGCTCGCGCGGCTCATGCCGCGTCCCCGCCCCGCCGCGCGCCGTCGCGGCCGGGTCCCGGCGGTCGCGCTCGCGCTGCTTGCCCGCATCGGCGCGCGGGTCGGCGCGCCGGCCGCCTCGCGTGCGTTCGAGACGCTGCTCGTCGCCGCCGGCCGCCCGTTCGGCCTGCGCGCCGCCGACGTGATGGCCGCGAAGGGGGGAGCGGGCGCGCTCGGCCTCGCGTTCGCGCTGCCGCTCGGCTCGCTGCTGCCTGGGCGCCTCGGACTGCTCGCGCCGTTCGCGCTGCCGCTCGCCGCGTTCCTCGCGCCGGACCTGTGGCTGCGCCACCGCGCGCAGCAGCGCGGCGCCGCGATGGCGCGCGAGCTGCCCGATCTGCTCGACTTGCTGCGCGTCGCGCTCGGAGCGGGCCTCTCGCTCGATCGCGCGCTCGCGGAGGTCGCCAGGCGCGACCGCGGGCTGCTGGCGCGCGAGTGGCGCACCGCTGCCGTGGAGATCGAGCTGGGCGTGCCGCGCGAGCAGGCACTCGACCGCCTGGCGGTGCGCTGCCCGTGCGAGGGGATCGTCCCGCTCGTGCGCGCGCTCCAGCGCGGCGCGCGCCACGGGACCCCGCTCGCGGAGGCACTCGCCGCCCAGGCGGCGGAGGCGCGCGCCGCGCAGGTGCGCCGGCTGGCCGAGCGGGCGGCGAAGGCGGCGCCGCAGATCCAGCTCGTCGTCGCGCTGCTGCTCGTTCCCTCGGTGCTGCTGCTCGTCGCTGCCGCCCTGCTGGCGGGCTTCGCGCGCTGAGCGACGCGCTACGGTCAGCGCTTCTCGCCGGGCTGGCGCACCGGCTCGCGCAGGCGAGGCCCGCGGGAGAGCTGGTGCGTCAGCTGGCCGCGGAGGCTCGCGCCGCCCTGCGCGCGGCCGAGTAGGCACTCAGCCCGGCGACAGCACGGCGTGGCTCGTGACCGCGCGCGAAAGCCGAGCAGCGCCGACAGCGGTCCCGGCTCGATGCGCTCCGTCGGACATCGGCGGAGTGTCGAGGATGCTCGCGCCCGCGCGCCGTCCCACGCTGGTCCACCGGGGCGGCTCGAAGCGGCTGCGATCGCAATTCTGCGCCCAGATCACATTGCTGCACGCGTTCGTGCGGCGTGCGCGGACGAATGTCTCCCACCTCGTCCCACCGCGAGATCGCCCGCCACAGCTGCGATTTCGCGCTGTCGAAGGCGCCGTTCGCGCCAGGAGTGGGATGTCCTGTGCGATTTGGGTTGCAAAGTGGGAGAAGGTGGGATAGCTTGCGCGCCCATCGGACCGGGGTGGCAGGGCTCCTCCCACCCAGCCACCCCGGTCCGCCTTTCTTCCCGAGGCGCTTCCTTGACCTTCCGCGGCACCTTCGACCTGACGCTCGACGCGAAGAACCGCCTCACGGTTCCCACGCGCTACCGCGCGGCGTACGCGGAAGGCGTCGTGCTGGCGGCCGGCCTGGAGGACTGCGTCGCGATCTGGCGGCCCGAGGACTACGACGCCTGGACGAGTGCCGCGCTCGCCGGTCACAGCCCGCTGTCGCCCGAGTACCGCAAGCTCAACCGCCACTTCATGGCCAACTCGCAGCCGACCGAGCTCGACGGAGCCGGCCGCGTGATGCTGCCGAGATTCCTGCTCGACTCGGGGAAGCTGACGAAGGACGTCAGCGTCGTCGGCGCCGGCGAGTGCCTCGAGATCTGGGATCGCGGCGTGTGGGCCGCCTACAACGGCGAGGTGCTGGAGAACGTCTCCGAGATCGCCGCCGGCCTGCAGTCCGCCGGGTGACCGTCGCCGATGACCACACTGCTTGACATGGTCTCCATCCACATCCCGGTCCTCGCCGGCGAGCTGATCGAGCTGCTCGACCCACGGCCGGGCGCCGTCGCGGTCGACTGCACGATCGGCGGCGGTGGTCACGCGCGGCTCGTCGCCGAGCGCGTCGGCCCGGCCGGCACCCTGATCGGGATCGATCGCGACCCGATCGCCGAGGAGCGCTTCGCCGAGCTGGCGGCCGAGGTGCCGTGCGCGACGCGCTTCATCCGCGCCGACTTCGCGAGCGGCCTGGAGCAGCTGCGCGCCGAGGGCGTCAGAGCGGACCTCGTCTACATGGACCTCGGCATGTCGTCGATGCAGGTCGACACGTGGGAGCGCGGCTTCTCGTACGCCTACGACGCGCCGCTCGACATGCGCATGGACCCGGCGCAGGAGCTGACCGCCGCCGAGGTCGTCAACGAATGGGACGAGCGCCGCCTCGCGCGGCTGCTGCGCGAGTACGGCGACGAGCGCTACGCCAGCCGCATCGCGCGCACGATCGTGCGCGTGCGCAGACGCGAGCCGATCGAGACCACGCATGCGCTCGTGGAGACGATCAAGTCGGCGATTCCGGCGCCGGCGCAGTTCGCCGGCGGCCATCCGGCGAAGCGCACGTTCCAGGCGATCCGCATCGCGGTCAACGAGGAGCTGGAGCAGCTCGAGCGCGCGCTGCCGCTCGCGTGGGAGCTGCTCGCCCCGGAAGGCAGACTGGCCGCGATCTCGTTCCACTCGCTGGAGGACCGGCGCGTGAAGCGCTTTCTCGCCGAGCGCGCGCGCGGGTGCATCTGCCCGCCGGACCTGCCCGTCTGCGGGTGCGGCCGCACGCCCGAGGGCGAGTTGCTCTCGCGCCGCGCGATCGCTCCGACGCCCGGCGAGGTCGCGCACAACCCGCGCGCCAAGTCCGCGCACCTGCGCGGGGCCCGCAAGCTGACCGAGGAGGAGGCCGCATGACGCCGCCCGCCACCGCCGCCGCCCGCCGTGCCGCTGCCGGGTGGGCGGGGGCCGAGTCCCGGTCCGCCGCACGCCCGCAGCGGCGGGTATCCGGTCCCGCCCGCCCCACCCGTCCCGCCCCCAACCGCTCGGCGCGCCCGGTCGCCGTCCCGCGGCCCGCACGCCGTGCGAGCCTGCCCGCCTGGCTGCGGACGCTGCCCGACCACCGCCTGCTTCACCGCCTGATCGGTGGCCGCATCTGGATCGTGCTGCTCGGCGGGCTGTTGGTCGGCATCGTGACGATGCAGCTGACGCTGCTGAGACTGAACGCCGGCATCGGCCGCGCGGTCGAGCGCAGCAGCCAGCTGGAGCAGCGCAATGCGGCGCTGCGACTGTCGATCTCCGAGCTGTCGGACACGAGCCGGATCGTCGGCCAGGCGACGCAGATGGGCTATGTGATGCCGCCGCAGGGCTCGCCGCGCTTCCTCACCGCGAGCGCGACGGACGCCGCCAAGGCGCTCACGACGATGCGCGTGCCCGACCCGAATGCCGCCGCCGTCGCCGCGGCCGAGCTCGCGGCCTCCACCGAGGTGGCCGCGACGACCACAGTCGACCCGACCGTCACGGCCGTCGACCCGATCACCACCGCGCCGGATGCGACCACCACCACGCCTGACCCGACGACGACGGCGCCCGTGACCGCCGCGCCGACGACCTCCACCGACACGACGGCGCCCGTTGCCGCGGCCGCACCGACGACCGCTGCCCCGGTGACCGCGACGGCCGGCGGGGCGTCGGCTCCCGTCGGGCCTCAGGGCTAGGGTCACGCGGCAGTGCCGACCCTGACCGACCGCCGCATCGGCCTCCTCTTCATTGTCTTCGTCGCCGCGCTCGGCGTCGCGACGCTGCGCGCCGGGTGGCTCGGCGCCGTGCGGGCGCCGGCGCTCAAGCGCGCCGCCGCGACGCAGCAGGTGCAGACCGTCACGCTGCCCGCGCCGCGCGGCACGGTCACCGACCGCAACGGCGCCGTGCTCGCAGTCTCGGAGCCGGCCAGCGATGTGAGCGCCACGCCGTACCTCGTCAGAAGACCGCTCGAGGCCGCCGCGAAGCTCGCCCCGCTGCTGGGCGTCGAGGAGAGCGACGTGCTCGGCAAGCTGTCGGAGCAGACCGGCTTCGTCTACCTCGCGCGCCGGCTGCCGGCCGCCGCAGCGGACAAGGTCGCCGCGCTCCACATCGAGGGCATCGCGCTCACGCCCAGCTCGCGCCGGACGTACCCGCGCGACTGGCTCGCCTCGCAGGTGCTCGGCAGCGCGAGCGAGCAGCCGGGCGGCGGCACCGGCTTCGAGTACGAGGAGGACGACGTCCTGCGCGGCCAGGACGGCATCCGCCGCGTCGTGAGCGACGCGCTCGGCGAGCCCATCTCGATCGAGGACGAGCGGCCGACGGTGCCGGGCAAGGACGTCGAGCTGACGCTCGACGCGAACCTGCAGGACAAGGTCGAGTCGGTGCTCGCCGGGATCGGAGCGGTCTATCGCCCGAGCAGAGGCGCGACCGCCATCGTCATGAACCCGAAGACGAGTGAGGTCCTCGCGCTCGCGAACTGGCCGCGCGTGAACGCGAACGACCCTGGTGGGGCGCCGGCGTGGGCGGGCATGAACCGCGCCGTCGGCCTGACGTTCGAGCCGGGCTCGACGTTCAAGGCGTTCACGGTCGCGGGCGCGCTCGAGGACAGAGCCGTCACGCCCGACACGCCGTTCTTCCTGCCGGCCGCGTTCACGCTGTTCGACCGCACCCTGCGCGACTCGCATCCGCGCGGCGACGTGACGCTCACCGTCACGCAGATCCTCGCCCAGTCGAGCAACGTCGGCGCCGTGAAGGTCGCGCTCGAGATCGGGGCGAGACGCTTCTCGCAGTGGGTCGACATCTTCGGCTTCGGCAGACCGACCGACGTCGCCCTGCCCGGCGAGGAGCAGGGGATCGTGCCGACCTACGCCGAGTACTCGGGAACCTCGATCCTCAACCTGCCGATCGGGCAGGGAGAGTCGGTCACGGCGATGCAGATGATGGCTGCCTACGCGGCGATCGCGAACGGCGGGATCCTGCGCACGCCGCAGCTGATCCGCTCGATCGGCGGCGAGCGCGTGCGCACTCCCGCGGGCAGACGCGTGCTGTCGGAGAGCACGGCCGCGAGCGTGCGCGAGATGCTCAGAGGCGTGCTGGCGGCCGGCGGCACCGCCTCGGAGGCGAACATCGAGGGCTACGACCTCGCGGGCAAGACCGGCACCGCCAACAAGGTCGACGCCGACACCGGCGAGTACTCGAGAACGCGCTACATCGCCTCGTTCTTCGGCTTCGCGCCCGCGAGCGACCCCGAGCTGCTGGTCGGGGTCGTCGTCGACGAGCCGCAGATCGCGATCTACGGCGGCGAGGTGGCGGCGCCCGCGTTCCAGAAGATCGTCGCGTTCGCGCTGCCGTACCTCGGCATCAGACCGCGCTGAGCGCGTCCGGTCGGGCCGAGCTCGTCTCTAGACTCGGCCCGATGCAGCTGTCCGACGTGATGGGCGCGCCGGCCGCCGCCGCGGGCGATCCCGAGATCACGGCGCTCGCCTACGACAACCGTCGCGTCGTGCCGGGAACGCTGTTCTTCTGCGTGAGCGGGTTCACGCGCGACGGGCACGAGTTCGCGCCCGACGCGGTTGCGCGCGGCGCGGCGGCGCTCGTGGTGGAGCGCCCGCTCGGGCTCGGCGTGCCGGAGGTGGCCGTGCCGTCGGTGCGCATGGCGATGGGCCCTGCCGCGGCGCGCTTCCACGGCGACCCGACGGCACAGCTCGACGTCGTCGGGATCACCGGCACGAACGGCAAGACGACGACCGCGTTCGTCGTGCGCGCTTTGCTGGAGGCGGCGGGGCGCCAGTGCGGGCTGCTCGGGACGGTCACGTCGTTCGTCGGCGGCGTGGAGCGGCCCGTCGAGCGGACGACCGCCGAGGCGATCGACCTGCAGCGTGACTTCCGCGCGATGCTCGACGGGGGCGACGTGGCGTGCGCGATGGAGGTCTCCTCGCACGCGCTCAGACTCGGGCGGACCGACGGCATCCAATACGCGGCCGCCGTCTTCACGAACCTCACGCAGGATCACCTCGACTTCCACCCGACGATGGAGGACTACTTCCTTGCGAAGCGGCGGCTGTTCGAGGCCGCTCCGGGCACGGCGATCGTCAACGTCGACGATCCGTACGGACGGCGGCTGGCGAGAGATCTGCCCAGGGTCGTCACGTTCGCGATCGACCACGAGGCGACGTACCGCGCGACCGACGTCGAGAGCAGCTTCGCCGGCTCGTCCTTCACTGCTCTCACGCCGGAGGGCCCGATCGCCCTCACGACGCCGCTGCCCGGCCGCTTCAACGTCTCGAACGTGCTCGGCGCGGTCGCAGCCGTGCGCGCGCTCGGCGTGCCGTTGGAGCAGATCGCAGCCGCGCTGCCGCAGGCCGGTCGCGTGCCGGGCCGCTTCGAGCCGGTCGACGAGGGCCAGCCGTTCGCGGTGCTCGTCGACTACGCGCACACGCCTGACTCGCTGGAGAACGTGCTGCGCGCGGCGCGGCCGCTGACGCGCGCCCGGCTGTGGTGCGTGTTCGGCTGCGGCGGCGACCGCGACAGCGGCAAGCGGCCGCTGATGGGGGAGATCTCGGCGCGGCTGGCCGACCGCACGATCGTCACGTCGGACAACCCGCGTTCGGAGGAGCCAGCGGCGATCGTGGAGCAGATCGTCGCCGGGATCCCTTCAGAGCTGCGCGCGGGCGATCACGTGGCGGTGGAGGTCGACCGCCGCGCTGCGATCGGCCATGCGCTTGCCGAGGCGCAGGAGGGCGACGTCGTCGTGATCGCCGGCAAGGGCCACGAGCAGGGGCAGGAGCTCGCCGGCGGCGAGAAGGTCCCGTTCGACGATGTCACCGTCGCGCGCGAGGCGCTCCGGAGGGTTCTCGCGCGATGAGGGCCTGGAGCCCGGAGCGGATCGCCGAGGCGGCTGGCGCGCGATCCGGTCCCACCCGGACCGGATCCGCGGGTCCGGCGCGCGTGACGATCGACTCGCGCGACGTCGTCCCCGGCGATCTGTTCGTCGGTCTGCCCGGCGAGACGCACGACGGCGGCCGCTTCGCCGCGCAGGCGCTCGCGGCCGGCGCATGGGGGGTGCTCGTCGCGCCCGAGCATGCGGCCGATCTGGCCAGGGGGCCCGCCTCCGCCGGCCACGTGGCCGGCTCCGGCACCCCAAGCGACGGCGCGGTCCTCGCCGCCGACGACCCCCTGCAGGCACTCCAACAGCTCGCCCGCGCGTGGCGGCGGGAGCTGGGCGCACGCGTGATCGCGATCACCGGCTCGACCGGCAAGACGTCGACGAAGGACATCCTCGCGGCGCTGCTCCAGCCCCACCGCAGGACGTTCGTCTCCCGCGGCAACTTCAACACCGAGATCGGGCTGCCGCTGGAGCTGCTCGCCGCGCCCGAGGGCACGGAGGCGCTCGTGCTGGAGATGGGCATGCGCGGCGCGGGCCAGATCGCCGAGCTGGCGCGGATCGCCGAGCCGGACGTGGGCGTGATCGTCAACATCGGCCCGGCGCACCTCGAGCTGCTCGGCTCGATCGAGGCGATCGCCGCCGCCAAGGCCGAGCTGATCGCCGACCTGCACACGGGCGCGACGGCCGTGATCCCCGCGAACGAGCCGCTGCTGGATCCGCACCGCCGCACCGACGACGAGGTCGCCACCGTCACGTTCGGCCCGGGCGGCGACGTGACGCTCGTCTCGCAGACGGCCGAGGGCCGCGTCGCGATCGATGCGCGGGGCGAGCGGATCGAGCTCGAGCTCGACTTCCACCAGCAGCATCTGCGCGGGAACCTGCTTGCCGCGGTCGCCGCCGCGCTCGCGATCGGCGTCAGGCCGGGCGGCCAGGTGACGGTCGCGTTCAGCGGACGGCGCGGCGAGCGCACGCGCCTGCGCAGCGGTGTGACCGTCATCGACGACTGCTACAACGCCAACCCGATGTCCATGCGCGCGGCCCTCGACGACCTCGCCTCCACCGCCGGCGAGGGGCGCCGCGTCGCGGTGCTCGGCGACATGCTGGAGCTGGGGCCGGAGGAGGCCCGTTTTCACCGTGAGGTCGGCGCGCACGCGGCCGCACGCGGGGTGGGCCTGCTCGTGGCGGTCGGCGAGCGCAGCCGCGCGCTGGCGGAGGCCTACGGCGACGCCGACGGGGCGGGCGAGACGCAGGTCGCCGCCGACGCGGCGCAGGCCGCGACGCTCGTCCCGAAGCTCGTGCGCGCAGGTGACACGGTGCTCGTGAAGGCATCGCGCGGCGTCGGGCTCGAGGTCGTCGTGCAGGCGCTCGTCACCGACGCTGACGCCGAGGCGCGCTGATGGGTCGCGTGCTGATCGCGGGGACCGCCTCGCTGCTCATCTGCATCTTCCTGAGCCCGAAGTTCATCGCTTTCCTCCGCGCGCGCGAGTTCGGCCAGCACATCCGCGAGGAGGGGCCGGAAGGCCACCACACCAAGGCGGGCACGCCGCAGATGGGCGGGCTCGTCATCTTCACCGCCGTCTCGATCCCGTTCCTGATCCTGACCGACTACTCGTGGGCGGCGCTCGGCGTGTTCGGCGCGGCGATCGCGTGCGCGCTGGTCGGCTTCGCCGACGACTACATGAAGATCGTGCGCCGCCGCTCGCTCGGCCTGCGCGGGCGCACGAAGCTGCTCGCGACGATCGCGATCTCGGTCGGCCTGTGGCTGGCCGCGACGGAGGGCGCCGGCCTGCAGGAGACGGTGCGGCTGCGGATCGTCGATGCGCAGATCGACCTCGCGTGGGCGGGCGGGATCCTCTACCTCGCGTTCATCTACCTCGTCGTCGCCGGCACGACCTCGGGCGTGAACCTGACCGACGGTCTCGACGGGCTCGCCGCCGGCTGCGCGGCGATCGTGCTGCTCGCCTACGTCGGCATCACGTACATCACGACCGGCCAGACGGACCTCACGCTGCTGGCCGGCTGCCTGATCGGCGGCTGCGTCGGCTTCCTGTGGTTCAACTCGTTCCCCGCGAACATCTTCATGGGGGACACCGGCGCGCTCGGGATCGGCGGCGCGATCGCCGGCCTGGCGGTGATGACGAAGACGGAGATCCTGCTCGTGATCCTCGGGGGGATCTTCGTGATCGAGACGCTGTCGGTCGCGCTCCAGGTGTTCGCCTTCCAGACGTTCCGCAAGCGCGTCTTCCTGATGGCGCCGATCCACCACCACTTCGAGATGCGCGGCTGGTCGGAGACGAAGATCATCCTGCGCTTCTGGATCATCGCGTCGGTCTGCGCGGCGGTCGGCTTCACGATCTACCAGCAGTCGATCCGGTGATCGGCGCCGGGCGCGTCCGGCAGGCGTGCAGGCCAGCGCGTCGAAGTGGATCCGGATGAAGGTCCGCCCGGACAGTCGCCGCCGCGCGCCCGCCGCACCCCGCCGCAGACCGGCGCGGCCGCAGCCGATCGAGCAGCGCGTGCTGCTCACCGCGACGTTGTGCCTGCTCGCGTTCGGCGCGGTGATGGTCTACAGCGCCTCGTCGGCGCGCAACCTGCTCGGCGGCTATGGCGACGGCACGACGTACCTCGTGCGCTACGTGGGCCTCGGCGCGCTCGCGCTGCTCGGCATGCACCTCGTGCGCCGGCACGGCTACGAGCTGGCGCGGCGCGCGACGCCGCTGCTGCTGGCGGGCTCGTTCGTCCTGCTCGTGCTCGTGCTGATCCCCGGCATCGGGACCGAGGTCAACGGCGCGCGCTCGTGGATCGGCCCGGGCATCCTCTCGCCGCAGCCGTCAGAGCTGATGAAGCTCGCGCTCGTGCTCTATTGCGCGCAGTTCCTCGCGCGCCACCCGCGGAGCATCCAGACGCTCGGCGGCATGATGCGCCCGGTCGGGTACGTCGCCGGCGCGGCGTGCGCGCTCGTGATCCTCCAGCCGGACACCGGCACGACGATCGTGATGGCGGCGACCGTGGCGGCGATCCTCGTCGCCGCCGGCGTGCCGCTGCGCCAGCTCGCGACGGTCGCGGGCGTCGGACTGGCGCTCGTCGTCGTGCTCGTGCTGATCCAGCCCTATCAGCAGGAGCGCCTCACCTCGTTCCTCAACCCGTGGGCCGAGGCGGGCGGCAGCGGCTTCCAGTCGGTGCAGGGGCAAATCGCGCTCGGCTCCGGCGGGCTGTTCGGCGTCGGCCTCGGCCAGTCGGTCCAGAAGGTCTTCTACCTGCCGGAGGCGCACACCGACTTCATCCTCGCGGTGATCGGCGAGGAACTGGGCTTGATGGGCGTGCTGGCGGTCTTCGCGCTGTTCGCGATGATCGTGTGGTCAGGCCTGCGGATCGCGCGGACGGCCGCCGACCCGTATGCGAAGCTGCTCGCGACCGGCCTCACGTCGCTGATCCTGTGCCAGGCGATCCTCAACATCTTCGTCGTGCTCGGCCTCGCGCCGCTGACGGGCGTGCCGCTGCCGTTCGTGTCGTACGGTCCGACGAACCTGTTCGTGATCCTCGCGGCCGTCGGGCTGCTGCTGGGCGTCGCCGAGCGCGAGCGGGGGCAGCTGCGGCTCGTCGACCCGGTACGGCGCTCCTCCTCCCGTGACGTCGGCGCCGCGGATCGCGATCGCCGCCGGCGGGACGGCGGGCCACGTCGTGCCGGCGCTGGCGGTCGCAGACGCGCTGCGGGCTGAGGCCGCGTCGGTCGTCTTCGTCGGCGGGGAACGGGCGGAGGCGGAGATCGTCCCGGCCGCCGGCTACGAGCTGCATCCGATCCGCGTCGCGGGCCTCGACCGGCGGAACCCGCTGCGGGCCTTGCGCGCCGTCTGGCTCGCCGCACGCGCGGTCGTCGCCTCTGTCCGCCTGCTGCGGCGGCTGAGAGCCGATGCGGTCATGGGCGGCGGGGGATACGTCGCCGGCCCAGTCGGGCTTGCCGCTGTGCTGTTGCGAATCCCGTTGGTGCTGACCGAGGCCGACAGCCACCTCGGCATCTCGAATCGGCTGCTTGCTCGGTTTGCGCGGTGCGTGTGCCTCGCGTTCCCGATCACCGGCCGGGATGGCGCGCGCTACCGCGTCACGGGCCGGCCGGTGCCGGCGCCGGCGACCGACCGCGACTCCGCGCGCGCCCGCTTCGGGATCGGTGCCGAGGACACGGTCGTGCTCGTGTTCGGCGGCTCGCTCGGCGCGCGCTCGATCAACCAGGCGGCGGTGGAGGCGTTCGCCGATGCGCCGTTCCGCGTGCTGCACGCCGCCGGCGCGCGCGACTTCCCGACGTTGACCGCACCCGGCGCGCACTACGACCTGCGCGAGTACATCCGCGAGTTCGGCGACGCGCTGCTCGCCGCCGACCTCGTCGTCGCCCGCTCCGGCGGCTCGATCTTCGAAGTGGCGGCGCACGGCAGACCGGCGATCCTGATCCCGTATCCGGCCGCCGCGGCGGACCACCAGAGCGCCAACGCGCGATGGATGGTCGACGGCGGCGCCGCGCTCGTGATCCGCGACGCCGACCTGACCGCCGGGCGCTTGCGCGCGGAGGTCGACGCGCTGCTCGCCGACCGCGAGCGCCTCGCCGCGATGGCCGCCGCCGCGGCTGCCCTCGCCCGTCCCGACGCGGCCCGCGACATCGCCGCCGAGCTGCTCGCGGCCGCCGGTGCCGCCCACCGCGCTCGCTAGCCTCCCGCCCGTGACGGACGAGCGACCCTGGGCCGGGCGGCGGCTGCACTTCATCGGGATCGGGGGCGCGGGGATGAGCGGGTTGGCGCTCGTCGCACGCCCGCTCGGCGCTGAGGTGAGCGGCTCGGATCGCGGCCAGTCGGCGACGCTCGACCGCCTCCGCGAGGCGGGCTGCGACGTGACCGTAGGCCACGATGCCGCGAACGTCCCACCCGACGCCGAGGTCGTCTATTCGACCGCGGTCCCGCAGGGGAACCCAGAGCGAGCGGTCGCGCGCGAGCGCGGCCAGCAGGAGCTGCACCGCGCCGACCTGCTCGCCGAGATCACCGCCATGCGGCGCTGCATCGCAGTCACCGGCACGCACGGCAAGACGACGACGGCCAGCATGGTCGTCCACGCCCTCCGCGGCTGTGGCATGGATCCCGGCTACCTCGTCGGCGGGGACGTGCGCTCGACGGGCTCGAACGCCGGCTGGGGAGCAGGGGAGTGGGTCGTCGTCGAGGCGGACGAGTCCGATCGCTCGCTGCTCAAGCTCCACCCCGACATCGCCGTGCTCACGAACGCCGAGCTCGACCACCACGCGACGTACGCGTCCCGGCAGGACGTCGACGACACGTTCCGCGCGTTCCTGGACCGGGCCACGGAGGCGATCGTCGTGTGGGACCGGCCCGAGCTGTTGGCGCTGGCGGACCGCGGCCGGGAGGGGAGAGCGGCGGACGGGCGTGCGACCGGCGAGCTGCGCGCCCCCGAGGTCGTCGCCTACGACGTTCCGATCCCCTCCCTCGACGCCCGCGGTGCGCGCTTCGCGTGGCGGGGGATCGACGTCCAGCTCGCCGTCCCCGGCGCCCACAACGCGCTCAACGCGGCCGCCGCGCTGGAGGCGTGCCGCCTCGCGGGCGCCGATCCGCGGCAGGCAGCGGCCGCGCTGAAGGACTTCCAGGGCGCGGGCCGCCGCTTCGAGCACGTCGGTGCGACGAGCGCCGGCGCCGAGCTCTACGACGACTACGCGCACCACCCGACCGAGGTCGCCGCCGCGATCGCGGCGGCGCGCACGCTGGCGGCGGAGCGCCTCGTCGCCGTCTTCCAGCCGCACCTGTACTCGCGCACGCGCGCGCTCGCACGGGACTTCGGCGTCGCGCTCGCCCAGAGCGACCTCGTCGTGGTGCTCGACGTCTACCGCGCACGCGAGCGGCCCGAGGACTTCCCCGGCGTCGACGGCAAGCTGATCGCCGATGCGGCCGCCGACGCGGCCACCGGCCGCACCGTCGCGTGGCTGCCGTGCCTGGACGACGCCGAGCGCTTCCTGCACGGCCAGCTGCGCGCGGGCGACCTCTGCCTCGTGATGGGCGCCGGCGACGTGGACCGACTCGGCGCCAAGCTGGTGAGCGAGCCGTGATGGGCGCGACGCTGCCGGCAGGCGTTCAGCCCGACTACCCGCTCGCGCGCCTCACCACGGTCCGCACGGGCGGAACGGCTGAGTTCTTCGCGCGTCCGGCGACGATCGAGCAGCTCGTCGCTCTGCTGGCCTGGGCTGCCGAGCACGGGCACCAGGTAGGGGTCGTCGGCTCGGGGTCGAACCTGCTCGTAGCGGACGAGGGCGTTCGCGGACTCGTGATGAAGCTCGACAAGGATCTCGCGCAGATCGAACGCGACGGCACCCGTCTGGTGTGCTGCGGTGGCGCGCGCCTGCCTGCCGTCTCGGCGCGCGCCGCGAACGCCGGTCTCACAGGGATCGAGTTCGGTGTGAACATCCCCGGCACCGTGGGCGGAGCGGTGCGGATGAACGCGAACGCCTACGGCGGCGAGCTCGCGCGCGTGCTCGAGCACGTCGACGTGGCGACCGCCGACGGCGTCGAGCGCCGCATGCCCGATCAGCTCGGCTTCGCGTACCGCAGATCCAATCTCGGCCCCGGCGAGATCGTCGCCGGCGCGTCCTTCCAGCTGGCGTCCGCGCCGGTCGCACAGGTGAAGGCGACCCTCGCCGACATGCGGGACAAGCGCAAGGCGGCCCAGCCCTCCGGCATCAAGACGTTCGGGTCCACATTCAGAAACCCCACCGACGACGACCCGCGCGCCGAAGGCCGCACGGCCGGCCAGCTGCTCGACGCGGCCGGCTGCCGCGGCCTCAGGGTCGGCGGAGCGAGCTTCTCCGAGAAGCATGCGAACTTCGTCGAGAACCACGGCAGAGCGCGCACGGCCGACGTGCTCGCGCTGATGGCCGAGGGCCGCCGCCGCGTGCACAAGCGCTTCGGCGTCGTGCTGGAGCCGGAGGTCCAGACGCTCGGCGACGTGCGCTGGCCGCCGACGTGGGAGCTGGCGGCGTGAGCGCGACCGGCACGCCCGCCTCCTCCGCCGCCCGCTTCGTGCAGGCGCTGCGCGACCGCGCGCTGACAGTTCGCCCGCGCGCGCACCGGCCGCGCCCGCGCACGCTGCTCGCCGCCGTCGCCGCGCTCGTGTTGCTGCTCGCCGGCTGGTTCTGGCTGCGCGACTCTTCGCTCGTCGCCGTCCGCACGGTCGAGATCACAGGGATCGACGGCACGCAGGCCGTGCGCGTGCGCGCCGCGCTCGAGGAGGCGGCGCGCTCGATGACGACGCTGCACGTCCGCCACGACGCGCTCGACACCGCCGCCGAGCCGTTCTCGATCGTCAAGCGGATCGAGGTCTCGACCGACTTCCCCCACACGATGCGCATCCATGTCGTCACGAACGTCGCCGTCGGGGCGGTCATGATCGACAGCCGGCGAATCGCCGTCACCTCCGACGGGACGATCCTGCGCGACGTGACGGCTCCGGCCGCGCTGCCGGAGATTCCCTTGCGCGGCGTGCCGGGCGGAGCGCGTCTCACGGAACGCGCCGCGCTCGCCGCGGTCACCGCGCTCGGCGCGGCGCCCTCGGCGCTGCGCACCCGCGTCGAAGCCATCCGCATGAGCGCTGGCAGCGGACTCGAGCTGCAGCTGGCGCATGGGCCCTTGCTCGTCTTCGGCAGCGCCGAGCGGCTGGAGGACAAGTGGGCCGCCGCCGCGGCGGTGCTGGCCGATCCTGAGGCCGCGGGCGCGAGCGTCGTCAACCTGCTGTCGCCGGAGCGGCCGGGCGTCAGCGGACTGCCGGGCGGTGCGCCCGCGACGGGGGAGTCCGACGTCCCGACCTTGCCCGAGAGCGCCATCGAGCCTGACCCTACAGCTGAGCTTGAGACTGACCCTGCGAGTACCGCAACCCTCGACCAGCAGTAGAGACTTCTGCGTTCTGCAACGTCCGTTGCGACGCGCGAGGCCCGTTGACAGCCCGCCGAACAAGGGCATAACGTGCCACACTCTCGCACGCCCATCGTCGGGCGAAAGTCTCGACGCTAACTCAAGGGTCGGACGGTAACCATCATGGAAAGCGGCAGCTACCTCGCAGTCATCAAGGTCGTCGGCGTCGGCGGCGGCGGCACGAACGCGGTCAACCGCATGGTCGACGCGGGCCTGCGCGGAGTCGAGTTCATCGCCGCGAACACCGACGCCCAGGCGCTCGCGATGTGCGACGCCGACATCAAGCTGAACATCGGCCATGAGCTGACGAAGGGCCTCGGCGCCGGCGCGAACCCCGACGTCGGTCACGGCGCAGCCGCCGAGTCGCGCGACGAGATCAAGGAAGCGCTCAAGGGCGCGGACATGGTGTTCGTGACGGCGGGCGAGGGCGGCGGCACCGGCACGGGCGCCGCGCCCGTGATCGCCGAGATCGCCAAGAACGAGATCGGCGCGCTGACCGTCGGCGTCGTCACGCGCCCGTTCGTGTTCGAGGGCTCGCAGCGCGCGAGACAGGCTGACGAGGGCATCCAGCGCCTGCGCGAGCAGGTCGACACGCTGATCGTGATCCCGAACGAGAAGCTGCTCGGCATCGTCGAACGCCGCACCACGATCCTCGAGGCGTTCAAGGAGGCCGACAACGTCCTGCGCCAGGGCGTCCAGGGCATCACCGACCTGATCACGATCCCCGGCCTGATCAACCTCGACTTCGCCGACGTGCGCACGATCATGCACGACGCCGGCACCGCGCTGATGGGCATCGGCAGCGCTTCCGGCGAGACGCGCGCCGTCGACGCGGCGAAGGCCGCGATCGCCTCGCCGCTGCTGGAGGAGTCGGTCGAGGGCGCGACCGGCATCCTGCTCAACATCACCGGCGGCCACGACCTCGGCTTGTTCGAGGTCAACGAGGCGGCGGAGGTCGTCAACGCGGCCTCCGACAAGGAGTCGAACATCATCTTCGGCGCCGTGATCGACGACTCGATGGGCGACGACGTGCGCGTCACCGTGATCGCGACCGGCTTCGACCACAGCGGCCGTGGGCTCGCGCGCACGAGCAGCGCGCGCGAGGAGGCGCGCCGCACGCGCCGCGACCGCGACGTCACGCTCGACGACCGCCAGCGCTCCTCGCTCGAGATCTCGGACGACGAGATCGACATCCCGTCGTTCCTGCGCGACAAGTAGCGCCCCATGGGCGACGCGCCCAGCCTGCGGTCCGCGCGCGCGGCCGACGTCCCGCGCCTCGCCGAGATCGCGCGGGCCGCGTACGCGCGCTACGTGGAGCGGCTCGCGGGACGCGAGCCGCGTCCGATGTCCGACGACTACGCCGCGGTCGTCGCCGCCAAGCAGGTGCTCGTCGCCGAGCGCGACGGCGAGCCCGTCGGGCTCGTCGTGCTCGACGTCGACGCGGAGGGCTTCGTCGTCGACAACGTGGCGGTCGACCCTGAGCACGAGGGAACGGGCGTCGGCCGCGCGCTGCTCACAGCCGCCGAGACGGAGGCGGGACGTGCCGGCTACGACTCGATCTACCTCTACACGCACGAGCGCATGACCGAGAACATCGCGCTCTACGAGCGGATCGGCTACGTCGAGTACGACCGCCGCACCCACGGCCGCGACGCCGACCGGCTCGTCTACCTGCGCAAGCCGCTGCGCTGAGCGCCGCCGACACAAGGTGAACGCCGGCGCGTTCGGACGGGTACATCCCGGCCGGATGGAGCGCAACCGGCGGCCAAGAACCTGTTTCAAAATGACTGACGGCCGGCTCGCACCGTCTCGCGGCGCCGGCTCGCCACCCGCGATGTTCGACGCAGCATTGCTGCGCCTTCACATCCCGTGTGGCGCCCGGCATCCACGATCCGGCGCCATCCGGCTCGCCCTCATTTTGAAACAGGTTCTAAGGCGATGGGCGACCAGCTGATCGACCTCGTGACGGCGTCAGCGTGGGCCTACGCGATCGTGCTCGGGCTCGTGGCGCTCGACGCGTTGCTCCCGCTCGTGCCGGGCGAGGCGATCGTCATCACGGCCGCCGTGCTCGCCGCCGACGGAGAGCTGTCGATCGGACTGGTTGGCGCAGCGGCGCTCGTCGGCTGCTTCGCCGGCGACAACGCCACCTACGGCGTCGGCGCCGGCGTCGGCGACCGTGCCGTACGACGGCTGCAGCGCGACGGCCGTGGGCGGCGGATGCTCGGGTGGGCGGCGCGTCAGCTCGACGTGCGCGGATCGGCGGTGATCGTCGCCGCGCGCTTCGTGCCGGGTGGGCGCACCGCGACCAACCTCACGGCCGGGACGCTCGCGCTGCCGTGGCGGCGCTTCGCGACGGCCGCCGGCATCGCCGCGTTGCTGTGGTCGGTCTACGTCACAGGTCTCGGCTAACCGAGCCCGCAAGGGGGCGCGCTGTTCAATAACGGTCTACGTGCGCGTCCCGTGAGGTCCGGGGGACGTTTCCGCCGATGCCCGACGAGCCGCTGAGCGGAAGCATGTTACACTTCCGGGTTTGATCCACTCGATTCATCAACCGTTTGCTGGAGGCCGTTGGTGAGCCCGATCCTCGTGCGGCCGGTCCGCGAGCAGCTCGAGCACGACCGGATTATTCGGCAGTTACAGTCCAAATCCCGCCGAAAATTCGACGCCACCATGAATCCGGGCGCCGAGCAGAACGCTCCGGTCAAGGCGGGGACGACCCTGCTGTACCCGGACGTCCTCCTGTTCTCGCAGGAGCGGGGGAGGCGTCTGCAGGCGGTGATTGAGGTCGAGACCGGGGAATCGGTCAATCATCTCGAGGCGCTGGCCCAGTGGGCGCACTTTGCCCGGCTGCGGGTCGAGTTTTACTTGTACGTCCCCGCTGGCATGGTCGACGTCGCCCGCCGCCTGTGCGAGGACAACCAGATTCACGTGAACGAAATCTGGAGCTATCACACGGTCGGCGATAGGTGCGCTTCACCCTCGTGCACCGAAGCCGCGAGACGCCGGTCGCGCCGCGCGCTCCGAGAAGGCCAGCCCCGGGCGGCGGGGCCTCCCGTCGAGCTCCGCAGCCGGGTCTCGATCGGCGAAGTCCGGCGGCCGGGCGGCCAAGCCCGTCACCGAGGCGCGGCCCCGCAAGCGGCGATGATCGGACCCGCCGTCATTGTCTGCGACGGGCCGAAGCGGCGGAGCGGGCAGCCGATCGCCGAAGACTGAACCGTGTCTTTCCTGAAGTTTTCACGAGACCGGCGCGGCTACGAGCACTTCTATCTGGTCGAGTCCGTGACCGGCCGCCGCGGCAAGACCCGCCAGCGCGTGCTCTACTGGTACCGGACGCCGCCCAACGTGAGGGTCGGGCGCGAGCCGTTCGATCCTCACGTCATGCGTGCGCTCGAGGCGCAGATATCCCGACGTCCGGTTCGACTGGGATCGGCTCCGGAACACACCGATACCGTCGGTCGAACCCGAGGACTGGCGCGAGCGCCGCCGCGCGGAACGCGTCGTCCGCCGGCTGCAGGAGGACGAAGACGCAGAGGCGGCGGCTGCGATGCCGCCGGCCCGGAACCGGGCGGCGACCGAGCTGGTGCCGGCGGATCTGGCCGAGCCGGCCGGTGCCGATCGCGGGCTCGAGGCCGTCGTGGAGTCGCGGACGCCGTCGACCCAGGACAGCGCCCCGCCCGGGCCGGGGGGGAGGATCCGGTTCACGCCGCCGCGGCGCCGCCGCCGCGGCCAGCGCAGTCCGCGCGTGCCGTCTGCTCCGGTGCGCCGCACCAGACCGAATCCTCCACGCCCGCGTCTATTGATGGCAACGAGGGGACAGAGGATGGATCCGGCGACGACCGGCCGACTAGGAGTCCGGCTCCAGGCCAGGCGCGAAATTCGCCGCCGCGCGAGGCGCGAAGGCGGCTATAATCTGCCTATGAGTTTGCATAAAAACGGGTTCTGGTCCGCCGTTCTTGTGGCGGTCCTGACGGCGGCGCTGTCGGCGCAGGCTCCGGCTCGCCGCCGGCGCGCAGAATCCGAACTTCCGGCTGCAGGTCGACCTCGTCACCACGGACGTGCTGGTCCGCGACGACAAAGGCAATTTCATTCCCGACCTGAAGAGCGAGGACTTCGAGGTCTACGAGGACGGCGTGCTGCAGGACATCTCGTCGATGACCGTCTTCACCGGCGGACGCGTGACCAACCTGATGCTGCCGCCGCCGGCGCCGCCGCCCGAGGGGGTCATCCTGCCGCCGGCGCGGCCCCGCACGAGCGACGTGTCCGGCCGCATTTTCGTGTTCTTCGTCGACGATCAGCATCTGCAGTTCCACAACACCGGCCGCGTCCGGGAGCTGTTTCAGAAGATCTCGAAGGAACTGCTCCACGAGGGCGACATGTTCGGCATCGTGTCGAGCGGGCCGTCGTCTTTGTCCATCCAGATGACCTACGACAAGAACCGCCTCCAGGATGCCATCAAGAAGATGACCGGCAACGAGCTGAAGCCGCAGGACATCATCAACTCGTCTTCGGGGCCGGGTGGTCCGAGCGAGATCCGGTATCGCGCGCGCGTCGCGTTTTCGACGGTCGAGGAAACGCTGAAGAACCTCGAGCAGGTGCACAACCGCCGCAAGGCGCTGATCTATGTGAGCGACGGCTACGATTTCACGCCGTTTGCGAACGCCCGGCTCGGCCTGATGGATCCAAGCTCGCCCTTCGCGCAGAACCAGCTCGCGCAGTCACAAAATGCGGCCGCAGGCCGAAGCGGCGAAGAACAACGGAACCGACGCGGTCGATCCGACCAGGGATACGCAGGGTCTCAGGCAGAACGAAGAGTTCGCCGATGCCGACCTGGCGCGCGAGCTCTGGGATCTGACCCGGACGGCGAATCGCGCCAACGTGACGATCTACACGATGGACCCGCGCGGCCTGGTGGGGCCGCTGTCCGATCTGGACGACAACGTCGATCCGCAGCAGTGGTCGGAATTCATCCGCAAGTCGCAGGATAGCCTGCGCGTGATCGCCGAGGAGACCGGCGGCATCGCGGTCGTCAACCAGAACGATTTCGGCAAGGCCATCCGGCGGATCGACGCCGAGATGAGCGACTACTACGTGCTCGGGTTCTATTCGAAGAATCCGGATCCGCTCCGGAAGAACCGCCGGCTCGAGGTCAAGGTCAAACGGCCGGGCGTGAATCCGATCTTCCGGCGGGAATACTCGATCAAGCCGCTCCCCGCTCCGGTGTCATCCACGAAGAAGTAGGGCGGTCAATACCGCTCGTTGATATTCGCCACCCGGGCGCGGGATGTCAGTCCCGCGCTCAGCGGCCGTTTCGCGCCGATCGCGGCATCCAGCACCGCCGCGCGGGTGCGCGTAACCGCCTCAGCCAGATAGGTCTCGTCGATTTCAGCGCCGATGAACTCGACGCCCAGCCGCGCGCAGGCGACCGCCGTGCTGCCGAGGCCGGTGAAGGGATCCATCGCCACGCTGATGCGCGAGACGCCGTGGAGCCGCAGACATTGTTCCGGCAGCCGTGAAGGGAACGTCGCCGGGTGCGGCCGATCGCGGTCGCGCCGCTGGATCGTTTCGTAGGGGATGAACCAGGTGTTGCCGCGACAGCGGACGCCCTCGGCGGCGCCCCGCCACCGTCCGATATTCGACTGATCCTGATACGGCACACCGAGCGCCAGCCGATCCAGTGGGGTCGCCCCCTGCGGCGTGAAGTGAAACATGAATTCCTGGCAGTCGTTCAGGAAGCGGTCGCTGTTGATCGGTTTGTAGTGACCGACGGCGAGGTCCCGGGTGAGCCCGCCGCCGCGCCCGCCGATGCGCGCTCAATCGCGATCGACTTGACCCAATGAATGATGTTCTGAAGACGGAGGTGCGAGCGTCCCGCCTGCGCGACGTCGAGCGCGGTCCACGGATCGCTGGGCTTCGCCCCGACGTTCAGGAACAGCGAACCGGCCGGAGTCAGCACCCGGGCGGCGGCCGCGATCCAGGATTCGTCCACTCGAGATACTCGGGCGTGACAGCGTGTCCTGGTATAGGCCGTACTCGATGCCGAGTTGTAAGGCGGGGACGTGACGATGACGTCCACGCTGTGAGCCGGCAGCTGGCGGAACACTTCGAGGCAATCGGCCAGGTAGAATCTGCTGGCCGATCCCGATCGGCCGGGGACTTTGTAGAACGGTTTGAGAAGGACAGACATGCTGCCCGCTATTTTCGGTCAACACCGGGCCGGGCGTTAGGGCTGGACGGACACAGCGTGTAGCTAAAGGGAGCACTTTTCTCGCCCCCTGAGGCGCGGCCGATCAGGGTCTACGAGGCTTTCGAGGCCGGTCCGATGAACGACACCGGCGCGAAGCGATCCGCGAGGATGGTGTGGTTGCGGCGGTGCCCGTGGTTCCCGCAGGACTTGCCTTTTTCCTCGACATACGAGACTTCCCGACTCGTGGCCACTTCGCGGTATCGGCCGACGATGCATCCGCACGCAAGGGTCTTGAAACCCAGGAGCCGAACCAGACTCATACGAATCGCCCCTTTCAAGCCGCGCCGAGCAAATTTCGTACCGATGACACGCGCGCGAGCTGCCAGTCGAATCGCCGCGATCGATCTAACACGCCGAGGTCAAAACCACAGGAGCATCGTTACTGTAGCCCGGCGTTCGATACAGAGATCATAGAGACGGGCGCCGGAGCCGCCGAATCGCCACAAAGAGGATTGAACGAACAACGGGGTCGAAACGAACCGGCAAACGAACCAATCGCACCGTGAGTTACCATCTCGCGTGATGATGACGAGGCTGTGGATCGTCGCCGCCGTTTGCGCGACGGCCGCCGCGCTCACCGCCTTCGCCGCTCAGGGCGGCTCGCCGGCCCCCGCCAATCTGCTCAAGAATCCGGCCGTCAACGCCGCGATCGACACCGCCAGGAGATCGAACCCCAGACCATCGAGGACCAGATTCGTTTCTGCGAAGTTCCGGCCCCGCCGTTCAAGGAACGCGCGCGTGGGGAGGTGCTGCGTCAAGCGTTCCAGCAGGCCGGCTTGAGGAACGTGAGATTCGACAGGGTCGGCAACGTCCTGGGCGACCGGCCCGGGATGGCCGCGCGGCCGCACGTCGTGCTCGCCGCTCACCAGGACACGGTGTTTCCTGAAGAAACCGACGTGAAGGTCAGGCGCGACGGGGCGATTCTGCGGGGCCCGGGATCGGCGACGATTGCCGCGGTCTGGCCGTACTGATCGCCATCGCCAAGGTGCTGCGCCAGGCCGACGTGCAGACTCCGGCTCACTCACATTCGTGGCGACGGTGGGCGAGGAAGGCCTGGGCGATCTGCGAGGCGTCAAGGAGTTTTCGCATCGGCGATGGCCGTCGACCGGTTCGTCGCGATCGACGGCCCCGGGCTGGGAGTCACCAACGTGGGCGTGGGGAGCCATCGCTACCGGGTCACGTTCAATGGGCCGGGTGGCCACAGCTTCGCCGCGTTCGGTCTGGCGAATCCGATCGATGCGATGGGACGGGCGATTGCGAAGGTCGCGGAATTCCAGGTAGCCCGGGACCCCAAGACGACGTTCAATGTCGGGCGTGTCGGCGGCGGGACGTCGGTGAACGCGATTCCGGCGGACGCCTGGATGGAGGTCGACCTGCGATCGGTCGACGCCGCGTCGCTGGCGGCGCTCGACGCAGGTTTCAGAGAGCCGTCGATACGGCGGTCGCCGAGGAAAACGACCGCTGGCGTTCGCCGGGCGCGATTACCGCGATCAGGGAGCGCGTCGGTGATCGTCCCGCCGGTTCCACCCCGGCCGGCTCACCCATCGTCAGAACCGCCGAAGCGGTGCATCGAGCGCTGGGACTGCAGTTCGTCTTGAACGAAAGCTCCACCGACGCGAACATCCCGATGAGCCGCCACATTCCCGCGATCACGATCGGCGGCGGCGGCCGCGGAGCCGAGCCCACGCCCTCACCGAGTCGTTCGACACCACCGATTCGTGGGTCGGGACCCAGCGCGCGCTGCTGCTGACGATCGCGCTCGCGCAGAAGTAACACAAGCTTAGTTCTTGGTGCTCAGTGCTGGTGCTTGGCGCGTGCGTCGGTTTGAGGCTTTGAAACCGTTCGAGGTCTTTGGCCCGCTGACCGGACGCGGCATGGCGCGCGACGAGAATCCGCGCGATCGCGAGCACATGGGCGACGCCGACGACGGTCACCTCGATTTGCACGGGCTCGGCCAGGATGACCGGCACGAAGTTCAGTAGCGTGGCGATGATGAAATACGCCACGAACAACGGATCCGGCCCGCCTGGATAGGCGCGGCCATACACCATCGCCGTGCGCTCCCACGCCCGTTCCGGGCGGGACGGATCGTCCTCCTCGTAGAAAACCTGCAGGTATCGTCCGATCCGTTCGACCGCGGTGTGCAGCCCGAACACGACCTCGAAGCCGGCCGTCAGCAGCAAGAGGGGCAGCAGCGTCGCCACCGGCAGAGCTGCCAGGGCCGCGGTGGCGATGGTGGCAGCCGCCCACGCCATCAGCGTCACCAGGAACAGGATGATGCGGAGCGACCCGCGTTGACGGATCGTGTCGCGCAGGGCACTGTATTCGTTCAATTCACGGGCCGTCATAGCTGGACCTCATATCGTCCTCGAGCTGTGCCGATAGACATGACGTGGGTCGAGGTTGAATTCGGAACCTGTGCACAGATCATGCAAACGTCGCTCTCCCGTCCGAGCTCGACCATCGTGAACAACGACGATAATCCTCTTGCGCTCTACGAATTATCTGCTACACTATGACTCCTTCGGTCTCCAAAAAACTTTAGCGCAGGGTGCCACAAGGTGAGCAGGAAACCGCCTTTTTGGATCGGGTCGCTTGTGCTCGTCAGCCTCGTCAGTATTGGGGCTGGCACAGTTGATGCCCAGACGAAGGCGAAATCCAAGCGACCTGCGGTTGCCCGCGCTGCAGTAAAGCCCCCGGTCGTCAACGCACGAACGCACGCTCTATTCCGCGTCCCGGGCGTTGTCGCGAAAGGCCAGGCTCGCCCGCGCGCGCGCCGTGGCGATGGCGCGCGAGATCGCCGAGACCACGCTGCCGCGCTACAAGGTGGATGCGAGCGGCGATCTGGTGCCGGATGTTCGCGCGGCGGCCGCCATCATCTACGATCCCGAGACCAACGAAATCCTCTGGGAAGAGAACTCGCAGAGCCAGCGCTCGATTGCGAGCATCACCAAGGTGATGACCGCGACCGTATTCCTCGAGAACAACCCCGACTGTCACCGAGCGGTCACCGTCGCGCGAAGCGATGTCTACCGGGCCTCGACGACGCACCTCAAGGCGAACGACGGTGACCGTCGACGACCTGCTTCACCTGCTGCTGATTGCCTCGGACAACGCCGCCGCCCGGGCGCTCGCGCGCGTCTCGCCGCTCGGCTCCGCGGGTTCATCGCCCGCATGAACACGAAGGCCGCCGAACTGGGGCTGCAGAGCACGCACTACGCGGACCCGTCCGGGCTGCTGTCGGACAATATCTCGTCCGCGTACGACATGGCGCGGCTGATCACGCACGCGTCCGGCGATGAACGCATCGCGTCGATCATGCGGACTGCCGAACACACGGTCCACACCGCGGCAAGCGGGAGCTGACGTTCCGACAGCACGAATCACCTGCTGCGGCCGGGACGATGTCGACGTTCGAGCGGGAAAGACCGGATTCATCTCTAAAGCCGGCTACTGCCTGGCGACGCTGCTTCGCCTGCCGCAGAGCGGTCACCAGGTGGCGGTCGTCGTGCTCGGCGCCCGGTCCAACGCCGGCCGCTTCATGGAGACGCAGAACCTCTTCAACTGGCTGTCCAACAAGGCGGCGACAATCTTCGCGACCCAGACCACCGTCGTCCGCAACCCAGCCGTAGCAGCTCGCGCCACTTAGCCGTGGCGACAGTCAGGCCAGTTTCACCCGGCATCGACTCTGCACGCGGGCCATCAGCCGTCGCATCAGCCCTAGTCTTCGAGCCGATCATCCCGACGTAACCCCTCTGCATCGCGGCCGCATCGAGCGGGAGGGTGGCAATGGTGTCGACCGCCACCATCACCGGGCGCGGCCGCGTGACGGCCGTCAAACGCCTTGAGATACCGGCGGCAGACGTCGCACGCATAGACCCGATACCGGCCGTCGCGCGTGGCGAACGATGTAATCAGCGTGCGATCGTCGTTCGTGCAGAACGGGCAGGTGAGTGAGCTGAAGCCCCACTGCGCGACGCAGCGGCCGCAGATGAGACGGCGATCGGCGCTCGGCGTGATGACGGCGAACTCCGGCTCCCATCCGCAGAACGGACAGTGGCCGTGGGTCCAGGCTGGAAAATCGACTCGCTGAAGCAGCGCCTCGGCGCACCGCGCGAGGAACGGCCGAAGCGCCAGCACGAGCACCTGATCCAGGCTCGGCCGGCGCGTCTTCGGGCGCGCGCCGCGTGCGGATCGGCTGCCGTCGACGCCAGAGGTCGCGTCGTACCAGCGGTCGACGAGCGGCTCGAGCAGCGTCGCCGTCGCGGCCGAGCGCGACGATCTGCTCGTAATCGGCACGCTCGAGCGCTTCGAAGCGATGCAGGATGTCTGCCGTCTGGCGGAACGTGAGCCGGAAGTCGGTCCAGTCGAGCGGGATGTCGCGAAGCGGACGACCGGCCGGCCGGCCGCGTATGTGCTGCGAGCCATGCCGGGTCGGCCTGAATCCACGGCAGCGGCACACGCGCCTGGACGCGGCGCTGCATCTCGACGAGCGCGAGCTGCATGTCCACCGCGGTGGCCAGCTCCGGCTGTGCGACGCTTCAGCTGCTTGAGCTCGACGATCTCACGGGACTCGGTGCGCGGCGGGCGGGGCGGGCGTTCCTGCACGAACGCGGATCGTAGCAGGCAATTGCCATGTCCGCGTCAACATGGGCCGCTCACGTCCGCTGTCTGAGCCGATCGGAGCGATGCCGCGCCGCCACAGCGTGCTGATCATCGGATCCGAGGCAGTGCCGTTCGCGAAGACCGGCGGTCTGGCCGACGTGCTCGGTGCGCTGCCGGCGGCGCTGGCACGCCTCGGCTGGGCGGTGACCCTGGTGCTGCCGCGGTACCGCGGCGTGACGGCCGGCAGACTCGTCGAGCGCTTTCCGCTGAGCGTCGGCGGATACACGCGAGAAGTCGGATTCTACGAAGCGCCGCTCGGCGACGGCGCCCGCGCGATGCTCGTCGATGCCCGGAACTGTTCGAGCGCGAGGGGCTGTACGGCGTCGGCAACGACGATTACCCGGATAACCCGCGGCGGTTCGGCGATGCTGGTCCGCGCCGCGCTCGAGTTTGCCGGCGCGCCAGGCGCGGCCGGCCGTCGTCGTGCACGCGCACGACTGGCAGGCGGGGCTCGCGCCCGTCTATCTCCGAAAACGCTCTACGCCGCGCATCCCGTGCTCGGCGCGACGCCGAGCGTGTTTACCATTCACAACCTCGCCTATCAGGGGCTCTTCGCGACCGGACTGGCTGCCGCGTCTCGACCTGCCGTGGGAGCTGCTGTCGATCGAGCGGCTCGAGTACTGGGGACGCATCAGCCTCCTCAAGGGCGGCATCAACGACGCCGACGCTGATCACCACGGTCAGCCGGCACCTACGCGCGGGAGATCCAGACGCCGGAGTTCGGCTTCGGATTCGACGGCATCCTGCGGCGCCGCGCCGCCGATCTGGTCGGCATCTTGAACGGCATCGACACGAAGCGGTGGGATCCCGATGCGCGATCCGCACCTGCCGCTGCCGTTCGGACGCCGACGACCTGGAGCGGAAAGGCGGCCGCCAAGAAGGAGGTCCTGTCGCGATACGGACTGCCCGATCGACGACGCGGCGATGAAGCGGCCGCTGATCGGCATGATCTCCCGCATGGTCGATCAGAAGGGCTTCGACCTGATCGCCGCGCGTCGGCGACGAGTTGATGGCGCTCGACGCGACGTTGGTCGTGCTCGGCACCGGCGAGGCGCGCTATCAGAGGATGTGGACGGAGCACTGCCGCCGGGCATCCGGACCGCGTCGGCGCGCGCATCGGGTTCGACGAATCGCTGGCGCACCTGATCGAGGCGGGCGCCGACATGTTCCTCATGCCTTCGCGTTTCGAGCCGTGCGGGCTGAATCAGATGTACAGCCTGCGCTACGGGACGGTGCCGATCGTGCACGGCGTGGGCGGCCTTGCCGACACCGTCCGGATGATTCGCCGCGAAGCCGCGCATCGACCGGGTTCGTGTTCCGCGAGTACACTGGCCGAGGCGCTGCTCACGGCCCTCGGCCGGGCGCTGCGTCGTCTTCGCGGATCGGCCGCGCTGGCGTGCGCTGCAGCTGGCCGGGATGCGCCAGGACAACTCGTGGGACCGTTCAGCCCGGGAGTACGTCAAAATATACAAGCGGGCGATCAGTGAACGCGCGGAACCACGACGTAACGCTTCGAGCTTCCAGCTTCACTGCGTCGAGCTGGAAGCCGGAAGCCGAACGAAGCTGGGAGTGGAGCATGGCTGCTGACAACGTGCAAACCTTTACGGACGGCAATTTCGAAGAGACGGTGATCCAGGCGGGTGAGCTGGTCCTGGTCGATTTCTGGGCCGAGTGGTGCGGGCCGTGCAAGCGGCTGGCGCCGACGGTCGATGCGCTGGCGACCGACTACAACGGCAAGCTGACGGTGGAAAGCTCAACGTCGACGACAACCCCAACACGGCCTTCAAGTTCCAGATTCGCGGCATTCCCGCGCTGCTGCTCTTCAAGGGCGGGCAGGTCGTCGAATCGGTCGTCGGCCTCGTCCCGAAGGACGACCTCAAGAAGGTCATCGACAAACACCTCTGAGATGACTTGCGAGTCAGGTGCAGGATCAGGAAGTGACCTGACTTCCTCGCTCCTGATTCCGACTTCCTCGCATTCCGACTCCCATGTCCTCACATGGATCACAGAGACGTCATCATCATCGGCTCCGGCCCCGCCGGTCTGACGGCCGCGTTGTACAGCGCCCGCGCCAACCTGCGGCCGCTCCTGATCGAAGGCGTCGAGGCGGGCGGTCAGCTCATGCTGACGACGCTCGTCGAGAACTTTCCAGGTTATCGCGACGGCATTATGGGGCCGGATCTGATGGCCGAGATGCGCGCGCAGGCCGAGCGGTTCGGCACCGAGATCATCCAGGGCAATATCACCGCGGTCGATGTCTGCGCGCGAGCCGATCGTGCGTCCGGACCGCCGAAGCCGAGTTCACGACGCGCGCGCTGATCATCGCGACCGGCGCGTCGGCGCGGCTGCTGGGTCTCCCCTCCGAGCGGGCGCTCATGGGCCACGGCGTCTCGACCTGCGCGACCTGCGACGGCTATTTCTTCCGCGGGCAGGAGATCGCCGTCGTCGGCGGCGGCGACTCGGCGATGGAAGAGGCGGTGTTCCTCACGAAGTTCGCGACCAAGGTGACGGTCGTGCATCGGCGCGACACGCTGCGCGCGTCGAAGATCATGCAGGACAAGGCGCGGGCGAACCCGAAGATCGCCTGGCTGCTGGATACCGAGGTCGACGAGATTCAGGACACCGGGAAGGGCGAAGTGACCGGGATGGTCGTGCGCGACCGGAAGACCGGGGAGCGAACCGCCGTACCGGTGACCGGGGTCTTCGTGGCGATCGGCCACACGCCGAACACGGCACTCTTCCGCGGTCAGCTCGAGATGGATGCCAACGGCTACTCGATCACGCACGACGGGGCGAAGACCAGCGTCGCAGGCGTGTTCGCCTGCGGCGACGTCCAGGACCACGTCTATCGTCAGGCGATCACGGCTGCAGGAACGGGCTGCATGGCCGCCCTCGACGCCGAACGGTATCTCGACCGCATCCCGGAGCACCTGCAGACCACGTCCCTGGGACAGCGCTGGCGTAGAGCCGGTCACGTACTCGAATCCGATCCTCCGCCCACAGGACCACGTCTCCGTCGTAGAAGACCAGCGCCTGACCCGGGCGTGACGGCGATTTGCGGCGTCTCGAAGGTCGAGCTCGACCGGGCGTCTCCGAGCACCCGCACGGTCGCCGGCGCGGCGCGGTGGCGATGACGGATCTGGGCGGTCACCGCAGCGACGCCGGCGGCTCCTCGACAATCCAGTTCACGTCCGGACGCGGTCAGCGACCGTTCGCTCGAGTGCCGTTCTCGGACCGACCACGACCTGGCGATTCGCCGGGCTGAGCGCCAGCACGTACATCGGCGCGCCGGTCGGCGAGGACGGCAATCCGAGTCCCTTGCGCTGGCCGACGGTAAAGCGGTGAATGCCGGCGTGCCGCGCCAGCACCCGTCCTTCCTGGTCCACAATCACCGCCGTCGCGAACGGCGTCGGGCGCGCGCTGCGTCGATGAAGGCCGCGTAGTCGTTGTCGGGCACGAAGCAGATCTCCTGGCTGTCCGGCTTGTCCGCCACCGGCAGACCGCTGGCCGCGCGCGTACTCGCGGACGGCATCCTTGGCGAGGCCGCCGACCGGGAAGACCGCTTGCGCCAGCTGCGCCTGCGTCAGGGAGAACAGGAAGTACGACTGATCCTTGCCCGGATCGACGCCGCGCGTCAGCGGTGCCGGCCGGTCCCTTCATCCCACGCCGACCTGCGCGTAGTGGCCGGTGGCGACGGCGTCGGCGCCGAACCCGCGGGCGCGATCGAGCAGCGTGGCGAACTTGAGGTCGCTGTTGCAGCGGGCGCAGGGGAGCGGCGTCCGCCCGGCGGTGTACTCGCGCACGAAGTTCGAGACCACCTGCTCGTCGAACTGCCGCTCGAAGTTCAGGATGTAGTGCGGGATGTCGATGGCGGCGGCGACCCGCCGCGCGTCGTGCAGATCGTCGAGCGTGCAGCAGCTGCCGAACGTCCGCTCACCACCGGTCTGGTCGTAGAGCTGCATCGACAGACCGATGACGTCGTGGCCCTGTTCGACCAGCAGCGCGGCGGCGACCGACGAGTCGACGCCGCCCGACATGGCGACGGCTATGCGCATGGTGAGTCTACGCGAAAACCGTCGTGTCCTCTGGTGATCTCGTGCGTCGTCCTGGTGAGACCGCGCAGCTTCTCCACGAGCCCCGGCAGACACCGCCACGACGCGGTCGACCTCTTCTTCGGTCGAAAACAGTCCGAGGCTGAACCGCAGCGAGTTCTGCGTCCGGTGCGTCGGCAGCCCCATCGCCCGCAGGACGTGCGACGGCTCCAGCGTGCCCGAGGAGCAGGCCGATCCGGTCGAGACCGCGATGCCTTCGAGATCGAGCGCGATCAACAGGCTTTCGGCCTCGACGCGATCGAAGCCGATGTTGGTCGTATTCGGCACGCGCGGCCGAGCGGGCACCGTTGACCGCCGTGCCGGGCACGCCGCTCAGGATGCCTTCCTCCAGCCGATCCCGCAGGGCGCCGACGCGCGCCGCTTCCGGCCCGAGCTTGGCCATCGCCAGCCTGCGCCGCGACACCCATTCCGGCGATCGCCGGGACGTTTTCGGTCCCGGCGCGGCGGCTGCGTTCGTGCTTGCCGCCGGTGAGAATCGGCCGCATCCGCGTGCCGCGCTTGATCCAGAGCGCGCCGGCGCCTTTCGGGCCGTTGAACTTGTGCGCCGACAGCGACAGCAGATCCACGCCGAGCGCCTTGACGTCGACCGGGATCTTGCCCACCGCCTGCACGGCGTCGGTGTGCATCAGCGCGCCGTGCTCGTGCGCGATCGCGGCCAGCTCCGCGATCGGCTGGATGGTGCCGATCTCGTTGTTCGCGTGCATGACCGAGACCAGCGCCGTGTCGTCGGCCATCGCCTCGCGCAGGCGATCCGCGTGGACGATGCCGCTGGGATCGACCGGAATGAAGGTTGTCCGCCAGCCGTGCCGGGCCAGCGCCTTGAGCGTGTTCAGCACGGCTTCGTGCTCGATGGCGCTCGCCACCAGATGCTTGCCGGCCGCCTGGCTCGAGGGCATCGGCTGCGCCGCGGATCGCGAGGTTGTCCGATTCGGTGCCGCCGCTGGTGTAGACGATCTCCGACGGGTCGGCATGGATCAGCGCGGCGACCGCCGAACGGGCATCGTCGAGGACGGCCTTGGCGCGCTGCCCGAAGTGGTGCACACTCGACGCATTGCCGAACTGGTCGCGGGAGGCGGCGATGACCGCGTCGAGCGACGTCGGGCGCCAGCGGGGTGGTCGCGTTGTAGTCAAAATAGACACGCATGGGTGAATCTGTTCATTGTAGCACTGCCGGTCCGGCGCTAACCCTCGGTAACTGAAGGACTAGACAACATTGGAGGGATTCCATATACTGGCACGACTCTTTCATGGGCGGATCGGACTCACACCGGCGCTGCAGCGAACGAATACGTCTTCCGGTTCAAGCGTGGGCATCGATCCCGGCAACCTGGGAACCAGCCTGGCGGCTTGGGAAGCCTTTCAGGCGGAGGATTACATGTGGAAACGCGATGAGGCGGTTCGCCCGCAGCGACGCCGGCGGCTGCCGCAGCCGCAGGCCCCCGCAGACTGTGGTCCGCTGGCGCTCCGATCCGACGCCAGACCATCCATGGAGAAGGACATCGTGAACATCGGAAAATCGGTTGTCATCAAAGGCGAGCTGAACGGCAGCGAGGACCTGACGATCGAGGGCCACGTCGAAGGGACGATTCAGCTGCGTGAGCACGTGCTGACGATCGGACCCAACGGACGCATCAAGGCCCAGGTGTTCGCGAAATCGGTGATTGTGCTCGGCGAAGTGACCGGCAACGTCACGGCGAGCGACAAGGTGGACATTCGCGACAACGGGTCGGTCGACGGCGATATCATCTCGCCGCGCGTCGCGATTGCCGAAGGGGCGCACTTCCGCGGCAGCGTCGACATGCAGCGCAAGAGCGGCGTGCCGGCCCAGCCGGCGCAGGCCGTTCAGGCTGCCCAGCCGGCCAAGGCTGCTCCCAACCCGCGGCCGAGAAGCAGGCCACACCGGCTGCGGCTCGCCTCAGGCCGGAGCGACCGCGGGCACCGGGCGGGCGTACTAAGTTGAAGGCAAAAGGCAAAAGGCCGAAGGCAACAGGCAGAAGTGAAGTTTCGAAGCGAGGGCTGGCTGCTACCTTTTCCTTTCCTTTTTCCTTTTGCTTGCCTTTTGCCTTTTTGCCTTCTGCCTTTTGCCTTCTAACTTTCCATGGGCCTCCTAGACCGTATCGCACCCAGGAAGGGCGATGCCGAGTCGCCCCGCAGGGCGTCGGGTGCGGCCGAGGATCCCGTCTTCACCACCAAGGCGCTCCACAAATTCCTGACGTGCCTGACGTCGCGGGAATCGCCGGTGCTGATGGACCTGGGACCGGTCGTCGGCAGCAACGTCAGCTTTTTCGGCGAGCAGCTCGGCTGCAAGATCCTGGTCGAGGACATCTTCAGCGATCTGGACCGGCATATTCGTGCGCAGAAGACCGAGGCGCTGCCGGCATTCCTGACGTCGCGTTTCACGCAGCCGTCGGGCGCGATCGACGGCATTCTCTGCTGGGACATCTTCGACTACCTCGATCGGGCCGCCGCGCAGGCGCTCGCCGTTCAGCTGGCGCGGATCCTCCGGCCGGAGGGGGCGCTGCTCGGCTTCTTCAGTACCTCGCCGGTGGTCGACACCGCTACACCAAATACATCATCGTCGACCGCATCCACCTGAAGCACCGGGCCTACCCGTCGGTGCGCGGCCGGCAATCGGTGCTCGCCAACCGCGACATCATCCGCCTGTTCGGATCGCTGCGCGTCTCGGATTCGTTTCTCCTGAAAGAACAATCTCCGGGAAATTCTGTTCCGAAAGCCTGCCTGAACAAGCCGACGCGCCGCGAACTGCCGACAGGGAAAGTTCAGAGTTCAAAGTTCAAAGTGCAAAGTTGAGTTCAAAGTTGACACGTTCAAAGCTCAAAGTAAGTTGAAAGTAGGTTCAGAGTAGGTCAAAGCAAGTTCAAGGCAAGTTCAACAAAGGACCTCGATGGACTCCGATCTCTCGCTCGAGTTTCTCCGCGTCGTCGAACAGGCGGCGATCGCATGCGCGCACACGATGGGGCAGGGGGACCGCAAGTACTCCGACAAGGTCGCCGTCGATGCGATGCGCAAGGTGATGGACACCCTGCCGATCGACGGCACCATCGTGATCGGGGAAGGCGAGCGCGACGAGGCGCCGATGCTCTACATCGGCGAGAAGGTCGGTCTGCCGCATGCCAAGGGCGCAACCGCGTCGCGGACGCAGTACCACTCGGTCGACATCGCCGTCGATCCGCTGGAGGGCACCAACCTCTGCGCGACCGGGGCGCCGAACGCGATCGCGGTGCTGGCCGCGTCGGACAAGGGCGGCCTGCTTCACGCCCCCGACATCTACATGGAGAAGCTGGTGGTCGGCCCGAGCTCGAAGGACGTCGTCAATCTCGACGCGCCGGTCGAGGACAACCTGAAAGCGATCGCCGGCCGCCTCGACCGCCGGGTGGAGGACCTGGTCGTCGTCGTCCTCGATCGAGAGCGGCACGCCAAGCTGATTGCCGACATCCGCGCGACCGGCGCGCGCATCCGTCTGATTGGCGACGGCGATCTGTCGGCCGGCATCACGGCGGCCGTCGCCGGCTCCGGCGTCCACGCCGTGATGGGGACCGGCGGCGCGCCCGAAGGTGTCCTGACCGCGGCGGCGATGCGGTGCCTCAACGGCGAAATCTTTGCCCGCCTGGTCGTCAGCAAGCCCGAGCACGAAGAGCGCTGCCGGGCGATGGGGATCAAGGACATCAAGAAGATCTACCGCGCCAGGGATCTGGCGCCCGGCGACGAGGTGATTTTTGCCGCCACCGGCGTCACCGACGGGACGCTGATGCGCGGGGTGCGGTTCTTCGGCGACGGCACGCGGACCAGTTCGGTGATCATGCAGAATTCGCCGCACCGGATCCGGTTCATCGACAGCACTCACGTCGCGTCGCGCGGCGATGTGAAGATCCGGTTCTGAGCCGGCGTCGAGGGTATACTCCTCGAGCATGAGAGCCTCTCCCGAGACATCGAGTCTGGCGGCGGAAGCCTACGGCATCGTCCGGCGGCGGATCGCCCGCGGCAAGGTCGGCCTGGGGCAGGTGATCTCACGGCGCAAGATCGCCGCCGAGCTGGGGATGAGCTTCCTGCCGGTCTCGATGGCCCTGCTCCGGCTCGAGTCCGAAGGGCTGCTCGAAAGCCGTCCCCGGGCGGGGACCCGTGTCCGCATCCCGTCGGCGGAGGATGTCCGCGGCCACTATGTGGTGCGGGAAGCGCTGGAGGTGCAGGCGGCGAAGCTGTTCGCGCAGGTCGCGACGGCTGGCGAGCGCGCCGACCTGCAGAAGCTTGCCGCCCGCGTCGACGCGCTCGCGCTGGCGGCGTCCGAACGGCGGCAGTTCGTCATCTGGCACCAGAAGCTGCACCGGCGCATCGCCGAGTGCACGCGTTGTCCGGCCTTGTCCTCGACCATCGACCAGACCAACGTGCTGGCGGCGATGTGGTTCTGCGTCGCGCAGCAGCCACCCTCGGATGGCCCCCGGCGGCGGCACCAGGATCTGCTGGAGATTCTCGGCCACGGAACGGTCGACGAAGCCGCCGAGGCGATGCGTGCGCACATCGCCTTCGGTCTCCGCCATACCCTGGAAGTGCTGCAGCCCTACTTCCGCATGCGCAAGGTCAGCGGCAAGACGTTTTTCAGAAGCGAGCGCAAGCAGATCGCGGAGCTGCACGATTTCAAGATCGCGGGCGACGTGAAGTAGGTCGCGGACACGCCGCTCCATGCAGGACAAGATCGCGCTCGAAGAGCATTTCGCCCTGCCCGAGACGCTGGACGCGTCGCGAGCAGTACGCGGTCGACGGATTGTGGAGCGATCTGCACCGCCGTCTCCTGGATCTGGACGATCTTCGACTGGCCGAGATGGATCGACACGGGATCGCGTTCGCGATCCTCTCGCTCAACGCGCCCGGCATTCAGTCGATTCCCGACCGCGCAGCGGCGATTGCCACGTCGCAGCGCGCCAACGATCGGTTGGCGGACGCCGTTCGCGCACGGCCGGACCGGTTCGCGGGTTTCGCGGCGCTGCCGATGCAGAGTCCGGACGCGGCGGCGGCGGAACTGACGCGCTGCGTGATCCAGCTTGGCTTCAAAGGCGCTCTGGTCAACGGCTTTTCCGATGTCGGTCGGTCCGGCCAGGTCGTCTACTACGACGACCCGGCCTACGATCCGTTCTGGGCGGCCGTCGAACGGCTGAACGTGCCGTTCTATCTGCATCCGCGCGATCCCCTGCCGGCTCGGGAACCGATCTACGACGGCCATCCGTGGCTGCTCGGTCCGGTGTGGGCATTCGGCGCCGAAACCGCCGCGCATGCGCTGCGCCTGATGAGCAGCGGCCTCTTCGACCGTCATCCGCGGCTCACCATCGTCCTCGGCCACCTGGGAGAAGGTCTGCCGTACAGCATCTGGCGCGTCGATCACCGTCTCGCCAAGTCGTCGCGCGGGATGCCGGCGCGGCGGAAGCCGGGGGACTATCTCCGCTCGAATTTCTATCTCACGACGAGCGGCAATTTTCATACGCCGACACTCGTCAGCGCGATGGCGGAGGTCGGCCCGGATCGGCTGCTGTTCTCGGTCGATTACCCGTTCGAGGACCACGTGGATGCGGCGACGTGGTTTGATGCCGCTCGAGATCTCCGAATCGGATCGGACGCAAGATCGGGCGAACGAACGCGATTGACCTGTTCGGTTTTTGAACCACAAAGGTCACAAAGACCACAAAGAAGAGGATTCTCTTTGTGCACTTTGTGCTCTTCGTGGTTGCCGGCCTTCGTGACCTTTGTGGTCCTTTGTGTCCTTCGTGACCTTTGTGGTTACAGCGGCACGCCTGGCTTTTCCGATCCCGCCAGCCAGGCCTTCCCCTCCGCGTACACCTTTTCGACTTCCGGCCCCCGCAGGCCCGGCAATCCCTGTTTCACGGTGAAGCCGTTCTTCGACTGCAGATACCCGAGGTGGCGATATCCTTCCGGGAATCGCGCGAGCACGTTCGGGATCGAGCACCAGCGTCGCCGACGGATCGAGCGGATCGAGCCGGTCCTTCTCGTAGATCGGCTGACGTCTCACGATCGCCCAGCGGCCGTCCCGCTTCTCGAAGAAGTCGTAGAAGCGGCCGATGCAGACGACGTCGACCATCACCCCGTCGAGCGGCGCGCGCTGCAGGATGTTCATCTTGACCTGCGAGATGGCGCGGGTGCCGGCAACGTCGCACGTCCAGCCGCCGAGCGCGTGCAGGATATTGACGCCCTTGTCGAACCCCTCGCGGCTGACCTCGATGAAGCGGTGAGCCGGACCCTGAAACCAGGTCGCGGTCATCCAGCCGTCGTCGTGCCAGACGGTCGCAAAGCGCTCCCAGTCGCCGGCGTCGCGCCATAGCACCCAGTTCTCGACCGTTTCGCGGATGGCGATCGGTCCGATGCCAGTTGATCAGACATTCATCACTCCTTGGGCAAGTGGGGCAGGTAGGGCAGGTGGGGCAGGTGGGGCGTAGGCCTGCATACGCGACCCGCCTACCGACCACGCCCTACCAGGCCGACCCGCCTACCAGGCCTACCCGACCATCTCGATCCGGTTCTTCATCGTCCCGATGCCTTCGATCTCCGTCTCCATGACGTCCCCGTCCTTCATGTATTCGGGCGGCGTGCGGCCCGAGGCCCACGCCTTCGGGCGTGCCGGTGGCGATGATGTCGCCCGGCTCGAGCGTCATGCCTTTCGACAGCGACTCGATGGTGACGTCGATCGGGAAGATCATGTTCGCGGTGGTGGAATCCTGCCGCGTCTCACCGTTCACCCGGAGCGAGATCCGCTTCTGCTGCGGGTCGCCGAACTCGTCGGCGGTGACGACGACCGGGCCCATCGGGCAGAAGCCGTCGAGGCTCTTGCCCTTGAACCACTGCAGATGGCTTTTCTGCAGGTCCCGCGCCGAGACGTCGTTGAGGATCGTGTAGCCGAAGACGCACGCGAGCGCGTCGGCCCGCGCGACGTTCTTGCACGGCACGCCGATGATGACGGCGAGCTCCACCTCGTAGTCCAGCTGCTGCGTGATGGCTGCATCCCACGGCACCGCGTCGTACGGGCCGTTGACCGACGTCGGCGCCTTGGTGAAGAACACCGGGACTTCCGGCAGCTTGAACTCACGTTCGCGCGCGCGGGCGGCTTCCTCGATGTGGCTCTTGTAGTTCTGACCGAGACAGAAGACGTTCTTGCGCGGCCGGGTGATCGGAGCGTGCACGCGCACGTCCGGAAGCCGGTGGCCGTCGCCGGCCTTCGCGCGGCAGCTCTTGATTCAGCAGGGCGGCACAGCGCTGCCAGGCTCGGGGCCGGCCTGAATCAGGGACAGCAGATCGCGGGAAAGCGGTCCCGGCCATCTGTCGGCGATCGTGTTTCGCGACGTCGACGACCCAGTCGGTCCGCGACGACAGCGCCCAGGCGTTCGGTCGGGTCGCCGGGCAGCGAAAACGTGGCATATCTCATCAGGTGGGCCTCTCAGGAGCGCTCGGCAGTCTGCTGAGAACAGCAGGTCCGCTGGCGCATACTCAATGACGCGCTGTACAGCTGCAGCTGAGAGAGCGTGCCGTGCGCGGCAGCCAATGTCAATCGGGGCGTCGCGCCTCGCGCGATCTAAAACATTGGATCGGCGAATTCCGCCGCAACTATTTGGAATATCAGCACGTTGACAAGCCTTCGCGGGCTGCTATACTCCCGCGCTGTCACTACACTTTTCTTCCTGAAAATGCCGATCCGGTCGCCCGGGAGAGCTGGAGAGGAGGCGTGATGAAGCGCGTGTTGAGTCGTCTCTGTCGTGCGGTGCTGCTGTTGGTCCTGACCGCTCCGGTCGCCTGGGCGCAGGCCACCGCCCAGATCAGCGGCACGGTGAAAGATTCCAGCGGCGGCGTGCTGCCCGGCGCCGACGTCAACGTGACCCAGACCGGACACGGGTCTCAAGCGCAACGTCGTCACCGATGAGGACGGATCCTTCACGATGCCGGGCCTGCCGGTTGGTCCGTATCGCCTCGAAGTGACGCTGACAGGGGTTCCGGACCTACGTCCAGACCGGCATCGTGCTGCAGGTCGGCAGCATCCCGATCGTCCCGGTCACCCTGGCGATCGGGACCGTCGCCGAGAACGTCACGGTGACCGGCGAACTCGCCGCTGATCGATACCGGCAAGCTCGGCATCGGCCAGGTGATGGACAACAAGCGGATCCTGGACCTGCCGCTCAACGGCCGGAACGCGGCCGACCTGATCGAACTATTGCCCGCCGCCGTGCCGCAGCCGGCGGGCAACGCGACCAGCCGCAGCATGGGCGGCAGCAGGGGGGGCTAGGCCTATTCGCTGGCCGGCGGAGTTGGCGTTCGGCGTCGCGTATGTGCTCGACGGCGCGACGCACAACAACCCGTACGACAATCTGAACCTGCCGCTGCCGTTCCCCGATGCGCTGCAGGAGTTCAGGGCGGAAACGAGCGCGATGACGGCCCAGAACGGCATGCACTCGGGCGCGGCGGTCAACGTCGTCACCAAATCGGGCACCAATTCGTTCCGCGGCGATGCGTTCGAATTCTTCCGTCACCACAGCTTCAACGCGACCGACCCGTTCGCGACCAAGAATCCGGACGGCACGCGCAAGAGACGACGGGTTGAAGCGCAATCAGTACGGCGTGACGCTCGGCGGACCGATCAAGACCGACAGGCTGTTCTTCTTCTCCGGCTACCAGGGGACGAACACCGACGGTCAACCCGACCGACAACCGCGCGTTCGTGCCGACCGCGGCGATGCTGGCCGGCGACTTCACGGCGTTCGCGTCGCCGGCGTGCAACGCCGGCGCGCGCGAAGAACCTCGGCGCCCCGTTCGTCGGCAACAGGGTCGATCCGGCGCAGTTCAGCAAGGCGGCGCTGAACATCACCACGCAGGCTCCCGAAGACGGACGATCCGTGCGGCCTTGTGCAGTACGGCCTGCCGAGCGAGACCGACGAATGGCAGCAGGTCGCCAAGGTCGATTATCAGATGGGCGAGCAAGCACTCGCTGTTCGGACGCTACATCGCGACCGGGTACGTTCACGCCGCCGCCGTTCAGCCTCGAAGCGGCGGAGCAGAACCTGCTCGTGACGCGCATCGGCGGCCGCGACAACCTGGCGCAGACGCTTCACGATCGGCGAGAACTTCGTCATCAGCCCGACGACGCTGAACGCGGTTCGCTTTGCGTTCAACCGCACCGTCATCCATCGCACGAGCACCGACTTCTTCTCCGCGCCCGAAGTCGGCATCAACATCTACAGCTACATGCCGAACTACATGCTGCTGACCGTCGGGCGGGTGGCGCAATCCGACGGGCTTCCAGCTCGGAGGCGGAACGGAAAGCGAATCCAACTTCAAGACCAACGCCTGGCAGGTCAGCGACGACGTGACGCTCGTGCGAGGGGGCCACCAGTTCGCCTTCGGCGTGAACCTGGCGCAGCTGGACGTCCCTGTCGCTGGCCAACGTCCGTTCGCCCGGGCCAGTTGAGCATCGACGGCACGCAGACGGGCGGAGCCGCGACCAGCAGCCTTGTCCGACTTCCTGCTGGGAAGAATGGGCACGAACGCGCTGGTCCAGGCGGCGCCGAACACCCTCGACATGGAGCAGACGTACCTCGGGCTGTACGCGCAGGACACCTGGAGGGTGGGTCCGCGCGTGACGTTGAACTACGGTCTGCGCTGGGAGCCGTTCTTCCCGCAGCAGCTCGTGAACGGCGCCGTCTACCAGTTCGACATGGACGCGGTTCAGGCAGCAACGTCAAGAGCACGGTGTTTCCGAACGGACCCGGCCGGTCTCTATTTCCCCGGCGACCCGGGCTTCCCGTCGCAAGGCCGGCATGCAGACGCAGTGGAAGAATTTCGGGCCGCGCGTCGGACTGGCGTGGGATCCGACCGGCAGCGGCAGGACCTCGATCCGGGCGTCGTACGGCAAGTCGTTACGAGTTCGTGAACGGGCAATTCCATCTCAACACGTCGGTGGCGCCGCCGTGGGGATCGGAAGTGCGGCTCAACGCCCCGCCGGGCGGCCTGGACAATCCGTTCCTCGGCAGTCCCGGCGGGCAGACCAACATCTTCCCGGTCACGTTCGACCAGAATGCGCCGTTCTCGCTCAACGGGCCGTTCCTCAGCCTGAGCAACGACATGGCGTCCACCAACGTCCACACGTTGAACGTCACCGTCGAACGGCAGGTGGCCGCGATGGGTCGCGTCGGCCGGCTACGTCGGCAGCCGCACGAACAACATCTGGGAGTCCACGCCGCTCAACAACGCGCTGTTCGTCCCGGTCAACGGCGCGGCGCCCAGCACCGCCAACACGAACGCGCGCCGCCCGTTGACGCTCGCCGATCCGGACAACGGGCAGGTTCTACGGGCCGCTGGATCTGTACGTCGAGCGACGGCAAGCAGCGCTACAAGGGCATGCTGCTGTCGGTGCGCGGAGCGGCAGCGTACGGCTCGACGGTGAACGCGAACTACACCCTGTCGAACTGCTACGGCTCGCCGGAAGGCGGCGGCGGCGGGACGACGAACGTGTCGGCCGGCTACAACATCCCCAGCGATCCTGGCTTCGACGACGGCAACTGCACGTCGGACCGGCTGCACAACTTCTCGCTGATCGGCCGGGATCAGTCGCCGCGGTTCGACAACGCCGGGCTGCGCGCCGTCGTTCTCGGACTGGCGGCTGGTGGGAAGCTTCAGGGCGCTGACGGGTCCCTGGCTGACCATCTCCACCGGCACCGATCATCGCGCTGAACGGGCAGGCGGGCACGCAGCGCGGCGAATCAGGTAGCCGACGACGTCTACGCGGACCAGTCGATCAACCCGGCCAACGGCGGCATCAGGTTCCTGAACCCGCTGGCGTTCCGGCACCCGACCTGGGCACGCTGGGCACGATGCCGCGCAACAGCATCCGGGGGCCGGGCAGCAAGAACGTCGACATGTCGCTGTCGCGCAACATCCGGTTCTCGAACACGCAGAGCATCGAGATCCGCGTCGAGGCGTTCAACGCGTTCAACTGGTTCCAGTGGGGCCAGCCGGCGACGGCGTCTCAACAGCGCGACGTTCGGCCAGATCACGTCCACGAACGATGCGATTTCTCCGCGAGTGATGCAGTTCGCACTGAAGTACGCGTTCTGAGCAGCTGTCAGCCATCGGCTATCGGCTATCAGTTGAGCGCTCGATGGCTGTAGACTGAACGCCTGATCCAGGAGGCCGGGCTCGGTCGAGCCCGGCCACATTCCCAGGAGGCCAAGATGCGCAACCTCAGGCGAGCCACGAGGGCCGGCGCGTGTGCGCTGCTGGCGACGGCCCTGATCGGCGTCCCCGCCTACGCGCAGATGGAATTTTCCGGCGAATGGGCCACGGTCCAGGACGAGGACAATACCGGAAATCCATACGTCGGCGAGTTCATCGGCATTCCGATGAGCCGCGCCGGCAGCTTGCGCGCTCAAGCCTGGAACGCGTCCCTCTACACGCTGCCGGAGTGGCAGTGCCGGCCGCACGGCGCGATGTACATTTCGCGCGGTCCGTCGCAGGTCCGCATCTGGAAGGAAGTCGACCCGATCTCCCGGCAGATCACCGCGTATCACGCGTCGTGGCTGCGGTCGGTCGACAATCCGTACTTCATGGATGGCCGGCCGCATCCGTCGGGGATGGCGCCCCACACCTGGGGAGGGTTCTCGACGGCGGTGTTCGAAGGCGAGATGTTGAAGATCTCGACGACGCACCTCAAAGAGGACTACTACCGGCGCAACGGCGTCCCGTCGAGCGATCGGGCGACGTTGACGCAGGTACTGGATTCGCCGCGGCGACATCCTCACCTGGGTCACGATCGCCTACGATCCGCTGTACCTTTCCGAGCCGATGATCCGCAGCAGCGAATATCGATTCGCGCCCAATCAGCAGATCCCGCCGTATCCGTGCACGGCCGTCGAAGAAGTCGCTCGCGAGCAGGGGGTGGTGCCGCACCACCTGCCGGGCACGAATCCGTTCCTCAAGGAGTTCGGCGAGAAATACAACCTTCCGATCGAGGCGACTCTCGGCGGCGCCGCGACGATGTATCCGGAGCTGCCCAGGAAGATTCAGCGCGAGCGGAACGCGAAGAAATGACGAGAGATGCGATGGAAAATGCGAATGCAGATTGCGTGCCGCCGAGTTCGCTGAGCTGTGATGCTGCGTGTCTCGCGTACGTCAGTGTCCGGCTTTAGCCGGACCGTGAGGAGAGACTCGTGAACAGACAGGCAATCGGCAATCGCCGCCGCGGCCGTCGCCGGCCTGACGGTGACGGCGATGGCGCAGCAGAGTCGTCCTGCGGTCGGCAGCGCGTCGATCGAAATCACGCCGGTCCGCGACAACATCTACGTGCTAGCAATACGTAACGAACCAGGGGAGACGACATAAACATAA